>NZ_PUJW01000019.1 GCF_011189575.1 Photorhabdus cinerea
TTGTGTTGAGAGCGAATATCAGAATAAGTAATTGACATGCCTTTCTCCATAGATTCCTGATTACGAACCAGCATGATTACCACCTTTAATGAAAAATTACTATGACATACATACAAAAAAGGCCACGATTATTCGCGGCCTTGGAATTGTATGTAGTGCGTTGTCAATTAATCGCGAGATCCAATCTCTTACCGAGTGCGTTCAACGCGCTTTCTACTGTGTCAATCTTCGTACTATGACGCAATGAAACTATACGTTGCACGTCCTGCGGGCGCGTGCCGAGTTTTCTCGCTAACTCTGCATTGCTTGTTTTTGTTTGCAGCATGGTATTTAACAACAATACTTTAGCTGTAACACTCGCCGGAACGTCAACAAATGCCTCACCCTCATTAGAGGGTATTGGCACCTCACGTTGATCATCAAAATAAAAATCAAATGCAGTGACAAGAGCATCTTGCGCCATTTCTAACGCCTCCTCTCTTGTTTCACCCCCCGTCAACGCTTCGGGAATATCGGGAAACATAACCGCCCACCCCGTTTCATCGTGTTCAAATTTCACCGGATACCGCATATGTATTTAGTGAAGCGCGGCGAATAACTGGCTCATTTCTGAGCCAGCTTTATTATTTAATGCCAAGTTGTTTCAGTATCAATTTCCGCAATGGTTCGGGGATCTCTTTACTGGGGTGTCTCGGCATCGTTGTTTGCTTGCCATTCAGGAAGATTTTTAGATGATTGCTCCCATCTTTAAATTCTGCCCCCTGGGTTTTAAGCCACCGCCGAAATTCGCTTTGCTTCACTACCTCCTCTCCTGTTTGTTTAACTTGAAACAAGTATAAACATTTTTGTTTATAAAAACAAGAGAAATATAAACATTTTTGCTTATATTGTCGCGGGAGGGGATACAAGATAGTAGAAAAAGAAAAACCCGCGCATCGGCGGGTCTGAATGTTCTTTAGTGAGCATAGCTACAATTCCCCACTATTGACAGACAATAAACCAATTGCGGACAAAATGCAAATTGTCGATGTGCTTTTTATTGTGTCACTTTGCTGAATTCGGAGGCGGCCCGGCTTTCTTCAATATCGCATTTCGCCACCAGCTTTTCATAGAATGGCTTCCAATTCCTTCTCCATGTCCTTTCGTTTAAATCGGGCAAGAGAGCCTTAATTGCTGTATATGCCACTGATGACGGTACCCGACTATAACCTCGGCCCGTACAACGCTCACAGATTTTAATTACCGGTGCGCCAGTGGCTTTCGTCGCTTCACGGTCAACCACTTTACCTGTGCCGTTACAGCGACAGCGGTTGGATATAATCCCTTTGCCATTGCAAGGTGAGCAAAGTTCATGCACGCACTCAGTTTCTATCCGTTGCGCTATCACATCCTTATATCCCGCGTACTTAATTACATCACGTTGAATGGAGATTAACCCGCGCCCATTGCACTGGGTGCATGTGCCGGTTGTAGCTGCCGACCGGGAATATTCTTCAAACGCCATTTTTGCCAATATCACCAGGCATTTTCCCAACCGGTTCCCACTCGCTTTGGCAATAAGTTTAGGTACCTGACGCTTGGCATACAAAGTTAGTTGCTCAACAGTTCGAATAGTCTCTTTATTGCTGACGCCGTGTTTACTCAAAAATACCGCCATCCCAAATGAAGCCTTGGACTCAGTCATCCCCAGCGCGGCCATCACATCAGTACCGGTGATCCGGTCCGTTGATGTGCATTTTGATGAGTCGCTCATTGCCAGCCCTTTTGGGCTGAAATATTTTAATGCTGATTCAAGTTTCATTATTCCGCCCGCTTCTTAAAAACCAGTTCACGCACTTCATCGCCGTTCACCAGTACGTCATTAAAATCACCATGATCCGGCCAACGAATGCTCACTAATTCCACATCATTTTTAGTACTGAGATTGCCCCGGGCACACTCAAACGCCGCCGCGTGCCCGGTGGCTGAATGCAAGTCCATATCAGCAAAAATAATTAAGTGTTTAACACCGCGGGGCGCCCGGAATTTCTCCATAAATCCCGCATTCATCGTTGACCATGTGTTACAGCCATAGATTTGTTTACATGAAAGCGCCGTTTCTATTCCTTCCGCTATTCCCAGCGTTGACGAAACCGGAAACAGGCGGATAGCGACAGATTCAGCGTGCTTAAGATAAACATCTTCCTGCGTCGCTTTACTCTGCTTTTGAACATTGACGGGGGCCTTTTTATCGCCATCAAGAAATGTTCGGTGCAAATAACACAGGTTCCCGCGGGCATCCGTAACCAGTGACCAAATGGCCTGAAAATTCCCCAGTTGAGATCTCTGACTGTCGCAATACTTAACAACTTGCTCGGCAGGTAAGCTATTAATCCCCCGATTGCGCAAATAGCGCTCTGCCGGGGTTCCACGCAGATTGATTAATGTTGAATATTTTTTAATTACGTTATTGCGAAATGTTAACCGGTCATTATCTCTTGCAGTTTCTTTATAATTATTCCCGTGTTCATAAGTATTACCAATAATTTTATCGACTTCATTCGCCAGCGTTCCGAAGTCTTTTTTTTGCGTCAGTGAAAGTAATTTCCAGCCATCCCCGGTATTGCAGACGCAAATAAAAGTTCCGCGCCCCTCTTCATCATCACAACGATACTTACCCTTTTGACTGCAAATAGGGCACTTCCCTTTGTAATGTTTTTTCCCGGTGACCGGAGGGAGACCATAATACTCAAAAACTTTCGACCACTGCCCAATTACCGCATCTGTTGTTTTCATAAGCTACCTCCCTGCGTGGCTGAACTGCGTTGTTTTTTCTCCTGGCTTTTTATCCACGAAATCAGTTTCCATTTGATAAAATTATTGACTTCCGGGGTGATCTCGACCGGATGGTCATTTAAACCATGGGGGTACTCACTGAATTTGCTTCTGAAGGTATGGGCACACCAACCATCAGAGATAGGCTTCCCCTGGTTGGCCCGCTGGCGCTGGTAATATTTGATTTGTGACCACCAGCTTTGTTTTTCTTTCTTACTGTAAGTATGGTCCTTGCCGCTGAGTTTTTTCAGCCCGCGAGAACGATCCACTTCCACATCTTCACCGCTTAAGGGCTTAAATCCGCATTTCGGGCAGGCATAAACGCCCGCTGGCTTCATAAAGTGGCAACTGGGGCACTCTGTCGGCAGTCTTTCAGCTTTGTCGCTATCAATGCTGCGGGAACTGTCTTTCATGCCGTCGCTTTTAGAGGGCAATGCGTCATACTCAATATCATCGGGATAGCCAAGACGATGAACCGAACCGCTGTGATCAAATATCATGCAGGTTTCTTTACCGGGCGCGGTACGCAATCCGCGACCGAGACATTGGACCCAGCGGATCTCTGATTTTGTAGGCCGGGCGTAAATGATGCACCTCACGTCACTGTCAAACCCCGCTATCAGCGTTCCCACGCTAACTAATATTTTGGTTGCGCCTTGTTCAAACCGGTGAATGATGATCTGCCTTTCCTCCGGTGGCGTCTCAGCAATGATGACCTCGGCATTGACACCCGCTTTATTAAATTCAACGGTAATAAAATTGGCGTGGGCCACATTGACACAGAAACAAATCGTCGGCTCATCATGACCATTCACCAGCCAGTTCTTGACGATATCGCCCACCAGCGTTGAATCACCCATGATCTCGGCTAGCTGGTCCTCTTTATAATCCCGCCCAAAATCATCACTGGAAGTCATTTTTACGCCTTTCAGGTCCGGCTTTGTCGGGGCATAAAATTCATAAGTGCTGAGTTCACCTTTAGCGATAAGCTCTTTCATCGTGGTGGGCTTTAAAAGTTGCTGATAGTAGCCTCCAAGAAACGAGGAAAACGGCGTTCCAGACAGGCCGATCACTTTTACCCCCGTGTTCTCTGCCAAATGCTGAATCACTTCAAGCAACTTCTTACGGCGTAAGTGGGCTTCATCAATGATCAACAGATCGATGTTGTCAGGAAAGTCACGACGAATCAGCGTGTCAGCTGAGGCGATTTGAATCAGCCGGCTTGGGTCGTGAGGCTGGTAATCCCGCCACACATAACCAATTTCCTCCTCTGGCAGTCCGTACTGAATGAACCGGGTGGCCGTCTGACGCACAAGAGTGAGGTAAGGGGCGACAAACATCACCCGCATCCCACGAGAAACGAAACCGGCTGTGATGAAAGCTGATAAACCTGTTTTACCGCTCCCGGTAGGCGCATATACCATAAAGGTACTGTGTTGTTTCCAGTTCTGACGCAACATGGACAAGGCGCGGCTTTGAGTCGTATTTGGGGTTATCGTCAGCATGTTTCACCTCCCCGTTCCCTTAAGGCGGATTCAGTGGCATAATCGCCTGTGGGTACCCGATGCTTTGTTGTACCTGCCGCAAGAACCGGTGCATTCCTCGCAAAAGTGTCCACCGGTTTCTTGCTCCCTTCTGAATATTTTTTTATCAGTCCGCGAGCTAGATTCTTCTGTCTGCCTGTTAGATATTTTCCACGCCGAAAATAACGGCTGAGTCCGTTGATAAAGTCATATTCCCATTGAGTTAGACCGGGATTCCCGTTAATGAGCCGCTCTAATTCCAAAATAAGTTTCTCGCTGTTTTCCATTACACTGTCCTCTGTTATTTCACTTTGCCAGGCACACCGCCCTGACGGATATCAATTTAGCCATTTAGACGTCTGGATGTATTTCGGCTTTTTTTTGAAACCCTATAGTGATCTTCTATAAGATCTGAGTTGTTTTCCTTTGGCTAAGCCTTCCCTAACACCCCTTTCAAAGATCACCCCCCTTACCCCCCTAGAAAGTTTTCCCCTCTTCCCCAACCCATCCAGACGTTTAGACGTCCAAACATCCCAATAACTTTTCATGCTCCCCTCTCTTGTACTCGCTGCGGCTTCTCTGTGTAACCCTGGCTCGCCCTGACATACTTCCCGATATATTCCCTGAGCCGGATATTTGCCGCTCGTCTGGCTGCATTGCCCTTTCGATACGAAATCGGTTCCTCATCCCAAGCCGCTTCATACACTTCTGAATAACGTACCGTAATTTTTCCGCGAGTAGCCGGACCAAGCTTCAGTAACATTTCCTGTATCCACTTGCCGTCATCAGGAAAATACCGAGAGGGCATCGATACCTGAGCATGAGGATTAATGAACATAGTTATAACTATTGAGATAAAATTTTTAACAAATTCATTTCGCCACTCTTCGCATTGGGGCAAAAGCAAGACTTTCTTTTCGAACGGCTATATCAGGGCAAATCGCTACAGTTGCATCTTCAATCCTCTGAGAGAGAGATACAGATGGGCGGCGAAAACCATGCGCGATTTGATTTAAATAGGCTGTGGTTGTTCCAGACATTTTGGCAATCTGGCTCCATTGGGCGGACGTAAGTTTTTGGCGAAGATTTAGTAACTCTCGATCCATTTATCACCTCTTCTGTTGATATAATTCATCATTAGCAATATGCTAACTATACAAACAGAGCGAAAGATTAGCAATACTGTAAATAGCATTTAGCTAATTAATGAGGTATTTTCAAAATGGAAACCAAAGATATTAGGCGTAAAAATTTAAAATCACTTATGGAATCAAGTGACCTATCCCAAGCATCATTTGCTATGCGCTGCGATTTATCGCCATCCATGATAAGCCAATTAATCAATGGATACAGGAATTTAGGTGATTCCCTATCTAGAAAGATAGAAGAAAAGCTAAGCATAAAACGCGGTTGGCTGGATGTTCCACATGATGAAATAATCAATTCAAATGAATTAATAGAGTCACCACCAAGCTTAATTGAAAGAGATAAAAAATTAACCCCACAAGAAGAGCATCTTATAGACCTTTTTAGACAAATGCCAGAAAGGGAACAATCAAGAATAATCAACGAATTAAAGGAAAAGGCGGATGATTACGAACGGATCATTAACGAGTTACTGGAAAGGAGAAAGCGCACACTGAGATAAATGATTCTAACGGCGCCGTTAAATTGGCGCTTCATTGTATAGTTTATTTTTAAATTAATATTATTAATAAACAATAGGTTATAATTAATTCCAAAAAAATTAGCAATTTGCTATTGATAAAGGATTACCATATAGCTATATTCAAATCATCCGGTACCACACTTAAGAGGTGATTAGCATGACCGTAAATCGAGAGAATCAGGAAATTAGCGAAAAAGTAGAAATGCTTAGTTCAATTTTAGTTGGTTTGCAACGCCTTGTTCGAACCGGTGGCGTGTCAAAGAGAGACCTAAATAACATAATTGGTTCTGCATTGAACATAAGCAATGAAATACATGTCAAGCTTGAAATTGATAATGAAAGCATTCCCTACAATACACGTGCAAACAAAAACATTAAAACCATACCAAAGTCATTATTAGCAAATCTTATTTATCAAAATAAAGAATAGGTAGCGACTAAAGATACACAGCTAAAAGAACTATCAATATAACCTCAAGCCGATTACGGGGTAAAAGATGAAACTCAACAAGAAAGGACAAACGTTAATGACAAGTACCAAAGAGTAAGCAGAATTCAACTTTATAAAAATGGCTCTGGTACCGACGCCAATCAAATACCAGAGCCGAACACAATAAACGCTGAGGGACGATTACTATGTTCAACGCGGATCATACCACAAAGATTTTTATTTTTGCAGTGACAAAACACGCTGACTTTGAGCGCAAATTATTAGTTAAGGTTAGGTGTGTCGCCAGAAATTATCAACAAGCCAAAAATGAGCTATCAGAATTATTAGTTGGATATTCCATTGTATGGATGGGTCAAGTTAATAATAACGAGGTGCATAATGCGTAAACCAATTACTTTAGATAATGCAAGATACCGCTCCGGTTTAGCTCGTTCACTCTATGAGGTCATCATAGATATTGCTAATAAAGAAGAATGCTCAAGTACTCTGGCAGATCTGATCGCACTTGCTTGTGATGTTAATTCGGAGGTTTATCGTTCCCTTGAAGCGGCCTTAACTGATGAGGTGAAACATGCTTAATACAATATTATCTTCCTCCCTCTCTAACACTATTTTGGAGTGTTACATTGAACTCAGCAATGAATTATCCGCAGTTCTTGAAAATCATAAAGAACTACTGGCTTGCAATGACAGTTTTTTCATTGAGTTCACTAAATTTAATGATACCCACAATGAGTTTTGTGCATTATCAAAAAAAAGAGGAAAACCGGACGGCCTTTTACTCTTAGAGGTCATTAAACAAATGACTCATTTAATTGACATTGCGAATGTGGCTGTAATAAACGAAGCGTCAAGAAAAGAGAGGGAATTATGTTTGATTTAGAGACCGCCATGTTTGATTTAGAAACGGCTTTTTCATGCACGGAAATAAAGACAAAGCAGATAAACGCACTTCTCCAAATATGGCAAGAATCATATACAAAAGACTGTGAGGACTCTTATGCCATCGGTGCAATACAAGACATGGTTTTTAGACTGCTAAAAGAAATAGAAACATTGGGGAAAGAGATAAAAAAGATTAAAGGCCAAAAGAAACCTGAAATAAATGTATGTAGCAAAAATTATATTGACGCTCTCAGTAAGGCAAAGCGATTAAGAAAAGAGTTCATTGACGCCACCAAATAGCAATCTAATTAAATATTAATTACAGCCTAATAGCTGAGGATTGTCTCAGCCTAAAATAGAGGTATCTATGAGTAATCAAACCTTAATTGAACGATACAGAAATCGTTTAATATCGGCAAAACTCGATGCAATGATGGGAAAGACTAATAGCCATTGTATTCCCGTCAGTCTTCACGATGGCTCTATGTGTACTGTTGAATTATCCGAAGAGATATTAAAGAAGGCTTTGTATGTGTTTTTTGAAGCCCTTATTTATAACGAACACAAACGAGAGAAAGCCGATAAATATATTTTAAATAGCTACAGTGATTATCTGTCTAAATACGGCGGGTTAACAAAGGAAGGTGATGATTTCATGTGTGCCCTCGTTAAATTAATTGCAGAAAGAGCTAAACACGGCGGATTTTCACCAGAATATACCTTTCAATAAATAAGGACTCATAGTGAATATTACCCATTTTAATTTCTCACAGAGAGCCATTCAAAGTGAGAAAGATGAAAAATATGAAATTGCGGCAATTCTCTGGAAGAAAGTCGCTGAACACGCCAAACACCAAGTTAACCGTGAATGGGCTGAATGTCGTGCTGAACTGAATTCAAATCGACATACGTTACATAAGCGTTATGAAGAACTGAAAGCCCGCACCAGCCAGCGCCGTAAAGAAGAACGAGAAAATAGAAAGCTTGCTACTGCACTCAAGACCCATATTGATAAAGAGGAAGCATCAGTATGAAAGACTTTCACGAGTTAAGAGATGAAGCCAAAAGGCTTGAAAAACGCGGCCTGTTTAGGCGGGCTGCTAATGTCCACAGCGAAGCTATGAACTGGGCGCCGACAGATGAAGAGCGGGAATGTTGCGTTCTTGATGTCAACCGTTGCTCAAGAAAAGCCCGGTTAACACATAAATCGGGGGAATTGTAATGGGCTACCAAAACAAACCCCACACGTTCGGTGTGACCTCTGTCAGCAGAGAACCCAGAGTAACCCATAATCGCCGGCAGGCACATAAGTTAACACCGGAAGAATTTCTGTCACTGAATGCAGTGAAAGAGTATCTCGCGATTTATCCCGATAGCGTCAGACGTGATCCTGACACTGATGACATCTGGTTAAACAAAACGCTAATGATTATGTCTCTAGACCTGTGTCAGGAGAAGAAATTCAAGAAAGCCTTACTTAAGGCAATGAAAGAGCACGGAGTATAAAAATGAATAACATAACCACCCGCAATCAAACGGCCATGATGAGTAGCCGTGAAATTGCCGAGTTAACAGATAAACGTCACGATAACGTGATCCGTGACATCCGGGAAGTTCTGAAAGTCGTCTATAGCATTGAATTTGATTCCTCATTTTTGAGGAATAATAAAAATCAACACGTTACGCTCACTACAGGGATGGCTGTTGCGATTGATGAGCGCGGCTTCATCAGTGAAATTCTCCTTGATCGCCGGAATACCGAAATCTTGATCACCGGATATGATGTAAAGCGTCGTGCCGCCATTATTGACCGCTGGTTTGCTTTAGAGTCTGACGCGACAAAACCAAAATCTCAGGCCGAGCTTAATCTTGCTTACGCCCTGGCGCAAGTAGAACAAGAACGCCGTCTTAATCAGGTTGAAGAAAAGGTTGAAGAAGTTTCCGAAACTATTGATCGCATCAAGCAAGGCACTATTCCTGCCGGATGGGTGGGCTATTCCCTCCTCTGTGTCCAATGTGGCATGACTGATGCCAAGTGCCGAACCCTGGCAGAGGTCTATAGCGTACCCACGGATAGCATCACCATCATGACACCAGATGGGCAAACTCGCCCGATGAAAATTGTATTTAAGGAAGACTTTATGAGCGCATTCCGTCTGATGATGAGCGAAGCGGAACAACGTAAATCCAAATGGTATCACCCAAACATGGGGTTATTTCAGGTTATCGGTTGGGAGGAAAAACAATGATTATTCGTTCATGTCTGTTACGCGCTGCGTTGGTGTGTGTCGCTAAAGATGGTCCGCGCTATTACCTTTATGGGTTGCATATTACGCCTAAATACCTGGAATCAACCAATGGTCACGTGGCTTTACGGTTAGAGCACGGTGTTAACACTCGCCGCAAAGCTATCATTCAGTTTCACGGGAATATCCCCAGAAAAGCAGAAACTACAGAACTGTATTTTACCAAAGAACCTTATGCCGTACACCGGAGTATTACCGGGGCGAGAGTGGGATTCACTGCTTTATCAATACTGGATGGTCGCTTTCCTGATTTAGACCGCGTCATGCCAGAGAACACGGAAAATGTTATCCCTCATTTTCAAGCTTGTTATCTGGCTTACCCACAAAAAATGTTCGGTGCTGATTCAATACTTATCACCGTTTCCATGCAACCGTCAGGCATGACAAGCAGCTGCTTAATGAAGTTTAGCGACAACATCAATCTGCGTTACGGCAATCCTCAATTTGTCGTTATGCCATGCCGGGCATAAGGGGGAGTAATGAGAATTAAATATCTCGACGAAGGCGCGGTATCAAAAATCATTGTGACCGGCTTTATAACCGAACGCCGCAAACATAACCGTTGTATCGATGCTGCTTTGGTAATGACGCCCGTGCGCGCTTCGTCTGTCGGCTTTCTGTTAAAGAAAACCACCATCACTGGCAAAACAGCGCACATATTGCGGGCATACAAAATCATTTGCAGGGAGAGCTAATAGTGACAGAGGAAGATCGCGAGCGTGTGGATACCGATAATGAACTAGTCAGAACTCTATTTCACATCGACGACGGCAGGAACTATACACAACGGATCATCCACTGCATGAGAAAAAATTACTACATCCACGAGGGCATTTGCCCTCATCCACCCCCCGCGCCGCAAGTGGCCGGGGTGAAGTTGACGCCAGTTAAGAAGGCCAAGAAACGTCGCAAATCACGTAATAAGGGGCAAGAAAATGAATAAATGCCAGAAGAACGGAAACAAATTAACGGTCTGTAGCGCATTAGCAAAAGCACTTGAATTCGGTTCGCCCACAAAACGAAGCAAGGGGCTATTTCTACCGATGAGGTTCAATATAAAAACCGGAGAGCCGGGCACTGATATTGTTCAATTGCATTCTGGTGAATTTATCGGCAGTGGCGTCATGGTGGATTATTGCCCTTTTTGCGGGCAAGACATCGACACGGTTAGTCACCAAAAACACAGCAAAGCCAATGAGTAACAGGAGGAAATCAGCAATGACAATCATTCTTGGTAACGGACGAATTAACCTTGATGCACTCAAAACCATAGAAGATCACCTTCGGGCACTGTCGCTGGCTAACCAGACGCTGGACCTCATTAAGCATCAGTTGAAAGCATCTTCAAACAAAGATAGCGACTGGTTCAATAAGGCGACTACCGCCCACAGATCATGGTTCTGGATGCGCTCACGTATCTGCGAACGGCTTTCCATCCTGCGTCAGCAAGAAAAGGAAATGAACCGCATGCGTTGGCATTATCGGAATGAATTTCTGGTGCGGGAACTGCAAAGCAGGGTTTCCCCAGAAACATTCAGTGAATGCGCCCACGCCGCCAACGCCAGAGCGGATATGGAACTAAATACCAAACTGGGGGAAATGGAATGAGCAAAAGCTTAATGGATACTGCCACTTTTTGGGAAATAACCAAGTACCTACTCCAAGAAGAGCACGGCAACAATATAAGAATGACTATCACAGAACTGAATGACATGATCGATAAAACCATTCGTTCCGCCGTACATATCGCACAACCGATGAGAAATAAAATGGCAATCAGAGCCTGGAATGGGAGAAAGGATAATGACAAACAAAGAACAATTTGAAAAATGGCTCACAGAAACTTATCCGTGGGGTGAGGAAGAGTTAGAAAAAGCTTTCTTTCAGGAAGAATACCAATACTACATCAGTGACGGCAACGCATTGCATTTTGCGTGGGCAGGCTGGAAAGCTCGGTGTGAAGTTCGAGTGGAAGGAGGAAAGTCATGATCAATAACTCATTCCACTTAACCCAAGTAATAGCCTCAGCATGGGGTGATCCATCTAATATCACCGATGCAGTTTGGGATGCCGGTTACAGAAAAGCCGATAGAACACCGGAAGAGATGGTATTGATGACACTTAAAGTCATCAAGGATTCTCATTACAGCGATATTCCATATGAGTATTGGCCCAAAGATTTAGAAGATGTACTTGTTGCTGAATTAAGCTTCCTAATTGATGATCTCGTCTGGAACGACAAGACAACGCCGGCAACAGTGGCAAGGATAATTTTGGAGAACGGTCATCAGAAAAGGGATAAGAAATGAATCAATCGCCATATATCAAAACAAAGGAATTAGCCGAGCGATACAGTGTAAAGCCACACACCATAAGGCTATGGGTGAGTAATGGGAAGCAAAAAAGGGAGGGCTTCCCAAAACCCAAGTTTAAATCCGATCAACTTAATTTCCTGTGGCAAGATATTCTTGACTGGGAGAACGGGAAACAATTTTAGTCAGTTTATCCCACCAGCGTTCATATGCTTCCTTTTGTTCATTCAGGTAGGTGTGCTTATCGTACACCTGCCATACGCCCGGCAGCTTATGACCGATCATAGTTTCAGCCACATGGGGTGGCGTTAATTCAGCAACCCCAGTACGCATCGTTCTACGTAAATCGTGAATTGACCAAGGCGCATAAGAATCATCAAAATACTTAGACATTTTTTTACTGAGATATTCTATCATTCTCGTGTGTGACGATTCAGCAAAAGGTTTCCCACTGGATACAACAAATAGATATTCACTACCACGATTTAATGTTTTTGCCTGTTCAATTAGTTCTTTAGCTTCTGAGATAATCGGTCTGACAATAGGTTTTTTGGATCTCCTCCCCGTTTTATGATTTGCAGGAGGAACAACCCACATATTTTTCTCATAATCAAAATCAGTGACTTTTGCCTTTAATAATTCACCAATTCGGCACCCAAATAACAGACACAGCTTTACTATCAGTGCATTACGTGGGTTATATTTAGGGGCATTAATAATACGAAAAAGAACCATTAATTCCCCCTCACTTAATGTCCTCCCTCCCATATCAGTATCAATGTCAATATCAGTATTCGGTTCCCTCCCTTTTAAATCATTGGATACAACATCAGATAACGGGGTAATATTTGTCATTCCTCTCCGAACCGCCCATCTATGTGCCGTTTTAGAATATCTCAATATTCGCGCCCCAATTGATGGAAGCTGTTTAGCTACGTCTTCGATTAAAGCAAGCCAGACATGCAGCGTCACGGCATCGTGAGGCAGTTTACCAATTCTCGGGAAAACATGAATTTCGAAAGAGCGTAAGATTTCATCAGCTTTAACTTTAGAGCCTTCCATTGTCGTTTTCCACCATCCCCGCATAAGTCCTTCCACAGTGACCGCACTCAATGCAGATTCTTTTCGAACCTGTTTAACTATCTTAGGATTTCGGTGTTGTTCCAGTTCCCCGCGATAAGAGATCACCGAGTCACGAGCATCTTTTAAGCTCGTCGCCGGATAAGTGCCGATATCAATTCGATCCCCTTTCCCATCCCACCGATACCTGAACTGAAAGATAACCTTCCCTTTGGGAGTAACGCGAACGGATAAGCCATCTCTATCGGACTTGGTAATCATTTTTTCTTGTGGTTTGCCGCTGACTGAACGCAGCCATGAATCAGTAATAGCCATATTAATTTCCTCAAAATAATATGGCTCTTAATGTAATTTATGTACACCAGCATGTACATAATTTTCATGACACAATATGAATATTTATGATTATCACTGACTAAGACGAACCCGTTAAAAATAAATTTTCATTTAAAATCAAAATATTAAACAAAATCCCATGACTATTTATGTTCACATATGATGATGCATGAGCAATCAGCATTATTCCACCTTAAAATGGCCTAATTTCCCACCTATCTTCTCCAGTAAACGAACTGGCCCAATGACCATATCTTTCTGTACTGCTTTACACATATCGTAAATTGTCAAAGCCGCGACTGATGCCGCTGTCAGTGCCTCCATTTCAACGCCGGTTCTCCCTGTCAGACGGCAACAAGATTCAATTCTCACCCGGTTATATTCTGTCTGGGCTTCTAGCAGAATTTCTACTTTAGTCAGCAATAATGGATGACAAAGCGGGATTAGCTCCCATGTACGCTTTGCTGCCTGAATACCCGCAATCCGGGCGGTTGCAAACACATCACCTTTGTGATGACTACCATCAATAATCATTACCAATGTTTCTGGCTTCATTTCAACAAAAGCTTCTGCCCGTGCCTCACGTGATGTGTCGGCTTTCGCAGAAACATCAACCATATGGGCTTCACCGGTAGAATTAATGTGAGTCAATTGGGACATTCCTGGCTCCTGAAAAAAACAATATCAAGACAGTCAAATTAACCGCCGATAACAGAAAGATTTGGGGTGATACCGCTGTCACCTTGATGAAGGAAATGGGTTTCCCGTTTATGACGTAACCCTCCCTGAATACGCAATTTCAGATCATCCAGTTGTTCTTCATTCGATAACAAATCTCGCAGTGGTATCCCCTGTTCACCAAATAGGCATAAGTGAAGATTACCTATTGCGGAAACACGCAGACGATTACAGCTCCGACAGAAATCTTTTTCATAAGGCATAATCAGACCAATTTCTCCCTGATAATCAGGATGACTGAAAACCTGAGCCGGACCATCACTACGTGAGCGTTGAAGTTGATTCCAACCATTGCGTAACAAGTGTTCACGAATAGTCTCACCGGGAATGTGATATTTGCGAAACATTTCACCACCGTCACCGGTCTCCATTAATTCAATAAATCGCAATTGAATCGGACGATCTTTTATCCAATGCAGGAAAGCTGGCAGACTGATATCATTAACGTCTTTCATCAGCACCACATTAACCTTCACTTTACTGAATCCCGCTTCAAATGCCGCATCAATCCCCCCCATCACCTGAAAAAATTTGTCCTGTCCGGTAATCGCATGAAACTGGCGGGGATCTAGCGAATCCATACTGACATTCACCGCGGTTAAACCAGCCTCTTTCCATCTGGCAACATCACGTTCCATCCGATAACCATTTGTAGTCACAGCAAGGGTTTTAATTAATTTATTTTCACGAATAGAGGAAATGATGTCAGTGAAATCACGGCGCATAGTTGGTTCGCCACCTGTCAAACGTATTTTCTCTGTACCAAGATCAGCAAACGCTCGACCAATATAACGGATTTCGGATAATGTCAAAAAGGAATGGTGCCCGCGAGGTTTATAACCATCCGGCAGGCAATAAGTGCACCGAAAATTACATACATCAGTGATTGAGAGCCTCAAGTAATAAAACTTGCGGGCAAAAGCATCTGTGAGTTGTTCCACAATAACACCTTCCAAATATGGGAGATGCGGGCATTTCTGCACCACACCCTGGTGACTCAGTGGTCACGGCCAAAGCATCATATCGCTGTACAAAACGGTGACTTAGATGCAGAAGCTAGGAGTTAATTTCAACACCTATGATTTAGTGTAAAACGACATTCTCAATATAAATTCTAGCGCTTAAAAAAGAAAAATGCGAATATCCACTTTCGTTATATAATTTATTATACAATGACTTAGCAAACGCCAGAACAAATAACAGACAATCATATGCTTATTGGTAAAAACATTTTGGTAAAAACATTGTGCTAAATCACAACACTTATCCGGTTAATCGTGTTTTATAATAAATTACGCTAAAATTATTCGGTAAATATAAGTTCAGTCAGCAACAGGAATTCTATGCGAAACCGCACATTAGCCGATTTAGATCGGGTAGTTGCTCTAGGCGGAGGTCATGGCCTTGGGCGTGTCATGTCCTCTCTTTCATCACTAGGCTCCCGCCTGACAGGCATTGTCACCACGACAGATAATGGAGGCTCAACTGGAAGAATCCGACGTTCTGAAGGCGGTATTGCCTGGGGAGATACCCGCAATTGTTTAAATCAGCTTATTACCGAACCCAGCGTTGCATCAGCAATGTTTGAGTACCGTTTTGGTGGTAATGGGGAGCTAGCAGGTCATAACCTGGGTAATCTGATGCTTAAGGCGTTGGATCATTTAAGTGTCAGACCTCTTGAGGCGATTAATTTAATCCGTAGCTTGCTGAAAGTTAATTCTCATCTGATTCCAATGTCCGAGCAGCCAGTTGACCTGATGGCAATAGACGATCAAGGCAACACCATTTATGGCGAAGTCAATATTGATCAGTTGAACTGCATTCCACAGGAATTGATGCTATACCCTCCAGCTACGGCGACAAAAGAGGCACTGGATGCTATCACTCAGGCCGATCTTATTGTTATCGGCCCTGGCAGTTTTTTTACCAGTCTGATGCCATTACTGTTACTTGAAGATTTAACCCAAGCACTGCGTCGTAGCAACGCCAATATGATTTATATTGGTAATCTTGGGAAAGAATTAAGTGTTGCCGCAGCAGAGCTGACACTGAAAGATAAGCTAGAAATGATGGAAAGCAAAATTGGGCATCGGATAATCGACGCAGTTATTGTCGGCCCCTGTACAGATATCAGTGGGCTCAGTGACCGCATTGTCACTCAGCAAATACTGGAAGCCCAGGATATCCCCTACCGTCACGACCGTGAATTACTGCATCAGGCGTTAGAGAATACCCTACAAAACCTCGGCTAAGGTTAATCAAAACCCTATCAATCAGGAATTAACAATAAACTGCTCACGCAATGTGTGAACCTGATCCCGAACATTAGCCGCCTGTTCGAATTCAAGATCCTGCGCATGCTGGTACATTTTCGCTTCCAGCTCGCGGATTTTGTTTTCCAACTCTTTGGCGGATAGCTTGCTGAATGCTTCTGTTGTAACAACCGTTTTGCCTCTGGTTTTCCCCTTACCACCAGTAGGCTGGCCAATTTGCAGAATATCACCGATCCTCTTATTCAGACCTTTTGGAACAATACCATGTTCTTCATTAAATATTTGCTGCCTGGCACGACGGCGCTCTGTTTCACCAATCGCTTTCGCCATTGAATCTGTAATTTTATCGCCATAAAGAATCGCTTTACCATGCAAGTTACGGGCTGCACGTCCAATAGTTTGAATTAATGAACGTTCAGAACGCAGGAAACCTTCTTTATCAGCATCAAGGATTGCTACCAGAGAAACTTCTGGCATATCCAACCCTTCCCGTAGCAAGTTAATACCTACCAATACATCAAACTCACCTAAACGAAGGTCCCGGATAATTTCCACCCGTTCAATGGTATCGATGTCTGAGTGCAAATAACGAACCCGCTCACCGTGTTCTTCCAAATACTCAGTTAAATCCTCCGCCATTCTCTTAGTCAGAGTAGTCACCAGCACCCGCTCATTTTTCACCGCCCGAATGCGGATCTCAGATAATAGATCATCAACCTGAGTTGTTACCGAACGAACTTCCACTTCAGGATCAAGCAAACCGGTAGGACGCACCACTTGTTCTACGATATCACCAGCAGATTTTTCTAGTTCATATTTGCCTGGTGTTGCAGAAACATAAATTGTCTGCGGAGCTAGTGCTTCAAATTCTTCAAATCGCAATGGGCGGTTATCCAACGCGGAAGGCATACGGAAACCGTATTCCACCAACGTTTCTTTACGAGAACGATCTCCTCGGTACATACCCCCAATTTGCGGGATTGTAACGTGTGATTCATCCACCACCAGCAAACCATCAGCAGAGAGGTAATCAAACAATGTTGGAGGTGGCTCTCCTTCGGCACGACCAGAAAGGTAACGGGAATAGTTTTCAATGCCGGAGCAATAGCCTAGTTCATTCATCATTTCCAAATCGAATTGGGTACGCTGAGTAACACGCTGCTCTTCCAGCAATTTACCATTTGCCAGCAATACCTTGCGCCGCTGCTCAAGCTCAACCTTAATCTCTTCCATTGCCTGAACAATACGCTCTCGCGGGGTAACATAGTGAGTTTTCGGATAAACAGTATACCGTGGAACATTGTACTGAACCTGTCCTGTCAACGGATCAAACAGTGACAACCGTTCTACCTCATCATCAAACAGTTCAACACGCAAAGCGTGTTCATCAGATTCAGCCGGGAAGATATCAATCACCTCACCACGTACTCTGAATGTCCCCCGCTGAAATGCCTGATCATTACGGGTATATTGCAGTTCGGCCAAACGTCGCAGAATTGAGCGCTGATCGATGATCATACCATTGGTCAGGTGGAGCATCATTTTCAAGTAACTGTCCGGATCACCCAAGCCATAGATAGCCGATACAGATGCAACCACTATCACATCCCGCCGCTCCAGCAAAGCCTTCGTTGCAGATAAGCGCATTTGTTCGATATGCTCGTTTACTGAGGCATCTTTTTCTATAAAAGTATCAGAACTCGGGACATAAGCTTCAGGCTGGTAATAATCGTAGTAGGACACAAAATATTCTACCGCATTCTCTGGAAAGAAATCTTTCATTTCACTGTAAAGCTGAGCCGCCAATGTCTTGTTCGGAGCAAGTACCATAGTTGGCCGGTTTAAATTAGCTATTACATTAGCAATAGTGAATGTTTTACCTGACCCCGTTACTCCTAGCAGAGTCTGATGGGCAAGTCCGTCCTCCAGCCCTTCCTGCAATTGGCGAATTGCCTCTGGTTGATCACCACCAGGCTCGAAGTCAGAATGTAATTTGAACACCTTACTCATAGGTATCTCACTTTCCCAAAACTAGTTTATCTATAATACTGGATAAAAAACCAGCTTCAAGCCAGTTTTACAAAAACATACTTAATTCAGGTAACCTCTACATTAATTGACCCATTAATATCAAAATAAATATTACTTTATCCCCAAAATCATCTTGATTTTTTCATTTTTTATATGATCGACTGAAAGGTGACAACACAAGGCATCATCCCCGAACATTCAGGGCTTGATTTTAATTAACTTATTGATATTAAAAATAATTAAAACTAAGACGAGAATAACATCAACCTTAACTAAAGCCGCGTATTTTCTTGCGTTACGCACCTTTTCTAAGCCTAATGCACAAGGTTATCCACAGGAATAGTGGATAACTCTACAAACCCTATTAACAATACGAAGTTGCAACATCGTCCCACAAAAGAGGTAACCCCCAACAGTAAAAATTTTTACTATTTTTTTAACCTTATAATTCTAGTTATTCACTATCAGGAAAAGACATAATTCTCCTGAAAAAATAAGAATTTTCTTATTGAAATTAGGCATAAAATGAAGTGACTGCTCTCACACGACCGAATTGGCTTTTGCAACACCCTCGCATTGGACCAAGGTTTACGGCAATTTTTACTAAATCTGTTCAATGCGACCCACACAAGGGTATCTGTCGAGACAAACTGGCCTTACTGTCTCAAACAGCAAACGATGCTGATTTCAGGGCAGAATTTTTATTCAATAAAAAAACCAGCAAGCAGTTTTCTTGTACGAAACCTGTTTATAAAAGAGGAGATAGTCATGGCTTTCACCTATTCGGAATAAAATGATCATTTTCATTTCAATAATGGGAATAATTATTATTTTCTATGTTTCCGGTAACAACAGATTCAATTTCATTATTATGAAGCCTTTGCTTCAAGAAGGGAGCCGTCAAAGAGAATATTTTGGCAATGTTGATAACATCATCAAGAAAACAAAAATTACCTTATTGATACGCGTAACATTACATCTTTATCAAGGATATAATGTATACCCTTGATAAATTCACATCAGCACCCCAACTGTTCTATAAGACGGATTCCAGAGTGAGTTTTCAAAAAAATGATAGATACAAAAATATAGGATCTACATTGCCTTAACAATACACCTAATATTCCGCTGGCTATTTTCGATCAAAGACCATTAAAACCGGTTCACCTTTGTACCTATCATCCACAGTTTCAATCTCTTGCTGTTCCAAAGTATCTATATTGCCACTCCCTGGCTGTTTTTATGGCGTTACCATTTAGTCAATTTATTAATTTAAATCAAGATGTTTATTTCACTTCCTCTATTCTATAGTGGTTCCCTAGTGCTAAAAGGAATAACCAGTTTTCAAACTCGAAGGGTAAAATAGCTCTCCCCCGAGAGACTTATAATTGGAATAATGTTTTGTTTGATGCTATTCAACTACTAAAAAACACATCAACACAACTTAACATTATTGTAATAGAACCAGTAAAGTCAACATAAAAATAAACATAAAGTTCATTTTAGTGTAAACTTTATAATGAATTTTACTTAATACTATGATTTAACTTTTATTTTTAAAATATAAACTTAAATTCATGAGCTTTTTTTAACACAAGATATGCTAATATCAGCAATCTGATATATAGGATATTAAAGTAAAATCAATAAATTATCACAATGAGTGTTTTTTTTCACACTGGACAATATCGGTATGCAATATATAGTGATACAGCAATTTTTACATAAAGGATTCTCATGAAAACGTCTAACGCACAGCGAAAAACAAATATCATTAAGAATATAGAATACCTGATACGTACCCGAGGTGAAACAAAGAGCTCATTCTCTAATCGAACAGGATTAACACGCACCACAATTTATAAAATTCTGGATGGACAGGTCAATAACGTACAACAATCTACTATTCTCCGGATTTCTGATTTTTTCGGTGTTTCCTGTGAAGAAATAGAAAATTACGACCTTGAACAATTAGAACGCCTCAATGAAACTCTTTCAACAGAAGGAAATAAAAACCCTTCAGCCATACCGATCATTCCACAATCTGAATTCTTATCCGTCTCTGAGAAAAAAATAGGCCAGCTTGTTACCGAGTACCCACTTACCTATTTCTTTGGTGACGAATCAAATATGCTAGCTATCAAAGTCGAATCGGAAATAGAAGATATCTTTATACCCGGTGAGGTGATCATAATAAAACGACCTCCCGCATTAGTAACCAATACCCCATTACTGTATTACTCTAATAAAATCGGTTTTTTTATCCGGCAAGAGAAAGCTCATGACAGCATAGATAGAAAACACGCAAAATCTACTCAATTTTTGGGCTACATTGTGGGAGAAAGACTGTAAATGCCAGCAAATCAGAAATTTAAGTTATTGGGATTTACAAGATACGGTAAATTATCAGCAAATATCATGGTGCTGGCAACGGGTAAGACCATTACTATGGGGTTGAAAGAATTGGTCGACAGTGATATTTCAGAAGATCTGAGCAGGCATGAACTCAGTACACTATATCGCAAATTATACAGCCACAGTAACATTGTGACAGCTTATGAACTTGGTGATCGTCATGAACGTTCATGGCAAGCGTATTTACTCATCAGTGTTGCACTCAGTACCATTTATATTTTCTCGACAATATGTGGTGTGAAACCCATTCATGTCCCTTTTATTAATATAGTCACTCCTCCTGGTGTTTTTATTTATCCAATAACTTTCTTGCTGGTCGATATTCTTAACGAATTCTACGGATTACGTCTGGCAAGAAGGACCATTATTATCTCATTTGCCGCAAACTTACTTTTTGTGTTGGGGCTTTGGGGAACCGCATTAATACCCGGCGTTCCGGAATGGGAATTCGGTGACACTTACAGTGGAATAATTAATAGTATCGTAGCCGTATTATTAGCATCATCCCTTGCCTATTTTATCTCTGAGAATATAAACTCATATCTTCTCTGTAAAATAAAGTCTCTCACGAATTCAAAATATCTTTTCCTGAGAGTAATAACCAGTACTGTAATCGCTTCAGCATTCGACAGTATAATATTCTGCTCAATTGCTTTTTATGATGTTCTCAGCATAGATACCATAAAAGAAATGATTATCGCACAGTTCTTAATTAAAGTTACCTATTCTATCTTGGGTGTAGGTCCTATTTATCTGGTACGAAAAATATTCCGTAATTATATAAACCGACCAATAGATAACCCAACCAATAAAAAAGTTGCCGAAATATAAATAGAGGAGATATCTTTGTCAAACTATAGAAAAATTACTGAAAAATATAATTTTTTATGCCGGAAGGCTCTTCCGGCATATTAGCCATAAATAATAATTCAATTAATGAGTAATTTCAAATCTATATGCTCACCTAAATGGTTAAAACATTCTCCCTTCAAATGAGGAATAACGCCTAATAAAGGAGCAGGTAACATATGTTTTAATGTCGCCAGATATTCTTTCTGGCGTTTACCCACAGGTTCAACCTCATTAGCTATCCAGCCTGCAAGGTGTAATCCTGAACATTTAATCGCTTCTGCTGTGAGTATCGCGTGATTAATACAACCTAGTTTTACACCAACTGTCAGAATAACGGGTAATTGCTCTTTAACTACCCAGTCAGCAAAAGTCGCCGATTCTGATAAAGGGGTATACCAACCGCCAGCACCTTCTATCAAAACCCAATCCGCTTTATTTTCTAACCAGCGTAATCCTTCAGACATAATAGAAAAATCAATAGGTCGCCTTAAATCAGCACTAATAATATGGGGTGATGTTGCTTCAACAAATACCAATGGATTAACTTCATCATATTGCAAAGGTACAGAACTATTTGCCATTAATGCCAATGCATCCGAATTACGAATGCCTCCCGGCGTTATTTCACTCCCCGAAGCCACCGGCTTATAACCCGCTGTCTTATATCCCGATTTATTCGCAGCCTGTAGCAAAGCACAACTTACAACTGTTTTACCCACTTCAGTATCTGTACCCGTTAAAAACCAGCTCTTAATCACGATAAATAACTCCAAAAATAATCTGATAACTGAGAGGTAAATGTTTATTTTCTCGTGGATAAGCCTGTTCCAGAGCAGTCAATCGTCCACGGGTCATCAGGCCCTGCTGGCGCCCACCATGAAGATGAGTCGCACCAATCCCTTTCAAGGAGGCCAATAAAGGAAGGAGATTAGGATATTGCTGACGATAGACCTGACTAATCAGGCAATGCCGGAAACCCTGGCAGGCATCTTTAATCGTCTGTTGTGGCAGAAAATGATTAATATGCTGATAATTATCAACCGCACTCCAGGCTTGCTTCAATTCATATAACGAACCTTGCGCCAACGTGGAAAACAGAATCAGTCCGCCAGGGCGGGTTACTCGGTAAAGTTCTTCTAAAGCGCAGGATAAATTATCACACCATTGAACAGCCAGATTACTAAAACAGATATCAACGCTGCCATCAGCAAGCCCTAAACATTCAATATCCCCTTGCAGGTAGTAGTCAGCGACTTGTTGCTTACGGGCATGAACCAACATACCCGATGCCAAATCTAGTGCAATCACCTGCTTCCCCTGTTGCCGCCAACGGTGACTGAAAAAACCGGTACCACAGCCGGCATCTAATACTAATCTTCCAGGATGTCCATCCACTTGTTGCATGAGGAATTCACCCGTTTGCTGTTGCAATTTTGCCACAACATCATAATTGGCCGCAGCTCGTCCAAATGCTCCAGCAATCGCCCGTTTATTGACAGATTCAGCTACGGAACTCATACAACGCCTCCATCAACATATCAATATCCTGTTGCTTATGACTAGCAGTCAGTGTGATACGTAGTCTGGCACTACCCGGTGGTACGGTTGGTGGGCGAATAGCTTTGACCCAAATACCTTTTTGTTGCAGATATTGGGATAAAGACACACTTAGCTCATTATTGCCAACAATCAATGGCTGGATCGCCGTGGCTGAATTTGTCAGGGTAAATGGCAATTTCTGTGCTCGCTGACGGAAGTAATCAATATTCTGCTGTAATTGTTGACGCAATTCATCACCAGATTGTATCTGCCGGACCGCTTCCGAAATAGCCTGCGCTTGTGCCGGAGGCATAGAAGTGCTGTAGATAAGATGACGTGAGTATTGAATCAGATATTCAGCTGTCTGCTCATCACAAAGCACCGCAGCACCACTCAACCCAAATGCTTTGCCAAAAGTCACAATCAGGATTTCTGGTTTTACTTTCTGTTGCCAGCAGCTTCCCCTACCCTGTTCACCACAAACACCAATACCATGAGCATCATCTACCATTAACCAGTTTCCAGAAGCATTGGTTTGCTGATAAACATCAGACAATGGCGCCCTGTCACCATCCATACTGAACACCCCTTCCGTCACTACCAACGTTTTCCCAACACAAGGTTTTACCAGTAAATCCTTAAGTGATTCAGGTTGATTATGCAGAAAACGCCGTAGCTGAGCGGGGGAATGCATAGCGGCTTCCATTAATGAGGCATGACTCAGACGATCTGCAATAATTCGATCCTGCTTCGTCATTAACGCGGCAATCACTCCCTGATTAGCGGAATATCCTGAAATGAACAGTAATGCTTTTGGGTAACCCAACCAATCAGCTAATTGTTGCTCCAGCACCTGATGAGCTTTTGTATAACCGGTAATATGACCTGAACCGCCACTTCCAACACCATATTGCTCCGCTCCCTGCTGCCATGCGGAAATGACTGCGGGATTTGTACTTAACCCAAGATAATCATTACTGGAAAAATTGAGATGTTTACCCTCAGTGGTATATAAAAATCGTCCGTCTGATTTCTGATTAACCTGTCGCTGCCGCCATAAAGAAGAACCCCGGCGCTCAGACAATTGTCGGGAAAGATAAGCTGACCAATTCATCACAATGCCGCATTATAAAATTGATCATCTGCATTAATGATGGCTTCAGTCAAATACTGTTGCTGCTGATTATCACCGAATGCCGTCTGCGTCTGCTGAGGATTAATACCCAATTTGCGGAATAGTTGTAAATCCTTATCTTCAGCTGGATTAGGCGTAGTCAATAATTTACAGCCATAAAAAATAGAATTGGCGCCAGCCATAAAACACATTGCCTGCGTCTGCTCATTCATCTGTTCACGGCCTGCGGATAACCGGACATGAGAAGCCGGCATCATGATCCTGGCAACGGCAATCGTGCGGATAAAATCAAAAGGGTCTACATCTTCGTTATCAGCCAGTGGAGTGCCTTTGACTTTTACCAGCATATTGATTGGTACACTCTCCGGTGGTTTCGGCAAATTCGCCAGTTGCACCAGCAAAGCGGCTCGATCGCGAATCTCTTCACCCAAGCCGACAATACCACCAGAGCAGACTTTTATTCCCGCATCCCTCACCTTATCGAGAGTATCTAATCTGTCCTGATAGGTCCGGGTAGTAATAATGTTGCCATAAAATTCTGGCGAGGTATCAAGATTGTGGTTGTAGTAATCTAATCCCGCATCCGCCAACCGCTGAGCTTGTGAACCATTGAGCATGCCGAGCGTCATGCAAGTTTCCATCCCTAACGCTTTGACTTCTTTAACCATTTTCTCCAGATAAGGCATATCCCGCTCATGAGGATTTTTCCACGCCGCCCCCATACAGAAACGAGTAGAACCTGCATTTTTAGCTTTACGGGCAGAATCAATCACCTGCTCCACTTCCATCAACCGTTCTTTCTCAAGACCTGTTTTATAACGGGAACTTTGCGGGCAATATTTGCAATCTTCCGGACAAGCGCCCGTTTTGATGGAAAGTAATGTACTGACCTGTACCTGCTGTGGGTCAAAATACATGCGGTGAATCTGTTGTGCTTGAAATAATAATTCAAAAAAAGGCTTACCAAACAGTTCTTGCGCCTGTTTAATTGTCCATTGCTTGCATTCAATCACAATGACATCTCCAGTGTGAAAAAAGTCTCGTCAGTTTAAATAATGTCGCTATACTGTCAACCAATTTCAAATAAATTAGTTTACATGTATCCATTATGATTTCTTCCGATATTGAATTTGATCTACGCCATATCTGGCATCCTTATACCTCCATGACCAAGCCACTCCCGGTTTACCCTGTTGTTAGCGCTTCTGGGGTGGAGCTGGAACTGGCTGATGGTCGTAAGCTGATAGATGGTATGTCTTCATGGTGGTCTGCCATTCATGGATATAACCATCCGGTACTGAATCAGGCAGCTAAGGCTCAGATTGATAAGATGTCTCATGTGATGTTTGGTGGAATAACTCACCCATCTGCGGTCGCACTGTGTAGGCAGTTAGTAGCGATCTCGGCACCAACGCTCGAATGTGTATTTCTGGCTGATTCAGGTTCTGTTGCGGTGGAAGTAGCGCTGAAAATGGCATTGCAATACTGGCAAGCAAAAGGTGAAAAACGTCAGCGCATTTTGACATTACGTCATGGTTATCATGGTGACACGTTCGGCGCTATGTCTGTCTGTGATCCCGACAATTCAATACATAATCTCTACAAAGGCTATCTACCACCACATCTGTTTGCCGCATCACCTCAGTGCGGATTTGATTCTCAATGGAATGAACAAGATATCATCCCATTCCGCACTTTGCTGGAACAGTATTCCCATGAGATTGCTGCGGTGATCCTGGAACCTGTTGTACAAGGTGCTGGGGGAATGCGGATTTATCATCCTGAATATCTACGTCAAGTCAGAACGCTCTGTGATCAGTATCAAATTCTGCTAATTGCAGATGAAATTGCCACCGGTTTTGGTCGCACAGGAAAATTGTTTGCCTGTGAACACGCTGAAATTGAGCCGGACATTTTATGTGTAGGAAAAGCGCTGACGGGCGGCTATATGACGCTATCAGCAACGCTGACAACACGTAAGGTAGCCGATACTATCAGTAATGGTGAAGCAGGCTGTTTTATGCATGGTCCAACATTCATGGGAAATCCATTAGCGTGTGCTGTGGCAGAAGCCAATTTGAAATTGTTATTACAAAGCCCCTGGCAACAGCGAATTAAATCAATTGAAAACCAATTAAGCACTGAGCTGATGCCACTAAAATCCCATGAAAAAGTCGCTGATGTCCGGGTATTAGGTGCCATTGGCGTGGTAGAAATGAAACAGCCGGTGAATATGGCTGCGTTACAACACCATTTTGTTGCTAAAGGTGTCTGGATTAGGCCATTTGGCAAGCTGATTTATTTGATGCCACCTTATATTATTCAGCCAGAGCAACTTTCACGCCTGACAAAGGCGATTTCCAGTGCAATCAATTTATGATTTTCCTGTTATTAAACAAATTTCCTGAAGTTACAGATAACGCATAAGTTCAGCCGGTGATAATGGAACAAAAGAGCAAGCATCTGCTATCTGTCCATTATCACCATTAACACACTAATTTATCGCCAGCACTGTTACCCACATTGGACCTTTACCGACTGGATAACGTGTTAATTCAGTCAATTTACCGGTATATTTATCAATAGATGAAACTGAGATATGGTCAGACTTCTGTCCGGATGCAATCAGGTATTTCCCACTGTGATCGATAGCAAAACCGCGTGGCTGAGTTTCAGTTTTATAATGTCCTGCCAGAGTCAGATTGAAACCGTCTGGTGAAATAATAAAATGGCTAATCAGACTTGAGGTCCGTTCGCTGGTATAAAGGTGACGACCATCCGGTGTAAGTGTAATATGAATATCCGCGGACCACCGCACACCAGCAAAATCCTTCGGCAATGAATCGATAGTCTGAACAATCCGGTATTTCTCCCACTTGCGATAAACATCAACAGTAGCGTCCAATTCATTAATACAATAAATCACCTGCTGATTCGGGTGGAATGCCATATGACGAGGACCAGCACCCATTGCTGTAATCACTTCCTCCGCACGCTTCTCGACCAGAAAACCCTCTTCTGCCATCTCAAAAATGCGAATATGATCTTCTTTCAGACAAGGAACCAATAACTGTTTATTATCCCAATCAATATTGGCTGAATGCGGAGCCTGTAAGCCTTCAATGACCTGAACAGGTGCACCGACAATGCCTTGGTCATCAATTGGGTTGACACTCAGATTGTTATAACTATAGGAAGCAGAGAACAAAAAGCGGCCTTGCTTATCAGTAGAAATATGCGTCGGACTGCCTGGTATTGGTGAAATCCCTTGCTGCACTAACTCTCCATTAGCGCCAATCTGGTAAGTAACAATACTAAATTGTGGGCGAACCCCAACATAAAGGTGCTTACGATCCGGACTAACCACCATGGGTTGTACTTCTCCCGGTACATCAACTACCTGAATCAACGATAGCTCGCCCGCACTATTCAGGCTCCAAACATGAATTTGACGACTGTTTGGACTCGCTATATAAACCACTTGTTTCATCTTCACTCCTCAATTATCCGTTACCATTTATTAACCTGTAACGACTCTTTATTGATTTTATCGGTTAAACTCATCGCACAATTGGCTTAACTTTATTCAGTTACAGTGTAATATCTTTTACATTATATATAGTTATGAGGCTAATCTATTATGTCATATCGCGTTATTGCACTGGATCTGGATGGTACATTACTGGCTCCTCAAAAGAATATCTTGCCAGAATCACTCGTTGCCGTGAATGAAGCCCGTAAAGCGGGTGTTAAGGTGCTGATTGTTACTGGCCGACATCATGTCGCTATTCACCCCTTTTATCAGGCTTTACAACTAGATACTCCTGCTATCTGCTGTAATGGTGCTTATCTGTATGATTACCATGAAAAGAAAGTATTAGCCTCAAATCCGCTATCATCTCAGGAAGCCATAAAAGTTCTCACATACTTGCAAGGCACAGATATTCACCGTCTGATGTATGTGGATGATGCCATGCTATATGAAGAACTGCATGACACAATTGCCCGCACTATAGCATGGTCCAATACCCTGCCTGAATCTCAACGCCCAAATATGCAGCATGTCAGTAGTTTTCAGCATGCTATTGGTGAAGTACAGTCTATCTGGAAATTTGCAACCTGTTCTCCTGATTTAGCAAAACTGCGAGAAATTACTGAACAGATCGAAAATAATATAGGTTTGGAATGTGAATGGTCATGGTTTGATCAAGTAGATATCGCCAAAAAAGGCAACAGTAAAGGAATGCGTCTGAAACAATGGGTCGAATCGCAGGGAATGAGCATGAAAGATGTTATCGCTTTTGGTGATAATTTCAATGACCTGAGTATGCTGGAAACCGCCGGGCTTGGTGTTGCCATGGGTAATAGCGTGGATGCTGTCAAAGAGCGCGCTGATCTGGTAACTCTGGATAATACTCAGCCAGGTATTGCCGAAGTGATCCGCAAGTATATTCTTTAATTGCTTCTCTGATAACAATACCCACAAAACGACACTCAGGGGCGTTCTCAATGGGAACCCCATGAGTGACAAGTGACAATCAAGTGACAATATAGTGGGTGTCCCCTTTTGGAGAAACAGATGGTAGATTTGCCTCTCAAGAACAAATCTTACAATTCTTATAGCTGCCGATTAAGAGAAACGCTTTTTATTTGGGCATAAAGCCACTGCCCTTGCCGCAAATTAAGTTCATCCCTTGCCCATGGAGTAATCCTTGCCCATAAGTAATGGCCACTCAACGTCAATTTAACATCTACCTGCCCATCATCATCAAAAAATTCAACCACTTTTGCCGCCAAAACATTACGGATACTGCTACCACGCGGCAACTCCAACACTAATGAAACATCTGAAGCATCTATTCTGATACGCAAATCAGTTCCCGGTTGAACATCAATTTTAGGCAGCCATAAAACCTGGTCAGCTAGCGCTACCGCAGTCATTTCATAACGAGTATGATGTTCCACCATTGAAACATTCAGAATGCTACTGAGAGTCTCTTTTTGTAACCAAAGGCGTAGTGCATTGCTGGACCAAACTTCTTCCAATTTCCCGACAGCCCTGACTTTCCCGTTATCCATTACAATTACATTTTCAGCCAGACGAAGAATTTCATCCAGATTGTGGCTGACATACAAGATCGGAATTTTGACATCGTCAGAAAGCCTTTCAAGATAAGGCAACAATTCTCGTTTACGGGGAAGATCTAACGATGCTAGCGGCTCATCCATTAAAAGCAGCTCAGGGGCAGTCAACAAAGCCCGACCGATAGCAACCCGCTGTTTTTCACCGCCGGACAGTGTCATAGGAAAACGAGATAATAAGTGCTCAATCCCCAACAAACTAATAATGCTATCAAATTCCGGCTTCATCACTGGAGACATACCGTATCGAAGATTACCTTTTACCCGATAATGCGGAAAAAGCCGAGCATCCTGAAAGACATAACCTATACGGCGCTGCTCTGATGGCAAACAGATACCTTTTTCAATATCCACCAATGTATGATCATTGAGGATAACCCGCCCTTTTTGTGGATGTATCAAGCCAGCAATAACATTTATCAGTGAAGTTTTTCCTGCACCTGAAAGGCCAAAAACAGCCGTGATACCTTCTGTTGGCAACTGAGTATTAACCTGTAAATGCAAATCACCAAGCTGCTTTTCAAAATCCAGTTCTAACATGTTGCCCCCAGACGTTTCCTGCCCCAACGAGTTAACCATTCAGAAACCATCAGTGACACCAACGCAAGAATAATCGCAATTACACATAAACGAGCCGCAGCAATTTCTGCTCCAGGCGTTTCAATCAGGGTATACATTGCCAAAGGGATTGTTCTCGTTTCACCTGGAATATTAGATACAAAAGTGATAGTTGCCCCAAACTCACCCAATGAACGAGCAAATGCCAGAATGGCACCAACAATAATACCAGGCAAAGAAAGAGGAAGTGTGATGGTAAAAAATACTCTAAACGGATTCGCCCCCAGAGTACGGGCTGCTTGTTCAAAACGTCGGTCAATACTTTCCAACGCCAGACGTATTGCCCTGACCATCAGCGGAAAAGCAACAACAGCAGAAGCCAGCACAGCACCATGCCAACTAAATACAAAACTGATCCCAAACCAATCATATAACCATTCACCAATAAATCCACGACGCCCCATACTGATCAGCAGTAAATATCCCACGACCACTGGCGGCAACACCAGCGGCAAGTGGATGAGGCTGTCAAGTAAGGATTTACCGGGAAACCGGAAACGAACCAAAATCCACGCCATCAAAATCCCAAATGGCAGGCTGAATAACACCGCCACACCTGAAACTTTCAGACTCAGGATAATGGCTTGCCATTCGTATTCACTCAACATCTCCAAAAGATCTATTCCTAAAGTGGACGAAAACCGTAACGTTTGAAAATTGCCGCGGCTTCAGGGGTTTTCAAATATTCATAAAAACGGAGAACAACTGGATTATGATGATCTTTGATAATCGCCATTGGGTATTCAATCGGTTTGTGGCTCTCTTCCGGGAAAATCCCCACAACTTTGACTTTATTACTAGCAGCTGCATCTGAACCATAAACAATACCCAATGGAGCTTCAGCACGTTCCACCAACGCCATACCACTGCGCACATTACTGGTACGAGCTAGCAGAGGATTAACCGTCTCCCATGCCCTCAAATATTGCAATGATTCTTTAGCATAGATACCAACCGGAACATGATCCGGATCACCGACCGCAAGGCGACCTCCGTTTAGTAAGGATTTCCATTTTGTCTCTTTATTAATTTCAACTTGATCGAGTTTGCTATCTTTCGGTGCAATCAGAACCAATTGATTTCCCAGAATAGTAAAACGGGTTTTATTAATAATCAGTTCCTTCCCAGAAACATAATCCATCCACTGTTGATCTGCGGAAATAAAAATATCTGCCGGAGCGCCTTGTACAATCTGACGAGCCAAAGTAGAAGATGATGCATAAGAAGCCACCACTTCACCCTTTTTCTGTTGCTTATATTGTATCAAAACACCATCAAGTGCATTGGTCAGCGAGGCAGCAGCGAATACTGTTACTTTTTCCGTAGCCCATGCCTGCCATGCTAAAGCAAAAGAAAAAACGATTCCTATCAACAGCTTGCCAAAACTCTTTTTCATTTGTTTTCCACCTGCTATTACCAATTTGTTCGTTGTATATAACAAGATATAGCGTTAAATGGAAGGCTATCCCAATATTAATCGGCAGATTGTGAGCAACTTTCACTATCTGATTTAATTTGAAGCAAAATACTATAATAACAAAATCAGGCGAATAGAAATGAACTTATTATGGTGAGCTAAAACAAATTACCCGACGAACCGTCGGGCAGTTAAAACCGTATCTGGTGTACAAAGAAATATTAGTTTTACTTTTCAGAATGACCAATGCGGGAAATGATATTAAACAGTTCCCCAAAGCCATAAATTAAACCTAAAATTCCGGCCGTCATTACCGGTACCATGACCAGGGCGAAAGCCATACTTTTAATCAATTCAAACATAATAGCCTCACATAATGGCTCATAAAACGAGCCAACAACATAACACATTTTTAACCATAGCAAGTAATACCGCTATAATTGATATCATTCTAAACAAAGACAAACAACTATAACCGGCTAAATGTGCGCTTTTGCGAGTTAGCCAATAAAAATTTACGATTTTATTTCCTGAAAAAAACGACTATGCAAGCAGAAATTCTATTAACACTGAAATTACAACAACGGTTATTCGCCGATCCGCGGCGAATATTATTACTAAAACAGATTAAAACAACAGGTTCTATCAGTCAGGGCGCAAAACTGGCTGGTATCAGTTATAAAAGCGCCTGGGATGCCATCAATGAAATGAATCAGTTAGCAGATGAAATACTAGTAAACCGAGCTACTGGTGGCAAAGGCGGCGGCGGGGCAAACCTGACTGATTATGGTGAGAGACTGCTACAACTCTATGATTTATTGGTACAAATTCAACAGCAAGCCTTTGATGCACTGAAAGATGACAAACTGCCTCTCGATAGCCTATTAGCTGCGATTTCCCGTTTTTCTCTGCAAACCAGTGCCCGTAATCAATTTTTTGGCACAATTACTGACCGTGCCCACAATCGGGTACAGCAACATGTCTGTATATTACTAGCAGATGGTCAAACATCACTGAATGCTGCACTGACGGAGCAAAGTGCCAATCGCCTTAGTCTGGTAAAAGGTAAGGAAGTACTGGCACTGATTAAAGCGCCTTGGGTGAAGTTAACCAAAGAGCAATCCCCTGCCAGCCATTTTGATAATGCTCTGACAGGCCAAATCAGCCAAATCGAAACCGGAGAAGAAAATACAGAAGTCATCATCGTTCTTGATGGAGGAGAAACTCTTTGCTCTATTCTGTCCAATCAAGAAGCTGACAACTTGAAACTGCACCCTAAAGATAAAATCACGGCGCTTTTTAATGCCGATCAAGTGATTATTGCAACTCTTTGCTAAGATGTTAATCAAAAGTTAATATTGACATTCAGCGTCATTCCGCTTATTTGTGAGAACATATTTGCGTTGCTTAAAAAGGAATAAAAGATGTCTGAATTGCAAATAACGCAAGGCTGTTTCCGTTTAAGTGATACCCGTACCTTACAATTGCCATCACTGAAAATTACCTCCGGCGAAAGCTGGGCTTTTGTTGGTGCCAACGGCAGCGGAAAATCATCATTAGCCCGAGCGCTTTCAAATGAATTAGTACAACTTTCTGGTGAACGACTTTCTGATGAACGAAACTGCTCATTTCACACATGTATCCGAGTCTCTTCTGAACAATTACAAAAACTGATTAAAGAAGAATGGCAACGCAACAACACTGATCTGTTGAGTGACGATGAAGATGATACCGGTCATACTGCGGCAGAAATTATTCAGCTTCATCATAAAGATAATGAACTCTGTCTGGAACTGGCAAAACAGTTCGGCATTATGGATTTACTTTCCCGTCGTTTTAAATATCTCTCTACCGGTGAAACCCGAAAAACAGTGCTTTGCCAGGCGCTGATGGCTTCACCTGATTTACTCATCCTTGATGAACCTTTTGATGGTCTTGATGCATTTGCCCGTGGTCAATTTGCTGAATTACTGGAAATATTGTCATCAAAAGGAATCGTTTTAGTACTCATTCTTAACCGATTCAGTGAAATTCCCGATTTTGTTAATCAGATTGGTGTACTAGCAGATTGCCATCTGACATCTATTGGCACAAAAGAAAAAGTGATGGCAGACTCACTGGTTGCTCAACTCGTACACAGTGAAAAACTTGATGGGATACATTTGCCAGAAGTGGATGAACTCCGGATTGATGATCGATTAACACCTGATCAACCTTTGATTATTCTACGTAATGGTGTAGTTCAGTATAATGACCAGCCCATTTTATATGGACTAAACTGGCAGGTAAATCCGGGCGAACACTGGCAAATTATTGGTCAAAACGGAGCCGGAAAATCAACACTCCTCAGCCTGATTACAGGCGATCACCCTCAAGGTTACAGTAATGAACTGATTATTTTTGGCCGTCAACGTGGTAGTGGTGAAACCATTTGGGATATCAAACGCCATATTGGCTATATCAGTAACAGCATGCATTTAGAATACCGTATTAGCATTAGTGTTCGTAATGTAATCCTGTCCGGCTTCTTCGATTCAATTGGTCTTTATCAGGCAGTATCAGATCGTCAGCAACAACTTGCTAATGAATGGCTAGCCTTACTGGGGCTATCGGGTCAGATTGCTAACGGTCCCTTTCATAGCCTTTCATGGGGACAACAACGGCTGGTTCTGATAGCTCGCGCGTTGGTTAAACATCCTGCTTTATTGATCCTTGACGAACCTCTTCAAGGGCTTGATCCACTAAACCGTCAGCTAGTATTACGTTTCATCGATATCATGATCGCTGACGGAGATACTCAACTCCTGTTTGTTTCTCATCATCAGGAAGATGCCCCACAATGTATTACTCACCGGCTGATATTTATTCCCGATGGTGATATATACCGCTACAAAACCGAGAAAACCTCTGATTGATTCCTGAATTACCCGTTGTTATCAACGGGAATACTTATCCGACCAGTGAAAAAAGCATCGCAATTTAACCGTCATACATTATTATTTTTTGCTCACTAATAACATCTATTATCAGTTTTTGATCTGCCTTTCCGATCTCTTCTTTTAACATATTGAAAATAAAGGGAAACATATGATTTGGGGTTTACTTGCCATATCACTGGCGTTATTAGCTACACACCGCACGGCTGCATTTATTGTTCTACTCGCCGCTGTTATTACCGGATTTGTCACGCAAACTGTGATTTATCCGGCGATTGCCACTATTGCCATTATTTTTGTGTTAGGTGCACTACGTATCTATTTTCAGCAAAATAGCGTCATCAAAATAACCACTGAGCTGCTATTACTCGCTTTTGGTGTCGCATTATTCCTGCATCTGATTCCAGGCTTTAATAACCTGAAATATCTCGATAAAGTTCAGGCAGGTCCTCATAGTGCGCCATTTTCAATGTATTTCAACTTTGATAAGGCACTCATTCCTTTCCTGCTGTTATGTTGCATGCCTGGATTATTCACAACAAAACCTCTGGCAAAAGTTCGGCCTTATGCATGGATAATCTTAGCTATTGCTATTCCTGTACTATTAAGCGTAGCAACGGCTCTCGGAGGACTTGCGGTTGAACTGCATATGCCACAATGGTTACCAGCATTTATTCTGGCAAATATTTTCTTCGTTTCTCTGGCAGAAGAAACGCTATTCCGTGGTTATATCCAACAGAGGCTGAGTCAGTGGATTCATCCCTATTTTGCACTGATTATCACTGCCTTAATTTTCGGGGGCGCTCACTTCGCTGGTGGTCCATTGTTAATGATTTTCGCTACACTCGCAGGATTAATATACGGGCTGGCCTGGATGTGGAGTGGTCGCTTGTGGGTAGCTGTTGGGTTCCATTTCACACTTAATTTAGTTCATTTGTTGTTGTTCACTTACCCAATCAAACTAGTGACAGCGTTGTAACACATCAAATTTACCCGATATATATTCACCAATCTGTAAAAAATTAAGGTTTTCAGGCAAATAAAGTTATCGAACAAGACTATTGATTGCTGTTGTAGTGTATAGGGCAATATAATGCGCTCAGTTATCATTTAAGTTCGGTTTTTAAAAAGTATTGATAGGAGTTTAAGCTAATGGCTGTAACTAAACTGGTTCTGGTAAGACATGGCGAAAGCGAGTGGAATAAAGAAAACCGTTTTACTGGCTGGACTGACGTTGCTTTATCTGAAAAAGGTCGGGCTGAAGCTCAGCAAGCTGGCCAACTGTTGAAAGAAGAAGGTTTCGTTTTTGATTTTGCATACACCTCTGTTCTGAAACGGGCTATCCACACTTTATGGAACATTTTGGATCAGGTTGATCAACAATGGTTACCTGTTGAAAAAAGCTGGAAACTAAATGAACGTCATTATGGTGCCCTGCAAGGTCTGGACAAATCAGAAACTGCCGCTAAGTATGGCGATGATCAAGTTAAATTGTGGCGTCGTGGTTTTGCTATCACTCCTCCAGATTTAACTAAAGATGATGAACGTTTTCCAGGTCACGACCCACGTTACTCAAATCTGACTCCAGAAGAATTACCCGTGACTGAAAGCCTGGCAACCACTATTGAACGTGTCATTCCTTACTGGGAAGAAGTCATCAAACCTCGTGTTGCTAAAGGTGAGAAAGTGATTATCGCTGCTCACGGTAACTCTTTGCGTGCTTTGGTTAAATATCTGGACAACATGAGTGAAGAAGCCATTCTTGAGCTGAACATCCCAACAGCCGTACCCTTGGTTTATGAATTCGATGAAAACATGAAACCAATCAAACATTACTATCTGGGTAACGCTGATGAAATTGCAGCGAAAGCAGCCGCTGTAGCAAACCAGGGCAAGGCGAAATAATTCATTTCCTATAAAATTGCTGACGCCGTATTTTGTTCTGCAAATGTAAAAACCGGAGTTGTCGATTCCGGTTTTTTTACATTCGAAAAACACTATCAGCCACGACGCGCTTTCACCGCCAACGACAATTGACGTAATAAAATTTCCGTATCAGCCCAGCCAATGCAAGCATCAGTAATGCTTTTACCGTATACCAATGGTTGATCACTCTCTGGGTCCTGATTTCCTTCCTCCAAATGGCTTTCCACCATGACACCAATAATCGCTTTCTCTCCTGCTGCGATCTGCTCACTGACATTTGAACTCACATCCATCTGCTTTTTAAATTGTTTGCAACTATTAGCATGACTGAAATCAATCATAATTCTTGCTGGCAAACCTACTTTTTCCAAACCTTGCTTCACCGCAGCAACATGTTCAGAACTATAGTTCGGTTCTCTACCACCACGCAGGATAATATGGCAATCGCAGTTTCCACTGGTATTCACAATCGCAGAATGTCCCCACTTAGTTACAGAGAGGAAACAGTGAGGTGTACTCGCTGCATTGATAGCATCAATTGCAACTTTGATTGCACCATCAGTGCCATTTTTAAAACCGACCGGGCAAGAAAGACCTGAAGCCAGCTCACGATGAACCTGAGATTCCGTTGTACGCGCGCCGATTGCTCCCCAGCTCATCAGATCTGCCAAATACTGTGGAGAAATCATATCCAGATATTCACCCGCAGCCGGTAGCCCCATGTCATTGATATCCCGCAACAGCTGACGAGCCAAACGCAAACCATCATTAATATCAAAACTATGATTCATATGAGGGTCATTAATTAACCCTTTCCAACCAATCGTCGTACGTGGTTTTTCAAAATAAACCCGCATGACAATTTCCAAATCATCTTTTAGTTCTTCACGCAATTTATTCAGTCGTTCAGCATATTCCATTGCCGCTTTAGGATCATGAATAGAGCATGGCCCAATCACAACTAACAGACGATCATCTTCACCAACCAGAATCTGATGAATAGTTTTGCGGGCCTTACGTACTGTAGATGCAGCCTTTTCAGTTGCTGGAAATTTTTCAAGTAGTGCCACAGGAGGTAATAATTCTTTTATTTCTCTAATCCTTATATCGTCATTCTGATAATTCATAACCCTCTCATCCAATATCGCTGTATATTTATCTAAAACAATCTTGTGATTTCAATCTAACTGTTAGAAGCCAAACTGTAAATATTCTTTGTGGAGAATAAATAAATCGGTATCCAACATAGGATATAGAAAAATATAGCCAAATATGGTTATACCTATTTTAATTAGTTAAAATATCTTCAGAAATGATGATTATCAAAGTAAATATCTAAAAATATGCCAGAGATCGATAAAACAGTTCTCTGGCATATTTAAAAAATTTATTCCACGCGAGATAATGGCTGCGAATGGTTTTTCTTCGCTGTCTGAATCCACAAACGAGAACCATTCAGGGCAATACCGGTGAGAACCACATACTGCAACGACATCGCCAAAACTCCCTGATGGAAATAGATAACAACACTTATCACGTTGATCACAACCCATACCAGCCAGTTTTCAACATATTTACGGGTCATCAGAATCATTGCCACAATAGACAGTACCGTCATTACCGAATCCCAAAACGGGAACGCATCAGGTTCTAATACAGGCATTTGAACATTAAAGCCAAACCCTTGCATAATCGTAATAGTAACCTGAGTCAAATAACCAAATATCTGATCGATATTAAAAGTCATAATGGCAATCAATAGCACAGAAATAAGACCAATTATTATCGTCTTATTTAGGCTTAACCAGCGTATTTTAAGTTCAATCTGCTGTTGATCATTAATCCGGCTCCAAGCATACCAACCATAAATATTTGCAGAAAAGAAAAACAATTGCAGCAATAAGCTAGCATATAGTTGAATCTGGAAAAAAATCACGGCAAATAACGTAACATTAATCAATCCAAACAGATAGTTAATTATCTTTTCCTGACTAGCAAACCAAATACATAACAAACCAGCAATCGTGCCTATTGCTTCAATCCATGATAAATCATAACCATTCTTACCTATTGGTATATTGACTAATATATTGTTAATACTGAAGAAATCCATCTGTTATGTCCCAATTATTATCTTTAGAAAAGTATTATATCCTTCATCCTTCAAGTTGCTGCTTTGTTGGCTGCTTTCACTTACCCCAATCACATCGTTATCTATGCTCCTGGGGATGCGTTCACTTGCCGCCGCGCTGCAAATTGAAATCTATTGGGTATATACCCATTATTTGATTTTTCATTTTAACTGAGTTGCAAAATCAAGCATCCTGTTTAAAGGAATAAGCGCCTTTTCGCGTAATCCTTCTTCAACAAATATTTCATGCTGACTTCTCCCCTGCTCCAATCCCCGAACAATAGACTGTAAGCCATTCATTGCCATCCACGGGCAATGAGCACAACTACGGCAACTTGCCCCTTCTCCAGCGGTAGGCGCTGCAAATAATTGCTTCTCAGGGCATGCCTGCTGCATTTTATAGAAAATACCTTTATCTGTTGCCACAATCAGTTTCTGATGCGGCAGAGATTGCGCTGATTTAATTAACTGGCTGGTTGAACCAACAGCATCAGCCAGCTCAATAACAGCTTGCGGTGATTCAGGATGAACCAATACCGCCGCATCGGGATGCAGACCTTGCATCCTGATCAAAGCCTGAGTTTTAAATTCATCATGAACAATACATGCCCCCTGCCAACAAAGAATATCCGCTCCTGTTTGCTTACGGACATAATTTCCCAAATGTCGATCCGGCGCCCAAATTATTTTTTCGCCCTGACTGTCTAAATGATCTATCAGCTCAACAGCAATACTTGAAGTCACAACCCAATCAGCCCGTGCCTTAACTGCAGCTGATGTATTTGCATAAACCACCACGGTACGATCAGGATTGTTATCACAAAACTCGGAAAACTCTTTTTCAGGGCAACCCAGATCCAGCGAACATTCAGCTTCCAACGTTGGCATTAAAACACGCTTTTCAGGATTAAGAATTTTGGCGGTTTCTCCCATAAATCGGACACCGGCCACTAATAACGTAGAAGCTGGATGGTTATTACCAAAACGTGCCATTTCCAGCGAATCTGCTACACATCCTCCGGTTTCTTCAGCCAAAGCCTGAATCTCTGGATCGGTGTAATAGTGCGCAACCATAACTGCATCCTGCTGTCTTAAAAGTTGCTTGATTTTCTCACGGCAGTATTTCTTTTCTTCAGTACTGAGAAAAGCGGGCTTCGGTGGGAATGGATAAATGGTTGAATTAAAATCAATATACTCACTCATTACTTTAGCCTCTGTTTAGTATATGGTTTCAAAATCGATAACTTTGGTTTTTAGTCCGAAAATACTCTCAATTTTGTTTAATATACTAAACAAAATGACCGATTTATAGTCATTTATCGCAAAATATTTTATTTGTAGCAGATTTAACTCAACAAATGCACTTTTTATAATTACACGCAATCGAAACTCATTAACCATTGCCAAAGAGTTGAAAACAAATCGATATAAAAAATAATATTCTTTGAAAAGCACAATATTTTAGAGTTTTCTCGCTGTTATTTTACGAAGCAAACCATAAAAAATAGCACAATAAAAAAATGGATAAAACAGTTAATATGGCATGATGATGATTAAGTTTAATAAAATGCAGACGAAAAAAGTGGTAAAAATAACGGTTAAAAATTTATATCAATTAAATTCAGAAGTTAAAAAATGACTTTTCATAATAGTTTTAAATATACCCATTATAAAACCATCAGTAAAAAAATAACAAACAAAAATCAATTTTATTAATACTTATGTTCCATACATAAAAACAAATAAAAATATAAATAAGTTAATCAGAAAATTTATTTTCAAAAATAACTGGCTCTAATAACGTTTTAAATTTTTTCATAAAACAATTAGATCTTCAAACAAATGATTTAATAGAATACGACTTAGTATTCACAAAGCTAAACATGGCATATAATGGCACATTACCCTTTCTCTGTTTTCAGAATAAAAAAATAAAGCCGGACTAACCAGCTTTATTCTTACTTCAAGTTGCTTTGGCCACTAAAATTATGCCGCCCTTACAACGTAGTTAAACGCGATATTACGGGGCCTATTTTCGTGAGCAGTTGGGACTTGTCTTGATGCATCAATGTCAAAAAATGTAAGATCAGTACTACTACCGCTATTTGCTGAACGTGTTTCTCGCGTACCATATCGCAACGATGCCATGACCCCATTCACAATAGGCGTCTGGGGAAGGCCAGCCATCTGAGCATGTACAGCTTGAGTTGTCCCTGTAATATTTCTGATTGCATCTCCCTGCCAAGACAAAAGCCCACGACCACTATCAACGCCTCGATTATCATCCCATCCGCGGATAAATTCTCCTCTTAAATCAGGTAATCTACCGCTAGGATAAGCCTCCGCCAACTTCGGATATTGTAATTTATTAAAAGGTGAACCATTACAAATGAAATAACCAATAGGTGGATAGGACAACGGCCACGGAATAGGGGAACCAGCAGGAATTTCACTGGTAGATTTAATCCGGTTATCTATCTCTTCACGGGGATAAGTATACTCACGTAATGAATTTATTTCTTTCTGAACGAGCTGTTGCGTCACTGCCAATGTGTCACTATTACCCATCACATTTGTCAGCTGAACAACACCTTTTTGGGTTAATGAAGCACTGGGAATATCTGTTGTAATTTTTTGTTCTAATGCTTTATTTAATTGAGCGGTCAGCTTGGCTATATTTCCATCATCAATAACATCATTGCCAGATCGTGTCGCGATAAAATCAGCGACAACAGAGGATATGGTTGATGACTGACGTAACACCTTATTTAACAAGTGTGTGGAAATATTATCTGGAGGAAATCCAGTCTGCAAGCTCTGGTTTCCTTCATATTTTTCTTGACTGACTACATTCGCATTATCACTAATAGAAAAAGCCTTAAAATCATTTTTAGAACTCATATACACTCCTTAAATTAAATAACACTCTTTTATAATCAACATATTGAAATATTGAAAAAACACTTCAATAATTCATATCAATCACAGTCTAGTTCAGAAAAATAACAATAGAGTGTTCTTATTACTTATAAGGTTAACCGTTTTTGTATCATTGGCAGTAATATACCCTTCATCTTTCAAGCTGCTGCTTTGTTGGCTACGTTCACTTGCCACCGCACTGCAACTTGAAATCTATTGGGTATAAATAGTTAAACATTTGAGAATCTAAAATACATCCTTAATTTATATTTAATATCTGTAAATTATTTTTCTCTTATTCCTGTTATCTCATAGAAAAATTTCGCAAGCAATTCAAAGAACAAGCTCGTAAATAACTTTATGTGTGGGTCTTAACCTATCGTAATCCTAACAAGTTTCCCTAGCCAGCACACCTCAAAATCTAAAAAGATAAAGCCGGGTTAACCGGCTTTGTTACTGCCTCAGTTTATCCAGCCATTCAATACCGGAAGCTTGTAAAATATCTGCTCTGCTCAGTAATACCCGATATTTTTTTCCATTCAAACAAAGCGGCTTTTTCTATTTCTAGCTTTCAAAGAGTATTTCTGTTCAGCTATTACGCAGCCCTCACTATGTAATTAAATGCGACATTGCGGGGACGGGTTTCATGACCGCTTGTATTGTTAGCAATTGATGTAACAGTTGCGTAGCCTGTAACATCCCTACCGAGCGGGTATTGGTATCCATCTAGAGGTCCTTGATAATTAGAAAGGTATTTTCCTCTCTCATTCCCTTGAGAAAGTTGTATTCTTTTTGTGTTGTCAGTCTGTGCGCTTAAAATAATACGACCACTATCAACACCTCGGCTATCATCCCAACCACGAATAAATTCTCCGCGCAGGTCAGGTAATTTTCCTGTAGGATACGCTGCCGCTAATTGAGGGTAAGCTGTTTTATCGAACTCTGCTCCGTTACATTGCAGCCACCCAGCTGGTGGTATAGCTGTAGGCCAGGGAATAGGAACTCCCACAGGAATATTATTAACTGCATTGATCAGATTATTAACTTCTGCCTTGGTATATGCATCTATATCCCCAGCCTCTAGACTAATGTCAGTTGACAATGTTTTCCCATTCACCTTTCGGCTATTGGGCACTCTATCATTAATATTTTCACGCAATGAATTTATTATTTCCTGGGCTAGCTTTTGAGTGACAACCAATGTATCACTATTGCCCACTACATCTGTAAGCTGAACAATACCTTTCTGTGTTAATGAAGCATTTGGAACTTCTGCTGTGATTTTTTGTTCTAACGCTCTGTTTAATTGGGCTGTGAGTTTAATTATATCACCATCATCTAGAATATTATCGCTAGATTGTGTAGCGATGAAATCAGCTACCACAGATGATATAATTGATGACTGGCGAAGAACTTTATTTAATAAATCGATTGAAATAGTATTTGGTGGAAATCCAGTCAGTAAACCCTTACTTTCTTCATATATTTCTTGACTAATTATATTCGCATTATCACTAATAGAAAAAGCTTTAAAATCATTCTTGTGACTCATGCACTTTCTCCTTAAATTAAACAATGTTATCTTATAATCAATATATTAAACTATTATAAAAATAGTCTTCATTGCAATTCACACTAATCAAAGTCTAGTCCAGAAAAAGAATTTTTTTCAATATTTTTGAATCAAAAAAAATACCCTAAAAATTTATATTTAACATCTGGAAATTATTTTTATTTCACTCTTTATATTTCATCCTGTAACTTTTTCTATTTTAAATTCCAAACTGAATATTCTGGCATTTAGACAAAAACATCTAAGCGGCAATGCTCAGGAATATCATAGGATTCCCTATCTTTGTAGAAAACACGCGCATTGTTATTATCGATACCCTTAAGTTGCCAGTTCTGAAAACGTGTCGGTAAATGAGAGTGCTGAGATACCATCATACACACCTCATTCCATACCTACTCTATAGCTTGTGATATTACAGTTGATATATTCCACCCATAAAACAACCGCAGTTAAGCGATATAATACTTGCCACAGTCCCATGACGGGATTAAGGTGACTGTGATGAAAATAATATCCATTGCATCATTGAAAACATTCTGAGAAAAACACCCAGATGCAAAACAACCACCAAGGGCTTGGTTTGATGAGGCAAAAAACGCCTCATGGAACCGGCTGCTTATCAAAAAATCCACGCAATTTTGTTTTATATACTAAACAAAATAACCAATTTATAACAATTTGTCGCGGAGTATTTTACCTGTTATAAGTTATTACATTACCTGCTAATTGATGAGATTAAGCTTACTCATCAATCATCACTAAAGTGAAATAGGAACTTCATATAATGGAAGACCCAATAATCCTTCTGGAAAAAATCCTGACTTTTGCCCATAACGATCCCCGTATTGATACAGTTATCCAAACTGGTTCCCGTGCCAGAAACACACGTGTAGATAAATTCTCAGATCTAGATATAGAACTGATTGGTTCGGGAACAGATGAATTAACAGGCAACGATTTATGGTTTAAACCGTTAGGTGACGTTATGGTTGCATTGCATCTGGCTAATGAAAAAGAGGGTGAACCAGATTGGCCAACTTGTCTGGTCGTTTTTAGTGGCGGTCGTAAGGTGGATTTCACCCTGGCAAGTGTCAAACGCCTGAAAGATATGAAACAGAGAGGCTTGGATGAACTCTATCAACGCGGCTATAAGGTCCTCCTTGATAAGACTGGCCTTACAAACGGGCTTCCTGAAATCACTCACCAATTGACTAAACCACATATTCCATCATCAGCAGAATTTAATGAAAACCTGCGCGAGTTCTGGTTTGAGGCAACACAAGTGCCTGTTTATATCGCTCGTGGTGATTTATGGCCTGCAAGAATGAGGGATAATGAGATGAAAGAATCATTGCTGGCAATGATGGAGTGGTACGTCTCGATAAAAAGTGATGGAAAAACGAATGTCTGGTACAACGGCCATCATTTGCATGAGTGGTTACCTGAGAAGTTCAGCAAGCGTATTCAAGGGATTTTTGGCAGTTATGGCAAAGAAGAAGCGATACGAGCATTGCTGGAAACCACAGAGCTTTATACGGAGATTTCTACTGAAGTGGCAGAAATGAAGGGGTTTGAGTTCGATAGTGAGTTACCCAGTAAAGTCAGGAAGCATATTATGCAAGTTATTGGGAAGTAAGCTTTAAGGTAGTAAGGAGTATAAAACTACTGAGCGCGTTGTTGTCTCGCTTCGCTCGGCTCGAGCCTGCGACCATTAATTAAAAATCAACTGCTCTACCGACTGAACTAACGACCCATCTAGGAGAATTTGTTTTTGACCGAAGCTTTAAGATGGTGGGTCGTGCAGGATGACTCGGCCTATGGCCTCGCCCTTCGGGCCAGCGCTTTACGCGCTGTTGTCTCGCTTCGCTCGGCTCGAACCTGCGACCCATTGATTAAAAGTCAACTACTCTACCAGCTGTGCTAACAATCTATTCAGGGGAATCTGTTTTTGAATGAAGCTTTAAGATGGTGGGTCGTGCAGGATTCGAACCTGCGACCAATTGATTAAAAGTCAACTGCTCTACCGACTGAGCTAACGACCCATCTGGGGAAATTTGTTTTTGAATGGAGCTTCGAGATGGTGGGTCGTGCAGGATTCGAACCTGCGACCAATTGATTAAAAGTCAACTGCTCTACCGACTGAGCTAACGACCCATCTTGTGACTTCTCTCGGCAACGGCGGCATATATTACTGATTTCTCAGAACAACGCAACGATTATTTTTTCAAATTACGTTTAAATGCTTACTAAACACTCAATCAACCCCGAAAACGTGTTAATACGCCCTTCCGGGGCCAATAATTACAGCGTAGAAAGCTTTTTTTCAGCCAATTTAGCTGCGTTCGAACCAGGATATTGCTTCATAACCTGCTGGTAAACAGATCTCGCTTTATCCTTCTGTCCCTTGTCCTGCATGATTAAACCAACTTTGTAAAGCGATTCACCACTCTTCTGTGACTTCGGATGCTCTTTTACTACCGTAGCAAAGTAGTAAGCAGCTTCGTCTTTCTTACCCTTGTTATAGTGAAGTTGACCTAACCAATAATTAGCATTAGGTATATAACTCGACTTCGGGTAATTCTTTACAAAGCTCTGAAAAGAAACAATCGCTTTATCATATTCTTTGGTATTCACTGCCAAGTGAACAGCTGCATCATAATCGCCTTTCTCGCTGCCAGTGCTGACAGATGAAGATGCTCGATTGCTACTATTACTTGCAGTTGAAGAAGGAGGGGCCGCCGTAGGTTTACTGTCTGAGGAACCAGTAACGCCTTCTAGTTGCTGATAAATATCTTTCTGCCGCTCTATAACTTGATTAAGCTGATACTGGTTCTCCTGAATCTGACCACGGAGCATGTCAATATCACGCTGAGAATCGGCGAGTTGTTGCTGAAGCTGAGTTAACAGTTGGCTGTGAGCGTTGGAAATACGCTCTAATTGGGTAAGGCGCTCATCGGTAGAACCTGAGCCGACATTACTGATTGGCGCTTGGGCAATAGCGGCCCAAGGAACCGCTACGCCAACCAGTAACGACAGACCCAAAAAATGATGTCTGAAGTTACTGTTCATGAACTACTCTTAATATGCCAGTACTGCGCGACGGTTTTTAGCATAAGCTGCTTCGTCGTGACCCAGTACAGCAGGTTTTTCTTTACCGTAAGAGACGATAGAGATTTGCTCACCGGAAACGCCTTTACCTTGCAGGTACATTTTTACTGCATTAGCACGGCGTTCACCTAATGCGATGTTGTACTCTGGAGTACCACGTTCGTCAGCATGGCCTTCTACAACAACTTTATAAGATGGGTTGCTGCGCAGGAATGCTGCGTGAGCGTCTAACAGCTGAGAAAAATCTGAGCTGATGTCGTATTTGTCAAAACCAAAATATACGATGTTGTTGTTTTGCAGCTCTTGCATTTGCTGACGAGCTAATTCCTCTGCTGACAGACCCGCATTAGTTTCGTTAACAGTGCCTACACCAGTCTGATCGTTATCAGCATTCTTGTTAGAACTACACGCTGCTACGGCCATAACTGGTAAAGCTAACATCAGCCCTTTTAGCACTTTGTTCAGTTGCATCTCTTTGATCCTTTTAAAGTTTGCCATACATATTATTATGCATCACAGATACGGCGACCAGGCAGGGAATTTTACCTGTCCATCGGTTGCCGGAAGACGCGCTTTGAAACGCCCGTCAGTCGAAACTAGCTGCAATACAGTCCCCAACCCTTGGGTGGAGCTATAAATCACCATAGTGCCGTTAGGTGCGATACTCGGCGTTTCATCCAGGAACGTATCCGTCAAAATTTGAACGGACCCCGTTGCCAGATCTTGTTTAGCAATGTGCTGCTTACCACTCTCTGAGCTGACCATCAACACAAAACTACCATCTGCACTAACATCAGCATCCTGGTTTTGTGTGCCTTCCCAAGTGAGGCGCTGCGGAGCACCGCCATTAATATTGACTTTATATAACTGCGGACGGCCACCCTGATCAGAGGTATAAACCAATGTCTGGTTATCCGGCATCCAACTTGGCTCAGTATTGTTACTGCGACCATCCGTAACCTGACGGATCTGAGCTGAACCCAAATCCATCACGTAAAGATTCAAACTACCCGATTTAGACAGAGCAAAGGCCAGTTTGCTGCCATCAGGCGAAAATGCAGGTGCTCCATTATGACGCGGGAATGAAGCAATCTGACGTACCTCACCACTCGCCAAGGTCTGGATAACCAAGGCAGAACGTCCACTTTCAAATGTCACATAAGCCAGTTTAGCGCCATCAGGAGACCATGCCGGTGACATCAACGGTTCTGGCGAACGGTGAACAGTGAACTGGTTGTAACCATCGTAATCAGATACACGCAGTTCATACGGATATTTACCGCCATTAGTCTTTACAATGTAAGCCAGACGAGTACGGAATGCGCCTTTGATGCCCGTCAGTTTTTCAAATACTTGATCACTGGCTGTATGCGCCGCATAACGCAACCACTGTTTGGTCACTTTAAATTGATCCTGAGCAAGCACCGTACCCGGAGCACTCGCAGTATCAACCAATTGATAAGAGATTAAAAAACCACCATCCGCACTTGGTTGGATCTGCCCAACAACAACAGCATCAATCCCCAACGCCGACCACGCAGCAGGTGTCACCTCAGATGCCGTCGTTGGTTGCTGTGGCATACGGCTAGCATCAATAGGGTTAAATTTACCGCTGTTGCGAAGATCGGCCCCAACGATCACCCCAATCTCTTCCGGTGCATTACCCGCTCCAGTCCATTTAAAGGGTACAACGCCAATAGGACGTGCAGAATCGACACCTTGGGTGATCTCGATACGAACTTCTGCGTAAGCAACCGTGGCCCACAACATTAAAATGCCTAGTACTACTTTAAAAGCCTGCCTCATTAATCTCTCCCTTATCACGATGGAATAGTCGCAATAATTCGCAGAATATTAACAAACGTCAACAAACAAAACTAGATATACCCGTTATCTTTCAAGTTGCCTCTTTGTTGGCTGCACTCGTTCACCCCGGCCACATAGTTAGCTATGCTCCCGGGGATTCACTCCCTTGCCGTCGCGAAGCATCTTGAAATCCATAGGGTATAGCTTAATCACATTGAATGGTTTTGTTTGTTATTAATAATCTCTCAATAACAACCTTATTGAGGTTTGAAATCAAGCGGCGCGTTTTTAAACGCTTCGTAAACCTCTTTGCTTGGCGGTTTCGGAATTTTCGCTTGTTTAGCCGCCGCTACCGCCGCTTGACACAACGCCTGATCACCCCCCTCTGACTTTACATCAATTAACAAGCCATCAGGAGCAAGTTTAATCCGTAATGTACAGGTACGCCCACGATACATGCTTGGATCGTAAAACTTATTCTGTATCGCTATCTGGATCTGCCCCAGATAGTTATTAATGTCGGCATTTGAAGCGCCACTTTTCTTGCCGCCACCTTTACCTGCAGCAGAAGCCCCTCCTTGCTGTTTCGGTGCATTGGAAGTTAAGCCACCCAGTAAGTCATCAACTTCACTTGTCTGTTTAGCGGCTTGCGCAGCCGCTTTTTTCTTGGCGTCAGCTTCGGCCTTGACTTTAGCCTTTGCATCTGCTTCCGCCTTAGCTTTTGCTTCTTCTGCCGCTTTTTGTTTAGCCACAGCCGCTTCAGCTTCTTTTTTAGCTTCAGCCTCGGCTTTCTCCTGCATTTCAGACTGCTCTTTAATCAGCCTTTCTTTTTCAGCTTTAGCTTTGGCCGCCGCTTCTTCTGCCAGTTTTTGCTCTTCACGGGCTTTTTTCGCTGCTTCCTCAGCTTGCTTTTTCTGTTCTGCCGCAGCCTGTTGCGCTTTAATTCGTTCTTCTTCTACCGCTTTCAGACGCTCCTGCTCTTCCGCCTGTTTTTCTCTTAATTCAGTTGCTTGCTGCTCCGCTTTCTTCTTGCGTAACTCTTCTGCACGTTTAGCATCAGCCTGTTGTTGCTGTTGCTGATTGTACTGTTGTACTACCGCATTCGGATCGACCATAACAGCATCAATAACAGAACCATCCTGTCCGCCGCCGCCCATTTCGGTTTTTTGCGTCAGGGAACCCCAAATAAGCAACCCTATCAAAATGATATGTAATACAACCGAAACGATAACGGCGCGATTTAGCTTATTGTTTTGTTCGCTTGTCTTTCCCACGCTCGATATCCAAAACTTTAAATGACAGCAATAATTCCGGCCAAACTCAGATAGGCTGAGTCATTAAGCCAACGGATTTCACACCTGCCCGATGCAACATATTCAATGCCTTAATAATCTCATCGTAAGGCACCTCTTTTGAACCACCAATCAAAAAAACGGTCTTCGGGTTCTCTTTTATCCGCGCCTGTGCTTCTGCAATAATCTGCGGCTCAGGTAATAATTCCAATCGTTCATGGTTAACCACCATGGTGTACTGACCAACACCAGAAACTTCCACTATTACCGGTGGGTTGTCCGAACTGGAAACCGTTTTGGAATCTACCGCATCGGGTAGATCAACTTCTACGCTTTGAGTGATAATCGGTGCTGTTGCCATAAAAATAAGCAATAGAACCAGCAACACGTCCAGTAAGGGAACGATATTGATTTCGGATTTCAGCTCACGCTTGCGACTACGAGTACGCGCCATAGCCTCTCCCCTTACTATTTGTTCTCAGCTTTATTTTCAACAGCGAAAGCTTGACGATGCAAAATAGCCAGAAACTCTTCCATAAAGTTATCGTAATTTTGCTCCAGCTTATTAACACGTTGATTCAGGCGGTTGTATGCCATAACTGCCGGAATCGCCGCAAACAGACCAATCGCCGTTGCAATCAACGCTTCCGCAATACCCGGTGCTACCATCTGAAGAGTGGCCTGTTTTACCGCACCTAACGCGATAAATGCATGCATAATTCCCCAAACCGTACCAAACAAACCGATATATGGGCTTATTGAGCCAACCGTACCCAAGAATGGAATATGGCTTTCCAACGTTTCTAATTCACGGTTCATAGAAATACGCATTGCACGTGAAGCCCCTGTTACCACCGCTTCTGGTACATGATTATTTGCATGGTGCAAACGGGCAAATTCTTTGAAACCAGAATAAAAGATTTGTTCCGTTCCACCTAATGAATCTCGACGCGACTGACTTTCCTTATACAAGCGTGATAATTCAATACCCGACCAGAATTTGTCCTCAAATGCTTCCGCTTCACGAGTTGCAGCATTGAGAATTTTGGTCCTTTGAATAATGATTGCCCATGAAGCAATGGAAAAGCAGATCAAAATAAGCATGATCAGCTGTACCAAAAGGCCCGCCTTCAGGAATAAATCAAGAATATTCATGTCAGTCACTGCTTAAACTCCGAGACAATAGACTTTGGAAACGCAATCGGCTTCATTTGAGAGGTATTCACGCAAGCAACTAACACTTCTGCGCTGTTAAGAACTTTTCCGTTACTATCAACAATCCGTTGAATAAATGTCAAAGATGCTCTACGAATATCCGTAATTTCACTCTGAACCTCCAACAGATCATCAAGCCGGGCCGGAGCATGGTAATCAACCACTATCCGCCGAACAACAAATGCAATTTGTTCATCAAGTAAATGCAGTTGATGAATGCCATGCTGGCGTAGCATCTCTGTACGTGCTCTTTCATAAAAGGCAACATAACGGGCGTTATAAACTACCCCACCAGCATCTGTATCTTCGTAATAAACACGGACGGGCCAACGGAATAACGTATTACTCACTTTCAATCCTATATAAGGCGAATTAACGCTGCCACTATACTCAAGACAATGCGGCTTTGGAATAATGTGCCAATAAAAATTTTATGGGCTAAATAACCCATAATATGCAGAGCTGGCTAACAGAAGAGTTGATATACCTGTTATCTTTCAAGTTGCCTCTTTGTTGGCGGCACTCACTCACCCCGGTCACAGAGTTATCTATGCTCCCGGGGATTCGCTCCCTGGCCGTCGCGATGCATCTTGAAATCTATTGGGTATAAGCCCCAAATCAAAATTAAAAATGCCGGCAGAGGGCAGAAAAAGATACGCCAGACGATACTTCTTGGACGAAAACCTATCCCGAAAGTAACACCTGTGCATACAGCCCATATCAGCAAAATACCTTGCCAAATGTGCAATGAGCTAGTATTGGCTGCAAAACATGCTGGCCCCCAAAATACACAAGAAGCAAGCACTAATGCCAGAATAAGGATAAGGCCCTTTACAGAGCCTTTATCCATCAACATTACTTTTCGCCATTTTCAGCAGTTTTTTCTGCTTCACTATGTTCAAGTGCTAAAGCAGCAATTATAGCGAAACTACAAGCCAAGAGTGTTCCGAGAATCCAAGCAAAATACCACATGCTCTATGCTCCTTAGTACAGTGAGTGTTTATTATTTTCAATAAAACTTTTGTCCAACCGCCCGAACATTTTGTAGTAACACCAAATGGTATACCCCAGAATGATTGGCACAAAAATCAATGCAACCACAAACATAACGCGCAGTGTCATCAAGCTTGAAGTCGCGTCCCACATTGTCAGGCTGACATTAGGATCGATGATTGATGGCATCACAAATGGGAACATCGTCACGCCGCAGGTCAAAATGATGCAAGCAACTGTCAGTGAAGAGAACAGGAAAGCCCATCCCGCTTTATTCATACGGGTCATCAGCATAGTCAGCAAAGGAGAGACAACACCCAAGGCTGGTAAAGCCCACAACCACGAATAATTATTGAAGTTAGTCAACCAGGCACCAGCCTGATGGGAAACTTCTTTATGTAACGGATTAGACTGAGCCATAGTATCCAGACCACCCGTCACAACATAACCATCGATACCATAAATCAGCCATACACCTGCTAACAGGAAAGCCACCATAGTCACCAGCGCACATATATATGTTGCCACACGAGAGCGTAGACGCAGCTCACCGGTAGTACGCATTTGCAGATAAGTTGCGCCCTGAGTCACAATCATCATCAGGCTGATCACCCCCGCCAATAGGCCATACGGGTTCAGCAATCCAAAAAAGGAGCCGGCATAGAACAAACGTAACTGGGAATCAACGTTAAACGGCACGCCTTGCAACAGGTTCCCGAATGCGACACCGATAACCAATGGCGGCACAAAACTGCCAACAAATATTGCCCAATCCCACATGTTACGCCACTTGCGACTTTCCAGTTTTGAACGGTAATCAAAACCAACCGGGCGAAAGAATAATGCGGATAACACCAGAATCATGGCAACATAGAAGCCTGAAAACGCAGCGGCATAAACCATTGGCCATGCTGCAAACAGTGCTCCACCGGCAGTAATTAGCCAAACCTGATTACCATCCCAGTGTGGTGCCACTGAGTTAATCATGATGCGGCGCTCAGTATCATTTTTACCAATGATCCGTAACAGGATGCCTACCCCCATGTCAAAACCATCAGTTACTGCAAAACCGATTAGCAACACACCAATCAGCAGCCACCATATAAATCGTAATACTTCATAATCAAACATAAGTGGACTCCCGTTTTACTGAGCATCATATGCTGAAGTTGTTTTCTGTTCAAAGTGGTAACGGCCAGTATTCAGACTGCTTGGACCACGACGTGCGAATTTGAACATCAAAAACATTTCTGCGATCAGGAACAAGGTGTAAAGACCACAAATCAGTGCCATCGAGAATAGGATATCGCTGGCTGCCAGGTTAGAACTCGCTACAGCAGTTGGCAAAACCTCGCCAATTGCCCAAGGCTGACGGCCATATTCAGCAACAAACCAACCAGCCTCTATGGCGATCCATGGCAGTGGGATACTGTACAGCGCTACGCGCAGTAACCATTTTTGCTTACCAATACGGCCACGGATAACACTCCAGAATGCCAGACCAATCAACAGTAACATCAGGAAACCGGCTGCAACCATAATGCGGAATGCAAAATACAGTGGAGCAACGCGAGGAATGGAATCTTTCGCAGCAGCTTTGATTTGCTCTTCGCTGGCATCAGTCACTTTGCTGGTATAGCGTTTCAGCAACATGCCATACCCAAGGTCTTGTTTGTTTTCATTGAATGCAGTACGAACCGTCGGGTCTGTATTACCTTCACGCAATTCTTCTAACAATGCATAAGCTTTTATACCATTACGAATCCGCAGCTCATGCTGATCCATGAGATCACGCAAACCAATTACCGGGGTATCAACGGAACGGGTAGCAATCAACCCCATAAGATAAGGGATCTGGATTGCATATTTATTTTCCATTTTGTCCTGATCCGGGATACCTATCAGTGTAAAGGCAGCTGGCGGGGGCTGAGTTTCCCATTCGGCTTCAATTGCCGCCAGCTTAGTTTTCTGTACGTCCCCCATTTCGTAACCAGATTCGTCACCCAGCACAATAACGGACAGCACAGCGGCAATACCAAAACTTGCGGCAATTGCAAATGAACGTTTAGCGAATGGAATATCACGGCCTTTAAGCAAGTAGTAAGAGCTGACACCAAGAACAAAGATAGCTCCCGTCACATAACCTGCCGCAACGGTATGCACAAATTTCACCTGAGCAACCGGGTTCAGTACCAGTTCAGAGAAACTCACCATTTCCATACGCATGGTTTCAAAGTTGAAATCAGAAGCAATCGGGTTTTGCATCCAACCGTTAGCCACCAGAATCCAAAGTGCGGAAAAGTTAGATCCTAATGCAACCAACCAGGTTACTGCCAAGTGCTGCTTTTTACTGAGACGATCCCAACCGAAGAAGAACAAACCTACGAATGTGGATTCCAGAAAGAACGCCATCAGACCTTCGATTGCCAGAGGGGCACCAAAAATGTCACCGACGTAATGAGAGAAGTATGACCAGTTAGTTCCAAACTGAAACTCCATGGTCAACCCTGTTGCAACACCCAGAGCAAAGTTAATACCAAATAACTTGCCCCAGAATTTTGTCATATCTTTGTAAATTTGTTTACCGGAAAGCACATATACCGTTTCCATAATCGCCAGCAAAAACGCCATACCGAGCGTTAGTGGAACGAACAGGAAGTGATACATTGCAGTTAAGGCAAACTGTAATCGTGACAGTTCGACAATATCAAACATCTTGACTCCTTGCTCCTAGCAGAAAGGCATCGACTTGCAGCAACCAGGCTTTGTAATAAGAACCTTAATTTCAAGGCGCTAAGACAAAAGCCTTATAACTACCAGCAATAAATGCCTCTAAAATAACAACTCATTACCAAGTGAATTAAAAACATAATTAGACTAATAGTATAGTACGCTTATATTCCCATACAATAAATAGGTTTTACGTGATTCAAATTAGAATTCCGAATATGGATCAACAATTTCGGTTATTGCTTAATGGAAAAGAATTTGATCAAGATCAATTTAAGCAAATTTAAAAAATAATGCTATAGGTAATAACCTGATTTTAGTCACTTATTTCTGGTTAGTGTTAACTACTTTGTCTATTATTTCATTTTGGTTGGCATATTGTTAATAATTTGTTTATTTAGATAAATATTGATTTCTATATTGCTGTGAAATGACTTTTAAAATTAACTTTCTATTTTCATCCTTAAGAAAATATTATTATTAGCGTTACATTGGCAGTGAAAGCGCCACTGTTTGGCTGTCACTCAGATAACATAATGACACGCAGCTCGAGAACTAAACTTCCCTCTTACAATAGATCTCTTCAAACTGAGTGAAACGACTTAGTATCTTAAGTTACATAGCCCAACAATAATTGTGTAAAAATATTTTACACAACAGAAAAACTGCGCGTACCAGCAGGTAATGACCAAAATGCCTTTCTTCCGGCTCCCGCAGACTGGCTTTTCCAGGCTCACGCTAGTCACCACCATAACTGAGATGCAGTAGGAAGCTGAAAAAACGTTGCTGGACTGGAAAAGGTATTTGGTATTACTAAGTCGGGCTGATGTTTCTTTGGCATCAAACATTAAATGAGTAATTATTTTTCTGGTCATGTAATACAAAATCAAATTTTTCACTGTAAATTAATTATTAGATAACACGGATATTATTGAGGATGGCTTACAATAAGAAGTTGAGAGAGAAAACAATAGTTTTATAATATTGAATTTTTCAGTTTTACCAATTAACTAAAAATAGTTAATCCTTTAAGTTATAAGAACATTTAATTATTAATCAACTGAACTAGACTGTAATTGATGTGAATTATTGAAGTATTTTTTCAATAATTCAATATGTTGATTATAAAAGAATGTTATTTTACTTAAGGATTATTTATGAATCAAAAAAATGATTTTAAAGCTTTTTCTTTCGGCAAGAATGCTAATGCGTTGAGCCAAGTAAATTATGAAATTAATGAAAATTTACAAGATGGGATTCCACAAGGTGACATTATCCCTCACATTCACTTGTTAAATAAGGTATTACGTCAGTCGTCAACCATATCATCTGTGGTAGCTGATTTTATTGCGACACAATCTAGTGAAGATGTTCTGGATGATGGCGATAGAGATAAACTCACCGTGCAGTTAAATAAAGCGTTAGAAAAAGTCACCACAGCAAAAATTCCCAATGCCTCATTAACACAAAAGGGGATTGTTCAACTAACAAATGAGATTAGCAATAATGACACATTGGCAGTGACGCCGAAGCTTGTTCAGGAAAGAATAGATTTATTGAGTAAAAATATTAATGATAAAGTACCCAACACCCGGAAAATAAATGGAAAAGTGTTGACTGAGGATATTACTATTAATGCTGAGGATGTAGGAGCGATATCAACAGATAATGTAATACATTCAATGAAACACGGTGATCTGGATGAATTAGAAAATCTACGTAATGGTTGTTGCGGATTTAACCCCTTAGCGTCGTTCCTGACTAAATATGGGCTGCCACGTGGCAATGGTGGTGTTCAGTTAAGAATTAGCAATATGAATGGTATATCAAACGAGGAGGAAGACGATGTATGGAGCCACAGGCTGATTTTCACCCATTTTGGCGATACATATCGTACAGATCATATAAATGAATATTATAAACTTACACGTAAATTTTGGGACGATATTAACGCCAAACCAGATTATCACGGATACCTCAAAGCAGTTTCCCCGAGAGTAGAAATCTATCCTGATGGCACATCCTCAACTAACGAAGAATCAGCGGGGGCAGAAGTGACGAAAGAAGGAACAGGTATATACCGCATATCAAATATCTCAGGCTATAATGCTGATGAATCTTGGGGTGTGCATGGCGGTATTTCTGTTCCCCAAAATAATAATAATCTTGAATTGATTTTCGTTGATGATCATATCCAACCTGATGGTTCTATTATCATTGAAGTCTGTCACCGCCAACATTCGCATTTACCTGAGAAATTTCAGAACTGGCGACTCAAATCTGTTGATGATAATGGCAAACAGGTGTTCTACCAAGATGGGGAGCCATGTGATATTCCTGAACATTGCCGTTTAGATATTTGTGTCCAAATGCCAGAAGATTCACTCTGGAACTTGAAACGAAACAAGTTACAGGAAGAAATCGAGAGTACCCGCGTTTCTGACGATAAATTGTAGTAATACAGGGCCATATGGCCCTGTATCTTATTTTTATTCGAATTAAAAGATCGGTAGCTGAAATTCAGCATCATTCCATATTCTTTTCATGCCAATCGTGAATGATATAACAGTGCAATTTACAGCTTATCAAGGGTTCCTATGGATAGGAATGGAACTTTACCGATACGAAACAATATTATGGTCATTGTTATACTCGGCTCCATGATCTATCGAAAGTACAGATACAATATCGACCTGCCACAGTGCAAAATATAAGGAAGTGACTCTGCTGATAGCACTTTTTTATCTACATATCCACCGGGTATCGTCTTCTCTGACGAATGAAGTTAAAAAAATCTTGCAAGGAAAATAGTGGGGATTTGTTCACAATTTGACGTGAGAAACTTGACAATTATTTACAAAGGACTATTAATTATAATACCATCTTTATTTAGTATCCGTTTAATCCTATAATACCAAAATGTTACATATATATTCTTACAACTATTTGTCTAACTAAAGGAGTTATTATGCATCTTTATCCTTACTCATAACTTTCAATATGAAATTACAACATTAATTCACTATTAGTTTAAGATTCAGTGAATAGTAACGCTCTAATATTATATTTATACACAGAGAATATCATATAAAACATGTATTATTCATGGTTTACAAACCCTCTATTATTTCATGGAATAAAATTATGACTCTATATAACAGAATATTTATTTTCTTCATCATGATGTTTGCCCCTATAATATCTAGCTTTGCGGATACCGAAATTAAGTTATCTGACGAGGAAAGTCAGGCTATATCTCAGCTATTAGAAAAGATTGAACCTAATAAACCGACACCGATCGATTTAACTCAACTGGAAAATGAGAAAGGATATATTGCATTATTACATTCCCATGGTATTACAAAACAGAAACATCCTGATATCTTTGAAGATATCGAGCTTATGAAAGAAAACCAAAAGACAATGTTTGGACGTGGAGAACTACTTGAAATAAAAAGCTCAAATGCAAAGCCAGAAGATTATTTTGGTCAGCCTACAATATTAATTTCTGATAGCTCCAAATCAATTTCCGCTGAAGTTCTTGGTTCCCTATATTTTCCTGGTTCTAATATTTTAAACAGTAATACAATTAAAACTGACGTTAGCACTATATCATTACAGGGTGGCGTCACAATTTATGGCACAGACAAAAAAAGTGGAAAACTTAAACACTTAACCAACTCCCCATTCAAACTGGCAGAAAACAAGGAGACAAGGGACTTTTTAACACACACCAAAGAATATAATATTGTTAAATTAGAAAAATTTAGTAATCTTAAACCTGTTGCTGTTTTTCAAGGGAAAAGAAATGGGAGACCTATCCCTCCCGGACCAGTAGTCACTCGGTCAAATATACTGACAGACCCTGAAGATATTACTCAATACTTTCAGCCTTACAATATGAATAACACAGCACCAACTCATGTAAAGAATCCAAAAGATCAACCGGTAATCGTTTGCTTAAATAGAGCAAACCCTGAAAAAGGGACGCCTAGTCAATGCGATTATGGTCCAATGTTAAAACCAAATACTCAGACAACAATCAATCTGGAAATAATAGGTGATGTTACATTCAAAAACCCTATCGCGATTGATGAAAAGGGAAAACCTACAGAATTTCAAGGTATAAAACCACATGCAAATCTGACACTGATCGGTCTTGATACTGGCGGCGCATGTAAATTAGCAAGAGGTATAGATGAAGATATATTTTGGAAACACACAAAAGTCAATAATGATCTTCAAGGTAATAATACAAATTTATCATGGGATTTTTCCAAAAAGACAGGTTACGCTGATTTTGGACCAATATGCTGGCCGAATAACGAAAGATATGTACTAGACCTACAAGTTACTGTTGCAACAATTCAAGGTGATACTCCATTTTCTAGCCAATTTACTTATACCAATAACCCCGGTCATGTGAAGAACGAGTCACAACACATTTATCCCCCCATTCAAATCCAATATGGTTGCATTGCAGAAGGCACATTAATAGATATGGCTGACGGTTCAAAGTGGAAAGTCGAAAATATACGCCCAGGTGATAAAGTTTTAACAAAACAAGGTGGTATCTTACAAGTAAAAAGCCGTATTGTAGGTCACGATACTGAATTTGTTGATTTAATTTACAATAATGGTGAACAGGTTTCACTGACTCCAACACATCCTGTCTCAACATTACAGGGAATAGTAAAAGCCGAAGACCTTAAGGACGGTGATACAATACATACACGTGAGGGTCAGACTACCCTTACCTCAGTTAAACAGAGAAAATCAGAACCATCAAACGTGTATAATTTTGTCTTAGAAAAAACGGATAGCCAAAATGAATTATTACCTGAAGATGCTGTGCTTTTTGCCGGTGGCATTTTGGTCGGTGATAATAACCTGCAAAGAAAAGTATCGATATCAAATTAATCTCTCAGATTAATGACAAAGTGCTGGCTTTTTAGTCAGCACTAATTTCTAAATAGCGCATTTGGGTTATTTTTTATGATTGAGAATGAAATCCAGCCAACGCAAAACGGCCATTATGAAAAATGTTCTGACCCCATTTTCCCTTATGGTCAATTTGATCACCCACAGATGCGCTATTGTGCCCCTATTGCACCGAATAACCTCCTACATCCAGAGGTAAAACCCACAAAACCGCGACATGCAACGCTATCTTCTTGGTATTTCTGGCTATTACAGCCAACAGACACGGTATCTGGACTTTCAGAAAGCCTAGGAAACGAGCATAACGGTGCCCATGATGCGGCTTCGCATCCGCAAGATCTGTTCTATCGTCTCCTTTCGCCGGGCGTACTTCTTTATTGCCCACAGCGTCAACCGGGTTTCTCTAAAATGAAAGCCAGAAGAATAGTGCAATAGCACTTAATAAAGTGAAATAAAGAGCCCCACGAGAAAAATAGTGGTATTTGTTAACAATCTGACATGAGAAACTTGACAATCTTTTACAAAGAACTATTAATTATATAAACGATTATAGCGCCACCTTTAGTATCTATTCTTCCTATACTGTAAAAATATTATATATATCTTTACAACTTTTTATATAACCAAAGGAGGGAGTGATGATGCATCTTTATTATTCATCTTACTCATAATGTCGAACGTGAATTAAAGATATTAACAAATTATCAGTTTAAAGCAGTAATGCGTTAATATTATATTGACTCAATAATAAAACACATGTAACTAATTCCTTACAAAACCTATATTTTTTTACAGGATAAAATTATGACTCTATACAACAGAGTATTTGTCTTTTTCATCATGCTATTTTCCCCCATAATATCATGCTTTGCTGATACCCAAATTAAGTTATCTGCCGAAGAAAGCCAGGCTATGTCTCAGCTCTTAAATAGTCTTGAACCAAATAAACCTACATTAATCGATTTAACACAACCGCAAAATGAAAAAGGATATATCGCATTATTAAAGTCCCATAAAATTACAAAACAGACACATCCTAATATTTTTGAAGATATCAAAACTATGAAAGTGCACCAAAATGCATTACTTAAGAATGGACAGCGACTTGAAATACAAGATTCACTTACAAAGCCAAAAAATTATCTTAGTCATCCTAGAATAATATTCTTCAAAAATTCCAAATCAATTTCAGCTACTGTTTTTGCTTCCCTATATTTTCCTGGTTCTAATATTTTAAACAGCAATACAATTGAAACTAACGCTGGAGAGACAACGTTACAGGGCGGCCTCTCAATTGTTAGCTCTGACAACCGGGATGTTAAAACACTACATGTATCCGTACAAGGAAATACAAAAAATAATGGGGTACGGAACTTTGTATTATCCACCCAAAAATATAATCTTGCTACCTCTGGACAACATGATAATACGTATCAAGCTATTTCTTTTTTCCAAGGGAAAATAAATGGGATACCACTCAATAACGCGCCAATAGTAGAGAAGTCACTGCCGCTGCAAGACCTTGAAAATTCTTTTGACAACTTTTTTCCTGACAGAATGGAGAGCAAAGCGCCAACTCATGTAAATAATCCAGAAACGCAACCGGTAATCGTTTGCTTAAATAAAGCAACCCCTGAACCAGGAGATTCTAATAAATGCGATTACGGCCCTACGTCGCCAGGTAAGCCAACAATCAAGCTGGAAATAATAGGTAATGTCACATTCAAGAACCCTATCGCCATTGATAAACATGGGAAACCTACAGCAGCTCAAGGGATTTCACCAGCAATAGATCTGACGCTGGTCGGTCTCGATACTGGCGGCGCATGTAAATTCGCAAGAGATATAGATGAAAATACATTTTGGCAACATAAAAAAGTCAATAAAGATAGTCCCAAAGACAATAAAACAAATTTATCATGGGATTTTTCCAAAAACACAAGTTACGCTGATTTTGGACCAATATGCTGGCCGAATAACGAAAGATATGTACTAGACCTACAAGCTACTATTGTAACAGTGCAAGATGATAACGCATTTCCTGTCCTATTTTCTTATACCAATAACCCCGGTAGTGAGAAGAGCGCGTCACAACTCATTTATCCACCTATTCAAATCCAATATGAATAGTCAAAGCCGAAGACCTTAAGGACGGTGATACAATACATACACGTGAGGGTCAGACTACCCTTACTTCAGTTAAACAGAGAAAATCGGAACCATCAAACGTATATAATTTTGTCTTAGAAAAAACAGATAGTCAAAATGAATTATTACCTGAAGATGCTGTGCTTTTTGCCGGTGGCATTTTGGTCGGTGATAATAATCTGCAAAGAAAAGTGTCGATATCAAATTAATCTCTCAGATTAATGACAAAGTGCTGGCTTTTTTAGTCAGCACTAATTTATAAATAGCGCATTTGTATTATTTTTGTCGCTGGGAATAAAATCCGATTAATACAAATTTGACATGATAAGCTTGACAATTTAAAAAAAACATTAATTATAATACCATCTTTATCCTGTTACATATATATCATTACAATCATTTATCTAGCTGAGGAATTATTATGCATCTTTACTATTACTCTGACTTATAACCTTCAAGGTTAACTTACAATATTATCACACTATCTGTTTAAAATTCAGTGGATAGTTAGGCTTTAATATTATATTGATATACCATGAATATCATATAAACATATATTATTCATGGCTTACAAACTCTCTATTATTTCATGGAATAAAATTATGACTCTATATAACAGAATATTTATTTTTTTCATCATGATGTTTGCCCCAATAATATCCAGCTTTGCGAATACCGAAATTGAGTTATCTACTGAGGACAGTCAGGTTATATCTCAGCTATTAAAGAACATTGAGCCTAATAATCCTACAGTGATCGATTTAACTCAACCGAAAAATGAGAAAGGATATATTGCATTATTACAATCCCATAGTATTACAAAGCAGAAAAATCCTGATATTTTTGAAAATATCGAGACTATAAAAGCACACCAAAAGGCAATATTTGAGCGTGGAGAATGGCTTGAAATAAAAGATTCGCTTACAGAACCAGCAAATTATTTTAGTAATCCCAGAATAGTATTTTCCGAAGATTCCAAATCAATTTCAGCTGAAACTTTTGGTTCCCTGTATCTTCCTGATTCCAATACTTTAAGCCAAGAGTCGCTACAAATTTCCCTCTCAATTCTTGGCAAAGATAAAAAGGGGAATATTAAAATAATCACATCCACAATCAAAGAAAATATAAGAAACACTGATTTACGGTACTTTCTAATATCCACTAACAAATATAATCTTGTTAACTTGAAGCAATTTGATTCTATTCAGGTTGTTGCTAGTGTCTGGGGGAAAAAGAACGGGAAACTTCTCACTAATGGACCAGTATTAATTGTGTCAAATACATTGACAGACTTTGACGATCCTTTGCAATACTTTCAGCCTTACAAGATGAATAACATAGCACCAACTCATGTAAAAAACCCATTAACAAAACCAGTAATCGTTTGCTTAAATAGAGCAAACCCTGAACCAGGAGCTCCTAGTCAATGCGATTATGGCCCAACATCACCCGGTAATCCAACAATCAAGCTGGAAATAGCAGGTAATGTTACATTCAATAACCCTATCAAAACTGATACAATCGGAAAGCCTGAAAAATATGCAGGAGAGAAATCATATGTAGATCTGGTTCTGATCGGTCTTGATACTGGAGGTGCATGTAAATTAAGTAGAGATATAAATGACAATACATTTTGGAAACATACAAAAGTCAATAATGATCCTGCCAAAGGTGTTAATACAAATTTATCATGGGATTTTTCCAAAAACACAGGTTACGCTGATTTCGGACCAATATGCTGGAAAAATAACGAAAGATATGTACTAACCTTATCGGCTAATATTGTAACGACTAAAGGTGATAAAGTATTTTTTGTCCCGTTTACTTATACCAATGATCCCTATGCTAATAAGGAAGATAATAAATCCCCCTCACTATTCATCTATCCACCTATTCAAATCCAATATTGAAATCCAATGGAGAAAATCAATCGGCAAAGATGGATTATGAAATTTCCGATGCTGAAAAACTATTTTTAACAGGCTTTTTTAACGATCTGAGGCCACTTTACAGTGGCCTCATAGATAAGCATTTCTTATCAGTACTTACTTGCCAGCGAGTAAATCCTTCACTGCATCACCGATGTCTGCCAGACTGCGAACCGTCTTCACGCCAGCGGCTTCCAGAGCCGCAAATTTTTCATCTGCGGTTCCTTTACCCCCCGCGATAATCGCACCAGCATGACCCATACGCTTACCTTTTGGTGCAGTTACACCCGCGATATAAGCAACAACCGGTTTAGTGACGTGCTGCTTAATATAAGCTGCCGCTTCTTCTTCCGCATTACCACCGATTTCACCAATCATTACGATGGCTTCGGTTTGCGGATCTTCCTGGAACAATTTCAGGATATCAATGAAGTTAGAACCGGGAATTGGGTCACCACCGATACCAACGCAGGTAGATTGTCCTAAACCTGCATCAGTCGTCTGTTTTACTGCTTCATAAGTCAATGTACCTGAACGGGAAACGATACCGACTTTACCCGCCTGATGAATGTGGCCCGGCATAATACCGATCTTACATTCATCCGGTGTGATCACACCCGGACAGTTAGGGCCGATCATACGAACGCCTGCTTTATCCAGCTTCACTTTAACCGTTAGCATATCCAGCGTCGGGATACCTTCAGTAATCGTGATGATCAGTTTGATACCTGCGTCGATAGCTTCCAGAATGGAGTCTTTACAGAAAGGCGCAGGAACATAGATAACAGAAGCCGTTGCCCCTGTTGCTTCCACCGCTTCACGAACGGTATTGAAAACAGGTAATCCCAGATGCTCAGTACCGCCCTTACCCGGCGTTACTCCACCAACCATTTGGGTGCCATAGGCAATCGCTTGTTCTGAATGGAAAGTACCTTGGCTGCCGGTAAAACCTTGACAGATAACTTTGGTGTTTTTATCGATTAAAATAGACATTATTTTGCCCCCACTGCTGCTACTGCTTGCTTAGCTGCGTCTGTCAGGCTGGTTGCCGCAATGATATTTAAACCACTGTCAGCCAGTTTTTTCGCTCCCAGCTCAGCATTATTCCCTTCCAAACGAACAACGACCGGTACGTGAACACCAACTTCTTCCACTGCACCAATAATACCGTCAGCAATCAGGTCACAACGGACAATACCACCAAAGATGTTAACCAATACCGCTTTCACATTTTTATCTGACAGAATGATTTTAAACGCTTCTGTAACACGTTCTTTGGTTGCGCCACCACCTACATCAAGGAAGTTTGCTGGTGCACCACCATGCAATTTAACGATATCCATCGTACCCATTGCCAGGCCCGCACCGTTGACCATGCAACCAATGTTGCCATCCAGTGCGACATAGTTCAGTTCCCACTGTGCCGCCTGAGCTTCACGCGGATCTTCCTGAGATGGGTCATGCATTTCACGCAGTTCAGCCTGACGGAACAGTGCGTTGCCATCAGCGCCTAGTTTGCCATCCAGACAAATCAGATCACCTTGAGTCGTGATAACCAATGGGTTAATTTCAACCAGAGCCAAATCGCGCTCTAGGAACAGGTTTGCCAATCCTAAGAAAATTTTGGTGAACTGACTAATTTGTTTACCGGTTAAACCCAGTTTAAATGCCAGTTCGCGCCCTTGATAAGGCATAGGGCCAGCCAGTGGGTCAATGATGGCTTTATGAATCAGTTCCGGGGTTTCTTCCGCAACTTTTTCAATTTCAACGCCACCTTCAGTAGAGGCCATGAACACTACACGACGCGTACCACGATCAACTACAGCACCGAGATACAGCTCCTTCGCAATATCAGTTGCCCCCTCGACCAGAATCTGGTGAATAGGCTGTCCTTGCGCATCTGTTTGGTAAGTGACCAGACGTTTGCCCAGCCATTGTTCAGCGAAAGCGCGAATTTCTTCCTTACTGTTAACCACTTTCACGCCGCCCGCTTTACCGCGACCGCCAGCGTGAACCTGACACTTAACCACCCAAGGGCCAGCGCCGATTTTAGATGCAGCTTCTTCTGCTTCACGCGGTGTCGTGCAGGCATAACCAGCCGGAGCGGGTAAACCATACCGTGCAAAAAGCTGTTTTGCCTGATACTCGTGTAAATTCATGATGTTCTATCCATAGTTAGTCTGAGAAGAGCAAATTAGCAAATTGCTCCCTTATTTTTTTGTTGCTCTGGATATAGCCAATCTCTAAAGATTGGCTGTTCATATACATTTGTTTACTTCAGACCGGGCAGATATTAGCGCGTATCTGCCCTATTATGTTGCTATACGTCCAACAGCAAACGTGCGGGATCTTCCAGCATTTCTTTGATGGTCACCAGGAAGCCTACAGACTCACGTCCATCGATCAGACGGTGGTCATAAGACAGTGCCAGATACATCATAGGAAGGATCACTACTTGACCATCAACCGCCATTGGCCGATCTTTAATGGCATGCATACCAAGAATCGCACTCTGTGGTGGGTTAATGATTGGTGTAGACATTAAGGAGCCGAATACACCGCCATTGGTAATCGTGAAATTACCGCCGGTCAGCTCTTCTACGGTCAATTTGCCGTCGCGGCCTTTAATTGCCAGCTCTTTAATGCGTTTTTCAAGATCAGCCATGCTCAACGCATCCGCATCACGCAATACTGGCGTTACCAGCCCACGCGGTGTAGATACTGCAATACTGATGTCGAAATAATTGTGATAAACCACATCAGTGCCATCAATAGAAGCGTTCACTTCCGGATAGCGTTTCAATGCTTCAACCACAGCTTTTACATAGAAAGACATAAAGCCCAAGCGCACACCATGACGTTTTTCAAACGCATCACCGTACTGTTTACGCATATCCTGAATTGGCTTCATGTTAACTTCGTTGAACGTTGTCAACATCGCAGTGTTGTTTTTTGCTTCCAGCAGACGTTCAGCCACACGCTTACGCAGGCGAGTCATTGGAACACGTTTTTCGCTGCGGTGCGGCAACAGAGAATTCTGGACAGAAACCGGGGCTTCTACTGGCTTATTACCCGCTTTTTCGTTATCAGCCATGTGTTTTTCCACATCTTCGCGGACAATACGCCCACCAACACCACTGCCTTTAATCGCTTTGGCATCAAGATCATGCTCTGCAATCAGACGGCGAACCGCCGGGCTGAGTGCGTCGTTGCTCTCGTCTTCCAAACCCGCAGTCTGGCGTTTAGCCAAAGTTGCTTCCGTTTTTTCTTTGACTTCTGTCAGCTTACCAGTGCTATCGCCCAAACGGATACGACCAAGAAGCTGACTGGACAGAACGGTTGCATCTTTCACTTCCAAAATGGCTTCTAAAACACCGGCTTCACTGGCAGGCACTTCCAGTACCACTTTATCCGTTTCGATTTCAACCAGCACTTCATCACGTTCAACACGGTCACCCTCTTTTTTGTGCCAGACTGCAACAGTGGCATCAGCAACAGACTCGGGCAAAACAGGAACCAGAATATCTACGCTACTCATTTTCTATCCTTTATTTATTCGACGTTCAGTGCGTCATTAACCAGCTCTTGCTGTTGTTGCTGGTGAACTGACGTATATCCAACTGCCGGAGAAGCAGACGCAGGACGACCTGCATAACGTAAAGAAGCCCCGAACGGGATCACTTCACGGAAGTTGTGCTGACTGCAATACCAGGCCCCTTGGTTTAATGGCTCTTCCTGGCACCAGACAAAATCGTGCACATGGGCGTACTGTTCCAGTGCTGACTGAACATCCTGATGAGGGAATGGATACAGTTGTTCAACACGTACAATAGCGACATCGGTTTGTTCATTTTTGCGGCGTTGTTCTAGCAGGTCGTAGTAAACTTTACCCGCACAGAGCACAACCCGTTTAACGTCTTTAGGATCTAGCTCATCAGCTTCACCGATAACGGTCTGGAATTTACCATTAGCCAGCTCATCCAAGCTGGAAATAGCCAATGGATGGCGCAACAGTGATTTCGGTGACATAACAATCAATGGACGACGCATACCGCGCAGAGCCTGACGGCGGAGCATGTGGTAGACCTGCGCCGGCGTTGACGGCACACAAACCTGCATGTTCTGTTCTGCACACAGTTGCAAATAACGTTCCAGACGAGCGGAAGAGTGTTCAGGCCCCTGACCTTCATAGCCATGAGGTAGCAACATAACCAAGCCACACATACGACCCCATTTCTGCTCACCAGAGCTGATGAACTGGTCAATAACAACCTGTGCTCCGTTAGCGAAATCACCAAACTGTGCTTCCCAGATTGTTAAAGCGCGGGGTTCTGTTGTCGCATAGCCATACTCAAACGCCAGAACCGCTTCTTCAGACAAAACAGAATCCCATACATTGAACGCACCCTGACCGTTATGAACGTTCGCCAGAGGCACATAAACAGAACCGTTGGTCTGATTATGAATAACAGCATGACGATGGAAGAAAGTACCACGGCCCGCGTCCTCACCGGACAAACGCACCGGAACACCTTCATCAACCAAAGTCGCGTAGGCTAAATTTTCTGCCCCACCCCAATCGAACAATTTATCGCCGTTAGCCATCTCTGCGCGGTCATTATAGATTTTCACCACGCGGGAGTGCATTTCCACTTCTTCCGGGACAGAGCTGATACGTCTGCCCAGATCCTGCAAACGCTTAATATCGACTTTATATGGATATTCTTCATCCCAATCATGATTAAGATAAGGCTCCCATGTAAATGAGTGCAGCCCCATTGAACGCCACTCTTCAACGACACAGTCACCACGGTCAAGAGCATCACGATACAGATTAACCATTTCAGTCACATCATCGACTGATATCAACTTCTCAGTAACCAGCTTGTCAGCGTAGATTTTACGCGGCGTTGGGTGTTTCTTAATTTTCTGATACATCATTGGCTGAGTCGCACTTGGCTCATCAGCTTCGTTATGACCATGACGGCGGTAACATACCAGATCGATCATCACGTCACGTTTAAAGGCATTACGGAAATCCAGAGCCAGACGGGTAACGAATGCCACCGCTTCTGGATCGTCTGCATTAACGTGGAAAATCGGCGTCTGTACCATTTTGATGATATCGGTACAATATTGTGTTGAACGGGCATCTTTCGGATTAGACGTTGTGAAACCAATCTGGTTGTTGATAACAATACGAATCGTACCACCCACTTCATAACCACGGGCCTGAGACATGTTCAGGGTTTCCTGCACAACGCCCTGACCGGTAACGGCAGCATCCCCGTGGATAGTGATTGGCAACACCATATTGCTGCAACCTTCATCCAGACGATCACGGCGGGCGCGTACTGAACCAATAACCACAGGGCTGACAATCTCAAGGTGAGATGGGTTAAATGCCAGTGCCAAATGAACCTTAGCGCCCTCGGTGGCAAAATCAGACGAGAAACCCTGATGGTATTTCACGTCGCCGGTACCAAGGTGCTCTTTATGCTTACCGGCAAACTCATCGAACAGATCAGCCGGTTTTTTACCTAAGATATTAACCAGAACGTTGAGGCGACCACGATGAGCCATCCCCATCACAACTTCCCGTGTATCGTGCTTACCCGCATGACGGATAAGATCCTTCAACATGGGGACCAGTGCGTCACCACCTTCAAGAGAGAAACGTTTCGCTCCCGGAAACTTCGCGCCAAGATAACGTTCCAAACCTTCAGCTGCCGTCAGTTCCGCCAGAAAACGCTGTTTTTCCTCTGCGCTGAACTGAGAACTGACGGTAACAGATTCCAGACGCTGCTGAATCCAACGTTTTTCTTCCGTATTCGTGATGTGCATGTATTCAGCACCAATAGAACCGCAATAAGTGCGTTTCAGTGCTTCATACAAATCCGCCAACTTCATCGTTTCTTTGCCGAGAGCAAAAGAACCTACGTTAAATGTTTCTGCAAAATCAGCTTCCGTCAGATTATGGAAAGCAGGATCTAAATCAGGAACACTATCCTGCTTCCATAATCCCAACGGGTCAAGATTGGCATTTTGATGACCGCGGAAACGGAATGCGTTGATGAGCTGCAAAACTTTAACTTGTTTTGCATCCATTGCCGGATCGCTGACAGAGGAGTGATAACGCGTAGTATCTTTCGCAAGGCGGCGGAAGTAATCACGCGTCTGCGAGTGGAGTTGTTCACCGTTTAGTCCCGCATTCGACAATTGTTGGAAAATTTCTTTCCAACTTGCATCAACGGAGTTTGGATCGGTTATATAGTCTTCATAGACTTGCTCTATGTAAGACTGGTTTGAACCAGCTAAGAAGCTCGAATCTAGCCAGTCCTTCATTGCGCCGTTCTGCATTGTGATCCCTTAAGCTTTAAAAGCTTTAGTTTTCGCCGTGGTTAACTTACCGCTTAAGTGCGGTATCGATAAAAGGTTCATTCGGACGTGCTTTATGCATGTTCTATTTTGGGTTTCGGAACCCTTCAAGGAACCTTTAAAAACCATTTAACGGTTTTTAAAGGTTCCTTGCCTCAAAGCTTTAGTCATCATTAGCAGTTGGCAACTCACAATTCTCAATTCTCAATTCTTTGTGCCCTCCGCAGATAAACTTCACGGAGGGCGGGCCAATTATGCGCTATGTTTTAACAACATAGACTTAATATGGCCGATAGCTTTTGTCGGATTCAGCCCTTTAGGGCACACACTGACACAGTTCATGATGCTATGGCAGCGGAAAACACTGAAAGCATCATTCAGATTATCTAATCGTGAATCTGTTTCAGTATCACGGCTGTCGATCAGGAAGCGATACGCTGCCAGCAAGCCCGCAGGTCCGATAAACTTATCAGGATTCCACCAAAATGACGGACAAGACGTTGAACAACATGCACACAGAATACACTCGTACAGACCATCCAGTTTTTCTCTTTGTGCAGGTGACTGTAAGTGCTCACGAGCCGGCGGGTTTTTACCATCATTCAGCAAATATGGGCGAATTTTCTCATATTGTGCATAAAACTGTCCCATATCTACAATCAGGTCACGGATAACCGGTAAACCTGGCAGAGGACGGATAACAATTTTCTTGCGACCACGCCGCAAAGCCGAAACAGGTGTAATACAGGCCAGACCATTTTTACCATTCATGTTAAGGCCATCAGAACCACAAACACCTTCACGGCAAGAACGACGAAAAGAGAGTGTCGGGTCCTGCTCTTTAAGCTGGATTAATGCATCCAGCAACATCATGTCACGCCCTTCTTCTGCTTCCAGCATGTAATCCTGCATACGAGGAGCGCTGTCAACATCCGGGTTGTAACGATAAATCGAAAATTCAAGTTTCATAATCTATTCCTCCGCAACTGGATTATTCAGCAACTCATTAGTAAGTACGCGCTTTCGGCGGGAATGCTTCACGCAGTTTTGGCTGCATGTTGACATTACGACGAGTCATTGTTTCAGTTTGCGGTAGATAGAGGGTATGACATAACCAGTTCGCATCATCACGATCCGGATAGTCGAAACGGCTGTGAGCACCCCGACTCTCAGTACGGAAATTAGCAGTAACAGCTGTAGAAAATGCCGTTTCCATCAGGTTATCAAGCTCTAAACACTCAATACGCTGGGTGTTAAACTCTGATGAAGTATCATCCAAACGCGCACTCTTCAGACGTTCACGGATAACTTTCAGCTCTTCCAAACCTTTCGCCATTGCATCACCTTCACGGAATACAGAGAAGTTGTTCTGCATACAAGCCTGCAAATCTTTACGAATTTTAACTGGATCTTCACCAGTACGGGTATTATTCCAACGGTTCAGACGTTGCATTGATACCTCAATATCAGATTCGCTGGCTTCGCGGCTGGTACCCTGTTCCATCAAAGACTCTTTCAGGTGCAAACCGGCAGAACGGCCAAACACCACTAAGTCCAACAGTGAGTTACCACCCAAACGGTTTGCGCCATGAACCGATACACAGGCAATTTCACCCACAGCGAACAAGCCCGGAATAACGACATCTTCGCCTTTCTCGTTAATAGTCAGCGCTTGACCGGTAACTTTAGTCGGGATTCCTCCCATCATATAGTGACAAGTTGGAATAACCGGAATAGGTTCTTTTACCGGATCAACGTGAGCAAAAGTGCGGGACAGTTCGAGAATGCCCGGCAGACGAGACTCCAACACCTCTTTGCCCAAATGATCCAGTTTTAGCTTAGCATGAGGCCCCCAAGGACCTTCACAACCACGGCCTTCGCGGATTTCGATCATAATGGAACGCGCGACCACATCACGACCAGCCAGATCTTTGGCGTTTGGCGCGTAACGCTCCATAAAGCGTTCGCCATCCTTATTGAGTAAATAACCACCTTCACCCCGGCAACCTTCTGTCACCAGAACACCCGCTCCTGCAATACCGGTTGGGTGGAATTGCCACATTTCCATATCCTGTACCGGTACACCTGCACGCAGCGCCATACCTACACCATCACCGGTATTAATGTGAGCGTTAGTTGTAGATTGATAAATACGGCCAGCACCGCCTGTTGCTAAAATAGTCGCCTTCGCCTTGAAATAAACGACTTCGCCAGTTTCAATATTGATAGCAGTGCAACCAACAATACTGCCATCCTGATTTTTAACCAGATCCAACGAATACCATTCAGAAAAAATAGTGGTGTGATTTTTTAAGTTCTGCTGATACAGGGTGTGCAACAGTGCATGACCGGTTCGGTCTGCGGCTGCGGCTGTACGTGCGGCCTGTTCACCACCAAAGTTTTTTGACTGGCCACCGAATGGACGCTGATAAATACGACCATCATCTAGACGAGAGAATGGCAATCCCATGTGTTCCAGTTCCAGAATTGCCTCTGGACCGGTCTTACACATGTATTCAATCGCATCCTGGTCACCGATATAGTCAGAACCTTTCACCGTGTCATACATGTGCCATTCCCAGTTATCTTCGTGGGAGTTACCCAACGCAACAGTGATACCACCCTGCGCGGATACTGTATGAGAACGGGTTGGGAATACTTTAGAAATCAAAGCACAAGATAATCCCATTTGTGAAATTTGCAGCGCGGCACGCATACCTGCCCCACCTGCACCAATAACGACTGCGTCAAACTCTCTTACTGGCAGTTTCATCTATACACCCCACACCACAATTGTTCCGTAAATTAAGTAAGCCATAAGTGCAACGACAATCGCCAGTTGCAACACCAAACGCAGTGCCAGCGGCTTTACATAGTCAGTTAGTACTTGCCACATACCAATCCAAGCGTGAGCCAGAATGGAAAACAGCGCCAGCACAGTGGAGACTTTAGTGATGGATGAGGAAAAGAAACCCCGCCAGACTTCATAAGTGATATCCGACGTTACAGCAACAAAGCCCAAAATATAGATAACATATAGAACAATAATGATTGCGGACGCGCGCAACAATAACCAATCATGGATACCCGTGCGACCCAATGCAGATGCGTTACTTACCATACCAGTACTCCAGCCAGAATCGACAAGATAACGGCAAGCGCGATTGCCACTTTGGCAGAAGCACTACCGACCGCTAAGTTTTCTTCCAAATAGCCGAAATCCATCAGCAAGTGGCGGATACCACCACAAATATGGTAAGCCAGTGCAGTCAGAATACCCCACACAATAAACTTAGCAAAAAAGCTCGTCATAATATCGGCGGCTTGCTGAAAACCTTCTTGCGAGGAAAGAGACATCCCTAACAACCAGAGGAGAATTCCTACTGCTATGAAAGTGATGACGCCAGAGACACGGTGCAAGATAGAGGCTACTGCAGAGACTGGGAAGTGTATCGTCTGCAAATCAAGGTTGACAGGTCTTTGTTTTTTCACAATTTTGCCCACACAGCTCTTTTATTATTTTCCTTCCTCCGGACCTGGGCGGAAATCAGACAGCGATAAGGGGATACAAAGACACAACATTTAATCAAACGTGTAGATCCTTCATGTTAAAAAATGTTGTGATTTGGTTACGCTGGGTGCTCCTACATCAGGGTAATCCGGAGACCTAGCGGCAGTATATGTGCTTCACATTATTATTACAATTCCAACACAATATGATTAGCTACATTTCCACTGAACAGTGATTAAGATCACGATTCAAACATATTGCACGAAATTAATTATCTTGTTTGACAAACTTTAAACATTTATCTTACATATATGGTTGAAAACACTTTTGAGATTGATTTCCGATAAGAGGAAAGACTTCCCGAAAAGCTAAAGTTATGTAACTGTGTAGTCCGCACAAATCATAATGGTTTTTGTAGTCAATGCATAAAACATAACACACAAAAACTCGCTAACAATCTAAAAATCATTGTTGCCCGGGGTAAAATTTCAGCCTTAAATGTGATATTAGCCTGATTTCAAATTTTCTCCGGTAGCACAATGCCAGGAAGGCACAGTACAAGAACCTATTCCAATAGGCATCATTGGCGTAGGCCATTCTGGTCAATAAATATTAAGGGCGCAGCCGCATGCAGAAACCAGAATATGCACGGCAGTATGTGAGAAGCGATTCATTGATAAATCGCTCACTTGCGCGGGCCACACTGAGGTGCATTCAAAAGCTAGCGCTTTTGTCAGAGCACTACCCAGGTCCGCTCTTAACGACAAAGAATGGCAAATAGAATCGCCTGATGAGATAGACTTTACATCGTGTCTTTCCGCCACGGTTGTTAAGAGTTATAAAAATGAAAGCGCTAAGGAGACTGTAATGGCAGATAACAAAGCAACTCTAACCTCAGATGGTACAGTTGCTATTGAATTGGACGTGCTAACACCTACCCTGGGGTCTAAAGTAATCGACGTTCGTACTCTCGGCTCCGAAGGTTTTTTTACCTACGACCCTGGTTTTACTTCAACAGCATCTTGCGAATCCAAGATCACCTACATTGATGGCAACGAAGGCATATTACTTCACCGTGGTTTTCCTATCGACCAACTAGCGACAGAATCCAATTATCTGGAAGTCTGCTATATCCTGCTGTATGGCGAAACACCAACACAAGAACAGTTTGATAAATTCAAAAAAACCATTACCCGTCATACGATGATCCACGAACAGATCAATCGGTTGTTTAATGGCTTCCGCCGTGATTCCCACCCGATGGCGGTGCTGTGCGGTGTTACGGGCGCTTTGGCTGCTTTCTATCACGATGCTCTGGATGTGAACAATCCGCACCACCGTGACATTACTGCATATCGTCTGCTGTCCAAAATGCCAACAGTGGCGGCAATGTGCTACAAATACTCCATTGGTCAGCCATTCGTTTATCCACGCAATGATCTTTCCTATGCAGGAAACTTCCTGCACATGATGTTCGCTACACCATGCGAAGAGTATAAGGTGAACCCGGTACTAGAACGTGCTATGGATCGCATTCTTATTCTGCATGCCGACCATGAACAGAACGCATCTACCTCTACAGTACGTACTGCGGGTTCTTCCGGAGCTAATCCATTTGCCTGTATTGCTGCGGGTATCGCTTCACTTTGGGGACCTGCTCATGGTGGCGCAAACGAAGCTTGCTTACGAATGCTGGAAGAAATTCAGTCGGTTGAACATATTCCTGAATTTATTGCGCGCGCCAAAGACAAAAACGACGCTTTCCGCCTGATGGGATTTGGTCATCGCGTTTACAAAAACTATGACCCACGCGCGACAGTAATGCGTGAAACCTGCCACGAAGTACTAGATGAGCTTGGGCTGAATGACAGTCTGTTGGAAGTTGCTATGGAACTTGAGCGTATTGCTCTGCACGACCCATATTTTATTGAGAAGAAACTGTATCCGAACGTGGATTTTTACTCTGGCATCATCCTGAAAGCAATGGGTATTCCATCCACTATGTTCACTGTCATTTTTGCAATTGCCCGTACCATCGGCTGGATTGCCCATTGGAACGAAATGCATGATGACGGTGTAAAAATCGCCCGTCCTCGTCAACTCTACACTGGCTATACACAGCGAGATTTCCAAAGCCAGTTGGAAAAATAATAATTAAATTCGATTACGATAAGGGCAAAGCTCTAACCTAAGAGTTAGAGCTTTTGTTTAATTGGGCAGATATTCGATAAGATTTAGTGCCAATACAATCACTACTGAAATTGATCTGGCTATCTTCCTTGTGTATGCTCGTTTTAAGAGCAGGTACTAAGCTACCCTGTTCTCTAAATTATCGAACGTAGCCTCCCGTTTGCGTGTGTAGCCAGATCACCGGGATCAAAATTCACAATTCTATGAAGCGGATAGAACAACGCTAGTTTAAAAAGTTTATAAAAACTTTGAAGCCCGCCTTCGGTGGGCTTCGCTTCTTTCTGACTAACGTATAAACCGAATCAAACCGGGTTTGGAATATCGATAAAAGTAACATCTAACCCATAATTATCCGCCAACCACTCACCTAAAGCTTTAATACCATAACGTTCAGTAGCATGATGACCAGCCGCATAAAAATGCAGTCCCATTTCACGAGCAATATGAACCGTCTGTTCCGAAGCTTCACCAGTAATAAAAGCATCAACACCGAATTCGGCCGCCTGATGAATAAAACTCTGGCCTCCACCGGTACACCAGGCAAGAGTGCGAATCTCTGCGGGTGCGTTATCGCCCACATGCAACGCTTTGCGACCAAGCACCTGTTCAATACGTGCTGCTAACTCTACCGGCGTCAGTGGCTGCTCAAATTCCCCATATGGTACATATGTATCAATCAGTCCGACAACTTTTGCGCCAATCTGATGAGCCAGTTGTACGTTATTTCCCAGTGATGGATGAGCATCAAGCGGAAGATGATAGCCATATAAATTTATATCATTACAGAGTAGCGTTTTCAGACGATGACGTTTCATATTACGAATCACCACCGGCTCATTTTTCCAAAAATAACCATGATGAACGATAACCGCATCAGCCTGATAGCGAACCGCTTCATCCAATAAAGCCTGGCAAGCTGTGACACCAGTAACGACCCGCTGAATATGAGCACGCCCTTCAACCTGTAAGCCATTGGGCGCATAATCCTGAAACTCTCTGATATGCAATTCTTCATTAATCACGTTTTCCAGTTCAATATTATGCATCATATCCGTCCTATATTTTAATTGTGTGGAAGTAACATACTCATCCACACCCGCTATAGTAAATAGGCTTTATTGATTTTTCTGATCCCTGATAAAACAAAACGCCCTGCCAGAATCAACGGGCAAGGCGTCAAACTATTTATCAACTTATAAACCGCGGAAAACCAAGTTAACCTGATTTCCCACTAACCAAACATTAATTATTTCTGACTGTAATAACCAACTCTGATTGCGCTAACCATACTGGCTTATCGCTGGTTTTTATCCATACACGGTACAAATAACTGTAAAAACGCGTGCGATCACGACGGAACAGCATAACCGGTAGCGCCAACACACCTAACATCACAGCACTGATACGACGTAAGAGAACCTGATGCCAAGGGTATTTACGATATACAGACATATAGACCCTCCTTTAAATAAGACCCCGCTTTTTGCAGAATCTCAAAAATAACAATCTGTAAATTGTCTAAAATTTTATCGGATAAAATGAAAATTTACCACTTTCAATCCCCCTTTTTAGGGTTATTTATCGTTATTTTTTCCACTATATGTAACTTCATTACAAAAAACATGATAAGAATGTAATATTACAAACAAATTATAAACATTTTATTAACGACGGGTGAAAACGTTAGTAATAAACAATACCAAAGTCCGGCGTTTTGCTGCCTGATTGTCTAATAGTCATCGTCAAAATCACTTTTTTATGAAAGAGAATAATCAGATCATTTTAATGATGAAAAACTTCATAAAAGATAAGTTCCCATCCTGTCCTTCGCTTATTTTATATTTATCTAACCTGATATAACCATTTAAAAACGCGAATACAGAGAGATTAAAGTTTTATATAGAAGGTGGATTTAATTCAGTAAATACTCTTTTTAACAGGACATACTCAGGTACTTTATTGCCGTTATTTTACGAAATAATCCATAAAAATAACGCAATAAAAAAGGGATAAAACAGTTAATATGGCAGGATTTAATCCTTGAACAGAAAATTAACTAGCAGAGAAAACATAAAAGGATATTTTTACATAATCAGGTTATTTACTGGCTGAAAACACAATATCCCATGATGATTAAACTTAATAAAAAACAGATGTTAAAATTGGTAAAAACAACTGTTAAAACTTTATACCGATTAAAATCAGAAGCTAATCACAAAATCACTACATTCTTCAAAATCAAGATCTCCTATAATCGCTTTGTTAACATCAAACCTATTGCTTTTATTAATCAATCTAGTAATCCATTCCGAATAACAGAACTTGTTTTTATTTTTAGAGATAAAATAAGCTTCATCTATTTCATTTGAATTTAAATTTGTATCTTCATACATGACTCTAAATATAAGCCAAATCACATTACAATCTAGAGATCCCATTGTTCTATATCCTATGTTATATCCATCATTAGGGGTTTAAATCCCGTAGACCGAATGTAAACCATGTGGAGTTCCATTAGCATAAAAAAGTCTTTAATTCTATTTGAAATGTAATCATTCACATTTTTACCATATGCTAAACTACTGATCAATAAAATACTCATAAGATACGGAAATATAATAATCATAAAAAATCTAGCATTCATTTTGGTTTTCCTTTAATAAATAATTAATGTTTGATGATACTATTAAATTGACCATAGTTAGGTACATATTCCATTAATTTTATTTCCAACTTATCTTTACTATTAATTAATTTAGGTAGATTATCATCAAAACAGAAAACCTCTTTTTTTCTATCAAAAAAATAATAATCATAGGAGAACCATTCACCAGATATCCCACTTTGAGGTGACTCATATCCAACCTCACCGACGATCCATGTTAAATCTCCCATATGAAAAACCCTAACTAGTTTATAACCAAAACATGATGAATAATTTCTAGCATATTTAGATTTAAATGTTTTCTCAGGAATCAAAACTTGATTATCTGAAAATGCAACCATATTACAACGTGCGTATCCCTCTCCTTTTTTTTCTTTGTTCTCAGTGCTGTATAAAAACGGTACTATATACCAGTCTGGCTTACTATATATCTTATTTATTTTTCCACTATAAATATAATATTCACTATAACCGTTTTCTTGAACACCTTTAGATATCTCAGAATATTTAACAATTGAAAGAGGCAAAGGTGAAAAGTCTCTTGATATATAAGAAGAAATACTATGCATGACCATTCTGCTAACAGCGGGTGGTGATAAAGCCTCTTCTCCATGCACAGATAAAGAAATAAACAACAAAACCGTGAAAATATTTTTCTTCATATTATACCTTCAATGATCGTGATTGTCTGGCGTAGTCAACAATTACATTTATCTCTCGATTTCCTCTTCTAACAGATATAGTTTCTATTTCAGATGTCTTTAACATATCTGACAAATATAAATAAACATATCTTGTATATCCTTGTCGTTCATAATATTGATTCCCTCCACCATTAACTAAAATAGAACAACGTCCAATAGACTCATTATTCAACCCTTGGTCACACACCCTATTTATACTAGTTTTCCATGCTTCTTGCCTAGAGTTTCTATGTTCTTTAGACACCCAGTAAAAACCACCCGAATCGATAGAAAAATATTCATTTGATGAGATATCATCAGGATCGAATAGTGGATACCATGGTTTATCTAGTGACTCATCCACATATGTTTCCTCTCTACCGGTTCGTCTACTAACTTTTTTTCTTCTCGGGTCTGACCAATAATGAGTAGAAAGTGAGTAATGAATCTCCTCGGATCAAAATGCCATATTCTGATCTTACACAGAAAAATATATCCTCTGTTGCAGAGAACACTCTGCTCACAGAAAAATAAAGTAAAAAAACAGTAATAAAGATATAAACCGAATCATATTCTTCTCCTCCTATTAACTTACAGTTACTAACCATGCCTGTTAAATATCTCAGCACATACCAGGCATAATTTAATACAGATTAATCTATTAGCTAAAATCACAATTAATCGCCATTGTCATAAATAAATCTGTTACCTTATTTAAAAAATCAATTCTTTTTTTATCCGAATATTTTATTGGGTCGGGGTAATACTCAGCGGCATAATTATCTTGAGAATAAAAAAACAATGTTCTCATCACACTATAAGGTTTATCCTTCTTATCAAGAAAAATGACATCTGACATAACCATTGCACCTTTACGCCGAGGGAATGTTTTTATTTCCACCTTATATTTCATATTAAAAACATAGTTAAATTTATTATTTTTACTATATGAATCTTTTAATGAATTATTTATTTCATCTATATCATAGCTATATTTTTTACTTACATCATCCCATTTTATATAACCAATGCCACCTGATGGATATGCCGCACCAGACAAATTAAAATAATCTTTTACCCCATTGTAAACAAGAGGCACTAGATTATATCTACAATCATTTTTAGCAGAAGCTTTTTTAAACGATTTTAAATTAAAAACCCCGCTGTCAAATTCAATGGTATAACAGTAATCTATCTTTTCTGCATAAGCAGAAAATGTAAGTACAGTTAATATCAATACAAATAACATATTCAATTTCATATAATTCACCATCATTCTATAGGCTTAAAATTATTGGGTTTTACGATAGAGTCATTTAATGCATATAATGCATGCTCGAAGCAAGGCCATCTGACATCATCCAACCCATGATCACCGCCATTCACGCATTTAGTAATGGCTTTTACATCATCATATGAAGCCCCCTTATCAGCCCAATAATGAAGACTTAAACTCCCCCAAGATATTCTCCTCCCATTATGTTCTCTCATCCTTTGTTTCTGTATCCAATAAAATCCGCCCGTATCACAAGCATAATAGGCATTACTGGCAAGAGTGGCAGCTCCTGCATCTGTCAAGAATTTTTCAGCATCCCCTTTATATTTTCCGTAAAGCTCATAATTTTTTCTGCCCGTCGTTTGTATAATCCCTCTTCCTTTAAATCGTTTTCCATCCCCCACAAGCGTATTTCCCAATGTTCCTGCCAGATCATTCATTTCTTTACCAGCATAATCCTTTTTGGGTTCATATTTATTAAAATAATTATCTAACCCATACTCAACAACCACTTCCAACCGACCCGTCTCACAAAAAATTTGTGATAAAAAGTGTGCAATTCTTAAAGACGAAAGATTAAAACCATAATTGGTAATAATTCTGGATAAGCTCTCTTTTATATTTTCCGGACGGATAATCACATTATCTTTATTATTTTTACTTTGTAAAATACGAGTCATAACACTCTCTTTACTTAAAAAGTCTCCCTCTTTATGTGTCTTGCTATTTTTAACACTTTCTCTGATAACTCTAATTAAATCTCCTTCCCCTAACCACCCGCACTTCCTGAAATGGGTAATAAACCTCCTCGGATCAAAATGCCACACCTTGCCGGATGGTAATCCTACCATATCAATACATAGCGCCTTAACATGAGCAATAAACTTATCCCAGTC
>NZ_PUJW01000020.1 GCF_011189575.1 Photorhabdus cinerea
TAACCGGGGATAGGACGGTGAGAACCGTTTCTGACGCCCGGGATTGGCAGGGCACGGGCGGAGGGGGATGCGGAAACGCGCGCTTAGCGGTTTCGGATTGACCCTCTTTATTGTCTGCCTGTGGATCCTCAAAACCCGTTATAGTCATAGCCGGCCCGAAAAATAACTGAAACCCGGTTTCTGCAGGCGGATAGACTAAGGGGGCATGACATGCTACAGTTAGTCCGTTATTATCATTTTCTTTTAGAATATCGTTATTTCCTATCTCTTTTATAACCATATTATCACTATATTTATCATTGGAATTTGATTTAAATTGGCTTGTTGCCAGAGAAAGATCTGTATATTCCGGCTTTGAATATAAATCTCATGGTTCAATATTAATAATTAAACTGATTTGTTAAGTAATATTGTTCCTTTCGCGAGGTATATTACTTTAGTGTTATAGACTATAATTTAATTTCTTAATTTCTTTTTATTAAATATACCCGCGGTTTCGCATAGTAAGTACAACATAAATGGGTATAAAGCCTTCACTATTGGTAGTCCTGAGAAGGTGCTATAAATCATTCCCTTAAATCAGACTATAAATATTTTCATGATGGAAAGATATCCTTTTATATCTCTTCGAATAATCACCCAACTGTTTAAAAATTAAGTCCCGCAGAATTAATCGTTTTATTCATTCTTTATTTCTTTGGCCGTTTTTTTAGCTTTATTAAAAAATGATTGAGGTAAAGATGCTTGCTATATTAACAGAACGCCTTTCTGAAAAAATGCACTTGTATCATAGTAATTATGGTGGTTAGCTACCATCATAAGAAACAAGGTGAACCTCAGATTGCACATTTAAGCGAGATTTTGTTAATAAGCTAAAGCCCTTGTTTCACTTTCCACGCCAGCACCAATATTGAACGGTAACCAAGAGCAATGACTCTATATATACAAGTGAAATTGGCGTGATGGCATCAATAAGAGAGGGGGTTATCATGTATTATGTCGGAATAGATGTTAGCAAGAATAAACTGGATATTTGCTTGTTATATGATGGAGTTAAAGGTAAACGCAAAACAAAATCCCTTCTGAATAATGCGCATTCAGCCTGTATGTTAATAGAGTGGTTAGCTAAGCATATTCCTGCCCTACAACAAGCAAATATCGTTATGGAAGTCACTGGAGTCTATCATGAACGGTTGGCTTATGACCTTTATCAGGCTGGGGGAAGGATTGCAATCGCTAATCCTTTACGCATGCGTGATTTTGCTAAAGGTATGGGGATATTGACTAAAACAGACAAAGTAGATGCCTCTATTTTAGCCTGCTACAGCGCATTAAAACAACCCGATGTCTGTCTCCTATAGAAATTCGCGAATTGAAGGCTCTCCTATGCCGTCGGGACGCGTTATTAGAGGATATCCAGCGTGAACGTAACCGGTATGAGAAAAGCTGTTCAATCCCTATCCCAAAAGCAAAGCAGTCAGGCACATTGGTGCATGGTCGAGTGCGCTTATCTAAAACGGGTCCTGCTGAAATCCGTGCTAAGTTGTTTATGTCTGTACTAACTGCAATTCGTTTTAACCCCCATATAAATGATTTATATAATCGATTAATAAAGGAAAGGAAAAAATATTGGCTTTAGGAGCTGCGATGCGTAAGTTAGTTCATTTGTGCTACGGAGTACTAAATACGCAGCAATCATATGATGAAAACTATGCTATCAGAATTTGACCATCAAGACGGTAGCTTATTAGTCGAATTTGACACCCATTTTTACCGAAAATATCATTGAATTTTAAGGTGCTTCATCTCGTAATTGAATTAATCTGCCTTATTTCTTTTCTATGTGACAAATGAAATTCAAATTGTTTCCAAATTTAAATGTTAAAAATTTATTATCTATTATCACGTTGAACATCATGATATGACCAAAAATGAAATAATTTCAGCTTACTTGTAAAGCCTCGACATTCTGCTAATACTTAGTTAGATTTAGCTATCTAGAAGTCTAAACGTGTGAATGGATAAAAAGTCGAGGTTATAGCATGCCAATTTGTATACCGGATGAACTACCTGCAGTGAATTTTTTACGAGACGAGAATGTGTTCGTGATGACATCTACTCGTGCAAATATTCAAAATATACGTCCGTTAAAGGTATTGCTGCTTAACTTGATGCCAAAGAAAATTGAGACTGAAAATCAATTTTTACGGTTGCTATCCAACTCACCTTTACAGGTGGATATTCAACTGCTCAGGGTGGATAACCGGAAGTGCAGGAACACGCCTGCTGAGCATTTGGACAATTTTTATTGTGATTTTGAACAGATAAAACACCAAAATTTTGATGGTTTAATTGTCACTGGTGCTCCATTGGGATTAGTTGAATTCGAAGATGTGGCATATTGGGGACAGATCGAAAGAATAATGAGTTGGGCAAAGGAACATGTGACTTCGACTCTGTTTATCTGCTGGGCTGTACAAGCTGCATTGAATATTTTGTATGGTTTGCCCAAATTTACCAGAGAAGTGAAATTATCCGGTGTTTATTCTCACTCCACTCTGGACCCTCTGGCATTATTGACTCGTGGCTTTGATGAGTCTTTTTTTGCCCCTCATTCCCGCTATGCAGATTTTCCTGAGCATATTATCCGTGAACATACTGATTTGGATATTCTTTCCAGCTCTGAAGATGCAGGGGTATACTTATTAGCTAGCAAAGATAAACGTATGGTATTTGTCACCGGCCATCCTGAGTATGATAGTGAAACACTGGCTAGTGAATACTTACGTGATTTAGCGGCAGGTTTAGATCCAAAGATCCCAATAAATTATTTCCCGGATAATAATCCAAAAAGAAAACCACTGGCATCATGGCGTAGCCACGGGCATTTATTATTTTCTAACTGGCTGAATTACTATGTGTACCAGATTACGCCATATGATCTTACCTACATGAATCCAACACTGGACTAATACCTTCTGGGTGGCTGGATTTCAGCCACTCTACCACCCTGATTTTTTCTCATCTCTGCCAAAATACCGCACTTTTTGTAATTGATCTTACATAACAAAAACTTAATAAAGTAACTCTATATTTTATGGAATCAATTTCTCTAATTTAAAATAGTTATTTTTGTTTTTAACTAATTGTTTTTTATATAATAAAAATAAATTTTTTAAAAAATGGAAATCGTTTTTGATTTATTTTAAATATCTATTACTCTTATTCAGGTGTGTTTTAAAGTGAGGATGGATGGATGACGCAGCAAACTTTGGCGACTGAATTATCGTTTATTAAGCGATTTTGTGCAGCAGAACAGGAGATCTTGACGCCGCAGGCGGTAGATTTTCTGGTGGATCTGATTATTCGGTTTACTGATACTCGGAAAAAATTATTAGCCGATCGGGATATTTGGCAAAAGAAAATTGATAATGGTGAATTGCCTGATTTTATTTCGGAAACCAGTTCCATTCGTGATGGTGAATGGGAAATTCAAAATATTCCAACAGATCTCCGTGACCGCAGAGTAGAAATCACTGGACCGGTAGAACGGAAAATGGTTATCAATGCTTTGAATGCTAATGTAAAAGTTTTCATGGCGGATTTCGAAGATTCCTTAGCACCGGCTTGGGATAAGGTTATTGAAGGACAAATCAATTTACGTGATGCTGTTGATGGAACAATTTCTTACGTTAATGATCAGGGTAAACAATACCAGTTGCGATCAGATCCTGCTGTTTTGATCGCCCGAGTAAGAGGGCTTCATTTACCGGAAAAACATGTTCTCTATCAGGAAGAGCCAATTGCCGGCGGATTGTTTGATTTTGCTCTTTATTTTTATCACAACTATAAGCAATTGCTAGCAAAGGGCAGTGGCCCCTATTTCTATTTACCGAAAATTCAGTCTTACCATGAGGCACAGTGGTGGAATGATGTATTCAGTTTTGCAGAAGATCGCTTTGATCTGCCGAGAGGTACAATCAAAGCAACGGTGCTGATTGAAACTCTGCCTGCTGTATTCCAGATGGATGAGATTCTTTACCACCTCCGTCATCACATTGTTGGTCTTAATTGTGGTCGCTGGGATTACATTTTCAGCTATATAAAAACACTGAAAAGCCATGGAGATCGGGTTCTTCCTGATCGTCAATCAGTCACGATGGATCAACCTTTCCTTAGTGCTTATTCCCGTTTATTGATCAAAACCTGCCATAAGCGCGGTGCGTTTGCGATGGGGGGAATGGCGGCCTTTATTCCCAGCAAAGATACTGAACACAACAAATGGGTATTGGATAAAGTTAGAGCGGATAAAGAGTTGGAAGCACGTAATGGTCATGACGGTACATGGATTGCACATCCAGGTCTTGCGGATACGGTAATGGAGGTTTTCGACAAGGTATTGGGGAAACAACAAAACCAGTTGGATATCTTCCGTGAAGAAGATGCACCTATTATTGCGGTTCAATTATTGGAACCTTGTTCTGGAGATCGTACTGAGGAAGGTATGCGCGCCAATATCCGCGTAGCGGTTCAATACATTGAAGCTTGGATTTCAGGAAATGGATGCGTACCTATCTATGGCTTGATGGAAGATGCTGCGACAGCAGAAATTTCCCGGACATCCATTTGGCAGTGGATTCATCATGAAAAATCATTATCCAATGGTAAAAAAATTACAAAAAGTTTGTTCAGACAGATGTTGGTAGAGGAAATGGAAGTCATTAAGCAAGAGGTTGGGGAAACACGTTTCAGCCAAGGGCGATTTGGCGATGCGGCTAAGTTGATGGAGCGCATTACGACTCAGGACGAGCTGATAGATTTTCTGACTTTACCGGGATATCAATTGCTCGATTAAGCAACGAATAATAACAAAACACCATATCCGATTAATTTAATGAAAGATAGGAAGTAGACGTCATGACAATCTCCAGAACTCAACAAATCGCTCAACTGGAACAGGAATGGAAAAGTGACCGTTGGAAAGGGATTATTCGTCCGTACAGCGCGGAAGATGTGGTTAAATTGCGCGGTTCGGTTAATCCTGAGCATACATTGGCACAACTTGGTGCCAAAAAACTATGGGAATTACTGCATGGTAAATCAAAGAAAGGTTATGTGAACTCATTGGGTGCATTGACCGGTGGGCAGGCATTACAGCAGGCAAAAGCGGGCATTGAGGCGATTTATCTTTCTGGTTGGCAGGTTGCGGCTGATGCCAACACGGCATCCAGCATGTATCCGGATCAGTCTCTTTATCCGGTGGATTCGGTTCCGGCGGTGGTAAAACGTATTAATAATAGTTTCCGCCGTGCAGATCAGATTCAATGGGCAAATGGTATTGGTACTGATAGCCAGGAATATATCGATTATTTCCTGCCAATTGTGGCAGATGCGGAAGCTGGATTTGGTGGTGTCCTGAATGCTTTTGAATTGATGAAAGCCATGATTGAGGCTGGTGCGGCGGCGGTCCATTTTGAAGATCAACTGGCTGCTGTGAAGAAATGTGGTCATATGGGCGGTAAAGTTCTGGTTCCGACACAAGAGGCTATTCAGAAATTAGTTGCTGCGCGTCTGGCTGCGGATGTTGCTGGCGTACCAACACTGTTAATTGCCCGTACGGATGCTGATGCCGCTGATCTACTGACTTCTGATAGTGATACTTATGACAGTGAGTTTGTTACTGGCGAGCGGACTACTGAAGGATTCTTCCGTACCAGAGCCGGTATCGATCAGGCCATTAGTCGTGGTTTAGCTTATGCACCGTATGCTGATCTGGTGTGGTGCGAGACATCAACACCTGATATTGAAATGGCTCGTCGTTTTGCTGAGGCGATTCACGCTGAATATCCCGGTAAGTTACTGGCTTACAACTGTTCTCCATCATTCAATTGGAAAAAGAATTTGGATGATAAAACTATTGCGCGTTTCCAGGATGAACTGTCAGCAATGGGCTATAAATTCCAGTTTATTACTCTGGCGGGTATCCATAGCATGTGGTTTAACATGTTTGACCTGGCACACGCTTATGCGCAGGGTGAAGGCATGAGGCATTATGTGGAGAAAGTACAGGAAAGAGAGTTTGAATCCATTGAACGGGGTTATACCTTCTCTTCTCATCAACAGGAAGTTGGCACCGGTTATTTCGATAAAGTCACCACGATTATTCAGGGTGGCATATCGTCAGTAACCGCATTGACAGGTTCCACGGAGGAACAGCAGTTCTGATTGTTCCATTTCTGATTCTATTCAGCCTGCCTGTTGCAGGCTGAATATATTGAGGAGTTGCGATGGGGATAGATTCTGCACATCTGATAGCACAGACTATTTTACAGGGATTCGATGCACAATATGGCCGCTTTCTGGAAGTAACTTCAGGCGCACAGCAACGCTTTGAACAGGCTGATTGGCACGCTGTTCAGCAGGCCATGAAAAAGCGTATTAATCTTTATGATCACCACGTTGGTCTGGTTGTTGAACAGCTTAAATGTATACATGGTGTTTTCGGATACGATGAAGATTACCTTGCTAAGGTAAAGGTTGTTTATACCAATTTATTACCGGATTATCCCCGGTTTGAAATTGCAGAGAGCTTTTTTAACTCTGTTTATTGTCGTCTATTTGAACATCGTAACTTGACGCCAGATAAGTTATTTATTTTTACTTCCCAGCCTGTTCGCAGATTTCGGGATATTCCCCGTCCGTTATCGCGAGACTTTTTCCCTGATGGCAATCTCAATTCAATGCTACGGACAATGCTTAATGATTTGCCACTGCGTCTGCCTTGGGAAGATCTAGAGAGAGATATTCGTTATATCACGAATTATCTACAACGCACATTTCCAGATGGAGAAATATTACAGGCGACTTTTCAGATAGCTAATGAACTGTTCTATCGCAACAAAGCGGCTTGGTTGGTGGGTAAGATTCGAATTGGAAATAAAGTTTATCCTTTCTTGTTGCCGATCCATCATAACGAATCCGGCGGAATTTTTATTGATACCTGCCTAACCGATCATGCTGATGTCAGTATTGTATTTGGTTTCGCTCGCTCCTATTTTATGGTTTATGCTCCCTTGCCTGCGGCGTTAGTTGAATGGTTAAGAGAAATATTGCCTGCCAAATCAACGGCTGAGCTTTATATGGCTATTGGCTGTCAGAAGCATGGTAAGACAGAGTATTACCGGGAATATCTAGCATTCATTACCTTTTCTAAAGAGCAATTTATGATTGCTCCTGGTGTTAAGGGGATGGTGATGCTGGTGTTTACTTCACCGTCACTCGATAGAGTCTTCAAGGTGATTAAAGATAGATTTGCGCCACAAAAAGATGTCACTCAAGAGCGGGTACAGGAGTGTTACCGTCTGGTCAAAGAACATGACCGCGTGGGGCGGATGGCCGACACACAGGAGTTCGAAAATTTCGTTATTGATAAAGCTCGCATCAGCCCTGAACTGATGGACGAGTTGCAGAAAGAAATACCAGAAAAACTGGAAGATCTCGGGAGTAAGATCCTTATCAAGCATCTGTATATGGAGCGCCGGATGACACCGCTGAATATCTATATGGAACAGGTGGATGAACAGAAACTGAAAGATGCTATCGAAGAGTATGGTAATGCAATCAAACAACTTGCTGCGGCGAATATTTTCCCTGGAGATATGCTATTTAAAAACTTTGGCGTGACACGGCATGGACGCGTGGTGTTCTATGACTATGATGAAATCTGTTATATGACGGAAGTTAACTTCCGGGATATACCACCACCGCGTTACCCGGAAGATGAACTTGCCAGTGAACCGTGGTACAGCGTGGCGCCAAATGATATTTTTCCTGAAGAATTCCGGCATTTTCTTTGCACTGACAGTCGGGTTCGCTGTTATTTTGAAGAGATGCATAGTGATTTATTTAAAGCAAACTACTGGCGGGCGTTACAGGAACGGATCAAAAGTGGTCATGTGGAAGATGTGTTTGCCTATCGTCGTAAACAGCGGTTTAGTCAACGTACTGAGATAGAAACTTACTCTATTGCCAAAGTTTCAGCCTGATTTTATTGGGAATTGGCGTTTGCTGTTAGCGACCGCCATTTTCACCAATAGTTAATATACCCTTCATCTTTCAAGCTGCTGCTTTGTTGGCTGCTTTCACTTACCGCCGCGCTGCAACTTGAAATCTATTGGGTACATTATTATCCTCATTAAATTATTTCCCTAAGTTAAATATAAATTCATTCCTATTTGTTTTTCTTGTGCGGGGTGTGAATATTCTTAATAAAAATAAACCTGGAATTCAATATGAAATATATTAATTATTAGGAAAGCATAATTGGGATGTGAGTTAAAAATATATATTTAATGATTGCTTTAAGAAATAAAAATAGATCCACTTATTTGTGGAGGTTCTATAATTTTATAGAGTTTGGAAATCAAGGGTTTTTAGCCACAGTTAATGGCTGGAAAAATAATTGATATTTTTGACTCTTAATTAAGTAAGGTTCTCATATAACTTCGTGGAAGTATTTAAGGATATAATAATGGCTAGTGTAATTTTATACGGTGATAAAATTCATATTAAAAATAACTATCTTGGAAATGGTGGCTATCTGGACACTAATGGTTATGCAACCGCACAAGGAGCAAAATATAACGTATACACGGCTGCTTCGCCGAATCGCGCTCCGGGTACAGGTACGGGTACATGGCAAATTTTTTCTGCGAGCGGAAAAGGCATAGGGCAAGAGGTTTACAGTAGTGATATCGTGTTTCTTGTCAATCTTTACCAGAATAATGGGGGATATCTTGGTACTAATGGTTATGCGCAGTCACCTGAACTCTATAATGTTTATACAGCTGATAAAGTAGCACGTCCGGTTGAGAGCCTGACATGGTATATTTTCTCAGATACAACCAATGGATATGATGGTAGAGTCCGTGAAGGCAATATAATCCGTTTTCTTAATGGTTATAATAACGCACATGGAGGATTCCTCGATACTTGTAACCGTGCCAATGTTAATGGCTCATTATATAAGGTATATACCTCAATTCTTTCTAATCGAGATAATGGAACAGGCACTTGGAATTTATCAAAAGTGGTTTAATTAGTTAATGACCCATTAACTAATTCTTCTGTTATATAAGAATCTGGAAATGTTATTATTTTCGGATTCTTTATCTTATTTTTACTGATGTTATTTATAAACTGGTTAAATGGTTTTGCTATTATTCTACTATATTGCCGATAATGTTTTCAGAGGGATAATAAATTAAGTTGAATTTATTGGTCTGAAAAGACAGGGCACGAAAAAATCAATGCCCTGAGAATCATATGATAATTTAAGAAAAAGAATTAACGAATCCCGCCATATTCTTTACTGATCTCTTTTGCTGCCCGGATAACTAATGCACCAAGTTCAGTGATACGATCATCAGTGATCCGTGAGACTGGGCCGGAAATAGAAATAGCTGCAAAGGCTTGGTGATGCTCATCATAAATACAGGCTGCAATACAACGCAGACCTAAAGCATGTTCTTCATCATCGAACGAATACCCTTGTTTACGTGCTTGTTCCAGATTTTCTTTTAAACTGGAAGGCGTTGTCTTGGTGTGCGGCGTGTAAGAATGAAGCCCTTTCTTATGCAGTAACTGAACCAGTTGGTTATCTGATAATGTTGAAAGGAATGCTTTGCCAGCCCCGGAAGCATGCATAGGTAACTTACCCCCAATAGGAGCGGACATTCTCATCAATGCATTGCACTGTACTTGATCGACAATAACCGCTTCATATTCACTGTGATCAAGAATGGCTAAATTAACGGTTTCACCAGAATCCTCCATTAGGCGACGCAGGATAGGGTGAATAAGTGCCAATAAATTGCGGCTCTGTAAGAAACTACTACCGATAATAAAAGTGTGTGAACCGATAACCCACAACCCTAAATCGCCAACCTGACGGACAAAACCGTGTTGTTGTAGGGTGGTGAGAAGGCGGTGAGTGGTGGAGTTTGGTAATCCGGCTTGTTGTGCCAAATCAGTCAGTGCGATACCGCCTGGTGACTCGGAAATATATTCCAAAAGAGTCAGTCCGCGACTTAATGACTGTACCTGCCCGTTAGCAGCAGCATTATTCGCCGTAATCTTAGTTCTTTTTGTTTTTTTAATGGTAACGGCAGTGCTCATCGAAATACCCTCTGAATGATAAGATGGAATTCATTTTCATTTCTTATTATGGACGATAAACCAGAAAAACACTCATCCGATGTGTGGAGAATACTGCTTGTCATTGAGATCTGAAAAAATCGTAGGGATTAGACCAATACTTAAGAAAAATCGTTATCACAGGATGAATTATGATTTATTCGTGTGATTTTTTCAGGATGGAGGGAAATAAGACCCCTATTTTAAAGATTGCCTCACAATGTAATAATATTCCAGTAGTAAGAATGTATAAATAATATATCTGAATAGAGGGTGTTAAATAATTTCATTGGTGATTGATGAAAATAAAAATATAATCTTAATTTTTTCTGTATGATTACAAAAGGAAAACTATCCTTATTAATGACGGTGATTTATATTATTTTGAATTAATTGTAATTATTCTGATTAACTTGTTTTAATTGTAAAAAACAATATGGAACGTTATTAATTATGTGAAAAATAATAAGTTATGATTAATAAATGAATTTTTAAATACATATTTTTGGAAATAGATCACTATTATTATAATGGGAGGGGTTAATCATGAGATTTAAATTCGTTATCATGTTTTCCGTCCTCTATAATAATCTAATTTTGAAATCTATTTATTTTGTTATTTTTCTGATTAGTCAGATTATTATTGCGTTAAAAGGTTTGTAAACAATAAGACAAGTATGAAAATGCGGTTTAATTAAAACATCTATTTTGTGATTTTATTTTTAATTACAATAACTTAAATAGCAAAATTAAAATATATAGCGTTATGCTGTGAACTTAGGATATTGTTTTAAAAAAATACCCATGATAGCTTGTTTTATAATCAATGTGGCGTGAGTTTTTAATATAATCTCTTACCTTTTAACTCAGTACTTCCCTGACAAAAAATATCAAAAAATAGACCTAACGAGATTGGATATTATATTCTTATTAATTCATAACGCAATGTATTAATATATATATGAAATGGTTTTTTTCTGAAATTAGGTTATAAGCAGCATGTAAAATAATTTTTCCAGCGAAGAATTTGTAAAATAGGATATGTTCCTTGCTTTATCTATAGCCTGTTACTAAGAAAGTATAAGGGGCTTTATATTAGTTAATAATAAATTCTAAAATTACCAATGCCCCAGAGAGAGACGAGCATTTAACATTTGTGGCGTTCAAAGCACGAATGTTTTTCTGGAGAGCTTATCTCCAGTACCCGTCACTGGGGTATGAGGTCAATGGAAGCGCGAATATATGAAAAATAGTATTGAAGGTGATAGTTTTGAAGTAGCTGGTAAGTTTCTCTGTAAGTATAAGATTTATCGGGGAGATAGTAATGGTAGGGTTATTGTATTGTTACCGGCTATTGGTGTAGAAATCAGGAAATATGAAACTCTGATACAGCAACTGGTAAAAGAGGATTTTCAGGTTGTGACTGCTGATATGCCAGGCTATGGGGACAATCAACCTAAACCCAACAGAAAAGATGATTATAACTATTCCGATCTGTTGCGGGATTATCTTCCGGCAATGTTAGACAAAGCTGTTGAATTAAATGCTAAAGAAATTCCTATTGTCTTTGGCCACAGCCTTGGTGGGCATATTGCGACGCTTTTTGCCTGCTCAACTAACAGACCGTTTTCTCTGTTTTGTGTGGCGACAGGGAACGTGTGGTACAAGAATTGGCAGGGCATGGGGCAGATACAGATAATAACAGCCGCCGTTATTTTTCGCATTCTGACGGCATTATATGGTTATCTTCCTGGGAAAAAGATTGGTTTTGGCATAAGAGAAGCTAAGGGGTTGATGAGAGACTGGTCCAAAACTGCCTGTACGGGAAATTACTATCATGTTAGTGCCTATAAAGGTAAAGAGAATAATAATTTATCCAAAGCTGTTTATATATGTTTCAAAGGAGATAATTGGGCTCCGTTAAAATCTACTAAGGAATTAGCAAGGCTTATACCTCACTCAGAAGTTAGCGAAATAGCCCAGGATGTTAAGGGTAATCCTCATAGTGCCTGGATTAAGCAGCCAGGGGAGATTATTAAAATCATGAAGAGAAAAATGCTGGAGAATAAAAATGATTAACACATTGAAAATGCTACGTTGGGAATTTCTTGGGTTGTTTTTTATTAGTTTATTTCTGACTTGGCAACTTGAGGATTATATAAGCTGGTGGCAATTTATTTTGTTATTTTTTCTGATTGATATTGTTGGCTATTACCCAGGGCGAATCTGGAGTTTGCTGAATAAAAAAGTGGTTCCTCCCCCGGGGTTTTATACTGTTTATAATATTTGCCACAATGTGTTTACGCTTAGCATAATTAGTTTGGTCTGGTTATGGTTATTTAAGGATAATTACAGCATTATTGCATTATTTGTTCATATCTGTTTAGACAGAGGCATACTGGGAAATTTTCCTAAGTTATCAATTAATGTGTTTAAGCAGCCAACTGTTCATTGAAGTAAATTATCACAGAGAGATACGTTATTTAAAGAGGAATTGACATCATGGGTTTAATTAAACAGGCATCGGAAATAGAAATGCAGGCTCAGGAATGGGGATTAGATGAATGGTTTGCTGAACAGATAAAGGTTGAACAAAGGAAAAAAACCAGCTACGCCAATGATCCTAAATTAACCTATTTGCCAGGCGATTTACGGGAATCTCTGATTAGGGAGCTTTCTTTCAAATCGATTTCAGAATATGAAGCGACTAAAGCCCTGCTGTTGCTTGCAGATAAAGCTCCAGACAACATTAACTTTGATTATATGCTGACCCAAATATTTGACGAAGGCAGGCATGCCAAATTATTCAGAGAACATCTGGTCAAAATAGGCTTCGCAGATATCAATAATGTGACTAACAAAATGGAAAGCCTCTTACGGGGGAAAATGACCAATATGTTGGAGACATTGAGAACCTATTTTGACAAGTGGGTGGTGTTGAAAAATGACTACATCGCAGGAGTGCTGATCATTACCGTCGTTCTGGAAGGTGTGCTTGCACCCACTTCAGAGCTAAGTGAAATCAAGTGGCGGCCCTTTGATATTGCGGCTGCCGAGACACAAGCCAGAGCTAACGCTGATGAATTAAGGCATCTGACCGTATGTGCAAATATTGTCAAAACGGCTATCGAAAATGACAGTTCTCTAAAGCAACCGGCCCTCGAATGTATAGAAGAAGGATTGGCGTTGTGGAATCAGGTGTCTGTTGATGATCTGTTTGTGGAGCGTGAGACGTTCTATCAACGGGGTATGCAAAGCAATTTGCGCTTTATTGAAGGTTATGAGCTGGCACCAGGGGTATTGTTGTCCGAATCTACTGTGGAGTCCCGACTTGAATTGTCTCATTTCTTGGTTGAACAGATGCAGCAGTCACGCCTTGAATATATGGGTTTAGTGTAGATATAAAATTTGTAGTGAGCTGTTTGGGTGTTCAGAGGAGAGTTGAAAATGACAGATATTGTTGAAGAAATTAGGAAAGGTAGCGAGAAATACCAGAACTTAACACCTGATGGGTTGAAGAAATTATTATTGGGTTCTGGGGCCGCTTCACAATGCCTGCGTTTAGCGGCTCAATCCAATATAAAAGGACTTTGCCAGGTGGGTAATACAATCCGTGAGGTGTCATCATGGCTGCCCTCAGTCGGTATTGCCTTAACCATGCATAATCATATTGTGTTGGCTTGTGCTAAATTTCCCGACATATTCGAAGATAATAATAAATTATTAAATGAAGTTATGGTTTCAGAAGTGCTGGTCGCTTCTGCTTTTGCTGAAGGTCTGCCAGGGACAAATATTTTTGCACCAGCACTTAAAATGCATTCTAAGGAAGGAAAGCTGTTTGTTAATGGTTCGAAGAAACCTTGTTCTCTGTCTTCGATTGCTGATTATTATGTGCTATCGGTCAGCGATACCGATAATGACAATGAGATGAGGGTAGTATTGGTTTCTAAATCAGCACAGAATATTAATGTTATTCCTTTCTGGCGGTTAAAGATTTTGTCTGAAAGTGATAATCAAGAAGTTAAATTTTCTGATACCGAAGTTTCGCCGCAATTACTTTCCCACTATAAGGGGATTGAGCAGCAGGTTGTGCTTTCTTACGGTTTATCACTATTTAATTACTTTGCTGCTAATACGTATTCAGGAATTCTGAATGGGCTTGCTCGTTTTATTCCGGAGAAAGTAGCAGAACAGCAACCAATTAAATATACCCTAGCCCAAGCTGATTATAAGATTAATGCTATTCTTGGTCAGATGCTAACTATAGCTCATGATGCTCATCGGGATGAAAATGCTATTCGTAACATCCTTGCATTGCGTTATACCTTGGAAAAGATCCTTGAAGAAACCGCCAGTTTTATACTCCGATGTTGCGGTGGTATTCAGGTCATGACAACGCCAGAAATTATGAATTTCTATTCTGCTGTACAGTTATTCAAATTTCATCCTATAGGAGAATTCCAGATGGTTAGCCAAATAATGCAGCAAATTTAATGACTTTTTAGATCACCTATTTTAACTCAAGTATTTTCCCATGCTGTTTACAGCATGACATTGTGCACCTATAAAAAAAGAGAGAGAACTATGTTTGTTAATCAATATCGTGAGAGTTTATTAAACTCTGTGGGCCTTGAGTTGGATATTCAGTCTGCTGAGAATAACCAGCTTACATTATCGGATGGCCGGGTTGTTAAGGACTTTTTGGCTCAATATGGTGCATTACCATTTGGGCATAATCCCGATTTCGCTATCTCCGAAGTCGACAAATTCATTAAAAATAAAGAACCTATCTTTGTTCAGCCCAATATTCACAACAAGGTACGGTTATTGGCGGAAATGCTTTCTGAGCAAATAGACAAGGAGAAATATACCCACTGCGTTTTTACTAATAGTGGTGCTGAAACGGTAGAAGCTGGGATTAAGTTTGCGCGCTTGGTTACTGGCAGAAAAAGTATTTTGAGTTTACATCGTAGTTTCCACGGTAAAACTTATTCGGCGTTATCTGCTACAGGTTCAAATCGGTTTAAAGCTGATTTCATTCACGATGATAAACTGTATGAACATGTTGATAGTGAAGATTTAGCTGACATCAAAAGAAAACTGGAGAGCCGAGAATTCGCTGCATTTATTATTGAACCAGTGCAGGGAGAAGGTGGAATGAAAGTCATTCCATCGGATACATTGTCCAGTATTCTGAAATTGTGTAAGGAAAATGGCACATTATCAGTATTTGATGAAGTTCAGACTGGTATAGGCAGGTTGGGGGCATTCTGCGCAGCCACACTTTACTCTCTGAAACCGGATGTCATTCTGTTTTCTAAGGCGCTGGGTGCAGGTATTTCGCCTATTGGTGCGATGTTGTATTCAGATGAACTTTATTTATCTGAGTTCGATAAGAAACACAGCTCCACCTTTGCCAATAATGTACTGGCTGCGACGATGGGAATTGCTGTTATCCAGCATCTGACTAAAGATGATGGCAAGGCATTAACGCACGTTCAGGAAGTTAGCCGTTATGTTGATGAATGCCTTGAACAATTATCGGCTAAATATCCAGAACATTTTTGTTGGCAAGGTGCTGGGTTGATGCGTGGCCTTGAAATACAGGACAGTAAAGCGGTTGCCAACGTATTTATCAACTTTAGCCAAAGAAGTGGTGGTCTGGCTTATATCATTTGTAGTTTCTTATTGAAACACTACGGTATTTTCACCATGCCGTTAATGTCTCGCCCTTGCTCTGTACGTTTTGAGCCACCGCTTAACGTTTCTAAAGAAGATATTAAGACATTTTTTACGGCTTTTGATGAAGTATGTAACTTGGTTCGGAATGGGCGATATGATGTTTTATTTGCGCACTTGATAGACATGCCTATAACGGATCTACCGCCACCTGCGGTCAGTTATCCTATTTCAATAAACAACAGTATTGCCCAGATTAAAGCGCCTATTCCTCAATTGGTTGAGGGGAAGAAATTCGCTTTCTTGATTCATTCCACTTCGGTTAATGAATTTGCGCATTCCTATTGCCTGTCAATAAAGGAAAATTATACGCCGGAACAGCAGAGACAACTTGGTAGTTGGATCATGCAAATTTCTGCTATTGATTTTAATCCTGATATCGCTGTTGAATTTGGTGTTGAAAGCTCAACGGCATACGTCAATGGCATGCTTTTGTTCTCACCTATCAGCCCTGAAGATATGATGGCATTGCCAACCAAAGAACGGGCTGCTCTGATGAAGGAATACCTTGATTTGGCGGAGAAAAATGGCGCGGAAATTGTCGGTTTAGGTGCTTACACCTCTGTTATTACTGACGGAGGTAATAGCTTGGTGAATAATCGGCAGGGCCGGATATTGACTAATGGTAACTCTCTGACAGCGATGGCGGTAGTTGAAGGTATCCGCTCAATGCTGACCGAAAATGCACATCTGCAAACTTTGGCGGTGGTTGGTGCCAGAGGCTCCGTTGGCAGGCTGTCAGTCACTGGCTTGGCCCATAACTTTGGCCGGATTATCCTGGTTAGCCGACCTAACAAAGGACGAGTACTGCTCTCTGAGCTGACTAAGGCACTGCTTTCCACGGTGTTAAAAACTCGTGATGTTATCCAGCCAGATTCAGTTATGGATAAAATTAGAAAATGGCTGTTTAAACAAAACCCGGGTGTGACAGATGCTCGTGTATTGCATGAACAAATTCTTGAAGTCATAGAAACTCTTGGTTTGGAAGTAATAGAGAGTTATGAACAATCCTTAAGCCAGGCTGATTTTATCGTCTCAGCAACCAGCGAAGGTAAACCTTTCTTAAATACCCATTATCTGAAAGGCTCTGCCATCGTTTTTGATGCAGCCAGACCTTTCGATTTTATTCGTGATGGTAACCGTCACATTTACGAGGGCGGTTTGGTTCATCAACCTGAGAAAGTTACCTATAGCGATTGCAACTTGATTGACGTGCCTGCGGGGGTAAATCTCGCCTGTTTGTCGGAAACTATTGCTGTCGCACTTGAAGGAGTCAGTGTGCATCAAAGCATCGGTAAATCTATTGATTACAATGACGCACTCACTATCCGGGATATTGCAAGAAAGCATGGGTTCGTCCCTGTCCAATATACCCGCAATGATCAAGGTGAACATTATGAGCATGTTGCCTGATGTTCCTCAGGTTATTACCACTGGGAACGCTCAGGGTGTTCTTGGCAACAATCATCTCAGAAAAGTGCTTTGCTATTCCAGGCACCCGTTGAGTAGCTTGTTGTTCAATACTGAAACACATTGGTTTACCAATCAAAAGGGGGCTATCGGTTTTTTCCAGGACAAAAATCTGCATATGTGTGTGGGTGGCATTTTGGCTCCTGGCGAAGAACGAGCTGAACTTTTGCAGTCATTTCTCCGTTTCACCAAAGAAAAACGGGCTTTTCCGGTGTTTCTGCATGGTGATGAGAGTGATTTTTCGCTGTTGAGGAATAACGGCTTTTTTGTTAACCAACTTGGGGCGAGTTATTCAGTGCTCCTTGATGGATATAGCATGAAAGGCAAACGCTTCCAGCAGCTTAGAAATAAAATTAGTAAATCCAGAAGAGCAGGAATTTCTATTCGAGAGATCTGCTCACAAGAGGAATATTATCGGCTTAAACCACAACTAGAACATATTAATCAGCTTTGGTTGAAGGAAAAACATGCAAAGGCCCTGAGAAAACTGGTGATTGATTTCAACACCGTAGAAGTGAGTTCAGGTGAGCACAGAGTATATATTGCAACTCGGGGAGAACAGATTCAGGCATATATCGTTTATAGTTACACTTGGGGGGAGACATCGGGATGGTTTCATAATTTATCTCGAAAAAAACCGGATATACCCGATGGAACCATGCAGTTTATTAATGAAACAGCGATTAATGACTTCTTGGCTGAGGGGGCAGTTTCTTATCTTCATTTGGGCTTCACGCCGTTGGTGGAGTTTGAAGAGCAGAGCTGCTTCAACGACTCGGCAATGTTCCATAAAATTGCCAAATGGATGTCATCAAAAGGCGGCATTGTTTATCCTGCTGCTTCGCAACGCCAATATAAAATGAGCTGGCGGCCGTCGTTAATTGAGCCGGAATACATTGCTTTCCCTAAAGGAAAGGCAATGAAAGCATTGTGGTCAACATTGCGAACGACCAACAGCATTTGAGGCTATAAAAAGTATTTTTCTAACGTGGAACAACAGGTGATCAGGATGGTGCTGTAAGTGCCAGAATGATCACCTGTCATGGTGAACATTGTTTGTTGGTTTATATTATTGCTTGTAAAGGAATTTTTGAGGTTTTTTACAAGAACTTTCTATGCTGGGCAAGATTCTTCTTTTGCCCAGTATCAAAACATCAAAATGGTGATCATCATTGGTTGATTTATTGATGCAATTCCATCCTTACCGATTTTTAACAATATAGTTGTTTTAGTTAAGAAAAACTCATTCTCTCTTCAATCCTTTCATTAACACCTCAAAAATAAGCAGATTTATTCGTTGTGAGACTTCCGGATCAGACAGATACGCATGTGAATGTTTTTCAAAAGCGCCCATACTTTCTATAACCGCACTCTCTACTGCGTTAGGAAAGTCACCATGCATGATCTGATCAACACTGTTATTCAATAGTTGTGCCATAACAGATTCATTTTCAGAGACTTTAGTTGCAGTACCGTACAGCCATGTGAGCTTATCGCCTTCTGTAGTTTCTGCTCCAAACAGGTCATTCATTTGCTCAAGGATGTGCGAAAGCAAATCTTTGGGGCGTTGTGAGATAGAGCTACCTACGCTGGTAATGCCTTTTAACCCTTCGCCACCGGCCTGAAGTTTCAGATCCTGAGTACGTTTTTCCCACAAACGGTAATGAGTCAGTTGTATTTGACTGATATCCAAATCGTCATCCAGACGCTCTTCGCGTAGCAGAGGCAGCAAATGTCGGACGAAAACATTTAATCGTTCAAGATCCTCGTCATGTAGATCGACAATCTGTGAAGCAAATTCGTAAAAGCGGGTAAAGCTGTTCATATCCTTTTTGAAGGTGTCCAGCACATCTTTCGCTTCTCGTGCCTGGTTTAGGCTGCGTTCACAGTTCACTTGCCAAGTCTTATCGCCACTTTGTTTTGCCTGCTCTAAGCTTGAGAGCGTATCACGTAATACATCCATGGCTGAACGATAACGTTTGGTGAAACGGTCCACGGCTGGTTTGCAGTAAGTCGTTAACGCTTCTGGTCCACGTTTTGGGTCAAAGTAGGCATCAGAGAAGTTCGTTACTTCGTTCCATTGCCAGATGTGCTGCTCGTTGAGTTTGTGGTAAATGGCATAGACCAGATTGGGATCTGATACCGTTATCAACTCAGCATTCTGGTAATATTCTTGAAATTCAGCTAGTACGTCCTGCGGATCGTTCACGAAGTCCAGCACGTAAGTGGTATCTTTGCCGGGATAGGTGCGATTAAGGCGTGATAAAGTCTGGATACAGTCCACACCTTTAAGCTTTTTATCGACGTACATCGCTACTAGTTTCGGTTGGTCAAAGCCGGTTTGGAATTTATTCGCCACCAGCATCACTTGATAATCATCGGTATCGAAAGCTTTACGCATATCGCGTCCCTTCAGACCAGGGTTCATTGAATTCTCTGTGTAGCTTTCTCCTTCATCAACCACTTCACCTGAAAACGCTACCATAGCGGTGAGGCGCTTATAACCTTTTTCAGTGACATAGCGGTCAAATGCCTGCTTGTACTTTACGGCTTCCAATCGGCTGCTGGTCACTACCATTGCCTTAGCCTCGTGGTTAAGCAGCTTTGCCACGTTTTCACGGAAATGTTCAATGATCACCTGTGCTTTCTGGGCGATATTATGCGGATGCAGGCGAACCCATTTGTTGAGCTTAGTTTTGGTTTTTTTGCTGTCGACTTCTTTATCTTCTGCTTCTAGTGCCAGTTTGTACGCTTGACCGTAGCTGGTGTAATTCTTCAACACGTCAAGAATAAAACCTTCTTCAATCGCTTGGCGCATAGAATAGAGGTGAAAGGGCTTTGGTCTGTTGTCATTTGCCAATGGCATATCTGGGTGAGGCGGGCGGCCAAACAGTTCAAGCGTTTTCGCTTTAGGTGTAGCTGTAAAAGCAAAATAACTGATATCCGATGAGCCCCGACGCGCTTCCAGTGTGGCGTTTATCATGTCCTGACTGTCTATCTCTTCTTTATCAATCTTCTCGGCCATCAGCACTTCGCGTAACTGGCGTGCTGTACTGCCGGTTTGGCTGGAGTGCGCTTCATCCGCGATAATGGCAAAGGCTTGACCTTTTAAGCCAGTGGTTTCCTGAATGGCTTTCAGCACATGTGGGAAGGTTTGAATGGTGACAATGATAATTGGTGTCCCTTGTGAAAGCGCCTCTGCCAGTTGTGACGATTTACTGCCGGATTCTTCGTGGTTAATACGACTAATAACACCGGAGGTATGTTCAAACTGGTAAATAGTATCCTGTAACTGGTTGTCGAGTACCGTGCGGTCGGTAATCACAATCACTGAGTTAAAGATTTTATGACCATCTGGTCGATAGAGTGTGGCTAACTGATGCGACAGCCAGGCAATAGAGTTGGATTTACCTGAACCCGCGCTGTGTTGAATTAAGTATTTTTTACCAATGCCTTCTGCCCGCACTGCTGTGAGTACTGACTGGACAGCGCTTCATTGGTGATAACGTGGGAATATTAGGAGAGTAAATTAGTTCCGGTACTACGCGCAGACGGTTGGCTTTATAGCGGGCCATTAAATCTGGGTTAAGTTCATGGTCTGGCTTAAAAGTGCAAAGCTCAAACCGTGCACCCCGGTCTTTTACCGCATGGCGCAGTGTCCAAAGCGTACCGTAGTTGTTCAGGTGTTTTTCAATGGCATTAAAGAAGTGTGTTTCAGTATCTTTTGGATAAATACTACAGAACTTTTCCCAGGCATCGGGTTGGGTTTCTTGCACATAGGTCAGTGCATCTTCCGGGTATAAGGCACGTTTGCGGTCATAATTGGCCGAAATACCCAACAGCCAGCCCTGAGATTGCAAGCTGGCGATAATGTCATTTTGGAACAGAAGTTCTGCGGATTTAGATACCAAAATTAATTCTCCTGATAAGTGTGTTCAGTAATAATTTTTGCCTTGTTTAGATCATGTTTATACCCTATGGATTTCAAGATGCATCGCGACGGCAAGGGAGCGAATCCCCGGGAGCATAGATAACTATGTGACCGGGGTGAGTGAGTGCAGCCAACAAAGAGGCAACTTGAAAGATAACGGGTATTTGCGGAATAACTGAATATGACTCATGCGACATCCTTGAGCTGCTTGCCAATCGCGCACGTCGATTTTGCCAGTGACCGCAGCGGAGATTAGGGTGGAACGGCGTTCTTGCATTAGTTCAATACAATTTAAGGCTTGCGCTGTTGTTGTATCGATTCTTTTTGTCATAGTTTGTAAATAATTAATTATTTTTGATTGTTCTTCTGGAGATGGATAAGGAATTTTGCATTCAGCCAGGGACTCGCGATTTATCTTAGGCATAGCTACCCGATCGGCTTGATTTACAGCAAATCTAGTAAATACAGAAGAAAGTAAGAACCATAAAAGATATTCATTTTTTAACCCTAGTTTTGCCGTCATCGGATACATGTCTGCACTACATAGCACATTGTTGCTTGGGCATAAGCAAGCTTTTACAAGGGCGGGCCGTATCTTGCTATAAATTATTTCTCCCTTTTTACATAGGTACTTATTACTATCAGCACCTTGCTCTTCAGCAGTTTCCAATTCCATAATCCGACCTTCACCGCTTGCTATGTGGTTAGGTGCTATTAACCAAAATCTTAAATATTTTGGGATAGTGGGATCTACCAAGCCGTTTCGGATGGATACGCAGTGGCTAAATTTAACTAAATCCCAATGCTCTGGCACGTCCCCAAGCCACTCAATGCCGGAGTTCTTCATTTTTACATCAGGATTTAGTCCTTTAGTCACCGCATGAGAAATTACCGCCTGCCGTTTTTCTTTCAGAAGTTCAATGAGTTGTTTTTGTTTGGCGATAAGTTGGTCGATTTGGGTAGTTTCTATATCGAGAAAGTTTGCAATTATTTTTTGTTCATTTAGTGAAGGCAGCAAAAGCTCAAGAGCACACACTCAAGACGGCGTAATACTGTAAATGGCAGAATGACGCGTCCGTATTGAGATTGCTTGAAATCACCGCGTAAAAGATCGGCTACTGACCACAAAAACGCGGCCATTGAAGAAAAATTAGTCATTGATTTTCTACCTAAAGTTTTTTCTCTATTGTCCATGATGTGAGACTGCTCGCAAGAACAATGAATACATTTCTTGCCTTGTTGCATGATTGTGGTCGTATATGGCTAAAAAATTTGATGGTAAAAGAGAGAAATAAGTATTGTACTGTCTATGTGTCTATGCATATTGTGGTTAGCTTTTTATGAGACGGAGTACAACATCTACAGGGAACAGATATTTCAGTAGATAAATTAGTATAGGTGAAGTGATGATGAAAATCTCTCTTGGTAGAAATGAATTATTATATTTTGCTAATAGTTCACTAGGGTTCTGTGATATTGATTTATCACGAATAAGTTCTGTGTTTATTGCTCAAGTTATGCAATTATATTACGGGGGAGTTATTAATATTTTTAATGTCACAGATAGGGTTAAATTTCTTGAATGAATGATGTAATCCTCGTGTATTAAAGATGAAGGGGAATTTCTCTATGAGCCATTAAAAGGATTAATGAAAGCGCATTTTACTGATGCCAGATTTATTTTTAAAAATATTAAAAATAAATGGGGTAGTGACAAGTATATGGGTAAGATAATAAATAAGGCATTTCATAATAATAAATCAGGGTATGTTGATGATGATTTTATTAATTACCTAGCCTATCAATTAACCATTGGTGCATATGATAAAAGAATTAAAAATAAAGCTATTACAGGTGAATGGATTGTATTTCAAAAATATCAAGGTAAAAATTATTATCTGACATTAGGTTCTCACAGTGAGGGGGGTGAAAATATATACAAAATAGTCTGTATGGCGTATGAGCAGTATTTTTCCTTTCTAAAAAATGCGTTATAAATTAAATATTTTAACTTATAATGTTAGGGAATTAATTCTCACCTTAATTTATTATTATAATCCTTGGGTATATTATTTTCAATATAATAACACAACATATCACTTACAGCTTCAGCCCATTTATCTACTTCTTCAAACGAATTTGTATGACTGGCAAGTCGTTCTCCTATTGATAACATCGTTTCTAAAAGTAACTTAGAGATAAAATATCGATGCTCATCGGCTATATTAGGAATAGTTTCATTAATGAATCTTAGTACAAGTAACATGGTCTCTTTTTCTTGCTGTGTTGTTTCATATGAATCACGAAAAAAAGGTGCTGCATCGGATAGTGCTGTGCGTAATACCGCTTCTTCACATTCTGTATGAAAAAATTTTTTTATTGCCAAATGTAGGCGTTGTAGTGGTGGAATAGTGAAATCAAATAGAATATTGGCTAAGTCTTGCTGAGTTTGTTTCCATTCGTTTTCTTGCAGGGAAAAAAGAATGGCCTGCTTATTGGGAAAATACTGATATAACGATCCAATACTGACTCCCGCTTTTTCTGCTATTCGACTTGTCGTAAAACAATGGACTCCTTCTTGGAGTAAAATGCGAGTAGCGGCTTCCAGAATATTTGCAACTAAATGCATAGAGCGTGTCTGTTTTGGTGCCTTTCTAATTGAAATAACAGGAGAATTTTTCTTTTGCATAATTTTTTTCCTGATATGCGAATATTAAATTTGAATAATTACTCGTATTCTATCACTCAATAGTTAGCGGAACTATTTATACATAGAGGAAATATGATGAATACATTAACCACTCATCCATTGAGCACAATATTAGAAAAACTTTTCTCCGAATCTGACAATTCTCAAGCCCGGCTTTTTCAAACATTGGGTGCTCTACCCGAAACCGAGCAGCAAGCATTGATGAAAGAAGCAGGTGGTGAGAACTATAAAGTATTTTATACTCGAGCTAAAGATCATTATATGTCAATATCAAGGGATACAGGCAATTTACTGTATATACTTTGTCGAGCTAATAATTCCAGGTCGGTAATTGAATTTGGTACTTCATTTGGAATATCTACTCTACATTTGGCCGCAGCCGTTAAAGACAATGGTGGTGGCAAGGTAATTAGTACCGAGTTTGAATATGAAAAGGTGGTACAAGCACGTATAAATATGGAAAAGGCGGGTGTCGAACATTTAGTTGAGATTCGGGAGGGAGATGCTATCGAGACATTAGGGCAGAATTTACCAGAAGGAATTGATTTTATTCTATTAGACGGCGCAAAAAGTCTTTATCACCCTATTTTAATGATGTTAGAAGATCGTATGCACACGGGAACATTGATCGTGGCCGATAATGCAGATTGGGCACCAGAATATTGTCATTATGTTCGTATTAGTGATAATTATGTTTCTGTCCCCTTTGCTAAAGATATTGAATTATCTATCAGATTATAGTCTGAAGTATAAAGCACATCTGGTAAGGTGTGCTTTACCAATGCATCAGAATAATATCAGTTAAATGATATCATTATTTTGATATTTGTATGAGTTTATAATGCTTTTTGCTTATTGTTGTGATCATAATGGAATTTTATCCCTTAAAGGGGATGGGTTCTATATTATCCCTTAAATAGGATAAAATTGACTTATCCCTGATAAGGGATAATATATGAAAATCCGTTATGGGGGATAATATGAGTATCACATCTGCAAAAATGTTAGCGCATGCTCTGCGTAATGAGCGTAAAAAGCGCAAATTAAGTCAGGATAAAGTTGCTGATAGTATTGGCATTAAACAGTCAACGGTTTCAGAGTTTGAAAATTATCCTGATGGAACTAGGCTTGAAACACTGTTTAAATTGCTCGCAGCTCTGGATTTGGAACTCCAGGTGACTAAACGAGGGGCGTTGTTACATGCCTGGTCATCATCTTCTAATAACAGCCAAAACCAAGAGGGTTTGCATGATCAACAAGGTTGGGATCAGGAGTGGTAAGTAATGAATAAACTCGTCGTTGCTCTTAACGGAACTGTTGCCGGATTGTTAGAGAAATCTGCTGGTGGTGTGATGTTGTTTACTTACCATGAAAGCTGGTTGTCCCGTCCGGGTGCACGTGCGATTTCTTTATCTCTTCCTTTACAGAGTGAACCTTATCGTGGAGATGTTATTTATAATTTTTTTGATAATCTACTTCCAGATAATGAACAAATTCGTAGCAGAATTCAGTCTCATTTTCATATACCGACAAAACAACCTTTTGATTTACTTTCACACATAGGTGCCGATTGTGTTGGTGCGATTCAGCTTTATCCTGAAGGCTATGATGTGGCTTCTGTGACAGAAATTCATGCTGAGCCATTGAGTGAATATGAAATTGAGCGCCTACTTCAAGGGTATAAATCTGCACCTTTGGGAATGGAATCTGAATTTGATGATTTTCGTATCTCTATTGCTGGTGCTCAGGAAAAGACTGCGCTGTTTTGGTATAAGAATAAATGGCATCGGCCCTATGGTACTACACCAACCAGTCATATTATCAAACTTCCTATAGGATATATCTCAGTTAATAATATTGATTTAAGAGAAAGTTGTGAGAATGAGTGGTTATGTTTGAAAATTGCTGAGAAATTTGGTTTACCGGTAGCAAAATCGGAACTAACGAATTTCGGGGAACAAAAGGTTTTAATTGTCGAGCGATTTGATCGCCGTTGGTCAAAGGATCGAAGTTGGTTAATGCGCTTACCTCAGGAGGATTTTTGTCAGGCATTGGGGATAGCGCCTGCATTAAAATATGAGGCAGGAGGGGGACCTAGTATTAAAGAGTCTATGAAGCTTTTAATTGGTTCACAACAGGCATTAGAAGATCGGGATATCTTTTTTAAGAGTCAGATTTTATTCTGGATGTTAGCCGCTATTGATGGCCATGCAAAGAATTATAGTCTATTTCTGGAACCTGGAGATACCTATCGAATGACACCACTATATGACATTTTGTCTGCGTTCCCTTTGATGAATTCTGGCGGTATTCCCAGGAAAAAAGCGAAAATGGCGATGGCACTAATTGGAAAAAATCGTCATTTTGTCTGGTATCATATATTACCCAGACATTTTATTTCGACAGCTCAAGCAGTCAATTACTCACAAGAAAAAGTGGTAGCTATGATGTCAGAAATGAAACAAAAAACGGAGAGAGTCATTGAGGAAGTACAAGCACTTATACCAGAAAATTTCCCGTTGAATATCAGTGAGCCAATATTTAGCGGTTTACGCCGTCAGGCAGCTAAATTGCCTTAAATTATTTCTTGTTAGATTCAGAGGGAATAGTGAATAGAGATAGGTTTGATCAAACTGGGAATTTAGCCAGTAACTTATTTTAGGTTACTGGCTGTCAAGTCAATAATGGCGTAACACTCTGCTTTATTACCTGTTGTAATCATTCAACTTTTGTCATTGAAATGCTGTACCCCTTGTACCGTTTTTTCAGTCGTTTTTTAACATATACCTCCCGTGTTATTGTTGAATACTGTGTGCATCAGAAGTAAATCTAATTTGGTGTCTGAGAGGAATCTTTCGTCTTTTAACTTGCAACGAGTCGATGAATGATCCAGCTCATGGCAGATGAATTTATGGATGTGCTTAAAACGTGGACCAAAATCCGTTTCGCTGCCTTTGTGTTTGATAGTAAGCAGAGTTTGTATTTCCTGCATCAGATTTGCATCCTCGATAGTTGCGGCTAGCAAAGTATCGAAGCGCATCGGTGGTGCGCCTTTACCTGCTTCTATCCAACGAACAGCCAGCAAGGGGCGCAGTACATAGAGGTATTTTTTCAGCCGTATTTCCTTACCTTGCAGGTGACCACGGAAGTTTTTTTTCGCCATGGATAGATAGTGATATCGCGCTCTGTTGTTGGAAAAATAGTCTGGTAGTAGGGCGCGTAGTGCCGTCATAAACTCCAGGTCTTCACAGTAAACGACTGGTGAATCTGCCCATTCCATCAATGTTGGGTTGGCCCGTTTCAGTAGTCCCAGCGTTTTGCGTAGTTCCCAACCAGAGATATCTAGTTCGTCGTTGATCGGTAATTCGATCACATCGCGCGGTGGATCAACGCGTAAATACCATGACGGGGCATGTACATAAATAAAACGTACATCGTAGTCACTGTTTGTTGAAGCAAATCCCCAACCACGGCTACCAGATTCACAGGCATAAAGTATCCGTATTTGCTGTTCTGTTTCAAGTTGCGCCAGCTTTTGGCGTATGTGTTGTTTCATAGTGTCACCGACGTCACATTTTTCTTTCATATTGTTATCCTTTTACGCAAACTACTTGACGCAGGGTGTGAACGATTTCTACCAGTGAAGACTGAGCAGTCATTACCGCCTCAATGTCTTTGTAGGTCATTGGGATTTCGTCGATTACGTCGCTATCCTTACGGCATTCCACGTGGGCCGTGGCGCGTTTCTGATCCTCTATTGTGAAACGCTTTTTTGCTGTTGTGCGGCTTAATACCCGTCCTGCACCGTGACTGCATGAATAGAAATTCTCTTTATTCCCCAGACCACAGCCGATATCTATCCCCACTGCTGTGGGAGTAATTGCTTTATGTGTTGGGATTACGCTGCCGATAGTTGAGCCTTTGCCGAGATGGACGTCAGGCATTACTGCCAAATGACTAAATATGAAGGGCATTTTTGCCGTGTTTAATAACTGCTCACTAGCCTCTGCTTCGACGGGGACGCCATGAGTCCACATTTTTATTGGTACACTGTTTGGCGCAGTGATCAACTCGTAATCATTTGTTTTCACGCTTCTCTCCTTGTTATTTACCCGTTACTATTACCATGGTTAAGCCCGTCCGATTAGGCTTTTTAATTTGCCATTTTTTATCGTGGAGAGCGATGTGAGTTATCTTCACGTACTACGTGTACGTTCCGCTGTGTGCTCCTGTGCTCGCTGTTCATTCATAAGAATGGCTTGTAACAATAACGTTTGTTAAATAGGTCGTTAGAGTGATTAGTCTTTTTCCCTTATTTAAGCAACTCTTCTGGATTTATTTCCTCATAGAAAGTTAAAAAAAGAGTATAAAGAGCAGATTTTTTTATTTGCAATACTATTGTATCTGATGAATATTGCAAATTTTTAATATTATTGTCTTGTTGAGTAATATTGAAATTGTGATGTCAATCTATATATAAAGGTATTTTGGAGAATTAATGTTAATTTATAATTGATTTTTTGATTTAATGAGTGATTGTAAAGTTAACAAATGATTTTTATACAATGATATTGTTTAAATATTATGTGTTAATGTTATTAAATTAGGTGGAAATATATACCTAATTATTGTGCGGTTATGGAATGATTTGATTTTTTAAATAAATAGTATTGTTTGTTTAGAAAATAATATTGTTGTTGGTTGAATTAAAATAATGGTTTTATTTAATGTGTTCATTGAAGTAATAAGGATGTGTCATTTGTTCATTAAGTGTTTTTATTGGTTTTTAATTGAAGTAAATTAAATGGTTTGATAAATAGGTAGTCGATGGCTTTTTTATTTTTTCGTCTGGAAGATTGTCTATTTCAATAAAACTTTGCGTTACAAAATAAAGTGAGCTTATGGGTAAAGTTGATTTGGTAAAGCAATTGTGGCAGGTAAAATCATTGTAATGGTTGATACCTGCCTAAAATATATCAACTTAATTGGTAGATACAATATATTGGTTTTCAATTGATTTTATTGATATGTGTGTAAAATCGGGAATTTTTAGCCATTCTGAATTACAAGCTGAATGACAATTACCGATAATACTCAAGGTTGCCTCACTCGATAATGCTGCAATAATGTCTGCTGTAGCATCTTCAAAGATTAAAATATCTTCGATACGTAAACCTAATAATTTGGCACCTAATAAATATCCTTCTGGATCAGGTTTTCCTGATTTAACATCTTCAGAGGAAATAATTTTTTTGGAACAAGGTAATCCTGCGGCTAATAAGTGCCTTTGAGCTAATTCTTTATTTGCAGACGTAACGATACCCAATGTGATGAATGAATGCAGTTAAGTAATTCCTTTGCTCCTGGAATCGCTGTAATATTATCTGTGTTATCAATTTCTTTTCTTTCTATAAATTTGGATATTCTATGACATCGTTAAAATTTAAGTGATATTTTTGAGAAAAAACTAGCCATGTTTTCTGAACAGCTTCCGTAGAATCAACTAAAGTTCCATCCATATCGAATAGAAAGCCAGTAAATGTGCGATACATATTAAGATTCCTTTTTAGAGTGAAAATATTCTTTGAGCCAATTAATATCAGAAATGATGAATGATGTGTCCGAAAATCTATAGTCATTTCCTGAAAAATAAATGAATTTATTTGATAAAAACCCTGGGGTCACTATTAACTGACTTAAATCTAAAATGAAATCACTATGCAACTTGTTTAATGCCATATTTGTAGGAGACTTAATATGAATCTGATTAAATATTAAATCTGTTAACTCATAAAAATAATAACTTGATGTTATGAATGCATTAAAAAATTAGCAGGATCTAAAAGTAATTTAAAATTACTCCTGTTAACTAAATTAAATAATTCTCTGCTGTGTCCGACGGATAATATATTCTCTGATGCAATAATAAAATCAGGATGTACTTGATCGCAGCACCATTGTAAAAAATCTGCACTATGTTTTATGTCAACTTTTGAAATTATTATGCTCTTACGTAAATACGGTATAAATATAGTATTGCATCCTAATTCTTTTGCTGAAAATAGTGCATTAGTAAAAATAGATTTACATGAATTTATATCATAAAGATTAGTTGAGTTGATACCAATGTCATTAAAAAGATTTAAAGCTAGCGCCGTGATCTTAACTTTCTTTGATTCCGTTGACTTTCTAATTAACCTTATATCTTGATTATCACAGTTATAAAGCGATAGTCTCCTGACTGATCATCAGGGATGCTGTTGTGAGTTTGTTATCATTAACCTGAACCTTAGATTTGTCATTCAAGAGTTCGTAGCTGAGAGTAAACCACAACAGTATAGCTTCTTTATCGCCTTTAAGATTGAACGGTATCTTGTGCCTTGAGCATCTATTTTAAATGAATGGATATTTTGGGATGTTGCAAAGCAAATTGCGCTATGATACTTGCCAATAATTCGCTCCCCACCTCACCAGGTATCGTCATATGCAAAGTCCCTGACAATAATTCAGAATGAGTAATCTGATTTATTGTTTCATCTAATTCTGCATACAGTTTTGTGCTTCGTTGTAATAGGATTAACCCTTGTTCTGTCAAACGCATGCGTCTGGTTGTACGCTCAAGCAAGCGACAGTTCTTACTGTTTAATTCCGTAGCCTACATTGGATGTAGGTATAGAGAGCTGTCCTGCCGCGCGTGCAATACTTCCCTGTGTTGCACCCATTATAAAAACCATTAATAAATTAAGGTCAATGCTCATATACTCTCCATGATAAAACTTTTTTCCATGATTAGCTGCGTGGCATTCATATTAACAATAGCCGATCGCCATAATTTTTTGATATCTGGCTTCAACCAATTTTCCGGTATCTAACAAACTTAACTCTGATAAATCTTTAATAAGTTGCTGTTTAAGGTTTTCGGCAGTCTGCTGATAATTGCGATGAGCACCGCCTAAAGGCTCCGGAATTATGCTATCAATAATACCTAAACTCTTAAGACGAGTGGCTGTCATTCCCATGGTTTCTGCGGCAAATTGGGCTTTTTGTACATCTTTCCATAGAATGGATGCACAGCCTTCCGGCGATATCGCAGCATAGGTACTGTATTCCAACATATTAATGCGATCACCTACTCCAATAGCTAAGGCGCCACCGGAGCACCCCTCTCCTGTGATGACACAAATAATTGGTGTCTTCATACGAGACATTTCCATAATATTACGCGCTATCGCTTCTGATTGTCCTCGTTCTTCCGCGCCAATTCCAGGATACGCTCCGGCAGAATCAATAAAAATAATGATAGGCAAATGAAAGCGTTCCGCCATTTTTATCAAACGTAATGCTTTACGATAACCTTCAGGTGAAGGCATTCCGAAATTACGCATGACTTTTTCTTTTGTACTGCGGCCTTTTTGTTGCCCGATCAACATGACCGGGCGATTATCTAACCGTGTTAATCCCCCCACTATTGCTTTATCATCCGCAAACATCCTATCACCAGCCAATTCCTGAAACTCAGTAAAAATCAGGTCAATATAATCTAATGTATAAGGTCTCATGGGATGCCTTGCTAACTGAACAATTTCCCAGGCACTAAGGGAGGAAAAAATAGATTGCGTTAACGACTGGCATTTTTTCTCCAGTAGACTGATTTCTTCTTCTATTTCAATCTGTACAGGATGACATTTTTGTCTATACGCTATTAACGCATCAATTTTTTCATACAACTCAAAGATTGGTTTTTCAAATGCAAGATAAGTTTTTGACATAACACCTTTACACCTTTGGTTCAATGACATTCCAAAAGAACCAGTGTAATGGGAAGGTTTACACTTATCTATGCCTCAATTTGGGATAATTTATTATCGAAATAGGGCTAAAGATGGGGAAAGAAGATGATTGAATAAGTATTCAACACTCTTTGGTTCATGAAATGGTAATCAAAGAATGGTGAATTGATCATCTTAAAATGACGATTTTTAGCAATAGTTTCTTACGTTCAATATTTATAAATAAAGATGTAGAGAATATGGCGGATATCCCAACAACCCATGCATAGCCAGTGACTATTAACCCAATTGTTCCAACAGATTTTTTATAGGTATCTCCTATTTCATGTAGGATACCTATAGGCAATAATTCTGCTGTAACAAAAATTACAGCAGCTAAAGATAATACGATAACGGATAACCAACTAGAATATGAATTTTCTCTCATCAGGCTATATCCTCATTTTTGTTTTTCATATGGCTATCCATAATATATTGCTTTCTTCTGATGCTTTATTTCTCAGGTTAATTTAATCCTTGACATCAGTGTGAAGGTCAATACTTTTGTTTTGTTAATCTCAATTTTATTTAATATTCTCAAATTTAATCCTCATTAATACTCGCCAACGCATTTCCTGCCTGTTGATAAGAACCTTTTTCTGCATAGATATTAATTTTGCCAGAACGATGTGCGGTCAGTTGTGTTTCCATCTTCATTGCTTCCATCACCGCAATGACATCACCCTGTTTAACTTCATCACCTTCCTGTACATACCAAGATTGTAAAATGCCGGATATTGGAGCGGGTACTTGATTAGGTGTGGTGATTGTTTCTTCAGCGGTGCTAGTGGCGTTTTTAGTCATCGAATTCTGTCCAGGATTGGACAATGAAAGTTTTTTCAATAATTCGGTGGAGAGTCCCAATTGATGACGACGGCCATCAATTTCGATAAAAGTGCGGGTTACTTTTTCTGGGTAATGATTTTCCTGACGCGGAGATATTTTTACCTGGTTGATAAAGTCAGTTTCGATCCAACGGGTATGGACCTTGAATGTATCATCAGAAATAAAATCAGGGTGCTGCATGACCGCTTGATGAAAAGGCAGTACTGAGGCGACGCCTTCAATGTTGAATTCCTGTAATGCGCGCTGCGCCCGGGCAATAGCTTGTTGGCGAGTTTTTCCGGTGACTATTAACTTAGCCATCAGAGAATCAAAGGTGCCAGGGATCACAGAACCTGTTACAACCCCAGAATCCAATCTTATTCCGGGGCCGGAAGGCGGAGAAAATAGAGTCACTGTTCCTGGCGTGGGCAGAAATCCTTTACCCGCATCCTCTGCGTTAATACGAAACTCAAAAGAGTGTCCCGACGGAATTGGTGTTGTTGCCAATGATAAAGGCTTACCTTCGGCAATCCGAAATTGCTCGATCACAATGTCGATACCCGTTGTCTCTTCGGTGATAGGATGTTCGACTTGTAAGCGAGTATTGACTTCCAGAAAGGAAATAGTTCCGTCCGCACTGAGCAAAAACTCCACTGTACCTGCTCCGGTATAACGGGCTTCGGTACAAATATCCCGGGCTGCATGATGGATACGTTGGCGCTGATTGTCAGTCAGAAATGGGGCCGGTGCTTCTTCCACCAGTTTTTGATTGCGTCGTTGTAGTGAACAATCACGTGTGCCAAGTACGACGACATTGCCGAGCTTATCAGCCAGAACTTGAGCTTCAATATGACGAGGTTTATCCAAAAACTGTTCGATGAAACATTCCCCACGTCCAAAGGCAGCGGTTGCTTCACGAACGGCTGAATTATAGAGTTCGCTCACTTCATCCAGTCGCCATGCTATTTTCAGGCCACGCCCACCACCACCATATGCCGCTTTGATTGCGATTGGCAGACCATATTTTTCAGCAAACGTCAGGGCTTCCTCTGCATTTTTCACCGGCTCTTCTGTACCTGGAACCAGTGGTGCACCTACACGTTGGGCGATTTTACGCGCTTTAACCTTATCACCAAGAATATCAATTGCTTCTGGTTCAGGACCAATCCAGATTAACCCAGCGTCAATGACGGCGCGGGCAAATTCTGCCCGTTCGGACAGAAATCCATACCCCGGATGTACCATGTTGGCGCCTGAACGTTTAGCGATATCCAGTAGTTGGGGAATATTAAGATAAGTCTCTGCGGGGCTGTTTCCCCCCAGACCATAAGCTTCATCAGCCAACTGTACATGTTGTGCATTGATATCCGAATCAGCATAAACGGCAATGGATTGTAAGCCATAATCTCGGCAGGCACGAATGATACGGACAGCAATTTCACCACGGTTGGCGATCAGAATTTTCTTCATTGGGTTATCCTTATTATTCATGAGTAGTTATCGCTTCCTGTATTTCGTGAAATTCATTAATTGGATTGAAGCGGATATAGGTATTGATAGGAATTTGTCCGGCAAGATCAAGATGATAGCTGGCGACTGAGCCAATAACAGGATAACCGCCGGTCAAGGGATGATCCGCCAGAAACAGAACCGGTTGCCCGCTGGCAGGAACCTGAATGGCTCCGACACAAGTTCCTTCACTGGGTAACTCTTCATGGTTGAAACGTGATAACGGTGTGTCTCCATTCAGGCGAATCCCAACCCGATTAGATTGTGGTGTTACCTGCCAGAGCTGATTTTGTAACAGAGATAGTGCTTCTTCTGTGAACCAATCAGTTCGAGGCCCCAGAATAATATCCAGTGTGACGATATCGTCAGGGGCAGGCATGTTGAAAGCCGGGCTTTCATCCATTGATACCGCGGAACTACGTGTGACGGAAAGAATATTCAGAAGATCGCCTGTAGCAACTGGTTTGGGGCCAATATGCGCCAGAGTATCGTAAGATTGGCTGGAAAGAATAGGTTGCTGCGCAAAACCTCCACGTACTGCCAGATAAGAACGCACCCCCGCTTTGGGCGTTCCTAACGTCACTTTATCCCCTTCGCTCAGATCAACAGGTTGGTAGCTATCCGCTTGAAACTTCCGGCCAGATGCCGTTTGGATAACGATAGGACAATTAGCCCCAGTGACCGAGATAATAACGTTACCATGGGAGATGAAGCTTAATCTACCTTCCGCAATTTCCAGACATGCGCTATCGGAAGGATTACCGACGATACGATTTGCACTTCGCAGCGCTGTTTTATCCAGTGCGCCAGCCGCAGAAATTCCTAAACCAGCCTGCCCGGAACGGCCCAAATCCTGAAAAAGCGTTTGTATCCCAGTTGATAAGATTGCCAGAGATAGGTGTTTATCAACCTGTGAAGAGATGATATCTGTGGGAGCAATTAGGCTTTCAGGCTTGGTAATGGTGACTGTTGTGCCTTTGCCTTTATCTCTGAAACGTACCCGAAAGCCCGGTTGTAACAGGGAAGGGGGATTGCGTAAGAGATCCCACATGCGTTCTGGCGTGATACCGATGATTTGCCATCCCCCAGGGCTGGCTTGTGGATATATACCACTAAATTCTCCTGCTAGCCCTACCGATCCCGCAGAGATACGAGCACGTGGGGTCATCCGGCGGGGAACCCGCAAAACATCAGAATTTGCCACTAAATAAGCAAATCCGGGAGCGAAACCCGTAAAAGCAACAGTGTATTCATTTTCTGTATGCCGTTTAATGACTTCTTTAATGGTTATTCCGAGGATATCCGCGACTTCAGCCAGATCTTCACCAGTGTAATACACTGGGATTTCAACGAGTTTGCCTGTTGTTCTATCGCGTGTATTCAGGTTGCGGCTGTTGATTTCTATGGCAAGTTGGCTGGCGGCAACAACATGAGGACGAAACCGAATCAGCAGTGTTCTGGCTGCCGGGATAATTTCTTCTACTCCTGAAATTGGACTGGCGTTAAGTGAATCAAATAAAGCCAGTGTTTCATCCAAATCGTAAAGTTCAACAATAATGGCATTCAAATTAACCGGTAGAAAACGCACGGAATACTCCTGGATATCAAGCAGCATTGAAATAAGCATGTAAAACGGTGCGTGATGCCATCCAAATTATTTACACGTTTGAATAAACGGCTGTATGGTGATTCCGGCTTGTTGCAATGTCATTTTCACCTGACGGGCCATTTCCACCGCACCGGGGCTGTCACCGTGTACACAGATAGAGTCAGCTTCAATGCGTACAAAGCTGCCATCAATCGCTTCAACACCACCTTCTGTCACCAATTGCAACATTCGTTGAGCGACCACATTGGCATCGTGCAGTACTGAGCCTTTTTCCCGCCGAGAGACTAGCGTACCTTGTGGGGTATAAGCTCTATCGGCAAAAGCTTCGGCAATGGTACACAAGCCTTTTTCCCTTGCCAGATCCAATATTTTTGAGCTTGCTAACCCAACCAGCGCTAAATTGTCATCCACTTCACGAATCGCCGTAATAACTGCAAGTGCCTGATACTCATTATTGGCAATGGTGTTATACAGGGCGCCGTGAGGTTTAACGTAACTTACGGTAGTTCCGGCTGCGGCTGCCAGCCCTTTTAGGGCGCCGATCTGATAGATAACATCGGCGATCAGCTCATCACTGGCAATATCCATATTACGGCGGCCAAATCCAACAAGATCGGGATAAGACACATGAGCACCAATAACGACCTGATTTTTATGGGCTGCTTTTAGGGTTTGAAGAATCCCGGCGGGATCACCCGCATGAAATCCACACGCTACATTGGCACTGGTGACAATACTTAGCATGGCGTTATCGTCACCCATCTTCCATTGACCAAAACCTTCACCAAGATCGCTATTTAAATCGATGGTTTTCATCATTGTTATCTTCCTCAAGCTGTTTTCAGAAACGAAAAGATAGGTTCTATAGACATAAAACCCATGTACCAGGTTAGAGCGCAGGTAATTGCTCCCAGCCATAACAACCAACGCGGGTAGTGATAGCCCTGCATCAGGTCTGCTCGACACCAGCCGACATAAATAAAAATGGTTAGCCCGATAGGGAGGATCAGCCCATTAAAGCCACCGGCAAAAACCAACAGAGCAGCGGGAGGTGTCCCTAAAACAATATAGATCAGGAGAGAGATGGCGATAAATATAATGGTTGTAATATTGCGCTTACGTTCAGTGAATTTCTGACTAAATACGGTAATAAAGGAAATAGAAGTGTAAGCGGCACCGATCACACTGGTGATTGCTGCTGCCCAAAGGATCAAGCCAAAAATACGTAAACCAAATTGCCCGGCTGCGGCCTGAAATGCTTGTGATGCCGGGTTTGCATCTTTGCTGGAGATGTCGATTATCACTCCGCTGGAGACTACGCCAAGAATGGCAAGGAACAGGATATAACGCATCAGGCCAACCACCAAAATACCGTTGGTTGCAGCACGGGAAACTGCCTGAATATTTTCAATTCCGGCAACACCTTTATCCAATAAACGGTGCGCCCCGGCATAACAGATATAACCGCCAACTGTGCCGCCAACAATCGTGGTGATAGTGGCAAAATTAATATTGTCAGGTAAAACTGTTTGCCGTAATGCTTCGCCAAGCGGAGGGTTGGAGACATAAGCAACAAACAGTGTCAGGGTGATCATGGCGACGCCCAGAACGATGATAATGCGGTCGATGGCAATACCTGCACGTTGAGATGAGAAGATAAAAATAGCCATGATCGCGCTCAATAACCCTCCTAACTTGGGTTCCAGCCCGATTAAGGCATTTAGTCCCAAGCCAGAACCGGCAATATTGCCGATGTTAAAAACCAAGCCACCAAATATCACTAATATTGCCAGCAGATAGCCGCTACCGGGTATTGCCGCGTTAGCAATATCCGCAGCCCGCATCCGGGTTAAAGTCACAATACGCCAGATGTTCTGCTGTACAAAAAAATCAATTACGATGGACGCCAGAATACCAAACGCGAAGGATGCGCCCATAGTTGCAGTAAATGTTGCGGTTTGAGTAATAAATCCAGGACCAATTGCAGATGTTGCCATCAGGAAAATGGCTGCGATTAATGATGAGCGTCGAGTCCTCACAAAATTAATGGCTTTCGGTGTCGCCATAGATTGCACTCCTGTGTATGTGTAGTAGATCAAGGGTTAAATGGAGAAATAGGGTAATGATTTATTGATTCTATTTATGGAGCCATTCAATTGTAGAGAACAATATCTTCTACCTGACGGCTATCTATCAACCTGCAATAACATTGCTTATCCTGGCTCACTTTGCTCAAAATAATCCACGGAATTAGATAACAAAATATGATAATTAATATCGGCATAACTTAAATAATTATCTTTAAAGTAACTTATCCCTGTAATTACGTTAAAAATATGATATAAATCACAAAATAAAACAAAAAATAAAATCACATCAAAATCATTAACATTGCTTATTAGGCCACTAAAAATAATACGTTTTTTTATTATTTTTAATAAAATGATAAAAGTGTAATTCATTGTTTTTATCCATTTCTTAATCAAACCCCCTATTTGGTTACCTGGTTGATAATCACTCACTCCTGACATAAAAAATGGTTTTTTGAAGCCGACGGATTTTTTAGGTTCAGCAGGCGCTGAATAGAACTTACGCAATCCCAACATAAATCAAAATCAGGATTGCAAAAAAGGGGGGACTATAGATTTATGGCTTGCTTGGTAAAATGACGGTGAGAAAGTACCTGAATATCAATCTATTCGGATAATATTCTTTTATGTACTGATTTCTTTTCAACTCTCTGTGAATAGTTACTATAAACTTAACCGTTTTTACGTTTTCTGAGACGTATTTAACTTTTTTATTTTTATTAAACTGATATTCAGGTTTTCTTGTTTTTACTTTTCCTGTATTTGATTTTTTAGGTTTAAAACCAGAAAGGTTAGCAGATCAGCTAATGGTATTAAGAGTAAAGCCCATTTCTTTAATCATTTTTAATGTTGTTAAATGTCTTAATATCATATCTTTGTTATTTGGTTAACGCTGTCATTTTGTCATATCATTAATCAATTTAAAACCCGTTTATCTTAATGTTTTATCTTTCAATGTCAGTATGGCATCTGATTTTTTACCCGATTTAAAAAATCATTAATCACTTATTTTTACTTTTGATGATTAAAGTTTTTATCTGTTTTCTCATGATGTGCGTGCCATTTTTTCCAGATTTTAAAAAAACATATTGATAGTTAAAAACGGGTTTTATTAAATTTGTTTTCTCATTAATGAAAACTTAGCAGTGATAGTTGAGGCACAAAAGTCAATAATCTCAAGGATAGTTTAGATTAAAACCACCCTTGAAGATTATCAGCTTATCGGAGTTATTAAGCTGGAAAGGGTAACGCCTTCGCAGGAGAAATAGGCGTTACGGCAATTAGCCTCTGGCCGTTCCTGTTTTTTTACGGCATTTATCCACATCTTTCAACAATTGGTTGACATGATCATCATCGAACATGCTTTCCAATGTGGTATTCAATTTACGTCGCCAGTTAGGGTATTCCATTATTGTGCCTGGAACATTGACAGGTTTATCCATATCCAGCCAATCTTCGGGTTGCAACCCCAGCAGTGAGCAAGTGCTATGAGAAATATAACGATGTAATCCCTGATTTATCACGGGTGACATTGCTACCTCTTTTGCAATGTGGCTGATGTGTTCTGGGATATAGCCGTAGCGATGTAAGCCTTCTAATAACCCTTGTTTGTTGGCTTGACGTTCGGTATATAACTCTTGAAGCAGGTCTTTATCCGGATATAACTTGAGAGATTCCCCAAGTGTCAAATCGTCGCTTTGCCAGAATCCACGCAAAGTAGGTAAATCATGAGTGGTTATGGTCGCCATTGCTTGTGTCGGGTAATTCTCAGGTGCGCGGTATTCCCCATTGCCATGACGCTCAAAGTAGAACACTTTATAAGAATAAACGCCGCTGTCGCGCAATTTGCCCACAATTTCTTCCGGCACGATACCCAAGTCTTCGCCAATGATCATACAGCGATGGCGTTGACTTTCCAGTGCCAGAATTGCCATCAGATCATCAACTGGGTAGTGTACATATGCCCCTTTGTCGGCAGTTTCACCATAGGGAATCCACCAAAGCCTGAGCATCGACATAACATGGTCAATGCGTAACGCGCCGCAGTAGGTCATATTTGTGCGCAGCAAATTAATGAAAGGTTGGTAAGACTGGGTTTGCAAAACATGAGGATTCATCGGTGGTAGGCCCCAGTTTTGACCCAGTGGTCCCAGAGCATCCGGTGGCGCTCCCACGGACGCTTTGGTGCAGTAGACAGCCCGGTTGCACCAGGTTTCTGCTCCTCCTTCGGCTACGCCAACAGCCAAATCGCGGTAAAGTCCAATCGGCATTTCACTTGTCTGGCTCTGTGCAAAGCAGTCTGCAAGCTGAGTATCGGCCAGCCATTGTAGCCAGAGAAAGAATTCCACTTCCTGCGCGTGAGACTGGCAAAACGCTTGTACGGCTTCGTTGTGTGGGTTGTTGTACTTTTCCGGCCACGCTGGCCAGCCCCAACAGGCACTATCTTTAGCGTATAGCTGGTAGTGCAGGGCATCATAGACTCCCTGATAATAAAGACACTCTCCGCCTTGAATAATAAATTGGCGGAAAGACACCTGCTGAAAATCAAGTTCTAGACGGGTATTGAACTGTTGATATGCCAGACGCAGCGCTGCTATCTTCAACGCCATAACGGTGGTGTAATCCACCCATTCCGCGTTGCGGGCATGTCGTAACATGTTCTGCGTTGTCTGTTTTTGCCACCATATCTGTGCTTCTTCACTACATTTGAAATCCTCAACCTGATTAACATCAATATAAATGATATTGAGCCAATTACGTGAAGAGGGACTGTAGGGACTGGCGCTTTCTGGCATGGCTGGATACAGGGCATGCAACGGATTCAGCCCGATGAAGGAGCCACCTCGTGTCGCGACTTCTTTTAGCATGTATTTCAGGTCACCAAAATCCCCGATTCCCCAATTGGTTTCTGAACGCAGAGTATAGAGTTGCACGCAGGCACCCCAGAGTTTTTCTCCCTTTAACAGGGAATCTGGCTCATAACAGCGTTTGGGGGCCACGATAATCTGCATAGGCCAGCATTGGCTTCCTTGCGTTAGAGTGAGGCAATGGTAGCCCAGTGTAAGCGTATTAGGGAGTATCAGTTTATGGCGGCAATGTCCCTGAAACTCTTCTCCTTCTTCTGTTCGTATCCGCCATTGGTAGTTCTCTTCATTTTTTAGCGTGATAGTGAAGCTCTGTCCTTGAGTAAAAACTTTTACCGGCGGCAAGGGTGATACCGGCGTGTTGGCCGGTTTGTTTACACTTATTGCCTCTAATAATCGATGTCGGGTTTCCGTTGGAATCGCTTGTGGCTTTCCATAAGCATTAATATAGCTGGCGACAATGCCAGCCTCGGTCGCTAAATGATCGAGGCTTTTCTCCTCCATGATTTTTCCTTATCTCTTTGCTTGCCAGATACGTTGCTGATAATCACGGATTGTTCGGTCAGAGCTGAACATGCCCATTCGAGCAGTATTCAGAATAGCGCTGTGTGTCCAGCTTTTAGTGTCGCGGTACAAGGTATCTATACGTTTATGCGCATCGCAGTATGAGGCAAAATCGGCCAGTACCAGATAAGGGTCGCCTCCATCAATTAGGCTGTGTAATAGCATGTCAAATGCGTGTTTATCGCTGTAGCTGAATTCCCCATTAGCCAGCGATTTGAGTATGTTGTCCAGGAGCTGATTTTCCTGAAGTAATTTCAATGGATCGTAACCGGTAGCTTTCAACGCTTTCACTTCTTCTACGGTGTGCCCGAAGATGAAAATGTTGTCGTCTCCTACCTGTTCGGCAATTTCAACATTTGCTCCGTCTAATGTACCAATAGTCAGGGCCCCATTCAGTGCCAGTTTCATGTTGCCAGTACCGGAAGCTTCTTTGCCGGCAGTGGAGATTTGTTCTGAAACGTCAGCCGCTGGGATCATGAGCTCTGCGACGGAAACTTTGTAATCGGGGATGAAGGCGATCTTTATGCGATCGCGGACAATAGGATCGTTATTAATTTTTTCTGCGGCTTGATTGATCGCAGAGATAATATTTTTTGCCAGATAGTAACCTGGCGCTGCTTTTGCACCGAACAGGAATACACGTGGCACGATATCCAAAGATGGATTTTCTTGAATTTGTTTATAGAGTGACAGGATGTGTAGAAGGTTCAGATGCTGACGCTTATATTCGTGTAATCGTTTAATTTGTATATCAAAAATGGCATTTGGGTCCAGCTTAAGCCCCATTACTTTATTCACATAATTGGACAGGCGGACCTTGTTGCCCAGCTTGATTGCTCGGTACTCGTCACAAAAAGCAGAGTCATCTGCATAGGGTTCAAGTAATTTAAGCGTATCAAGATTGTTAATCCATTCACGGTTAAGTGTACGATCAATCAGTCCTGACAGTGCGGGGTTACACTGCTTGAGCCAACGACGCGGCGTAACGCCGTTCGTTACGTTATGAAACTTGTTTGACCATAGTTGATGATATTCTGGGAAAAGATCTTTAACCACCAGAGCTGAGTGTAATGCTGCTACTCCGTTCACGGCAAAGCAAGCGACAACACAAAGATTAGCCATTCGCACCTGATGGTTATAGTGTACCGCTAATTTTTCCCATACCGCTTGATTGTCTGGCCAGGTTTGTTCCACCCGTTTTTTGAAGCGGAGGTTGATTTCTTGAATAATGCTGTAATGGCGCGGTAGCAAATGACTCACCAGATGCTCGTCCCAGCATTCCAGACCTTCTGGCATCAGGGTGTGGTTGGTATAGGCGAAGGTATGGCTGGTTATCTCCCATGCCGTTTCCCAACTCATCTGGTGTTTATCCAGCAGGATGCGCATCATTTCAGGGATGGCAATCGTTGGATGGGTGTCGTTAAGCTGGATAACTTCATATTTAGGCAGATCTTCTATTTTGCGGCCTGCCAGATGATGGTGGCGCAGAATATCTGCTACAGAGCAGGCACACTGGAAATACTGTTGCATTAAGCGCAGACGTTTGCCGTCTTGGTGGTTATCATTCGGGTAGAGAACTTTCGTCAGCTTGGCGGCCTCAACACCTTGCTGTTCCGCTTTCAGGAACTGCCCGTCGTTGAATAGGGAGAGATCAAATGGATCAGCATGTGTTGCTTGCCACAGGCGCAGTGGTTGGGTAACGTTATTGTGGTAACCAATAATCGGTAGATCCCAGGCTTCCCCAATTAAGGTAAATTCAGGAATCCAGGTTTCGCGTCCATCAGCTGTTTTAACGACTTTGCCACCAATATTAACTTCAACATCCAACTGGGCATTGTGGCGGAACCAAGGATAGGATTCTCTCTCCCAGTTGTCTGGTTTTTCAATCTGCTGTCCTTGCTCAAAAGATTGGCGGAATAGGCCGTATTGATAATTTAGGCCATAACCAATTGCTGGCTGATTAACCGTTGCCATAGAGTCGAGAAAACAGGCGGCAAGCCGTCCTAGTCCGCCGTTGCCTAATGCGGGGTCTGTTTCCTGTTCCAGAAGATCGCTCAGGACGATATTTTCTTCTGCCAGGTAATCCTGAACGTCTTCATACCAACCGAGGTTAAGTAGATTGTTTGCGGTCAAACGACCAATCAGAAACTCCATAGAGATGTAGTTCACATGGCGTTGTTGGTCGGAATGATTGATGACAGGGCATGCAGGCAACAGCTCTGACAGAGCCGTACTAACGGCTTGCCACCACTGATGCTGAGTCATTTCCTGTGCTGAACCGAGGCCAAAGCGCTGCCATTGACGTGTCAGCGTAGCCTGAAACTGGGCTTTATCTAATCTGGACTGTTGCATGGAGTCTTCATCCTGTAGCTGAAAAGGAAAATTTAGACACTATGCTGAATGCTCTCAGGATCTAAAGCATCATCCTGGAGCGGTATTAGTCAGGGAGGAGTAAAAGGGCGTAGTCAGTAATCATATTTTGCTTCATGTTGGTGTCCATTAAAGCCATTTTCTGTCTGGGGATCGATGAGGAAATTTGCTAATCGCTTCCACAACTTATCAGTGGAAGATGGAATTTGCTGTTCAAGAATGTGATAGGGTGCGCAACTTAATACATGGGGGTCGTAAACCTGTTTGCAAAGGCTGTGTATTTCACTAAATTTGGTTGGGATTACGGGTCGTGAAATAAATTATCTAATAATCATTACACACGGTTCCAGCACAGGTTTTACTTATTGCTTCTTATTGGGCACGGAAATTAATGCTTATCCCATCAAAACTGAGTCGTCCTGTTCGTCTGAATAATACGGTCTTGCGTAAGCGCTTGTTAATCAGACTGAATGAGTCGTCTAACTATCGTCTTGTGTTAATAACTAGTCCCGCTGGTTACGGCAAAACTACATTAGTCTCTCAATGGGCGGTCGGGCAGGATAATCTGGGATGGTATTCTTTGGATGAAAGTGATAACCAACCGGAACGTTTTGCTAGCTATCTTATCGCGGCGTTACAACAAGCTACGCAGGGGCACTGCGTTAAAAGTGAAGTGCTAGCCCAAAAACACCAATATGCCAATTTACCTGCTCTCTTTGCTCAATTGTTTATTGAACTCAATGAGTGGCAGCGTCCGATTTTCCTGGTGATTGATGATTATCATCTGATTATGAATAATGTTATTCATGAGGCCATGAGGTTTTTCCTGCGTCATCAGCCTGAGAATCTTACTTTAACGATCTTATCACGTAATTTACCTTTTCTTGGGATTGCCAATCTGCGTGTGCGTGAGCAATTGCTGGAAATCGATAGTCAGCAACTGGCTTTTGATCACCAGGAAACCCAGCAATTTTTTGACAAGCGTTTGACCCCATCGCTTGACGCCGACGATTGTAAACGCCTGTGCAACGAAGTGGCTGGCTGGGCAACGGCGCTTCAGCTGATTGCGCTTTCAGCGCGGCAGTCGTGTGATGCCGCTGAATTGTCGGCTAAACGTTTATCGGGCATTAACGCCAGCCATCTTTCCGACTATTTGGTGGATGAAGTATTGAATCAGGTGGATAAATCAACCCGTGAATTTTTGTTGCGCAGCTCTATTTTGCGCTCTATGAATGATGGTTTGATCGTTCGTCTTACCGGCGAAGAGAATGGTCAACAGCGTCTTGAAGAAACCGAGCGCCAGGGGTTGTTTATCCAGCGTATGGACGATTCTGGCGAATGGTTCCGCTTTCATCCACTTTTTGCCTCATTTTTACGTCAGCGCTGTCAGTGGGAAATGGCGTTGCAATTGCCGGAGTTGCATTGTGCTGCCGCAGAAGGCTGGTTGGTTCAGGGATATCCGGGTGAGGCTATTCATCATGCGCTGGCTGCGGGCGACACTGCCATGTTGCGTGATATTTTGTTGCAACATGCCTGGGCGTTGTTTAACCACAGTGAGCTATCTTTGTTGGAAGAGTGCATGAATGCGCTGCCTTATGAGCAATTGTTGGAGAGTCCGCGTCTGGTGTTGCTTCAGGCTTGGCTGGCTCAAAGCCAGCACCGTTACTCAGAGGTCAATACACTGTTGAACCAGGCGGAACAGGCGCTGCAACAGAAACAAATTGCTATTGAGCCGGATCTATTGGCTGAGTTCGACGCTCTGCGGGCTCAGGTGGCTATCAATAGTGGCAAGCCGGAGATGGCTGATAAGCTGGCAAAAAAAGCTTTGGCGACACTGCTTCCTCAGAATGAATACAGTCGTATTGTCGCGACCTCAGTGGAAGGTGAAGTATTACATTGTAGAGGTGAACTGGCGGACGCGTTGATGCGAATGCAACAAACCGAGCAGCTCGCACGCTGTTTCCACGTTCACCACTATACTTTGTGGGCACTTTTACAGCAAAGTGAGATTTTACTGGCCCAGGGGTACTTGCAGACGGCTTATGAAATGCAGAATAAGGCATTTGAATTGATTCGGGAACAGCATCTGGAGCAGCTTCCGATGCATGAATTCCTGTTACGTATCCGCTCACAACTTTTGTGGTGTTGGTCCCGTCTTGATGAAGCTGAAGAAGCAGCACGTCGTGGTTTGGATGTGTTGGCCAACTTCCAACCTCAACAGCAGTTACAATGCTTAACACAACTGGCTAAATGTTCTTTGACCCGAGGAGATATTGATAATGCCAGGCGTTATCTGGCTCGTTGTGAAAACCTATTGAATAATGGGCAATATCACAGAGACTGGCGAACAAATACTGACAAACTACGAGTCATTATTTGGCAGAGTATGGAAGATAAAAGCGCCGCTATTCGGTGGTTGGCACAGACCGAGCGACCAGAAAGCGTGAATAACCATTTTAATCAGGGTCAGTGGCGTAATATTGCCCGTGCTCAGATCTTGCTTGGTTTGTATGATGAAGCCGAACCCATTTTGGATACACTGAATCAACATGCCAGGGAATTGCAACTAATAAGCGATCTGAACCGAAATCTACTGTTATGTAATTTGCTTTATTGGCACACCGGGCGAAAAGGTGAAGCGCAGAGTGTCCTTATAGAGGCATTGGCTCTGGCTAACCGAACAGGGTTTGTCAGCCATTTTGTGATTGAAGGCGAGTTGATGGCCCAGCAGTTACGCCAACTTATTCAACTCAATACCCTGTCTGAACTGGAGTTGCATCGGGCTCAGCGTATTCTGCGGGATATCAACCGTCAACATCGCCATAAATTTGCTCATTTTGACGAAAGCTTTGTCACACAGTTGCTGACACATCCTGATGTTCCAGAGCTTATTCGCAATAGTCCACTTACTCAGCGTGAATGGCAGGTCTTGGGGCTGATTTATTCAGGTTACAGCAATGATCAGATTGCTGCGGAGTTGGATGTAGCAACGACAACCATTAAGACCCATATACGGAATCTGTATCAGAAGCTGGGGATTGCGAATCGCCAGGAGGCGATTCAGCAGGCTCAGCAACTGATGCAGATGATGGGGTTAGGCGTGTGACTCGTCACGGAACATGATTTATAAAGAGCGCAGCCGATAGAAACAGCTTACTTGGTGTGTTTTCTTCTTCCATTTTCCCAGTCATTCCGGTGTACAAAATCATTTCTCGGAGTCATTTCTGTGCGATAGATGTTAGGACCTTAGAGAGACGATTTGTCCCTTAAGGCTATGACTTAGTGAACGTGCTGATAGAGCCAACAGGGCACCTAGTAGCATCACCAGCATCAGAGACTGTTTAGGGGAAAATGGTAGCACCATCGCTATCAACGATATGATGGAGCCAATAGCCATTTGGATGAATCCTACTAATGCAGAAGCTATTCCCGCCTCGTCAGAATAAGGTTCCAGTGCATAACTGGTCGCGGGCCCCATAACAAACGCAAGACCTGCGCAAGCGAAAGCAACTGGCAACATATAACTTAACCAGTGTTGGCTGGCTACGTTTGGCAGCAGATATATTCCTGAGAATAGAGATAGGCTACCCAGTGCTATCAAAATTGAACCTAATAGCAAGCAGAAAGGACGGCCAGCTCGATGAATGATTTTATTGGCGATCAGGAAAGCGATCATAGTCCAGAGTCCGTTGCCACCAAAAATCAATGAAAATATTAGTGGTGAGATATGGCCTTCAGTCATGAGCACCGTTGGTGCAAATGAAATATAAGTAATTACTATTCCCATGACGACGGCGTTAACCAGTGCAAAATGCATAAATCGAGCATTGCTGAGAATTTGATAATATTGTTTCAGTGGAAGCCCATGAATTTGCTTGGTGTTTGCAGGGCGCGTTTCTGGCAGCCAGGTAGCAATAATAAACAATACAATAACGGAGTAGCAGACCAGAGACCAGAATGGTGCCCGCCAATTAAAAATTTCAGCTAAAAGACCACCGAGCAATGGAGCGAAAGCAGGAACAATATTCAACGTACTGTTAAGAAAACCGTAGGCTTTAGCTGCTTCGTCACCGTTCAGGCGGTCGCGTACACCGCTGATGCAGACGACACTGGTACAGCAGACAGCACATCCTTGAATAATCCGCGCAGCGATAAAGACTTCGGAATGGGTTGAAAGTGCTGCGATCATAGAACCGAGGATGTATAAAGTGATACCAATTAAGGCAACAGGCCGACGGCCAAATTTATCTACCAGTGGTCCGGCAATTAATTGCCCCAGCCCCATGATTAACAGAAATAAAGAAATCGTCGACTGAATAACTTCATTATTAACCTGAAAATCTTCAGCGATGGTAGGAATTGTAGGTAAAAACAAATCGATACCTAGCGGTCCAAAAAGGACCAGACTAAGTAGTAGAAGAATGTAATTTCGCATGTGTATTCTTTTTATATTTCAATAAGTGGTGGTGGTTTTATTGGCAAATAGGCTTAGTGGAATTCATTCTTTAGCACGACCAAAGATCTTGGATACACCATACTATTGGCAAGTCATTTCAAGCTGGCGATAGGTATGTTCAAGGATCGCGCACGGATTAAACCCTTTACTTTTTTTAAAGCCTGAACTTTATACGAGCTATTCATCGGTGTAAACCAACTAGCTCGTGTGGGTATTTTTATATCGGTCGAGAGTCTGGCTATCTTCAGATAAAAAAGCACACCGTTTCTGGCAAATCAGAAATGATCAGGAATCTTTTAATACATTTCATCACCTATCAGAGAATAGTCTCAGGCCATAAAATGCCCTTATCGCCTCAGCAGAGCTGTAAGATGGAAAATCTTTGGCACAGTTTCACAGGATTTTAAACATAATTTCTTGTCACTAACCATATGAACCAGCAGTTCTGTTTGTAATTGACTATTCATTCAAAATAATAAAGTATTTTATACAAAATACTTTAATTTTTTAAATGTTTTTTGGGTGCTTGTGGGTTTTTTGTTGATCTAAATTAATTTTAAGTCAATATTCTCTTATCTGTTAAAGATTATTGTGCTTTCTTATGGTTAGAAATGGTTAATTAAGGTAATAAGATCATGGAAAATGGAAAACGGTTTGAAGATATGCTTTCTCGCTTTGTTGGAAACGGCCCTTATCTAGAAATAGATGGTGAAAAGTATATTGATGCGGCTTCGGGAACATTTAACCTTCCACTTGGGTACACTAATCGCAGAATAGCAGAAAAATTAAAACAGCAGATCGATAGATGTATACATCTAAGTTCAGCTTATACTCATGAAATGTCCCAATATATTTTGGGAAAATTAGTTAAACATACCCCTGAAGGCATTAATAAGATATGGTTGCGCGATGTTTCCGGCTCTGGTGCGGTTGAGTGTGCAATTCGTATTGCTCAAAAAGCAACAGGTCGGTCTGGGGTTATCTCCTTCTTTCTGGCTCATCATGGTCAATCTTTAGCCACAGCACAAATTTCTGGTAATGCTTTTAGAATTAAAGACTTCCATGTCAATATTGATGGTTCTTTAAAAGTTCCGACTCCTGCCAGTGTCATGTCTGAATTGGGGCCGAACACAGAGCCAAATCAGTATTTTGACCTGGAACAATTTATCCAATTGGGGTCAAATGACAATATTGCCTGCTTAATCATTGAACCTATCCAGGGAAATGGCGGAAATATCGTTTTCCCTGTTGATTTTTACCGTAAGATCAGAGAGATCTGCCATAAACATAATATTATTATTATTGCAGATGAAGTGCAGACTGGGTTTGGACGCACAGGGACATTCTTCGCCTCAACCGGTTACGCTAAAGAGCTAGAACCAGATATTATTGTCTTTGCTAAAGGCGCTGGTGGTATCGGTATTCCGACTGGTGGTGTGCTGATGCGCAGTTCATTGGATGTATTGGAATCATTCGAACATTCTAGTACATCAGGCGCTAATCCCCTTTCATTAACCGCTCTCAACGAAATTATCGATATCATCGAAGACGAACATGTTCTGGAGAATGTGCAGCGTAACGAAGCTTATTTGCGTGATGGCTTATTAGCATTACAACATAAATATCCAGAAATTACTGGTGTCAGGGGAGTTGGTTATATGTTTGGCTTTGATACGCCATCACCGGAATTTGCGGCACAAGCGATTGCAATAGCGAATTCTCATAACTTAATTATCCGTGGCTCTCGTTATGGTAAAGGCCGTGCACTTAAAGTTCGTCCGCCGTTAATTTGTACTCAGGAACATTTAAACGAAATTCTGCATAAACTTGATCTAACTTTTACTGATCTGACTTTAGGGATGCTGGACAACAAGGAGGTAGCATAATGAAAGCACTGAAATTTAATCGCGTGTGGGATGTTGAAATCCGGGATGTTGAACCGTTACGCTGTGTTGAGCCTGATGATGTTGTCGTTGATATTGCGGTGTGTGGTGTTTGTGGTACAGATGTTGGGATTATCACCGGATCTTATCCTGTTGCCATTCCGGGAACTACTCTGGGTCATGAAACAACAGGTGTTGTTGCTCAAATAGGAGAGAGTGTAACTCGTTTTAACGTGGGTGATCGTGTGGTGATCAACCCAACCTATTCCTGTGGACACTGCCGGATGTGCCAGACAGGAAGTCCAAATCATTGCGAAAGAAAATTGGGAACCGAAGCTGGAGTTTCCTATGACGGGGCATTTGCTGAGCAGTATCTGGCTAAAGAGAGTGCCCTGATAAAACTGGATGATCATGTCAGTATGGAAGAGGCATCTCTGACTGAACCACTTAGCTGCACATTGACCGGTGTCGATAAGCTGGCGATTACTCACACTAATATTCGTGCAGCGGTCACTGGGGCAGGCCCAATGGGGATGCTCTATATTTGGGCTTTACACGCAAGAGGTGTTAAGGCTTTCATGGTCGAGAAAAACGAAAGTCGTGTTCAGTTTGCCAGAGAAAATTTGCCGCCAGAATGTGAGTTGTATACTGATTTTGATGAAGCTTTAACACAACAATATGGTGACAAATCGGCGCTTATCGATCTATGTGTGGATACTACCGGTCAGCTAACTGAGTACGTTTTCGAACATTTGGCTCCCGGAGGGAAATTGTTGAATGTTGCACTTAAAGATAAACATGCCAATCTTGATATCCTTAAAATTGCCGATAAGAGTCTTTCAGTCATTGGTTCGATTGATTCTCTGAATAACAGCTTTGAACGTGCTTATACTATGATCCGTGATAGGGTTATTCCGGCAGGTCGTCTGGTCAGTCAGGTTTTTGATTTTAATGATTACTTGCAGGCTTTTCTCACTGTGGGTTGTGATATTGCGGGCAAAACCCAAAAACCGCTCTCTACCCCAAACTGTAAAGTATTGATCCGTATTTCTGATCTCAAGTAATGGAATTTTTCACATGGATAACTTTAATGTGATTTTTGATATTGATGGGGTCATCGTTGACAGTGAACAACTGCACTTTGATGTTCTTCGTGCTTTAGCACCTGATTACACGCATCATGTGCAACCGCAGCAACTTATTGGTCTGAGTTTAGAAGAAACGTTGAATTACATTGGCGTTCCCGCTCAGCAGCAGGAAGCGATCACCGTCCAAATTGTCTCTGTTTATAAGGATAAGCTGTCTCGAAGTTATCTTCGTCCGGGAATTTCTGAGCTGATATCAGCTTTACAACAGCACAATATCCCTTTTGGCTTTGTCTCTACTGCGCCGCGGGAAGTATGCTTGGCTAATATTGGATTATTGGAGCTGCGCGAAAGCCCGGCGTTGATCTCTGGTGACGATGTTGTGAGGACTAAGCCTAATCCCGATCCTTATCTTGCTATGTTGAAATTGAAGTCTATGGATGTTCATCAGACATTAGTAATTGAGGATACGGATTTAGGGATTACAGCAGCAACACTGGCGGGTATTCCCTATGTATATGCCTGGCCTCATGCGTTATCCGTTGCAGAGCAATATCAGCAAGCAACCCGTGTTATTGGGGCGCTGACAGATATTCCGCAATTTTCTAAAATTAATTTTGTGTAACTTAATGCCCTCCATTATTAGTCATATCGGAGGGCATTTTATTTATATAGAAGGAACATGAGTTGTCTGATCAGAATATTGTCTCTTTGGTAAAACAACCCATTATGGCGACACGTGCCGCTTTTTTTATTGCTGGTTTTAGCCTTGCAAGTTGGGCTCCCCTCATTCCTTTAGCTAAAGAACGTCTGCAACTTGATAATGGTGCTATGGGGCTCCTAATGCTGGCATTCGGTATCGGTTCTTTCATTATGATGCCGATGGCTGGAATGTTAGCAGCACGTTTCGGATGCCGACAAATTTTTACTTTATGTACCTTATTGGTGTTAGTGATGTTGCCAGGGCTAAGCGTATTACCTACACCGCTGACGCTGGCTTGTGCTCTATTTATCTTTGGTGCTGGCATTGGTGCAATGGATGTTGTGGTAAATATCCATGCTGTCATGGTTGAGAAAATGGCCCAGCGGTCAATCATGTCTGGTTTTCATGCATTGTTCAGTCTGGGGGGAATAGCCGGTGCTGGCTCGGTTAGTGCATTATTGTATCTGGGAGTATCACCTTTTCAGGTGACGATCATGGCGGTGCTACTTATTATTCTGTTGCTGCTGCCTGCATGGAGTGGATTATTGAACGAAGCAGAATCGGGTAATACACCATTCTTTGCTGTACCCCGTGGAGTCGTTATTTTGTTGGGTTTTCTCTGTTTTGTTGCCTATATTATGGAAGGATCAATGCTGGATTGGAGCGGTATATTATTAACCAGCGTGCATAATATTAGCAGCCATCAGGCCGGGATAGGTTATACCCTTTTTGCTATTGCTATGACATCCGGTCGCCTTTTAGGTGATAAGATCATTGCCCTTTATGGACACAGACGAGTTTTTATTAGTAGTGCTTTATTAGCTACTTCTGGATTTATCCTTATTTACTCAGCATCAACAGCAACGATACTGGGACTTTCCTTCTTAATGGTTGGTGCAGGATTATCTAATATCGCTCCAATGCTTTTTACCGCTTCTGGACAACAGAAAATTATGCCTGACTCGCTGGCAGTTGCTGCGGTTTCTACCATGGGATATTCAGGGATCTTGTTGGGACCTGCCATTATTGGTGGGGTAGCGCATATTGTGACATTACATGGTGCTTTTGCGTGTGTTGCTTTACTCTCTGTTTCCTTACTTGCAGGATATAAATTTGTTCATTCAAGCGGAAGATAACAGGAGGAGTTTCTATGAGTTTGTCACAATATCATTGGCTTAATGAACCAGTTGATTGGAAATGTGGAAGCGACTGGCTTGATGTCACTACAGATCATAAAACCGACTTTTGGCAACAAACATGGTATGGCTTTGAACGTCATAATGGTCATGTTTTTGGTCGTTATATTGAGGATGATTTCACCTTTCAACTCTGTATTGAAGGCTGTTTTGAACATTTATACGATCAAGCGGGAGTCATGTTATTAGTCGATGAGAAACATTGGCTGAAAGGGGGAATTGAATATTCTGATGGTCAGGCCACGATTGGTAGTGTATTGACACGTAATCATTCTGATTGGTCTATGGGAGTATTTCCCGGTAATTGCAATAAATTCTGGTTACGCCTGACCTGTGAAGAAGGGTATTTAAGGCTTCAATATTCTGTTGATGGTTTACTATGGCCACTATTAAGACTATCTCCTTTTTTTGAGGGTAAACAACGTGTCTTTGTTGGCGCAATGTGTTGTTCTCCAGAACGGCATGGATTACAAGTGCGGTTTTCTGATTTCAGGCTTACACCGCCAATAAAAAAACCATTGCATGATTTAAGTTGACCAAGGCTATTTCAAAGAATTGTGCCTACTGGAATAAGCCTTAAAACGCCCGGAGCAGTGAGCTGCGGGCGTTTTAATATCAAACTATGTCGAAGCTAAATATTTAGGCTTTCTCTAAAATAAAACCGGTGAAGTCAGCGGTTTCTCCGTCTGGTCGATGGCCAACTTGGTCTTTCAACAAGTAAACGCGTAAAAGTCCTTCTTGATCTGTGCTTAATTCTACTGAGCCAGTTGTAAAATTGGTGCTGTTTACAGCAAAAGAGTTGGGGCCATCTGTGCGACTCTGTAAACCAAAATAAGCTGATGAGGCCCATTCTGCTGAAACGCGCGCTGTACCTGTTAGCTTATATTTAGTGTTAGGTTCTAGTCCTTCTATGATTTGATCAATGACGCCAGAACCAGTAACGCTTTGGATTCTGATAAAGTGAATACCATCTTCAGATAAGATGTTTATTGATTCAGGGGCTGGGATTCTCCAGCCGTTATATCCCTCTTCGAATGAGCCGTTAACCAATTCTTTATAAGAGAGTTTCTTATTATCAGAATAATCTTCGTTATTCAGGATTTCTTGTACGTTCATATATTAGTCCTTTTTAAATGAATAGGAATGAGTTTAATTTCTTTAATCGCTTTGTTTTTCGGGGGGGCACTTTATCAATAATAGGATAATACTCAATTGTATTTTTTGTTGGTGGAGAGTTGTAATTTGTGTCAATTAATAAAAAATAAATGGATGTAATTACCAATATATAGTGAGCATACCTATTACCTCATTTAATATCAGATTGTATATTAATAATAAATATCAATTGTCATTGTTTTACTTTAATACTTTATTGTTTTTTAATAAAATATTTTAATTGTTTAATTCTTATGGGTTTTTATCTTATTAGTGTAAATATTGTTCTTTTTTATCTCAAATAAAATTAAAAACAGAATGAAATATCAGTAATATTATGAAAATAGATTAAACTTTCTCAATGGAGAGTAAATTATCTTTAATTTTATTATATTAATGATTTTTCGATTTCGGTTATTTTTTATTTAATTTATTAAAAAATTTACAAGTCATTTGATAAAAAAGCGTTATATACCCAATAGATTTCAAATTGCAGCGCGGCGGCAAGTGAACGCCTCCCCAGGAGCATAGATAACGATGTGACTGGGGTAAGTGAAAGCAGCCAACAAAGTAGCAACTTGAAAGATGAAGGGTATAACATTAATCAAGTATTATCAGATAGGAGTCCTTTCCTTACGATAAATCCCTGTTAAATTATCGGCCTAAATAACCATCCCAATCTTTCCAGACAGGTTGTAACCCCGCTTTAATTAATGCGTCCGCGACCTGAGAAACAGAACGGTTATCATGCGGAATAAATTGCTCCAATTCTTCATGGCTATTATCTGCGTAACCACCGGGTTGGGTTTTTGAACCAGCACTGACATTGTTGATTGCCAGTGGGATGACGTGATCGCGAAAGAATGGAGATTCACGGGTAGAAATAGAAAGTTCTACGTCTGGCGCAAATAGACGAAAAGCACAAATCAGTTGTACCAGTTCAGCTTCATTCATTAATGATGCAGGTTCAATACCTCCGGCACAAGGCCGCAAACGGGGAAATGAAATTGAGTAACGGCTCTGCCAGTATGTGCGTTGCAAAAAGAATAAATGTTCAGCCACCATATAGCAGTCTGTTCGCCAGTGACTGGAGAGACCCATCAATGCCCCTAAACCGATTTTGTCGATCTTGGCATGACCAAGGCGATCTGGCGTTTCCAGTCGCCAGTGAAAATCCTGCTTCCTTCCCTTCAGATGATGAAGTCGATAAGTTGGCTCATGATAAGTTTCTTGATAAACCATCACACCATCCAGTCCCAGGGCTTTCAGCTCTGAATATTCTTCCTGAGTCAGTGGCTGGACTTCCATCATTATTGAGCTGAAATGTTCGCGGATAAGTGGCAGGTAACGGCGGAAATAATCCATACCTACCTTGCCTTGATGTTCTCCAGTGACTAATAGCAGATTGTCAAAACCCAACGCTTTAATCGCTTGGCATTCCGCAATAATTTCATCTTTATTCAATGTTTTGCGTTTAATGTGGTTACTCATTGAGAACCCGCAATAAGTGCAATCATTAGCACATAAATTGGAGAGATAAAGTGGTACATAAAAACCAACAGTATTACCAAAGCGTTGACGAGTCAGTTTCTGTGCTCGTTGTGCCAGCGGTTCTATGTATGGTTTCGCTGCTGGTGAGAGCAGTGCCATCAAATCATCCAAATTTAGTTTGCTGCTGTTCAATGCTCGTTCAACATCCTGAGCAGTTTTGCTGTTAATGCGTAGGGTAATGTCATCCCAGTCTAATTGTCGCCAGCGGTGACTAAAGCTACTAATCATAAGATTATTAGCCATTAGAGCACCCCCAGAAAATTAGTCAGTGGGCTGGATGCAACAGCATGTTGTTTTGGACTTGCCAGGCCAGCTTCATAGGATAGCTCGCCCGCTTCAATTGCCACTTTGAAGGCTTGAGCCATTTTTACTGGATTACGTGCAACGGCAATAGCGGTGTTAACTAATACAGCATCCGCGCCTAGTTCGATCGCTTCCAGTGCGTGACTTGGTGCGCCGATTCCTGCATCAACAATGACGGGTATTTGTGCTTGTTCAATAATGATTCGAAGGAAATCTCGGGTTAGTAGCCCTTGATTAGAGCCAATCGGTGCGCCTAAAGGCATGACCGCTGCACAACCCACTTCTTCCAGACGTTTACACAAAACCGGATCAGCACTGCAATATGGCAGAACGATAAATCCGTCTTTGACTAGCATTTCAGCACCTTTAAGGGTTTCGACCGGATCAGGCAATAAGTATTTCACATCAGGATGGATTTCAAGTTTTATCCAGTTTGTTGTCAGCGCTTCACGGGCCAGACGGGCAGCGAATAGGGCCTCTTCGGCAGTTTTTGCCCCGGAAGTATTTGGCAGTAATTTAACGCCGAGTTTCTGTAGTGGGGCCAGAATAGCGTCGTTGCCTCCTTGTAGATCAATTCGTTTCATCGCCATTGTGACCAGTTGGCTGCCAGAGGCTTTTATAGCCTGAATCATTAAATCTGAATTGGCAAATTTACCTGTGCCGGTAAACAGACGGGAATTAAACGTAGTATCAGCGATTTTTAACATATCAACCTCCAGCAATCGCCTGAAATAGAAGGATACTATCCCCATCATTAACCTGATACGTATTCCACTCTGAGCGCGGAATAATGGTTTGATTAATGGCAAGTGCTGTTCCCGGTTGCATTCGTTCAAGGTGTTCCAGCAATTGCTGTACAACCAGAGGGGAGATAATCTCCATTGGCTGGTCGTTTACCGTAATTTTCATGCAATATCTCCGCAAATCGGGCACTGCTTAGACTGGCTGAGTTGTAATGTGCTCCAGCTTTGCTGCTTACCATCAAATAATTGAAGCTTGCCGCTTAATGGGGAGGGAAGCCCGGTTAACATTTTGATGGCTTCCAATGCCTGCAATGTGCCGATGACACCGACTACCGGACCTAATACACCCGCAGTCCGGCAATTTCGCTGGGGTTCTTCTTGATCAGGGTAGAGACAGGTATAGCAGCCGTGAGGGTAAGGAGGCTCAAATACCATCAGTTGGCCACTGAATCCGACTGCACTGCCGCTAATTAATGGTTTTCGCATTGCCACACAAGCGGCATTGATAGCGTGACGGGTTGTCATGTTGTCACAGCAGTCGAGAACCAGATCGACCTGTTTCACGATTTTTGTCAGGGATTCCACATCCTGACGTTGATTAAACACAGTTGTTTTTACCAGCGGATTCAGTGCATTGAGTTGATTGGCTGCGAGTTCTGCTTTTGCAGAAGGAATATCTCCGGTACGGTAAAGTATTTGCCGTTGTAAATTGGAGATGTGCAATTGGTCATCATCAGCGAGATAAATTGTTCCCACACCCGCCGCAGCCAGATAGAGGGACGCAGGAGCACCTAGCCCCCCCAGACCAACAATCAGTACACTACTAGATTTCAGTTTTTCCTGCCCTTCAGGGCCAATATCTTCCAACAGTAGTTGTCGGCTGTAACGCATAAATTCTTGATCATTCAGCATAAGAACCTCTCAATACCTTCGACTAAATGCCTTCAACCAGATGGAGCAGTTGTGATGTTGCCTGATGCCAATCTTTTGCTTTAGTAATCGCACTGACTAGCGCCACACCGCCAACTCCCGTTGCAATGACATCTGGTATGCGTTCCAGGGAGATGCCTCCGATGGCGACAGTAGGATAATCCGGTGTGTTTTCTACCTGTTGTTTCAGCGTATTCAATCCCTGTGGAGAGGATGGCATCTCTTTGGTTGTGGTTGGGAAAATATGGCCAAGAGCAATATAAGACGGACGCAGAGATTTTGCCCGCGCCAGTTCTTGTTCATCGTGGGTAGAGATGCCTAACCGTAATCCGGCTGCTTGGATTGCATTTAAATCGGCAATAACCAAATCTTCTTGTCCCAGATGAACCCCATAAGCACCATGTTTTATTGCTAGTCGCCAGTAGTCGTTAATAAACAAGCGAGCGTTATATTGGCGACCGAGCATAATGGCTTGCTGAATATCTTCTTCCACCTGATCTTCTGGCAGATCTTTAATTCTCAACTGAATTGTGGTGACTCCTACCTTTAACAGGCGAGAAATCCACTCCAGCGAACCTACCACTGGGTACAGCCCCAATCTGTATTTAGTCGGAGCAAATGGCGCGTTAGACAGATTGTTCATGGGATACATCCTCTGCGTTGTGATACAACTCGCCGCCACGGGCGCGGAATTCTTCAGACATCTGTTCCATACCGGCGGCATAATCGCGTACTTCTTGAGAGATCTTCATAGAGCAGAATTTTGGCCCGCACATGGAACAAAAATGCGCAATTTTGCCAGAGGCTTGTGGCAGAGTTTCATCGTGATAGGCCCTTGCGGTATCTGGATCGAGAGCCAGATTAAACTGATCTTCCCAACGGAACTCAAAACGCGCTTTGGACATGGCATTGTCGCGGATTTGTGCACCCGGATGACCTTTGGCGAGATCGGCGGCATGGGCAGCAATCTTATAGGTAATTAGCCCTTGCTTGACATCATCTTTGTTTGGCAGGCCGAGATGTTCTTTCGGTGTCACATAACAGAGCATGGCACAGCCAAACCAGCCAATCATGGCGGCACCGATACCTGAAGTGAAATGGTCATAACCCGGTGCAATATCTGTTGTCAGTGGACCAAGGGTATAGAAAGGGGCTTCGTGACAATGCTCCAATTCTTCCGTCATATTGCGGTGGATCATCTGCATAGGAATATGTCCGGGGCCTTCGATCATCACCTGAACATCATATTCCCAGGCAATTTTGGTTAGTTCACCTAATGTATATAACTCTGCAAACTGGGCTTCATCATTGGCATCTTGAATAGATCCCGGTCGTAGGCCATCTCCCAATGATAGAGAAACATCATAGGCAGCGCAGATTTCACATATTTCGCGGAAATGTTGGTAGAGGAAGTTTTCTTGATGATGAGATAGACACCATTTCGCCATAATGGAGCCACCGCGGGAAACGATCCCTGTGAGGCGTTTGGCTGTCATCGGTACATAGCGTAGTAATACACCCGCATGAATGGTGAAGTAATCTACCCCTTGTTCCGCTTGTTCCAGCAAGGTATCACGAAACATTTCCCAGGTGAGATTTTCTGCTACGCCATTGACTTTCTCCAGTGCCTGATAAATAGGGACAGTACCGATGGGAACCGGGCTATTACGTAAGATCCACTCGCGGGTTTCGTGGATATAACGACCAGTGGAGAGATCCATGACTGTATCCGCCCCCCAACGAGTGGACCAGATTAACTTTTCTACTTCTTCTTCAATGGATGACGTTATTGAAGAGTTACCGATATTAGCGTTAACCTTCACCAGAAAATTGCGACCAATAATCATCGGCTCTGATTCAGGATGATTAATATTGGCAGGAATGATTGCCCGGCCAGCGGCGACTTCCTGGCGGACAAATTCCGGTGTGATGTTTTCCGGCAATTGAGCACCGAAACTTTGTCCGGCATGCTGTTGGCGTAATACATCACCACGAATACGTTCGCGCCCCATATTTTCCCGTAGTGCGATAAATTCCATTTCCGGTGTGATGATGCCTTTACGGGCATAGTGTAGCTGAGTAACGCGTTTGCCTTGATGGGCTTTCAACGGGTGAGGACGATGATGGAAACGTAAATGGTCGAGACCGACATCTGCCAGACGTTGTTGGGTAAAATCGGAACTGAGGGTCGTCACGGGTTCAGTATCCTGGCGTTCGTCGATCCATTGTTGACGCAGTTTAGTTAATCCAACATGTACATCTAACCTGGAATCAGGATCGCCATAAGCGCCGGAAGTATCATAAATAGGGATAGCTTCGTTTTCCTCGTACTGAGGTTCTTCTTTGGTTCCACCAATTAACGTGGGAGATAATTGAATTTCACGCATTGGAACCAGAATATCTTCGCGTGAACCTTGAAGATAAATCCGTCGTGAATTAGGGAACGCGACTCCCTGAATAGAATTAATAAATTCCTGAGCGGCATCGCGTTGCGCTTTACGTGGGCGTGCCGGATTGGGTTTTGGTAAGATATCGGTTGTAGGGATAACAGTATTATGAGACATAGCAAATTCCTAACCGTGTTATTGGGAAAATTGCTTGTCTGGAGCTCGCAGGGAGTAATAATTGATGGCTGAATGGACACTTGGTAAGAAAACCGGGTGAGCCGACAGCGATTGATTACTCTTGTTCCCTTCGCGGGTCTTAACCCGATCAGGTTCCGCGGATCCCGAATTAACGGTCTCAGCCTGTGTATGCTGCGATAAAACAGCTTACGCTAGGCACTCCGACAAGAAAGTAAGCAATAGTATAGAAGGGATTATGAAAACTACAACCCTTGCTGAATGAAAGTATTTACAGTGACCAAGTTAATTGTTTCCAGCCATATTGTTGTGCTTGAACTTGCAAATGAGCATCGGCATTGACTGTAATTACCTCATCAGCAAACTGGCACATTGGTAGATCATTAATTGAATCGCTGTAAAAACGGATAATTTCAGGATAACTATTTTGCTGTTCCAGCCACTGTTTTATCCGTTCTACTTTACCTTCGCGAAAAGTCGCAATACCGTCTATTTGGCCGGTATAACAGCCATTTTCCGTCACCATATCAATGCCTAATGCAGTGTGAATCCCTAATTCGGCAGCAATCTTCTTCACAATAAAAGAGACAGTAGCTGAGATAATAATGATTGGAATTTGTTGCTGTTGATACTCTGCAATTAGGGCTTTGGCTTGTGGATAAAATAGCGGTCTAATTTTTTCGTTAACAAATTCAGTCAGCCAAAGATCAACGTGTTCTTGTGGAACTTGATGCAGTGTTTGCAGGCTAAATGCCAGATAACTACTCATATCCAGTGAACCTGCGCTGTAATCAGCCATCATTTTTTTATCTGCTTCGATAAAACTTGGATCAGTAATGATACCTTTTTCCCACAGAAACTCTGTCCATATGGCGCTGGAATCACCGGAGATTAAGGTGTCATCCAGATCAAATACTGCAAGCAGTTGTGACATGGTATCGTGTTCCTCGTGATAAATAGTAACAAGAGCACGCTTTTTTGACTAAAAAGCGTATGATTTATACAGATATTTGTAATAAATAAGATGTCATAATGATGATACAACAACAAGTAACAGGTATAGAACGAGGCTGGTGGATTATCAGCGATGAGAATCGTATTTGGCTCCCTAAAGGTGAATTACCTTTTGGAATAGCTGCTCAATGGTCATTGCAAGGAAAAATAGCATTGCCTATCGGTGAGTGGCAGGGCGAGAAAGTTTGGTTTATTCGCCAGAAAATGGATTCAAATATGGTTTCCTTACGGCACATTGTTTCAGGCGATCGCGGCTTGTTTCAATTAGCAGGTCGAAGCGTTCAATTGGCGGAATTTTATCGCTCTCATCAATATTGTGGTTATTGTGGCCATGAAATGAACCACAGTGTCAGTGAATGGGCTTGTCTGTGTAACCATTGTCATGAACGTTATTATCCGCAGATTGCACCTTGTATTATTGTCGGTATTCGTCGTGATGATCAGATCTTATTGGCTCAACATCAGCGCCACCGTAGTGGCATACATACAGTGCTTGCTGGGTTTGTTGAAGTAGGTGAAACACTGGAAGAAGCTGTGGCCCGCGAAGTCATGGAAGAGAGTAATATTAAAATCCGCAACTTACGTTATGTCGCTTCTCAACCGTGGCCTTTCCCTCATTCATTGATGATGGCATTTCTGGCTGATTATGACAGCGGAGAGATCCGCCATGATCCGAAAGAGCTGATTAGTGCAGATTGGTATCACTATGACCAACTGCCATTGATTCCACCACACAATACTATTGCCCGTCGGTTGATTGAAGATACGATTGTTCTGTGCCGAGATGCGTAATGCATGGTTTGGCGCAATTCAACGGGAGAGATTTATCTGTCATGTTACAATGATGTCCTAATCATTACAGTCAGATAATATTGCGGCCAATAAATAAATGGAGCCTGTCATGAATGAGTTGAAAAACGACCGCTATTTGCGAGCCTTACTACGCCAACCCGTTGATGTTACACCTGTATGGATGATGCGTCAGGCTGGCCGCTATTTACCAGAATATAAAGCCATCCGTACCGAAGCGGGTGATTTTATCTCTCTATGTAAAAATACTGAACTTGCCTGCGAAGTCACTTTGCAACCTTTGCGACGTTATCCATTGGATGCAGCAATTCTCTTCTCCGATATTCTCACTATTCCTGATGCAATGGGCTTGGGGCTCTACTTCGAAGCAGGTGAAGGCCCGCGTTTTAAATCTCCTGTTTTAAGCCGTGCTGATGTGGAAAAACTACCGGTTCCCGATCCTGAAATGGAGCTGAGCTATGTGATGGATGCAGTGCGTGCAATCCGTAAGGCACTGGCGGGTCAGGTTCCTTTGATTGGATTCTCCGGTAGCCCATGGACGCTGGCGACTTATATGGTAGAAGGTGGCAGTAGTAAGGCATTTACTAAAATCAAAAAAATGATGTACGCCGAACCTACCGTAATGCATTTGTTGCTAAATAAACTGGCAGATAGTGTCATCCTTTACCTTAATGCTCAAATTAAAGCAGGCGCTCAGTCTGTGATGATTTTCGATACCTGGGGGGGCGTGCTGACTGGCCGGGATTATCGTGAATTTTCCCTGCGTTATATGCACAAAATTGTTGATGGTCTGATCCGTGAAAATGAAGGTCGTCGGGTACCAGTGACACTGTTTACCAAAGGTGGTGGGCAATGGCTGGAAGCAATGGCTGAAACCGGCTGTGATGCTCTTGGTCTGGACTGGACGACCGATATTGCCGATGCTCGCCGTCGTGTGGGGAATAAAGTCGCTTTGCAGGGTAATATGGACCCATCCATGTTATATGCTTCTCCAGAACGGATTGAACAGGAAGTTTCAACAATTTTGCAAAGTTTTGGTGTGGGTTCTGGTCATGTATTTAACCTTGGTCATGGTATCCATCAGGATGTAGCGCCGGAACATGCTGGTGTATTTGTTGAGGCGGTACATAAACTTTCAGCTAAATATCATCAGTAAAAACATATGATCAACACAAAAGCATTACGTCAGGAACAAATAGAAAAGGCTCAGCAGGTTATCTGTTATGATGGTTTTTCCTCGCCAAAACTGATTGCTGGTGCTGATGTGGGCTTTGAACAGCAGGGAAAAATTACCCGCGCAGCGATAGCTGTTCTCTCTTACCCTGATCTTGAGTTGGTGGAATATCAGATAGCTCGAATTGAAACTACGCTTCCTTATATTCCTGGTTTACTCTCTTTCCGTGAATATCCTGCATTGATGGCTGCCTGGCAGTTGTTGAAACACATACCGGATCTGGTGATGGTGGACGGTCATGGTATTGCTCATCCACGCCGTTTAGGTGTTGCTAGTCATTTTGGTTTATTGGCGAATGTTCCTACAATCGGTGTGGCAAAACGCCGTTTATGTGGTGAAAGTGAGCTGCTGGGTGAGCAGCCAGGCAGTTGTCAGCCTCTAATTGATAAAGAGGAACAGATTGGTTGGGTATGGCGAAGTAAAAAACGCTGTAATCCATTGTATATTTCCCCAGGACACAAAATCAGTCTTGATAGTGCATTGCTATGGGTGGAGCGCTGTGTGAAAGGTTATCGCTTGCCCGAAACAACCCGCTGGGCGGATGGTATAGCTTCAAATAGAGCGTTTTTTGAACAAATGATGCAGAAAAATCCTTAAATTCGGTGTAAACGTGTGGATATTCTTGAATTTCAGGTAAACTGCGGAGCACATTATGCATAATGAGTAAGAACTAATGTTACGAAACCCGATACATTTACGGTTGGAGAAACTTGAAAGTTGGCAGCATTTGACCTTTATGGCGAGTCTATGCGAACGGATGTATCCAAATTACCAGATGTTCTGTTGTCAGACTGCGTTTGCAGAACCTGTTCTTTACCGCCGTATTTTGGATCTGGTGTGGGAAATATTAGTTGTAAAAGATGCTAAGGTTAATTTTGATAATCAGTTGGAAAAGTTAGAACAAATTATTCCATCAGCAGACGATTATGATATTTACGGTGTATATCCGGCAATTGATGCGTGTATTGCATTAGGGGAAATGGTCCATTCCCGTCTGAGTGGTGAAACATTGATACATGCCATTGCAGTGAGTGAAATTTCAATTCGCACTGTTGCTATGCTTGAAATGACTCGGGCCGGGAAAGAAATGACCGATGAGGAATTAAAAGAATTACCAGCCATTGAAGAAGAGTGGGATATTCAATGGGAGATTTATCGCTTATTAGCCGGCTGCGAAGAGCGGGATATTGAGTTGATTAAAGGATTGAAAGCTGACCTTTGGGAGTCAGCAATTAGCAACATTGGTATAAATTTAACGCAGTAAAGTGAAAAAACGTGATTTAATGCTTTAAATGCCATGTTCAAAGGCTTCACTTTTGCCCCCACTCTGTTCTACATTTGGGGGGTGAAAAGAAGTGGCTATCGGTGCGTGTATGCAGGGGTGCTGTCATTCGGCATATCCGTCGCACTCGATGCTTTGCAAACGATAAACACACTGTAAGGATAATCTATGAATAAGACTGAATTAGTTGATGCAATCGCAGAAAGCACAGACCTGACTAAAGCTCAGGCAAAAGCTGCTCTGGAATCAACTTTGAATGCAATCACCGAATCCCTGAAAGCGGGTGATTCAGTACAGCTGGTAGGTTTTGGTACTTTCAAAGTTAACCACCGTGCAGAGCGTACTGGTCGTAACCCTCAAACCGGTAAAGAAATTACAATCGCGGCTGCAAACGTACCTGCTTTTTCTGCTGGTAAGGCTTTGAAAGACGCAGTTAAATAATTTCATTGCAAAAAAGAAAAAATAGAAGGGGTATTATTTATCCCCTTTTGTTGGTTCGTCAGGGGCTGATGACACTAGGATTCGTCTTCGCGCTCAGCGCCTGTACCAATCAACCTAAAGAACCTCTTTTCAGTGCAAGTGGATTCATCGCAGATGATGGTGTTGTTCGCTTGTGGCGCCTCAACGATCAAAATAATAAACCTCTGGTTCTGATGAGTGTTTATAGCCCTTACCGTAATGATAATACCGTCGTCACTTTTTACGAATATAAGCAGGGTGATTTGCGCCAAATTCGCCGTGAAATTCTAAACGATGAAAATCCACTGGCTGAACAACTTCGTTTGAATAAATTCGGTGATGTGATTTTTATGCAGAAGCAGTTAAAAACACGGCGTGAACCACTTTCCAATGATGATGTTGTTCGTATGCAGTTTGATGCTAAACGGACTCTTGAATTAAGTGATGCACTGATAGTAGGTAATGTGCGTTTGATGCAAGGACACTGGAATAACGGCAAGGTCACTACCTGTACGGGTGAAATGATTTCCGTTGAGTTTGAACCTTACGCTAAGTCATGGCTTGAACAGCGCGAAAAAAACAGTTACGGCCAATTAACCATTGCTTGGTTGGAGGCTTCTGCTGGCCGCGAATTACTGTTGGTGGCGAATAATGATTTTTGCCGTTGGGAACCGACGAAGGACAGTCTCTGATTCTAACCTCCGCCAGTTTTTGATTACTTCAGCCGATTAATGGCCCGATATCCAATATCTTTGCGGTAAAAACAGCCATTCCATTTAATCTGTTCTGCTTGCTGGTAAACCTTTTTCTGTGCATCAGCAATAGTGTCTCCTAATGCTGTAATACATAGAACACGTCCACCGGCGGTAATAACATTATTATCCTGCAATGCTGTGCCTGCATGGAAAACTTTGTTGCTTTCATTTTCCTGTTGAGGCAAGCCATGAATAATATCACTTTTGTGATAATCAGCTGGATACCCACCAGCAGCCAGTACCACGCCCAGAGCAGGGCGTTTGTCCCAATCAGACGTTTTACCAGCAAGCTCGCCTTTGGTGCCAGCCAGACAAAGTTCAATCAGATCGGAACGCATACGCATCATGATCGGTTGGGTTTCCGGATCACCAAAGCGGCAGTTAAATTCAATCACTTTTGGTTCTCCATCCTGATTAATCATCAACCCGGCATAAAGAAAACCCGTATAGATATTACCTTCAGCAGCCATACCATTGACGGTAGGATAAATAACCTCTTCCATAATACGCTGGTGGATCTCATCGGTGACTACCGGAGCGGGCGAATAGGCTCCCATTCCGCCAGTATTTGGGCCAGTATCACCGTCACCTACGCGTTTATGATCCTGGCTGGTTGCCATAGGAATGACATTTTTGCCATCGACCATAACGATAAAACTCGCTTCTTCACCAGTCAAAAACTCTTCAATAACAATTTGGTGGCCTGCATCACCAAATGCATTTCCGGCTAGCATATCTTTTATTGCGGACTGGGCTTCTTCCCGTGTCATAGCAACAATCACACCTTTACCCGCAGCCAACCCGTCAGCTTTTATAACAATAGGAGCGCCGACTTTATCCAGATAGGTGAGGGCAGGTTCGATTTCTGTAAAATTCTGATAAGAGGCGGTCGGGATCTTATGGCGTGCTAGAAAATCTTTGGTGAATGCTTTTGAACCTTCTAACTGAGCGGCTGCCTGAGTTGGACCAAAGATAGTTAGCCCCGCTTTTTTGAACACATCGACAATACCCATTACCAGTGGTGTTTCAGGGCCAACGATGGTCAGCCCAATATCATGGCTTTGTGCAAATGCCAATAGGCCGTTGATATCTGTTGCTGAGATATCAATATTTTCCAGATGACTTTCCAACGCCGTCCCTGCATTTCCCGGAGCAACATAGACCTTACCAGCCAAAGGAGATTGTGCTGCTTTCCATGCCAGAGCATGTTCGCGTCCACCGCTACCAATAATTAAAATATTCATCAAATTAACCCCTGTTATTGATTAGTGGCGGAAATGGCGCATACCAGTGAAGATCATGGCAATGCCGTGTTCATCAGCGGCTGCGATGACTTCGTCATCGCGGATTGAACCGCCGGGTTGGATAACACAGCTCACGCCGACAGCCGCAGCTGCATCAATACCATCACGGAATGGGAAAAATGCGTCAGATGCCATTGCGCATCCCTGAACTTCCAAGCCTTCATCAGCTGCTTTAATTCCGGCAATTTTTGCAGAATAGACACGGCTCATCTGGCCTGCGCCGATTCCGATGGTCATATCATTTTTTGCGTAAACAATGGCATTGGATTTGACAAACTTAGCGACTTTCCAGCAAAACAGAGCATCTTTCATTTCTTGCTCAGTTGGCTGACGTTTGGAAACTACATGCAGGTTGTCAGCTGTTACCATACCAAGATCACGATCTTGTACAAGCAGTCCACCGTTAACACGTTTGAAATCAAGGCCAGCAATGCGGGTTTCCCAGTTACCAGATATCAAAACACGGACGTTTTTCTTGGTAGCCAGAACCGGTAACGCCTCTTCGTTTATTGAGGGAGCGATAATCACCTCTACAAATTGGCGGTCGATAATGGTTTGTGCGGTTTTAGTATCAATTTCGCGGTTAAAAGCAATAATGCCACCAAAAGCGGAAGTTGGATCTGTTTTGAATGCGCGATCATAGGCTTCGTGAATATCTTTACCAATTGCTATGCCACATGGATTAGCATGCTTAACAATCACACATGCTGGCTCTACGAATTCCTTAACGCATTCCAGAGCTGCATCTGTATCTGCAATATTGTTATAAGAAAGCGCTTTGCCTTGTAATTGAGTTGCCGTTGCAATAGATGATTCAGAGAGATTCTCTTCTATATAGAAAGCAGCATCTTGATGGCTGTTCTCACCGTAGCGCATATCCTGCTTTTTAATAAAATTCAAATTCAGAGTACGGGGGAAACGTCCTGATGGCTGAGTAATATCACCATAATAAGCAGGAACCAGTTTACCAAAGTAGTTAGCAATCATGCTGTCATAAGCAGCGGTGTGTTCAAATGCTTTAATTGCTAAATCGAAACGGGTTGATTGTGTCAGTGAACCCTGATTGCTATCCATCTCTTCAATGATTTTTTCATAATCATTACTATTAACTACGATTGCGACATCTTTATGATTCTTAGCCGCAGAGCGAACCATAGTTGGACCGCCGATATCAATGTTTTCAACAGCGTCTGCCAAAGTACAATCTGGTTTAGCAACGGTCTGTGCGAATGGATATAGATTCACAACTACCATATCGATTGGTGAGATGTGATGTTGTGCCATGATTTCATCATCTTGTCCACGGCGACCAAGGATTCCACCATGTACTTTAGGATGCAGTGTTTTAACGCGGCCATCCATCATTTCAGGAAAGCCAGTATAATCTGAAACTTCAGTAACCTTCATACTTAATTCAGCTAGTAAATAGGCTGTACCACCAGTAGAGAGTAATTCAACACCGCGTTCAGATAAGGCTTTCGCAAATTCAACAATCCCTGATTTGTCGGAAACACTAAGCAGGGCACGGCGGATTGGACGAAGCTGTTGCATTGGTTTGATCCCTTGGATTTTGTGAGGCAGTAACATGTTATTGGGAAGAACCCACTATATCAGGACATAAAAAATGAGCGCTGCAATAACATTTCAGAACAGTCGGATAAAATCATGTGATGATTTTAACTGCTCGGATTGTAACGAAAACGTTTGCGTGATGCTCGATAAATTTTCATCCAATTAACTATTTGTGGATAAGTCTGTTGGTAAATGAGTATAAAGCGGCATTTTGCTGTGGAATTAATCAAACGATCAATTTTATTAAAAATAATTATTGCCAGCGCCGAAGAACGCCCTATAATGCGCCCCACTGACCGACACCCCGCTGAGAAAAAAGCTGGTGGGGTCAGGCAGAGCAACGTGAATAAGCGCTTGACTCTGCGGGCGAACAGCGTAATATA
>NZ_PUJW01000021.1 GCF_011189575.1 Photorhabdus cinerea
CAGGTATGCCAGACATTCACCGGGAAACCCCGCTGGGCGTCCACCGGGATCATTCTATTTACCCAGGCTGGATCACTTTCACTATCGGATTTATCCCGCAACAGGGGAGGACTGATAATCATTTTTTTCTCCTAAATTTTAAGACAAAGGCCAGCGTTGTAGAACGCAAGACATCATGGTCATGCCATAACACATTTCAGAAATGAAAAACCGGATGTAGCTATTTCCAGACAGGCCATTCGCCGATAGAAAATGAGAGATAACCGATAATACTCGTTCAAATAAATATTCAAATTGACCAAACAAGTCATTTCTTAATCATGGCGATTTTCTAAACAATTTGACATAAAATCAAGCTATTTTTTGCCATAAAGCCCTTTTTGTTTAATCTAAATCGGATATAAAAACCAAAGAACTCAATATAATTCATAAAATATTTTATAAACCTAACTTAAACAACATAGAATTTGTTAAACAAAACGGTTGTATTTGTTTTCAAAAAATGGCAAGGATAGAAAATTCTATTATGTCAAGACAGTTCAGTGATGATGTAAATATAATTACCTTTATCTTACAATGCGTTATTCTGTAACAACAAACAAGGCATATTATCTTCATACTGACAATAGACAATAAGACAGGAGTAAGAAAAGAATGATTATCAATTAATTTAAGCAAATAAGAATAAATGCGGTTATACAAGTCATCCGAGAATAGAAGCAAGGATTGCCAATATGAAAATTTTCATTGATATTGTTATATAGATACGTAAAAATGATACGAACCATTGCACCATGTTACTTTTCCAGAATATTCATAGATTGGCTATAACCGGAGGAAAGATGAAAATATTAACTCTTATGTTATTGATATTAATAATAAATGTTTCAGGTTGCGTCCCCAAAAAACACTCTTTTTCTATTAACTATAAAGCAAATGGCGAAACTTTTCATTTGACTCCACCATGTATAGAGGAAATCAGCCCGAAAAAAGGAAGTGACTACTATTCCATTTTCATCAAAGTAAAAAATAACTCTCATTGTAGCAAACCATTTAATCTTTTTATAAAGCAAAACGTAGGAAAAAAAATATCTGTTTCTTTTAACAATAAACCAATATTGAAAAATACTACTATAGTTACGCCAATACATGTTGATAATGGTTTCTATCAGGCAATAGACTCAAGTGCAACATTTGAAGAAATAGTTAATTATTTGAATTGATGAAAATCTATGACTTATTTTTCTTCCAGAAAAAAACCATAGATTAATTAAGTATTTTCTTAAAACAATTCATATATAGAGTATTTTTTAAATCCTAATAACCTTATTAATACTCAACAGTAATTATTTATCCTTGTGAATGACTTTTGAAAAGAATAAGCCAAGTAGCCTTTGACGGAGGCTCTTTTTAACCTCACTTATTATTGCCATTTTTATACTTTTTTTACACATCCACTCACTCTTTTATCAGCTTCTTTGCATCTGCTTGCTTAACCTTTACCTATCCAAATCCTAAGGAGATAAGCAGTGAGCATATTCTTCATTTCCGGCGCGTTATTGATATCCCTGTTACTGGTTTATCTAATTTATGCGTTACTTCATGCGGAGGATTTTTAAATGGCTGCATCCGCTTTTTTACTGATCGCAAGTTTCTTACTGATTTTACTGCTGTTGGCAAAACCGCTTGGAAGTATTATTGCCAATATGATCGAAGGTGATATTCCACACTGGCTGGCTAGAACAGAGTCCGGCCTTTGGCGTTGCTGTGGTTTACAGAAGCCAGGCGGCACAGTTAAAGAGATGAACTGGTGGCAATACGCATTAGCTATCATCATTTTTAATCTGACTGGGCTATTACTGCTATTTACCCTTTTAGTCACACAAGGAAGTCTCCCACTTAATCCTCAACATTTCCCCGGGCTTAAATGGGATCTGGCACTGAATACAACGGTCAGCTTTATTACAAATACCGACTGGCAGGCATACAGTGGAGAAAACACTCTCAGCTATTTTAGTCAAATGACTGGCCTGACAGTACAGAACTTTCTTTCTGCGGCAACCGGGATCGCGGTGGCATTTGCCCTGATACGCGCATTTTCCCGTCATGGTGCGAAAACCGTGGGAAACGCTTGGGTTGATATCACACGCATTACACTGTATCTGCTGTTACCGCTGTCTATGATTATCGCGCTGGTTTTTGTCAGTCAGGGAGTGATACAGAATTTCGAACCTTATCAGCTCTTTCATACCATTGAAGACCAACAACAATTAATCCCGATGGGACCCGTTGCTTCGCAGGAAGCGATTAAATTGTTGGGAACCAATGGCGGTGGATTCTTTGGGGCTAACTCATCCCATCCTTTTGAAAATCCAACCGCTATCAGCAATTTTGTTCAGATCTTGTCGATCCTACTTATCCCCAGTGCACTCTGCTTTGCCTTTGGTCAAGTCACTGACGATAACCGTCAGGGACACGCTTTATTGTGGGCAATGTGCATCATCTTCGTCATTGCCACCGCGGGAGTTATGTATGCCGAATTGAAAGGCAATCCACACCTCAGCCTGCTAGGTGCTGACAGCAATATCAATCTGGAAGGTAAGGAGAGCCGCTTCGGTATTCTTGCAACCTCAATTTATGCCGTAGCGACAACCGCCGCTTCCTGTGGGGCCGTCAACGCCATGCATGACTCCTTCACCGCCCTTGGCGGTATGATCCCAATGTGGCTGATACAGATTGGCGAAGTCGTGTTCGGTGGTGTGGGTTCCGGTTTATATGGCATGTTACTGTTTGTTTTGCTGACCGTTTTTATCGCCGGTTTAATGATAGGGCGGGCTCCTGAATATCTCGGGAAAAAAATCGAAGTATTTGAGATGAAAATGGTCGCACTGGCGATTCTGGTGACGCCTACGCTAGTGCTTTTAGGTACTGCGCTTGTCATATCAACAGAAAATGGACGCGCGGGTATTCTGAACCCCGGCGCTCATGGTTTCAGTGAAGTGCTTTATGCCCTTTCCTCTGCGGCCAACAATAACGGCAGTGCCTTCGCTGGCCTCAGTGTAAACAACCGGTTCTACAACCTACTGCTGGCAACAGTGATATTTCTTGGCCGCTTTGGTGTCATCCTGCCAGTACTTGCTATTGCCGGCTCTTTGGTAACCAAAAAACGTCAGCCTGCCAGCAACGGCACGCTACCAACCGATAGCCCGCTGTTTATCGGCTTACTAATCCTGACCATTATGTTAATCGGTGCATTGACCTTTATTCCAGCTCTGATCCTTGGCCCGGTCATTGAACATTTACAAATCTGGCTAATGTCCCGGTAAGTGCCAAAGTAAGGAACACCATGACAAACAAGCAACAGGCATTATTCGAACCCTCTTTAATTCGTAATGCGCTTATTGATTCAATAAAAAAATGCCATCCAGCGGCGCAATGGCGTAACCCAGTGATGTTTGTGGTCTATCTGGGTAGTTGGTTAACCACCATTTTATGGATTGCTATGCTGGCCGGTCAGCTTAAAGAAAATACGCTGTTTACTGGCAATATCGCCTTATGGCTGTGGTTTACTGTGCTGTTCGCTAACTTTGCCGAAGCATTGGCAGAAGGCAGAAGCAAAGCTCAAGCTGCGAGTCTTAAAGGCGTGAGAAAAACCAGCTGGGCGACTAAACTCACCTCAGCCAGTCGTGATGCAAGCCGGGAGAAAGTCCCTTCTGACAGCCTGCGCAAAGGTGACATCGTCATCATTGAAGCCGGTGAAACCATCCCTTGTGATGGTGAAGTTATCGAAGGTGGCGCTTCCGTTGACGAAAGTGCTATCACCGGCGAATCTGCCCCGGTTATCCGCGAATCTGGCGGTGACTTCTCTTCTGTTACTGGCGGTACACGCGTGCTGTCTGACTGGCTGGTGGTTGAATGTTCGGTCAATCCCGGTGAAACTTTTCTTGACCGCATGATTTCAATGGTAGAAGGCGCTAAACGTCGCAAAACCCCCAACGAGATTGCCCTGACCATTCTGCTCACCGCGCTGACGATTATCTTCCTGTTGGTGTGTGTCACTCTGCTGCCATTCTCAATATTTAGTGTGGAAGCTAACCAGTCTGGTCAACCGATCACCATCACCGTATTAATCGCATTATTAGTCTGTCTTATTCCTACGACTATTGGAGGTTTACTTTCTGCGATTGGTGTCGCGGGTATGAGCCGTATGCTGGGTGCTAATGTCATTGCCACCAGCGGGCGCGCGGTTGAAGCAGCGGGTGATGTGGATGTCCTGTTATTGGATAAAACCGGCACGATCACACTAGGAAACCGTCAGGCATCTCAATTTCTGCCTGTGTCCGGCGTGACGGAACAACAGTTGGCTGATGCCGCTCAGCTCTCTTCTCTGGCAGATGAAACACCGGAAGGACGCAGCATCGTCATTCTGGCAAAACAGCGATTCAATCTACGCGAACGTGATCTGCACTCACTGAATGCGACTTTTGTTCCTTTCTCCGCCATGACCCGCATGAGTGGCGTTAATGTGGAAAATCGCCTGATCCGCAAAGGTGCTGTAGACGCAATCCGCCGCCATATTGAAATCAATCACGGAAAATTCCCCGAAGCAGTAGAAGTTTTGGTTCAAACGGTGGCACGTAAAGGGGGGACACCGCTGGTTGTAGCAGAAAATCAACGAGTATTGGGTGTTGTTGCGCTGAAAGATATTGTTAAAGGCGGCATTAAAGAGCGATTCAGTGAAATGCGCCGCATGGGGATTAAAACCGTCATGATTACCGGCGATAACCGCCTAACCGCGGCGGCTATTGCCGCTGAAGCCGGCGTGGATGATTTTCTGGCTGAGGCGACACCCGAAGCCAAACTGGCCCTTATCCGCCAATATCAATCCGAAGGCCGTCTGGTCGCCATGACCGGTGATGGAACTAATGATGCGCCTGCACTTGCGCAGGCTGATGTTGCGGTTGCTATGAATTCAGGCACTCAGGCAGCCAAAGAAGCCGGCAATATGGTGGATTTGGATTCCAACCCAACCAAACTGATTGAAGTGGTTCATATTGGTAAACAGATGCTGATGACACGCGGTTCTCTGACCACATTCAGTATCGCCAATGATATTGCAAAATATTTTGCCATTATCCCGGCGGCGTTTTCCGTCACTTATCCACAATTAAATATCTTGAATATCATGCACTTGTATTCACCCACTTCGGCGGTTTTATCGACCGTTATCTTTAATGCACTGATTATTGTGTTTCTGATCCCACTGGCTTTGAAAGGTGTCAGCTATCGGCCAATGCATGCATTGTCACTTTTACGCCGCAATCTGTGGATTTATGGTTTGGGTGGTCTGATAGCGCCTTTCATCGGCATCAAACTGATAGATATGTTGCTGACTTTGCTGATATTTAAATAAAGGTGATGAAAATGACTTGGTTACGTTCTTCTGTTGTATTGTTGATATTCCTGACTCTGATTACTGGCGTAGCTTATCCATTGCTGGCAACGGGTTTGTCAGAACTGATGTTTCCTTATCAGGCACAGGGTTCCATGGTGGAACAAGATGGTCAGGTAGTTGGCTCTGAATTAATTGGTCAACCCTTCATGAAAGATATCTATTTTCAAGGGCGCCCTTCCGCTACCGCAGACCACCCTTATAACCCCCAGTCATCCGGTGGCAGCGATTTGTCTGTCTCCAATCCAATACTGGCTGATGAAATCAAACATAGAGTTGAGCAACTGCGCAAATTTAACCGCCAACCAGACATTCCAGTGCCCGTTGATCTGGTGACAGCATCCGGTAGTGGCCTTGATCCTCATATCTCGCCCGCAGCCGCTAACTTTCAAGCCCAACGTGTCGCTGATGCACGCCATTTACCCGTTAAAGTGATAAAACAGTTAATCAGAGATAATACGGAAACACCCCCATCAGAATTTCTCGGTGAACCGGTTATTAATGTGTTAAAACTCAATCTTGCTCTGGATAATTTGCAAAAGAAACAACAGTAAGGCTGGAAGATGGATCAACACGAACCACAACGTCCTGACCCTGATGAATTACTGACACTGGTTAATGAGAAACAGCGCGGTAAATTAAAAATATTTTTTGGTGCCTGCGCTGGCGTAGGGAAAACCTATGCCATGTTACAAGAAGCTCATAGATTGCGTGCTCAAGGGCTGGATGTGGTTATCGGTGTGGTAGAAACTCATGAGCGGCAGGGAACTGCCGCTTTGCTTGATGGTCTACCACAGCTGTCACCTAAACAGATGCACTACCAAAGACGGAAAATCACCGTCTTTGATCTTGATGCCGCCATTGCCCGCCATCCGGCTATGATTCTGATGGATGAACTGGCCTTCAGTAATCCTCACGGCAGCCGCCATCCCAAACGCTGGCAAGATGTTGAAGAGTTACTTGAAGCTGGAATAGATGTGCTAACGACCATTAACGTTCAGCATCTGGAAAGCCTTAATGATGTCGTTGGTGACATTACCGGCATCCGAGTCAGAGAAACCGTTCCTGATCATATCTTTGATCAAGCTAATGAAATTGTGTTGGTTGATCTGCCTCCCGATGATCTGCGCCAGCGACTCAATGAAGGCAAGGTATATATTCCCAGTCAGGCAGAACGCGCCATTGAACACTTTTTCCGTAAGGGAAATTTGATTGCATTGCGAGAGCTGGCTTTACGTCGTACTGCCGATCGCGTTGATGATCAAATGCGTGCATTCCGCGATACACAAGGGCATGAGCCGGTCTGGCATACCCGTGATAATCTTCTGCTATGCATTGGTCACAGTTCTGGTAATGAAAAACTGATCCGTGCCGCAGCACGCCTTGCCGCGCGGCTAGGTTGTATCTGGCATGCAATTTATGTTGAAACGCCAAAACTGCACCAATTGCCGGAAGGTAAACGGCGGACCATTTTAAAAGCGCTCAGATTAGCGCATGAATTGGGGGCTGAAACAGCAACAATCTCCGATCCAAACAAAGAAAAAGCGGTATTACGTTATGCAAGAGAACATAACCTTGGCAAAATTCTGATAGGCCGTCGTTGTGAATCCCGCGGGAAGCTGTTTGACTGGAAATGGCTGCCTGGTTTTGCTGATCGATTAGGAAAACTGGGGCCAGATTTGGATTTGGTGATTGTCGCCTTGGAAGATCGTGGCCGATGGGATAAAGAACTGGACAATCGCCCTGTCAGTGAAAAATGGCAAGGACAAATTCAAGGTTGCCTGGTTGCTATCACTCTCTGCGCGCTTATCACCTTGTTCTCCCGCACTCTGCTGCTAACCCTTGATAAAGCCAATCTTGTCACGCTTTATCTACTTGGCGTCGTTATTATCGCGCTGTTTTATGGGCGCTGGCCGTCAGTATTTGCCGCTTTTATTAATGTCATCAGTTTCGATATTTTCTTTGTGCAACCGCACTGGTCTCTTGCTGTCACGGATATGCAGTATCTATTGACCTTTACCGTCATGTTAATAGTCGGTGTCGTGGTAGGAAACCTGACAGCGGGCATGAGGTATCAGGCGCGCATTGCCCGTTACCGCGAACAGCGAACCCGACATCTGTATGAAATGACCCGCGAACTTAGCCGAACACTGAATGAAGAGGATATTGCCCGGACCAGCTACCATTTCCTTGCCAATGGTTTTCAGGCTAAAACCGGCCTATTTTTACCCAATGATGATGGTGAGTTGCACCAGCTCACAACAAATAATGGCGGTCATATGTTGATTGATGATGCCATTGCGAAATGGAGTTTTGATAAGAATCAACCCGCCGGTGCGGGAACCGATACCTTGCCTAGCGTACCTTATCAATTACTGCCAGTGGCAACACCTTCGCAGACTTTTGGTGTACTGGCTATTGAACCTGCCTATTTACGCCAGCTACTTATCCCTGAGCAACAGCGATTACTGCAAACATTTACCCGATTGATTGCCAACGCACTAGAAAGATTACAACTCTCCCGTCAGGCAGAATTGGCTAAATTGGATACAGAACGGGAACAATTACGTAACTCACTTTTGGCGGCACTTTCACACGATTTACGCACCCCTCTGACGGTACTTTTCGGCCAGGCAGAAATCCTGATGCTAGACTTATCTGCTGAAGGCTCTCCGCACACTAAACAAGTGAATCAAATCCGTCAGCAAATTCTCAGCACTTCTCGTCTGGTCAACAACTTGCTGGATATGGCGCGTATCCAATCCGGGGGCATTCAACTCAATCTGGAATGGCAATCACTGGAAGAGATTGTCGGCAGTACCTTGCGTTCACTGGAATATGCGCTCAATCGTCACCCGGTCACCGTTTCCCTACCATCGGGCTTACTGCTGCACTGTGATGCCAGTTTACTGGAACGGGTCTTTATCAATCTATTAGAAAACGCCATCAAATATACAGCTGAGCAAACACCATTAGGCATTAAAGCAACAACAGAAAAAAATCAGATTCATATTGAAGTTTGGGATGCCGGCAAAGGCATTCCACCACAACAGGAGCAATTAATTTTCGATAAATTTTCCCGCGCCCGCAAAGAATCCGCCATTCCTGGCGTTGGTCTTGGATTAGCAATCTGCCGCGCAATTATTGAAATCCATAGTGGAAATATTTGGGCTGCCAACAACGAAAAAGGTGGAGCGAGCTTTCACTTTGTTCTACCGTTAGAGAAACCACCTGAGATTGAAGAAATTACTGAGGAGATGTGACTATTACCAACAACAGTACCATCTTAATTATTGAAGACGAAAAAGAGATCCGACGCTTTGTTCGGCTAGCGCTGGAAGGTGAAGGTTGTCGCGTATTTGAAAGTGACACGTTGAAACGAGGTCTGATTGAAGCAGGAACCCGTAAACCCGATCTGATTATTCTTGATTTGGGGCTACCCGATGGTGACGGCATTAATTTGATCCGTGATCTGCGCCGGTGGAGTTCAATTCCGGTTATTGTTCTTTCTGCCCGCGATGCAGAAACCGTTAAAGTGGCAGCACTGGATGCCGGCGCTGATGATTATCTCAGTAAGCCTTTTGGCATCAGTGAACTATTAGCAAGAGTCCGGGTCGCCTTACGCCGTTTTGCCAGAACCAATCAGGAAGAACCTGTCGTTCATTTTTCTGATGTCACTGTCGATCTCATTAATCGCCGGATAACTAAAAACGATAAAGAATTACATCTGACTCCCATTGAGTTCCGTTTACTGGGCGAATTATTAGCAAATAGCGGCAAAGTACTCACCCAACGCCAGCTACTGAATCAGGTTTGGGGCCCTAATTATGTTGAACACAACCATTATTTACGGATTTATATGGGACATTTACGACAAAAATTAGAAACCGACCCAACCAGACCAAAACATTTGCTAACTGAAACCGGCGTTGGCTATCGTTTTATGCCGTGACTCGCTCTCGCTGCTAAGTCACAAAATTCTGGTTGCAACAACCCGCGTTTGAAATACCGCAAGCCTATATTTATTGCATTTTTCGGATCATATTAGCTGCAATTTACTGATGCTCAAATTCACAATAACTGCAAAATTTGAACAAATCCGTAAATTCATTATGCAGATATAGTGAGATCACGGAGTAAGAATATTTTGAATTAATAAAGGGGAAATAAATTCCCCAAAGATGACGTTGTTTTTAGCGATTTCCAAATGGCTAAAACTCCCTCATTCAGATTTTCCAGTTCCATCCGGCGCTATAGATAAGATAATGAACATCTGCATCCTCAGTAGCGTTAACTCTCTCACCTCTTTCATCCAAGACATCGTTATATCCATAAGGAAGTATCATGCTGGAACCACAACTGCTACATAGCAATTGAATATCCTTTATCGCCTTCTCAGCGGAATATTTTGCTGGTAAGTAACACAAATATAAATATTGATCGGGTGAGGTATAAATATTTTTAGGGATCTTGACCCAATCTCCCTCCGGATTTTTGTCTTTTACAGTGATGAACTTTAACTCAGTGATACAATCCTTATTATCGATATTGGGATCATATTTTGCTTTATGCATAAAAAGACAAATATTACCCTTATTATTCAGGTTTTCGTTTTTAGTGGATTTTAATCCAATATACCCTTCAGGAAGGGTGTTAGTGCTATTGATCCCAATAATAATCTCATCAATATAATCCGAATGTATACGTCGTTTAGCAGATTCCGCCGGAGCCCAGACAGTTTCAAAATGCTTTTTAAGCTTAGCCTTTTGTGTTCTGTCTGAACACAATTCCCAAATCCCCGTTAAGGGGTTGGAGTCTGCAAAGTTAACTAATTCAGGGGAATTGGGAACACTGGCTTTCCAGTCTTCAAAGGCTTTTTTCGCTGCGGCTATTTCTTCTGCGGAAGGTTGTTCTGAGCTTGTTGCACTACCAAAAGGATCAAATCGAGACAAGTCACCGCCAATGGTGTGGGTTTTTATGTTGGAGGCTGAACGAAATTTCTTTATATCCTCCTTAAATGAATTGTCTGTACGAACAGAGAGACCAATAAATCCCGCAAATGAGGCTGCGGCAACCACGTCAAGAGAGTTTGTTAGATTCGACGTATATTTGTTCGTAGATGATGAATATTGCGCGCAGCCGCCCATGACCACGCCACTCAAAAAGTGAGAGCCCCAGGTATTAAATAGGTCATCCATATCCTCCTCAGTATCCGCCTTATCAAGGGCCGTTTTAACACTCTCTTTAAGAAATTCTTTTAACGCTTCTGCTGAACTTTTAAGTATATAGAGGTCATAAGTATACTGAATGCGGGAAAACGCATTTTCAAAAGCCGTCAGACTATCTGTATCAAAATCGACTCTCAATGATGCACTAAAGAATACGTAGTTGCCTTTAATGCGGCTTTTACTGGAAATACTACGTTGATATGACTCAATAGATTCGCCTGACGCATTGGTATATTTTAAATCCCCGACACTATAACAATCGACATAATAGGGGACTTTTAGCGTTTTGCCGAGAATAGTGATTTTCTTGAAATTATCTTCACTTGAGTTAACTTTCCGCTCATCGAAAAGCGAATTCATACAACTTCCCACGTTGCAATACTTACCAAAAACATCATAACTTGTGCCGATCATTTCAGCACCGGCTACAACAGTATCATCGAATAGGGACAGTTTTCGAAAATAATTTTGGTCACGTATCTCGACGTCTCTTTCGCTGTTTTCCTGTTTTAATAGTTTTTTTGTTTTATCGTTCGACATAATGGAACCTCATATTGATAGGGAATAAATTGACAATAAATATCGCCGCATTCTTGATGAGGGTTCGGAATTTAATACCTATAAAAAAGAATAGAGTAGAAGTGAGAAATATCAACAAATTGATGATAAAAATAATGGTATGTACGTCATGAAATAGATGCCATTCAGCAATCAAACAAATTACTATCAAAGGTAATAATTTGTCAAATCATGTATTTATAAACTTAACGTGCCAGTGCCATTCAGTTCATTTAAAATATCAATCACTGTTAATAATTTCATGTTTTTTCTTTAAATTCATAGCGTAAAATTAGCATATTATTTCTTTATTTATTATTTCATATTGAATGATCATAACTATTAATTTGCAAATTAAAACAATAGGAATAATATTACAAAATAATTAATAGGCGGGGTATATACATAATTAAATTGTTATACCCTTCATCTTTCAAAGGACGCCAAGATCTGAATCCTGACGCCCCAAGTTTACCTAACACATATTTTCAGATAAATAATGAGCCACGGATTCTTCGCGGCAAGAACCGATAACATCAGCGTGAGAAAGCGCTTGTTTAACCCTATCATGCGCAGTTCCCATTACCACACCCTTAGCCACCGTTGAAAGCATTTCCACATCATTCATTCCGTCGCCAAACGCAATAGTTTGACTGATTGGAATGCCAAGAAACTCAGCTAATTGAGTTAAAGCCCATCCCTTTGAAACACCACTATCCATTACTTCCAGGCACCAAGGGAATGAGAAAGCGATATTGGTACTATCAGAAAATAGATTAATTAAATGATGTTCTAATTTAACCAACTCATCATGATCTCTTCTCTTATGAATGAAGAAAATTTTCTCAACCATCTCACACGGCATTTCATCAGCCGCTCTGACTATTGGACTGAAATTATCATTCTGATTAAAGTCACTGAAACTATGGTGTATTTCACTGGTTAACCATTGAGAACCACAATACATGTTGATCACTAAATCATTATCCGCCTGTGTCTCTTCAATCAGTTGTTTTACGATGTGGCTCGGTAGATATTGTCTGATATCTAAGTTCCTACAAGCCGTTGTTAATCTGGCACCGTTAGAAGTAATCAAGTGTACCGGTATATCAAAACCATCAACAAGGGAATTCACATCAGTATGATGCCTGCCGGTAGCAAACACTATTTGCTTGCCCATATTTGATAAATCAGTCAACACCTGGCGGGTAAATTTACCAATCGTGTCCCCTTGAAGTAAAAGCGTTCCATCAAGATCTGTAGCAATAAGATTATACATTAGCGCATTCCAATATAGTAAAAGCAGTTATTATCTAAATTTTATTAATAATTTCAAGAAATACTTTCTTATAAAGATCATACTTTCTTCCAGACAATGATTAATGTTTTCACCGTAGATACTTTTTTCTACTCTGATATATTCGGTTTGTTTTTATAAAATAAAAAATAGAAAACGGAATCTGATTCACAATTGAATACGCGTAATGATTATTTACTCATTAGATGAAGCATCAGCGAAAAAACTGGAAACCATCCAACCAAATTAAAATATCTACTAACCGAAATGACTTATCAATTTTAAATAAAAATCCGCAAAAAACCATTACAGCCAATTGCGGATTCTTTAATTGAATAACATATCAACCAGCAGCAAAAACCTGATTAACAATATTCAATGCTTCCTGCTCAATTTTTTCCCTATGCTCAGGGCCAAGGAAACTTTCACAGTAAATTTTATAAGCTTCTTCTGTCCCTGATGGGCGGGCCGCAAACCAACCATTCTCTGTCATCACCTTCAAGCCACCGATTGATGCTCCATTACCAGAAGCTTTCGTTAACCGGGCGGTGATTGGATCACCCGCAAGTTTGTCTGCTTTCACCATGTCTGGCGACAGCTTGGCTAATAGCGCTTTTTGCTGATGACTGGCCGACGCCTGAATACGGCTGTAGCTCGGTGTACCGAAACGGGCAGCTAACTTATTGTAGCGCTGCTGTGGGTTTCCCCCTGTCACTGCCGTCATTTCTGCCGCCAGTAAGCACAAGATAATGCCGTCTTTATCAGTGGACCATGGCGTACCATCGAAACGCAGGAAAGAAGCGCCAGCACTCTCTTCACCACCAAAGCCCAACTCACCTTTATGCAGGCCGTCAACAAACCACTTGAAACCAACCGGAACTTCCACCAATTCACGCCCCAGATCGGCCACGACGCGATCAATCATTGCACTGGAAACCAGTGTCTTACCTACCGCGACATTTGCTGACCACTGTGGACGATGGCGAAACAGGTAATCTATTGCCGTTGCCAGATAGTGATTTGGGTTCATTAACCCCGCAGGAGTCACAATACCGTGACGGTCATAATCAGGATCGTTTGCAAAAGCCAGATCAAACTTATCGCGCATTGCCAGCAAACCGCTCATTGCCCAAGGGGACGAGCAATCCATACGAATGACACCATCGTGATCCAGATGCATAAAACGAAATGTTTGATCTACCTGATCATTAACCAACGTCAAATCTAAGTTGTAGTACTCACCAATACGCTGCCAGAATGCAATACCGGAACCACCCAAAGGATCAATGCCGATTTTCAACCCTGCCTTCTGGATAGCGGCCATATCAACCACATCCCCAAGCGCAGCAACATACGGCTCAACTAAATCTTGCTGGTGCAGATATTCACTACTCAGTGCCTGAGCAAATGGTAAACGTTTAACGCTTTTCAGACCTTCTTCAAGCAACTCATTAGCACGACGTTCAATAATCGCGGTCAGATCAGTATCCGCAGGGCCACCATTAGGCGGATTATATTTAATACCGCCATCTTCCGGTGGATTATGGGATGGCGTAATAATAACTCCATCAGCCAACTCTCCCCTCTGGCGGTTATAGCAGAGGATGGCATGAGAAATTGCAGGCGTTGGGGTAAACCCGTTATTTTCCTGCACAATTACATTCACATTATTGGCCGTCAGCACTTCCAGCACAGAAATAAAAGCCGCTTCTGATAAAGCATGGGTATCTTTACCCACGTAGCAAGGACCATTTATCCCCTGTTGCTGGCGAACTTCTGCTATTGCCTGAGCAATTGCCAGAATATGGGCTTCATTAAAGCTACTACGCTGAGAGCTGCCACGATGGCCGGATGTCCCGAATTTAACCTTATGCAGCGGATTTTCTGGCTGAGGATGTAAGGTGTAATACTGTGATGTAAGTTGTGCTACGTTTATCAGATCACTTTGGCGGGTAAGCTGCCCCGCTCGCGAATGAATTGCCACTTTAATTTCTCCTGGATAGCTGCACCGCTTTGCTTATTTCGCAGCGCAGCTTTAATCAGTTAAATCGTGCCACACACCTTTTCAATAAGATTGGCTGAGAATTTCATATCCTGCATAATTTGCTCAACCATATTACGCTTACGGTCAGTATTGGTGTTAGTAATTACCCAAAAAGGTGTACCTGGAATGTGACGTGGTTTGGTTTGTTTACCACTGGCAAGCAATGTCTGTTGATCACCGGCAAAATAAACCCGGGTACGGCCATGCATTGCATCGGTAGTCTGAGAAAAACTTTCGCTGTTCAGACTATATAATGTGGATAAGATCAGCATAAAGCGCTCAACTGATTTGTTCTTCTCAGAATAATCATCTGAAAGTAGCAATTCGCGTATAACACGAACAGAATCACGCGGGCGGGCTACTGGTGCTTTCTCCACAGTGCTGGCAGGCGGTGCACTTTGTACTGGCTGTTCGGCGTTAAAATTCAGCATTCGCCGTAAAATATCAGATGCACTTTCACCAATATGCTGTGTATGGCTGGCAATATAGCGGTAAAGGTCTTCATCAACTTCTATTGTTTTCATTTCTATCCAGTACTGTTCTAAATAAAAAATTTAGCCGGATTATAAAGTATAAATAGGGAAAACAAAACAAGTAAAATTTCAATAACTTAAAAGTGTTTCCGTGTGAAAAACAACATAACAAAATAGACTCTTTTCATTTAAAACAAATCAATTAGTTACATAAAATTTCAGAAAATATAACCAACCCAAATTTCCAGCTGCTTCAATTACCTTTCGGAACTGCTGGGAAGTAAGCAGAACCCATGTGGCAATGAGCATTTGGTCACCTCCACAGCCAAAAAACGATGAAAAGGACTCATTACAGACATTCGTTATTTACCTTGCATGTCTGATTTGTCAGAAAAGTAAAAATAATAAATGCAGGTTATAATATGTCATTCAAGCTGACAAAAGTACGGATTCAGATGGTGATAGACAAGCTTGGGGTAGCAACGCCAATTTGGACGAATTACGGTTTAAATGGAAAATAATATAGTGGGTGTTTCCGAATTCTGAGGCTAGCCAAAAACTTAATCTAGAAATAAACTGTTTTTCATGATGAACAAGGATATTTTTATATTCCTTGTTCATCGTTATGAATGAACTTCCTCTGTGGAAACAAAAAATTCGAATAAAATATCACTTATTTTAATAACTTATTAAAAGTTATTTTCTGGTTGCCAGACTTATAATGAACTTATAATATAAGCCCATGAATACGATACATTGGTCAAGGAAAGCAATGAGGTAGCTAAAGAAGCTGCCTGAAACAGATGCTGAGGTGATATTCGATGCCACATCAGCCCTGTGCGCCTTCCCCAAGTGCCGAAACATCAAGAAACTGACCAACCATCAATACGACTATCGGTTAAGAGTTGGGTATTACTGAGTCCTGTTTGACTTCGATGGCGGAGTGAAGATCATCAGCATCGAGGAGGTGAGAAAACGCGATGAAAACACATACTGATGAAGTGCAAATTATCCGGCAGGGCAACAAACCCGTTTTTGCTGTCCTCCCTTACGACCACTACCTAGAGCTAGCTGGGCGAGAAAAAGGTGAAAACGTCTACATCCCTCACGAAGTAGTAGGGCTACAGGTTAAGAAAGGGCTAAGTCTGATCGCAGCATGGAGAACTTACAAAGGAATAAGCCAACAGCAACTAGCGGACAAGCTAGGCATCAGTCAGCCAGCAATAGCGCAGATTGAAAAGGTAGGAGCTAATACGCAGCCTAAAACCCTACAGAAGGTAGCAGACGCGCTAGGCATTAGCTTTGAGCAGGTTATAGAATAGCAGAAGCACGGCAATGACCTGTCTCTTAATCAGGAAGAAATCTGACTAAGAGACAGGACAATAATATGGTTTTTTTGTTAAGCATGTGTTCACGCTGGACCGAGGTCATATCACCGTTGCGGGTGCCGGTAAAAATCAGCACCTGTTCAGGCAGGTTGAGTAACATCATGACTTGATGAATAGGGCCTTGCGGGGAAGACCAGGAAAACTCTAACGTCACGGTTTCCTACTCGTTGAGCTGTCCACTTTCCTGTGAAAGCATTTGATAATTTTTTAGTTGTTGGCTCAGTGAAGTGATTTCCCATTGAGCAAACTGCGCAAAGTCGAGTCCCCACGGCAGGGTATCGCGGGAAAGGGTAAAACTGCTGCCGTTTTTATCATCCGGGCTGTTGAGCACCAAGATGCTGACATCCTGCCAGTCACGCGGCACCATCACAGAGCCAGCATTGAAGTGAAAAGGAACGAAGGGGTTGTTCTGAACCATGATGTCGTCCGACTCCTTTCTTCTCAAATAATCACAATCTTTTCGGTTGAGATATCAGTAAAAGGATAGGACAGGAAAACTTAAGTGTCTTACGAGGTAAGAAAATAAATTTATTTTTTTGCACTACATCTAATTTAAATAAAAATTCCGATCTAAAGGCCCGAGTTATCAATTAACACTGTTGTCAGTTAACACTATAGAAAATTTATTGACACGTTCGTAGCTTAGGAAACCAAGGCGAGTTGCTTACTTCGTGGGATGAAATTGTTATTCAATCAATGTTGTTTCATTTCTCAATAATTTCCCAACGGTGGATATATAAATTTACGATATTAGCAGCTGGATAGCGCATTATACTAACGCCCCCCCATACCATTCAGACTCAATTGAATCATCAAGGCATTATCTATGTCTAACAGGAAATCGGTCAACACCGGGTTGGATAAGATAGCCAATATCCCCGGTATTTAATGCAAGCTGTGTTATCTTAGAAATGAATTATTTTTATCCTTATATAAGATTGACGATAACTCAATCTCTATTGAGTTTGTAACACTTTCTTACAAAATTGACTTTTCGTAAATTAAAAAAATGAAAATTTTTCTTGCCATTTGGTGATGATTTAATAATCATAACTTAAGTTCCGTCATATGGTCAGTATGAAGGAAACTTCAAACTCCGTTCCCTTTGTCCAAAGGGATTAATCGATAGGGATACATTTCTGTATTCCTGTCGTTCAGCTCACTATTCTCACCGCTTTTTGTCTGTGGGATAGGATTTTTGCTACCTTATTTCTTTGGTGATGAAATCAATCACTGCCATTTCTGGCAGGATATTTATGTTGATTTCATCAACATAGGTGCTTTTCTGAGGATAAAGGTGATTGATCGCCGGGCAGAAGTCTTATGGGACTTTCAATCCATAATTCTTGAGCTATGTGCCTGTATGTAATAGCAAGCAAAGGAAACAACACTGATGAGTACAATAGATCCGCGAGATTGTTTTGATTGTAGGTTACTGAAACACTGGGTGGAATTTCAGTTGGTGGATGAACAAGGGAAACCCTTGGTCAATATGCCTTATGGCTTAATAAGCAGAGGACTACCGAATCATGTACGCCGTGGGAGGACAGATGGTTTCGGGGTGCTCAGGGAAGAAGACCTGTCAGCTCATCCCGTGAAATTGTATATCCATGCACAATCGTTGGCCGATGAGATGGAACAACGACCATTGCGAGAAATACGGGGAGAAGAGGCGTCGGTGGTGAAGCCAAAGGCGGAAGCCGAAGGCCATCAATATCGCTATGTGACTATCGGGCAAATCAGTGATGGGTTGCCGGTACTTAAAGGGTGGGACCCCAAAGATATCCCACCCCCTATCATTTTCCTGATCCGGAACCAAAAGGCTATCAGGTCCATCCGTTAAATCAGCGGTATGTATTGGAAGTGTGTCCATACCGGGCCTGGGTTTTGCTGTTGCATCATCAGAAAGAGTATTCCATTGTGAATGCCTATAACCAATGTTTGATGAGCGTGCTAGCCTACGCTGTGGGGATGTTGATATTGAAGGTTCTGTTAAACATTTTTTTAACCGGCAAATGGTGGATGTTTCGATATTGCCTTATCAGGTGGAGAAAGCGTCGGCGGCACCTGTGGTTTATAATGTGCCGTTTAGTGAACGTTATACTCAGGTGGAGTTTATTGATTCACAAGCTGGAGATAATAAACAGGGTGATACCAAACTGTTTTATGCTGCCAGTAAGAAAGATGTGATTATCAGTTGGCGGGGCACGGCTACTCTGGAAAATTACCTGACTGATGCCACCTTCCAGCCATTAGCTTTAAGCTGTGATGATGACAAAGCATTATGCAGTGGGTTTATCCATAGTGGCAAAGTGCATAAAGGGTTTTGGGAAGCGTTTAGTTTGGTTGGGAAGTTAAGCATTCCCGGTGACAAAAGTAAACTAGTATTCAGCGATATTATTAGACTGGCTCAGGAACGAAGATTGTTTGTCTGTGGGCACAGTCTGGGAGGAGCGTTGGCATTATTGCACAGTGCACAATTGAAAGAATATAATCCTTGCCTCTACAGTTATGGGATGCCGAGAACATTGACCCGCAATGCGGTAGAGGAATTGTCTTCCATTACCCATTATCGTCATATTAATGAAGATGACCCAATTCCTTCGGTGCCTTTTGAACAGGATATGGATAATAGATTTTTTAATTACTGGGCGCCGGCGGGGTATGAATGGGCAATGATAAAGTTGTTGCCCCCGTCACCGATTTTTAAAGCCATTAAACAAGCGACTGACAGTAAAGAAATCTATCTGCATCATGGTAAGGTTGTTCATTTTTTTCAAGCTAACAGTTGCCCAGAATGGCTGATTTCCGCCAGGAATGTCCCCTTTATAACGGGTGTAACTGAAGAAGTATTGAATAACACCACCAAGCTGTATTTAATTCCTGAGTTAAACCCGGAAACAGAAAAGGATTTTGCTCTGGCTGGTGAGCAGCAAAATGCGTTGTTTAATCAGCTCAGTCAACAAGAAAAAGACAAACTGTTTGTTGAAAACAGAGGGGCTGATTTAAAAGGGGGATTTGGCTTTTCTAATCATAGCTCGTATAAATATGCGGGTTATATTGATAAGCGCCTCAGAGAGTTATGCGAACCGGATAAGATTACGGTCTATCAGGACAGTCAGCGTCAATTTAAGGCGAAAATGGATAATGATAAGATGCTTATCCCTGACAACATTTACTATCGTAATCTCTATTTTCTGGATATGGACAAACAGTTAATAAAATCACTGACCGTCAGCCAACAGGAAGAACAGGGAACACTGGCCTTACAACATTACTGCGAGAAGAAGGAACTGTCAGTATGAAAATATTGAAAACAACGTTGCTCTTATTATTTCTCTATTTTATTTACTGGGCGTTTGGCGATACCTTTTTTAACTGGCTTTTTCCCTTTTCATCTGCCGGAAAGGGGCCGTCAATTACCGTGGAGGGAGTCGCGCCGAAATACACCAAACCGTATATATCTGCTTTGTATATATCAAGAGATTGTCTTAAATATCAGTTGGATGCAGGCATGTCACCTTTTAAAGTGCCAACTTATAACGGATTGCGCCTGGATGTGAAGGCCAGACCCACAAACCGGTTATTTTCAGGCGAAGTTACCCTTTAATGGCGGTGGCTGGTGTAAATGGAAAATTAATCAAGCCTCTGTGACAGTCGGTTATACCGATGTCACCCGCTTGGTAAAAGATGCTGTTCAAGATGAAGGCGCTGAAGGGACCGGTTTAACTGCATTTATTAACGATGCAGCTCGGACATATCTTAACGAAACTGCAACATTGAATATTATAGATTACCACCCGGTTATTTACCCTGTTTTGGAAATGGTTAATAAATTTCCAAAAAGACTCTACTTGCTAGGTGAGAAACCAATGCGTCCATTTAGATTGATGTTAACTCCAGGAGCAGAATGGAAAATTATCTATAAGCCTAAGCTGGATGAAACCAAGATGCCCAAGGTGATTATCCCGCCGGGTAAAGAACCCGCGAGGGTTGAATACCCGGATGGAAGCATTGATTTGAATAATGATCAAATAGAATACTGGAGAATAAAATAATGTCATGAAGGCTATATATTATATCACCAGTTTATCTAAATGCCAACACGAGAACACTGTGATCAAAAGGAATCATCAGTATGAAAATATTGAAAACAATATTGCTCTTATTATTTCTCTATTTTATTTACTGGGCGTTTGGCGATACCTTTTTTAACTGGCTTTTTCCCTTTTCATCTGCCGGAAAGGGGCCGTCAATTACCGTGGAAGGCGTCGCACCGAAATATACCAAACCCTATGTATATGCGCAGTATATCTCAAAATATTGTCTTAGATATCAGTTGGATGCTGGTATGTCACCTTATAAGGTACCGACCTATAATAAGGAAAACCGAATCATTAACTGACCCGGTTTTCCTGAACTGCTATACCCTTCATCCTTCAAGTTGCTGCTTTGTTGGCTGCTTTCACTTACCCCAGTCACATCGTCATCTATGCTCCTGGGGAGGCGTTCACTTGCCGCCGCGCTGCAAATTGAAATCTATTGGGTATAACTTATCAATAAATTTATTATAGCGTTAACTGACAAGCATTGGGCCTAAAGGCCATTGTCATCGGGTAAGTTAAAACCAACTCATTAACTTATTTGGCATTTAACGCTTGGTTTAATTTAGCTTCATCAAGCTGACGACAACGTTTTGCTACTACGATAGTGGCAACCCCATTGCCAATTAGGTTTGTTAAAGCTCTTGCTTCCGACATGAAACGATCTATGCCTAGAATTAACGCCAGCCCTGCTAATGGTAAATGCCCAACAGCAGAAATTGTTGCCGCTAATACAATAAATCCACTACCTGTCACGCCAGCGGCACCTTTAGAGGATAAAAGTAACACAACCAATAATGTTATTTGATGCACAATATCCATATGAGTATTTGTTGCCTGCGCAATAAATACGGCTGCCATTGTCAAATAAATAGAAGTGCCATCCAGATTAAATGAATATCCTGTCGGTATCACCAAACCAACAACAGATTTCTGACATCCCGCCTTCTCCATTTTATCTAACATACGAGGTAATACAGATTCAGAAGATGATGTGCCCAATACGATTAATAATTCTTCTTTAATGTAATTAATAAACCGGAAAATATTAAATCCTGTGGCTTTTGCTATTGTTCCTAAAACAAATATGACAAAAAGAACACAAGTGATATAGAAACAAACGATTAATTGTCCTAATTGAATTAATGTACCAATACCATATTTTCCGATGGTAAATGCCATTGCCCCAAAAGCCCCCAAAGGCGCTAATCGCATTACCATATTGATAATACCGAATATCACATGAGAGAAACCATCAATAATATTAAAGATTGGTTTTCCTTTATCGCCTAAATGATGAAGTGCAAAGCCAAATAACACCGCAAATAATAAAACCTGCAAAATATTACCACTGGCAAATGCCCCTATCACGCTGTTCGGAATAACGTCAAGTAAGAATGCGATTGTGCCTTGTTCAGACGCTTTCTCCGCATATATAGATACAGCCTTAGCATCTAACGTGGATGGATCAATATTCATCCCTGCACCAGGCTGCATAACATTGACAACTATCAGCCCAATAATCAAAGCAATTGTGCTAACTATCTCAAAATATATCAATGCAATAGCGCCTGTTTTACCAACAGCTTTCATACTTTCCATACCTGCAATTCCTGTCACAACAGTACAGAAAATAACAGGTGCAATAACCATCTTGACTAATTTTACAAATCCATCACCCAACGGCTTCATTTCTGCCCCAAGCTCAGGGTAGAAATGCCCAAGAAGAATACCGATAGTTATCGCAACCAAAACTTGAAAATAAAGACTCTTTAGTAAATTTTTTTTCACTTATTAATTCCCTAATCCATAGTATAAAATCAGATTCTATTTATTCTTATTAGAACAATATGATTGTTGTTTAATTTGCCTTATATATTCATTTTCACAGGATATACGTAAACTTTTATCATTTTTTCACAAAAAATTAAAATTAATACACAATTTTCTAAGATATAGATCACATAAATACACAATAAATAACCATACTAAAGTGACTGAATCGACAATCATCTCACAAATTATTTAAAACTTTCTATTTAAAAATATCAGTTACTTGAAGAATCTTTATTTTTCAATCCATTAAGTATTACTATTGGAAAATTGACAATTTTTTGACACTTTGAACATTTTAAGAACAATTTAATTAAAAAGATTATTAACTATAATTGTATTCTGCTTGCTTCTTTGCCCTTTAAACAACAGTATCTCGTGATAATATGTGGCATGACATTGAATACTCAGAGGCAAAAAATTTTCATCATGAAATTAGACAGCCAGTTAAATTATCATATACAAGTGCCGGAAAATCCGGTCTCTACCACGCCTGTTGTATTGATCCACGGGTTGTTTGGTGATCTAAATAATCTCGGCGTCTTAGCCCGTGATTTACAACAATACTATCCAGTCATTCAAGTTGATGTACGCAACCACGGTTCATCCCCGTGGGTCGATAACATCGATTACCGCGATATGGCTCAAGATATTATTTCTCTGTTGGATCATCTGAAAATTCAGTCTGCCATTATTATTGGTCATTCAATGGGTGGTAAAATCGCAATGACAATGACTGCACAGGCACCAGAGCGAATAGAAAAAATTATTCTTATTGATATAGCACCCGTCGCCTATCAGGTTCGCCGCCATGATAAGATCTTTACGGCATTGAATAAAGTCACGGAAGCGGGAGTTAAAACCCGTCAAGATGCCATTAAAATTATGCGGGAAGATATTCAGGAAGAAGGCGTCATTCAATTTTTACTGAAATCATTCCGTCAGGGAGAATGGAAATTCAATTTACCGATATTAATCAATCAATATGAAAAAATTATTGGCTGGCAGGAAATTCCCGCATGGCCTCACCCAGCTCTGTTTATTCGTGGTGGCCTTTCTCCTTATATTCAGGAAGAGTACCGTAATGATATCACCAGACAATTTCCACAAGCTAAAGCTTGGGTTATCGCCGGTTGCGGTCACTGGGTTCACTCAGAAAAACCAGACGCGGTTTTAAGAGCAATTCATCGTTTTCTGAATACTGATGCAGAATAACGAATCTTGACGTAGCACTAAGGGGGCGCTCCTTTTTACCTAGTGCGCATCCAATTAACCCTGTCGATAGGGATTTATTTAACATAGATCGTGAAAAATATTGGATACATAGGGCAGAAACTGAATTGAAGAAAAAATAAACACAAATAAATAGGATATAAATTATGCTATCTAGCAAAGTTAAAAAATATCTTAGCGATCAAGGATGGTAGGATGATTCTATCCATCCAGAATATCTAAATGCTTTAATTGGGTTAAATATCGATTTGGAATCTGATTTTGCTCAGTTTTACCTACATGCTGAAAATAATCCGACATTTTTTAGTAGACACCATGAAATTTACCAAATCTGCTGGTTTGTTATTAATAGCGATTATGATTTAAGTGTAAAATTTACGCATGAAGCACTTCGTTTTCCAGTTCACAAGCTCTTGCCGGCTATATTCTTCGGTATGTGCTAACCGATCAAAGGCACGACGTACCGTTGTATTATGGCTATATTGAAGCTGGCTCAACATGTAGCCACCAGCACCTTTAAAGTTTACGTCACCAGTTAGACCTTTACGGATCATTTCGTTATAAACAGCCGCACCAGTAACATTCAGCTCACCGTGGTTACCTGTATGATTCAGGGAAACGCCACCCGCCGCACCGGAAAATAAAACATCACCATCACCACTTTTATCAATATCTGCGTAACCTGCCCCCCCCCCTTTTACGGTCAAATGACCCGTAGAATCCTCGATTCCTAAATACGCAGCACCGCCAACCACGGTGTCATTACCTGTACCGGTATATACCTTAGCCGCTATCGAACCCAACGTAATATAGTCATTCCCTCCGCGGGCATAAATGTAACCACCAAATCCAATAGCATCAATGTCATTATCATCATCAGCGAAATAATTCCCGGTAAAAAAATATTCTGTGCTTCTGTTTGATGATTTACCCATAAACAATCCCTTAGTTTGATATATACCCGTCATCTTTCAAGTTGCCTCTTTGTTGGCTGCACTCACTCACCCCGGTCACAGAGTTATCTATGCTCCCGGGGATTCGCTCCCTTGCCGTCGCGATCCATCTTGAAATCCATAGGGTATAAAAGTTAAAACTGTATCCGTCAGATATAACAACAATGTTGAATATCCTATTTCACGCACAATACAAACCCTCAGCTCTTTCCAGAGAAAAAGAGCTGACAGAACAAATTATTAATAAAGAATACACAACAATGACAACATTAAACTCAGAAAAATATTAACCTGATGTATCTATAAACACTTTTAAATAAACAAATCTAATAAAACAAAAATTCAAAAACAATGTTTAACGAAGAAAATATAAAGAATTAAAACTAAGATATAACGTTTTACGAATTATGACCAATCATTTATTATCTATTTATGAAAATATTAAATATATTTATTACCAATGAAATTAATACTTAATAAACAATATTATTTAGCGATAATTACATAAAGAAATTTATAATGATAATCTGCCTAAAAAAAGCAGGTAACATAATGAATATATAGAAAAAATCCGGCATAAACCATTTATACCGGATTATAAAATAAACACAGGATCGTTAAACCTCAATTAAATCATCACTGAACCTCTCCGTCACAACTGATTGTCAGTGCCATATTTAAGGCTCGAATTAAAACAACTTTATCCTCACTATCCTCCAGCAAACTGAAATGGTTACCCGGAATAGGAATTAGCCGAAGCAAAGAAGCCGGTACTATCTGCGCCCAACCTAATGACGGTTCCATACTTAAAGGCCGTGGGTTGTCATCCGTAACCAAAGGAACGGGTGAAGAAGGTTCCATTGCATAGAACTGATGAAGCGTTACCGTTAATACTTGCGGTTCATAATCCCTGACGATTTGTGCATAATTTTCTATCTGTTCCCAACGCTTCGCAATCAAATTAGGACTCAGATTTAACGGGTATAACGCCAGTTCCTGCGCCGCGGCAATAAATTGAACCAAACTCAGTTCATCGATTCTTTGATACAATGCGGCAATCTCTTCAATGCGTTCTTCCCCTAAATGCCTTGCCAATTCAATAAAAAACTGGAGTTTTGGCGGGATTACCTGTTTCCTGGAATAGTAAGGCGCAGGCGTATCAATTAGCCCCAGAAAATTGATCGTCTCACCGGCATTCAAAAGTTGCTGAGCAATGGCGTAAGCCAGTATACCGCCAGAAGAGTAACCGCATATTCGGTACGGGCCTTCCGGTTGAACAGCCTTCATTAAGATGATCATTCTTGTCGCCTGCTGCTCCATCGTTAACATGGGTTCTTCACTGATAGACGGCCAAGGCAGCGCATAAATCGGATAGCCTGATTGAATATGCTGAGCCAGCCCAAAAACATAGGAATAATCACCCATCCCACTGGGAACAAAGAACAACGGTAGCCCTGTTCCGTCAGATCGCACAGGTATGGCATGACTCCGTAGCTGAGACAGCCAATCTGAGGTCATTTTTGCGGCCAGTTCCATCAGAACCGGGAATTGAAACAAATCATTCAATGTGCATACCAAATCATGACCTGCGGCAAGGTTTATCATCCGCATGGCAAGCAGTGAATGACCACCCAACACAAAGAAGTTGTCATGGCGGCTAATCTGCTCAATACCCAATAACTCACGCCAGATAGCCGCCAAGGTGATTTCAATTTCCCCTTGTGGCGCTTCGTAAATCTGGCGGGCAAAATCCCCTTCGTTTGGAACCGGCAACGCCCGACGATCTAACTTACCGTTAGCGGTCAGCGGGAAGGCATCCAGACACACAAACGCTGTCGGCACCATATAGTCAGGCAAAATTGTACTCAGGTAAGTACGCAGACTATTAACCAGCCCGTCCTCCGCGTCTGCCACCACATAAGCAACCAACTGCTTATCTTGTCCATCACTCAACGCCAGCACAGCCGCTTCACGCACTGCAAAATGTTCCGTCAACCGGGCTTCGATTTCTCCCGGTTCAATGCGGAAACCACGAATTTTAACCTGCTGGTCATTACGGCCAAAGAATTCCAAATTACCGTCAGGCAGGTAGCGAGCTAAATCCCCAGTCCGGTACATGCGCGCATTCGCTAAATCACTAAACGGATCTGTCAGAAAGCGTTCAGCGGTCAATTCCGGGCGATTGAGGTAACCACAAGCAACCCCATCACCGCCAACATAAATCTCACCGGATACCCCCAACGGCACCGGCTGACCATCATCATCCAGCAAGTAAACACGCGTATTGGCTATCGGTCGGCCAATGGGGACCCTTGTCGCTCCCGGTGGTAACGCGGCAATACAGTACATGGTAGTAAAGGTGGTGCCTTCACTCGGACCATAAGCCTGCAATAATTGTTGTGGCGGGCTGTTGTCCAAAACTTCAGCAATCACATGCAAATCGGGGATATCTCCCCCGAAAATCAGAATTTTTATCTGCGGAAGAACCGGCGACAACGCTACGACCAGCCGGTTAAATAATCCAATAGTTAGCCACAGAATCGTGACTCGATGATCCTGTAACACCTGTACAAACGCCTGTGGTGTTAGCAAAGTGGCATGGTCAATCACCACCAGCGCCCCACCATTGAGCAACGGCGCCCAAACTTCAAAGGTGCTGGCATCGAAAGCCGGGTTAGCGGTAAAGGACACTCGGTCATCTTGCCTGATTTCCGCATAACCATTGTTAATGACCAGCCGAACCACCGCACGGTGAGGCACTACCACGCCTTTTGGTATACCGGTCGAGCCGGAGGTATACATGACATAAGCGGGGTCTGAACTGTGACCAGACCAATCAAGATTGAAACCTTCTTCTTCCCTGCTTGTGTCTGCTTCATCAGTAAGACTAAATAACGGAACAACAAGGCCAATCGGAATATCAACCCACCTATCAGTGAGCAACAATTTGGCTGAACAATCGTTTATCAACCAATTTTTCCGCTCATCCGGCACACTGGGATCAATAGGAACATAAACGGCACCTATTTTGAGAATAGCCAACTGTGCCACCACCAGCTCAATCGAACGCTCTAACAGCAGCGCAACATGATTATTCGGGCAAATCCCCAGTGCAATCAATTGACGCGCTAGCCGGTTAGAGTGAGTATTCAGTTCGACATAGCTAAGGGTTTTATCTCCTGCGATCAATGCCGTGGCTTCCGGGGTTTTCTCCACCTGTTGTTCAAATAACTGATGAATACACAGCTGATCGGGATAGATTGTTTCAGTGACATTCCAGGTTCCCAGCAACAACGTGCGTTCAGCCTCCGGCAGGATGTCTGGCATCCGCACCGATATTTCCGGGGTCTGTTCAAGTGCTTCCACCAAACTTTCCAGTGCTTGTTGCATATAACCGCATATGCGTTTCGGATCAAACGGCTGAACAATTTGAGCCGTCAGCCCCAGTGCATCACCAAAATCTTCCACCGACATTACAAACGGATAATTAGTACGCTCCTGTCCACCAAAGAGTTCAATACCACTCATCGTTTCATGTAAGGTTTGCAAAGAGGAGTTATGTCGGTAATTCAACAGAGTATTAAAGAGCGGTGCTTCACTCTGCACACCACTACAACGCTGAGCTAACGCCAGAGATGCATGCTCATGCTCCAGCAATCCAGCCAGCCGGGTATGGACTATCTGTACACTATCCCGTACTGGAGTATCATCCACATCCAGCCGTAATGGCAGGGTATTGATAAACAATCCCATCCCATTATCAACTCCTTCCCCCGCTTGCATACGCCCAAACAGGACAGTCCCAAACACCACCTGTTGTTGTCCGCTGGTACGCGACAACACCTGCGCCCAAGCAAGATGGCACAAAGCAGCCAAACTCACACTCAAACGCCGGGCTTGACCCCGTAAGCGGTCATTAAGTTCAGCTGCCAGCATCTGGTGTGATTCTGTGACTTGCGAACCATCATGATGCACTTCTGTCAAGCCGAATGGTAACGTCGGCTCATTTACTCCAGCCAACATGTCGGTAAAGAAGCGGGTATGTTCTTCCTGACTTACCCCCAATCGGGCCTGAGCCACCAGATTGCGGAAGGGAACCGGAACAGGCAAGTTGTCCCCTTGTCCGGCAAGATACGCCTGAACTTCACGGTTCATCACGCCCAATGTTGTATGGTCACCAATCAGGTGGTGCAACAATTGCAGCACTATCCAGCGGCCATCATGCTCCCGCGCCACAGCAAAGCGCAGTAATGGCGCCTGTCCCAAGTCAATACGATGCTGACGTGTATCAAAACGTCGCATCAATTGATCACCAACCGGACCATCATCCGGGTGCAAGGTCAATTCAGCCACGGACAAAGGTGCCTGGCGCCAAACCACCTGAACCGGAACCGATAACCCTTGCCAGATAAAAGCAGTACGCAGAATATCGTGACGATCAACTACCTGTTGAACTGCGGCCAGATAACGATCCAATAAAGACCGATTAGCAAAAGCCATTTGACTGGCCAGTAGATACAGATCACCTTTATTTGCCAGTAGATGATGGAACAAAATGCCATCCTGCAACGGTGACAAAGCATAGATGTCCTGAATATTCGTCATTCCGCCCGGCACTTGCCCGATGATATGGTCAATTTCCGGCTGAGTCAGATCAATCAGTGGCAACATCTCTGGTGTCAATGTAGTCGCTGCCGGTGTAATAACATTAGGCGGTACTACCACCGCCCGGTACTGCCCCAGCGTTTGGGCAAGTTCAGACAACACTGGAAATTGGAACAAGTCACGCACGGCCAGCATCAATCCAAGATTACGCAAGCGTTCAACCATCCGCACAGCAAGCAGCGAATGTCCCCCCAGTGCAAAGAAACTATCGTGCCGACTGATTTGCTCAATTCCCAGCAATTCGCGCCAGATAGCCGCCAGTGTGGTTTCTGTCTCCCCTTGCGGTGCGGCATAAACCTGACGAGCAAAATCTTCCTCGCCCGGAATCGGCAGCGCCCGGCGATCCAGTTTGCCGTTAGGCGTCAGCGGAAATGCATCCAGACGCACAAAAGCCGCCGGCACCATATAATCAGGCAAAGTTATGCTCAAGTGGCTACGCAAGTTGTTAACTAACCCGTCATCCGCTTGTGCCACGACATAGGCAATCAGCCGTTTATCCTGCCCGTCACCGGATACTAACACGAGTGCTTCACGGACCGCAGAGTGCTCCATCAGCCGAGCCTCTATTTCCCCCGGTTCAATACGGAAACCCCGGATTTTAACCTGCTGATCATTACGGCCAACAAACACCAGATTGCCATCCGGCAAGTAACGAGCCAAATCCCCGGTTCGGTACATGCGCGCATTTGGATCATAGCTAAATGGGTCCGTGAGAAAATGTTCAGCTGTCAGTTCTGGGCGGTTCAGATAACCACGTGCTACACCTATACCGCCAATATATAGTTCACCTACCGTCCCCAGTGGCACCAGCTGACCGCAGGTATCCAGTAAATAAACACGCGTGTTGGCCGTCGGGCGACCCATCGGTACCAATTCATCGGTATAGTCTGGCGGGCAAGACCAGACAGTCGCGCAAACAGTGATTTCCGTCGGGCCATAAGCATTGAACAGATTCGCCCGACCACTCAGAGCTTGAAACAGTGCTGCACTGGGCGCTTCACCACCCAGTATCAATGTCGGCCTTATCGTCATCACCGGTAAACCCGCCCCCTCCCGGAGCATAGCTGGTGTCAAACAGGCATGCGTCACTGCCTGCTCTTCCAGATAATGCCAAAGGTGGTGTGGCTCCTGGCGAACCGTATCGGCAGGAATATCCAAAGTGGCGCCACCGCATAGCGCCATCATGACTTCCCAAACACTGGCATCGAAACCAAACGAGGCAAACTGCAACATTCGGCTACTTGAATGAATATCAAACTGAACAATTTTTTCCTGAATAAGATTAACTAACCCACGATGTTCAATCATCACCCCTTTCGGTGTGCCAGTAGAACCAGAGGTATAAATCACATAGGCCAGATGACGGGAAGTCAATGAAGACACCAAGGGGTTGCTGTCCGGCTGGTCAAGTAATGAATTCGGATCAAGTAGGGTCAATCCGGCTAACGCTTTCTCGCCTAACGCATCACATCCAGCGCTATCCGCCAGCAAAATCGCTGGCGCAGCATCGATTAAAATATGTAATAAACGTTCACCCGGATAAGCCGGGTCCAGAGGTACATAGGCCCCGCCAGCTTTTAGTACTGCCAACAGTCCTATTACCATTGCAGGTGAGCGTGTCACGCAAATCGCTACTCGCTGATCTGGTACCACACCCAGTGTAATAAGCTGATGAGCTAACCGGTTAGCACAGGTATTTAATTCGGCATAACTTAAACTCTGCCCTTCATGCACCAACGCAATAGCATCAGGATGCTTTTCAACTTGTTGCTCAAATAACCGATGAATACACAATTGGTCAGGATACCGGGCTTCTGTCGCATTCCAGGTTTCCAGTAATAGTCTGCGTTCTGCTGACGCCAAAATATCGATTTTTCCAACCCGTTGCTGAGGATTAGCGGCCATTTCTCGCAGTATCGTATACAGATAACCGGCATGTCGTTCGATTGTCTGCCGATCAAACAATGCGGTTGCATAATTCAGATAACCCACAATCTTGCCATCCATCTCTGACAGATTCAGCTCAAGATCGAACTTAACCACATCAAAAGCTTGCTCAACGGGTGAGACGGTCACCCCCGGTAGCCTCAATTCCATATTCTCATTGTTCTGCCAGGCAAACATCACTTGAAACAACGGGGTATGCGCCAATCGGCGCGGGGGCTGCACAATTTCTACCACCTGTTCGAATGGCAAATCCTGGTGCTCCTGTGCCGCCAATGCGGTTTGCCGCACACGCATAAGTAACTCGGTGACGTTCGGCGAACCTGATAAGTCAATACGTAAGGCCAGCGTATTAACGAAGAAACCGATCAGAGATTCCACTTCTTGAAGACTACGGCCCGCACTCGGCGTACCGATAACCAGATCTTCTTGGCCTGACAAGCGCGACAGAACTATAGCCCAAGCTGATAACAGGGTCATAAATAGCGTAACACCCTGCCGTTCACTCAAATGTTTAAGGGATTTCGTTAACTCTTCATCCAAACTAATCGACAATAAATGTCCGACAAACGACTGGTGAGATGGACGTAGCCGATCAGTTGGCAAATCTAACAGGACCGGCGAGTCAGCTAGCGCAGTGCGCCAGTAATTAGATTGGATTTGGACACGTTCAGCTGAAAGCCATTGACGTTGCCACGCGGCATAATCAGGGTACTGAATCGCCAACGGTGGCAACGGATCGGGTTGCTCTAGCAAGAAAGCCGCATAGAGAGCATTCATCTCACGCATCAACAAGCTAACAGACCAGCCGTCTGAAATAATGTGATGCTGGGTCAACAGGAATACATAATCATTGTCAGCCCGTTGTATCAGACAAGCACGGATCAACGGGCCACGGGTCAAATCGAATGACGTCTCAGTTTCCTGTACACACAAATGTTCAAGTTGTTGATCCACATCAGGCACGTTACGCAGATCGTATTTTTTCATTGGCAAGCCAAATTCCACTGGCAACAGTTTAACTTGAGGCTGACCATCAACAGAGATAAATACAGAATGTAACGCTTCATGACGAGCAAACAGGCGATTAAGCGCCTGCTGCCAGACAGTGATATCAAGCGGCCCCTGCAAACGCAGTGCTATGGGGATATGATAGGTATCACTGACTCCCTTAAATTGAGCCAGGAACCACAAGCGCTGTTGCGCGAATGACAGCGGCAACTCACCCTCACGGGATATTGGCATAATGGCCGGTAGCCCACTGCCTTGCTCAGTCAGTCGCGCACTCATCACCTCAGCAAAGGCGGCTAAAGAAGGGGATTTAAACAACGTGGTCAGCGGCAATTCGATACCTAAAGCGGCTATTCGGTTCATCATCCGCACAGCCAATAGCGAATGACCGCCCAGCACGAAAAAGTTGTCATGGCGGCTAATCTGTTCAACCCCCAGTAACTCGCGCCAGATAGCGGCCAAAGCCGTTTCCATCTTCCCTTGCGGCGCTGCATAAACCTGACGAGCAAAAGCTTCCTCTCCCGGCGCGGGTAATGCCTGACGGTTTAGTTTACCGCTAGATGTCAGTGGAAATATATCCAAACGCACAAAAGCCGACGGCATCATATAATCAGGCAAAATCGTACTCAGATGGGTACGCAAACTGTTAACCAGCCCGTCATCTGCGTCTGCCACCACATAAGCAACCAGCCGCTTATCCTGCCCGTCATCCAGAGCTAACACAGCGGCTTCACGCACCGCAAAATGTTCCGTCAACCGGGCTTCGATTTCCCCCGGTTCAACGCGGAAACCACGAATTTTAACCTGTTGGTCATTACGGCCAACAAAAACCAGATTGCCGTCCGGCAGGTAGCGAGCCAGATCCCCGGTTCGATACATCCGCCCACTCGGTTCATCACTAAATGGATCTGTCAGAAAACGCTCAGCCGTCAATTCCGGACGATTGAGATAACCGCAGGCAACCCCATCTCCGCCAACATAAATCTCACCAGTTGCGCCCAGTGGCACCGGTTGACCATAATCATCCAGTAAGTAAACACGTGTATTGGCTATCGGTCGGCCAATAGGAACTCTCATCGTTCCTTGTGGTAACGCGGCAATACGGTACATGGTAGTAAAGGTGGTGCCTTCACTCGGACCGTAAGCCTGCAATAATTGTTGTGGCGGGCTGTTGTCCAAAACCTTAGCAATCACATGCGAATCGGGGATATCTCCCCCAAAAATCAGGATTTTTATCTGCGGAAGAACCGAGGATAATTCGACTACCAGCCGGTTAAATAACCCGATAGTCAGCCACAGAATCGTAACTCGATGAACCTGTAACACCCGCACAAACTCCCGCGGCGTCAGCAAAGTGGCATAGTCAATCACCACCAGCGTTCCACCATTAAGCAAAGGCGTCCAAACTTCAAAGGTACTGGCATCAAAAGCCGGGTTAGCGGTGAAAGCAACCTTGTCATCCGGCCTGATTGCAGCATAGCCGTTATTAATAACCAGTCTGACCACCGCACGATGAGGCACCACCACGCCTTTTGGTGTACCGGTCGAGCCGGAGGTATACATGACATAGGCTGAATCTGAACTATGACAAGGTAAATCAAGATTGGCGCGATCTTCCGCTCTGATTGTTCCCATCTCACTGGAAAGACAGAACAGCGGAACTGCAAAATTAGTCGGGATATCAGATGGTAAATCAGTGATCAGTAACCGTGCTGAACAATCGTTTATCAACCTGTTTTTCCACTCGTCTGGTACGCTGGGATCTATCGGCACGTATACAGCATCGACCTTGAGAATAGCCAGCTGGGCCACCACCAGTTCAATCGAACGCTCTAACAGGATTACAACGCGATCACCCGGACAAATCCCTTGCGCTATCAATTGACGGGCCAGCCGGTTAGCACTGGCATTCAGTTCTGCATAACACAGCGCCTTATCTCCCGCTATCAGCGCGACGGCATCCGGGGTTTTCTCCACCTGTTGTTCAAACAATTGATGGATACACAACTGATCAGGATACCGTGTTTCGGTTGCGTTCCAAGTTTTCAACAGCAGCTTGCGCTCCGCTTCTGGCAAAATGTTCAGCGTCCGTATTGGTGTGTCAGGAGCCTGTTCAAGCGTTGCTACCAGACTTTCCAGTGCTTGTTGCATATAGCCGCATACGCGTTCCGGATCAAACGGCTGGACGATTTGCACTGTCAATCCCAACGCATCACTAAAATCCTCCACCGACAGCACAAATGGATAGTTGGTCCGCTCCTGCGCACCAAGGAACTCAACACCGTTTATAATTTCATTCGAAGCTGCTAACGGCGCATTATGTCGATAGTTCAACAGAGTACTAAAGAGCGGGGTTCCACCTTGCACACCACTGCAACGCTGAGCCAATGCCAGCGAGGCATGTTCATGCTCTAACAGCCCAGCCAACCGGGTATGCACCGCCTGTATGCTGTCCCGTACCAGGGTATCATCGATATCCAATCGTAACGGCAAGGTATTGATAAACAGTCCCATGCCACTGTCAGCGCCTTCGCCCGCCTGCATACGCCCAAATAGCACCGTGCCGAACACCACTTTCTTCTGGCCGCTGGTACGAGACAACACTTGCGCCCAAGCCAGATGACACAATGTGGCTAAACTTACCCCCAGACGCCGAGCCTGATCACGTAAACGGTCATTCAAGTCAGTCGTCAGCATCCGATGCGATTGTGTTACCTGTGAACCACCATGGTGTACCTCTATCAACCCAAACGGCAACGTCGGTTCCTCCACCTCCGCCAACATGTCAGTAAAGAAACAAGTATGCTCAACCTGGCTGGCACCCAATTGAACCTGAGTAATCAAATGACGGAAAGGTACCGGAACCGGCAGCCTGTTTTCCTGCCCGGTAAGATACGCCTGAACCTCACGGTTCATGACTTCCATCGTGGTATGATCGCCAATCAGGTGATGCAACAGTTGCAACACCACCCAACGGCCATCAGTCTCCTGCGCCATCATAAAGCGTAGAAGCGGAGCCTGACTCAAATCGATACGATGCTGGCGTAGATCAAACAATTGGGCTAACTGCTCGCAGATCGGTCCGTCAGCCGGGTTCAGTACCAGTTCCGCCACTGGCAATTGAACTTGACGACAAACCACCTGAGCCGGAACAGATAATCCCTGCCAAACAAAGGCAGTGCGCAAGATATCATGGCGATCAACCACCTGCTGAACCGCTGCCAGATAACGATCCAGCAAAGGTCGGTCAGCAAAAACCATTTGACCTGCTAACAGATACGGATCGCCTTCGTTCGCCAGCAGATGATGGAACAAAATGCCATCCTGCAACGGCGACAAAGCATAGATATCCTGAATATTGCTGATCCCGCCGGGCACCTGCTCAACGATGTGATCAACCTCTGACTGAGTTAGAGCAATCAACGGCAACATCTCCGGCGTCAACACCGTGGTTGCCGACGTAATGATATTAGGCGGAACCACTACAGCCCGATATTGTGCCAAAGTTTGAGCAAGTTCAGACAACATCGGGGATTTAAACAGATCACGCACTGCCAACGTTAAACCCAGATTACGCAAACGTTCAACCATCTGCACAGCGAGCAACGAATGCCCTCCCAGAGTGAAGAAACTATCGTGCCGGCTAATCTGCTCAATTCCCAACAAATCACGCCAGATAGCAGCCAAAGCAACCTCAGTGTCCCCTTGCGGTGCTTCATAAACCTGATGAGCAAAAGCGTCCTCTCCCGGAGCCGGTAATGCCTGACGATCTAATTTACCGTTAGAGGTCAACGGAAAAGCATCCAGACAGACAAAGGCCGCTGGCACCATATATTCAGGCAAAATTGCACTTAAATAAGTCCGTAAACTATTAACCAATTCGTCATTCGCGTCTGCCACCACATAGGCAACCAACCGCTTATCTTGCCCATCTCCCAACGCCAGTACAGCGGCCTCCCGCACCGCAGGATATTCTGTCAACCGGGCTTCGATTTCCCCCGGTTCAATGCGGAAACCCCGAATTTTCACCTGTTGGTCATTACGGCCAAGGAACTCCAGATTTCCGTCCGGCAGGTAGCGTGCCAGATCCCCGGTTCGATACATCCGCGCATTCGGTTGATCACTAAACGGATCTGTCAAAAAGCGTTCAGCCGTCAGTTCAGGCCGATTGAGGTAACCACAAGCCACCCCATCTCCCCCCACATAAATCTCACCGATCACCCCTAACGGTACTGGTTGACCATAACCATCCAGCAGATAAACACGAGTATTCGCTATCGGTCGGCCAATCGGGACCCTCATCGTCCTTAATGGTAATGTTGCGATACGGTACATAGTAGTAAAAGTGGTTCCTTCACTCGGACCGTAAGCCTGTAATAACTGTTGTGGCGGGCTGTTGTCCAAAACCTCAGCAATTACATGTAGATCGGGGATATCTCCCCCGAAAATCAGAACTTTTATCTGCGGAAGAATGGGGGATAACCTTGCCACTAATCGGTTAAACAACCCAATAGTCAGCCACAAAATCGTGATTTGATGAGCCTGTAACGCTTGTACAAATTCCTGTGGTGTCAGCAAAGTAGTGTGATCAATAACCACCAATGTGCCACCGTTAAGCAAAGGTGCCCAGACTTCAAACGTACTGGCATCAAAAGCCGGGTTAGCCGTAAAAGCAACCCGGTCATCCGGTCCGATTTCAGCATAACCATTATTGATAACCAACCTGACCACAGCACGGTGAGGCACTACCACACCTTTTGGTATGCCGGTCGAACCGGAGGTATACATGACATAAGCTGAACTGAGACAAGGTACATTGAGATTAAAACACTCTTTCCCCCTGATAGTGTCCATCTCACTGGAGAGACAGAACAGCGGAACCGCAAGGTCAATCGGGATATCAAACTGCGAATCGGTGAGCAGCAATTTGGCTGAACAATCGCTTATTAGCCAGTTTTTCCGCTCGTCCGGCACACTGGGATCTATCGGCACATAAACAGCACCAACTTTAAGAATGGCCAATTGTGCCACTACCAATTCAACCGAGCGTTCTAACATAATCGCCACGTGGTCATCTGGGCAAACCCGTAGCTCAATCAATCGATGGGCCAATCGGTTAGCACAAGCATTCAGTTCCGTATAGCTGAGGATTTTATCTCCCGCTATCAGCGCTGTCGCTGCCGGGGTTTTCTCTGCCTGTTGTTCAAACAACTGATGAATACACAATTGGTCAGGATACGGTACTTTAGTCGCGTTCCAGATTTCCAACAGCAACCTGCGCTCCGCCGATGTCAGAATATCGATCTCCCTGACTGGTTGCTGAGGATTAGTCACCATCTCTTGCAGCACCGTGTACAGATACCCTAAGTGCCGCTCGATGGTTTGTTGATCAAACAGGGCCGTTGCATAACTCAAGTAACCAACAATCTTGCCATCCTTCTCAGACAAGTTCAGTTCAAGATCAAACTTAGCGGTATCAAGGAATTGCTCGGCAGGTGAGACTGCCAGCCCCGGCAGTTTCCAATCTGGGTTCTCATTGTTCTGCCAAGCAAACATCACCTGAAACAGGGGAGTATGCGCCAATCGGCGCGGCGGTTGCACTATTTCCACCACTTGTTCGAATGGCAGATCTTGATGCTCCTGAGCCGCCAATGCCGTCTGCCGCACACGAGCAAGCAACTCAACCACATTTGGCTCACCCGATAAATTGATACGCAAGGCCAACGTATTGACGAAGAAGCCGATCAGCAATTCCACTTCTTGACGACTGCGCCCCGCACTTGGTGTACCAATAACCAGATCTTCCTGACCTGACAGACGCGATAAAACCGTAGCCCAAGCTGACAGTAAGGTCATGAACAATGTGACCTCCTGCTGCTCGCTCAAACGCTTCAAGGATTGGGTTAATTCAGCATTCAGATTGACAGGCAATAAATTCCCCGCAAATGATTGCTGTACAGGGCGTGGTCGGTCAGTTGGCAAATCCAACAATACCGGCACATCAGCCAATATCATTCGCCAATAGTCAGATTGGTTCTGAATACGCTCAGCCGAAAGCCACTGACGCTGCCAAGCGGCGTAATCAGGGTACTGAATCGGTAATGGAGGCAATGGATCAGGTTGCCCGGTCAGAAAAGCTGTATAGAGGGCACTTAATTCATGCATCAATATACTGACAGACCAACCATCGAAAACAATATGATGCAGGGTCAACAGGAATAGGTAATCATCATTAGCCAGTTGTATCAAAGCAGAGCGGATTAACGGCCCACGAGCGAGATTAAACAGCGTTTCAGACTCCTGCATGCGAAGATACTTAAGTTGTTTCTCCACATCAGGTACTTTACACAGATCGTATTTTTTCATCGGCAGGCCAAATTCCGCCGGCAACAGTTCGATCTGGGGGTGACCATCAACCGTCACAAATATGGAGCGTAAAGCCTCATGACGAGCAAACAAGTGATTAAGTGCACGCTGCCAGACAGCAATATCGAACTGACCCCGCAAACTCAATGCTACCGGAATATGATAGGTATTACTGACCTCTTCAAATTGGGCCAAGAACCACAGACGCTGTTGCGCAAATGACAGAGGTAACTCGCTATCGCGAGATATCGGCATGATTGCGGGTAATATGCTATCTGGTTCACCAAACTGAACACTCATCTTCTCGGCAAAAGCTGACAATGAAGGAAATTCAAATAGCGTGCTCAACGGCAGTTTGATGCCTAAAGCGGCTATCCGGTTCATCATCCGTACCGCTAACAACGAATGACCGCCCAGCGCGAAAAAGTTGTCATGCCGACTTATCTGTCCAATTCCCAGCAATTCATGCCAGATAGTAGCCAAAGCAATCTCAGTTTCCCCTTGCGGCGCTTCATAGATCTGACGGGCAAAATCGTCTTCCCCCGGAGCCGGTAGCGCCCGGAGATCCCGTTTGTCGTTAGGTGTGAGCGGAAAGGCATCCAGACGCACAAAAGCCGCTGGCACCATATAGTCAGGTAAAATTGTACTTAAATGTTCACGTAGACTAACCACTAACCCGTCATCTGGCTCGGCCACCACATAAGCAACCAGCCGTTTATCTTGTCCATCACTTACCGCTAATACCAGTGCTTCACGCACCGCCGGATGCTCAGTCAAAAATGCTTCGATTTCCCCCGGTTCAATCCGAAAACCCCGGATTTTAACCTGTTGGTCATTACGACCAACAAACACCAGATTGCCATCCGGCAGGTAGCGGGCCAAATCCCCGGTTTGATACATGCGTGCATTCGGTACATCACTAAATGGATCTGTCAGAAAGCGTTCAGCAGTCAATTCCGGGCGATTAAAGTAACCACAGGCAACCCCATTGCCACCAACATAAATCTCACCGGTCGCACCTAGTGGCACCGGTTGCCTATACGCGTCTAACAGATAGAGGCGCGTGTTAGCAATTGGCCGGCCAATAGGGATCTTTGCTACTCCCGGCGGTAACGCCGTAATGGGATATATCGTGGTAAAGGTGGTGCCTTCACTTGGGCCATAAGCTTGTAATAATTGTTGCGGCGGATTCTTGTCCAAAACCTGAGCGATCACATGCGGATCGAGGACCTCACCGCCGAAAATCAAAATCTTGATCTGCGGAAGCACCGGAGACAGCTCCGCCACCAACCGGTGAAGCAAGCCAACACTCATCCACAGAATAGTGATTCGATAAACCTGTAAAGCTCGTACAAAATCCGATGGCGTCAGTAAAGTAGCATGGTTGATAACCACCAGTGTTCCACCGTTGAGCAACGGCGCCCAAACTTCAAATGTGCTGGCATCAAAAGCGGGATTAGCTGTAAAGGCAACCCGATCATCCTGTCCGATTTCCGCATAGCCATTATTAATCACCAGTCGGACCACAGCACGATGAGGCACGATTACTCCTTTGGCTGTACCGGTCGAACCGGAGGTATACATAATATACGCTGACTTGGCGCTGGAACCGGGTAAGTCAAGATTGCAACGATCCTCTTCCCTGTCCGTAATGGTATCGCTGGAGAGATGAAATAACGGCACAGCAAGGCCAGCCGGGACATCAGCCTGCTCATCAGTGAACAGCAATTTGGCTGAACAATCGTTTATCAGCCAATTTTTCCGCTCATCCGGCACTTTCGGATCTATCGGCACATAAACCGCACCGACCTTGAGAATGGCCAACTGTGTCACTACTAACTCAACAGATCGTTCTAACAGGATCGCAACGTGATCATTGGGACTAATCCCCTGTTCAATCAGTTGACGAGCCAGCCGATTAGCACAAACATTCAGTTCCGCGTAACTGAAAGTCTTATCTCCTGCTATCAGCGCAATGGCCTCTGGGGTTTTCTCCACCTGCTGTTCAAACAACTGATGAATGCATAGCTGGTCAGGATACGGCGCCTCGGTGGCATTCCAGATTTTCAGCAACAGCTGTTGTTCTGCTTCTGGCAAGATGTTCAATGTACGTACCGGTGTTTCTGGCGCCTGTTCAAGCACTTCCACCAGACTTTCTAATGCCTGTTGCATATAACCACATACCCGTTCTGGATCAAACGGCTGCACCACTTGGGCGGTCAACCCCAAAGTGGAACCACCGTCCTCCACCGACAGCACAAACGGATAGTTAGTACGTTCTTCTTCGCCAAGGAATTCAATACCCGGCACCACCTTATCCGGCGTCATCGACTGATCGTTATGCCGGTAGTTCAATAAGGAACTAAAAAGTGGCGTTTCGCCCTGTACACCACTGCAACGCTGAGCCAGCGCCAACAATGCATGTTCATGATCCAACAATGCTGCTAATCGGGTATGTGCGGCCTGTACGCTGTCCCGTACCGAAGTGTCATCAATATCCAACCGCAACGGCAAGGTATTGATAAACAGCCCCATGCCGCTATCAGCCCCGTCACCCACCTGCATACGCCCAAACAATACCGTGCCAAACACCACCTGTTGCTGCCCGCTGGTACGCGACAATACCTGCGCCCAAGCCAGATGACACAAAGCAGCCAGACTGACGCCCAGACGCCTCGCCTGATTGCGCAAGCGGTCATTCAGCGTGGCTGTCAGCATTCGGTGCGATTGGGTGACTTGTGAACCATCACGATGGACCTCCACTAATCCAAACGGTAACGTCGGTTCATCTACCTCAGCCAGCATGTCAGTAAAGAAGCGGATATGCTCTTCCTGACTTACCCCCAATCGGGCTTGAGCCACTAAATTGCGGAAAGGTAGCGGTGCAGGCAGACTGCCCTCCTGCCCGGAAAAATACGCCTGAACCTCGTGGTTCATGACCTCCATCGTTGTATGGTCACCAGTTAAATGATGCTGCAATTGCAGTACTATCCAGCGATCATCCGTTTCCTGTGTCACTATAAAGCACAGCAACGGTGCCTGGCCCAAATCGAGGTGATGCTGACGTAAGTCAAAACGCTGGGTTAACTGGTCAATAATTGGGCCATCAGCTGGATTCAGCATCAATTCAGTCACTGACAAAGGTGCCTGACGCCAAACTACCTGAGCCGGAACTGACAATCCTTCCCAGAGAAAAGCAGTACGTAAAATATCGTGACGATCAACCACCTGTTGAACCACTGCCAAATAACGGTCCAACAAAGGCCGATCATTGAAGGCCATCATATAGGCCAACAGATACGGGTCACCTTCATTTGTGAGTAAACGGTGGAACAAAATACCGTCCTGTAGCGGCGACAAGGCATAGATATCCTGAATATTGGCGATCCCTCCCGGCACCTGTCCGACGATACGGTCAATATCAAGCTGAGTTAGATCAATCAGTGGCAGCATCTCCGGCGTCAATGCTGTCGTTGCCGGTGTAATCACATTAGGCGGTACCACTATAGCCTGATGCTGCCCCAACATATGAGCAAGCTCAGACAATACTGGATATCGGAATAAATCGCGGGCAACCAACGTTAACCCAAGGTTGCGCAGGTGCTCAATCATCCGTAAGGCAAAGAAAGAATGACCACCCAACGCAAAAAAGTTGTCATGTCGGCTAATCTGCTCAATACCCAACAATTCACGCCAGATAGTCGCCAACGTGGCTTCTATTTCCCCCTGCGGTGCAGCATAAATCTGACGAGCAAAAGCCTCCTCACCCGGAGCAGGCAACGCCCGGCGATCTAACTTACCATTAGGAGTCAGCGGGAAGGCATCCAGATGCACAAAAGCCGCTGGCACCATGTAGTCAGGTAAAATTGTACTCAGGTAGGTACGCAGATTATTAACCAACTCCTCATCCGCTTCTGCCACCACATAGGCAACCAACCGCTTATCCTGCCTATCATCCTGAACCAGCACGACAGCCTCACGTATCGCAGGATATTCCGTTAGTCGGGCTTCGATTTCTCCCGGTTCAATGCGGAAACCACGAATTTTAACCTGCTGGTCATTACGGCCAAAGAATTCCAAATTACCGTCCGACAAATAGCGAGCTAAATCCCCGGTTCGATACATACGCGCATTCGTCTTATTACTAAACGGATCGACCAGAAAGCGTTCAGCCGTCAATTCCGGGCGATTGAGATAACCACAAGCAACCCCATCACCGCCAACATAAATCTCACCGACGCCACCCAACGGCACCGGCTGACCATAATCATCCAGCAAGTAAACACGTGTATTGGCTATCGGTCGGCCAATTGGAACCTTCGCCATCCCCGGAGGTAACAACGCGATACGGTACATCGTGGTAAACGTCGTTCCTTCCGTCGGGCCATAGGCTTGTAATAATTGTTGGGGCGGACTGTTGTCCAAAACCTCAGCAATCACATGCCGATCGGGGATATCCCCCCCGAAAATCAGCATTTTTATCTGTGGAAGCACCGAGGACAACTCAGCGGCCAGTCGGTTAAATAACCCGATAGTTAACCACAAAACCGTGATGTGATGAGCTTGTAACTCCTGTATAAACGCCTGCGGCGTCAGCAACGTGGCATGATCAATCACCACCAACGCTCCACCATTAAGCAAAGGCGCCCAGATTTCAAAGGTACTGGCATCGAAAGCCGGGTTAGCGGTGAAAGCAACCCGGTCATCCTGCCCGATTTCCGCATAGCCATTATTAATAACCAGCCGAATTACCGCACGATGAGGCACGATGACTCCTTTGGGTGTACCCGTCGAACCGGAGGTATACATGACATAAGCAGCGTCTGAACTGCGACAAGGTAAATCAAGATTGAAATCCGTCTCTTCTTGCCCGTGCGTATCTACCTCCGCAGAAACACACAATAACGGAACAGTCAGGGCAATCGGGATATCAGACTGTACATCAGTGATTAGTAACCGAGCTGAGCAATCGTTTATCAGCCTGTTTTTCCGCTCGTCCGGCACACTGGGATCGATAGGAACATAAACGGCCCTCACTTTAAGGATAGCCAACTGGGCTACCACCAGTTTAATCGAACGCTCTAATAGGATTACAATGTGATCACCCAAGCTAATCCCCAGAGCAATCAATTGACGAGCCAGTCGGTTAACACCCGCATTGAGTTCAGCATAGCTAAGGGTCTTATCTCCTGCTATCAATGCCGTGGTCGCCGGAGTTTTCTCCACCTGTTGTTCAAATAACTGATGAATACACAGCTGGTCAGGATAGATTGTTTCAGTGGCGTTCCAGGTTTCCAGCAGTAGTGTGCGTTCGGATTCAGGTAATAAATTAAGCTGCCAAACCGGTATTTCATCACCCACTTTTTCCGATGATGCCAACACCTGTAAATGTTCACTCATCCGCTGAATATCTTCTACGTGCAAACGAGTTGCATCGTAGATCCAGCGAAAACCACCCTGTGCATTAATCTGCAATGTCAGAAGTTCACCTGACACATCCTTCTCCCACTGTCTGTCATCCTTTATGACCGAGACAGCAATCCGCCATGGCTGGCAGGTTGTTAACGCTGGGATCGCACTTAATGCAGGAGAACGGGAAAGAAGGTCACAACAAAATGTACGGTGTTGCGCTAAGCATGTAAGTTCGTTACCAATCCAGTCAGCTACTACACTCCACGGCTTATCAAATGCTACCTCAATCGCCATGGGAACCACCGGTGACAAACCAGCCAATAAACCCAGTTCATCTTTTGCTTCATCCACATACCAACCGATTTGGAACTTGGTCTGATGAGTCAAACGCGCCAGATAAATGGCAAATATCTGCAACAACATCTGCAATGGATCTGTTTCACTGTTTTTCGGCAACGGAGGTTGCCAGACACTCATTGCCCATCTGGGTTCTACCTGCTCCCCGGCAATTTCGAAAGGTAATTGGAATGGCTGCAAAGAGGCAAGACGCTCACACCAGAATGATTCACTGGGCGCCAGTGACTGGAGGGTATTTTTTACATTCTGTGCTTGCTGTGGAGAAAGCAAAGGCAATGATTTACCCGGCCTGAGTTCTGATATAGCAGCAAGCTCATCAGCAAATAACACTTTGCCTTCAAGAGTGGTAAAACCACCAATCCGCACATCTCCACTGCCCGTCGTGACTTGCCAGGCGTTCTCTTCTACATCAATCAACGTACCTGGTGCCGCCTGAGAACAACTGTTCAACCGTTCAAGCCAGGAAATTCGCACGGTGCCCTGCTTAAGCAATACTTTCGGACAGCCCAGTGGATTTAGATAATTCTCTCCAAAATCTAAGGCCCGTACCAACGCTGACAATACCTCACCCGGCTGCTCCCAACACAGATACCCCCCACCATCAGGCCGACGTGACTGGGCATAAAAACTCCGTTGCGAGAGATCTTGTGGATGGGTCACCAACGTACCTTGAGCAAGATCCTGCAATAACTGAATAAATCCTTCCTGAGCAGCCTGATAACATTTCAGATTCAATGAAAATGCACTATCGTGTTCCTCAATAGATACCGGCCATTGCACAACAATATCGCAGGTATCCACACCAGCTTCAATGCAATGCCAGGAAATAGCGTAATGTGCCTCCTGCGCTAACAGCGCCCAAGAAGTGGCATGACAACCCGCATAGCGGGGTAAAGGGCTATCGTGATAGTTAAAAGCGCCGCCGCGAATCTGTTCAATCAGCGACATAGGCAGAATGATCGGACTGACGATTGAGAAAAGCCAATCGACAGGGTGTAGCATGATTTGCTGTTGTAATTCATCAACAGAGTCCACACAAACGATTCCTTGCCGGATAGCCCAGGTTTGCAAAACATCATCATCAGTTAGCACCGCTTGTATTGTATGCCCAGCCGACTGAATTTGCTCGGCACAGAATACTGCAAGAGTCGTCCCTCCCACCACGACGCAGGTACGTGATGAAGCAGGAATATTATTTACGTTATTGATTATATTTTTTGACGTCTGAGAGAGGAGTTCTGCTTTAAGGATATTTTCCGCTTTAACAATGCTATCTTTCATTTACAACCTCAACGATTCTGTTAGATATTTGAAAACTGCCTTTCTCGACAGTCATCAAAGTGCTTTCTTTTATTTTTCCTCGTTTTACCTTTGGAGGAATAAAGACGGACTCGCCAGGCATCAATCAAGATGCTCAGGCAATACTTTCTCTCTGGCGTTGGACGTAAATAACCGCCTGATTAACAATTCTATGGCGATAAATAGAATAAATGGTTCATTCTATGAACCGTAAACAAACACTCTGCTTCGTCCTTTTTTATATAAATGTCTATGATTAGTTAACGTTTAATTCTATGACTTAAAACGGATTTATAGACTACTATTGGCATGAATTGACTTCGATCACGCTCTAAAAAACAAAGATTATCATTCTAATAATGAACGAAAAAAAAACCTACCAAAACAACTTATTAAATATTTACAAAGACATCCTGTACATTTAATTACTTAAGGATATAAATTTAGTTGAAAATTAATTTCACCACCTGTTATTTAATAATAAAATCCTATAATTAATGTGAAAGTTAATTATATTTAACTTCGTAAAGAAATAATTTCAAACTAAAATCAACCTTATTATATATTATTTGTTTATAATATAGCTAAGATTACCATTGATGCAATACCGTATTGATTATCAGACAACATATTCTAAGAGAGTTATTCTTTGATGTGATTTATCGGATGGTACAAACAGGATTCAAGCTTTATACCATTTAGTTTGCCAATACTCATCTGCATATACAATAAAATTACCCTCCACTACAATCAATACTAAAGTATAAGTTTTTCTTTCCTCCCAAGATTTACCCCAGCTTCAGAACTGTCGTTTCACAATTGAAAATTTCATCGTATATACCTAAAATTAGATCAAACACATATTTTATATATCTGATTTTCATTTATAAATCTTCAAACCACATCAAATCACTATATAGATTATTAATTTATTCAACAAATTAATAATAATTTACTGACATAAATAATTAACAAACACATTAAAACAAATCAAAATACAATAAACACCTACCTCACTACAATAATTAACCGATAAATGACTCGTAATAATTCTAATTTAAAATCAAAAAAATGATTCATATCAATAAGCAGAGGAACATTATGAAAAAAATACGTAATAGTTAACCCTATAGTCATTATAGCCTATATTTCTACAATATCTTTCAGAAAAAAATTTACCTTCACCACAGGATGGAAAAAAATAACAGCACCGCGAACCCTGCGGTGCTGTGTTATTATCGTCTCGATTATTTATCGATTTTCGGTAATGGCCCCAGTTTCACCCCTTCTGGATAGTATTTCCATCCATCACGAATACGGATGTTTGCCTCCCAAGGCAGTTTATATTCACCGTTTGCCAGGTCGCGCACCCAAGTCAGATAATTAGCTCTCTCACCACCGGGTTTACCAACATAACCCCGGCAACCAAGATTAAAAATACTGTTTTCCAGCGCCCAGTTCTCACGCGCTTTATCCACCAGACGCGGGAACAATTCGGCAGTGACAATTTCCCACGGGTTACGCTGCCCTTGTTGAATAACGTTACCATCGTAGTTACAAATTGTACCTTCACCGAAGTAATAGAAAACCTCATCGTAACCGGCCAAATTAACCGATACGGTATACATCAGGTTTTGCCAAGCATTAGTACGATTAGTCCAGATCCACTGGTCATTAACTTGAGTCGAATAACCGGAAATACGAATAAAGACGTTACAACCTTTATAGGCTGCCTCACGTGCCAACTCAGGAAACATACCATCATGACAGATACAGACCGCCAGTTTTGAACCTTTAGGCCCCTCACAGACCGGCATTCCCATATTGCCCGGCATCCAGGGTTCAATAGGCACCCAAGGTTGTAACTTACGGTAATGCAGCACAATCTCACCTTCATTATTGATAATAATAGCGGTGTTATAAGGAGGCAGCGACGGATCTTCATTACGTTCCATTACCGAAAATACACTCCAGATATCATTGCGAATACAGGTCGAACGAAAAAAATCAACTTCCGGGCCGTCCAACAATAATAACATCTCATCATAGGTCCAGATCTTCGTATTTAATCCCTGCGTGGAATATTCCGGGAATACGATAATATCCAGATCAGGATAACCCGCTTTCGTTGAATCTATTGTTTTACAAATCTGCTGCACCTGAACCTGAATATCTTCAGGTCCCTTAATTATAGGAACAGGATATTGAATAGCCGCAATTAATAATGCTTCATCCCATGCACTTACACTTCCAGTACTACCCATAGTGAACCTCTAAATAAATCATAGTGATAAATTAAATGACAAGTTTCATCGTTATACTAACCAAATAGGCCACGACTTTATTTTCATCTGTCGTTAAGCGATCTTACTAACGCATAATAACGCCGCTTTTCATCACCAAAATGCGATCCATAACATCAAATAAAAAAATTAATAACTTTGTAGTAGAAAAATACGGTTATCAAGGTAGATTCATTGAATCACTGTCTTATCTGTTTGACCTTTACAACATGTTGACCCTTAGTCATTGTCTACACCTCAGACACAACGCCTCGCACACTTAATCTACCTAACAATATGAGTATGGTGATCATCAAGGGAAGAATTCCCTGTAAGACTATCAGGGGAGAGCAATTTGTTTTTATGTTATATTCTTATGATATATAGTAATAATCAAAGGACGTGTCATGATATGTCAAGAGGCAAGGAGCGGATTATTGCTCCCATACAAAATACATGGGATAGTTTTTTCTGTCTGATCAATCTGTGACTGATGATTTTTTACCTGAACGCCCTGAGCAAGTGACAAGTGAAAGAGAATCTTTCGACGATTAAGTATCTGCCTTTTCGCGATAAAAAACTCCCTGAATCCATGCTACCTAAATTCAATAAGAATACAGGCCGCATGGCTATTTCTACGGTCACATTAGCAGAACTGATTTTTGGGGCTGAAAAAAACGGAAAACGGATCGGAGATAACGATCTGCATATTGCAGGGCATGCAAGAAGCAAGGGGTTGCAATTCAAATCCTCGCAGGTAACCTTGATTAACACAAACATTCACCATAATTCTATTCAACTTGACTTAATGGATTTCCGGCAAGGGCAAAAAAAGGAAGCAAACAGACTATAAATGAAATTATTTTTACCATTTTATTTCCTCTTAATAAATCATTAACAGTATTAAAATAAAATTACACAAGGTAATCATGTGAATCATTAACAATTAATTGAAATCAATCATTTTAAAAGTAATTTAATGACATCATCATGTCAATACAATAAATAAAAAATGTGATATTAGTTCAACCATTAGTTAATTAATTTCCTACAAATAAATTCAACCATAACATTGATACCGACATTAAATAATCATGCTGATAAATCCATTAAATACTATACCCAATGGATTTCAAGATGCATCGCGACGGCAAGGGAGCGAATCGCCGGGAGCATAGATAACTCTGTGACCGGGGTGAGTGAGTGCAGCCAACAAAGAGGCAACTTGAAAGATAACGGGTATATAACCGTAGTACTCAGTACCAATATTAATAACTACTGGAGAAAAGTATAAATATTTGTCAATTTTTTATAATAAACATCATAAATTTAATATTAAAATATAAATAAATTAATAAAAACATTAACAAATAAAACTCAGAAATAGTTTCCAAAATAAACTAAAATCGCATTACAGTCAGCATCCCAGTTTGCACTTAAAAGGGAACTGGCTGCAAGAAGCGGGCTTTGCGACCGGGCAACCGGTGCAGGTCAGTGTTGAGCACGGACAATTGATTATCCGGCTGGTTAATGAAGGATAATTAGCTGGTATATAAAGTAAAATCTCGGCGTTGTTGGCCGAGATTTATATTTAAAACATAAATTCTTAGCTTTAGTTAACTTCACCAATATACCAGTATTCAGAATAATAAGGCTTTCCCTCGTCATCTTCACTTATTCTAAGAACACCTAGCTCTGAAAAACCATCGGGTAATTGTAAGTTCCATTCTTTGCATAAGCTTCGTTCACTCAATAAAGTTATTTTACCAAACCGATTATATCCATTACGCGTATGTTCATTGAAATATTCCTCAGATGTGAATATACATAATTCACTTGAAAACATATCAGGCAATACAATTGAACAAGTAATTCTTATATTATTTTCATTGTCGGGCTTCGCCTTATAAATGTTATAAGCTGCATCTATCAAATCTTGAGCACAAATAGATTGAATATTTTTATTTGTCTGTTTTCCTTGTACTAATGCTGAATGCACCGGAATTTTCACATTCCAGTAACCATAAGAATAATCATTTTCAGTGATAACAGGAAAATAGGTTCTATATGACTCGGACCATATTTTCAAGGAACGTAGTCTACGTGGTATACCACGCAGTTTTTTATTGCTTAACGCTATTCTACGCATAGACATTTATAATTTCCTTCCTTTAGCAGCATCAGTTTTGGTCTGGTTTACCGTACCATCTAAGTTTAAGACAGCCTTAAATTTCCCTTTGTTATCAAAAACCTCAAGATGGTTTTTATGTTGACTATCAAGATATAGCTGATCACCTTTTTTAATCACTTTTCCAATATTGTTATTGGCTTTGTAAACACTCTGCCCCTGATATATTTGGCTGGTTTTTTGTGTACTATTTTTTATTTGAGTACCAAAACCGGGTTGAGTAAAAAATTCCTTCATATTCCCAACAGTTCCCTGATTCGGTTGATACGATTGCTTGTCTTTTCCAACATCTCCACCGCCTTTTACTCCAGCTTTACTGATCCCTCCGGCCACTCCCGCAGACGCCGCAATTCCCGTCTGCCCCATAATCTTCACGATTTCCTGGGTGGTTTCTTCTGAGCCGCCGGTGACTTGGGCACGATGAAGCACCAAATTCCGTGATGCGTCAATATTCGACATCGCACCCCGTAAATCCGCCCATTCCCGCACTTCTGCTGGAGTGAGGGAATCCAGCCCCTGAACACGTTGCTATCCGCTCCTGAACCTTGTCATACTCCTGCCGATATTTATCCCTGACAGTCGCACGACAACTGGTATCACCCTGACAATTAACCAGTTCCTCACTGCGCGATTGGTTCTTTTCCACACTGAGGTGGTTGTTATCGACAGAATTATTGAAAGATTATGATGATTAAGATTTGTTTTCTTTCAGTCGTGCTAAAAACCAAGCACCTATACCAAGTGGTACACCTGTTGCTATTCCTCTTTTTACAGAAAACCACAATTCATCTCGATAAAAATAAAAATTACCATCAACAAAATAAAATATTAAAGCAACAATTAGCCTAGTGGTAAAAATCAGTAAGGACAAAAAAGAGCAAAAATATATTATGAATAAAAAAAGTCGAAAAGTATTATCTTTTAACTTCATCTTTTTTAACCCTTTGTTCCAGTTGTTTTTGAATTGCAGATCCAGATACTTCACTAATAATTGTACCACTTACTACTCCCGCAGCTTCTGATACTGTTTGGGTTGCTACAGGGGTTAATTTATCAGTAACAACTTTACCGCCAACACTACCAGCCGCTGTACCAAGCCCGGCACCAATAACCGGTACAAGTGGGCTTTTATCCTGTAGTTTTGCCCCAACATAAGCCCCCGTTATACTCGCCACTTCTGTAAACCAAAACCCTTTGCCTTGCGTTACCGCCCCCGTTCCCGTGGCTATCAGTGCATCAGTCATGTTCACAGAACCATTTGTAAGCTGATTACTAATGTTGGCTGTTCCACTGATTAGACCTCCAGCAAAAATACTGCCTACCGTTGCTCCCGATGGCAGCAGCACCGGTGCCACTACTGTGGACATCCCCGCGCCCCATGCTGTTATCAATCCTCTTACCGGATCTTGTCCTTCCGGGTGATCGCCTTTGGCATGTTTTGACAATGCTGCTGAAATCTCTTGAGGGGATTTACCTTCATTTAACATAGCGGTAGCCAGACTGGATGCTGACCGACCGTAATCCATCATTCCTTTGGGTAAGCTCAGGGCATTATTATCCGCAACAATTACGTAGAAAAAAACAAATAAAGCCAAACAATATAAAATAATCTAGATAACCATAATAACGTATTTTTAAGACTTATTTCCATTTCAAAAACAAACTCTTTTATGAATTCAATATTATTTCTATGTGCAAATTTTCTTTTTGAGAAAAATCTGCAATGAATAAGAAAGATAAGAATTGCAAGTGTGCCAATGAAATACCCAGAAAAGGAAATTAAGTTTCCATTTTTAATAAACTCAAACCAAATTCCAGACATATAAATAACAAATAATATTATCATGGAAAAATTAGCAAGTTTGTTTTTATTAAAAAAACAAAAATCAAAAAAGAGCAATGGAGATTTTACACTTCTTAGTAAAATTTTTTTGCTCAAGCCAAAGTAGATGAAGCATGCAAGAAACCCCAGCAGACTCAAGACCATCAAAATAAACGGAATATATACAATCATGCTCATTTATCCTTAAACTCATGTTTATATATTTCAGTGCCAACTTTACCATTGACGTCTGTTTCACCTAATGGAGTTTCCCTTGAAATACCACCCCAGCCAATTGAAGGCCCTATACCAAGTGATACACCTATTCCATCTTTTCCTGCTGATATTCCAAATGAACCATAACCAAAACCTAGATCAAAAGAATAATCTTTATCTTGGGATCCTAACAAACCTGGGAAATAAGGGCCAAATTCTATTCCGACAGTTGCTCCACCATGAGCACCAATAGCTGTTGTCATCCCACCATTAATTGCAAATTTATTTGGATCCAATGCTGCTTCAGCAAACCCTGCTGGACCTATTCCTGCTGTAACCTCACCTTTTACATGTGGTTTAACTTTATAAGTAACACCCCATGATGGCCCCTGATGAGAGTATTTTATAGCTTCGTTTATTTCTTCTGCTGTTTTCCCTTTACCTTGTAGATTAAAGGACAATGATGCATCTGGACTGATCGAGTTGGCTATCTGCCCCCAAAAAGTTCCTGGACCATAACCAAGAGCATTATTCTCAATAACAACCCATTCCATTGCGAAGTTGACCGCCGGTCACCGATTTTCCTAATGCTCTCAGTCAGTTACACCCCGTTTTTTCCAATGTGCGTTCACCGCCGAACCCAAAACCCCCTGACGCGCTTTTCGCCTCCAAAGGCCGGTTTTTCCCGCCGTGCCATTGTCAGTGTAGCGCCTTTTTCGGCAACGGGCGAACGTCGCCCAACTTGTTTGGGCGGCGGGTGCCCGTTCTGCGGGCGCGGGCGGCATAGAGCCCGCAAGCGGCGCCCCTGCGACGCTCTGAGGCACGGGCGTTTCAGACTGGGCACGGCTTTGCATGACCACGCGATTTTGTTCAGGGAAGCCCCTGGGGGCTGCACGGGGCGGCGATGGCGAGCACGGGGACGAGCAACGGAGCGCAGCGCAGTGCGAGCCGCGCGCAGCCAGTGCAGCAGGGTTGGGGCGGGGGACGTAAATTAGCGGAGGCCGCAGGCCGACTTGCCTTCAGGGGGGTTGGCCGGACGTTGGCACGGCAGCTAAAGAAGAACACGGGTTTTTGCCGAGGACTGGCTCAGCGGCTGACAGCAGAAGGCGTCAGCCTTGTGCGCCACTCCCCGCAATGCCGACCCGCGGGGGCGCAAGACATAATGCCAATTATACGCATTAAGCCGCTCATCAATGCTCAGGCGGTTGCCCGGGCTCACCGGCGCAGTGCGTATAATTCCCCCCGCATTATGTTCAATAGGCGTTGGGCGGCCTGGACTGGCTCAACGGGGACGCCGGGGCTTGGGCCGCCTGACGACTATTTACCCCCGCGTGCGCCGGGGCTGACGGGCAGTCCGGCCACGGTCTGCCCTCACACCGAACCCGCCCAGCTTAACGGGGGCGGGCGGACGGTCAGCGGATATTGAGGTTTCAGGTCGGCGTCGGGCTGTCCGGCGGTGTGTCGGCGTTGTCTTCGGCGTACAGGTCGGCCAGTAAACCCACTTCATCGGCGTCGTTGACTTTTTCGTCGGCCATTTGCTCCGCCGGGTGGGTGCTGGCATGTACCGCCTGCAAGGCCCGGATAGAGACCTGCGTATACACCTGGGTGGATTCCACGCTGGCATGGCCTAACATGGCCTGTATCCAGCGCAGGTCCGCCCCGTTCTCCAGCATCTGGGTTGCCATCGCGTGCCGGAACAGGTGACAGGCACCTTTTTTCTCGATACCCACCGCGTTGATATAACTTGTTACCAGATTGCTGATACCGTTGGCCTGTAAGCCATCCAGCCCATCCATCGCCACGAATAATGCCTTGACGTCAGGATTGACGATAAGTTGTGGCCGCACCTGTTGCTGATAGCGTTGTAGCCAGCTTAAGGCGCGTTCGCCGAGGGGCAACACCCGGTCTTTATTGCCCTTGCCCTGCCGGATAGTCACGGTTTTGCGTTTTCCGTCAACGCTGTACACATCCAGCCGGGTTAATTCGCCCCGACGCATCCCGGTTGACCAGAGCAACTCCATCAACGCCCGGTCACGTACCCCCTGCAACGTCGTCAGGTCAGGCTGCGCCAGTATCTGTTCGGTTTCATCGATGGTCAGAATATAGCGCGGCAGATGCTTTTCCAGTCTGGGGAGTTCAAGGTCCGCCGCCGGGTTTGCCAGTATCAGATTTTGTTTCGTCAGCCATTTGAACCAGACCTTCAATGGCTCCAGTTGGGTACGTTGCGTCCGGGTGCTTAATGGTTCACCGTTGGTCTTGCGGTACTGATACAGATAACGCTGGTAACGCTCCAGTATCGGCCGGGTGATATCCGCGGCGTAGTATAAACCGCGCTCGGTTGCCCACAGGATAAAGTGGTAAGTATGGTGCGTCTGTACTTTCAGTGTGCTTTCTGACCAGTTACGTTCCTGCCGCCACACCACAAAGCGCAGCAACAACGCATACAGGCTCTTCGGGTCGTGCGCCGGCCCGACAGGTTTACGGTACACTTCATCCACGGTCAGCAGGCTTCCCCTGCGGGGTTTACGGTTTGCCATGATTTATCTCCGTTTCAGCGGGGGGATGAGCGGCTGAGGCAGCGGGCGACGGGGCCATTTTATTTTTGCCTCTAATTATTGCGTTTTCATCCGCCCGGACTTGTGCCCCTGTTTTCCCTTGTGCTGTCTGGGCTGACGCGGGTTTTTCTTCCCCAGACTTAGACCAGACTTGCCCCAGACTTGAGGCAGACTTACTGTCTTCCCGGTCAGACTTGCATTTATTTAAGTTAGACTTGCTCTCATGACCTGTCGGGGTGGCTTCCGGCGTTTTATCCCTGTCAGGCACGGGCAATGCGTCTCTGTGATTATTTTCCTTAATAATAGCGTTTTCATCTGCCCGGACTTGTGCACCCGCCGGCCCTTGTGCTGTCGGGACTGACGCGGGTTTTTCTTCCCCAGACTTAGACCAGACTTGCCTCAGACTTGAGGCAGACTGACTGCCTTCCCGGTCAGACTTGCGTTCACTGCCGGCGGTTTCGGAGTCCGGTTCTCCGACATCCAGCAGGCCGCACAGGTGGGCTGCGCCGTTGTCTTCCCCGTCCCACAGCAGTTCATAATGCAGCAGGTGTCCCCGGCTGCCGCCATGCAACAACAGGTATTCCATTTCCGTCAGCCGTTGACAGTGGTTCTTGAGCTGGCTGTCGCTCCAGTGGGTAAAGGCGCGGATATCCCGCCGGGTAAAGCGCACTTCGTTTGGCTGGCAGTGCTGGATTTGCGCCTGTGCGTTCACCATCTCTTGTATCAGCAGTAACAGCTTACGCGTCTGCGGCGGCATTTCATCCAGCGTGCGCCCCAGCACCTCATGCGCCAGCCGGTTGGCGAGGGTAATGTCGTCTTGGGTGATTTCGATATATTCGATGACCTGTCCGCGGTGGGTCGTTTTCTTCACTTCACGTTGATACTGGTGCAGCAAGGCAATGGCCTGTATCAGCGTCAGGTATTTCATATGGTCGCGCCGCATCCGGGTTTTGTCTGACAGGAACGTCAGTTGATGGGCGTAGGGATTCACCACTTTCAGCGGCCTTAACAAGCGCTGGGCGTTCTGGTGTAACTGCGTCAGATAACCTTTCTCTGAGTCAGCCAGCAACCCGGCCAGTGTCTGACGGTGCCGTTGCATCGCGTGGATGGCTTGCGTCTGTTCGCGCGATTCGTTGACCGTCAGCACCAGACAGCGGTTCAGCAGCTCTTCATCCACATCAATGGCCGTCGTCGTTAACATCAGCATGACCGGTCCCTGCACCTTGTATTCCCGCGTCACCAGTTCGCCGCTCTGTTCGTTTTTGCCGGTGCTGGCGATTTTCAGCTCGCCGTCGGACTGTAACAGTTTCAGGGCATAGGCCGCCTGCCGCACGCCTTCCTCTTCCGCTATCGCCAGTATTTTGTGTTGCAGGCTGGTTTCTCCCAGATAGTAGAGGCTCTGCCCGGTCATCGCCGAGTACTGGATACGCTCCTCTTCCGGCATCAGGTTCAGCACCGCCTCCATCAGGCTGCTCTTGCCTGCCGCGCTGCTGCTCTGGATTAACACGGCCAGCGGTTTATCCAGTTTGCGCGAGACCGCCGCCAGATACCCGGTCAGTAGATTGGTGGATTCGCCGACCACGCCACAGGCGGCCATGTCGTTGATAATCTGTTCTGTTAAGTTCGGCGATGTCAGCAACGCCAGCGCGGCGGCTTCGTCTTCCGCGCTGACCGTGACTGCCGTTGTCCCTGAGGCTTCGGCATCGGCCTGCTGTTGCGCATCCTGTTGCTGCTCCAGCATCAGTAATACCCGCCCGGCTTCGCGTTTGATGACCGACAGCTCGCATTCCAGCTCTTGCGCCGCCGTGCTGATGTAGTTCTGCCGTGAACGGGCGTGATACATATCCAGTGTATCGACATGGAACAACCCGCTGGTTTCATCCCGCACCTGCACATTGACTTTCATCACATCGGGCACCGGCGATTTTTTCATCCCCCGTATCCGCCAGATGCGTGGCCCGCTTTTCATCAGCAGTTCACCGGACGCCGTGCGCTCGCAGGGCACTTGTGCAACGGTTAGCTCTGGCGGGGCGGCTAAAGAAGAGGATTCAGCCACACCGGCACTTTGGGGCTTTTCCGTCACACTCGGCGAGACGGGCCGCTCATGGCTGAACACCGCGCCCGGCGCTGTTCCCTGTCCCAGCCAGACCGCTTGTTGCAAGGCCAGCCCCAGCGCATGTTCGGCGTTGCCACTTTTGACGGCATAGTCATTGGCATCCATGCCCGGCGGGAACTGCACCCGCCATGCCTCGATACCGGCTTCCAGTAAATCAGCGGCCACATTAGCCGCGCCACGGTCTCCGGCCTCGTCCCGGTCAAAGGCAATCAGCACCCGCTTCACGCCGTGATACTGCAAAGCTTCGAGGTGCTCATGGTTAAACCCGTTCACCCCGAACGCGGCAATCACGTTACGGAACCCGGCACACCAGAACGTCATGGCATCGATCAGCGCTTCGCACAGGATAATTTCCGCAGCGGCTTTCATCGCTGCCTCATTCCAGACCCCGGCCAGGGGTGAGGACAGGTACAGATGCTTTGGGCTGTCTTTCAGCACTTTGTAATCCGGCTGGGTTCGGCGGCCATACAGTTGCAGCACCCGCCCGCGGCTGGCCACACTGGCCGATTCGGCCCAGCCGATTATCGGCACCACGACGCAGCCCCGGAAGTGGTCCTGCCGGGTGGTGGTACGCAACACGCCCAGCCCCGACAGCTTGCCGCGCAACTGCTGACCTTCCTGACTGTCTTTGGACGGCAACAACCCCGCGGAACCGCTGATACCGTGATGACCCGCATACCCCAGCTTAAAGTGGCTGACCAGTTCAGGATGATGCAGTCCGCGTCGTGCCAGCCAGGCTTTGGCTTCCGGTGACGCCAGTAAGTTCTGATGATAAAAATCAATCACCTGATGCAACAGCGCCTGCCCGTCATCGTCCAGGTCGGCCAGTTTCGGGCTCGGCAGAGGTGCGGCCTGTGATCCCGGCGGGGCGGCTAAAGAAGAAGCGGCCACAACTGCATTGTCCATGTCCGGCAGCCCGGCCAGCTCCTTTAGCCGGCGGATAGCGATTTTCAGCGTGACGCCTTCCGTTTGTATCACCCAGTCCAGCACCGACCCCGCTGCGCCACAGCCAAAGCAGTGATACAGATTCTTGGCAGGCGATATCACCATTGAGGGCGTTTTCTCGTGATGGAACGGACAGCGCAGCACATAATCCTCACCGCGTTTTTTCATCGCACGGCCTTGCTTACGCGCCAGCCCCAGCAACGAGACGGTTTGCTTTAAGTGGGCTAAATCGGTATCGGGAATTCGGGTCATTGCCTTTACTCCTGTAAAATGCGTCAAGATTCATATTGATAATATATATAGTCCCTGATATGACACTTTTAGTCAAGCGATAAAAACGGGAGGGGTATAGTGACGCCAGTTACAGCAACTTTGGAATTTCCTATGAGCTTTTCTGATAAATTGGCTGCTTCCCGTAAAGAGCTTGGTTTCACGCAACAACAGATGGCTGACAAGATTGGTATGCACGTTTCACAGTACAAGCGCTATGAAGCCGGGACATCCCAGCCGACGATTGATGTGTTTCGGCGGATTGCATTAGCGTTGAATGTCAGTGCCGATATGCTTCTTTTTGATCACAATGAACGCGGACCCGATGACCGGCTAAAACTCCAGTTCGAAGCGGTCTCACAGTTGGATGAGAAAGAGCGGGAAGCGATTGAGACAGTGATTAGCAGTATGTTGCATATGCATGATGCTAAACGTTGGACGATAAAACGTTAGGCGCTCAAGAAGAGATAATACTTACGCGGTGTTGAGATGCTGAGAACATCCCAGCACCGCTAACCACAACCCACTATCAGAGGTAGTTAGCTATGGCTGAACACGATTGTAATGTAAATTCAGGCAGTTCGAAAGCCCGACGCCACTATAAAGTCGGCTATATCAGCCGATGTCACGCCAACCGCCACACTGGCATGACCCGCTATTACAGCCAGCACCCCAGTTTGCATCTTAAAGGTAACTGGCTGGAAGAAGCGGGCTTTGCCACCGGGCAGCCAGTGCAGGTCAGTGTTGAGCACGGACAGTTGATTATCCGGCTTGTTGAAAACGGCTAAAAAGGAGATCCCAGCGCTTGGCTGGGATCAGTATTTATTGATTACCACCACTTAGGATAATCATTAAATGCCTCGTACAATGCACATTTCGACTCATCGGTCAGCTTTTCTCTTCCTTTTGCTGATGTGATATAACCATCTAGATTTTCTTTGGCACATGACCATTCAAGTGAGTCCTGAACAGGGTTTAATAGCAATTCAAAAGCCCCATTCATATCTTTAAGACGAGCTATATCATTTCTACGTAAGTTGTCGATAAATGAGTCAAAACATTGACATTCTATCCATAGCTGCATGTCCACGCCTAAACTATATCCAAACTTATCTACTCGGATTGTAAGATTAAATTTCATTGACGGTACATGCTCATCAAGCTCTATTACATCTAATATAATGTTTATAGGGTTTTTAATTTCTATATCCATTTAATGTGCTCCTACATAACGGGCATGGATGATCGTTGGCAACTCAGTTGCTGTTCGTGGTGGTTTAATTTCTAGTTGCCAGCCATCTACAGTAATTCTCTCACCATATGGCATTTTGTTTTTTGTGGCAGTATTTACAGCAGATTGGAAACTTCTTAGTTCTTGTTGACTAGCCAGTCTCACTGCTTCAGGCGTATGCGTAACAGCTTTTGATGCTGCGTACTCCACCATATGTTCGGTAGCATTTCCATGTACCCAGACTTTCTTCCCGTTCGGTAATGACATTTCAAAAGATTTAGGAATTACGGAGCCAGGATACATTGGCTGGGTGCCTTTAATGGAATCGAAAACAGTCCCTGTTGACAACTCACTATTCTTCGCAACATTTTCTGTTTTTCCATTCGACAATGACTTCCCATCAAACTTACCAACCGGATGCTCAACATTCGTCACCGTACCCTGATCCTTCGGACTGAATTTCCCTTCTCCTACTTTCCATTGTGGTGATGAACCTTCTGCTTTGCTACCCGAAACAGGATTTTTAGCCAGCGCCAAGAATGCTTTAGCCGCCACATATTGCATCACCTTCGCTTCACTGGTCGGGATACCACCGGCTACAATTTCAGCGGCTTTCTCCGGCGTCATTTTCTCATTGAACATCACCACATCCAACGGGACACCGAAGAAGTTCCCCCACGCCACAATCAACCCTCTGGCCGGATCTTGCCCTTCAGGGTGCGTACCTCTCGCTTGTTTTGCCAACGCTTCCGACAATTCATCCGGGGTTGCCCCTTCCCTGAGCATTTGCATGGCGAGTGAACTCTGTGCCCGACCGTACTCCATCATTCCTTTTGGCAGGCTCAGCGCATTATTCTCAATAACAACCCATTCCATTGCGAAGTTGACCGCCGGTCACCGATTTTCCTAATGCTCTCAGTCAGTTACACCCCGTTTTTTCCAATGTGCGTTCACCGCCGAACCCAAAACCCCCTGACGCGCTTTTCGCCTCCAAAGGCCGGTTTTTCCCGCCGTGCCATTGTCAGTGTAGCGCCTTTTTCGGCAACGGGCGAACGTCGCCCAACTTGTTTGGGCGGCGGGTGCCCGTTCTGCGGGCGCGGGCGGCATAGAGCCCGCAAGCGGCGCCCCTGCGACGCTCTGAGGCACGGGCGTTTCAGACTGGGCACGGCTTTGCATGACCACGCGATTTTGTTCAGGGAAGCCCCTGGGGGCTGCACGGGGCGGCGATGGCGAGCACGGGGACGAGCAACGGAGCGCAGCGCAGTGCGAGCCGCGCGCAGCCAGTGCAGCAGGGTTGGGGCGGGGGACGTAAATTAGCGGAGGCCGCAGGCCGACTTGCCTTCAGGGGGGTTGGCCGGACGTTGGCACGGCAGCTAAAGAAGAACACGGGTTTTTGCCGAGGACTGGCTCAGCGGCTGACAGCAGAAGGCGTCAGCCTTGTGCGCCACTCCCCGCAATGCCGACCCGCGGGGGCGCAAGACATAATGCCAATTATACGCATTAAGCCGCTCATCAATGCTCAGGCGGTTGCCCGGGCTCACCGGCGCAGTGCGTATATTTCCCCTCGCATTATGTTCAATAGGCGTTGGGCGGCCTGGACTGGCTCAACGGGGACGCCGGGGCTTGGGCCGCCTGACGACTATTTACCCCCGCGTGCGCCGGGGCTGACGGGCAGTCCGGCCACGGTCTGCCCTCACACCGAACCCGCCCAGCTTAACGGGGGCGGGCGGACGGTCAGCGGATATTGAGGTTTCAGGTCGGCGTCGGGCTGTCCGGCGGTGTGTCGGCGTTGTCTTCGGCGTACAGGTCGGCCAGTAAACCCACTTCATCGGCGTCGTTGACTTTTTCGTCGGCCATTTGCTCCGCCGGGTGGGTGCTGGCATGTACCGCCTGCAAGGCCCGGATAGAGACCTGCGTATACACCTGGGTGGATTCCACGCTGGCATGGCCTAACATGGCCTGTATCCAGCGCAGGTCCGCCCCGTTCTCCAGCATCTGGGTTGCCATCGCGTGCCGGAACAGGTGACAGGCACCTTTTTTCTCGATACCCACCGCGTTGATATAACTTGTTACCAGATTGCTGATACCGTTGGCCTGTAAGCCATCCAGCCCATCCATCGCCACGAATAATGCCTTGACGTCAGGATTGACGATAAGTTGTGGCCGCACCTGTTGCTGATAGCGTTGTAGCCAGCTTAAGGCGCGTTCGCCGAGGGGCAACACCCGGTCTTTATTGCCCTTGCCCTGCCGGATAGTCACGGTTTTGCGTTTTCCGTCAACGCTGTACACATCCAGCCGGGTTAATTCGCCCCGACGCATCCCGGTTGACCAGAGCAACTCCATCAACGCCCGGTCACGTACCCCCTGCAACGTCGTCAGGTCAGGCTGCGCCAGTATCTGTTCGGTTTCATCGATGGTCAGAATATAGCGCGGCAGATGCTTTTCCAGTCTGGGGAGTTCAAGGTCCGCCGCCGGGTTTGCCAGTATCAGATTTTGTTTCGTCAGCCATTTGAACCAGACCTTCAATGGCTCCAGTTGGGTACGTTGCGTCCGGGTGCTTAATGGTTCACCGTTGGTCTTGCGGTACTGATACAGATAACGCTGGTAACGCTCCAGTATCGGCCGGGTGATATCCGCGGCGTAGTATAAACCGCGCTCGGTTGCCCACAGGATAAAGTGGTAAGTATGGTGCGTCTGTACTTTCAGTGTGCTTTCTGACCAGTTACGTTCCTGCCGCCACACCACAAAGCGCAGCAACAACGCATACAGGCTCTTCGGGTCGTGCGCCGGCCCGACAGGTTTACGGTACACTTCATCCACGGTCAGCAGGCTTCCCCTGCGGGGTTTACGGTTTGCCATGATTTATCTCCGTTTCAGCGGGGGGATGAGCGGCTGAGGCAGCGGGCGACGGGGCCATTTTATTTTTGCCTCTAATTATTGCGTTTTCATCCGCCCGGACTTGTGCCCCTGTTTTCCCTTGTGCTGTCTGGGCTGACGCGGGTTTTTCTTCCCCAGACTTAGACCAGACTTGCCCCAGACTTGAGGCAGACTTACTGTCTTCCCGGTCAGACTTGCATTTATTTAAGTTAGACTTGCTCTCATGACCTGTCGGGGTGGCTTCCGGCGTTTTATCCCTGTCAGGCACGGGCAATGCGTCTCTGTGATTATTTTCCTTAATAATAGCGTTTTCATCTGCCCGGACTTGTGCACCCGCCGGCCCTTGTGCTGTCGGGACTGACGCGGGTTTTTCTTCCCCAGACTTAGACCAGACTTGCCTCAGACTTGAGGCAGACTGACTGCCTTCCCGGTCAGACTTGCGTTCACTGCCGGCGGTTTCGGAGTCCGGTTCTCCGACATCCAGCAGGCCGCACAGGTGGGCTGCGCCGTTGTCTTCCCCGTCCCACAGCAGTTCATAATGCAGCAGGTGTCCCCGGCTGCCGCCATGCAACAACAGGTATTCCATTTCCGTCAGCCGTTGACAGTGGTTCTTGAGCTGGCTGTCGCTCCAGTGGGTAAAGGCGCGGATATCCCGCCGGGTAAAGCGCACTTCGTTTGGCTGGCAGTGCTGGATTTGCGCCTGTGCGTTCACCATCTCTTGTATCAGCAGTAACAGCTTACGCGTCTGCGGCGGCATTTCATCCAGCGTGCGCCCCAGCACCTCATGCGCCAGCCGGTTGGCGAGGGTAATGTCGTCTTGGGTGATTTCGATATATTCGATGACCTGTCCGCGGTGGGTCGTTTTCTTCACTTCACGTTGATACTGGTGCAGCAAGGCAATGGCCTGTATCAGCGTCAGGTATTTCATATGGTCGCGCCGCATCCGGGTTTTGTCTGACAGGAACGTCAGTTGATGGGCGTAGGGATTCACCACTTTCAGCGGCCTTAACAAGCGCTGGGCGTTCTGGTGTAACTGCGTCAGATAACCTTTCTCTGAGTCAGCCAGCAACCCGGCCAGTGTCTGACGGTGCCGTTGCATCGCGTGGATGGCTTGCGTCTGTTCGCGCGATTCGTTGACCGTCAGCACCAGACAGCGGTTCAGCAGCTCTTCATCCACATCAATGGCCGTCGTCGTTAACATCAGCATGACCGGTCCCTGCACCTTGTATTCCCGCGTCACCAGTTCGCCGCTCTGTTCGTTTTTGCCGGTGCTGGCGATTTTCAGCTCGCCGTCGGACTGTAACAGTTTCAGGGCATAGGCCGCCTGCCGCACGCCTTCCTCTTCCGCTATCGCCAGTATTTTGTGTTGCAGGCTGGTTTCTCCCAGATAGTAGAGGCTCTGCCCGGTCATCGCCGAGTACTGGATACGCTCCTCTTCCGGCATCAGGTTCAGCACCGCCTCCATCAGGCTGCTCTTGCCTGCCGCGCTGCTGCTCTGGATTAACACGGCCAGCGGTTTATCCAGTTTGCGCGAGACCGCCGCCAGATACCCGGTCAGTAGATTGGTGGATTCGCCGACCACGCCACAGGCGGCCATGTCGTTGATAATCTGTTCTGTTAAGTTCGGCGATGTCAGCAACGCCAGCGCGGCGGCTTCGTCTTCCGCGCTGACCGTGACTGCCGTTGTCCCTGAGGCTTCGGCATCGGCCTGCTGTTGCGCATCCTGTTGCTGCTCCAGCATCAGTAATACCCGCCCGGCTTCGCGTTTGATGACCGACAGCTCGCATTCCAGCTCTTGCGCCGCCGTGCTGATGTAGTTCTGCCGTGAACGGGCGTGATACATATCCAGTGTATCGACATGGAACAACCCGCTGGTTTCATCCCGCACCTGCACATTGACTTTCATCACATCGGGCACCGGCGATTTTTTCATCCCCCGTATCCGCCAGATGCGTGGCCCGCTTTTCATCAGCAGTTCACCGGACGCCGTGCGCTCGCAGGGCACTTGTGCAACGGTTAGCTCTGGCGGGGCGGCTAAAGAAGAGGATTCAGCCACACCGGCACTTTGGGGCTTTTCCGTCACACTCGGCGAGACGGGCCGCTCATGGCTGAACACCGCGCCCGGCGCTGTTCCCTGTCCCAGCCAGACCGCTTGTTGCAAGGCCAGCCCCAGCGCATGTTCGGCGTTGCCACTTTTGACGGCATAGTCATTGGCATCCATGCCCGGCGGGAACTGCACCCGCCATGCCTCGATACCGGCTTCCAGTAAATCAGCGGCCACATTAGCCGCGCCACGGTCTCCGGCCTCGTCCCGGTCAAAGGCAATCAGCACCCGCTTCACGCCGTGATACTGCAAAGCTTCGAGGTGCTCATGGTTAAACCCGTTCACCCCGAACGCGGCAATCACGTTACGGAACCCGGCACACCAGAACGTCATGGCATCGATCAGCGCTTCGCACAGGATAATTTCCGCAGCGGCTTTCATCGCTGCCTCATTCCAGACCCCGGCCAGGGGTGAGGACAGGTACAGATGCTTTGGGCTGTCTTTCAGCACTTTGTAATCCGGCTGGGTTCGGCGGCCATACAGTTGCAGCACCCGCCCGCGGCTGGCCACACTGGCCGATTCGGCCCAGCCGATTATCGGCACCACGACGCAGCCCCGGAAGTGGTCCTGCCGGGTGGTGGTACGCAACACGCCCAGCCCCGACAGCTTGCCGCGCAACTGCTGACCTTCCTGACTGTCTTTGGACGGCAACAACCCCGCGGAACCGCTGATACCGTGATGACCCGCATACCCCAGCTTAAAGTGGCTGACCAGTTCAGGATGATGCAGTCCGCGTCGTGCCAGCCAGGCTTTGGCTTCCGGTGACGCCAGTAAGTTCTGATGATAAAAATCAATCACCTGATGCAACAGCGCCTGCCCGTCATCGTCCAGGTCGGCCAGTTTCGGGCTCGGCAGAGGTGCGGCCTGTGATCCCGGCGGGGCGGCTAAAGAAGAAGCGGCCACAACTGCATTGTCCATGTCCGGCAGCCCGGCCAGCTCCTTTAGCCGGCGGATAGCGATTTTCAGCGTGACGCCTTCCGTTTGTATCACCCAGTCCAGCACCGACCCCGCTGCGCCACAGCCAAAGCAGTGATACAGATTCTTGGCAGGCGATATCACCATTGAGGGCGTTTTCTCGTGATGGAACGGACAGCGCAGCACATAATCCTCACCGCGTTTTTTCATCGCACGGCCTTGCTTACGCGCCAGCCCCAGCAACGAGACGGTTTGCTTTAAGTGGGCTAAATCGGTATCGGGAATTCGGGTCATTGCCTTTACTCCTGTAAAATGCGTCAAGATTCATATTGATAATATATATAGTCCCTGATATGACACTTTTAGTCAAGCGATAAAAACGGGAGGGGTATAGTGACGCCAGTTACAGCAACTTTGGAATTTCCTATGAGCTTTTCTGATAAATTGGCTGCTTCCCGTAAAGAGCTTGGTTTCACGCAACAACAGATGGCTGACAAGATTGGTATGCACGTTTCACAGTACAAGCGCTATGAAGCCGGGACATCCCAGCCGACGATTGATGTGTTTCGGCGGATTGCATTAGCGTTGAATGTCAGTGCCGATATGCTTCTTTTTGATCACAATGAACGCGGACCCGATGACCGGCTAAAACTCCAGTTCGAAGCGGTCTCACAGTTGGATGAGAAAGAGCGGGAAGCGATTGAGACAGTGATTAGCAGTATGTTGCATATGCATGATGCTAAACGTTGGACGATAAAACGTTAGGCGCTCAAGAAGAGATAATACTTACGCGGTGTTGAGATGCTGAGAACATCCCAGCACCGCTAACCACAACCCACTATCAGAGGTAGTTAGCTATGGCTGAACACGATTGTAATGTAAATTCAGGCAGTTCGAAAGCCCGACGCCACTATAAAGTCGGCTATATCAGCCGATGTCACGCCAACCGCCACACTGGCATGACCCGCTATTACAGCCAGCACCCCAGTTTGCATCTTAAAGGTAACTGGCTGGAAGAAGCGGGCTTTGCCACCGGGCAGCCAGTGCAGGTCAGTGTTGAGCACGGACAGTTGATTATCCGGCTTGTTGAAAACGGCTAAAAAGGAGATCCCAGCGCTTGGCTGGGATCAGTATTTATTGATTACCACCACTTAGGATAATCATTAAATGCCTCGTACAATGCACATTTCGACTCATCGGTCAGCTTTTCTCTTCCTTTTGCTGATGTGATATAACCATCTAGATTTTCTTTGGCACATGACCATTCAAGTGAGTCCTGAACAGGGTTTAATAGCAATTCAAAAGCCCCATTCATATCTTTAAGACGAGCTATATCATTTCTACGTAAGTTGTCGATAAATGAGTCAAAACATTGACATTCTATCCATAGCTGCATGTCCACGCCTAAACTATATCCAAACTTATCTACTCGGATTGTAAGATTAAATTTCATTGACGGTACATGCTCATCAAGCTCTATTACATCTAATATAATGTTTATAGGGTTTTTAATTTCTATATCCATTTAATGTGCTCCTACATAACGGGCATGGATGATCGTTGGCAACTCAGTTGCTGTTCGTGGTGGTTTAATTTCTAGTTGCCAGCCATCTACAGTAATTCTCTCACCATATGGCATTTTGTTTTTTGTGGCAGTATTTACAGCAGATTGGAAACTTCTTAGTTCTTGTTGACTAGCCAGTCTCACTGCTTCAGGCGTATGCGTAACAGCTTTTGATGCTGCGTACTCCACCATATGTTCGGTAGCATTTCCATGTACCCAGACTTTCTTCCCGTTCGGTAATGACATTTCAAAAGATTTAGGAATTACGGAGCCAGGATACATTGGCTGGGTGCCTTTAATGGAATCGAAAACAGTCCCTGTTGACAACTCACTATTCTTCGCAACATTTTCTGTTTTTCCATTCGACAATGACTTCCCATCAAACTTACCAACCGGATGCTCAACATTCGTCACCGTACCCTGATCCTTCGGACTGAATTTCCCTTCTCCTACTTTCCATTGTGGTGATGAACCTTCTGCTTTGCTACCCGAAACAGGATTTTTAGCCAGCGCCAAGAATGCTTTAGCCGCCACATATTGCATCACCTTCGCTTCACTGGTCGGGATACCACCGGCTACAATTTCAGCGGCTTTCTCCGGCGTCATTTTCTCATTGAACATCACCACATCCAACGGGACACCGAAGAAGTTCCCCCACGCCACAATCAACCCTCTGGCCGGATCTTGCCCTTCAGGGTGCGTACCTCTCGCTTGTTTTGCCAACGCTTCCGACAATTCATCCGGGGTTGCCCCTTCCCTGAGCATTTGCATGGCGAGTGAACTCTGTGCCCGACCGTACTCCATCATTCCTTTTGGCAGGCTCAGCGCATTATTCTCAATCGCATTCTTCCCAGACTGCGCGCCGGTAAGGGCGCTGGCGGTGGAGTCACCGGCAATGCCGCCTGCCAGTCCCGCGGCCAGCGTGGACAGGGTGCTGATAGTCTGTTTTTGCTCTTCACTCAACTCACTAACTTTGGCCCCA
>NZ_PUJW01000022.1 GCF_011189575.1 Photorhabdus cinerea
TGACTTAGAAGTCGCTACAGACTCAGAGAAAGAAGCTCTGCTTGAGTGGAGAAAATACAGAGTATTGCTGACTCGTGTAGATGTGAACCAGGCTCCTGATGTTGAATGGCCGGAAGTGCCGAAGTGAGGGCTATGTGATTTTTGACAGCGGCAGGAAAAAGTTACGGGTTGAAAATTATTAGACTATCTCATCGATAGCGGTAAATAATGTGGTTTTTTTGATGTGTAAAAACAGGAAAACCACTTCTAATTGTGGCTCGTACATCAAAAAATATTCTACCTGTATATTCTTTTTATATTCTTTCTGTATCTTTTTTCAACACGTCACTTTACGTAACACATTGATAAATCTGGCTGGGGTACCAGGATTTGAACCTGGGAATGCCGGAATCAGAATCCGGTGCCTTACCGCTTGGCGATACCCCAATGGAATGGTGGCTACGACGGGAATCGAACCTGTGACCCCAGCATTATGAGTGCTGTGCTCTAACCAGCTGAGCTACGTAGCCTTTTAGTGAACGGCATTCAGCTAATGGCTGGGGTACCAGGATTCGAACCTGGGTATGCCAGGATCAAAACCTGGTGCCTTACCGCTTGGCGATACCCCAACTGAAATTAGTTACTACACAACATGTCATCAGAACTATGGCTGGGGTACCAGGATTCGAACCTGGGTATGCCAGGATCAAAACCTGGTGCCTTACCGCTTGGCGATACCCCATCTGAATAATGACAACTTGATGAATGGAATGGTGCGGGAGGCGAGACTTGAACTCGCACACCTTGCGGCGCCAGAACCTAAATCTGGTGCGTCTACCAATTTCGCCACTCCCGCAAAAGATGGTGGCTACGACGGGAATCGAACCTGTGACCCCAGCATTATGAGTGCTGTGCTCTAACCAGCTGAGCTACGTAGCCATCTTTTTTTGCATTACCTTCATCGGTGTTGCGGGGCGCATTATGCGTATATCAGCTAAATGCGTCAACTGCTTTTTTCTTGAAATCTGCTTAAGGTCGCTTGTTTGTTTGGCATATAAGCATTTTGCTGACAAAATCAACAAAAAATGACTATGATCCTTCGAGTAAGTGTTGTAATAGAACACCATTAAGCATAGCACGCTTAGTCAGAGCAAAGGCACCAATAGCAGAACAGTGAACTAATTCAGAAACAACAATCGGCAAATTTTCACGAAATTCTTTTAAAACTTGGGTGTTAATACAACTTTGAATTGCAGGTATGAGTATTTTCTGAGCTTCAGTAATTTCCCCTGCCAGTACAACCTTCTGAGGGTTAAATAAATTAATCGCGATAGAGATGGCTTTGCCAAGATAGTGACCGACATTTTTTATCACTTCAGAGGCTAACGGGTCATTTTGATTAGCGGCCTGACAGATGGCTCTGATATTGCAGTTATTTAATGTTAGCTGGCTTGGGAAACCTTGTTTTAGTTGATGCTGAACCCGTGCTTCAATTGCTGAGTTAGATGCAATAGTTTCCAGGCAACCAAAATTGTCACAATGACAACGCTCACCGAGAGGATCAATTTGAATATGACCAATTTCCCCTAAATTCCCTCTATTATTAAGTAATATCTGACTGTTTATAATGACCCCAGCACCAGTACCTCGATGGATACGTACCAGTAAAGAGTCTTCACAATCACGAGTAGCGCCGAAATAGTGTTCAGCCAGTGCTAAACTGCGGATGTCATGACCAACAAAGCAGGTGATATTGAAATGTTTTTTCAGATTATCGACCAGAGTCCAGTTAGTCACTTTAATATGAGGCATATAACGAACGGTACCTCTATTTGGGTCAACTAGTCCTGGCAGGATAACTGAAATAGCGATTAATTCGCGGACTTTGCGTTGGTTTTGTTGAATAAAATTTTCTATTGCGCTGATAAGCAGATTTTCGACTTTCTGCTGAGTGGTTTCAGGTAGTGGATAATGTTCTTCAACCAGCGCTTTGCCGCTCATATCATAAAGGGCAAGAGTGGCATCATGACGGCCAAGGCGTACACCGATAGTATGGAAATTGCGATTTTCTGTAACGATTGAAATTGCGCGGCGGCCTCCGGTAGAAGCTTGCTGCTCGACTTCTTTAATCAGGCCACGCTCAAGTAACTGACGGGTAATTTTAGTCACACTAGCTGGGGCAAGTTGACTTTGTTCTGCGATCTGAATACGGGATATTGGCCCTTGCTGATCAATCAACCGGTATACCACAGCGCCGTTGAGTTGCTTTACAAGGTCAATATTCCCAATTTGCTTTTGTGTGCTGCTATGACTCATCGGTTATTTTGTCCATTAAAGATTAGTTTCTTTTCCGTTAACAATGGTTTTGCAGATTTTAAAGTCATGACTGAAAACCGTGAGGTTAGCAATCTTACCGGTTTCAATGGTACCAATATATTTATCAACACCAATTGCGCGGGCAGGGTAGAGTGTTGCCATCCTCAGAGCTTCATCCAGATCAATACCAACGTGTTCAACACTATTTTTAACGGCGTCTATCATAGTAATAGATGAACCGCTTAAAGTGCCGTTTGCATCGACACATAATCCGTCCCGATAATATATGGTTTTGCCGGCAAAGGTGAAGTGCCTCATTTTATTGGTGGAAATATCCAGCCCGGCAGGAAGTATGGCATCTGTGACCAGAATTAATTTATCTTTTTTCAGGTGCTTAGCATTACGGATGTTTGGCCATAAGACATGCAAACCATCGGGAATAATACTTGCGTAAATTTCTGGTGTATCAAAGATAGCACCAATCAGGCCAGGTTGACGGCCAGAAATATATGGCATTGCATTATAGAGATGGGTTGAGATGGTAATTCCATTCTGGAATCCTTGCCGGGCTTCTTCATAACTGGCATTTGAATGACCAGCAGAAATCACAATACCTGCTTCTACCAATTGTCGAATATATTTTTGCTCAACCATTTCCGGAGCAAGGGTCAGTTTGGTGATGACATCAGCGTTATCGCACAAGAAATTTATCATTTCAGGTGTAGGCTTACGGATGAGTTCTGGATTGTGAGTCCCTTTTTTTATCGGATTAAGGTAAGGACCTTCTAGATGTAGACCCAATGCTTGATACTTATTTTTAGCCAGATAAGAGTGCATGGCTTCGACAGCGGCGATCATCAGTTCATCGGTGCTTGTAATTAGTGTTGGCAAATAGCTGGTACAGCCTGAGCGTTCATTGGCTTTTTGCATGATATCCAATGTCTTTTCTGAAATATCTTCTAGCCGGTCATTGAACTGAACACCCCCGCAACCATTAACTTGTAGGTCAATAAAACCGGGGGAAAGGATTGCGCCATGCAGATCGCATTTTTCAATATTTTCGGGTAACTCTTCTGTTGGGCAAACTTGTTTAATTAAGTCGCCTGCAATTATAACTGCATGATTATCTAGTCTATTATGACCAGTATATATAATGCAGTTGGTTAAAGCATACATCTTAGCCTCCTATGGCATCGGGAGATGATTAACGATTGAGAATGTAAATTGAGATTGCTATGTCATCAGCCTAAATGGGTTTTAGGCTGATGGGGATTTTTATTTTTTGCTGGCAAATTTGCCGATAATGTCTGCTTCCAATTGATGGAAATATTTGACTGTTTTTACTTTCAATTCCATGGTCGCTGGTTCGTCACAGACAATGATGGATTTAGGATGCATTTGTAGGCAGCTTACCGTCCACATATGGTTAATATTGCCTTCAATTGCAGCCTGAATTGCCTGTGCTTTATTCAGACCCGTTGCCAGGATCATAATTTCTTCTGCATCCATTAGCGTGCCTACCCCTACCGTCAGGGCATATTTAGGTACCTGATTAATATCATTACCAAAGAAACGGGAGTTGGCAGTGCGGGTTTCTACTGTGAGTGTTTTGATGCGAGTACGTGAAGTCAAGGATGATGCGGGCTCATTGAAAGCAATATGACCGTCATTACCGACGCCTCCCATAAACAGATGAATTTGGCCGTAAGACTTAATTTTGTCTTCATAACGTTGGCATTCTGCATCAACATCAGGTGCATTGCCGTTGAGTAAATTTATATTTTCTTTTTGTATATCAATGTGATCAAAGAAATTTTGATGCATAAAACTGTGATAGCTTTGTGGGTGAGCTTCAGAGAGACCTACATATTCATCCATATTGAATGTGACGACATATTTAAAACTGACTTGTCCTGCTTTGTGCAGGGCAACCAATTCCTTGTAAGTTGCCAGGGGAGTGCTGCCAGTTGGCAGTCCCAAGATAAAAGGGTGCTCTGCGGTTGGGTTAAATGCATTGATTTTGCTAACGATATAGTGTGCAGCCCATTTACCAACATCACTTGCATTCGTTAGGGGGACTAGTCTCATAAATACCTCTTAGAAATTATCGTGATTAAATATTTAGCGTTATACATTATTCAGTTAGTTAATCTTCTATGTACAAGATATTAAACCATTTTTAGTAACAGAGACACTACGCGGAGTAAGATATTTTTTATGATAAAATAAGATTTGTGTATTAGCGAGCATTTTGACCATATTTATGGATAATATAGTGACTATCATCACATGTTGTTATTAATTAATTTGCGACGAAAAATAAATCTCCTACACTGAAAATTGTAGAATAAATATTCTTATTGATTAATTTTATAAGCGGTAAAAAAACTCCAATAATTGAAGATAATAAGGGGGAGTAATGTGAATATTCTGAATTATTTGCAAAGGGTGGGGCGGGCATTAATGGTGCCGGTTGCTACATTACCTGCTGCTGCAATACTAATGGGGATAGGTTATTGGATCGACCCGCTAGGCTGGGGCGCTGATAATGCATTGGCGGCTTTGTTGATTAAATCGGGTGAAGCCATTATTAAGAATATGCCATCGTTGTTTGCTATTGGTGTAGCTTATGGTATGTCCAAAGACAAGGATGGTGCGGCAGCCCTGACAGGTTTTGTCGGTTTTTTAGTGTTAACGACACTTTGTTCTCCGGCAGCGGTATCTCTGATCTTGGGTATTCCGATTGACGATGTACCAAAAGCCTTTAGTAAAATTGATAACCAATTTGTTGGTATTTTGGTTGGTGTTATATCTGCTGAGTTGTATAACCGCTTTAGTAGTGTTGAACTGCCGAAAGCGTTGTCATTCTTCAGTGGTCGCCGTTTGGTCCCTATCCTTACCTCTTTCCTAATGATTTTGGTTGCTTTTATCCTGATGTATGTATGGCCGGTGGTTTATAATGCATTGGTAACTTTTGGCGAAAGCATTAAAGATCTCGGTGCTACAGGTGCTGGTATCTATGCCTTCTTCAACCGTTTGCTTATTCCTGTTGGCCTGCATCATGCACTGAACTCTGTATTCTGGTTTGACGTTGCTGGTATTAACGATATTCCTAACTTCCTTGGTGGTCAGAAATCCATTATAGATGGCACTGCAATTGTTGGTATCACAGGTCGTTATCAGGCTGGTTTCTTCCCCGTTATGATGTTTGGTTTGCCTGGTGCTGCATTAGCGATGTATCACTGTGCACGTCCTGAAAATAGAGTCAAAGTTGCTGGTATTATGATAGCGGGTTCATTTGCTGCGTTTTTCACGGGTATTACTGAACCTTTGGAATTTGCTTTCATGTTTGTTGCCCCAGTGCTTTATGTATTGCATGCGATCTTGACAGGTATTTCTGTATTTATCGCAGCGACAATGCAGTGGATTGCTGGTTTTGGTTTCAGTGCTGGCTTGGTAGATATGGTGCTCTCTTCCCGTAACCCACTAGCGACACATTGGTACATGTTGATCCCGCAAGGTTTGGTCTTCTTCTGTCTGTACTATGCTGTATTTAGATTTACTATTAAGAAATTCAACCTGATGACTCCAGGTCGTGAACTGGCCGCCGACGGTGAAACAGATGGCTATGATGTTGATGTGAACGAAAATGGTAAAACAACTGGCGATATCCATAGTGAAGCTCATCAATATGTTGCAGCAATTGGTGGTTCAGATAATCTGGCGGGTATTGATGCTTGTATTACTCGTTTGCGTTTATCTGTAAAAAATGCTGATCAAGTTAATGATAGTTTGGTCAAACACCTTGGTGCTTCCGGTATTATTCGTCTGAATAAACAAAGTGTACAAATTATTGTTGGTACTCGAGCAGAATTGATTGCCAGTGCCATGCGTGATGTTTTAGCAAAGGGTCCGATAGCGGCTGTGACTGAAAGTCATCAATCTGAGACAATCTCAAAAAAGAAAAAGGTTGAAAATAAAGGTGAAGTTCTTCTGACTCTGATTGCGCCAATTAGTGGGCAGTTAATTGATTTAAAAGAAGTTCCTGATGAGGCTTTCTCCAATAAAATTGTCGGCGATGGGATCGCTATCAAACCAACATCGAATATTGTGCTTGCACCAGCGTCCGGTACGATTGTGAAAATTTTCGATACCAATCATGCTTTCTGTATTGAAACTGAGGAAGGTGTGGAATTAATTGTGCATTTGGGTATTGATACGGTTTCTCTTAATGGTAAAGGATTTAAACGATTAATGAATGAAGGTACAGCAGTGAAAGTTGGAGAGCCTGTACTGAGTTTGGATCTTGATTATCTGAATGCTAATGCCAAATCTATGATTAGCCCTGTTATTGTCAGTAATATTGATGATTATATCGGTGTTAATATTCTGGCAAGAGGTCCGGTAGAAGCTGGACAGACAAAGTTGTTTGATATACTGAGATAAACAACAAATAGATTTTTAAGCGTTATTAAAAAATTTTTGATAAAGTGAATAATGGGAAGGGGAGTACCTTCCCATTAAAATTGTTATAAATCCCGTGACAAGAATAAAAATAAGTTGAAAAAAACTTTCTCTGCGGATGAATAGCAGAATTCTGTCAGATAGATCACAAAAAATTAATCTTGGTATTTTTCCGGTGAAATAAAATAGACCTGAAATGTAATTGTTGATATGTGCCACGAAATGGATAGTTTGGCATAGTAAATAAATGGCAGAGTGTGATGATAAACCTTTTATCCCTGTTTTTTCTCAGGACTATATGGGGATTGATCTCATTAATTCCCGTATAGAAACGATTAATAATGTTATTACTGTTGGTAAACGTCATCTATTTAGCTCAAGTTTTACGCTGATTCTTCCTCGCTCAGTGGATGTGGATATCAAAATTAGTTTCGATAAATCCGTACAAATACAATCAGATGAAAAACGAAAGGAGTTGATGAAAGCGGAAAAGAAGAAGTCTGGATATAAACCAGATCATAGTGGATGGACGAAAAAAACAGGGAAATATGTCTCTAATAAAGGGATTAAAGTTGAAGGTAGTATTACCGCTACGTTAGGCAAAGATGAAACTAAATGGTCACGCGAGTTGGAACAAAAATTCAAGGAGTAGACTAATAAAATCAAAGTATTGAGTGATATTGATCGTGGTATAGGTAAGATTAATTATGTCTTACAAAATGGTGGTAGCAACGAATATCCTCTCCTTGGATGCAAATTAACTTATCCTGTTATTTTGATTAAAGGTAAAGGTTGCATCAAACGAATGCTTTCTCAGAAGGTTATTCCTCAATATGAGTTTGAGGTAAAAGGTTCACCATTATTTGGCTTCAAAATTACCCTGGATTTACTTCAGGCATTTGCTGCTGTTTATAAAGTCGATACCGATTAGCTAAAGTGAGAAAAGAGGCAGCAGCTCAAGAAGTTAGTGTAAAACAGGATGGAAGCGGCGCCTATGCAAAAGCGGAACTTAATATCATTTTTGACTTTACTATTCAATTTTGCCCTGAATCACGATTTTGCATGAATAAACGGTTGTTTCTCATCACTGCTTGTTGGATTATAGGCGGTTATGTGACGAGTTTTTGGCATTATTGAGGTAAAAACAAATGAGTGAGGCAGATGCCCGCCCGACGAACTTTATTCGTCAGATTATTGACGAAGATTTGGCAATTGGTAAGCATACATCCGTACATACCCGTTTCCCGCCTGAGCCAAATGGTTATCTGCATATTGGTCATGCGAAATCTATCTGTCTGAACTTTGGCATTGCAAAGGATTATCAGGGCCAGTGTAATCTGCGTTTTGACGATACTAACCCGGTTAAAGAAGATGTTGAGTACGTCGATTCTATTAAAAATGACGTTCAGTGGTTAGGTTTTGAGTGGAGTGGTGATATTCGTTACTCTTCCAATTATTTTGATACGTTGTATCAGTATGCGATTGAATTGATCAATAAAGGTTTGGCTTATGTTGATGAATTGAGTCCGGAAGAGATCCGTGAATATCGTGGCACGTTGAAAGAGCCAGGTAAAAACAGTCTGTATCGTGACCGCAGTATTGAAGAAAACTTGGCTCTGTTTGAAAAAATGCGCGCCGGTGAATTTGGCGAAGGCAAAGCCTGTTTACGTGCCAAAATTGACATGGCATCCCCCTTTATTGTGATGCGTGATCCGGTTCTGTATCGTATTAAATTTGCAGAGCATCATCAGTCTGGTAACAAATGGTGCATCTATCCGATGTATGATTTTACTCACTGTATTTCTGATGCGCTGGAAGGTGTTACACATTCGCTGTGTACGCTGGAATTTCAGGATAACCGTCGCTTGTACGATTGGGTTCTGGATAACATCACGATTGATTGTCATCCGCGTCAGTATGAATTCTCGCGTCTGAATCTTGAATACACCGTTATGTCCAAGCGTAAGTTGAATCTGCTGGTGGCTGACAAGATTGTTGAAGGTTGGGATGACCCACGTATGCCGACTATCTCAGGCTTGCGTCGTCGTGGTTATACGGCTTCTTCCATCCGTGAATTCTGCCGTCGTATTGGTGTTACCAAGCAGGATAATAATGTGGAAATGGCTGCATTGGAATCCTGTATCCGTGATGATCTGAACGAAAATGCACCTCGCGCCATGGCTGTTCTCGATCCAGTTAAATTGGTGATCGAAAATAGGTCAGAAGGGGTGCAGATGTTGAGTATGCCTAACCATCCGAATAAACCAGAGATGGGCAGCCGTGAAGTGCCATTTAGCCGTGAGATCTACATTGATCGGGCAGATTTCCGTGAAGAGGCGAATCGTCAATATAAGCGTCTGGTATTAGGTAAAGAAGTTCGTTTGCGTAACGCCTATATCATCAAAGCGGAACGTGTTGAAAAAGATACCGACGGTAATATCACGACAATTTATTGCAGTTACGATGAGCAGACTTTGAATAAAGATCCAGCCGATGGTCGCAAAGTGAAAGGTGTAATTCATTGGGTTAGTGCTACTCATGCTGTTCCTGCTGAATTCCGTCTTTATGATCGTCTGTTCAGTGTACCAAACCCTGGTGCAGAGGATGATTTTCTGGCAACTATTAACCCTGAATCGCTGGTAATTCGTCAGGGATTTGTTGAGCTAAGTGTGGCTAATGCTAAGCCAGAAGAGACTTATCAGTTTGAGCGTGAAGGTTATTTCTGTGCTGATAGCTGTCATTCTAGTGCAGAACATCCGGTATTTAACCGTACTGTTGGCTTACGTGATACTTGGGCAAAAATTTCTCAGGATTAATTAAATTCTGGTGTATTTAAAAGGCGTGACAATTTAATTGTTGCGCTTTTTTATTTTATAAATTTTATCTTATTCTTGATTTTATAGTTTTTTATTCATCATTATAATAGGTTAAATAAGTTGATGTTAATGAATTTTTGCTAAATATTAGCATTGATAAATAATTATATATTTATTTTTTCTGGAAAATATTTATATTGAAAAAGCTATTTTTTAATATAGTTATTATATTATTAAGTTTTTGGTGTTGTATTGTTTTCTTTATTTTAATATCAATTTTATATATAATTTTAACTGTATTTTATTAATGTGTTCTTTGTCATGTTATGCAAAAAAACATTTTTCATCATTGATAATTCGTAATGCGAAAAATAATCTGTATATATGTTGATTAGATGATTCTAAATTTCTTTTTTAATCGGGTTTTTTATTTCACGGATTTTTTTTCGTGATTGGTTTTAGTCAAAAAGGAATTAATTCTATGGTCAAGCATGGTGTCTAAATTGGATTACGCTATGTATGATAATCACATGGATATTTCCAGATTGTGATAGTGGTTTCAACAATATTTTCCGGATGAAAGAGAGATTCAATTCAACATCATCATGCCATTTACTATCTTCTAATATGGTCCCTTGTCGCTGCTTTAGCGTTTCTGGGCGGTGGCTTACCTTACACAACTTTTGCGTTTGAAAGAGGTAACAATGAAGAAATTTAAATTGCGTACACTAGCAGCATTAACTGCAACTGTTGGACTTATGGGTTCTGCATATGCCACGGATGCAGCGCAGCAGTTGGTTGATTCACTGAGTCAATTAAAAGTTAATTATAAGGTTATTGATAATCAGGCAGGAAGTCATGGTATTAATTGTGCTGTACTGGGGGCAGATTGGGCCGCTTGTAACCGAGTAGATATTACTTTAACAAATGGTAATCAGGCGATTAACTCTTCTGACTGGGCGATTTATTTCCATAGTATTCGCCAGGTTCTGAACGTAGATAATGAGCAGTTCAAAATCACGCGCATCACTGGTGACTTACATAAACTGGAACCCACTGAGAAATTCACCGGTATTAAAGCTAATCAGCAGATAAAACTGCCTATTACTGGAGAATACTGGCAAATTTATAGCACTGATTTTCTGCCCCGTTGGTATGCAACGTCAGGTGATGCGAAACCTAAAGTACTTGTTAATACGGATACGGAAGATCTGAGTGAATTTTTATCTGCTTTCACTGATGATCAGTGGAAACGTACAAAAACAGATAACAATATTCTGATGACACCTGAGAATCGTTATGCCAAGAATTTACAGGTCCAAAAAATTGGATCAGAAAATCTGCGTGGGCAAATTATTCCGACACCAAGAGAGATTCAAATTTATGCGCAGGATGCCGATTTATCGAGTGGTGTCAGGCTGGAACTAGGTGGTTTGAATGATGAGGCGGTTATTCTTGTTAGAAAACGTTTTACTGATCAGGGAATTAAACTAGAGAATGGTGGCTATCTGGTTGCGACGCAGATTGTCTCTTCAGATTTTACTGACGATTGGAAGGTTAAAGGTGCTTACCGACTGAATGTTACCCAGAATGGCGCTCAGATTGTTGCTTTTGACCAATCTGGTGTGTTTTACGGTCTTCAGTCTCTGTTGTCATTGATTCCTACAGATGATAGCAGGAGGATTGCGACTCTGGCGGTAAAAGATGCTCCACGTTTTGAGTATCGTGGTGCTCTCCTAGATGTGGGACGTAATTTCCACAGTAAGCAGGCTGTTTTGCGTTTACTTGACCAAATGGCAAGTTACAAGCTGAATAAATTCCATTTCCATCTGTCTGATGATGAAGGCTGGCGTCTTGAAATCCCAGGATTGCCAGAGTTGACAGAAGTGGGTAGTCAGCGTTGTCATGATTTGAGTGAAACCAAATGCTTGTTGCCACAACTGGGTTCTGGCCCTGATAACAACAACATGGGGAGCGGATTCTTCAGTCGTCAGGACTACATTGATATTCTGAAATATGCCAAAGCCCGTTATATTGAAGTTATTCCTGAAATTGATATGCCGGCTCATGCCCGTGCCGCAGTAGTTTCTATGGAAGCTCGCTATAACAAGTTGATGGCTCAGGGGAATGTGAAAGGGGCGAATGAATATCGCTTGCTGGACCCAACTGATACGACCAGAGCAACATCCGTTCAACTCTATGATCGTCGTAGTTATTTAAACCCATGTATGGATTCTTCAAAACGATTTGTTGAGAAAGTTATTAGTGAAGTTGCTGCTATGCATGGAGCAGCTGGCTTACCATTGGAAACTTGGCATTTCGGCGGTGATGAAGCGAAGAATATCCGTTTGGGAGAGGGTTTTCAGGATAAAAATGGTCCTATAGAACCGGGTAAGGGGATCATCGATAAGAGCATAGAAGATAAGCCATGGGCTAAATCTCAAGTTTGCCAGAAGATGGTAGAACAAGGCATTGTGAAAGATGTTGAGCATCTTGCTAGTTATTTCGCAATTGAAGTAAGTAAGATTGTGAATGCCAATGGTATCGACAGGATGCAGGCGTGGCAGGATGGATTAAAGCATGCTACTAGCGTTAAAGATTTTGCAACCAAACGCGTTGGTGTAAATTTCTGGGATGCTCTCTACTGGGGTGGTTTTGATTCAGTCAATGATTGGGCGAATAAAGGATATGAAGTTATCGTATCCAACCCAGATTATGTCTATTTGGATATGCCATATGAAGTGCATCCGCAGGAGCGGGGATATTATTGGGCCACCCGTTTTAATGATGAAGCCAAGATTTTTAGTTTTGCGCCAAATAATATGCCGCAAAATGCTGAAACTTCCGTTGACCGTGATGGTAATGTCTTTAGTGCGAAAAGTGATAAACCATGGCCGGGCGCTTATGGGCTTTCAGGTCAGGGATGGAGTGAAACAGTCCGAACTGATGAGCAGATGGAATATATGCTTTTTCCGCGTTTGTTACCGCTGGCAGAGCGGGCGTGGCACCGCGCTGGTTGGGAACAAGATTATGTTCCAGGCAAGGAATATAAGAAAGGTGAAACATATAGAGTCGATATTGATGCACTTAACCGTGACTGGACACGGTTCGCTAACCTGATAGGGCAACGTGAACTTGTCAAACTGGATAGAGCAGGTATTGCTTACCGCTTACCGGTTCCAGGGGCCAAAGTAAAATACGGTGTTCTGAGGGCCAATATTGCTCTACCGGGGCTGGTAATCCAGTATTCAACTGATGGCGGTAATAGTTGGAAAATTTATGACAATCATAAACGCCCGAAGGTGAAAGGTGATGTGTTGATCCGTTCTGTTAGCCCAGATGGTAAACGTTACAGCCGGATTGATAATGTAAAGGCATGATTATGTGATATCAAGTAAGAAGGGAACCCTGATGGGTTCCTTTCTATGATAAAAGTTAGCGGATCAGGAGTGAATTACTTCTCGTCATGTGCACTACTATCTTCGCGGCAATTACCAGCAGAACAGTGACCATATAGGTAAAGGCTGTGGTTTGAGAGTTTAATCCCATAACGTTCAGCAATATTCTTCTGGCGTTTTTCGATATATTTGTCACTGAATTCAATGACTCTACCACAATCCAAGCAGATTAAATGGTCGTGATGTTGTTGTTGAGTGAGTTCAAAAACCGATTTGCCACCTTCGAAATTATGACGGGTGACAATTCCGGCGTCGTCAAACTGATTCAACACGCGATAGACAGTAGCAAGGCCAATCTCTTCACTGTTATCAATCAGTTTCTTGTAGAGATCTTCCGCACTGACGTGGTGGTATTCAGGATCTTGTAATACTTCCAGTATTTTCAGACGAGGAAGTGTTACTTTAAGTCCAGCATCTTTTAATGCCTTATTGTTGTCGGTCATGCGGATTCAGTCCTGTTACTCAGTAAAGTGAAAGTAGCGATACTTCAAAAAGTACCAGTTAGTTATCAGATTATGATTATAGGCATGGCTAATGAAAATGAAAACCACGTTAACCATAGCTATCATTACACATTTTGCCAGAATAATCATTTGTAAAACGCTGGAATAGCTTTACCGTCTATTCTATTCGGTTATTTTATTTGCCATTCTTCATCATAAAAAGCGAATCTGGGCAGTGTTGTGTTCTGGCAAAAGCGATAGCTTTTGATAGAACTGCACGCGGCTCGCAGGGTGAGAAAAGCAATGTGCCCCAATACGCGTGTACACTCCAAATTTTGCACGCTGTCCGTGTTCACCATTGATAAGAATGGCTAGCACCAATAAACGCCTACTGGGGTAGGCGATTATTCTCCAAGAATTTCTGACAAACTCATCTCTTCGCGGATCTGTTTGGTCCAGGAATTGACTCGTTCATCTGTTAACTCTGGTTGGCGGTCTTCATCGATAGCAAGTCCGATGAAGTGGTTATCATCAGCCAGACCTTTTGATTCTTCGAAGTGATAACCTTCGGTTGGCCAGTGACCGACGATGATGGCTCCGCGAGGTTCAATAATGTCACGGATAGTTCCCATGGCATCACAGAAATACTCTGCGTAATCCTCTTGATCACCACAACCAAAAAGGGCGACCAATTTCCCATCAAAATTGATCTCTTCCAGAGTCGGGAAGAAATCATCCCAGTCACACTGTGCTTCACCGTAGTACCAGGTAGGGATGCCTAGCAGCAGAATATCGAACTGTTCGATATCTTCTTTGCTGCTTTTGGCAATATCATGGACTTCAGCAACGTCAGAACCCAGAATTTTCTGGATCTTTTTGGCAATATTTTCTGTATTGCCAGTATCGCTGCCAAAGAATATACCTATAATTGCCATAAAATGATATAACCTCTTGTTTTATTTGTGTATTTCTGTTTGAGATATACGTATATAAAATGTCGAAATCAGCAGAAAGTTTCTGATTGCATTAATAAAAAAATAAAGCCCTATTTTGACCAAACAGCAAGGACAATTCTGTCAAATTTGTGTGGTGCTGTGCTTTCAATGCTATGATGCAGTGATGTCACTTTCTGCTAACTGGGCTAGCAGAATTTGCTCAATGAGTTCACTGCGGCTGATATTGCGTTGTTGTGCAAGAAAGTTCAGTGCATCTACTGCGTCAGCATTTATTTTCAGCTCCACACGACGCAAGCCCCGTACCTTATCACGGCGAAGCTGATTACGTTTATTGACTCTAAGCTGTTCATCCCTGGAAAGTGGGTTGGTTTTTGGGCGCCCCGGTCTGCGTTCATTTGCGAACAAATCCAGAGTGGTGCGGTCCATTTGTTCTTTTGCCATAAATTCAATTAATAAAGGGCGTATACCATAAAATATAGCACGCCATGATACCCCAGCTTCCAATGTATCGCTACTGCCTGACAAAGATAAAAAGTAGCGTAATTGTTTATCCGCAAAAGATTGTCAGTGAGTACCTGCTTTAGCGGTATTGGTATTTTCTACGGTACTCTATCGGTGTTAACCCATTAAGTTTCTTAAATAACTCTCTAAAATAGCGAGTATCTTCATAGCCAACTTCATGACTAATCTCTTCTATGGTTTTATTTGATTTTTCTAACCGGCATTTCGCCAGAGATAACCGGATTTGCTGGATATATTGAATAGGTGTCTGGCCGGTCGCTGTTTTAAAACGTCGCTTCATTTGCCTTTCGCACAGGTGAATTTTGTTTGCTAAATCACCAACAGATAATATGTCTGATGGGGCGGAATGCATCCAATCCTGTAGCTTGTGGATTAGCGTGTCTGAATGCTGGCGGTAGGGTACAAAACTTGCCAGAATATGTGGAGGGGCACCTTCTATATCACCAAATATAAGTTGGCTACAGGTTTCTCTGGTATTTTGACCATATATCTGTTCGACAATGTGCATCATTACATCATTGTATTCATAGGTGCCAGAAGTACAGAAGATATTGTTATCGCTGGTGACTTTTATTTCCGAGTGTAACTGCACTTGCGGAAACATATCCTTAAATAAGTTGGTAAGCAACCAGTGTGTAGTGGCTTTGCGATTATTGAGCAAATTAGCTTTAGCCAGTACAAAGGAGCCAGAGCAGATAGAAACAATAGGAATATTTTTTTCTTCCATCATTTGAAGCCAATCTAAGGTTTCTTGGGTACAAGAATCCAAATCGTTGTGGGGGATTCCAATTGACCCAACGAGCACAATATCTGTTTGTTTAATTTCTCCGATAAGTTTATTGGGTTTTAATCGTACCCCTCCCGGCCCAACAGCATCTTGATTATCCGGTGTGACGATATTTATTTCTGGCTCTGGTGCTCCTGCTAAATGAGCGGCAGTGGTTAGGATTTCTATTGGGCCAGTAATAGAAGTCAGAGATCCTCCTGAAAATGCTAAAGCGCTTAAAGAAACTGGATTCCTGTCCATAAGAATTCTCCGACTTAAAAATTAAGATGTATAAAGATATTTGATTTACCTAATATATCAATAACTGACTATTACAATTACAATTTAAATAATTTAGTTACATTCTGTTATTTTTTTGAACAAATAATATAGAAATAGATACAATTTGGGCCAAAATTCATTCATTTCCTGTTGAAAATTGAACTGGATTGCTACAATTTAACTTTTGCCGACTTGTTGATTCCACAAATGAGCGTATAAACCGCCTTGCTGAAGCAGTTGGTCATGTGAATCAAATTCGACGATTTGTCCCTGATCTAACACACAGATTTTATCGGCATGGCGAATCGTATTGAGTCTGTGAGCTATGCTAATGACCGTTCTATTGCGGCATATTTCATCCATATTTACCATAATTGCCGCTTCGGATTCATAGTCTAGTGCGGAGGTCGCTTCATCAAGGATAAGAATAGTTGGGTTGACGAGAAGCGCTCTTGCCAATGCGATTCTCTGTCTTTGGCCGCCAGAGAGATTTGAACCCTTTTCCCCGACCGGATGTGCAAAACCGTGAGGAAGAGATTGAATAAATTCAATAGCACCGGATAACTCAGCTGCTCGATAGACTTCTTCATCGGTCGCGTTGGGTTTACATAGCCGGATGTTATCGGTGATGCTACCGGAAAACAAAATACTTTCCTGGAGTACAACACTCATATTGCGGCGTAAAGAGACGGGATCAGCAATGGCTAAATCCATACCATCAACCAGAACTTGCCCATGTTGAGGTACATACAGTCTTTGTAACAAACGGGTAAGCGTACTTTTACCTGAACCAGATGGCCCTGTTATGCCAATAAATTCGCCGGATTTTATGGATAACGAGAGGTTTGCCAGCACTTCTGGCGTGTCGTCATGATAGCGGAAGCGAATGTTTCTGAATTCAATCTGGCCTTCCAGCTCAGGTACAGAAGCCAGCCCCTGTTTACTGTTTTCCATTGGCTCATCAAGAATATCACCCACACGTTTCAGGGCGATTAATGTATGTTGAAAATCCTGCCAAACTTGTGCGAGCCGGAGGATAGGTTGGGTGACATGTCCGGCAAGCATATTAAAAGCAATGAGCTGTCCAGGAGTCAGTTCACCACGTAAGACTTCTGTCACTCCCCACCATAAGAGGATGGCTGCGGTAAATTTTTGGACAAAATCGATTCCCTGTCCGGCGATTAGACCACTTTTCTGTGCTGCGAAGCTTTTCGTTAACTGTTGGCTGAGAATGCGTTGCCACTGATGTAAAAAACGGTTTTCAGTGGCGGTTGTTTTAATGGTTTCAATCCCTGTGACGGCTTCAGTCAGAAAACTTGTTGCATTGGCATCACTTTCATATTCTGCTTCTACCTTGCGACGAATAACCGGTCCGGCAATTATCCAGAGTACGAAATAAACGAAGAGTGAACCAATGACAATCCAGGTCAGTATCCAGGCATAATAAAACATGATGCCAATAAACATGATGACAAAGATGAGATCCAGTAACAGCATCAAAGTAGAACCGGTCAAGAACTGGCGGATTTGTGACATTTCTCTGACTCTGGCAATGATCTGCCCTGTTTGTCGTTGTTTAAAATATTGCAACGGTAAACCTGTCAGATGACGATATAATCGCCCGGATAGTTCAGAATTTATCTGGCTTGCCATATGCCCAAATACAGTATTGCGCATAAAGCTATAAAAAGGTTCTGCAAGGGCAATGGCGAGCATAGCCATACCTAATACATGAAGGCTGGATAAACTTCGTCCTACCAACACCTTATCAATGATGTTCTCAAACAGAATTGGGCTGATCAGCGCAAAGAGTTGAAGAACAATAGCAAATAAAAACAGATCTCTTATTTGATTTTTCTGCCGGAAAATTGAGGGATAAAACCAACTCAAGCTGAATTTGATATGCTTTTTAATTAATTCCTGATCTGCGATCAAAAGAATTTTATATAAATTTTCTTTGGTATCATCGGGTAAAGAGAGTAACCGTATTTGCTCAGTAGCAGGATCGAGAACTGTCATATTGGCGTTATTGATTTCAATAAGCACCCACCACTGTTGTTCCAGTTCGATCAATGCGGGTAAGGGCAAAGTTGGTCCGGTATTGGCCGTTAAGCGTTCAATTTTACTGTGCAGTCCGATGGTGTCGGCGGCTTCACGTAGTTGTAAATCACTCAGATAGAGAGAATCAAAACCAAGGCTGTGTTGAAGTTGATCGACTGTGGCTGATTTATGAAATTGTTTCCCCACATAGACGATGCAATCCAGCGCCTGATTATTATGGGCGTAATCGTTGGAACTGGTAGTAGAAGATAGCAATACGTTCACGATTATTTCTCCCTCAATGCTTCAGACTGATACTCTCTGATAGGACTCAGGAGATAATCGATAACGCGGCGTTGATCAGTTTTAATTTCGGCGACAATTGACATACCTGGGGTAATTTCAACACTGGTATTGTCTATGGCAATATGACTACTTTTAAGGCTTACCTGCGCCGGAAAGACCAGCCCTAATTGTTCATCAGTGGTTGAATCTCTGGATATGTTCAATAGTTCGCCGTCAATAGTGCCATAACGTGTGTAGGGGAAGGCATCTACCTTAACGGTGACTTGTTGTCCTGGATAAACAAACCCAGCATCTTTGTTTAAAATTTGCACTTCCGCCAGTTGTACATTGTCATCAGGTACAATTACCATTAAGTTTTGTGCCGGTTGCAGTACCGCACCCAAGGTATGCACACTGAGTTGTTGCACGGTTCCTGTGACGGGGGAGCGAATGACTTCGAGTTGTTCCCGTACCTGAGCTTTTGAAAGTTCTTGTTCTAAAACGACCAATTGAACTTCGGCCTGTTTTCTTTTATCAAACCATTCGCGTTCTTTTTGTGTTTTCAGGCTGTTTAGCCGTTTTTCAAGGTTAATATATTGTGATTGCAGAACATTAAGTTCAGCACTTTGCTGGGCAATCAGGCGTTCTGTTTCCAGGAACTCTTTTTCCTGTTCAAGATATTCAACTTTACTGATCACTTGTTTTTCACTCAAGGTTTGGCGTGCCTTTAAACGCTGGCTGATATTCTGCCTAAGCTTAGTGAGTGCATTAATGTCACTTTTTCGTGCTTGTTGAGAAGCGAGATTTACGTTCATCTCTGCTTTTAGATTTGTTATGCCAGCTTCATATTCTCTTTTCTCACGGGAATAGTTTTCAACAACTTGTGCTTGCTGAGATATCGGCAATGTTTGAAACAGTCCCTGTTCTGCTGGTTCTTGTTCCTCAGTCAAAGCTTGATAACGAATCTTTTCATGGACTTGATATTCAATCTGCTTGAGTAATCTGGCGATATCTTGGTTAACGCCAAGTGTATCTAATGTCAGGAGCGGTGTATCTTTAATCACCCGCTGTCCGTTCTGAACATGGATAGCTGTCACTCGGCTTTGTTCATACGCTTGAATTATCTGAGATCGACCGGAGACAATCAGGCGGCCAGTTGCTGTTGCCTGAACATCCAATTTACCCAGATATGCCCAGAGTAGCGCGATGATGACGCCTACACTAAGCATGATTGCGGTGTAGCGGGCAAAAGGTGAAGGTGGACGCTGAGATAGTGCTAAATGTGTTGGCAAGAAATCATAGTGCTGTGGGCGAAAGCCCAACCGCGTTTTAATTTTATCCTTAAAAGCCTTAATCATGACAAGATACCTCCTGTTTCAATTCCTGTTGCAGTTGCCAGAGTTTGCGGTACTGCTTGCCGTGCTTAAGTAGTTGCTCATGCGAGCCTTGTTCAATAATTTCCCCCTGATTAAGAACAATGATGCGATCACAATTACGCACCGTTGAAAGCCGGTGTGCGATAGTGATGACAGTTCTGCCTTGTGCAATTTCTGCCATATTTGATTGAATGAGTGATTGTGACTCATCATCAAGCGCACTGGTTGCTTCATCAAGAATGAGAATTTTGGGGCCTGCAAGTATGGTTCGGGCAATGGCAAGTCTCTGACGCTGACCGCCGGATAAGGATTGCCCACCTTCTGCTATGATCGTGTCATATCCCATCGGCAGTCTGAGGATGAATTCATGAGCGCCCGCTAGTTTGGCAACTTTAATCACTGATTCCAGGCTGGAATCGGGTTTTGACTGAGCAATATTTTCATATACTGTTTTGTTAAATAAGAAATTTTCTTGCAGAACCACTCCAACTTGTTGCCTGAGTGTTTCGATACCTATATTTTGCAATGGAATGCCATCTAAGGTGATCGCGCCTGTTTCCGGTGAGTAAAGGCGGAGTAATAAACGTGCCAGCGTACTTTTGCCTGAACCGGAAGTGCCTACGATACCAATGGTTTCTCCGGCTCTTATATCAAGATTGAATCCTTTAATGGTGGGAGGAATGTCGGGTTGATAACGAAAGACAACATTGTTAAATGAGACAGCCCCTTGCAGAGTGATGTGCTGTTGGCCGGATTGCTGCTCGGTTGGTAGGTTTAACATATCGCCTAATTTATCTACGGCTACCCGTGTTCTGATAAATTGCCCCCAAAGCTCTACCAGCCGGGCTAATGGTTGGGAAGTATGGTTTACCATCATATTAAAAGCGATTAACTGACCAATGGTCATTTGTAGTGATAAAACTTCTGATGCACCTAACCAGAGAATCGCGGCATTAGTGACTTTTTGCAGTAGCATAACAATATGGTTTGAACGATTACCAAGTTGCTGAACTGCGTAACTGGTATTAATCATCTTCTCAGTTTGGCTATCCCAGCGGCGAACAAACCTCGGCTCTACTGCCAGGCTTTTAAGGGTTTCGGAACCGGAAACCGTTTCTGTCAGGAAAGAAGTATTGATTGCCGCATGAGTGAATTGTTCTTCAACGGCTTTTTCCATACGAGGTGTCAACCACCATGCCAGAATGGCATAAAAAGGAATTGTGGCGATAAAAACCCAAGTCAGCGTGCTGGATAACAGGCTCATCACGTAGATGAAAACAAACATAAACAGCACATCGACGGATAAGGTGAACATTGAACCGGTCAGAAATTCCCTGACAGTATCCAGTTCGCGCACCCGTGTGACAATTGCTCCTACCTGACGGGATTTAAAAAAGAGCAAAGGTAGCCCGAACAGATGCCGGACCAGCTTTAATCCTAGTTTGATATCGATACGGTTTGCGGTATGAGCGTATTGGTATTCGCGCAATCCCCTTAACATCACCTCTATGATTCCGGCGATAATTAAGCCAAAGATTAATACATCAAGGGTCGATAACGCCCGATGGATTAATACCTTATCCATAACCACTTGAATGACTAAGGGAGAAATGAGTGCAAGAACTTGTAGTACAAAAGAAAATAGCAATATTTCACCCAGGTTTTTCTTTTGTGCCAGAAACTCTGGAATAAACCAACTAATATCAAATTTTGATTGTTTTTGTTTTATCTTAATCCATTTTCCATTCCATTCTTCCGTCAGTTTTTTAGCAGGCCATATTTCTGGGGTTTCTTTATTCACCTTCTGAATGAGTGAGCTTTCTTTATCCGATTTGGCTAAAACAAAAGGTAGGCCATTATTATCAAACAAGATTGCTGGTAATGGTATGTCATCGTGTTTTTTTCTTACAGACGTCTTATTTGCAAGAGATAAGTTAAATTTTTTCTCTATATCTCTTATATAAGATTGGTAACAACTCGCGTCTTTTAGATTATCAATATCAATGGTATTGTTTTTTCCATTACATATCATCAATATTAACTTTAATGATGATATGGTTAATTTTTCAATCTCATTCATGAAAAAACATCTTTAGAATTTGCATAGAGTATTAATAAAAACAGAGCATTATGTTGCCTGTTTGTTATGTTTTCATTTAATTGTCACTTTATTATCTTATATTTGTTGCTGGTAACGGTGTGTGGGTAAATAGGACTATATATGGGGGGTAAAAAGACTTTCTGATATATAAATATTGTCTTTGAATTTTTGCTCTATATTATTTTATTTGATTCACTCATATAAAAGCATTTATAGCTAGATAAATTCATAATATCTTTGTATTTAATGCTTTCACTGTTGTACGTATTGTACAATCTTATTAATAAGTTGTTTGTTTTTTGGTAAATAAATATGTCTGAAAAATTTGTACAAACTGTCTCTAGCGTCAATTATAACAAGGGCATTTTCTCTCTTTATTTTGTTGGTCAGGAATCCAATCGTATGGCGAATGGAGTAATGGCGGAAAATGACAATGAACTTGAATTAAAACAAGTTATTCATATGCCAGCATCGGGATTTATGTATATGGTTTCGATGGTTAAAAATATGTTGGAAGATCCACGCATGGAGGCTGAATTTGATAAATTGATAGCGGCGGGGTTTTTACCGGCGCCGCAATTGCCGGAAGAACAGATTACATCAGAAGCTGAAGTTATGGTGGAAGAACCTGCTAATGCGAAGAAACGCGCAGCTAAAAACGAAAAATAACATCTGATGGTTGAATAACGCATGGCGATTATACATCAGCCAGTGAAATTGAATACCGCAGAAATACAGGCAATGATCGGAGGAGTGATGCTATTGAGCCAGCATTCTCCTCTTCATCGCAGATATTTGGTGTCTGAATGGCAGCAGCGTATTTTGCCTGCATTTGAACTCAATCAGTTTTGCTACTATGAAGATGAACATGGGCGCCCTATTGCTTTCTGTAATTGGGCTTTTTTGTCTGAACAAAATCGGGAAGAGCTGCTTGCGGGAGAAAGAGAGCTTACTCATACGGATTGGCGTTCAGGTCCATATATCTTTTTTCCCGAAATGATTGCGCCTTTTGGTCATGGGCGTGAAGTTGCCAGAGATTTACGCCGCCGTGTCTTTTTGCCATGGAAAGGCCAGAAGGCTTGTACTGTCCGCGGAAAACTTGATGCTCAAAATAACCGTTGTATCCGTCAGGTACAGTGGTTCTTTGTTTAATTTCAGTATTATTTAATAATAAAAAGTGGCTCATTGAAAAGTGGGTCATTTCTCTATGCAGGTTTAACTGTCTTGGTTGGGGGTGTTCAATCAGAATTTTCTTACAGGGTATAGTCGATTCGTGTCCTTTTCGGCTCAAAGAGTGGAATGGAAAATTCTCTATTAAGAAGTCGAAATTAGATGAAACCAAAATGCCGATACATACAATGCGGTTTACATCATTACCCCAGACAATGAACAGTTTTGTTCCGGTGGTAGGTAGTAATAATTTTATTGGTCATTATTATTTCCTACTAAAATAGTAGGAAATAATAATCTGATTTACTTATATTGTTTTAATGGTTATAATACTCAATGTTTTAATGATAATGGAATGAAATAATTGATTTTAATTAATGGAGATTATGTTTTAGTTTATTCGTTACTTTATTACATCTCCTGCTTTTCCTATATTTTCGTGGAAAAATACATCCGCGTTAAATATCTTTTTTAATTTTTCCTTTATCTCAATCAATAGGTTTTTTAAAGGTGTTTATAGATGTTTCAGTTTGAAATTTTTCTGAATTTGATGTTTTTCTTGTTATGCACGATTTATTAATAAACCATTTTTGGGATAAAGGTATATCTAAGAAATTCGTGTAAACAATCTCTAATATTAATGATAATAACGGGTGTCTTTTCTCTTTGTTTAATTAAACAGGGATAAAACTTTATAGAGAATAGAATGATAATAATCATGAATTAAACAAGTTGTTTAAAGTATATCTGATTGATTTTTAATTAATATTTTGACTATTAAAAGGTCTGAGGGTTTGCACTATTTTATAAGAAATTGAATATTTAAAACAACCGCTACATTCGTTAGGTGCAGTGGTTTTTGGCTTAACTTCAACGATAAATTAAAGGACTAATTGATGGGGAAATCATCAAATAGAAGTACAGAGTACTTCTTTACTGGGAAATATTACGACGATAATAACGGCAACAGTATTACTGCTATTGGTGTTGGTGGTGAAGTTTATGCTTATGGCGGAGATGATGATGTTATTGTTGGTTCATTAAAGGTCGATGTATACCATACGAATGGTGAACTTTCGGTAAAAGGAGCTTCAGGTTATACCGGTATTCGTAAAACGGGAAATGGCGGCCTGTCATTTGCCGGGGCAGCCGGTGCGGCTTTTATTGATCACATAGGTGAAACGGGAAATTTATATTATTCGGGTGTTGCTGGTTATAACAAATTGGCTCGTAAAGGTTTATCTGGTGATACCAGTTTTAAAGGTGCTGGTGGATATAATCAGTTATGGCATGAAACTGATCAGGGAAATGTCTATTTTGTCGGCGCAGGAGCTGCTAACGAAATTGACCGTACCTGGTTTAACCATTATCAAGGCACTCAAGGGGATGTGACATTTAATGGCGCCGGTGCTGCAAATAGTATCGATTCGCGAGTAGAAAGTGGTGATATAACTTTGAATGGTATTGGCGCTGATAATCATATTGTGCGTAAAGGCAGAGAAGGCAACATTACCTTAAATGGAGCGGGGGCATCAAACCGAATTGAGCGTATACGCCATAGTGAAGATGTGTATGAACAGACACAGGGTAATATTACTTTTGAAGGTGCGGGGGGTTATAACAAACTCTATTCTGATGTTGCTCAGGGTAATATCCATTTTACTGGTGCAGGGGCTTATAACGAAATTACCCGAACCGGTGTGAAAAATGAAATAGAATTTGCTCAGGCTAAAGATATTATCATGACATCGGCAACAGTGGAGGGGCGCTGGATTGAGCAATCTCAGCAAGTTACAGCGATTAAATCCACCATAGAGCCAGATACTTATCTTTTTGCATTTGCTGATGAAGTTAATACCAAAGTTGTTGCTGTGCGGCTTCAGAATAATCCTGATACCGGTGAGCTCCGTTATTACTCCACTTCTTGGTATAAGAAAGGTCACCATCTTAAGAACTTGGCAGCGGAAAATATCTCTGTAAACAACGGATTTTTTCCGATTAAATACGAAGGGGCTATCACTCTCTCTAATATTAACCTTATATATCGACAAAAAACCACGATACAGAGTGTTGAGGAAGCATTATTAACAGATAAATGGGTGACTTATGCTGGTGGTATGAATGTTAAAGCAGAAGATGTCACACTGAATGATGCCAAAATGGGCGGATATGCAATTGGTTCAGATGGTTTTAAAGTCGATGTTTCCGCTGTTAAATCGAACGTTCAACCGAATACTTATGTATATGCGGCATTTCTGGAACCCTATACCAAAGTGGTTGCGGTTAAGCTGAAAAATGATCCTGAAACAGGAAAGCTGAAATATATTGCGAGAGCTTGGTATAAAAAGGGTAACCATACAGATCGTTTAGTAAATGAAACGTTTTCCTATCCTCATGGCTACAAATCAATAGGTGCTGGCTATACCTTAAGTCAGCTTCATTATGATCTAAATGTAAAACACGATGTCACTGATTCTTTGACTAATCTTGAAGGTTATTCTGAGCAAGATCTTATCAAATTATCAAGAACTGGTGGTAATAGTGCTGGTGATATTTATTTCAACGGTGTAGGTGGTGGAAACATTATTATATCCAATGTGACGCACGGTAATATTAATTTCACCGGAGCGGGTGCGGCTAACATTATTCTGCACAATTCAACATTTGGTAATACGCATTTTGAAGGCGCTGGTGCCGCCAACGTGATCGTAAAAAGTGGTGAAGAGGGTGATCTGACATTCCGTGGTGCTGGCTTAGGAAATGTGCTTGTTCACCAAAGCCAGAATGGAGAAATGGATATTGACGCTGGTGGTGCAGCAAATGTTCTCGTGCGGGTCGGGGATGGGCGATATCTGGCTCATCTTCTGGCTTATGGCAATATTTCAATTCACAAAGGCAACGGTAACAGCCGAGTACTGATGTTGGGGGGATACAACACTCATACCCAAATAGGTGATGGTAGCGCGGATTGGTCCGGGGTGGGCGGTTTTAACGTTATCACCCAGGCAGGAAAAGGCAATATTTCCTCAGTATTTTTGGGCGGCGCTAACGTACTGACTAAGCTCGGCGCGGGTGATCTGGTTTCCGGTATGCTCGGCGGTGCCAACATTATCACGCATCTCAGTGATGAGACTGAAACGTCGAACACCACAGCAATAGCGTTGGGCGGAGCCAATATCCTGACTAAAAAAGGGAAAGGTAATGCACTGGCGATAATGGTTGGTGGTACAAACGTTCTCACACATGTTGGTGACGGTAATACAACGGGCATTATGCTAGGTGGTGCAAATATCTTGACCAAAGTCGGACAGGGTGACACGACCGGCATCTTGTTCGGCATTGGCAACGTATTTACCCATGTTGGTGGTGGCTTGACATTGGGCGTAATGGCAGCGGCAGGCAATATCTTCACCAAAGTCGGGGATGGGGCATCTATCGCCGCCATGGTTGGCGTGGGCAACCTCTTTACCCATGTTGGCAAGGGTGATGCGTGGGCGTTGATGGGCGGTGCAGTAAACATCTTTACCAAAGTGGGTGATGGTAATGCGCTGGCACTGATGATAGCGGCTGGCAACGTGTTCACCCATATTGGGGATGGCACAAGTGTTGCCCTGATGCTGGCAAAAGGCAATATCGCGACCAAAGTGGGTAACGGCATAACTCTGTCAGTGATGATTGGCAAAGCCAATGTGTTTACTCATGTGGGTGATGGCAATACCTTTGCTGCCATGATCGGAGGTGCCAATATGCTGACTAAAGTTGGTAATGACATGACTGCCGCCTTAATGATGGGTAAAGCCAATATCTATTCGCATGTGGGTAATGGTACCAGTATTGGCTTGTTCGCCGGTGAACTGAACGTGATGACCAAAGTCGGTGAAGGGACAACACTGGCGGCAATGTTTGGCAAAGCCAACATCATGACCCATGCAGGTAATGGTTTAACCGGTGTCTTAGCGCTGGGTGAAGCGAATATTGTCACTAAAGTGGGTGATGATTTTATGGGAATCGTTGCTGCGGCGAAAGCGAATATCATTACGCATGTCGGCGACGCAACAACTGCTGGCGTACTGCTTGGCAAGGGCAATATTCTGACCAAAGTGGGGAATGGTACGACAGTTGGCCTGCTTGTTTCCGATGTGGGTAACGTGATGACCCATGTTGGAAAGGGGACGACGGTGGGGTTTGCCAAAGGTAAAGCCAATATTATTACCAAAGTTGGAGATGGCACTGGGATTAATGCTGTCTGGGGAGAGGCTAATATCCTGACACAAGTGGGAAATGGCGACCGTTACAACTTCGCGAAAGGTAAAGCAAACATTATTACCAAAGTGGGAGATAAGCAGGAAGTCACGGTCGTTCAGGGTGCTGCTAATATCATTACTCATGTCGGTAATGGTGATGATTACACTGGAGCTTGGGGCGAAGCCAACGTGATCACTAAAGTGGGAGAAGGCCGCAATGTGGTGCTGGCTAAAGGCAAGGCTAATATTGTTACTCAGGTAGGTAAGGGCGACAGTTTTAACGCCTTATGGAGTGAAGGCAATATCGTCACCAAAGTGGGCGACGGTATGCAGGTGACGGCGGCAAAAGGGAAAGCTAACGTTACCACGACAGTAGGCAATGGCTTAAATGTAACCGCTGCTCATGGTGACGCTAACATTAACACCCATGTAGGTAATGGTGTTTCGGTTAACGTGGCGTGGGGGAAATATAACGTCAATACCAAAGTTGGGGATGGCCTTAATATTGCAGTTATGAAAGGCAAAGGTAATGCCAATATCCATGTTGGAGATGGTCTGGGTATTAATGCCTCTTATGCACGTAATAACGTAGCGGTTAAGATCGGTAACGGTGATTTTTACAGTTTTTCTGTGGCAGAAAGCAATAAACTCCCTTCCCTTTTTGAGAATATCAAACAAACGGCATTGGGTGTGGGGGGCAGTCAGGCAATCAACTATCTGGTTCAGGGTGATGAAGTTAACACGTCTGGGACACATAAAGGCAGAGGCGCGATTAATTTAGCGGAAGTTTCTGCTATTGATGGCTTTCAGATGGATGAAATTGCGCCGGTAAGTTCAGATTTAAACCATCGTCTCAATGGGACTGTAACAGCCGTGGAGACGCCTGATGTGAGTTCAATAGAAAGTGCTTTGAATCGAAAAACACGATCTATATCAGATCAGAATGAAAATCTGATCGTCAATGGTGACTTTGAACAGGGTGAGTTGGGTTGGCAATCAACCAATGATATAGAGGCATATAGCCCGGCGAGTGCTTATGGTCTTGATAATACTGGTGATGATGAACGAGTCAGTAAATTTGATGTTGATAAAAACACCGTAATTTGGCAGGAATTACAAAATTTGTCTGAAGGCGAAGTGATTTCACTGACTTTTGATTTTGTGAGTCATTCAGAAATGATGGGCAATGATCTGAATAACAACGGAATGACTGTGTTGTGGAATGGTAAGCCTGTATTCTCAGTTTCTGGGCAGCGAACTATATGGCACACCCAAAAACTCGATTTAATGGCAGAAGCGGGTACTAATCGGATTGAATTTAAAGGTACAGGCCAGGATGATGGATTTAGTTACATCTTAGACAATATCGTTGTGAAATCTGAGACGTCACTGATTGTCAATGATGACTTTAAGCAAAGTAAGTTGGATTGGCAAAATGATATTGCGGCATATAGCCCAGTGAATGCTGATGGCCCGAATAATACCGGTTATGGCGAACGAGTCTGTGAACTTGATGTTGATGGAAACACTACTATTTACCAAGACCTGCAAAATTTATGCGAAGGAGAAGTGATTTCGCTGAGTTTTGATTTTGCCAATCGTCCCGATGCGTATTCAGCCGACAATGGTATGGATATTTTCTGGAACGGCAAACTTGTATTCTCGACTTTTGGGGACGCCGCGGGATGGCAAAATAAAACACTAGAGCTGATAGCAAAGGCAGGCAGTAATCGAATTGAGTTTAAAGGAACCGGTTTGAATGATGGCATAGGCTATATTGTGGATAACATTATTGCGAAATCTGAGAATCCACGAGAAACCAATGTTGTTACCGAACATGTGAAACAAGATAAAGCGGTGCAAAATGCGTTAAGCGATAAAGAAAAAGCGGAAAAAGATCGCCAACTACTGGAACAGGAAAAAGAGAAACAACTGGCAGCCATTGCAAAATCGCAATCCCAATTAGAATTAATGGATCAGGCAGCGCTTAACCAAAGTGGGCTGATACAGCGTAATGCGATAGAAGCAGAAGCACAGGCGGAGACTGACAAACTGATTTCCATGACGCAAGGTTTGGATGTACTTGATAACTATGCCAATTATAGAGGCCAATCAGGTAACCCGTGGCGCAATCAGTTTGCTACCAGATTCTTGAACCATGTCCAGGATGAGTTGAATGACACCAAATTTATTACCCAGAAAAAATTAGCTAATGCTCAACAGCTTATTACGGATAACCAACAACAAATAAAAGAAGCGGTTACGAAATCAGAGATTGGGGTAGCACAAAGTGAGCAGCATCGTACCAGTGTAAAACAAGATATTGCAGAGGCTCAGGAAAAGGCGGAATTAAGGAAAATAGAGGCGTTATTGCAACAACAGCAAGCCAAAGACGCGGAAAATGACGCAAATATCGCCTATCAGAAGGCAGAATATCGGGGTAAACGTGATATTGCTGCGGCTGCAAGTAAGATTGCTCAAGTACAGGCAGATGCTAAAGGGGCAAAACAGAGTGATTCCAGACCTGATCGTACCGGTGCCGGAGGTAGTGGTTTGTCTGGCAAAGCCTACGAATCGACAGGAGCAGGGGAAACAAGTAGTTATATTGATCCCGAATTAATACCGGAAGCTGAAAAAAAATTCTACAAGGGATTGACCGAAGAAGAGCTACAAAGGTTGGCTGATGCTAAACAAGCGGTTGATCGACTACAGATAAATGCCGGTATTCGCGCAGAAAATACCAGCGTTTTAACGACTTCAAAATTTGCCAAAGTGCAATCTGACAACATGGTGATGCCAACTTCGAACACATCAGGTGAGTTTGTCAGAAAACCTCAAAAGATCTCAGGTATTAATCTGGCATCGTTGGGGGATGATCTTAAGGTGGAGCAGCATAATTCCGCTATATTTGACAATGCAAAATTTAATTTATTGAAAGAGGGAAATAAGCTATTTATCAACCCTCATGTACGAACATTAGGGCGGAAAAGGCAACTGAGTAAAGCGCTGACGGCTGTGCGGGATATTTTCTATAAAACGATGAGCCATTTTGATGAAGAGCATGTGATGCAGTTTGAACAGGCACTTTCTCATTGGCAACAGCGTAACCCAAAGGAATTTGCTCTGCGTATCAGTCAAGTGAACTTAATACGTTTTAGGATGGGCCGGATGATGGAGCATTTGCAGGCCCAGCGCGCCGAATCCGTCGGTGTCCTTGGGATCACGGTAGAGCCTCAACATGCTGAACAACTTAATCAACGAGTCATATTTGATGGAACCGGACGTATTGTCGGTTTGCAAGGTAGTGTCACCCAAGACGAAATCAATCAACTTGTTAAATGGAAAATTACACCTTTAACTCGAAAGAACTCGACTGCTGAACGGGAGGCACCTAAGACCGAAAGTGAAAGCCTCATTGTTTTCATGAGCCGATTGGAAGCCGCGAATATCCCGGAAGCGGGGCCTTTGATTGAACGCGCCAGGGAGCTCTGGCTCACCGGGCAAGTCACATCTCAAGAAACCATCCGGTTATTTCATGATGCTGCCAGCCAATTACAGTCATACCCTGAATTACATGGTTTGGTATTGTCATTACAAGCTGACGCTCACAGAGAAAAATCGACTACCCAATATATTGACAACTTATTTGGCCGTCGTTTTGATTCTGAATTGGCCCATACGTTGGTGAAAACTGCGTCACCGGAGGTGATAGCCACCTCCAGACGGATAGGTCAGTTTTTGGTGCAGGAGTTTGAGTTGTATATGCAAAGTATTTCTGGCTCAACCGTAGGTGACGGACAGATTGCTATCAAGATGCAAGCTTTTGCCGAAAAAATTAAAAAGGATATTCGTCCTTGGTTCAGTCGGGTGCCTGAACTGACCACATTCCTGCAAAAACCGACCTTTGATAATTTTAAGATCATGATGACCAAGGTAGATAACGGCTTTGAAATGATCAAAATTCCGTTTCTGGCGGTAAAAATGTCGAACACTGATGGTATGGGGTTACATTTATCTCAATGGAAGGCAGAAGCGGATATTTTCTATCGGGATGAGATCTATAAGGCGCGCTCCACCAGTAGTAAGTTAACGAATATGGCTGATGTTACCTACAAAGTGAAGTTATCTGAACAGCAAACTAATGATTATGGCATTGCACTGCCCTACCAGCCATCCGGTGATCAATATGAAGATTTCCTATATGGCAGAAAGGTTGCAGCGGGCAGAGTGCTGACACCTGGACAGGAAACAACGCTTGAGCGTAATGCTCTGGCACAAGGGCATTCCGTGGTGACGGGAGCCTCTGGATCAACCAATATCATGGTTCATCTCAATAACTATATTGCTAGTCAAGATCCCACTTTCTCGCAAGAGCAGGCATACCTTAATACTTTGGTGTTCTTGGTATTTGATGGAGGTCATTCCGTTAATGAGAGTTTGGTAGTCTACAAAGCGTTGCAGGAGACCGGTGATGAGCGCAAGCAGGTACTGCAAAATTATACGGCCAGTTATATGGACCTGATGGATATTGCTGGAGGTAAAGGAAAACCGTGGATAAATCAGGCATTAGATAGTGCTTTTGAGAAAACTCAGCATCTTTATCGAGAAAATACTCCAGAGAGAGAACAGGGCAGCTCTTCGGTGGAAGCATTGCAGGCGTTATCGGGCAAAAATAAAACATCAGAGTTAGTCTCCGATTATCAACATAAAAATCGGGATACGGTAAAGAACTCGCTGCAAAAGAGTGGTGATCATAAGACGCGCTTTGATAGTCAGCTCATCATTCAGATGGAAAATGACCCGATTGTAGAAAAGGCAGCACTCAATCTGGCGGGTAAACACCCGGATTCCAGCGTGGTTGTTAAACTCGATTCTGACGGCAAATATCATGTCATTTACGGTGATCCTGACAGCTTATCAGGTAAGTTACGTTGGCAGATTGTCGGTCATGGCCGTGATGAATCGGAGCACAATAACATGCGCTTAAGTGGTCACAGTGCCGATGAATTGGCAATAAAACTGAAACAGTTCAGTCAGAACTTTGAGCCGGCAGGTAAACCTGATCGTATCAGCATTGTGGGTTGTTCACTAATTAGTGATGATAAGCGGAATGGCTTTGCCTATCGTTTTATTACCGCCTTAGATAAACAGGGCATCCGTAGTGATGTTTCAGCGCGTCGTAGTGAAGTGGCCGTTGATGCAACGGGCCGTAAATTTACCCGCGATAAAAATAATCAGTGGGTTAACAAATTGGATGATAACAAACTGGTATTGCGCTGGAATGAACAGGGTGAACTGATGACGACGACAGAAAAATTGCGTCGTGGTGTGGCTGAAAGCGATATCAACCTCGCTAGGGTGGGGTACACAGACGCTGATTCAGTCACCAAAGGGGCAATTGCGGATAATCATCATATTTTCACCGCGCCAGGGAAGCGCAAAAACAGAATAGAGATCAGTTCCAACCCTCAATCGGATAAGCCGCTGAGTTACACCGGTAATATACAGGTAAATGTGGGTGACGGTGAGTTTACTGCGGTCAACTGGGGAACATCAAACGTGGGTATCAAAGTGGGTACCGGCGGTTTTAAATCGCTGGCCTTCGGTGATAACAATGTGATGGTGCACATCGGTGATGGTGACAGTAAGCACAGCGTTAATCTTGGCGGCTATCAAGCACTTGAAGGGGCGCAGATGTTTATTGGTAATCGTAACGTCAGCTTTAACAGGGGACGCAGTAATGACCTGATTGTCATGATGGATAAATCCATCCCTACGCCACCGTTAGTTAATCCATTTGATGGTGCGGTTCGTATTACTGGTGTACTGAAGTCTATCGCTCGTTCCGGCGAAGAGGGAAACTGGTTGACGGCGCAAGAGCGGCAGTGGACGCTATCTGGTGCGAAGAAATTTGTGCAAGACATATCTGGTTTAGACCAAACCAGCAGTGTTGACTACAAAACGTTAGTTGATCTGGATTCGCAGCATGAACGCAGTAGCCGTGGTTTGAAAAGTGACACGGAAGCAGCATTGAATAAGAAATACCACCAATGGTTAAGTAGCAACGGCAACAATACTGAAACGGGCAAAATAAGCCGTGCGGGTAAATTCCGTCAGGCCAATGAAAAATTAGCCTTCAATTTTGCGGTAGGTGGTCAGGGAGCGGATATTCAGGTCACAACAGGTAGCTGGAACTTTATGTTCGGTGACCATATTCAATCGATTCTGGATACCAACTTGGGTTCACTGTTTGGTTTAATGACTCAGCAATCCTCGACAACGGGTATGGCAAGGACAACATTTACCTACACGCCACAAGACTTACCGCGTCAGCTTAAGAACAAACTGCTTGGTCGGTTAGCCAGCGTGAATGCAGATACCACTTTAGCGGATATTTTTGCTGTGGATTACACCCCGGAGGGACAAATTGTTTCCCGTACTGGCGAACCCGTTGATGGTAAGGCTATTTTGCAAGAGATGCTGGAAGTTATTAACAAGTTTGGTGGTGATCAACTACGTGCTTTCACTGATCCAGATAAATTGATTGATAATTTGAAACAGAACGCCGATATGAGTGCAGATAGTGTTGAATCATTTTTTGTCAGCCATGGGTTGAAAGAGAAAGCGCCTGATGAAAATCGGGAAAAGAGTGTGCCGGCTGCTATCAACAGTGGGAATCTTCAGACTAATAACCAACCAGAGCATGCACTTGGCTTTAACTCGCTGAACTTACCTAACTTGTTCACGACGATATTCAGCAAAGACAAACAACAAGAGATGCAGTCATTAGTGACCAATCTGAAAGAGAATCTAACCGCAGATCTACTTAATATAGAGCAGAAAACGTTTGATTTCTTGCGTAACAGCGGTCATCTGCAAGGGGATAGCGATATCCATGTCTCGTTGGGGAACTATAACTTCAACTGGGGCGGTGACGGTAAAGATCTCGGTGCTTATCTGGGCGATAACAACAACTTCTGGGGAGGTCGTGGTGATGATGTTTATTACTCAATCGGCACCTCCAACATCTTTACCGGTGGTGAAGGTAATGATCTTGGCGTCCTGATGGGACGTGAAAACTGGATGTTTGGCGGTAAGGGTGATGATACCGCCGTGGTCGCCGGGCGCATTAACCAGGTCTTTATGGGCGAAGGTAATGATCAATCCTTTGTCTTTGGTGAAGGTGGTTTTATTGATGCCGGTAACGGACAGGACTATGTCGTCACCTCCGGTAACTATAACCGGGTGGATACTGGTGAAGATCAGGACTATACGGTGACCATCGGCAATAACAACCGGGTTGAGCTAGGTAAAGGCAATGACTTTGCCAGAGTATTTGGTAATGGCAACCGAATTGATGGCAACATGGGTGACGATGTCATTAAACTGATGGGCTACCATGCGGTGATCAATGGTGGAGGAGGTGATGATCATCTGATAGCAGCCACCATTTCGAAATTCAGCCAGTTTGACGGTGGTGATGGTCAAGATCTACTGGTTCTGGGGGGGTATCAGAACCGCTTCCAGGGTGGGGCAGGCGTAGACAGCTTTGTGGTCAGCGGTAAGGTGATTGACAGTCAGGTTGATGATATCAATGCAGAAGATATGATTGCCTTTAACGGAATTGATTGGCAAAACCTATGGTTCCAGCGCAGTGGATACGATTTAGTGTTATCAGTGAACCGTCGTACTCAGGATAAAACGGCCCGAGGACTCTTTGAATCGGTGGGTTCAGTCACCTTTAATGATTACTTTAATGGTAATCGTGCCAAGATGGTGATTCATATGGAGAATAAAGACTCTTCAGGGCAGCGTGAATTCACGGCCCTTTCTGATAATGCGGTTGATTCATTAATTCAGGCAATGAGCGGTTTTGCTCCGACAGCCGGTGATAATGGTTTTATTGAGAGTCTGGGTAGTAAGGCGAAAGCTGTCATTACAACAGCGTGGATGGATACCGTGATGGGAAAAGGAAAATTTGCCTGATTAATTTCGCTATAAGTAAGTAAAAAAGTTGTCGTAAAAGTAGATAGCATACTTAAAGGATAACCGTGTAATAGGTTGTTATTGAGTATGCTATTGAATCTCCCGTTCATTGAATATACCTGATTGGGTATAAATTAAAGCAGGATTGACTGCAATATTTGACGAGTTTGACGTTGAACTGAGGGAACGGAGTGACCGATAATTTTACACGTTTCTCTCGATGAGATTTGTTATTGCTCTCCTTATGGATATCCGTTGGTAAAAGCTGTGAAAAATGATAACCATAAATCTAAAGGGTAGGGAAAATATTACAAGATATTTATTTTAATATTCCCCCTAAATTCCCCCCAAGAAAACCAAACTATTATATGAAAATAACACCAACCTATTTAATATAATATATTTTGCTGATTGAAACCGTACTGTGATTAAATAAATATAAATTTATTTTTTCCGCTTTTTCTTCTTTTTCTTCACCTTGCTTTTCTTTTCAGTTTCAGTTTTAGTTTCGGTTTCCGGATGTCGCTGACGTATGGCTCCAAACTGTCCAGCCAGTTTAAGCACCGCTTTTTTATTGATAAACCAAAAAGACAGACAGGCTGTCTGGACAACAACTAGGCTCCAAAACAGGCGGATAATATCTTCTGTGAAGGTTAAATAGATAACAACGACACAGAGTAAATTGATAAAGACAGAGGTTAATAAACTGATAGCCAGTGTTTGAATAACCTGGCTAATTCCCCGCGTATAGATAAAGGGACTTAGGCAGAGTATCATACCTATAGGGCCAAAAATCGCAATGGTTATTAAAATACCGTGGTTACTACGGATAGCATCAACAAATCCGAATAAATCAAATGGAATGGTAAACATGGACTTTATCCTTGCATAGGTTTCAGCATCGAACTGGGTTTATATCTTAATATCCGGGCAAAAATTATATTGGGAAACTGCCTGATACCCATATTGTAAAGGGCAACGCTTTTATTAAAGAATTCACGTCTGTCTGCAATCTGATTTTCCAGCAGAGTAATCTGCGCTTGCAAATGTTGAAAAGTCGGTTGACTGATTAGGGTCGGATAATTCTCTGCCAGCATCAGCAATAACGACAACTGATGTTCTAATGCATTACCTATCTTCACTTTTTCATCGATTATTTTTGTACCGAGATAATTTTTCCTGACTGCTGATAGTTGCAGAAAGAATGATTTTTCATGGATCATTGCCTGTTCCGCGATTGTGATAAGCTGTGGAATTAAATCAGCCTGCTTTTTCAGTAAAACATCAATATTAGCGAATGCTTTATCCCGGTATTTTTTTAGCATAACAATTTTATTAAAAATCCCCAGGAGATAACGAACCGTGACAAGCAGAATAATGGCTAGAATAAGAAAAGAGAGAATATATTTATCCATTACTATATCTCTAAAATAACCATTGCAATAACGGAGATTCACGATAAAAAACCGTTAAATGATGAGAGTGATATTTATAGGGAACAGTCAGAATAAAGGCAATTAATATTGCTGCACTAATGACGGTAATCGCAAGATTACGGCGCATTGGTGCAACTTCATTCCAGGTTTCTAAATATCTCGTCGAAGTAATCCCCAGTAATTGATGAGGAGCGGTCTGAGTAATAACAACCTGATCGTCTTTTTCAACCGCTGTACCAATAATGAGATATTCTTCATCTGGAAATAACAGGTATTCTTGGTAAGATATGGAATTGGTTTCATAATTCTGATAAGGAGAAAAATTCACAAATGTCAGCGTCTCTGGTGTTGCCTCAATACGGACTGATCCTGAATCATCGGTTAAAGTGAACTGACTGATTTTTTCTTCCGAATGGCGCAGAGAATAACGTTTGCTGCCTTCAGAATCCCTGCTGACATCATATTCATAATAACGATAACCATAGCATAACTTTTTACTCAGTGGACTTTTGAATTGTTTTCCATTTGTTATTTTTCCTTCTATTTCCACCAGACCCATAGCGATTGAACGGATTTTTGATGTGGGTAAAATCTGTTGAAATTTAAGGAAGTTATTTTTCGGTGTTGTTTTCAGTCGGCTAGATATAAACAGTAGGACAAATAAACCAAATAAGGCATAGGGTGAAACAAAAAAGGCAATTAAGAAAATGACAAAAACCGACGAGCCTAAAATCACTTTCCAGGTTACCTTGCTGGCGGATTCACCAGACTGTCGGGCTTGTTTGTAACGTCTTGCGGCACTTTTTCCGAATGAAATGATGATTATCGGGATCATTATGGCAAGGATAAAAAGAAAGGTGCAAAAAAATATATAGAAAAATGACTTAAAAGGATCATCGAAATAGCAAACTGTGCTGGTAACGATCAATGCGGATAAAGGAATGGAAAGCCAGTGGAGGCGTTTAAATCCCACCACTTCTTTTAAAAGGAAGTAAATGAGATAGATTAATATGCAGGAGAAAGCAAAAATAAAAAAGGCCATGGTTCAAATTACCTATCACAGGATTTATCATCTGACTTATTTAAACTTGATGCCGTCATAGGCTTTTTCTTCCTGACGGATTTCTAATAAGGGTAGTTCCTGATAATGGAACATGCGGGCAAAAATCAGATCAGGAAATAGATAAATTGCCGTATTATACTCCGTTACTGCATCATTGAACATTTCACGACGATGAGCAGTTTTATTTTCTAGATCTGCCACTGCTGTTTGCAACTGTGAAAACTGGGAACCTGAAATCAGTGTCGGATAATTTTCGGCGATGGCGAGTACAGAGCGGAATGCGTTGGTCATTTCATTGGAAGCTTTGATTTTATCTGTGAGGGTATCGGCATTAAAATATCCCTGTCGTGCATCACTTAACCGAGTGAAAATATCACGTTCATGTTCCATGGACTTTTCCAGTAATGTCATAAGCTGCGGGATCTGTTCAGCACGCTGTTTTAAAATAACATCGATATTGGCAAATGTATTGTCTGTCTGTTTTTTCAAGGCAACCAGACGGTTATAAATTGTGATCCCCCAGCCGATAAGTCCTATAGCAATGACGGAGATAATAATGGTGGTTATTGTCATTTTTTTCACAAAGGTTCAGATATATATTATCCAGTTTAATTCATGGTGGATTGAATTATCAAGTGCAACGCTATGTTTATCTAACGTAACTCGTCAAAAATGACTTTTGACTGTTTAATTCCCAAAGTATTTTCGTGGCTTGCCGTTCAGTAATTATTGATATCGGGGATATGGAAGGATAATTTACCACGGGGTATGTGCCTTGGTAGTGACTAATCAATTGATAATTGAGGGAGAAGGGAATATTGGATAGCTGTTTTTGACATTTCCCAGAGACCCATTATCAGAAAAATATCAGGAATATCCCTATGGAGTGCTTCATTACCAAGTAGTCGGTCAACGCGTTTAATTTTATGTTTGACGTAAACATGTCCTGGTAAAAAAACGCCCAATACTGGTTAACGTAAGAGAAGCACCATTAATCAAAGCTATGGTGGCATCGATTAATGCATTCTGACGATATTTATGAAACGGCGCTAAGGAATCTTTGAAAAAGTTATGACAGACTTTACGTGCAGGCATAGCAGTGACCTTATTGACTTGGTGGAACAATCAGTAGATCACACAACGCTATGTCTGTCTATTTTCTGGGGATTCCTCAGCGCATAGCGGGTGGTTTTATGTTTAAGAAGCTGATGCTACTTAAACTGGCTAAAGCCACAATAACATTCCCCGCCTAATATATTAGGTGGGGAAATAAAGCCCGAGGGCAAAGCATTTATATCAAAGAGCTTGCTGAACTTTTGGAACGAGTCAGCCAGAAATCTAATATTGTCAATGAAATACCGATAACCAATCCTATCGATAACACAATCATGGCTGCGGGGGGACCTCCCTTTGCCAGTCCTATCATCGCTAATGGTACCAAGCTCAAAATGCCCAGATTATTGAACGTTTCTGCAAAGGCCAGAACCATACCTTTATTAGCACTTGCTCTTGTCACCAAAACCACTGTACTTGAAGGTGCTCCAGCACCAAGCGCAATTCCCCAAAATATCAAACACCCCAATGAGCCGAAGAGTGTAATTGGAACGAGCATAAAAACTGAGATCACACCAGTTAGTAGCAGACTGACAACGACTAAAGTCGCTTCTTCTCGACCGCAAAGCTTGCGAAGCCCACCAGCTGAGATATTCCCTATCCCCAGACCGGTGCCAAAGGCTATAACAGTCAAACCGATTTCGGTTGGGCCAAATCCGTACCGTTGACGTAAAACTTCTCCCGACAGAAGAAAAGCAGAGACACCGGCACCATTCCAGGCCCCTTTTGCAATGAGTGGCCTGACAATCGACCATTGCCGAAACCAGATTAATTGCCGGCTTATAAGCTCTTTTGACGCAATGTGCGTCGGAAGACAGTAAAACCCTGCGATAAATGTGACGGTGCAGCCAAGCGAGCTAAATAAAAATGGTGCTTGCCAACTAATGAGGTCAGTAAGTATTCCCGCTAAGGCTGGGCCAAATGCAATACCGAAAGTCATGCCAAGCATAACGACTCCCATTGCTCCAGCCTGGCAGTTATAAGGAACGATATCGGCGATCAAGGCAAATACTGTCGGTATGATGACCGCTGATGCTATACCGCCAAAAATCCGCAGTGCGACTGCGATTTCAAGCGTGGGTGCAAAAATGATAGCAAGACCATCTACGGCAAAAAACAATAAGGAACCTAGAAGTAATCTGCTCCGATTAACTCGATCTGAAAAATATCCGAGTACGGGGGCTGCCAGAGCATAGGAAAATGCATAACCAGACACTAGCCAGGATGCTCCGACGGTGGTCGTCTCAAAGGCTATTGCCAGAGGGGTAAGCATAGACGATAACATGAATTCGGTCGCACCGACGAGGAATATGGTGACTGAAAGGATAAATAAAAACGTATAGTTTGTATTCTGTCCTAAAGGTGATGGATATTGAGTTTTTCTGTTCATAAAATCAATTTAACTCCGTATGCATATAGGTTTATTTTATATATTTCTTGTGATAAAGCGTGATGAACCGGTAATGCAGAAAAGCTATTGTGAAAACGCAGAGGGAAGGGCGTGTTAAGCCAGTTTAGATAGGATAGTGGAAGTATTAGGTACTACGAAAGCTGATAGGGAAAGTGAGGGTAATAAAATTGTTAGTTAGTATACCGGACAAAAAAGCTAGCAAGAAATTACTTTGTGAGATTGGGTATTTGATGCTCTCTATCTGATTAGTTGGGTGTTAAATAAATTGTCACACCTAATATCTATAGAGAGCAAGCTGTAGTGGTCTAATAAAGCCCCTGAGTATGTTGTTCATATGTATTATGAAGAATTTTATTTAGAAATTCTTCAAAGCTTGTTTCAAGGACCAAGCCTTTGCCATACTTATAAGAGTATAAGCCTTCGCTGACATTTTTATCAAGGCTACTGTCAATGAAAAGCGCGTAGGAAAACCTGTCTACACCACTCTGTTCTCTCGGTTTTTGTTCAACTACACGGTGCGCCACTGCTGCTACAGGTATTGTGGCGTTTCGAGTTAAAATTTCCATTGCACAACCAAAGTTTACAATGAAAGTATCAGGGCGAGGGATGATTGGTAGCCATTCACCTTCTCTTAGTATTTCTAAGCCTGGCTCTAGTGAGCGTAATATTGTTACCCAACCGGAATCTTTATGTATATTGAGACCTCGTGAACGTATTGTCGGACGGAAGTGATTGAAAGTAAGATGGTAAGTACCAAGCCCTGATAGGCACCCTCCTGTGGCTTTATCCCACAATTTGGCAGGAATATCTAGTTGAGAAAGGGTAGCACGTAGTACCTCTAATCCGAACTCTTTCATCTGAATTGCTTGAGTAGCTAGAGAGAGTGGGAATACATTCTTCCAGAATTGATGTTCTAAAAAAAATTGTTCGACTTGATCTGCATTGCGTAGAAAATATCCTTCTCTCTCTGCAAGTTTATCGGCAGTCCAACTTTTGAAATCCCGATATGCATCATATGAATTCCCGGTTTTAGGTAGGTAGAAGTTTGTTGCAAACAGGTCTCCAGAAGATAGATTTAACGTATCTGGTGCTTTAATAAAGAAAAAACCATCTTTTACTGCACGGTTAAATCCATCGGTAGTGTCAAATAGAAGTCTTCCATTTTGTAGTTTAGCGGATGCCCATTCATATCTATTATTTATATTCATACTATAATGCCTCAGATTTATTGTGTGGAAAATATCTACAAAGCACCATCATTATCATCGTATGTCCGACTAACTTCCTGGACAGCAAATTCTTCGACAGATTGAACTCTGATTGGGCCTTGGGGGCCATATTTGTAGATATTACCGGCCAGATTGCTGTCTAAAAACATCGCATATGACATCCTATCGCGCTGTCCATTCCGTTCTGTACGAACAACACCATGTACATTGGCACGAACATTCATCATTAAATTTTCTGTCAGCACTTCTATCGAACTACCAAAGTTAATTATCAGGTAGTCTGGAACAGGATCGATAGCTAAAAGCTCATCATCTATATAGGCCAAAAGGCCCCGTTCAGTTGATCTTAGGACTGTCACCCATCCGGAATCCCGATGAAACTTCGAGCCTCGGGTTGCTTTATCTGATCGGAAGTGATTAAACGCTAACATTTGGTGCCCTTGACCTTCTGAAAGGCCACTTGTAACTAATTCCCAGTCACTACGCGGAATACCAACATGATTTAATACTGAGTGTAGTATACATATACCTACGTGTGCCATTTGGCGACCCAGTGTAGCTACCTCAGGTGGAATTAGATTCCAGTTTTTCTGCTCGATGTAGAAATTTTCCCATTGATCATATTTTCTGTCGAAATAACCTTCGTAACCGTTGGAAAAAGTGCATGATTTGAATCCCGTATAAGGAAGGAGGTGACCTGCTGTGGCGGGTTCAAAGAAGTGGTATGCAAATCGATCTCCGTATTCAAAATCCATATATGATGGAACTTTTAGGAGGAAAAAACCATGCTGAAGGGCTCGGTTAAAACCGTCTCTGTCAGCAAAAATAAGATTATCCCCTTCTAGATGGGATCGTGCCATGTTTACTGATTGATAAGTTTTTGTAACCGCTCTCTCGGATGGCATTGATGGTAGTTTCACCGGAGTTCGCATTGTTGATGATGTTTTCATAATCATGGCCCTTAGGTGTGCTGAAAGAACTTTTGTTTTATTTGTGAATATTCTCGACTTTCGGATGAAATTCGTAAGCCATTTCATCCGCTTTCCTCTTCTGAAAATCGAGAAATGATTCTATAGGTGTAAGAATGCCATTGTTATCATATTGATAGAGATCTTGATCCCATCTCGGTCCAATATAGGTGCCAAAAGTAAATCTATCTTCTTCGCTTGATTGTCGTGCTTTCATACCCCGAACACGATGGTAACTAGCGGTTACTGGTTGGGATGATTTGGACATCAGAATTTCGAATGAATGACCAATGACTACGGTGAAATGTCCATCCAGTGGATCAAAAGGAAGCCATTTGTCACCTTCTAGAGATTCCAAACCGGGCTCAGTGGTGTAAAGAGTGGTAATGAAGCCACTATCTTTATGAGCTGTCAGGCCAACAGGATACTGGATATGTGACCTAAAGTGGTTAAATATACAATATTGAAGCGCATTATTTTTATACATTCCACCTGTTATAGTATCGATATCATCGGGGTAGACTCCAGCCATAATGAATAATTCCGAAAGTGTTATTCGGCTAATATCATTAATAGCCCAGAGAAGGTTAGAGACTGTTTCTGGAAGATATTCATGCCAAAGTGTGCACTCTATTTGAAGCAGTTCATCTTGATCATTACCAGTCTGGGAATACCCGAGAAGTGATTTCCTAAGATCTTTTGTACGATATCCTCGATAATCGTCGGTTAATTCACCGTTAGGTTCTAGGTAGTAATTTTTCGCAAGTGTAATACCTGCATTGAAATTCAATCTATCTGGATGTTTCAAATAGAAAGCACCAAATTGGCATGCTTGATTAAAACCATCTTTATTAGAGAAGTGCAATTTATTATCGATAATTTCTGCTGGCGGTAGTATGTGAGTCATTTTTTACCTCTACACTATTTATGTTTAGTAATGGTAATTTCGTTATTCTCTTGGACTGATTTGAATAATTCCAGGAGATGTGGGGCGCGGCATTGAACTATGGGATGCGAGTGTCAAGTCGGTGCCAACTATTGAAACGCTGTAACCCCGGAATAACTCCACAAGTATCAATGCTTGTTCTCTGACAGAAAATAAACGCCCAGGGCATTTTCTGGGGCTTAGATTGGTATTCACCATATTAAAGGAATTAATTTCATGGCGACTTCTGGAAAGTATAGAGGTTGTTTTCTCGTTCTCTTCTTTCATTATGTGTTTGATGTTTCTGATATCGAATTGATCGGGATAAGGAAAAACATTAGCATCTCTATTTGCTCGACGACGATCCAACCAAAGCATTGTATTTGCGGGAATTGTTATATCAGCACCTTGGTGGTGAATGACAAACGGTCTTCTGACTCGTCTCCAAAGTGCAGTTGGGTTGCTACCACCTAGGCGTAATGCTTCCAGAACTAGTAGTGACGCTAGCTCTACTGGATTATCTTCGGTGTCGATTGAAACCTTCAGAAGATCTTGAGCAATTGGGTTATCTCCAAGATATGCTAAGGCCCAAAGAAGGCTTAAACTTGTGGTGTCGTAGGTAGCTATGATGATAGTGCCTATTTCTTTTAGCTCTGAGGTACTTAAAGAGCGGATCGATTCTAACGAAAAAGGACGTTTCCACTGAGTGAACTGAGCTCTCACCATATTAGATATAGGAGCTGTCGACAATGAAGCGAAATTCTCTTCAAGCATGTCTCTCGTCATATTAACTACAAGATCTGCGTCCTTGATAGAATCGGTATTGACTTTACTAATAACTTCGGATGCGATATCAAAAAAGTTTCGTGCGGCATATCCATATTTTTTTGATGATAAATAACATGTTAAAGGTTTTTCATTAAAATCAAGAATACCAGGAAGGCCACTATCTATATGAGCAACCATATATAGAGTAAAGTTGTCTAGCGGTAATTTTTTATCTTTTATTTGTATGAGGTAATCATTTGCTGCTGTTTGGATATGCATATCAAGACCAGATATGAATCTGACATTACCAAGAGCACGTTCGACAATAGCCCGTTTTTGGTGGTGAATTGGGTTTTCAGAGTGTAATGAACCCATAAAAGATCCGAATAAGTCAGCGTTCATATTGATAGATGGTTCAAGCTCATCATCATTTACCAATGGAATGTTAGTATTCTGGTAAAGAGCAAGATTATCTCCGAGCCAAAAGGTACATAATCCGCCATTTTCGTCAGCTAAGTCGGCTATACCTGATTTTTCAAAATAGGAGGAGGCATCTTCACCATTTTCAATCGTAGCAGTATGAAATGCATTTCCGTGTCCTGACAGAATATCAGTACCTGGATGATGTGCTATAAGGCCTGGAAATGGGGCTTGAGAAATTGGATTCAACATAATGTATCTCCATTTTTTTATTTTTAGGTTTGGAATATTGAGCTTACGTGTATTGTTTGTGGTGCTTATCCCTGGTTATTATTGTTTTCTGAGAGTGTATTAATTTGCTTCTTCGTTATGCCGAAATCTGAATAATTATCTTGCCAAGTCTGTTTATTAAAATTTTTAAGGAATTCTTCAACAGAGGTAATTGGGATTGCCTTCTGACCATCCTCGCTGATTTGGAAAATATCACAAGAAGCTGATGGGTTTATAAATGCAGCAAACGAATATCTGTCTTCAAGCTTGGGATTGAATTCGCATTGTTTTACCCTGTGTAAGACCGCATTAACTTTTATTGGTAGGTTTTTTGTAAGAAGTTCAAGTGTTCCCCCAAAATTGATAAGAAAATATCCTTCTATAGGCTCTATGGACATCCATTGATCGTTGATCAGCGCTTCAAGGCCAGGTTGCTCGCAGAATAAAACTGTAATGAATCCTGTATCTTTATGTGCCGGTGCCCCTGGCTTTTGTCGATTTGGGCGATAATGGTTGACTGCAAACCATTTGATTCCCCCACCTTTAGTTGCTGAGTCTGTTACTTTATTCCATAGCTGAGGAGCAACACCGATATCAGATAGAATCTCCTGTAATACTATTCTGGCGAGATCATGCATTTTTCCGCACATAGAATTAACATCAGTCGGGAATGTAGATTTGCGTTGAAGCTCATCAGCAAGAATGTGCTCTGTTTGAAAATGCTCACGATCAAAATAAATGTTAGATCTGTATCGAAAGCCTCGGTAACCTATTGAGGGCTTAGAAGGGGTTATAGGATCAAGATAAAATTCCCGAGCCAGTTTCTTACCTGGAGCCAAATCGAATCCATCTGGAATCTGTAAAGCTAAACAGCCATCACGTAGTGCAGTCACCATATTACCTGAGCTGAAAACAATACGATTTTCATCAATTCTGGCTTTGCTTGGTACAAAAACACTAAGAGTCATTGTTTAATCCTCTTGGTTGTAGTGTCCCTAAATAGATTTCTTCATCGTTGGCATTTATCAAATCCCGGGAATTGCACACTTGATGTAATCCTTTTTGAGAAGAATAACTGTAAATGCCTGCTTCGGCACCAGGTTCACAGAAACTGGATGTGAAGTGACCAAAGCTTGAACGGTCAATTGTCTGATGCTTTACACGATGCATGATGGCTCTAATGGGTTTAGCAGAATCCCGGGTAAGAACTTCCATTGAAAGGCCAAAGTTGATAATAAAATATGCCGGGTCAGGGTTAACTGCTTCCCACTGATTGTTGCGGTTGATTTCAAGACCTAGAGATGTTGAGCGTAGAATCGTCATGAAACCATCGTCTTTATGAGATGCTAAACCTATTCCTTCAAGCTGTGGTCGATAATGGTTAAATGTAAGATGATACGAACCGAGAGAATCTGAGCAACCACCTGTTGCAATAGACCAATCAATTTCTGGAATATTAGTTAACTTTAAAATAGAACGAAGAACGATATGCCCGAGTGTTGTAAGCTCTTCACCTGCCTGTTCGATTTCTGGTGGGTAATTTCCTTTCCAAAAGCGATGTTCTAGAAGGAATTGCTCGATCTGATTAGTTCGTGTATGAAATCCAAGGAGTGGATCTCCGAATCTTTCGGCAGTAATTGTTCTAAATTCCCCATAAGGTATGATATTATCCCCTTTATAAAAATTCCTAGAGAACATGTCACAAGCAGAAAGTTGAAACGAAAATGGTATTTTTAAAAAAAATATACCATCGTTCAACGCTTGATCCTGCTGACTGCTCGATTCGAAAATAAGAGAATTATTCTCAACATACGCTTTTTGTAGTTTTGCGATAATTTTAACTGGCCTATTATCAACACGTTTATTATACACATCTTGGTAGATAGCCCTTCGTTTAAGACTCCAGGGTTTCAAATCGCTTGAATTAGTCATATCTATCGCCTTTTGAGATTAATAGAGACTACTGTAAGAGCCTCAAGTTCTGGAAGAAAGCCAGGAAACTTCCCATCAGTTATTTCAGCCAAAGAACTGAATGCTCCTGGATAGATCATGACGGAGTTTCCATTTTTTACTAAGCATGCAAATACTGCGAATTCCTCAAGGAAATATTCAGATGATTGTTTTATTCTATATAATTTCTCAGCTTCATTGAGAGTATCCCATTTATGTCGATGAAATTTTTTACCAAACTCTTCTACTGAAAAACGAAATTTTTTGGAGGATTCGAAATATTCAGTTATTATCTTCTTAAATAATTTATAATCGGATGTTTTTTGGGTTTTTGCACAAGTTATATATTCAAACTTTGTGGCATGACTGAATGTATCTAGTATATTTTGATTTTCTTTCATAAAATTCTGACCTATTTGTATAGCACGAGATAAAGCTTCTTCTTGAGAAAAGCCTTGCATCGTTTCAAGAGTAATTCTATGGATACTGTCACCGATTAAGATTTTACATGTGGAAAATCTTCGGGAAGCCCATTTTACCAAGGCATGAAACCTGTTAGGTTGGAAGTTACGGTTTTCTAAACTGACCCCCAAAAAACATTCTGTTTCTGATTCGAAGGTATTTCTTCGACTTTGGGGTGAGACGAAAGCAATTTTCGCTCGATATTGATCATTTCTTAGAAAAGGGATGACATTGTAGTTATCTATTATAGTCATAAATAGTAACCTCGTTATATATATTTTACATAATTAACGTTTTTATCTATGCAATTAATATATGGCATGAAAAGAATTAAAATGCAAATGATAACAATAAAAAATACGATATATTTCATTGGTGGGAAAATATTATCATAAAAATCTTAAAAATCATTTTGTTATGTTTTGTTGCTTTTTTTATTAGTTGGAAAATATGATTATTTATATTGTTATAATTTATAAGTCTTGAATTCACATAATAAGTGCAACATTGTTAATCCGGAAGTAAACATGTTCGTATTCCTTTAAATAATTCATTCGGTGTTTTCCCTCCCCGTGTTTTTCGGGGACGATGATTTAATCGGTTTACCACAAAATTTATTTCCTGATCAGAGGCTTCATTAAAATAAGTTCCTTTTGGAAAATATTGTCTGATTAGTCTATTGATATTCTCATTTATCCCTCTTTCCCAAGGCGAGTAAGGGTGAGCAAAATAAATTTGGGTTTCTAATTTTTTACTCATGATTGCATGCTCTGAGAACTCCAAACCGTTATCGAATGTGATGGTTTTAACCCTTTGTTTCAACAGGTATAATACTTTCACTACCGCTTTTGCGACTTCTGATGCCCGCTTGCTATTAAGTTTAACAATTATGGTATATACCGAATGAACTTCAAGATGCTTGAGTCGTCAGACGTAAAAACATTTAAATTCAACAACATAGTCGTTTTTCAAACATGCACTTTGAAGTATCTTGAGTATATACCCAATAGATTTCAAGTTGCAGCGCGACGGCAAGGGAGCGAATCCCCGGGAGCATAGATAACTCTGTGACCGGGGCAGGGCGGGATTCTACTTTGTATAAAAATCAATCGTCACACTGATATTGATAATTTCGCATATTCAATATGATTTTATTGATAGGTTTTGATATCTCTTTTGTGTGTTTATTGAGCATGTGAAGAGTTATTTTTACCCATAATAAACATATTAAAAATGTGAGATCCGGCCCTGGTGACCGGGGTGAGCGAGTGCAGCCAACAAAATAGCTGTTTTCACACATTTCCCAGAGACCCATTATCAAAGCCGCTCCGATTCTTATTATTCTTGTGTGTAATACCACCTACGAGTTAATTGGCGATCAATAATAAAATAGATTTAACTTAAAAATATACAAAAACACTCGAATTTATGAATATTAGACTAATTTTATTGTATTTAATATTTATACCCAAAAGATTTCAAGCCGCAGCGCGGCGGCAAGTAAACGCAGCCAATAAAGCAGCGATTTTAAAGATGAAGGGTATATACACTTTTGGGGACCGTGGCTTAATAACAGTGAACAACAGCATTATTGAGAATAAATTTGGAATAAATAGCGATATTAATTTTACGGATCAAGTAATGATTGGATAAACCATGTCAAACTAATTTGACTTTAAGCTGAAATTAGCATCATTCATTTTGCTGTTATATAGAATTTAAAGATACATTTGAATAAGTAATTAATTATGTGATTTTATTTCCTAATAATAATAAACAAATAATTTATTTTTAATTTAAAACTATTTATTTATGGTATTAAAAATAACTGACATATGTATTGGTTGTATTATTTTTTTATTACGAAAAAATATATATAAAAATTAGTTTTAATCTGAAATTATTTCATCTCGGTGTTAAATATAATTAGCGTTTACATTAGTTGTATAATTTGATTATTATAAAATAATATGTAATGAAGCTGGTTTATATTTTTGCATGTTAAGATATACCTCAATATGCTATTAACTTGATGATAAATATGGTTTTTTGTTGGGATGGAGGGTGGCTGATTTGCAGATGGTTATCAAAGTAAACCCATTGTTAATTAAAAGTCAGGAGAGTGAATTCATCTTTCTAGTATCTGGTTTTTCCTGAAATAATTTACATCAGATATTAATATCAAATGGACAAAATACAGCAAGGATTTAGCTCTCATGTCAGTAGATATATCCAATAGATCCATTTTTATTTTAGTTATGGAATTCAGCGTCAGCCAATAAAATTGTCGCAAATCAAAGACGCTTATCTAAAAAACAGGAACAAAAATGGAATATCTTTTTCCGGTTCTCGTTCATCAGATGAACTATTTATTCCGTTATTAGGAAAATTATCGTTGCATAATTGTTAATTATGCGGCTATTAACCGGAATATGACATCCAGCGCCTGAGAGAAAATATTGCCTGAGCATCCTTCGATGTTTGGTTTGCTCGTTGTTATTTCTCTTAAAAGTAAAAGAAAAACATTTGTGATGGTTGCTGGGAATAACAGTTTTCAAATATTTAACAGATTTGTTGAGGTAGTAAGTAAATGAAAGAGAGTATCGCTAAAAAGGGAAGTTCCCTTGAAGCTGAACGCACGTTGTTGCTGGAAACCTGGAACGCGACTGAAACACCGTATCCTAACCAGTTGTGCCTTCATCAGTTGTTTGAACAACAGGCAGCGAAAACCCCGGCAGCTACGGCACTGATAGCGGGACAGCAGATCCTCAGTTACGCGGAACTGAATGCTGGTGCTAATCGGTTAGCACATCAACTGATTGAACAGGGGATTCATCCGGATGACCATGTTGCAATTTTGTTAGAACGATCCATTGATCTGGTGGTGGCCCAGTTGGCTATCCTTAAGGCTGGTGCTGTTTACATGCCTATAGACCCCAGCGTACCGGACGAACGAAAAAATTGGCTGATAAGCGATTGCTCGGCCAAGTTGTTGCTTACCGATATGCAGTTTGATATTCCGGCTGACCTTGCTGTTCCACTATTTCGTCTCTCCGATAAGACAAACGCAGACAAGAAGGGAGATTATCTCAATCCTGACTTACCGAGTTCCAGTACCCAAGCTGCGTATATCATGTACACCTCCGGTTCGACTGGCATGCCAAAAGGCGTGGTAGTGCCTCATCGGGCCGTTGTCCGACTGGTCATTAATAATGGCTATGCTGAAATTAGGCCGGATGATCGGATTGCTTTTGCTGCTAACCCCGCTTTCGATGCCAGTACGTTTGAAGTTTGGGCACCGTTGCTTAATGGTGCTGCGCTGGTGGTTATCGACCACCTCACCTTACTGACCCCACCAGATTTAGTGCAAGTATTACAACAACATCACATTACTATCCTGTGGCTGAGTGTTGGGTTGTTTAACCGGCTGGCAATAGAACTGGCCCCGGTGTTGCCTCAGCTTAAAATTCTGTTAGTCGGGGGAGATGTCCTTGATCCGCATATCATTGCTCAGGTGCTGCGTAATAGTCCGCCACAACAATTCTTGAATGCCTATGGTCCGACTGAAGGCACTACCTTTACCACGACATATCGTATTGAATCGTTCCCTTTGAGAACCAGCAACATTTCCATTGGTCAACCAATCGCTAATACGCGGGTTTATCTGTTGGACACTGATGGTCAGCCAGTACCGCTGGGGATGGTCGGTGAAATTTATGTTGGCGGAGACGGGGTTGCCTGCGGTTATCTCAATCGACCTGAATTGACGGCGGAACGTTTCCTGATAGATCCATTTAGTGATTCACCGGGTGCGAGAATGTACCGCACCGGGGATTTGGCTCGTTATCTGCCGGACGGCAATCTGGAATTCCTTGGGCGTAACGATCAACAGGTTAAAATCCGCGGCTTCCGGATTGAACCGGGGGAAATTGAGGATCGGTTGGTAGAATATCCTACGGTACGTGAAGCGGTTGTGCTGGCGCTGGGTGATGGTCAGGACAAACATCTGGTTGCCTATGTGTTGGCGCAAGCGGAGGACGGATTGGCCGCCCACTTGCGTGACCACCTAAGTGTCCGGTTGCCTGATTACATGGTACCGGTTGCTTTTGTGCGTTTGGATGAATTCCCGTTAACCCCAAATGGCAAATTGGATCGCCGGGCGTTGCCAGCACCGGGAGAGGAAGCCTTTGCCCGTCAAGTTTATGCCGCGCCACAAGGGGAGATGGAAACTGTACTAGCAACTCTCTGGCGTGAATTACTGGGGATTGAGCAGATTAGCCGCCATGACAGTTTCTTTGCACTGGGCGGCCACTCACTGCTAGGTGTGCGAATGATTGAACGTTTGCGTCAGCTTGGGTTGACGCTGGCGGCACGTGACCTGTTCCAGTCGCCGGTTCTGTTGGAACTTGCTCAAACATTGGGACAGCATCAGTCTGTGGTGTTGCCGCCGAATGTCATTACGCCGACGACTACGACGCTGACACCAGAGATGTTACCGCTGATTGATCTGACTCAGCCTGACATTGACCACATCGTCGGACAAGTGCCGGGCGGGATTGCTAATATTCAGGATATCTATGCATTGTCGCCATTGCAGGACGGTATCCTGTTCCACCATCTGTTGGCAAATGAAGGCGACCCTTATCTGTTGGTCTATCCGATGACCTTTGCTGATCGGACTCTACTGGATCGTTATCTGGTAGCGGTTCAACAGGTGGTTAACCGTCATGATATTCTGCGGACTGCTTTCATCTGGCAAGGATTATCCGTTCCGGCTCAGGTGGTTTGGCGTCAAGCACAGTTATCAGTGACCGAATTGGTGTTGGACCCAACTGACGGCTCGGTCAGTGAGCAATTGGCTCAACGTTTTGACCCACGACAACACCGTCTTGACCTGAGTCAAGCTCCGCTGTTGCGTTTTATTGTCGCTCGGGAAACTGATGGCCGTTGGGTAGCCCTGCAATTGCAGCATCACCTCATTGGTGATCATACAACGATGGAAGTGATGAACCGGGAAGTTCAGGCGTACTTTGCTGATCAGGGGGATAGTCTGCTTGATCCAGTCCCTTTTCGTAATTTGGTAGCTCAGGCTCGACTGGGAGGAAGTCAGGAAGAGTATTCTCGTTTCTTTACTGACATGTTGGCGGAGGTGGATGAGCCGACACTACCGTTTGGACTAACCGAAGTGCATCGTGATGGTTCGCAGGTGACACAATCGCATCAGCCGCTATCACCGATACTGAATGATCGCTTGCGTGGTCAGGCTCGGCGTCTTGGTGTCAGTCTGGCGGCCTTATGCCATCTGGCTTGGGCGCAGGTCCTGTCGCGTACCAGTGGTCAGGATAAAGTCGTCTTTGGTACCGTGCTGTTTGGCCGCATGGCAGCGGGGGAAGGGGCTGACAGTGGCATGGGGCTGTTTATCAATACCCTGCCGTTGCGGCTGGATATGGATGATACCCCGGTGCAAGAGAGTGTCAAAGTGGCACATACCCGGCTGGCCGGATTGCTGGATCATGAGTTCGCCTCATTGGCGCTGGCCCAGCGTTGCAGTGGTGTGCAGAGTGGAACACCACTTTTTAGTGCCCTGCTAAACTACCGGCATAATGAACAGCCGATAACCCCGCATGAAATCATGAACGGAATTGAATTCCTTGGGGAACAGGAGCGCACCAACTACCCGTTTGTGTTGTCGGTAGAGGACGGTGGCTCTACTTTGGGGCTGACCGCTCAGGTGGTGCAACCGTTTGATCCAGCACGGATATGCGGTTATATGCAACAGGCGCTGGAAAGTCTGGCTGATACGCTTGAACAGGCGCCGGAAACCCCAGTTCGGACACTGAACGTCTTGCCTGAAACTGAACGCATATTATTGCTGAATACCTGGAACGCCACTGAAATCGCTTATCCTAAGCAGTTATGCCTTCATCAATTGTTTGAACAACAGGCAGCGAAAACCCCGGATGCCACAGCACTGATAGCCGGAGATCAAACCTTCAGCTATGCGGAATTGAACACCCGTGCTAACCGACTGGCCCATCAACTGATCGAACAGGGGATACACCCGGATAACCACATTGCAATCCTGTTAGAGCGCTCGGTTGAACTGATAGTGGCACAATTGGCTATTCTCAAGGTTGGTGCTGTTTACGTGCCGATAGATCTCAACGTGCCGGATGATCGGAAAAATGGGTTGATTAGTGACTGCTCAGCGAAGTTGTTGATCACGGGTGGGCAGGTAACTATCCCAACTGACCTGGCTATTCCTGTGCTGCGTTTCACGGGTGAGACCAATACCATCAGGGAAAAAGAGGGCATCAATCCTGACTTACCTCGTTCCAGTACCGGATCAGCGTATATCATGTATACCTCCGGCTCGACCGGCACACCAAAAGGAGTGATAGTGTCTCATCGGGCGGTAGTCCGGCTGGTCATTAATAATGGGTATGTTGAAATCGGACAGGATGATCGGGTGGTCTTCGCTGCTAACCCCGCGTTTGATGCCAGCACCTTCGAAGTCTGGAGCCCTTTGCTCAATGGTGGAACATTAGTGGTTATCGATCATGCCACGCTGTTGACGCCGAAGGCGTTTGTACAGGCGTTACAGGATTATCGAATCACTATTCTGTGGCTGAGTGTCGGGCTGTTTAATCGGCTGGCCGCGGATTTGTCGCCGGTTCTTCCTCAGATCAAGAGCCTGATTGTCGGCGGAGATGTGCTCGATCCGTCGGTGATCAACCAGATTCTGCGCAATAATCCGCCACAACAGTTACTGAATGGCTATGGACCGACAGAAGGCACGACCTTTACCACGACATACCGTATCACTGCGTTAGCGCCGGGAGCAACGAAGATCCCGATTGGTCGCCCGATTGCCAACACGCGAGTTTATCTGTTGGATGCGGACAATCACCCGGTGCCGTTGGGGGTGATCGGTGAGATTTATGTGGGCGGAGAAGGGGTAGCCAGCGGTTATCTTAATCGCCCGGATTTGACTGCCGAGCGTTTCCTTGCTGATCCGTTTAGTGATGAGGCAGAGGCGCGGATGTACAAGACCGGGGATTTGGCGCGCTACCTGCCGGATGGTAATCTGGAATTTCTGGGTCGTAACGATCAACAGGTTAAAATCCGGGGTTTCCGGGTGGAGCCGGGAGAAATCGAAACCCGGTTGATGGAATATCCTGCGGTGCGTGAGGCAGCGGTGCTGGCACGGGGTGACGGGCAAGACAAACGTCTGGTTGCTTATGTGGCGGCGGAGCCGGATGAAGGATTATCTAATAGCTTGCGTACTCATTTGAGGACTATTTTACCGGATTATATGATACCGGTGGCTTTCGTGCGTCTGGATACGCTTCCGTTAACGCCTAACGGTAAACTGAACCGACAGGCATTACCGAGGTTGGGTGAAGAAGCGTTTGCCCGTCAGGTTTACGAAGCGCCACAAGGGGAAATGGAGATTGCCCTGGCGGCTATCTGGCGTGAATTGCTGGGGATTGACCCGATAAGCCGGCATGATAATTTCTTTGCACTGGGCGGCCATTCATTGCTGGCGGTGCGGGTAATGAACCGGGTGTCGACTTTAGGTATTGAACTGTCGCTGACCACCTTATTTGAATCCCCCTCGTTGACGGCTTTTGCTCAGGTGATGAATACCCGGCTTGGTGAACAAAGCAGGATACTCCCGGCTATCATGCCGATATCCCGTGAGGGTGAGTTGCCTCTGTCATTCGCCCAACAACGTCTATGGTTCCTGGCGCAGCTTGAGGGGGTGAGTGATACCTATCATATTCCTGTGGCACTGCGTTTGAGTGGTCAGCTTGATATTGGAGCTTGGCAGCGGGCGCTTGATACGCTGTTTACCCGCCATGAAGCATTACGTTCCGTATTCGTTTCCGTTGACGGTCAACCTCAGGTTGAACTGTTGCCGGCTGAGTCGGGTTTACTAATGAAAAAATACGATCTGCGTAAAGCCCCGGACGTGGACGAACAGCTTAAGCATGTATGCACACATGAAGCTGAGGCTCCGTTTGATCTCGTTCAAGGGCCATTAATCCGCTCTGCTTTGATACAACGGGCTGATGATGATTATGTATTTTTACTGACCCAGCATCACATTGTTTCAGACGGCTGGTCTGTTAATGTGCTGATACGTGAACTGAACGCGCTTTACACTGCTTTTCTGGTAGGACAACGTGATCCGTTACCTCCATTGGTGCTCCAGTATCCTGATTATGCTGCATGGCAGCGTCAATGGCTGTCGGCTGAGCGGGTACAAGTTCAATCTGACTATTGGCGTATTGCGCTGGCTGATGCACCGGTCCTGTTGGATTTGCCTACTGACCGACCACGCCCGCCTCAACAGTCATTTGTCGGTAACGTCTTGCCTATCAATCTGGGTGCAGAATTAACAACATCGCTTAAGCGCCTGAGTGAACAGCAAGGGGGCACGTTATTCATGACTCTGTTGTTAGCTTGGGCCACGGTCTTGTCACGTCTGTCCGGTCAGGAAGATCTGATAATAGGTACTCCGAGCGCGGGTCGCAGCCGTCAGGAGGTGGAATCCCTGATCGGTTTCTTTGTCAATACGCTGGCCTTGCGTATCGATTTATCGGGCGCTCCGAATGTGGCGGAATTGCTGGCGCGTGTGCGGAAAATCGCGCTGGCGGCGCAGGATCATCAGGATCTGCCTTTCGAGCAAGTTGTTGAAATCGTACAACCACCACGCAGACCAGAACATACTCCGCTGTTCCAGGTGATGTTTGCCTGGCAGGACGGTGAAACAGAAGAATGGCAATTACCAGGATTGGAAGTGGCACCAATCGGACAGGGATATGATATCGCTAAATTCGATTTGCAACTGGAATTGATGGAGAAGGATGGAGAGGTTGTTGGGACGTTAAATTATTCTTCTGCCTTGTTCGACCTGGAAACGATTGAAAGGCAGGTTGGCTATTTGCAGGCCATGTTGCGAGCAATGGTGAACAATCCTCAACAACCTGTCACAGTTGTCGATATCTTGTCACCCAATGAGCGGACATTATTGTTGGAAAGCTGGAATGCGACCGAAGAGTCATATCCTGAGCAGTTGTGTGTTCACCAATTATTTGAACAACAGGCAGAGAAGGCCCCAGATGCCATAGCAGTGAAGTATGAAAACCAGACGCTGAGCTATGCGGAACTTAATACCCGTGCTAATCGGCTGGCTCATCAGCTTATTGTACTCGGAGTGAAACCGGATCATCGGGTAGCGATTTGTGCGGCACGTTCACTCGCCCGGGTGGTCGGGTTGCTGGCTGTATTGAAAGCGGGTGGCGCTTATGTGCCGTTGGACCCAGCTTATCCGGGCGAACGTCTGTCACATATTTTGGCTGATGCTGCGCCGGCTATTTTGCTGGCAGACAACGCTGGATGTACAGCGTTGGGTGAAGAGATGCTTTCGGGGCTGACTGTACTTGATCCAAATTTGCTGTCTGACCAGCCGGACTGTAACCCGCAGGTACCGGCATTGACCTCCCATCATCTGGCGTATGTGATTTACACCTCTGGTTCTACCGGCACGCCAAAAGGGGTAATGGTTGAACATCAAGGGTTGGTCAATCTTATCCAGGATAAAATTGACCAGTTTGATATTCGCAGTTATAGCAGAATGTTGCAGTTCGCCTCATTTGGCTTTGATGCCAGTGTCTGGGAGGTCATGATGACGCTGTGTGGTGGTGCCAGCCTGATTATTCCTGATGATACTGTTCGTCAGGACCCGCATAGTCTCTGGTGTTACCTAGAAGATCAGGCGGTGACACACGCTTGCCTGACCCCGGCTTTGCTCCGGGATGGCGCTGATTTACCGGTGATGACCATAAAACCGACGTTGATACTGGGTGGTGAAGCGCCCAGTGCGGCGCTGCTTCAAGCACTATGTGGTCGGGCAATAGTGTTCAATGCCTATGGTCCGACAGAGATAACGGTTTGCGCCACAGTTTGGCGTTGCCCTTTAAACTATCTAGATGAGACTATTCCTATTGGGCGTCCGACAGCCAATATGCGTGTTTATTTATTGGATGACCACAATCAGCTAGTGCCATTAGGGGCAGTAGGTGAGTTATATATTGGGGGTGTGGGTGTTGCGCGGGGTTATCTCAATCGTCCTGAATTGACTGATGAACATTTCCTGACTGATCCGTTCAGTCATAAAGCGGGTGCACGGATGTACCGAACCGGGGATTTGGCCCGTTACTTGCCGGATGGCAATTTAGTGTTTGTTGGCCGTAATGACCAGCAGGTTAAAATCCGTGGCTTCCGCATTGAACCGGGAGAAATTGAGGTCCGATTGACCGAATATCCAGCGGTGAGTGAAGCTCTGGTATTAGCATTGGGTGATGGGCAGGATAAGCGCTTGATTGCCTATGTAGTGGCAGACGCAGATGACGGACTGGCTAACAAACTGCGTGAACATCTGAGTGCAATTTTGCCTGATTATATGGTGCCTGCGGCTTTTGTGCGTTTGGATACTTTCCCGCTGACTCCGAATGGCAAATTGGATCGTCGGGCGCTGCCAGTGCCTGATCAGAACGCCTTTGCTCGTCAGATTTACCAGGCGCCGCAAGGAGAAATTGAAACGGCATTGGCGACTATTTGGAGTGAATTACTGGAAGTTAAACAGATCAGCCGGCACGACAGCTTCTTTGCCTTGGGGGGGCATTCGCTCCTTGCTGTCAAGATGATTGAACGTTTGCGGCGGATTGGACTGGGTGTATCGGTTCAAGCACTATTCCAGCATCCGACATTGAGTGTGCTGGCTCAGTCATTGTCTCAGAGTCATGAGATTAGAGTGCCTGATAACCGCATTACACCGGATACACCTGTACTGACACCGGAGATGTTGCCGCTGATTGATCTGACTCAGCCTGAAATTGATCGCATTGTTGATCAAATACCGGGTGGGATAACCAATATTCAGGATATCTATGCGCTGTCACCGTTGCAGGATGGCATCTTGTTCCACCATTTGCTGGCAAACGAGGGCGATCCTTATCTGCTAATCACCCAACAAGCTTTTGCAGATCGGCATTTGTTGGACCGTTATCTGGCAGCCGTTCAGCAGGTAGTTGACCGCCATGATATCCTGCGCACGGCCTTTGTTTGGCAAGGATTGTCTGTTCCGGCTCAGGTGGTTTGCCGCCAGATACCTTTATCTGTGACTGAACTGATACTTGATCCGGCTGATGGTCTTATTAGTGACCAATTGTCCCAACGTTTTGACTCGTGTCGGTATCGTATCGACTTGAGTCAGGCACCGTTGTTGCGCTTTGTCGTCACACAGGAACCCGATGGCCGCTGGATTCTACTACAATTGCTGCATCATTTGATTGGCGATCACACCACGCTGGAAGTGATGAACAGCGAAGTACAGGCATATCTTACCGGGCAGGTAGACAGTCTGTCGGCTCCGGTCCCTTTCCGTAATTTGGTGGCTCAGGCCCAGTTGGGCGTCAGTCAGGAAGAGCATACTCGTTTCTTTACCGGCATGTTGGCTGAAGTGGATGAACCAACGCTACCATTTGGTCTGGCGGAAGTACACCATGATGGCTCCCAAGTGGTGGAGTCGCATCGGATGCTGACAGCTGGGCTGAATAATCGCTTACGTAGTCAGGCCCGGCGTTTAGGCGTCAGTATGGCAGCTCTGTGTCACCTGGCTTGGGCACAGGTGTTGTCGCGTACCAGTGGACAGGCGCAAGTGGTGTTCGGCACTGTATTGTTTGGACGTATGCAAGCAGGTGAAGGTTCTGATAGCGGTATGGGATTGTTTATCAATACCTTACCGTTGCGGCTGGATATGGATGATACCCCGGTGCAGGAGAGTGTCAGAGTGGCACATACCCGGCTGGCCGGATTGCTGGAGTATGAGCACGCGTCTTTGGCGTTGGCTCAGCGTTGCAGTGGTGTAGCCAGCGGTATACCGCTTTTCAATGCGCTGTTGAACTACCGGCATAATGAACAGCCAATAACCCCGCATGAAATCATGAGCGGGATTGAATTCCTTGGTGCTAAAGAGCGTACTAACTATCCGTTTGTATTGTCGGTGGAGGATGGAGGTTCCGATCTAGGGATAACGGCTCAGGTAGTACAGCCGTTTGATCCAGCACGGATATGCGGTTATATGCAACAGGCACTGGAAAGTCTGGCTGATATGCTTGAACAGGCGCCGGAAACCCCAGTACGGACACTGAACGTCTTGCCCGAAACTGAACGTACTTTATTGCTGAATACCTGGAACGCCACTGAAATCGCTTATCCTAAGCAGTTATGCCTTCATCAATTGTTTGAACAACAGGCAGCGAAAACCCCGGATGCCACAGCACTGATAGCCGGAGATCAAACCTTCAGCTATGCGGAATTGAACACCCGTGCTAACCGACTGGCCCATCAACTGATCGAACAGGGGATACACCCGGATAACCACATTGCAATCCTGTTAGAGCGCTCGGTTGAACTGATAGTGGCACAATTGGCTATTCTCAAGGTTGGTGCTGTTTACGTGCCGATAGATCTCAACGTGCCGGATGATCGGAAAAATGGGTTGATTAGTGACTGCTCAGCGAAGTTGTTGATCACGGGTGGGCAGGTAACTATCCCAACTGACCTGGCTATTCCTGTGCTGCGTTTCACGGGTGAGACCAATACCATCGGGGAAAAAGAGGACATCAATCCTGACTTACTTCGTTCCAGTACCGGATCAGCGTATATCATGTATACCTCCGGCTCGACCGGCACACCAAAAGGGGTGATAGTGTCTCATCGGGCAGTAGTCCGGCTGGTCATTAATAATGGGTATGTTGAAATCGGACAGGATGATCGGGTGGTCTTCGCCGCTAACCCCGCGTTTGATGCCAGCACCTTCGAAGTCTGGAGCCCCTTGCTTAATGGCGGAACGTTAGTGGTTATTGATCATGCCACGCTGTTGACGCCGAAGGCGTTTGTACAGGCGTTACAGGATTACCGAATCACTATTCTGTGGCTGAGTGTCGGGCTGTTTAATCGGCTGGCTGCGGATTTGTCGCCGGTTCTTCCTCAGATCAAGAGCCTGATTGTCGGCGGAGATGTGCTCGATCCGTCGGTGATCAACCAGATTCTGCGCAATAATCCGCCACAACAGTTACTGAATGGCTATGGACCGACAGAAGGCACGACCTTTACCACGACATACCGTATCACTGCGTTAGCACCGGGAGCAACGAAGATCCCGATTGGCCGTCCTATCGCCAACACGCGAGTTTATCTGTTGGATGCGGACAATCACCCGGTGCCGTTGGGGGTGATCGGTGAGATTTATGTGGGCGGAGAAGGGGTAGCCAGCGGTTATCTTAATCGCCCGGATTTGACTGCCGAGCGTTTCCTTGCTGATCCGTTTAGTGATGAGGCAGATGCGCGGATGTACAAGACCGGGGATTTGGCGCGCTACCTGCCGGATGGTAATCTGGAATTTCTGGGTCGTAACGATCAACAGGTTAAAATCCGGGGTTTCCGGGTGGAGCCGGGAGAAATCGAAGCTTGGTTGATGGAATATCCTGCGGTGCGTGAGGCGGCGGTGCTGGCACAGGATGACGGGCAAGACAAACGTCTGGTTGCTTATGTGGCGGCGGAGCCGGACGAGGGATTATCAAATAGCTTGCGTACTCACCTGAGTTCAATCTTGCCTGATTATATGGTGCCAGCCGCTTTTGTACGCTTGGATTCATTCCCACTGACGCCTAATGGCAAGCTGAACCGTCAGGCATTACCGGGGTTGGGTGAAGAAGCGTTTGCCCGTCAGGTTTACGAAGCGCCACAAGGGGAAATGGAGATTGCCCTGGCGGCTATCTGGCGTGAATTGCTGGGGATTGACCCGATAAGCCGGCATGATAATTTCTTTGCACTGGGCGGTCATTCACTGTTGGCGGTGCGGGTGATGAACCGGGTAGCGGCTTTAGGCGTTGAACTGCCGCTCGTAGCCTTGTTTATGTCACCGTCACTTTCTGCTTTTGCAGAGAAGATCTGTGCACAATGTAATGAAAATAGTCACAGATTGCCTGAAATTACTCCGGTATCTCGTGGTAGAGCTCTGCCATTGTCGTTTAGTCAGCAGCATCTGTGGTTCCTTGCCCAGTTGGAGGGGGTGAGTGATACCTACCATATTCCTGTCATACAGCGTTTGCGTGGTCAGCTTGATATTGGTGCTTGGCAGCGGGCGCTTGATGGTCTGTTTGCCCGTCACGAGGCTTTACGTTCTGTCTTTGTGACGGTTGAGGGTCAACCCCAGGTCGAATTGTTACCGGCTAAATCCGGTGTACCCATGAAAAAATATGATTTGAGAGGCGCCACTGATGCCGATGAGCAGCTCAAGCGTTTGTGTCTGGAAGAGTCTGGGGCATCGTTTGATCTTGCCCACGGCCCCTTAATTCGTTCCAGTTTGATACAACTGGCAGATGGGGATTACGTATTTCTGTTGACCTTGCATCATATTATTTTCGATGGCTGGTCCTTAGGGATACTGAAATCAGAACTAAGTGCCCTCTATGCGGCTTTTTTGGCAGGGGAACCTGATCCGTTGCCTCCGTTGACGATTCAGTACCCTGATTATGCTGCGTGGCAACTTCAGTGGCTTTCCATTGAATGCTTACAATCTCAATCCGACTGTTGGCGTACTATGTTGACGGGTACGCCGGTACTACTTGATTTGCCAACCGATCGACCACGCCCCCCTCGGCAGTCGTTTACTGGGAGAATATGGTCTATCAATCTGGATGCAGAATTAACACAATCCCTCAAACGTCTGAGTGAACAGCAGGGCACGACGTTATTCATGACTATTCTATCCGCGTGGGCCACGGTCCTGTCGCGCTTGTCAGGCCAAAATGATCTGGTTATCGGTACACCCAGTGCCGGTCGTGGTCGTCAGGAGATTGAATCTCTGGTGGGCTTCTTTGTCAATGTGTTGGCTTTACGCATTGATTTATCGGGAGAGCCAGATGTGTCTGAGCTGCTAGCGCGCGTGCGGCAAACCACGCTAACGGCACAGGACAATCAGGATCTGCCGTTTGAACAGGTGCTGGAAATTGTGCAACCGCCGCGCAGACTGGCCCATACGCCGTTATTCCAGGTGATGTTTGCCTGGCAGAATAATGAGAATACGGAATGGAAACTACCGGAACTGGAAGTGTTATCTACCGAGCAAGTTTTTTATATGGTCAAGTTTGATCTTGAACTGAACTTGTTTGAAGAAGATGGCGGGATTGTGGGATATCTGGGCTATGCAACGGCATTGTTTGATCAACAGACCATAGAGCGATACGTGGCGTATTTACAAACGGTACTGAAAGCTATGGTCGCTGACCCAAAACAGCCTGTCAGGGATATTGATATTTTGGCACCTGCGGAGCGCACATTGTTGTTGAAAAGTTGGAACGCCCCTAAAACTGTGTATCCTGAGAAATTATGTATTCATCAACTGTTTGAACAGCAAACGGAGAAAAAACCGGATACGACGGCGCTGGTGTATGAAGAACAAACCCTCAGCTATACGCAATTGAATGTTTGTGCTAACCGACTGGCTCACCAATTGATTGCTCTGGGGATAACACCGGAGCAACGGGTGGCGATTTGTGTAACCCGTTCACCGGCAATGGTGGTAGGGTTGCTGGCAGTACTGAAAGCTGGCGGAGCTTATGTACCATTAGATCCCACTTATCCGGGGGATCGTCTGGCTTATATGTTGGATGAAGCTGCCCCGTCAGTAGTACTGGCGGATGAGACTGGACGTGCGGCACTGGGTGAACAAGCGCTGACAAAATTCACTGTACTTGATCCGAATATCTTGCCTGATCAGCCGGACAACAACCCGCAAATACCTGCGCTAACCTCGCGGCATCTGGCGTATGTGATTTACACCTCCGGTTCTACCGGCACACCGAAAGGAGTGATGATTGAGCATCAAGGGTTAGTTAACCTTATTCGGGATAAAATCACCCAGTTTGATATTCGCGCGGATAGTCGGATGTTACAGTTTGCCTCATTTGGTTTCGATGCCAGCGTCTTGGAAATCATGATGGCGCTGTGTGGTGGTGCCACTCTGGACATTCCAGCCGATACAGTTCGTCAGGACCCACTTCGTTTCTGGCATTATCTGGAACAACAGACGGTGACGCATGCTTGCCTGACACCGGCGCTACTTCGGGATGGTGCCGATTTACCGGAGATAGCAATAAAACCGACATTGATATTAGGTGGTGAAGCACCGGGTACGGCTCTGCTTCAGGCGCTGCGTGGGCGGGCAACAGTGTTCAATGCCTATGGTCCGACAGAAATCACTGTGTGCGCCACTACCTGGCGTTGTCCGCCTGATTATACGGAGACATTAATCCCTATTGGCCGCCCAACGGCCAACACCTATGTTTATCTGCTGGACGCTTATGGCCAGCCAGTACCATTGGGGGCAGTAGGAGAATTGTATCTCGGTGGTATCGGAGTCGCGCGTGGCTATCTCAATCGCTCTGGCTTGACTACTGAGCATTTCTTAGTTGATCCATTTAATGATACACCGGATGCCCGCATGTACCGAACCGGGGATTTGGCCCGTTATCTGCCGGATGGCAATTTAGTGTTTGTTGGCCGTAACGACCAGCAGATTAAAATTCGCGGTTTCCGGATTGAACCCGGTGAAATCGAAGCCCGGTTGACTGAATATCCTGCGGTGCGTGAGGCTATCGTTTTGGCTCAGGGGGATGGGCAGGACAAACGGCTGGTTGCCTATGTGGCGGCGGAAGCGGATAACGGACTGGCTACCCATTTACATAGTCACCTGAGAGCATTGTTGCCTGACTATATGGTGCCGGCAGCTTTTGTACGTCTGGATGCATTCCCGCTGACACCTAACGGCAAGCTGGATCGCCGGGCGTTACCAGTGCCTGATCAAAATGCTTTTGCCCGTCAGATCTATGAAGCACCGCGAGGCGAAGTTGAGATCGTGCTGGCAGCTGTCTGGAGCCAATTACTGGGAGTTAAGCAGATAGGCCGATATGACAATTTCTTTGCGCTAGGTGGACACTCGCTGCTTGCCATGCGGATGATAAATCTTGCTGCGGAGCGTGGTTTGATTTGCTCATTGAATAATCTGTTCCAATTCCCTGTGTTGGCTGAATTGGTAGCAGAAATCACATCAGAATCGCTATCTCCATCGAAAAGAAGTGCGATACCTGTGCGACCTGACGGAATTGAGCTGCCGCTATTCTTTGTTCCTAGCGGCATGGATGATTATTCCTATGTCTTTGGATTGGCTCAGCATATCCAGTCGGATTACCCGATTTATGCGTTACCTTGGCCGTCTGTCAATGAAGAACAAGCATCGACTATTGAGGCACTGGCTACCAGAATGATCACCTTTATGAAGGCAGTTCAACAGCAAGGTCCGTATCGGATATATGGTTACTCTTCTGGTGGTGTATTGGCTTACGCTATTGCCCAGCAACTTCTGAATGCCGGTGAAACGGTTAATTTCTTAGGCTTGATTGATACACCTGCTCCTCACAGCTTCAAGGCTCGGGTTGTGCAGCCGAAACTTCAGTTCCTTGCGGAGTTGGCAAGGCAGTCAGTGGATAAACATCCTCAAGAGATTGAAGTGTTGCACCAGAAAATAGATGAACTGGACTTGGTGCAATTTATTGCAGCAGCGCAGGAGCTAGAATTATATCCGTCAAATCTGCCTTCTGACTTAATTGCAAAACGGTGGGAACAGATGGGAAATTATGTACAACTAGTCAAAGATTATGAACCACAAGCATTAGCGATAAAGCTACATCAATTCTATGCAATGGAGTCTTATCCGCAGATACCTTTCGTTACCGATGTCGCACTACAGTCTTTAAATATGGCACCGTCGTTAGGTTGGGAGCAGATAGTGCCTGATTCTTCACTACAACTCACATCTGTACCGGGGGACCATTTTAGTTTGATGGAAAATAGTGAAAATAAAACTATTTTGGCTAAGACCTTAAGCAGGGCGTTGGCAATGAATTGTGAGGCAGAAGCGCTGTAATGCTGTAATGTCAGTAACATTGCAGGAGCAGAGCGCAATATTGATTGTCATCCGCTGATGATAAAGTTGTTCGGTTAAAGATTCTTATCGCAGCCGAACACGTTATTCTGAATAAACAGCACCGAATATTGATGACTTCGGTGCTGATTTTGGGGCATCACTCCCTGGTCATTAAAAAGACCTGTTAAGTGGTCTTTTTTGTTGTTTTTTTCAACAAAAAGGGCTAATGTAAAACCTATTAACAAGTCTTTTTGGAGTATTTCTATGGCTAACATAATTTTATCAGATACTAGCGCAAGCATTAGTGAACTTAAAAAGAACCCGATGGCGACTGTTAACGCTGGGGCTGGATACCCTGTTGCGATCCTAAATCGTAACCAGCCAGCGTTTTATTGCATTCCGGCTGAACTTTATGAACAGATACTTGATGCTTTGGACGATCAAGAACTCATTCGACTCGTCAATGAGCGTAGAGGACAGGTATTGGTCGATGTAGATTTGGATCATTATCTATGACTTATAACGTGAAATTCAGGGAAGATGCATTTAAGGAATGGAATAGGCTTGATAAATCAATTCAGCAACAATTTGCTAAAAAGTTAAAGAAGTGTTGTGTGGAGCCTCATATTCCATCAGCTAAACTTCGCGGCATGCCGAATTGCTATAAAATAAAATTACGCGCTGCTGGTTTTCGCTTGGTTTATGAAGTCATGGATGATGTGTTGATTATTGCTGTTGTTGCAGTGGGTAAACGCGAACGGAATGACGCATATGAACTGGCAAGTAAAAGACTAAGATAGCCTTATGTTATTGCTTTAATTTGGTTGGGGAATATTGATTCCCTTATTCAGTCAGATTCAAGGTTACTTAATCACTCTTTGAGATAAGTCTCCCTGCGTTCTAGTAGCGAACTTGACTGAATAAAGGATCGTGGATTGGCAGTAATGAAATATTGCATTACTTTTCTAGTGTATCTACCTATCTATATGAGAGCAGACTTTGACATCCTCCCCCACCTTCGCACTTCGTGACTCAGGAGGGGGATTCCCGTTAGTGGGTAACGACTGATTGCTCAGTGTCTGGTTCCTGCTTCGACAGGCGGCCTGACTGCACCCTCCCTCCACAGGCAAGCACGGCATGTCCTGCCGCTAAAATGTTACGAGCGCCGTTGACATCTGCGTTCGCGG
>NZ_PUJW01000023.1 GCF_011189575.1 Photorhabdus cinerea
GTGTAAATTCAACCACGGCAAAGGTTTGAGCCGGGAGGTTACCCACGGTGAGGGTAAAAATCAGTCCTGAATCTGCCATTATTTTCCTCCTGATGACATTGTCATGTGGTGTTTATTGGCTTAACGGATTGAGCGGTTGCTCCGGTGTGGTCAGTCCGGCGTCTTTTTGCAACGCGTAGTAACGGTTGAGCAGGGCGTTAAAGCGGTCGTCGGTCTTTTTTATCAGTGCCGGGGAGACGGTTTGCCCCTGTTCTATCGCCGCAGAGAACTGGCGCAATAGCTCTTCCAGCGGTACTTCACGGTTGTGGCTGTTCTGTATCTGATAGATAGCCGTTTTCAGGTAAGAGAGGGTGAAACTGCCCCGGTTGCGCTCCTGTTCAAGGATTTTGTCGGCCAGTTGCTGGAGCTGATGCCGGGTCTGATTCCAGCTGCCGGGTATCGGGGCGTTCTCCAGTCTTACGGCCTGTAACTGCCGCCAGCGGCCGGTTTCATGTTGTTGTTTGTTGTCCAGTGGCCAGGTTTTCTGCGCCATATTGGTTAGTTGCTCGGCATTTTGTAATACGACCAGCGGGGAGGTGTCTGTTAACCGGGTTAACTGTTGTCCATAGGTTTGCAGGTCGGGTTGATATAGCCAAGCCAGTCGCGCGCCGTCCGGGGTGTTGGTCAGTGCCGTGAGTTGTTGTTGTAACGGTTTGTAAAACCCCAGCCAGCTGCTGATCAGGACAAATATTCCCAGTAGCGCACCCAGTCCGAAGCCCTGTAAGGCACTCATTGACCGGGGAGGCGGCTCAGGAAAACGGACCTGCACTTTGGGTTGATCGTCATAGCTAGCATCATAGCCGGTTTCGGGTTCTGCCGGTTCCGGCTCTGTATTGGCGAGGTAAACCAGCGGTGGCATCTGCACCGGTTTGGCTGCGGGTTTGGGTATGATGCGGGCACTTTCCAGTTTTTTCGCCGTGTTCTGGAAAAACCACAGCAGGTTTTCGACTTTAGGCAGGCGTTTCAGATCGGATTGTTGGAGTCGGTCAACTATCAGCTGTAAGGCCCGTTCCGCTCGATAAATCATGCGCAGGTCGCGCGTGGTGTAATCGTGCTGGCGTAACGCATTGCCGCTGCGGGTGTTAAACCAGTCGAGCATTTCGGTCCGTACCGTCGGCTGTGGCGGCCATAGTTCATCCCACTGGCTGACAATCACGCCGGCCAACAGTTCACAGCCTTCGGTAAAACCGGACAGACCGCTCAGCTGCATTCGGGCCAGGGTGTAGTAAATTGCACTTTGTAAATCGACGCCGTGGGAGCGGAACAGGGTCAGGGCCAGTGATTCAATCAGTTGCCAGTTCACTGCCGGCTGAGATGGGTGGTTAATTTTATTAATTTCTTCGCGTATTGCGGTGAATGCCGGTAGGTTCATCGGATTACCGCCGGCACGGATAATCAGGTTTTCAGGGTGTTCACTCATGGCAGTTCATCCTTGCCAGCCCCCGCTGACGCGGGGGACAGGTCTTTTTTTATTAGTAGAGGGTGTCAGGCAGTTTGAATCGGCTAAACAGGCCACCGGCAAACGGGTTGTCGGATTCATCCACGTAGATACGGTAGGTCATATCGCCGCCATCAACGGAGAACAGCACATCAAACGAATCCTGACGCACGTTGGTCAGCTTGCCGCTGTTAATCAGCCGCAACTGAGCCCATGGGCCGGTGAAGCTGATTGAACGCGGGGATTTGCCGCTGGCATCCGGTATCAGGGTGAGCTGGCTTTCCACCCCGGCGCGCATGGAGTTAGGCCAGACTAGATGCACGATGCTGCTGCGACCATGGGAATAATCAAGCAGCTGTCCGTCAAGATTGAGCAGGCTTCGGCGTTTGTTGCCGGTCAGGCTGATAGGCTCAATGGCGAACTGGGTACCGAGGCCACTTTGCGGGGTGAAGAAGGTGTCGCGGATACGGTCAGCCAGCTTCAGTTGTGCCAGCACATCCGGACGGATAAGTTGTTGACCGTCAGCGCTGTAGGTTAGGTTGTTTTCAACAAACGGTTTGAGGTTCTGCTGATAGAAGGAGTCCAGTGTCCCTCCCGGACGGAAGAAGCGGTCAAACTCACTGAGCGGGACATCTTGAGTAGCATCCGGATTGAACGGATAGCGTCCGGCCAGATAGGTCTGGTACTGTTTGACTACGCTGTCATGCCATTCGACTTCCAACGAGCGGACGGCTTCCATCATGACTACCCGCCATGTTTGTTCGGCCAGTTCGCCAACCCAGCGGTTAAGTGGCTCTGGCAGGTTTTTCGCCATCTGCTGCACGTCGAAAATTGGGTCGCTGTTGTTCTGTTCAAGCCGTAACTGAACGGCTTTCAGGGCGGCTTTGCCCGGCACCGGTGCGTTCTGGATAGCCAGCAGGTAGCGGTGTAGTGCAGTTAGTTTTTGGTAAACTTCCTGTAGAGTGCTGTTTTTTTCACCGTATTCCATCAGTACCGCAGTTTCCGGGGCGAATTCCCGGTTGACACGCACCAACAGGCGGTAGTCCGGCGCATCACGTAACTGCTGTTGTTCTTTGGCGGGCAGGGTATCGTTAATCACCGGTAGGCGGGTGTTGTCGCTGAGGATTTGCAACGCCCGGCTGATTGGCTGTTCCCCGCTGATGACCTGCTCAATGGCGCCGATGGCCTGCGGGATATCAGTAAAATCGCGGATGTCCAGATTGTTCATGGCGCTGCGCCAGGTGGCGGTGTAATCGCCCAGATACTGTTCGGTAATTTGCCGTTGGATTTCTTTACGGTCAGTTTCGCTGTACTGGACGTTGTGCGACAGGTTCAGCACCCAACTGTCCATCACGGTGAGGTCAATCAGCTGGTCGTCCTGTTTGACGAAGTAGTTGTTCAAACCATTCATTGTCAGGAACTGTGGGATAATCAGCTGTTTGTCATTATTGGCGATAAAGATACTGTCAAAACTGGGGCCAATTTGGTCGCGCAGGTTGAGCGGTGGGGGCAGTGAGTCCTGGGCTTTCAGGCGCAGGTTCTGATAGACCCGTTGGTAAATGGAAAGCTGACTGAGTTCCTTCTGGGCATTGATGAGTGGGAGCTTGTAAGGCGCGAAGCTGCTAATGGCTGCCGGGTCACCGGCTTCCCGTGCGGCCCGCCAGTCGGTGTGGTCCAGAGCATAGTCTAGATGGGTCAGCAGCTGTTCCTGCATCGGGCGCTGGCCGTTAAAGGTGCGGCTCCAGCGTTCCCGCATATACTGTTCGACCAGCGATTTATTGCGACCACTGCCATCTTCCAGCATCCGTATGATACGCAGTACTTCCAGTTTTTCTTCACTGCCTTTGGGGGCGTGATTCAGGTCATCTAGCAGGCCGTTCATCAGGGCTGGCAGGAAGCGCTGGGACAGTAGTTGCAGATAGGTGCTTTCGACATACGGACCAACGTCCGAACCCTGATAGAGTCCCATATCAGCGAGCAGCCCTTTATGATGGTAATCGCCGTAGGCGAGGGTGGCCTGCCGGACAGGGTTGAGCAGGGGCAACTGTAAATTGCCGTTACGGTCTTCCCCTTTGGGTGGGGGAACGGATAGGAAGTTTTTAGCCTGCGTCAGGACTTCTTCGCCGGCCCGGTAGTTTTTCTGATAGTAGTAGTGCCAGCCGGTCCATAGGGTCAGTGCTACGACTGAGCCGGCAGTGGAGAAGGTCAGTAGTTTTCGGCGGTTCCGGCTTAACCATAGGCGGTTCTCCGCAGCCAGATTGGGTTCGGCCAGTAGGACCTCTTCAAACAGCGCTCGGGTGAAATAGGGGGCGGTATCGGCGACCGGCCAGGTTGGAAATGCCTGGGGCCCCAGATGATACTGCACGGCGGCAGACTGGGTGAAGGTGTCATCCATCTGGCCGATTTGTTTCGACGAAGTGAGATAAACACCGCGCAGCCCGGGTTGTGCCGGTCCGCCGTTGTAGAGCAGGCCATCCAGTAGCTGTACCAGATAGCTGTGCAACCCCTGTATCTGACGGGTAAAGCTGAATAGCGGACCGCGTTGGCTGATATCCACTTTGTTGAGCATCATATCCGGCATAGCGGCGTTAAGCTGTTGCATCCACTGGTGCCAGAATTGTGCCAGTTCGGTGCGCCAGCCGTCCTCATCTGAGGCGTTCAGGCTGAAGGTGACCCCCAAGATCTGTGCGCGCTGTGGTCTGTCCAATGACTGGTATGCTGCACCAAATCCGTGTAGCAAATCGAGTTTGGTCAGTACCAGATAGAAGGGAAGATGGTTGTGTAAGGTTAACCGCAGATCTTGCAGGCGCAGGTGGAGCGCAGCGATATACCGTTCACGTTGTTCTTTGTTGTCGGTCAGTAAACGGTGGGTATCCACTGTCAAGATAATACCGTTAAGAGGCTGACGCTGACGGTTTTCGGTCAGCCAGGTAAGCAGGGCATGCCACAGACGGGTGGGCAGTTGGGGCTTGTCGCTGTCCGGCATGGCTGTTTGGTCAATAAGGAAACCGTCCGGGTCGATAATGACCGCTTTTTCTCCTAGCCAACAGCGTAGGCGCAGTGGAAGACCATCTTCCCCTTTCAGAGCGTCTGGGGCGGAAATGTCAGTCAATTTGTAACCTTCCTGGATAAGCGAAGTTTTGCCGCTGTCGGTGTTACCAATCATTAAGTACCAGGGGCGTTGGTAAAGGTAATCCCAGGTGCCGAGATGGCGTTGTAGCTGCGCTTTCCAGTGGTTGAGGTAGCTGTCCTGACGAGTAATGTCGGTCAGCACCGGATCAACGACTTTCAGTTCTACATCTAGTTTTAATTTTTCCAGTTGCTGCAAACGACGCCAGATTTTTGTGCCAACAAAACCCAGCACCACTAAGATAATGATAGCGGTTGCCAGCCAGCGGGCAGAGAGATTTTCTAGCGGGTAAGTTTGCTTGAACTGCCAGCCCGGTCCCCACCACCATATCCAGATAAGAGCCAGGCAGGGCAGAAGAGCCAGTATCAGCGAGAATGTGGCTTTGAGTGGTGGCAGACGCGGCATTGCCGGTTTTTTGATATTTTTCAGAAGAAGAGAAAGCCAGTTCATGGGTTAACACTCCTGTTTGCTGCCGTATCCTTTGGCGGGCAGTGAGTTGAGGCTTTTTCTGCCAGTCCTGCCAACAGGCTGGGTTCCCAATGGGTGAGTAACATGTGTTGTCCTGCCTGCAATAGATGTCGGTAATGTTGTTGCGCCAGTGCGGTCATTCCCGCCTTTTCAAGCAATTGTGCCGTGAGCAGTTGACCGTAGAACTGATCTCGGGGTTCAGTCAGTTGTTGCTGATGCTGTTCTGCTGCGTTGAGCGCCGCTTCCAGTCCATGTTGTTGGAAACATTGCCAGATAGCTTCTTGATCCTGAGTTGAGCCACCACTGCAGGCAGTGGTGGCTGGGGGTTGCAGCCAGTTCAGGGTTGCGGCTGAAATAAATGGGCTCATATCGGAAAAATATAGGGTCTGTAAAACCGGCAAGCGGTCAAGAAATGCTTTCAGTTCATCGCGGATGGCGTTGGCAACTGCGGTATAACCTAGTTTCTCGGCGGCTTGAGCTGCGATAGCATGTCCGTCAAGCCAGTAAGGGGCGAGCGTCAGGCTCTGCTCTATCTGTTGCAGTAAAGACTTATCGGCAGCAGGCAGTTTCGTTAGATAATCCGCGGTACGGTCTGTTGAGATGGGTGCCAGTGGAGTTTTGCCTTCGCCGTTGGCTATCGGTGCGGTAGTTAATGTGTGCCAGATCGCATAACGGCGCAGCCGGTAGCCCGTAGGGGAGTCAGGCTGGCGTTCGCATAGTAGATCGGCCACAGTCAGCAACGTCTGTTTCCAGGCTTTTTCACTGGAGCTGTCTACCGTTATGTCCGGTGCTGGGGTCAGCGCTGGGGGAATGGTAGGTTGTGTTGTGTTTTCTGTTGGTACAGCGGAGGCTGCGACCGGCTTTGGTGTCGGCTTGCGGGCATAACGGGAACGTAACTGATCGATCTCTTTAGCCAGTGCCGGTTCATCGGTATGCCAGCATTGCGCCAGATGAGCTAGTGCGCCTTGCGCTTCTTCCCGTTGAGTCTCATCCGCTTGTTCACAGAAGCTGGCCTGAGCAGAGTCAAAACGTTTAATAGCCTGTTGTGCCAGACGGCGCTTAAGCAGGGGTTTTTGTGGCCAGGCAATCTGCCAGTAATGTTTGATGTAATCGGCTAGCAGTTCCATTGCTAGTATTAGCTCAGCGGGGTTGCCGCTGTGTTGTAGTGTCCGCAACAGGTGAACCATCAGCCTGAAATCTTTACTTTTTTCGCTGAATAGTTGCAGCGCCTGGCGTTGGATTTCTTCAATGTTGATCGTGGAATGGGCCAGTGATCCCAGCTTAATCATTTCACCATCAATATATTCCCAGGCAGGTTCGTTCTCATTCAGTTCCTTGCTGGTCAGTTCATCTGATAGCGGTGTTAGCAGGAGTTCCTGCCAGTCAAATTGTTTCCTGATATCCATTGGGATCACCAACGACAGGCGGAGCGTAAGGGTTTCACCGCCTGTTCCAGTTGAGAAATGTTGAATGTCATCCGGTTTCCGTTGCTGGTTTTGATGGTCAGGGTGTCACCTGTCATCAGTCGTTTGAGTGTTTCAATGCCCGGTAACCCACGACTGGATTCCAGCAGGTAACCGTTTTCGCGTAAAAACCAGTCAGCACTGAATTGGGTTATGTCAGTCGAAATCATGACCGTACCACTGTCTTGTGGCGTAGTCAGGGCGACTTGTATCCGGGTAATGCTATCGATACAACTCAGTACAAGTACCGGTCGTGGAGGTGGAACGCCGATCGCAGGTGTAGTGAGTATGACGCGGGTCGGTATTCCTTTGGATTGAGTAGTGATAAAACCCGTTGAGTGGTCAGTCCGTTTCATTTCCTGTTCCATGGCTTGTCGCCAGGCAGGGCCAGTTTTTTCTAACGGAATGACGACAGCACTGTCCACTTTATCTAATAGACGGTCATAGCAATCCAGCCTGATCAGCGGTGAAGGTTCTGAACGGCATTGCAGTAAGGCCGGTAGCGAGGGCTCCGTTGTGGTTTCCTGAGCTGGCTGAATTTCAGGTGTGCCAGTCAGGGATGCGATTAATGAACTGACAAGTAAAAAGAAACTCATAATTTACACCTGTATTTCGCCAGCTTGTAGGTCAGTGTGCGTGGTGCAATGCCTAAGCTTTCTGCAATCCGTTTGGTGTTATCGCCATAGATATGTTGGCGTTGTACCAATACTGCACATTCAAACTCTTCAAGGGCCTGAGGCAAATTGTCGATTTTGCTGTAATCGTGAGAGATGTTGGCCGATGCTTTGTTTTCTGAGGTGGTGCTCAACGAAGCCAGTAGCTCATCAAGCTGTTTTTCTTTCTGGCGTTGAGCTTGAAAAACTTGACGAATTTGGCGTAGTTGTTCACGCAGTTGTTCCAACTCCTGTAATTTTTTCAGTCGGTGCTGCATTACATGGCAGTAGATGTAAAACATGTTGTTATCGTCAGCAAAGCGATGAGCATCTTCGGCGAAAACAGCAATCACACCACATGCTTGTCCGTTGCAGTTGAACAGTGGGATGGCATGCAAGCCACAGCGGTAGGGCAACTCTTCTATAAAGGTGCGAAAGTTCTGATTGTCTATTCGTACCCCTTGATTGAGTGATTCCCATGTCATAGGTGTGCCTTTATACAGAATTTGTACCAGCGGATGGTTGATATCGCCGATATTGACATCCAGTTGTAGGGCGCTTATCTGGTTTGGTGCTGGTAACCGATAACATTCCAGACGGTTTTCGTTCATGTTAAGTAGGGAAACCAGCAAGGCATCAAAACGCTGGCGTTGGTGATTCACCTGAAGAAAATGGTGAACCAGTTGCTCAATCGAGTCATTTTCCAATAACGCTAATGCGCTTTTCAGCCGTTGTTTCATTGGAGCTCCTCAACCACCGCGTTGAATTCATGTTCATCAACGGTTAGCTGGATAGCACGGATCTGCTTCCCTGAGGCCATTTTTTGCAGCAACAGCAGAGATAGCGGTGGTAACAAAGCGCCGTCAATGATTGACTCCAGCATTCGTGCACCGTTTTCAGCACGAGTTGCCCGTTGCAGGATCTCTTCAATCACGTTATCACTGATGGTGACCTCAGCATTGAAACGTTGACGCAGCAGGTTATCAAGGCGGGCCAGTTTGCCTTGGATAATAGTTTTCAGGGTGTCGTATCCCAGTGGCAGGTAAGGCACGACTTCCATTCGCGCTAGTAATGCCGGTTTGAAGAATGCCGCCAGTTCAGGGTAGAGCAGGTCATTCATCTCTTCCGGTTTATCGGCATTATCAACGATAGTTTGATAGCCAAGGTTGGATGTCAGGAAGAAGACGATATTTTTACAGTCAATCACCCGGCCTTCACCGTCAGCCAGTTCTCCTTTGTCGAATGCCTGATAGAACAGGTTGAGTACGTCAGGATGCGCTTTTTCTACTTCATCAAGTAGGACGACGGAATAAGGTTTCTGGCGAATGGCTTCGGTGAGTACGCCGCCTTCCCCATATCCGACATAGCCCGGCGGTGAACCAATCAGGCGAGAAACAGTGTGTTTTTCCTGAAATTCGGACATGTTGATGGTGGTCAGGTACTGACGGCCACCGAACATCAATTCCGCAAGTTGTAAAACGGTTTCGGTTTTACCGACACCGCTTGGCCCCACTAGCAGGAAGGCTCCCAGTGGGCGACCAGGACGGCGCAGGTCTGCTCTGGCAGTCAATAAATGTTGATGCAGGCATTTGATAGCAAGCTCCTGTCCTTTGATGCTTTGCCCCAGATGAATTGGTAGTTCAGTGACAATGGATAATTCACTCTGTGACAAACGGTTAAGGGGGACGCCAGTCCATTCGGCGATAACTGCCGCAATTTGGTTTTTATCCACATGAGGGGAAACCAGCGTTTGCTGTTGCTGTAACTGTTCCAACTGTTGATTAAGTTCAGACAGTTTTGCAACCAGTTCTTCTGTCACGATTTCCGCAGGTGTTTCGTTCTCTTCGGTTTCATCGGTTGCTTCATTTGTTAACAGTTGACGGCGCAGTTCAATAACTTGTTGAACCAATTGCTGTTGTTGTTGCCAACTGGTTTCCAGTTCAGCCAGTTTTTCTGCCGTTTCCTGCTGTTGTTGCTGAAGCTCAGCTAGCCGGTCAGTATGTTGGTTCAGCCCCATGCGTTGCTCTCTCGTCAGCACATCCGATTCCATTTGCTGCTGGTGGAGCTGATTTTTCAGTGCGGAAATCTGACGCGGAGGTGAAGTCAGATTAATGGCAACGCGTGCACAGGCGGTATCTAATACGTCAATAGCTTTATCTGGTAACTGGCGACCGGAGAGGTAACGGTCACTTAATACTGCGGAGGCTTTCAGTGCTTCATCATCGATCAATACGCCATGAGATTGTTCATAAATTGCCCGCAGGCCACGCATAATGATAATGGCTTCTTCCGCTGTTGGTTCGGCCACTTTGACCAGTTGAAAACGGCGAGAGAGAGCAGCATCTTTTTCAAAATATTTTTTGTATTCGCCCCAAGTGGTTGCGGCGATAGTTTTCAGTTCACCACGTGCCAGAGCGGGTTTCAGCAAGTTAGAGATATCCAGTCCGCCCTGTTGATTACCCGCACCAATTAGCGTATGAGCTTCATCAATAAATAGAATAATCGGTACGGATGACTGGTTGATTTCACTCATTATGCCTTTGAAACGCTTTTCAAATTCACCTTTTACCGCCGCACCTGCCTGTAATGCACCCAGATCCAGTGTCATCAATTCACTGTTGCGCAATTTTTCTGGTACCTGATTATCGATAATGCGCAAAGCTAGCCCTTCAATCAGCGCGCTTTTACCCACGCCCGCTTCACCCACTACAATTGGATTGTTTTTACGTCGGCGGCAAAGAATATCGATCATCAGGTCGATTTCGGCGTCACGGCACAAAACTGGGTCGAGTTTTCCCTGACGAGCCTGTTCTGTCATGTTTTGGGTAAAACGGGTGAGTAGGCTGTCACTATTGGCTGCGTTTTTGCCTTGTCCGTTTTTATCGTTTTCTACAACCGGTTGTTCCGCTGAACCTGCTGTCCACTGAGTAAAATTCTGGCGCAGTAATTCGCGGTTAATTCCCGATAGTAAACGGGAAGATTGTGGCGTCAGGTAGCGTAATGGGCTGAACAATAGTGTCATCAGCATGACACCGCTGCGTAATTCCTGGTGCTGCATCTCGGTTGATGCTAACAGCCAGCTATCCTGTAGCCATTCCACCAGCATGGGTGAGAAGCTGGGATAGGCTTGTACCATTGCCTGATGGTGAGGGACCATCTGATCAAGCTGTTCTTTCAGCAAGTCACTGTCCACTTCGGCTTGGCTGAAGATCGCTCTGACATCACTGAGAGGCGTGTTGATCATCTGCAACAGTAGCTGAGAGACCGTGATCTCAGGTTGCTGCTGACTGACACACTGCGCTGCCGCCGTTTCCAGAGCATGCCGGGTCATCGGATTTAAGCGGTTAACTAATGTGGGTAGATCAATCTGAATCATCGGTTATTTCCTAACTCAGTAAATTATTTAGCTGTTGTAATATGTTCTGGGTTTGGTTGTGCAGCCGGACAGCATAAAAGCTATAAACCACGGCGAGCAGACCAATACCGCTCCAGAGGAGGTGTTTGATAGTCAGACGCTTACCCAAACGGTAGCGGCTGTCATGCTCGTTGGCATTACTGTGCAGAATAGTGGGCGGTGCTTCGCCTCGCAGCGAGTGTAACTGTTGATGTAACCGGCGGAATAAACGCTCAAAATCATCACCTTTCTGCGAACTCACTTTGTAGCGACCACGGTAGCCGAGGCAAAAGCAGAGATAGATAAATTCCAGTAGATGCTGGTAGCGTTGAAGTTCACCCATCAAACGCTCCAGCAGCAGAAAGACTTTTTCACCACCCCAGGTTTCATTGTGGAATTGCACCAGTAAAGATTGTTGCAACCAGCCGTTCTGACTGTTCCAGCCATGACCCAGTGCAGTTTCATCAATGAAAGTACAGAGCATGTAGCGGAAAGAGACAATTGCGCCCGGTTCATAACCTTTGGTTTGTAAAAATTGTTCGATTGCCTGGATATCGGTGACGACTTGTTGATAAAGCTGGTCTGGTAGTGGCTCATCACCCATGTCTTTTAGACGCATAACCATGCCGAGCAACGGTGTTGCGGCATCAATCATCGGGTTCAGGCTTTCTCCGCGCAACGGTAACTGATACTGACGGTGCAAAGTAGTATCAGTTTCTACTTGCATCAAAATGGCGTTGTCGTTGATAGCTTTGTTCTTCATTAGTCACTCCCATTTCTGACTGCCCAGAATTGCAGGTCTAATCCGGGGAAATCTCCTGAAACATGGAAGGCAATGGAGGTACCTTTGAGAATGTCTTGCCATGCTGCACCTTGCTGATCAAAACGGAAATAGGTGTAGCCGGCGTGATAAGGCAACTGGCGAGGAGCGGCGGGAAGCGGAATCAGTCCTACGCCAGGCAACTGGACGCTGACCATTTCGCGGATTCTTTCCTGAGACGCGATTTTGGTCTGCTTAACAAACTGACGGAGTAATTGTTCTTGTGGGACCTCGGCACGGATGGCCAGAATGAAATCCGCTTTGGTCAATACATCGCGATCATGGATATTTGCCACCCGAATGCCATTTGACTGAGTTTGTAGTTTAATCGGGATCGCTCGTGGGGTCAGGACAACACCCATTGCTTCGCGGATGGAACGCATGACTTGATGGAATGTATCCGTCAGGCTGTCGTGATTATATTCCGGTATATCGCCCACTTGACGGGATTCATGAGTGAATGTTCTCAGTTCACCACAGGTTTGGATCAATTGGGTGAAAAAGTGTTCGGGATGCAGAATGGTTTGTCTGGCGTAGTGGGTAAACCACGGCTGAATCCGGTTAACTAACTGGAGCATCATAAATTCAGCAACATCGGCTACCCCTTGCTGACCGGGAGAACCAATCCGGTTAGCGAGTGATCTGGCTCGTTCTATCAGTGCTCTATCCACTTCATCCATATAACTTTTTAGTTTATTTGAGACATTAATAGACGTACAGGTTGGCACGAAATCTTCATTTAATATGATGGTTCCCGTCGGAAGCTTCTCTATTATCTGGCATAGCGGGAGTACGGTAAAAGCGCTGAGATCTTCTGAACCCTGTTTCAAAACCGGTGTCAGTTGTGCCAGTATGACCTGGCTGACATCACCGCCCTCCGTGTGCAGGTCCCGGATATCATTCACATGTTCGCGGTAGCGCATAGCGCCGGCGCTATTGGATTCTGGATGGGAGATTTCATTGAGGGTATCGTTGGCTATTGGCAGTGCCAGATAGATATCTTTGCTATTGTTCTCGTGAAGATCTATGACATCAAGGGGCTGAGGAGTGGCATCCTGATACGGAACGGAGAACATGGTACCATCTGGCATGATACCACTGGCTTCGATGATACCGATGCGTCCCAACGCGAGGAGATCTTTGTCAATAGTCAGAGAACTGAAGCCGTAACCATAACTGGTGAGGGACGTCAGGCGGCTGTGTGCCAGATAGTCATTATGTTTTTGTTGTTGTTGAAAGTGTTGTGGCTTGATGAATAATCCTTCGCGCCAAATCACCCGATTTTTGCCTGGCATAGTTATTGCTCCTCTTTTCTAAGTTCAACTTCGTTCGCTCTGATGTGCACTAGAATGTGGTATTGCTGTCCCGTGTCTTTCACACGGATAACTTTTTTCCATTCGGATTGATTGATATCGGCATAACGAACGATAACGCCAATGTAACGGCTCTTTTTTTCCAGCGGGATGACGGGTAGTGGTTTGTATTGCCCCGGCAATAAGGTGTAATCCTGATGGTCGATGTAATTTTTCCCCAACGCTTTATCCAGTTCGTCACTTTTAAGCTGGTCATAATCCGCGGCAAGCAAACGAGAATCTTCACTGAGATAAATTAGGTGCATTTCAACCGGAGTGGCTTCTCCATTTTTATTGGGGTTGATATCAGGCTCTGCTAGCAAAGTGATCGCTGCGGTGGAAGGTAAATCCGCAGGTTGACCGACAGGAGTCGATGGGTCCCAGACAACCTGTCCGACTTTCTTCGTTGCCTGCCATGTACTGCTGCAACCGCTTAACAACATCAGCGTTGCCAGCAATACAAGCCATATGCCGGACCATGAGGTATTACCACCGGAGCGCTTCATTACTGGGTATCCTCTAAACCTTGGCGTAGAGCGCGGTCATAAGCTTGTTCATAAACTTCACCAAACAGCTTTTCGAATCCCTGTTGACGGCTGGAAGCCAATTCGCGGTAGTAACTGGAGTACATTTCCCATGCCCAGGCGGCATCTTTTTCTTGGGTCTCATTACTGCGACGGTATTGGGCAAAACGGCTCAGTAGGTGTTCTGGTGAGAAAGCATCCAGCATCGTGTTCAATGCGGCAGTGATCGCAATCCGGTTAGCCTGATAGTGTAATTGCAGGTTATGCAGGCTTTCAGAGACGGCTGATGGCGCAGAAAGATGTACCGGGCTTTTTTGATCAGCGAACATCACTTGCATGGTGGTGTTGTAATCCATATTTAGCCGTAGCGGGTTATCTTCGATAGGACGTAGTTGTTTATCACGCAGACCATGCTGTGCACGCTGTAGTGCCAGTAAACCATCAATTGCCGCTTTCATGGTTTTACCCATTTCTTCCAGAAAGTCGTTGGCCTGCTGGCTGTTATGCAAAGGTAATTGTGTGTTCAATCCTCGCATCAGCGGCGTGATAGCAATATGCTGTTGCTCCATGTCCTGATATTGTTCACTTGAAGGTGAAGAGATACTCGGTAAATCAACAAAATCCCGATCCATAGCATTGCCTCTGTTATCTGAGAGGGGAGAGAAAAATAATGGTGCGCGGTAACGGCCTTGTTCTAGGCTTTGGTCTACTTCGTTACTTATTGGTGTCTGACTCAGTGTGGTCAGATTTTCGCTGTCGAGAACCTTAAGTGGGTCGTGGTTTAAATCATGGTTTATCGTTGGCGCCAGAGAATTACACTCTGTAAAAGCGTTATCCTGGACGGGAGTTTTTTCCATCATAGCGTCTAATGGATTGCTATAGCTGGAGACCAGTGATTCTGGTGACACCATCATTGGATCAATACGATCTGCGTCGGAAAAACTGATATGGCTTTTAATCACCAGCTTACCGACGGTAATTTCATCTGCTTGTTGCAGTCGGATCAGGCCGGCGCCGGAGGTTAGCGGTGACTTATTCACAAATAGAGGGCCGGCGATCATTTGCAGGCAAAATGCGCCATCACGCCACTGAATAGTAAATTGTGACGGATTGATATTGCCCTGCTGATCCTGAACTGACCAAAGGTGGCTTTCGCTGCTACCGACTGTGCCGCCTTGAATGGAGAACAAGCAACTGGCAGATTTACCGCTTTCCAGTTGATCGCTGTTGAGCACTCGTAATGAAAGGGTTGGTTGTTGTTTTTCCATAATTCTTTATCTGCCAACTGAAATTGTGATAAAGGGTTTCTTTTCCGGCTTGCCGAGAAAACTGGTCCACCCCAGGTTATTGTTTTGTTTCGTGCCAAGTACCATGCCGTCAGCCTGGTTTTCGGCCAGTCCAAGGCGTAGATCCCAGGCCAATTGATCACGTAGGACAAAACAGATAAACATCACCAGTGGTAGAAAATTCTTGCCATCCGGGAGAAATGACAGAAAGTGTTCACGAGAGAGGTTATTGATACATAACAGGAATTTACCGTTGCAACCTTTCACCCATGAACCGAGACAAAAGTTTCCCCCCAGCACTGATTGTTGAATTTTTTTCTGACCATTTATTTTCAGTATTCCACCCAAGCGGTTTTGTTGTGATGGAACGATAGCGACTTTTCTAATTTGCCAGCTATGTACCGTGACGTCCGATAGATCAAAGCAATGTGAGACCAGACTGGATATTACTTCCGGCGATCGACCGGGGCTGGCTAACAGACCGGCATAGGCTAGCATTTTGCTGTGATTGATCTGCAAGTGAGCGCGGTTCACATCACTGCCAAGCCCTACCAGCGCGAACATACGCTGAGAAAAATCATCCAGTCCGTTCTTGTCAAAACAGATGTAATAGCGATATTTCCGCCAGATTTGATGAAGCATGACGACTGAACGGTGGTTGAAAATATTCAAAAAGTCAGTCAGTCGGTTTTCGTCCTGAGCTTCTTCCCATGCCAACGAATCAAGGTAGTAGCCAGGCATAGGAGACTGGCTACCGTGTAATCCAAGAAAGGAGACTTTCACCTGAAAACGGCCTTGCTCGGTACGGTTCACAGAGACAACGTCTCTGGTTGGAAAAGCCAGACTTGCACTGGACTTGAAACGGATTGATTCTCGATCAGGGCGATTGGTTTGACCTGTTTTTTCCCACGCTACCGCCAATTGGTTGAGTAACTCAACCAATTGGTAAAAGTTATATTTTGATAAATCTGGCGCCAGATTATCTGGTGAGTTTTTATCCATTACATCAACGCGTGTTGACCTATCTGTTCCGGCCATTGATAGCATTCCTGATTATCTAAATTGATCACCTTCAATATGTGGAAGGAGTTGATGCTGGCATATAATGCAAAGAAGCGTGACAGTATGGTACTGAACAGATAGAGCTCACCTTCAGAGCTGAAAGCTTGTTGCCGGATATACAATGTTGATTCTAGTCCACGCACTGGAAGCCCTTTTAACAGGCGGTCTATTGGTTGAGTTTCAATCCGTTCAATCGCGTCTAGCCGTTTTTGTGATGACCGTGATGATTGTCGATTATGCCTGCTGGGGAGATCATAGGTCCTCAGTACCTGCTTTAGTGCATCTTTATCCAGCAATGTCATATAATTCAGCGACATATTGGAAAGGAGGGACCAGTGAAACTTACCGCTCATTAATGGATAAAGTGGAACCGATGGCCGGGTTATGTTGCGGAATGTTGCAAATGATGGACTGCCCAGTGACGGGAAATTAATGTCACCCACCCGTAGTTGCAGTGGCAGCTCACGGTTGGTACATGTCAGTCTGACAGAGACGTTTTCATTATTTAACAGAAGTTGGGATTCATCGCCACGGACAAAAGAGATATAGTGTTCAAGCCCTTTGCGGAAAGGGGATTCTTTGACTCTGATACGGAAATAGCGGGTATTGAGCTCACTTTCATGTTCGATTTGATGATGAAAACTTTCAAATGGTACATAAATCCGTTCACTACCTTTGGCGCGGTTGGGTGTGCCATCGGCATTGAGTAGCCAACTTTCCACTTTATCAATGGAGAAAATATCGTAACGATCGGGATGACTATAGCTAGCCCTCAATGGGTATTCAGCTTGGCTGTTATCTAATCGAATCGCTTCGCTATCCATTGGGAAAAGATTGATTGCCGGAACACAATGCAGTCGAAAAGTATCCTGACGAATTTTAATTTCTGGCGGGAGTGCCTCCGAGAAATAGAGATTCAGCGTGAAATCGCTGGCTTTAAGATCTGCGGGTAATTTAGGGAAACCGGTGACATCAAAAAACAGGAAACCTTCAGAAAAGCAGAAATACTCCTGCAAGATGCGATAACCCATGTAGGAGTTTTTTGGGTAAGGCAGCAGGGCATCTTCCCGATTAAAACCAACTGGAACGAAATCAAAATCTGGCAATGGAATTGTGATATCGCCTACGACGAGCTTTGCGTCTTCAAGGTAGTAACTGAGCCAGAAATAGAGCTGTGTACTGCTGTAGTCATCACCGCTCAGATAAAAACGTAACTTATCAAGTTGTAATTCCTGTAAGTTGAGTGCTGTCTTTGAGGTAAAATTCAAACCGATGACACCTTGTTCATTACTGTTATTGACAGAAATGTCTTGGATTGACATCGGGAACAGCCAGACATCGCGGCATAAAGTAAAAGTACAGCGGTTGTCTATCTCTGTTTTTTTCGGATCGGTATTATTTGAGTAAATATCATCGTCATCATCTGCCAGCGGATGGCTCTTGATTTGAACTCCGCGTTTAACTTGCGTGGCTTTTGTGACGACACTTTCATCGGGTGTGTACTGGATAATTGTCATGCTGGGTGTTGGCCGTAGATAATTTGGCCATAGCATGTGCAGTAATCCATGGGTCAGTTCAGGGAACTGATCATCAATTTTTGCTCGTAAGTTACCGGCAAGAAATGCGAATCCTTCCAGCAGGCGCTCAACATCTGGGTCAGAGCCTTGTTCAGACAGAAATGAAGCGAGATGAGGATGTTCAACTGCGGCTTCCCGTCCCAGTTGCCTTAGGTAATCCAATTCTTCTCTGAAGTATTTTTCAAGTGACATTTTATTGAGTCCGCTCTAGGCAATAGCGCCGGTTGTTATCCAATTGAATGTTAAATTCAACGACGTCGTGAATATCATCCAGGGATACCTGGGCACTGATGTGAAAACTCAACAGCAATGGGTCACTGTCATCATGGATTGCGCTGACAGAAACTGACGATATTCTTGGTTCATAATTTATGATGCAGTGCTCTATTGCCTGCTCAATACTCTGTTTAAAGTCAGTTGTAGTGGTTGTGGCATCATTGAGATCAATAACGCCGAGATCAACCGCACTCTGACAAGCACCCGGATGGGTATTGAGAACATTATTCAGGTGCCGTCTTATGGAGTTGAGCAGCTCACGCATTCTTGACTGACGGGAAGAACCGGAGTTCTTCCCCTGAATACGCTCAAACAAGCTGGCAGAGCCCTCTCTATTCCAACTGTACAGCGCAGCCATGACTGATTATTCCTTATCCAAACGTCCTACCAGTGACAATTCAAAGCTGGCACCCATGTATTTGAAATGAGGGCGAACTTGCATTGCCACCTGATACCAACCTGGATCTCCTTCTACATCCAAAACCTGAATTTGGGCGGAACGTAGAGGACGACGGCTACGGACATCTGTTGGTGGGTTTTCTTGATCGGCGATGTACTGTTTCAGCCATGTATTTAGTTCACGTTCCAGATCCTGACGCTCCTTCCAGGAACCAATTTGCTCGCGCTGCAATACTTTGATGTAGTGTGCAAGGCGGTTGATAATGAACATATATGGTAGTTGAGTACCCAATTTGTAGTTGGTTTCAGCCATTTTCCCTTCGCGGGTATTAGGGAACACTTTTGGCTTCTGAACTGAGTTGGCAGAGAAGAAGGCCGCATTGTCACTACCCTTACGCATCGTCAGGGTGATAAACCCTTCTTCCGCTAATTCGAATTCACGGCGATCAGTAATTAAAACTTCTGTTGGGATCTTGGCCTGGATTTGCCCCATGGCTTCGAACAGATGAACGGGTAGATCGCTGACAGTACCACCGCTTTGTGGGCCGATAATGTTCGGACACCAGCGATATTTGGCGAAGCTGTCAGTCAGGCAGGTTGCTAGCAGATAAGCGGTATTACCCCACAGGAAATGCTCGTGATCTTTGCTGACATCTTCTTGGTAGTTAAAGTTTTTAATTGGGTTTTCGATTGTTGAATATGGCAGACGTAACAGGAAGCGCGGTGTTGTTAGTCCGAGATAACGTGAATCTTCAGATTCGCGCAGTGCACGCCATTTGGTATGGGCTGGGCCTTCGAAAACGGATTTTAGATCTTTAATCGCTGGCAGTTCTGTAAAGCTGCTGATGCCAAAGAAATCAGGTGCAACGGAAGAGAGGAAGGGTGCGTGAGCCATCGCGCCAACCGCACTGACGTATTGCATCAGTTTGATATCAGGTGAGCTATTACTAAAGGCGTAGTTACCGATGACTGCTGCAACGGGTTCACCACCAAACTGACCATAACCTGTTGAGTAAACATGTTTATATAAGCCGGATTGGATGATTTCTGGAGAGAACTCAAAATCTTCCAGTAATTCTTCTTTGGTGGCATGGATGATATTGATCTTAATGTTTTCACGGAAATCCGTGCGATCAACCAATAACTTCAGTGAACGCCATGATGATTCCAGCTCTTGGAATTCTTTGGCGTGCATGATTTCATCTACCTGAGTGCTGAGCGTTTTATCAAGCTCCACAATCATTCTGTCAACCACAAGCTTGTTGATAGGTTCTTCGTTAGTGCCTGTATCTAAAATGCTGCTGATAAAAGCGGCAACACCTTGTTTTGCAATATGGTAGCCGTCATTTTCCGGAGTCATTCTTGCTTGAGACATGATTTCGTCTAGCAAAGAGGTGGTGGCTCCTAGGGCTAATGTTGTACTGCTCTCTTCATGCAAGGACATGTTAAAAACTCCTTTTTAGCCAATTACTTTTGGTTGACGATTTCAAGTTCTTTTAGAAGTTGTTCCCGAACTTTTTCATCACCCAGTAATTCCTGTAAACGGGTGCGGAATGCCGGAATATTGCCCAGTGGTCCTTTTAACGCGACAAGCGCTTCACGCAGTTCTAAAAGTTTATTTAATTCAGGAACTTTCTTCGCCACGTTATCGGGTGAGAAATCATTCAGTGATTTTATTTCTAAGTTAACTGGCAGGTCATCCCCACTATTATCATTGAGACGGTTAGGGACACTGAATGTTAGGTTGATATTTGCTTCATTCATCACGGCATTAAAGTTATTTTTGTGTACAGAAACAGCTTGCCGCTCTTCAATTGGCGTGTCTTCTTTTGTTCCTTTCAGATCACCAACAATAAGTAGATTAAGTGGTAATTCAATTTCAGCGACTTGATCGCCAGTATTCGGAACATACTTGATATTAATCCTTTCCTTTGGCGCTACACTACCTGGGCTATTTTTACTCATATTAAAATCCTTCGGGTAATACAATTAGGCAATTAGGAATTGTTTGGTAACAATATTGATGAGAGAGTTGCCCCTGATACCTACCTATATGTGACAGAGAACATAAAATTCCCCCCGGATAAAATAGCGGGGGATTCACTGCATTGAATTGGATAGTAAGTCGACTTTTATTAGCATATAGATAAAGACGAATTCAGAATATTCTTACTCATCGAGCAATAGCATCAATATAGACCGCTCTGCAAAGCAGAGTTTCGCATTTTGTTTTTTTATTGTAAAGCTAAAACATATGTAGATATACCTCTCTATTCAGACCTTTGATAATTTTATTAGATTTGGCAATAATTTACGATTTAGTGTTTTTTTTGATCATTTATAAATCCCACTATATAGGTAAGGGATATATCTATTTCTTTGTATTTATGGAAATTTAATGATTTTTTGTTTCATTGTGTAAAAAAGTGTTTCTAAGTGTATTTTCATTTACATCTTGGAGTTAATTTCGCATTGTAAATGTTATCTCCGTTATTAACCAAGTGATAAAGTTGAATTTTTTGATCTACTTATCATTTTCTAATTGACCAAAAAATAGTTTTAGTTTTATTTATTAAAATCATTATATTTCACATAGATATGTGATTTTTCCGCTGAGTGCAATTATTTATTTCAGTTAATTATTCTTAATATTTTATTTTTTTAAATTTTTATGTTGTATTGGTGTTAGTTTTAATATTTTTATTTGATTGTGATAGGTGCACTATTTTGCAATTTAGATTTTATTTTGAAATGAGCTGATTGGTATTTATTATTCATTTCAGTGTTCAATGTATTTATAAGTGATTTTTTCCAAGATGAAATAATCACTACTGAAAGTAATATGAACACTACGTTAATTTTGACACAATCTCTTAAAGGATATTTTCATGCCAACTCCATGTTATATTTCCATCGATGGAAAAACCCAGGGTAATATTACGGCTGGTTCATTCACTGCTGAATCAGTGGGTAATATTTTCGTTCAGGGGCACGAGGATGAAATGCTGGTTCAGGAATTTGATCACGTAGTTACTGTACCAACTGATCCTCAATCTGGTCAGCCTTCGGGTCAGCGTGCTCATAAACCATTCCGTTTTACAGTTGCATTAAATAAATCTGTTCCATTGCTTTATAATGCATTGGCTTCTGGTGAAATGCTGACAAAAGTAGAATTGAAATGGTATCGCACTTCTGTTGAAGGTAAACAAGAGCATTTCTTCACGACTCAGTTGGAAGATGCCACTATTATCGACATTGATTGCAAAATGCCACATTGTCAGGACCCAACAAAATCTGAATTTACTCAATTAGTTCGTGTTTCTCTGTCTTATCGTAAGATTACTTGGGAACATACAACTGCGGGTACTTCTGGTGCAGATGACTGGCGCGCACCTATTGTTGCCTGATAGGTAATATAATTATTCAGCCAATGGAGTGTTTCTCCATTGGCTGAAAATCTTAATTTTTATTTATTGAAATTGAAGATTGTTAATAACCTTCTTCAATTTTTTTTCAGCTTATTTCTTTATTTTCTTCTTTTTATTTTCTATTTTTTTTACATGTTTATTTAACGGAATTATTTAGTGAAATTATTTAACTGTTTCGTTAATACTTAGTCATATTTTCTTTTCTCAACTACTTTTTTTGTTCTTTTTTAGCTATTTTCTTGGTCATTAGTAGATGTCAACGTTTTTCAGTGTTTGTTTCAGACTGGCAACTTGCCGAGTATCATTCATAGAAATTTTCATATTTCAGTTGTTACTCAATACTTGTGTTTGATTGCACAACCTTTAGTTATTTATTTTTCATAAGAATTACTTATGATTGTTGGTAGGATGTAGGTAATATCATTTTTTTGAATGTCATATTTTTTCTGGGTTAAACTTTTAACTTATCCTAAATTATAACTAATCTGACAGGTTTTTGTTTTCGGGGTTTGAGATTCAGAGTTCTGCCATTTTTGTGGTTAATAGGGCTATAATGACGCCTTACCATCTGTCTCATCTACTGAGATGGGTTTTTAATTGTCAGATACTCCATCTGACAAGCAATCTCTATCTCTGCTCTGGGGTCTTAAACCTAATGCTTAGTTATCGCCATAGTTTTCATGCCGGTAATCATGCCGATGTACTGAAACATACTGTACAAAGCCTGATCATTGAATCGCTTAAAGAAAAGGAAAAACCTTTTCTCTATTTGGATACTCATGCTGGCGCGGGTCGCTATCAACTCAGCGGTGAATATGCTGAACGTACCGGTGAATATCTGGAAGGGGTTGCTCGCGTCTGGCAGCGTGAAGATTTACCGCAGGAGTTGAAAGTTTATATGAGCGCAGTAGCTGCGCTGAATCCGAGTGGCAACTTACGTTACTATCCGGGGTCGCCTTTCATTGCCCAACATTTGTTACGGCAGAATGATAAGCTCAATCTGACTGAATTGCATCCGAGTGACTTTCCTTTATTACGTAATGAATTCTCCCGTGATAACCGCTCCAAGGTTGTGCGTGAAGATGGTTATCAGCAATTAAAATCACAATTGCCCCCACAGAGCCGCCGCGGATTTATTCTTATTGATCCATCTTATGAACTGAAATCTGATTACCAGATGGTTGTTAAGGGAATTCAGGAAGGTTATAAACGTTTTGCAACGGGTGTTTATGCGTTGTGGTATCCGGTGGTATTACGCCAGCAGATTAAACGCTTGGTTAAAGATCTAGAAGCAACAGGCATTCGCCGTATTCTACAAATTGAGCTGGCTGTTCGTCCTGATAGTGATCAACGGGGGATGACTGCTTCTGGCATGATCGTGATTAATCCACCTTGGAAACTGGAACAGCAGATGAAATCGGTGTTGCCGTGGTTACATCAGGTTCTGGTTCCGGAAGGGATAGGTCACACTATGGTTAAATGGATTGCACCAGAATAGCTTTTAACAATGGCAGAAAGAGCCAGAACCATCACGACTACTTGATATTTTTTGCCATAATAGGCTTTCGGGTATTAACCCCCCTAAACTGATTAGATGGAAACAATCCAGATGAGCAAACATTACGACTATATAGCGATTGGTGGTGGCAGCGGCGGCATTGCATCAATTAACCGTGCGGCTATGTACGGACAAAAATGTGCCCTGATTGAAGCTAAGGCATTAGGTGGAACTTGCGTCAATGTGGGGTGTGTACCAAAGAAAGTGATGTGGCATGCAGCACAAATTGCTGAGTCTATTCACCAGTACGGGCCAGATTACGGCTTTGATACCACAGTTAACCACTTTAACTGGAAGACACTGATTGCCAGTCGTACTGCTTATATTGATCGTATTCACCAGTCTTATGAACGTGGTTTGGGTAACAATAAAGTTGATGTGATCCAAGGTTTCGCCCGTTTTGTTGATGCACATACTGTCGAAGTGAATGGTGAAGAAATCACCGCAGATCATATTTTGATTGCGACGGGTGGTCGTCCTATACGCCCTGATGTACCAGGTGCGGAATATGGTATTGATTCTGATGGTTTCTTTGAACTGACAGAGATGCCAAAACGGGTTGCAGTTGTTGGTGCGGGCTATATTGCGGTGGAAATTGCCGGCGTATTGCATGCACTTGGTAGTGAAACTCATCTGTTTGTGCGTCAACATGCGCCATTGCGCTCTTTTGACCCGATGGTTGTTGAAACACTATTGGAAATTATTAATACAGAAGGGCCTACTTTACATACTGAATCTGTGCCAAAAGCGGTGATTAAAAATGCAGATGGTAGTCTGACTTTGCAACTGCAAAATGGTAAAGAGCAGACAGTTGATACCTTGATCTGGGCTATTGGCCGTGAACCGGCAACAGATAATCTGGATCTGTCAGTAACTGGTATTGAATTGAATGGAAAAGGCTATATTAAGGTTGATAAATACCAGAATACCAATGTGAAAGGCATTTATGCTGTAGGTGACAATACGGGAGCGGTGGAGTTAACGCCTGTTGCAGTGGCTGCCGGTCGTCGCTTGTCTGAACGCTTGTTTAATAATAAGCCGGAAGAGCATTTGGATTACACTAATATTCCAACCGTCGTATTCAGTCATCCACCGATTGGAACTGTGGGGTTAACTGAGCCGCAGGCGAAAGAGCAATTTGGTGAAGATCAGGTGAAAACATATCAATCTTCTTTCACTGCGATGTATATCGCTGTCACTCAACATCGCCAACCATGCCGGATGAAACTAGTGTGTGTCGGACCGGAAGAGAAGATTGTTGGCATTCACGGTATCGGTTTTGGGATGGATGAAATGTTGCAAGGTTTCGCTGTTGCATTGAAGATGGGCGCAACTAAGAAAGATTTTGACAACACTGTGGCAATTCATCCAACTGCGGCGGAAGAGTTTGTCACGATGCGGTGATGTTGCCGAAAACTTGCCTTCATACCTTTCCCCCATGCTGAAAGATACTTTAAAGACCGGTTCATCCGGTCTTTAGATTATCAATCTCTCTTAAGGATAAGAGTGGGGGCTGCTTTCTTGCTTAATATTTCTTCAACATAAAAGAAAGTATGCTACCATTCATCTATGAAGAGAAAAAATACACCAACGCCACATGATGCTGTTTTTAAAAAGTTTTTAAGTCATGTGGATACTGCCAGGGACTTTCTGGAGATACACTTGCCGGTGGGATTACGGGCAGTTTGTGATCTTGGTACACTTCGGTTGGAACCAGAGTCGTTTATTGAGGATGATCTACGTGCGCATTATTCCGATATCCTATATTCGCTGAAAACGGCGCAGGGTGACGGTTATGTGTATTGCGTGATCGAACACCAGAGTTCTCCAGACAAGATGATGGCATTCCGGCTGATGCGATATAGTATTTCAGCAATGCAGCGACATCTGGAACAGGGACATAAAAAATTACCATTGGTTATCCCGATATTGTTCTATCATGGCAAAACACGGCCGTATCCATGGAGTACCAACTGGCTTGATTGCTTCAATGATCCGGCATTGGCAAAGGAAGTCTATTCCACTATGTTTCCCTTAGTGGATGTGACAGTGATCCCGGACGATGAAATCTTGACACACAAACGGATTGCGTTGTTGGAGATGGTACAAAAGCATATCCGACAGCGTGATATGGCAGAGCGGTTGCAAGAGCTGGTTGTGCTGCTAGCGTATGACTACTATACCGATGAGCAGTTGAAAAGCGTGTTAAACTACTTGTTACAGGCGGGAGATACCGCCGACCCAGAGGGGTTTATCCGGCGACTGGCAGAACAGTCCCCGAAGTATGAGGAGGTGCTGATGACAATAGCACAAAAACTGGAGCAGAAAGGGCGTCAAGAAGGGTGGCAAGAAGGGCGTCAAGAAGGGCGTCAAGAAGGGCGTCAAGAGGCGACTCTAAAAATCGCGCATGCATTGCTGGGTAGCGGAGTCGATCGTGAAACAGTGATGAAAACCACTGGCCTGAGCGAGAATGAGCTTGAGCAAATACGCCACTAATTTCGTGCTAGAGAGTCCCTATCGGTGTAGAGATGCATGCGTAAATGCATGCAATGCATAGAAATGGTACGTTATTTTGGTAAGTGCACAATCATAATTGTTCTGGCATTCGGTCCTTAAATAAAATTGAAGATTTGTTTGTTGTCACTATCGACACGGATAAGCAGCTAAAAAGCGTATATAACTACCTGTTATAGGCGGGAGATACCGCCTATCCAGAGGGTTTTATCCGGCGACTGGCAGAGCAGTCCCCGAAGTATGAGGAAGTACTGATGACAATAGCACAGAAACTGGAGCAGAAAGGGTTCCAAAGAGGACTCCAAGAAGGACTCCAAGAAGGACGTCTAGAAGGACGTTTAGAAGGGTACCAAGAGGCGACTCTAAAAATCGCGCATGCATTGCTAGGCAGTGGAGTTGATCGTGAAACAGTGATGAAAACCACTGGCTTGAGCCAAAACGGGCTTGAACAAATACACAGTCAATTCTCACTGAAAGTCTTTATCAAAAGGAGTTGTGTGTAAATGCGCACTGCATAGATTTAAGGGCTTGTTTGGCCAACTACGGTCGACATTAGAATAGAAGGTTTTATCAACTCCTATTACAAGCCGATGAAAATAATAATATGTTCGCCGGGTTATACTAAAAGCAGTATTTGGAGAATCTCCACAAAACTCTGTTACAAGCACCATCCTCTGTATTCATTTTCTGGAAAACCAGAATAAACGCTTCCTTATCCATATGACTCATCGAGCTTTCCATTGTTACACAGCAATTTTGTAAGAATGGGTTGTGATATTGTTGGAAACTTGTCTATATATATGTTTTAAATTCTGGAAAATATCCTTTCAAAACTCGCACTTGCCTGGCATTTTTTGAGGCGATTTTTTTAAGTAAGGAATTGAATGTGGAAAAACTTCAACATCAAAGCCGCAGGGATTTTCTTGGTCAAACAGGTAAACTTACCACCGCTTGTGCGGTCATCTCTCTAACAGGAGGGATCGCGCAGGCAATGCCGCCAGCCGCTTTATCTAGTACATCACAGGTGCAGACTACCCTTACTGATCGCCATTACTATTTGAGTGATGTGCTGTTGGAGGAGGGATTTGAGTATGAGGGCGATACTGTGATTGGCACTCGTACTGCGCTTTATACGTTGGAAATTAAAGATGGTCGGATAGCTGCTATTCATGCTGCTGGTACGCTGTTTAACATGAATCTGCTGTGCTATCAGGCACAAGGGAAGTTGCTGTTGCCCGCCTTTCGCGATATGCACATTCATTTGGATAAGACTTTCTACGGTGGTCCGTGGCAGGCACCGCGACTGAGCCAGGGTAAAACTATTATGGATATGATTACCCAGGAGCAAACGTTGATCCCCAAACTGCTACCCACTTCGCAGCAGCGGGCGGAGGGCCTAATTGCCCTACTGCAATCTAAGGGGAGCACAGTGGCGCGCAGCCATTGCAATATCGATCCAGTTAGTGGCTTGAAAAGTCTAGAACATTTGCAGTATGCGTTGGAGAACCATCGTGATGATTTCACTTGTGAGATCGTTGCCTTCCCGCAGCATGGTCTGTTGCATTCCAGAGTAGAAGAGTTAATGCGCGAGGCGATGCAAATGGGTGTGCAATACGTTGGTGGATTGGACCCGACTAACGTGGATGCAGCGATGGAGAAATCACTGGATACTATGTTCCAGATCGCGTTGGACAATAACGCTGGTGTAGACATTCATTTGCATGAGATCAGCCCGGCAGGTGTTGCTGCCATTAACTACATGATTGATATAGTGGAAAAAACGCCAAGTTTGCGTGGCAAGGTGACAATTAGTCATGCCTTCGCGTTGACCACTCTGGATGAAAGTGAGTTGATAGAAACTGCTTCTCGTTTAGCAGAGCAGCAAATCACTATTGCCTCTACAGTGCCGATCGGAAGCTTGATGATGCCATTGCCGCAACTCAGATCCAAAGGAGTATTTATTATGACCGGTACTGACAGTGTGATTGATCACTGGTCGCCATTCGGCACTGGTGACATGTTAGAAAAGGCTAATCTATACGCGCAGTTATACCGTGGTTCAGATGAATATCATCTTTCTCGTGCTATGGCTATTGCTACTGGTGGTGTGTTACCGCTTGACGATCGGGGCCAGCGTGTTTGGCCGCAGGCGGGTGATAAGGCTGAATTTGTTCTGGTAGCAGCCAGTTGTTCTGCTGAAGCGGTGGCGCGGTTACCAGTCCGTCAAGCAACATTCCATCAAGGACGTCTGGTGGCGGGTACGGTAGTCATGGCTTGAGCCTGAGAGGATGAAGTAAGCTGATAATTACTATGCAATGGTTGTTTTTGGTCTTCTGCCTGTGTTTTAGCGTACTGTTATGTTCCTTATCACAGGTGGAAACCATTTAACGTTCTATATTCAGCCACTTCACAATAAAATCAGCTACCTGTTCAGGTTGATTGATATTCAGTTGTGGCAGGGTTGTCTCTAATTTTTCATCACTGGCAACAGCAATCACATGTTGATCAAGAAGATCGTTTAATGGTCGGTTAATAATACGGCGGTATAACGCGATCTTATTAATTGGCTCATCTTTGAAGCCTTCTACTAAGATCAGATCCAGAGAATCTGAGTCAAAGCGGTTGGCAAGATAGCTCAAGTCCAATGCCCGCGAATCTGATATTTCTGTCATTAACGCCCAGCGTTGTTGGTTGGCGACCAGGGTTTGTTCTGCACCGGCCTTGCGCAGTTCATAACTGTCTTTGCCCGGTTTATCTACATCCATATCATGATGAGTGTGTTTTATCAGACCAACTCGAATTTGTTGTTGGCGTAATAATGGGATTACTTTCTTGAGAAGCGTGGTTTTTCCTGTACCGCTGTATGCTGTGATACCAAGTAGTGGAAGAGGTGGTTTTGCGCTCATTTTTTGATCTCCTGTATATGCTCCCAATTTTGGCATTCTTCCGGAGTATTCAGATTGGCAAAAGCAGCTGGATTATCAGCAAACTGAACGGTTACTGCCCCGATCTTATGCATAAATAACATCAGCTTACGATCACCATTAGTCAGATGATTTCCCAATTGGGATAACAAACTGCGGTGTAGTAAAGAGAGGGTAGGGTGAGGGCGGTTGCCATCATCTGCATAGGCTGCCAATGCGTGTTGCTTGCCTTGCCATAAGCGGGCGACTAAATCAGCCGGGAAATCCGGCACATCACAAGGAACAAATACCACCCAATCGTGACTGGCTGATTTCAATGTTGCTAACATTCCAGCTAATGGCCCAGAGAAATCTGGCGTTAGATCAGTGACAACCTGGTAACGACTTTGGTGGTAAATTTCCAGATTCCGGTTAGCGTTGATAATTAATTCATCTACCTGTGGGTGCAGCTTATTTGCAATATGTTGATACAGAGGTAGCCCATTTAAAAGAATGAGTCCTTTATCATTTCCGCCCATACGAGTCGCTCGACCACCTGCGAGGATCACACCACTTATTTTTGGTTGCATAATGTTTCTATCAATAATGCGCTTATTGCCACCAATATAACCTTTTTCGGATTGGTTATCTGAGTTTAACTTAGCGTTTTTAAAACGATCATTACTGTATAACTTACTGATAAAAGAGCGACCTTTACGCTTATTGACAGAGCAATTCTTTCTCTGGGGAGCTATCCCTGCTAATTTGTATAGGTTGTTTATAAGAAATTTGATATGCAATCTCGTCGGCTTAATGAAATCAATGAGCTTTGACCGATGATGTTTTGATTTATCACTTGAAAATGCGCGGTTTGGAGGCAACGGCAGAAATTCCGGGGCTAAAAAAAGATGATGAAGTAGATTTTAAAACCGCGTTATTGCATGCTCGTGGCATTATGACAGATTAATCAAAATCAAGAGAGTAGAGTGTGCTAACAAATCAGGCGGCTTTTAATTTCCGGGAATTAACACCGGATTTGATTATGGATGCATTGACGCAGACTGGATTATATATAGATTCCGGGCTGACAGAACTAAACAGTTATGAGAACCGTGTTTATCAATTTACAGATGAAGAGCGTAAACGTTATGTTGTGAAATTTTATCGGCCATTGCGCTGGGATCGGCCGCAGATTCAGGAAGAACATGATTTCTCCCTGGCACTACAACAGGCTGATTTACCGGTTGCGGCACCGTTGGTATTTGATCAACAAACTGTACTGATTTTTAAAGATTTCTTTTTTGCTGTTTTTCCAAGCATCGGTGGCCGCCAGTATGAATCCGATAATCTCTTTCAGTTAGAAGATGTAGGGCGTTTGCTGGGTAGAATTCATCAGATTGGCTACCAGCAAAAATTCATAACTCGCCCAACTATCGGGTTAAATGAGTATCTGTATCAGCCACGACATTTCTTGGCTGAATGTGAATTAGTTCCTTCGAAACAGAAAGTACAATTTTTAGCGATATTGGATGATCTGATAAACATCGTGGAATCAAATTGGCGTGAGGATTGGCAAATATTGAGGCTTCATGGTGACTGCCATCCGGGTAATATCCTGTGGCGTGACGAAGCCTGGTTTGTTGATCTTGATGATGCGCGTAATGGCCCCGCAATGCAGGATTTATGGATGTTGTTTCATGGTTCCCGTCAGGAACAGTTATTACAGTTAGATACTCTGCTGGAATCTTATAGTGAGTTTACGAATTTTGACCCAAGAGAGTTGTCATTAATAGAACCTCTGCGGGCTATGCGAATGGTCTATTATTTGGCATGGGTAGCTCGCCGTTGGCAGGACCCTGCTTTTCCCAAGGCATTTCCTTGGATGGCAGACACCGATTTTTGGTTAAAACAGACGTCACTTTTTTCTGAACAGATTAAGTTGTTACAGGAGCCTCCTTTGCAGCTTAGCCCAATGTATTAATGTTTATCATGGAGATAGTTATGAAAAAATTTTGGTTAGTTTTAGTAGGAATGGTAATGGCATTTAGTGCATCAGCTGTTAGTTTCACTGAAGGGACACAGTTTGTTGAATTAAAATCGCCGGTGGCAGATCAACCACAGGTTCTGGAATTCTTTTCTTTCTATTGCCCTCATTGTTATCAATTTGAAGAGATTTTTAAAGTTCCTCAGACTGTGAAACAGAATTTGCCGGCAGGAACAAAACTTGTCCGTTATCATGTGGATTTTTTAGGGCCATTGGGTAAAGAATTGACGACAGCTTGGGCAGTTGCAATGGCAATGGGTGTTGAAGATAAAGTGACTCTGGCACTGTTTGAGGGCCTTCAGAAAACTCATGCTATTAAAACTCCGAACGATATTCGCAATGCTTTTATCAACGTTGGGGTGACGGCTGAAGACTATGATGCGGCTATGAACAGTTTTGTTGTGAAATCCTTAGTTGTTAAGCAGCAAAAAGCTGCTCAGGATTTGCAACTGCGTGGTGTACCAGCAATGTTTGTTAACGGCAAATATATGGTGAGAAATAACGGTATCGATGCAACTTCTGATGATCATTATGCAAAATCATATTCAGACGTTGTTAACTTTTTGTTAAATAAGAAATAATGTTAACGACTGAAATAGAATAACATGGGTATGTGCCAAAGTGAGAAGCTTTGGCACAATGCAGGTTAGAAAGACTTTTTCATAAGACAAACTCTGGTTATATCCACAACTCCGTGATCTATAAGGTAATATGACAATTTAATGACTCAGGTTATAAGTCATTGATTTTTACACGCAGTTGATAAGTATTTTTTATCAACGATCAATATTAAAATAAAACCTATAATATCTATACACAAAGTTATCCACAGAATTTATAGCAAGATATGAATATCTGAATTTGTTCTCAGTAAAGAAAGTTCATACAAAATTCGTTTCCTGCTCCTTGCTGTGGCATCCTATTCTTTTACACCTGTAACAGATAAATGAAGAAGACTTATGGCTCAGATAGCAGACAATCCCCTGATTTTGGTTGATGGTTCCTCATACCTTTATCGTGCGTATCATGCTTTCCCTCCACTAACCAATAGTGCAGGTGAACCTACCGGAGCTATGTATGGCGTATTGAATATGCTGCGTAGTATGGTCATGCAATATAAACCGAGCCATGTAGCGGTGGTATTCGATGCCAAAGGTAAAACTTTTCGTGATGAATTGTTTGCTGAGTATAAGTCCCATCGTCCTCCTATGCCGGATGATTTGCGTGCGCAGATAGAACCGTTGCATCAGATGGTAGAAGCTATGGGATTACCATTGCTGGTGGTTCCGGGAGTAGAAGCTGATGATGTTATTGGGACTCTGGCGTTACAGGCGGAAAAAGAGGGCCGTGCGGTGCTTATTAGCACGGGTGATAAAGATATGGCGCAATTGGTAACACCGAATATCACGCTGATCAATACCATGAATAACACCATTCTGGGACCGGAAGAAGTCGTTGAGAAGTATGGTGTGCCGCCAGAATTGATTATCGATTTTCTGGCACTGATGGGGGACTCTTCAGACAATATTCCTGGTGTACCCGGCGTCGGGGAGAAAACTGCACTGGGATTACTGCAAGGGATTGGTGGCATGGATGATATTTTTGCCAATCTGGATAAAATTGCAGGGCTGAGTTTCCGGGGGGCAAAAACGCTGGCGAATAAGATGGAACAGTATAAAGATGTGGCTTATCTCTCTTATAAATTAGCAACAATTAAAACCGATGTTGAATTGGATAAAACCTGTGTTGCTCTATCAGTTGCAGAACCGGATACAGAGAAACTACATGAGCTGTTTTCCCGTTATGAATTCAAACGTTGGTTGAGTGATGTGGTAAATGGCGATTGGTTGGCAGTTAAAGGTAAAAAACCAGCATCGACTAGCAATGATGAATCATCTCCGACTGAGGATACATCTGTTTCGACCACACTCTCTACCGATAATTATCAAACTATTCTCAATCAGAAAAGCTTTGATGAGTGGATTGAGAAGCTTAAAAGAGCGCCGGTTTTCGCTTTTGATACTGAAACTGACAGCCTGGATACTTTGACAGCGAATCTGGTGGGTATATCATTTGCGATTACTGCCGGGGATGCGGCTTATCTGCCTCTGGGACATGACTATCTGGGTGCGCCAGAACAGCTTGACAGAGATGTGGTACTGGCAGCATTAAAACCGCTGCTTGAAGATAGCAACCTACTGAAAATCGGTCAAAATATTAAGTTTGATCGTGGTGTTCTGGTTCGCTATGGCATTGAACTGCAAGGTATTGCTTATGATACTATGCTGGAATCTTATGTGCTCAACAGCGTTGCAGGTATGGGCCGACATGATATGGATAGTCTGGCTGAACGTCATCTGAATCATAAGACCACGACTTTTGAGGAGATTGCTGGTAAAGGTAAAAATCAGCTCACTTTTAATCAGGTCCCGGTGGAACAGGCCGCAATGTATGCCGCCGAAGATGCAGATGTTACTTTGTTGCTACATCAGGCGATGTGGCCGCAATTGCAGCAAGCGCCGACGTTAGAAAAAGTATTCCTGAAAACAGAAATGCCACTGGTAATGGTACTTTCCCGTATGGAACGTACAGGCGTACTGATTGATTCAAATATTCTGGCTGAGCATTCAAAAGAGATTACTATTCGTTTGGATGAGTTGGAAAAAGAAGCACATGAATTGGCAGGTGAGGTTTTCAATCTGGCTTCGCCAAAACAGTTACAAGCGATATTATTTGAAAAATTACATTTGCCGGTAGTGAAGAAAACGCCAGGTGGTGCGCCATCTACTAATGAAGAGGTGCTAGAAGAGTTGGCGGATAACCATGCATTACCGAAAGTGATTTTAGAGCATCGTGGGTTGGCGAAACTGAAATCCACTTACACAGATAAATTGCCGCAGATGGTCCATCCGCTGACTAAACGGGTTCATACTTCCTATCATCAGGCGGTAACTGCAACCGGGCGTCTCTCTTCACGTGATCCTAATCTGCAAAATATTCCTGTCCGTAATGAAGAAGGCCGCCGCATTCGTCAGGCATTTGTGGCTCCTGAAGGTTATCGAATTATGGCTGCTGACTACTCTCAGATTGAACTACGGATTATGGCCCATTTGTCTCAGGATCAAGGATTATTGAAGGCTTTTGCCGAAGGGCAAGATATTCACCGGGCAACGGCGGCGGAAGTATTCGGTCTACCATTGGAGCAGGTAACTAGCGAGCAGCGTCGTAGTGCTAAAGCGATTAACTTTGGTTTGATTTACGGTATGAGTGCATTTGGTCTTTCCCGCCAGTTGGGTATTCCGCGAGGCGAAGCTCAGCGCTATATGGATCTCTATTTTGAGCGTTATCCGGGTGTATTGGCGTATATGGAGCGTACCCGTGAACAGGCAGAAGAACAGGGTTATGTTGAAACGCTAGATGGTCGTCGTCTTTATTTGGCAGATATCAAATCTCGCAATGGTATGCGTCGTAAGGCAGCAGAGCGTGAAGCCATTAACGCGCCAATGCAGGGGACGGCGGCGGATATCATCAAAAAAGCAATGATTGCGGTGGATAACTGGATTATGAGTGAAGAGCCAAAAGTTCGTATGATCATGCAGGTTCACGATGAGCTGGTATTTGAGGTTCATGAATCAGAACTTGAAAATGCGGAACAGAAAATTCGTGAATTGATGGAGAAGAGTTTGGTTCTTGATGTTCCTTTGAAAGTAGACGTGGGTATCGGTGACAACTGGGATCAGGCACACTAATATGCCAGCTTAATAAGCGATAGGCTGAGCCGAGGTATTTGGTTCAGCCTTTTTTAATTTGTTCATAATAAACAACAGTGTTCAATAGTTCTGTTAATCATAGTGACTATGTGCGCTGGTATCCCCGCCTCCCCAAGCGACTCTCTTGCCATCTCATACTGATAGAAGGCGGCATATCGGGAACGGTTGATGGTGTATTTCTGTATCGAAAATAACCACCCGGTCTGTAATAGTGCGGAAATATGATAGGACACCCTGAATTAATATGCTTATTCTGAAAGCCTGCAAATTTCGACTGGAATCCACAGATATTCCATATTTTGGAATATTTTTTGTACATTATTCATTGTTTCATTAACAACGGTGAAAAATGGCTTCAGCTGTAGATGAAACAGGGCAATTTCCATTTTTTCATTACGTAATATTACTCGTTAGGTGTATGTATGGGTAATGTAAAGTCGTCATTAGATGGGATGTGTATTGGTGTTTCTGTAAACTAAATATAACTAATGTAATGATTTTTGTACTTGCAAGATGTAGGCCATTGTGTCGTTCGATACATATTAGATCCAGATCGCATAAATATGTAATTAAACTACAATTAATGGCGGTAAAAGAATCAAAAACCTAAGCTGAATCGAGATAATCATTGAAAATAAATTACAAAAAAGCTTTTTCTGAGAAATAAAATAGGGTAGAGTTGTCGGCGTAGGGTACAGAGGTAAGATGTTCTATCTTTCAGACCTTTTACTTCACGTAATCGGATTTAGCTGAATATTAGCTGCCCCAGTCAATTTTGACTGGGGCGTTTTTTTATCTGCATTTAATTATATTAGGATAAGGAAAGGTTGGATTAGATGTCACTTTCAATCTGAACAGCTGCTTGGTTGAACCATATGTCTAGTTTATGCTGTAACTTATCAATCCCGATCTTTTTCAAGGCAGAGAAGTATTCCACCTGAATATCCCCATTAAGATTTGCCAATTCTCCACGTATTTTAATCAACTGGCTCTTACGGGCGCTGGATGTCAATTTATCGGCTTTAGTCAGCAGCACCATGATCGGTACATTCATTGTCACCGCCCATTGGATCATCTGTTGATCAAGATCTTTCAGTGGGTGACGGATATCCATCAACACGACGAGTCCAAGTAGACATTCACGTTTTTGCAGGTATTCACCCAGTGCTTTTTGCCATTTACGCTTTATCTCTTCTGGTACTTCAGCATAACCATAACCTGGCAAATCAACCAAGCGAATGCCTTCCTCGACTTCAAATAAATTGATCAGTTGAGTACGGCCTGGTGTTTTACTGGTACGAGCGAGGCTTTTTTGTTTCGTCAGGGCATTCAGAGCGCTGGATTTACCTGCATTCGAGCGACCGGCAAACGCGACTTCAATGCCCACATCCTGAGGCAAATGGCGAATATCAGGTGCGCTCGTGATAAAACGGGTCATATGATAGTTGTAGTTTTTGATGGTCAAAATGATTATCTCCCTGAGAAATGCGCTGAATATATGGCAAAGAGGATTATACCGATAGCCGCTGCTTGTTGACAGAATTAAAAATAATGACATATTTCTGGCGGACTGAGTTAAACCCGCTATTTTGCCGTCAGTGACTGCTCTATTTGGGAAATAAAATCTGACCTATTGTGAGAAGATTAATTCTTATCTAAAGCACCATCCGATTGATAGCGTAAATGTAAGTAAATATTGAGCACGATGCTGAGGAGATTATTAGAATTGATTCAGCTTGTGTTGTTGACCTTAATAGTATAGGAACCCAGAATGTTTAAACGTATTTTAGTGACGCTTGTAACTGCATGTTCTCTGAGCGCAATGGCACCTCTGGCTTTGGCTGCGGGTGAAACTCATGTAAAGCTGACGACAACAGAGGGTAATATTGAACTGGAATTAAATAGTCAGAAAGCACCGATTACAACAAAAAACTTTATTGAATACGTTAATGAGGGTTATTACAACAATACAATTTTCCATCGGGTGATCCCAGGATTTATGGTTCAGGGTGGCGGTTTTACCAAAGACTTGCAGCAGAAAGCGACGAAAGCACCAATTAAAAATGAGGCAGATAATAAGCTGCGTAATTTACGTGGAACTATCTCTATGGCGCGTACCGCCGATAAAGACAGTGCCACTAGCCAATTCTTTATCAATGTAGCGGATAATGCTTTTCTTGATCATGGTCAGCGTGATTTTGGTTATGCAGTATTTGGTAAGGTCGTAAAAGGTATGGACGTTGTAGATAAAATTTCTCAGGTGAAGACTGAAAATGTTGGTCCATATCAGAATGTACCAGTTAAACCCGTGGTTATCCTATCTGCTGAAATTATCCCCTGATTTTTTTCTGAGACATGAACTATTACGGTGGTTGCGGCAGTTTTTAGTCTTTTGGTTAACTTACATCTGATTAAAAATGTGGCCTTCATTGAATGAATGAAGGCCGGTTTCGCCATTATTCATACATCTTTTGGGTAAATTCTTTATTCACTTCGGTTCGTGGAAAATATCTATCTTTGTAGCACTTCTTCTCTTTACTCTCACAGTGTACGCTGTTACTTAAAGTGAAGGATGAAAAGTCAATATTTTTCCCATCACCAAACTCTTTTTTCAGGTGCTCTGCTGCTTTTTTCCCTAAATATCTTTCGGTTAATTTTAGCGATACACTTTGTTGATCAGCGCAATATTTTCCTTTTTTATCACAAATAACTCCTTTTTCCGGGAAGAAGATGTTGGCATTTTTAGTAACAGCCAGCGTGGGGAAGGACAGCAAAAGAAGAGATGCTATAATCAGTTTTGTCTTCATAACAGTTACCTTTACTTATGGAATATCAAAATAGAGCATATATTTTGTAGGTGCGAGGGTAAGTTGATTGAGGAAAAGATAGCCATTAATTTTGTTGTGCTATGCTACAAATATTGATGTGCTATGATAGCCGCCCCGTTGTCGTTAGGCCGTTTTACCTGAAAATCATGTTGTTCATGATAAATAAATTGCAGGAGTGGCAGGACAGCAAATACAGCGATAAATGAGTAGGATAGTCTCCTATGTTATTAATAATAGATAACTACGATTCTTTTACATATAACTTATATCAATACTTTTGTGAATTGGGAACAGATGTTTTAGTTAAGCGCAATGATGAATTACTGCTTGAGGATATTGAGAGATTGGCTCCCACTCATCTTGTTATTTCCCCAGGCCCCTGTACGCCAAATGAAGCAGGAATTTCTTTGACTGTGATTTCGCATTTTGCGGGGCAGTTGCCGATTTTGGGGGTTTGCCTTGGACATCAGGCAATTGGACAAGCATTTGGTGCCAGTGTAGTAAAAGCCAGAGAAGTCATGCATGGGAAAACTTCTGCTATTCATCATAATCAGCAAGGTGTGTTTAAAGGTCTTAATCGGCCATTAACGGTTACCCGTTACCATTCATTGGTGATTGCTGCGGAAACATTACCTGCTTCATTTGAGGTTACTGCATGGAGCCAGCATGACGGCAATGTAGATGAAATCATGGGAATTCGTCACCGCACGTTGCCTCTGGAAGGTGTGCAGTTCCATCCAGAAAGCATTCTCAGCGAGCAAGGGCATCAGCTACTGAGAAACTTCCTTAGATATTAACCAGATACCAATAATTTCTTCATTTATTCATCTTTTTCATTGGCCCATCTTTGATTTTTCATGCGTATTTTGTGATTATATTTTCACTTTTAAATAATGTATATATAAAAATCGGGTGGGAAAATGACAGAATATGCCGCAGTAAATAGAAATACCTACGATCAAGTCATGTTGCCAATCTATTCACCGGCACAGTTTATACCGGTGAAAGGGCAAGGTAGTCGTGTATGGGATCAACAAGGGAAGGAATACATTGATTTTGCGGGTGGTATTGCTGTTATGGCTTTGGGACATTGTCACCCTGAGTTGGTTGATGTTTTGAAGCAGCAAGGGGAGAAACTTTGGCATATCAGTAATATTTTCACCAATGAACCGGCTTTAATACTGGCGCAGAAATTAATTGATGCTACGTTTGCTGAACGGGTATTTTTTGCTAATTCAGGTGCAGAAGCGAATGAAGCTGCATTTAAACTGGCTCGTCACTATGCAATTACCCGTCACAGCCCATATAAAACCAAAATTATTGCGTTCCATCAGGGATTTCATGGTCGTACCCTTTTTACTGTCTCTGTTGGTGGTCAGCCAAAATATGCTGATGGTTTTGGGCCAAAACCCGCAGATATTATTCATGTGCCTTTTAATGACTTAGAGGCGGTAAAGGCAGTCATGGATGACCATACTTGTGCTGTTGTATTGGAACCTGTTCAGGGAGAAGGGGGAGTAACTCCTGCAACATCTGCGTTTATTCATGGGGTGCGTGAGCTTTGTGATAAGCATCAGGTGCTGCTGGTGTTTGACGAAGTACAAAGTGGGATGGGACGTACCGGCAAACTGTTTTCTTATATGTATTATGATGTTGCACCGGATATTATCACCACAGCGAAAGCACTAGGAAATGGTTTTCCTGTCAGTGCTATGCTGACCACCGCGAATATTGCCTCAGTTATGGTGCCGGGAACTCACGGTACGACTTACGGTGGTAATCCGCTGGCTTGTGCAGTTGCAAATGTTGCGTTTGATATTATTAATACACCAGAGGTTCTGGATGGGGTTGAAAAACGTCACAATTTAATTGTGAATTTTTTGAACGGTATTAATCAGCAATATTCCGTATTTGGTGAGATCCGTGGAAAAGGATTACTGATTGGTGCGGAACTAAAAGGGCAGTATCTGGGGAAATCTAAAGATATCCTGCAACTGGCTGCTGAAAATGGGTTGATGTTACTGAGTGCTGGCAGTGATGTACTGCGTTTCACACCTTCGTTGATTATCAATGAAGAAGAGATTGCCCAGGGAATGGAACGGTTGGAAAAGACGATTAGCCAGTTGGTATAACGAGTACAAGAAAAATCAGCGCAAATATAATGCGCTGATTCATCAGGTATTAACGTGTACCGTAAACAACAATTGTTTTGCCGTGTGCGGAGATCAGGTTTTGATCTTCCAGCATTTTCAGGATACGACCAACCGTTTCACGGGAACAGCCAACAATTTGGCCAATTTCCTGACGTGTGATTTTGATTTGCATCCCATCCGGGTGGGTCATAGCATCTGGTTGTTTTGCCAGATTCAGCAAGGTCTGAGCAATACGGCCGGTAACATCCAGAAAGGCTAGATTACCGACTTTCTCAGAAGTCGTTTGCAAACGGCTTGCCATTTGGGCAGATAAACGCATTAGAATATCCGGGTTTACCTGAATCAGTTGGCGGAATTTTTTATAGGAAATTTCAGCCACTTCACAGGCACTTTTAGCCCGTACCCAGGCTGTACGCTCTTGCCCTTCTTCAAATAATCCAAGTTCGCCAATGAAATCTCCCTGATTTAAATAGGAGAGGATCATCTCTTTGCCTTCTTCATCTTTAATCAAAACTGCAACAGAGCCTTTTACGATGTAGTAAAGCGTCTCTGCTTTTTCGCCTTGATGAATAAGCGTGCTTTTAGATGGATATTTATGAATATGGCAGTGTGACAAAAACCATTCAAGAGTGGGGTCTGTTTGTGGCTTGCCGAGAACCATTCGCTTCATCCTCTGTTGTTATCGCTGCCTAAATAACATGAGAATCTAAAAATTTCTCATCAGGCTGGCTTATAAAGACACTAGCTTAACATATTAGTTTGTTGAAAAACCGACAGGTGAAAGTTTTATATAGGTTATCTGAAATTTGAACCCTGAGTATTGATCCTAACCTAATATATACCTGACCTGCTTCTGTTTGTAGCACAGGAAAAGGTTTCTGTCTTGTCTTGTATTGTTTCAGCATAATGAACTGAGCATTAGATTGCCAGTTTAATACCGAAAGGGTAGGCTTTAATGCAAAAAATGGTTTAAGGGGGGATTATGCAAGCGCGGGTAAAATGGGTTGAAGGGTTATCTCTTTTGGGGGAGTCGTCTTCGGGTCATCAGATAATGATGGATGGAAATGCCGGCGATAAGGCACCAAGCCCAATGGAAATGGTATTAATGGCAGCCGGTGGTTGCAGTACGATTGATGTTGTTTCTATTTTGCAGAAAGGTAGATATGACGTAATAGATTGTGAGGTAAAATTAACTTCCCGCCGTCGTGAAGAAGCGCCACGCTTGTTTACTCATATTAATCTGCATTTCATTGTGACAGGCAAAGATTTAACAGATAAAGCGGTTGAACGTGCAGTTATACTTTCCGCAGAAAAATATTGCTCTGTTTCGTTGATGCTGGGCAAGTCAGTTGAAATCACCCACAGTTTTGAAATTAAAGATGCAGATTAAGATATTATTTATTGATTAAAAAATAACGGCAGGTAACTAACATTTCAGTTACCTGTTTTATTAACTGAATAATGTAAAGATGTGAATTCAGAGACTGGATTTTTTACATTTATCCCAGGTTCTGATCAGCAAATCTTTTCCCCTTCCAGCAATCGTTGTACTAATGGCGTCATAATTAATTCCATTGCTAATCCCATTTTTCCGCCTGGAACCACAATGGTGTTAATACTGGAAACGAATGAGCCTTGTAGCATTGATAACAGGTACGGGAAATCAATCTGAGTCAGATCACGGAAACGGATTACAATGAAACTTTCATCCAGTGATGGAATGGCTTTGGCTGAAAAGGGGTTGGAGGTATCAACGGTAGGGACACGTTGAAAGTTGATATGTGTTCGCGAAAATTGTGGCGTAATGTAATTGATATAATCATCCATAGAACGAACAACGGAATCCATCACCGCTTCTTGTGAATGTCCTCGTTCCCCGGTATCACGAATAAGTTTCTGTATCCATTCAAGGTTGACAATCGGCACTACTCCTACCAGCAGATCGACATGGCTGGCAACGTTATGTTGTGGTGTTACAACGCCACCATGTAGACCTTCATAGAACAGCACATCGGTTTGCTTGGGTAAGGATGCCCATGGAGTAAATGTACCGGGTAGCTGGTTGTAAGGAACGGCATCGTCATAAGTATGAAGATATTTCCGACGACGACCTTCACCCGTTTCACCATAGTCAATCATGGTTTTTTCCAGCATGCCAAAATCATTGGCTTCTGGCCCAAAGTAACTGATATGTCTGCCTTGTTCTTTGGCTTTACGAATTGCTGCATCCATTTCAGGGCGGGTGTAACGGTGGAAACTGTCTCCTTCTATTTGTGCCGCACTGATGTTAAGTTGCTGGAAAATTTTACGGAAAGCTAAACTCGTTGTTGTTGTTCCGGCCCCACTGGAGCCGGTAATAGCGATAATCGGATGTTTGGCTGACATAAACAGTAAACTCCATAGTATTAAAAATGGAACATTTCTTTCGGCATAATATTGATGCTTTCATGCAGTTCAGACCACACCAGCATAACATCCCCTCGTTCTAACTGACGGCGTATGTCAGCGACTTTCTGCTCAAGCGATTTTTCATGTTCGCCATAGTCAGTACCTTCCCGCAGGACAAAGCTCTCTATCAAATTTAGCAAAGTTTCTGGTTCCAGTTGTTGCCATGGAATAATCATTGCGGTTGCTCCAGATAAGATGACAGCCAGCTTGGAATACGTTGTTCCAGCCACATTTGTGGTTTCTTCAGTGAACCACTGACAAAGCCGACGTGTCCACCATGTTCTGTCATTTGATACTCAATATTCTTAGGCAGAGTTTTGAGATCAGGGACGACTTCCGGAGACATAAAGGGATCGTCTTTGGCATGAATAATCAGCAGTGGCACAGTAATGTCAGGCAGACGTGGCAGTGCACTGCACTGGCGATAGTAGTCTACTGCATCTTTAAAATTGTGGATTTTTGCGGTTACAATTTCATCAAATTCCCGAATACGTTTCAATCTTTTTACCTGAGATAGATTGATTGGCAATGAATTTGGGTAGCGTAGCAATTTGCGAGTAATATTACGTTTCAGGCTGTTAAGCAGATAGCGCTCATAAACTTGGGAAAATCCTCTTTCTATCCGGTTGGAGCAGGCTTCCAGCATCAGAGGAGCGGAGACAACGACTGCGGCATTGACTTGAGCATTTGTTTTTTCTTCTGCCAAATAACAGGCCAGTACATTACCACCAATTGAATAACCCACAGCTGAGGTTGGTACATCACCGTAGGTCTGTTTCAACCAGTTTAAAAAATAACGGGCATCGTTTGTTTCGCCTGAGTGATAGAGACGTTTCTGGCGGTTTGGTTCACCACTGCACCCACGGAAGTGCATAACAACACCAAGCCAGCCTTTTTTCTGACAGATATGGAGCAAGCCGTTGGCGTAAGGGCTATTGAAACTGCCCTCCAGCCCATGAAACAGGATCAACCGTGGCTTGTGGGTCGCAGTTGTTGGATCTTCACTCCATGCCAGGTCAACAAAATCGTTATCTGGCAGATTAAGTCGTTGCCAGTAGGGTTGCAATGTAGGATACCACCGCATCAAACGCGGAAGTAATGTTTGCAAATGTGGATTACTGGCTCCGGTTAGAGGACGAAAGATATCAGACATAACGGTTCCGATTTAATGATTAGTTATATTGTATGATGAATAACATACTGATATTTTCTGTGAAAGGGAAACGCCATTATTCAGGATGAAAGGTAACTATTCATGACAGCAAGCCTGATTTTTTCATTAACAACTTTTTTGTTTATTTCTTCCATTACGCCTGGTCCAAACAACATGTTGCTGACGTCATCGGGCGCTAATTTTGGTGTTATTCGCTCTTTGGGACTGATATTCGGTATTCTTCTGGGAATGCAGACTATTTTGTATTTGGCAGCGTTCGGTATAGCTGCGTTACTATTGGTTTATCCAGCTATTCACACGATAATGAAAATTGCGGGTAGCCTCTATTTGCTGTGGTTGGCATGGAAAACGGTAACCGCCAGTTACCGGCGTCTGGATACCAAAGGTAGCGCTGTTATAAAGCCGGTGCGGTGGTATCAGGGCTGGTTATTGCAGTTCCTGAATCCTAAAGCCTGGTTAATGGGATTAGGATCGGTTGGCAGTTACAGTATTGCTGGTGAACAGTATCTCTATTCCATCATCGTTATTAGTGGCGCAATGGTATTAATAAGTTTCCTGAGCAGTATCGTGTGGGCGGGTTTTGGTTCGTTGATTGGAACATTACTTCGTAGTCGTAATGCTTGGTTTATTTTCAATATCATGATGGGAATATTGACGGCAGCTTGTGTGCCATTGATTTGGATTGGGTAATTCAATCCATTAATTCTAGGTTAAATTGACATTTTTACAGCCAAATAGCAGCGTCAGTACAAAACCACTGAGATAAGCAACCATCAGCCCCGCTGCATAAATTGCCATGCCGACAAAAATTCCGTTGTTGGAGGTCATCAACGGCAGTGCGACCAATCCAGATGGACCAAAAACCGTATTCAGTCCAATGGGTAAACCTAAATAAGCGACCAGACCGATAAAGAAACCACCGGCAGCGCCTCCTAGGCAAGCGGTAATAAAAGGTTTGATTCGTGGCAGTGTTACCCCGTAAATCAACGGCTCACCGATACCGAGAAAGCCTGGAATAATGGCGCCTTTTATTTGAGTACGTAGCAGAGAATCTTTTTTAGCTTTTATATACAGCGCCAGTGCAGCGCCAACTTGTCCACCTCCTGCCATGGCAAGGATTGGGAACAGAGAATTAAAGCCCTGTGCATCCATAAGCGCGAAATAGACCGGAACAAACCCCTGATGAACACCAAACATCACAGCGAGTAGAAACAGCCCTGCCAATATCGCTGTGCCAAAAGGATTACCGTTGAGATGAAGGAACAACCATGACATGCCGTTAAACAGATAACTTCCCAGCGGCATGATAAGGATAAAGGCAATGGCTCCCATAATCAGCAGGGTGATCGCGGAAGTGAGGATCATATCCAGATTGTCTGGAATGACCTTACGAACCTGTCGTTCTACCCATGCTCCCAGAATAGCGGCGATCAGAACGCCGATAATATTACCGCGTGGATCGATACTGTAACCAAAGAAAGTGGAAATGCCGGAGTAGAACCCGCTAGTGGCATCCGGGTTATAGCCCAGCACAAACAACGAGGCGATAATCGCGCCGTTTATGCCAGAACCACCAAAGGCTTTTTGCGCGTTATAGCCAATCAAAATACTAAGGAAGCTGAACATTCCCTTACTGAACACTTTCATATAGCCGATGATTTCAACCAAAACAGAGTTAGGGTGTTCAACGCCCTGAATGGCTATCTGTTCAAGTAAGGTGGCAACGCCCAGAAGTAGACCGACGGCAATAAAACCGGGGATAAGTGGGGTAAAAATAGTGGCAAATTTCGTCAGGAATTTATGTATAGCACTAACTTGTTTCTCTTTAAGCTGCTTTTTATTAGCGGAGGCAATATTGGTTAAATCAGCGCTATCCTGTTCTGATTGTTGTGGATGGTCGGAAGATTCCAGCAGTTTGTTCATTATGTCAGCCGCAGTTTGAGCTTTTCCTGGTCCAAGTACGATTTGACACTGATTATCGCTTTCAATAATACCCAGCACACTGGGGATCTGTTTCAGTGCGGCTTTATCCACTTGAGTATGATCACGCAGGGTTAGTCGTAGGCGAGTCATACAGTTGCCACATTGGATAACATTATCTGCATTGCCGATAGCTTTAAGGATCTGAACAACTATTACCTGATTAATCTTAGCCATCTTATTTATTCCTTCACGGAAGAGAGTTTGTTACCGAACGGTTAAGATTGCCGGACGAATAAAACCGTGATTTTTGTCCAGTAACGCCTTTGCTTGTTGAGCATCTATGCCTGCCAGAATCATCACAATGGCGGTTTTACAATGTCCATCACATTCAGCTAATGCTCGCTCAGCTTGTTCACGGTTGCATTCTGTAGCGGCCATAATGATATTTTTCTGCCTTTCAACCAGCTTGGCATTTGTCGCTTCTACATCCACCATCAGGTTGCCGTAAACTTTACCTGTGCGGATCATAGCACCGGTGGTCAGCATATTCAGGATCAGCTTTTGTGCAGTACCCGCTTTCATGCGTGATGAACCGGTGACAATTTCAGGTCCAACGACAGGTGTGATAGCAATATCGGCGGCCTGTGTCATGGGGCTGTCAGGGTTACAACTGATACAGGCGACGGTGGCGCCAACTGATTTCGCATACTCCATTGCACCCAATACATAAGGTGTACGACCACTTGCGGCAATACCAACCAGTACATCTTTTGAGTTAAAGTGTAGCGCCTTAAGATCGTTTGCGCCCAGTTGCCGGTTATCTTCTGCATTTTCAACGGCCCTTAAGATGGCCTGATGCCCTCCGGCAATCAAGCCAACCACTTGTTCCGGTCTGGTGCCATAAGTGGGGGGGCATTCACTGGCATCCAGAATCCCTAACCGGCCTGATGTACCGGCACCGCTATAAATTAAACGGCCTCCCTGATGGAAAGCTTCGGCAATTTTATCTACTGTTTCCGCGACTTGCGGCAAAGTTTGCTCTACGGCCAGTGCGACTTTTTTATCTTCATCATTAATGAGTTTTAGCATTTCAAGGGTTGGCAAAGTATCAATGTTGGCGCTGGCTGGGTTGCAGCTTTCGGTGACCATATTGTTGAGATTGATTTTCATATTGTGTTCCTGATGGAATATTCTTGAAATGATAAATAGTTATTTACTCTTCTTTGTCATAAAGAGCAAATTTGGCCATGAATCAGGAAATACGAGTCGGTTCAATAGAATTCTTTTTTAGCTAAAGTAAGGTGAATATTTAGATGAATTATCCAAAAATATTTTTCGATATTTATCACATTTATTAAATAAATAAAAGATTTATCAATCAAATAAATAAGACATATTAAATTTTTTATTATATCTTAATTTTATAATAATTTTATGAAACGATTAATTTATTTGTCTTTATTATTTCTTAGGCAGCGGAGAAAATGAAAATGCTAAAAATCTGCGTTGTATAGGAAATAAAGGTTATAATAAGACTATATTGAGGGAAATAAAAATAACTGTGAGGATGAGTTGTTTCTACGATTATTAAAGTAATCAGTATATTAGTATGGATATAAGTATGAATATGAATAAAAAAATTTTTAGTAGAGGGTGGTTTAAAGCACTTTTTCTAATGTGGTTTAAGGATTTTTTTTGGTTAACGATATCTGTAATAGTTATTTTTGTTTCTTTATATATAAGTCAAAAGAGTAAAGGTTAAGCATTAAACATATATATTTATAAGGCTTTACTCGATTTACATATTTATTTTATGGAATGGATTTTGCTATATCAGTTTTTATGGAATGGAATTTAAAATATTTTTCTCGTTTTTTATCTTTATCATACTTATAAAGAAAGTCGTTATTTTAGTGTTATACAGTACCAACTGTTGGCTCTCCGAATTTATTTAACGTTCTGCTATTATATAATAGACATGGCTATTTATTATGTAATATAGTGTTAGACTCTAATTCTTAATGATTAATGGGTCTAACCGTATGGACGATAGAGAACTGTTATTACAACAACTGGATAATGCATTAGTGAATAGTCCAGTAGTTTCAGAGGAGAAATTGGCATTAATGATGATGTTATGTTTTCAATTGATGTCGTCAACTGAAACTCATATGATCAATATGAGAGCTTCAGATGGTCGTACTCTTTCACTTAAATTGGAAATATCGTCCGTTAAACACTGATGTGACGATTTTTGACGAATTGGTTTTTTAGGAAAATAAAAAATGGCAGACTATATTGAACATTATATAAGAATGAAACTTGAGGCTGACCGAATTCTGGCTTTAAGGCTAGAAAAGGCTGTTGATGGAGTAAGAGAAGTAGCGGAAGATACAGTAAATACAATGGAAGATGGGTTCGATAGATTCGTCAGGAGAGGGTCATATTTCTTTGATGGTTATCGTGATATAAATGATAAAATAAATAGTGAAGATGAGAGGTTTATTTCGGCTGTATGGAGTATGGTCAAAGGACGAAATGTTATAAAGGAAATAACAAAGGTGTTTTCTGAAGAGTTATTAAAGAACCAAGGTGATGAAGATAAAGAAAGGATATATATTAAGTTAGTGGAAAAGTCATTAAATTTTTCATCAACATTCGTGGCATCTAGAACTGCAAAAAACTCTATAGCTACTGCGGTAGCAGAGGTTATATATCAATCTTTAATTATGAATGTGATTATAAGGGAAGGTATTAGAAGATATGGTAATGTTATTCTAACGGCTTTTCAATCATATGGTCTTTTTGAAAAAGCTGCTGTGTCAGCAGATAAATTAAAGAGGGAGCACCCGTATTTTTACTGGGTTTTGTATAGTAAGAGACTGGAAATGCTATATTTTTTAGTTGAACCAGGATTGTCAAAAGGCGTTGGTCTTATTGGAACAAAAAGCAGTGAAGATGATATTGTTTCTACAATTATCAAAGTAATTAATGTATGAGTAAAAAATTTTTTAGTAAGGCATGGTTCAAGGATCTTTTTTTAATATGGTTTAAGGATCTCTTGTGGGAGGTGATTCCTTTTGGGATTATTGTTATTTGGGCATTTATATCTGGTATATTTTTTCCAGACATATGGTTTAGTTTAACCTTGGTTGGTATTTTTGTTGTTTTCATTGCTATGTGGTTTATTGGTAAACGTTGTTAAGCATATATAAATATATATGCTTATCTTAGTTTGTTTTTAGTAAATGTTATAGGTGTCTGACATTATGTTATCCTAGTATATAGATTTGTATTTAAGAAGTACTTTTTCATTCTGCATCATTTTATTATTGTTTATCGAATGCGATTAGTATATGAGTAAAAAACTTTTTAGTAAGGCATGGTTCAAGGATCTTTTTTTAATATGGTTTAAGGATCTCTTGTGGAGCACAATTCCTTTTATGGTGATTATATCTTGGTCGGCTATGGCTGCAGGTTTTTTTCCAGATATGTGGGGTCGATTGACATTATTGGGTATTGTTGTTGTTACTATTTTTGTTTTTTTGCGTATTAGTAAGAGTTAAGCATATATATGCTTAACTCGGTTTGTTTTTAATAAATTCTATCGTCCCATATACTATAGGCTGATGTACCTGCGATTACGTGATCCCAGGATATGGATCTGTATTTGAGAAGGACCTTTTCATACGGCATCATTTCATTATTATTTATCGAATTCGGATAGGTGCAAGACAGGTCAACAACGCTTGCTTCTGTTAATTTGACCTCATAAAAAAGTTCTAACTGACCAGCGGTGTTTGTTCTATAAAAGAGAAAAATCGCATTCAGTAGTTCGTTTGAAGAGATTGCGACTGATAATAATGGGGATGATTTATCTACAGGTTTGATGAACTGAATCGGGTGATGATCGATATGTTGTTCTCGAGTTAGCATGTGATTTAAACTCAAGACCTGTATTTGATCTTCGTGCCCCTTTTGGTATCGGTTTCCTATAGAGTCCAGAGTTGAACAACCAGCAGAAATTAAACCTTGTTTCTTACCGTTTAACGATAAGTAAATCATATAAGACATAAATAATTACCATACAAGTGCTTTGTCTAAACGACCTGAAGCTATTTGCCTAGGCTACGGAAGTATAACTGTAGCATTAGAATATAAAAAAACTAATAGTTCAATATCGAATTTATTTCCCAAATCACGAAGGATTTACTCGATTTACATATTTATTTTATGGAATGGATTGTGCTGTAGCAGTTCTTAGAAAACGAAATTTAAAATATTCCAATCGCTTTATATTTATCATTATCATACTTATAAATTAGGCGTTATTTTCGTATTATGCAGCACCAGCTTCGGGTACTCCGCGTTTATTTAACGTTTTGCTATTATATAATAGACATGGCTATTTCTTATGTAATATAGTGTTGTACTCTAATTCTTAATAATTAATGGGTTTAACCGTATGGACGAGAGAGAACAGTTATTACAACAACTAGATAATGCATTAGTGAATAGCCCGTTAGTTTCAGAGGAAAAACTGGCATTAATGATGATGCTATGTTTTCAATTGATGTCGTCAACTGAAACTCATATGATCAATATGAGAGCTTCAGATGGTCGTACTCTTTCACTCCAATTGGGAATACCGTCCGTTAAACACTGATGTGACGATTTTTTATTTTAAGAATATTAGAGGAAGTTTCACGATGACATATAGAAAATACAACCCCTCTTGGGAAGGTGAGATGGGGGATTTCCTGAGAGGTCATGTTGGGACTAATCAATTAAAACCCCAACATGAGTTCTTTGATGCTATTGGTCTTGAGAAGCAGTTAAGAGAGAATGACGTTTATATTGCCCTGCTATCATTAGAAGAAGCGAAAAATGTTTTGGAAGATATTGATTCGCCAAAACCCCAAAGCCCATTTATGAAGAAAGTGTTCTCAGTCGCAGATCCAATATCATCATATGCAGGTAATATACATGATGCTTTTGACTTTACAAATGTAGTAATAGAGTTTAAAAGATTAGGTATTAAAGCCACAGAGTATGTTGGCAGAATGGTGAAAAATATATTAAAATTTCAGGTCATGCAGGCGTTAGAAAGATTATTACTGCTTCAAGGTACAAAGCTTCTAACATGAAGATAATATCTATGGGGATAGGACAACAAGGATTAAATAGTGGCATAGTTAAGGGAATAAAATTCAGTATATTATTTTCCGCAGCTTATCGAACGGTTGAACTTATATTTAAGGACGAATACAAACTGGCTGATTTCTTAGGTAATATTGCGGTAGATCTGGCTAAGACAGCAGTAGCAGCCTTTGTTTCTTGGACTATTGGGTCTTTGGTAATGATCACATTTGCCGCTGGTGCTAGCGTAATTTTTGTAGCCGGTGTTGTGGTTGGTGTAGGTTTTATAACGGTATACGAACTTAATGTTTTGGATACAAAATTCAAAATTAGCGAAACTATTATTAATTTAATTAAAAAAGAAATGGAGAGAAAACCGAGAATACCAGAAGCTAATTTCAATCAATTTCTTCATAATTGGGGTCGTTATGGAAAATAAAAGAAAGATTGTACGCATTATCGGTGCTCTTGCTATTTTTATTTTAACGTTAGTGTCTTTCTTCTTTTCAGGAAATGATTTGATCTCTTTAGTTAAAATGGATGAGAAAATAACATTTTCGAGCAGTGTATTTATTGTATTTTGTTCTTTTCCTTTAATTTCTTATGCTATATTTTTTATTGTTTTTGTTAATGTAACTGGTTATTATCCTAAATATCATGATGGTTTTGTGAAATATTTAGGTTCGATATGGGTTTTTTTGTTTTTTTTTTAGTTTTCCCACATCTTTATATGTGAATTATAAATTAAGAAGTGATAATTATTTGGTATGTCCAAGGATATCCTGGATGTCGCCTAATACCTATGTAAAAGATGTTAAGTTGTGTGATTAATATGAGCGAGATAGCCATAGATAATAAAAGAAAAATAATACACATTATTTGCGCGATTTTCATATTGTCTTTGATGTCGTTTTCTATGTATATAGTAAGTGAATATTTGCTTTCGTTGATTTTAATGGATGAAAAAATAACATTTTCAGGTAGTGTTATGATATTTTTTTCATTTCCTTTTGTTTTTTATTTTGTGGTCTCGGCTGTTTATCTTTCTTTAGCAAAGTGTTTTCCAAAACACTATGACACCTGTGCAAAATATTTATTTGTGATAACGACTGCTTCAGTTTTTTTGAGTTTTCCCGTCTCCTTCTATGTGGACTATAAACTGAAAAGTGATAATTATTTGGTATGTCCAAGAATATCCTGGATGTCCCCAAATACCTATGTAAAAGATATTAAGCTATGTGACTAATATTATTGCTTGATTGACCTTAGCCATTTTATCTATTACTTATCGGAAGAGGCATTGTTACTGAACTTTTGAAATTGATTTTCATAAGATGAATTTCTGACAGACTCATGTCACAGGGGGCATAATAATTTGGATAGGAAAATACCTAAAAATCGGAAAATTTATTATCTTCAATACATCTTATTTAAGTGGATTACTTACTCATTTATCTTAGAGAATAGACGGAATGTATGGTAACAAATGTAATGCTGTATATGTCGCTAACGTTTTTATAATAAATTAATTGATCAACTTATAATTGTTGTTTAATCTCTATTTAATCAAATTTAGTTTAAATAAATTAGTTTATTTATGAAATAGTAACGTAAGAAAATATGCAAAATAAACCTGAACGGTGGAGATATGGATATACGTAATCTCAAAGCTTTTGTCGTGTTAGCCGAAACACTTAATTATCATAAGGCTTCTCAAATATTACATATTTCACAACCTGCGTTGACTAAGAAAATTAATGCACTGGAAGAGGAGTTTGGTGCTCTTTTGTTTTCCAGAGGACCAAATGGTACCAGGTTGACTGATTTTGGACAAAAAACTTTTGAGAATGCTCAGAAATTACTGGGTCATTTTGAACAGTTTCAGATTCAGGTTAATCATGATTTGCAAGATGATTCGCCACATTATCTTTATATTAGCTCTTGTTTTCCTATTTATGATTCTGGGAAAATGAAAGAACAGCTTTGTTTAGGTAAACGGGAAAAAGTCGTGCTTGTATTAATTACTGGTCTGACATTTGAACAGCAAATGAGTCTGTTAAACTCTGGCTTGTTACATATTGCGATCGTTCCTTTACCATTAACTTCATCACTTATACCAAAGAAGATTTTCACTGAAAAACTTGTTTACCTTTTTAAAAAAGGCATTGATTTTAATCAGAAATTTTCTGAATTGAATGCGGAAATAGCCTCGTTGTATCAGCTTGTTGATATGGATGAGAATAATATGTCTATTGGCCTTGCCGATGGTATTAATATATTTTCTATTTATGATAATAGTAATATGAGCTTAATATTGAAAACTAATGATATTATGGTAATGACTGAGTTGATAATTAAACATAATGGTTTTTCATTAATTCCGCAAAAGGTGATTCGTTCAATTCCATCACAATACTTGAATTTATTAGAGGTGTTAGAAACCGATATGGAGATTGATTTTGGTATCTTATGGAGTCCAGTGATCGATTGTGAATTAATAAATGAAGCAGAACTATTTTCTTCATTAATTGATAATGTGAGAAAGATATAATGTTGTTTTTGTTATGAATTTAAATTTATTTTTATAAAACTTGTGAAAATAAGATGTTTTGGCTGTTTATTTAAATATAAAGATTATCCCGGATAATATCTTCATATAATAAGTTAAAATGTTATTTATTAATTGATAATAATAAGATCTTATAGCGGGAAATATCAATATAGATGGGAGATTAAATAGAGGGTTTTAGGTGGATTTATTATATAATACAGTGAAAATAAGTGGTGTTAATAACAAAGATATTTAGATTGAATGAAATGTAATTATAAACTGTAGATTTAAGGGGGTAATATGGAAATTTTAGGTAATATATTGATATTATTGAAAAATAAAGCGGATTATTTCCTCCGCTTTATTAAGTATCATTGATGAGAATATTTATCCATTAAATTCCTGTGTCATTTGCTCTAGTTGTTCCTGAATTTCCATCCATTCTAATTCAGTTTCTTCTAATTTTGATTTTGCCTGATTTTGTTTTTGTAGAAATTCAGTCAATTCGGCTTTACGGCTGTTATCGTAAATAGCGCTGTCTGAAAGCTGATTTTCTAATGTAACCAATTCGTCACTCAGTTTCTCCATTTGTTTTTCCAGATGAGTAAGCTGTTTGCGCAATGGCTGCGTTTGGTTACGGAAGTCAGCTTGACGCCGTTTTTGATCTTTTCTCTCTTGAGCACTTTGGCTGGAAGGTTCCCTTTCCTTATCATTGTTTTCACGCAATTGCTGATTTTGTTGGCGCTGTTGATCCGTCAGCCATTGTTGATAGTCTTCTAAATCACCATTGAAAGATTCTACCCGGCCATCGTGAACCAAATATAGCTCATCTGTTGTTGAACGTAGTAAATGTCTGTCATGGGAAACCACAACCAGCGCACCATCAAAGTCAATCAATGCTTCTGTTAGTGCCTGACGCATATCCAGGTCGAGGTGGTTGGTTGGTTCGTCAAGCAACAGAAGGTTAGGGCGTTGCCAAACCATCAATGCCAAAACCAGACGTGCTTTCTCCCCCCCGGAAAAACGTCCACTTGGATCAGTTACCTGATCGCCTTTAAAACCAAAACCACCCAAATAATCCCTGAGTTGCTGTTCTGTTTCTTGTGGCGCAATACGTGCTATATGCTGTAATGGCGATTCATCAGCACGCAAATATTCCAACTGATGTTGGGCGAAATATCCCAGTTTGATGCCTTTGGCTAATTCTACTTTTCCACTCTGGGATTTCAGTTCATTAGCTAGTAGTTTAATCAAGGTGGATTTGCCGGCACCGTTACGTCCAAGCAGACCGATGCGTGAACCGGGAACCAAATTCAATTTGATCGAACTTAAAACTGTCCGTTCGCCGTAGCCTGCACTGACTTTTTCCATTTTTAGTAGTGGATTTGGCAGACTTTCCGGTTTACGGAAACTGAAATGGAATGGGTTATCAACATGAGCAGGAGCGATTAACTCCATTCGCTCCAGCATCTTGATACGACTCTGAGCTTGTTTGGCTTTACTGGCCTTGGCTCGGAAACGGTCAATATAACTTTGCAGATGGGCGACTTTCTCCTGCTGGCTCTTATAAAGCGCCTGTTGTTGTGCCAGTTTGGTAGCACGTTGGCGTTCGAAAGAGGAGTAATTACCGCTGTATTCAAACAGAGATTGTTGCTCAATATGGAGGATCTTGTCGGCAACTGGGTCCAGGAAATCCCGGTCATGGGAGATGAGGATTAATGTGCCGGGATAGCTTGTCAGCCATTTTTCCAACCAAATAACCGCATCCAGATCAAGGTGGTTAGTGGGTTCGTCAAGCAATAATAAATCAGAACGGCAGAGTAGTGCCTGAGCCAAATTGAGGCGCATACGCCATCCACCAGAGAATGCACGCACAGGTTGATCAAGTTGTTCTTGAGAGAAACCCAGACCGTGAAGCAGACTGGATGCTCTTGAACGGATAGTCCAGGCTTGAATCGTGTCCAATTGACTGTGTAGATGGGCGATGAGATTGCCATTATTTTTTTCATTGGCTAGCTGCAATTGCTGTTCTAATTGACGGAACTCTCGATCACCATCAATGACATATTCCAGCGCTGGCGTTTCTAGTGCGGGTGTTTCCTGATTCACCCAAGCCAATGCCCAGTTACTGGGAAACGTGAATGTGCCTGCTTCAGCCTGAAGCTCATCTTTTAGTAATGCGAGTAAGGTAGATTTGCCACAGCCATTTTTCCCTACCAGACCAACTTTCTGTCCGGGATTGATAGTGGCGCTGGCATTGTCCAGCAAAACACGAGTTCCGCGACGAATTTGTAATGAAGAGAAAACAATCATAAGTGCCGTTTGTATATAATATGTTAAATTAGGAATAACGGACAATAAGTGTCCGGTTTTATAACTTTGTATGCATGGTAACGGAAAATACGTGTTCTGACACGTTCTTCAGGGGGTAATGATGTTACAGCCGCCTAAAGTCCTGCTGCTGTATGCCCATCCAGAGTCACAGGATTCAGTTGCAAACCGCGTTTTGTTACAACCTGTGCTGGATTTAGAGCATGTTACGGTTCACGACTTATACGGAGCTTATCCGGATTTTTTTATTGATGTGCATTATGAACAACAGCTGCTGCGTGAGCACCAAGTGATTGTTTTTCAACATCCACTATATACTTACAGTTGTCCAGCTTTATTAAAAGAGTGGATGGATCGTGTGCTGACACGGGGATTTGCCAGTGGTATTACCGGGTTGGCGTTACAGGGGAAATACTGGCGTTCAGTGATCACAACCGGAGAGCCAGAAGGGGCTTTCCAGCCTGATGGTTATAACCTCTATCCGATGGAAGAGATTCTTCGCCCTTTTGAACAAACAGCATCTATGTGCCGTATGCATTGGCTACCGCCAATAGTGATTTATTGGGCTCGTCGTCAAAAACCTGAACTTCTTGCCATCCATGCTAATGCTTATCGTGAGTGGCTCAAATCGCCATTGTCATTCGGAGGGCTATAGCTTATGGAGCATTCAGCGCAACTAAGCGCCAGTATATTGTTTTTATTTGCTGCTGTAGTGGCAGTGCCAATCGCACAGAAATTCAGGATTGGTGCAGTATTAGGTTATTTATTGGCAGGGATCGTTCTGGGTCCATGGGGATTGAGCTTTATCAGAGATGTTGATGATATTCTTCATTTCTCCGAGCTTGGGATTGTTTTCCTGATGTTTATCATCGGCCTTGAGCTTAACCCTTCCAAACTTTGGCAACTCAGGCGATCTATTTTTGGTGTCGGTGCGGCTCAGGTTATTCTGACGGCGGGAGTGCTGGCCGCGCTTTTATATCTGACAGATTTTGCATGGCAGGCGGCGGTTATCGGTGGTATCGGTATGGCGATGTCCTCAACAGCAATGGCTTTGCAGCTGATGAAAGAGAAGGGGATGAACCGCAATGAGGGCGGGCAGCTTGGTTTCTCAGTTTTGCTGTTTCAGGATATCGCGGTGATCCCGGCTTTGGCATTGATCCCGCTTCTGGCCGGTGAAACCGCATCCAGTGACTGGTATCGGATCATGCTGAAAATTGCCGCTTTTGCTGGCATGTTGCTGGGAGGTCGTTATCTGTTACGCCCGCTGTTCCGTCTGGTTGTAAGATCCGGAGTACGTGAGGTATTTACTGCGGCAGCATTACTGGTTGTACTCAGCTCGGCGCTGTTTATGGAGGTGCTCGGTTTTTCCATGGCACTGGGGACTTTTATCGCCGGAGTGTTACTGGCTGATAGTGAATATCGCCATGAACTGGAAATATCCATTGAGCCGTTTAAGGGCTTGCTGTTAGGGCTGTTTTTTATTTCGGTAGGTATGTCCTTAAATTTGGGAGTACTACTGATACATCTGACAGATGTGTTACTTGGTGTGCTGGTTTTGGTCGTCGTAAAGGGCATCGTTCTTTATCTCATCGCGTTGATTGCTGGTTTAAGGAATTCATCTCGCTTGCAATTTTCCGGTGTACTCAGCCAGGGCGGAGAATTTGCCTTTGTGCTGTTTTCTGCTGCACTGAGTCAAAATGTCCTTAATAGCGGGCAGATGGCTTTGTTGTTAGTAGTGGTAACACTATCAATGATGACAACGCCGCTGGTGATGCAATTGATAGATGCTATTCTGGCACGCCGTTATAATGCCCAGGATGAGATGGATGAACAGCCATTTGTGGAAGATAATGATCCGCAAGTGATTTTAGTGGGTTTTGGTCGGTTCGGGCAGGTAATCGGCCGTCTTCTGATGGTGAATAAAATCCGCATAACAGTGTTGGAACGTGATGTCAGTGTTATCAGTACCATGCGACGTTATGGCTACAAGGTTTATTATGGTGATGCGGCTGAATTAGAATTGCTACGTGCGGCAGGTGCAGATAAAGCTAAGGCGATTGTTATCACTGGTAATGAGCCGGAAAATACCATGATGATTGTTCATTTATGTCAGAAACATTTCCCGAATCTGCATATTATGGCGCGGGCCAGAGGGCGCTTGGAAGCGCATGAACTGTTGCAAAGTGGGGTAGAAAACTTCACTCGTGAAACTTTCTCCAGTGCATTGGAATTGGGCCGTAAAACGTTGGTCGGGTTGGGAATGCATCCACATAAGGCTTATCGTGCAAAACAACACTTTCAGCGATTAGATATGCGGATGTTGAGAGAACTGATGCCACAGCTACAGGGTGATGTGGCTCACATATCCCGTATAAAAGAGGCACGGCGAGAATTAGAAGAGCTGTTTGAACGGGAAATGCTGAATGAGCGTCGCCAACCGGATGGTTGGAATGAATATGAATAAGTGGAGCGAATCATGTCAATAAGCCGAAAAAGATTTATTGCTGGTGCTGTCTGTCCGGAATGCCATTCTCAGGACACATTGGCAATGTGGCAGGAAGATCAGGTGGATGTGGTGGAATGCGTCCATTGTGGTCATCAGCAACGTCAGACTGATGATAAAGTAACCTCTCATATCAGAAAGCAAGAGCAGGTTATTGGTATTTTTACACCACAATAATGGTGTGAATTTTAATGCCGGTGAGTACAGGGGCTTAGAATTCCGCTACAATCGGTAAAATTTTTAGACCCACGGGTAGGAGATGTAATGAAAGTAGCAAAAGACTTGGTAGTCAGCTTGGCTTATCAAGTAAGAACAGAAGAGGGTGTTTTAGTTGATGAGTCACCGGTGAGTGCACCGTTGGATTATCTGCATGGCCGTGGTTCGTTGATCAGTGGTTTGGAAAAAGCGCTGGAAGGTCGTGAGGCTGGTGAGAGTTTTGATGTCAGCGTGCAAGCTGATGATGCCTATGGTCAGTATGATGACAATCTGGTTCAACGTGTGCCAAAAGATGTCTTTGTTGGTGTTGATGAATTGGAGGTTGGCATGCGTTTCCTGGCTGACACCGATATGGGACCGGTACCTGTGGAAATCACTGCGGTTGAAGATGAGCACGTTGTGGTTGATGGTAACCATATGCTGGCTGGTCAGAATCTGAAATTCAATGTTGAAATTATTGCTATCCGCGAAGCGACCGAAGAAGAGCTGGCTCATGGTCATGTTCACGGTGCGCATGGTCACGAACATGGCGAAGGGGGTTGCTGTGGTGGTCACGGCCATGACGATGGTCACCACCACCACCACAATGAAGGGAACGGATGCTGCGGTGGCGGTAGCTGCCATTGATAGATTAAAGCGGATTATCAGGCTTTAATCTTCAAAAAAGCGGGGCAAGCTTGGGAGAGTCGGTTTCTCTTACTTGCCCTGTGTATTGTGACTGGTTGTTTTTTTACTTAGTTAAAATCAGTAATGAGGTGGAGGTGTTTCTTCTGACGGTGAAGCCACCATTGACGGCTGAGAGGCTTTCAATCGCTCTGTCATTAACCGCAAATGTTCTCTTAATTTAGCCATTTCCATCTGCTGCTCAGTGACTACCTGATTCAGCTCTTCAATGGTTATTTCCTGAAAGGCAACGCGACTTTCCAACTGTTCAAGCCGTTGTTCAAACTCTGATAGATCCATGATTTTCTCCCATTTCAGGCTGTGTATTATCCGTGTTAGGCTCTTTATATTAATTAAGAGTAACTCATTATGCCCAGAATATTCTGTGGAATACGGTTGTTATGAAACCTCTTTTCATTAATGTTGTCTCAATGGTTTTGGGGCACTAGAAGCGGCAAATATTGTGTTGTGCTGCTGTAGGCAGTTATAGTGACTCGATTGCATAATTTTTGCTGATGGTAAATATCCCCCAAAGTTATTGGAGAAACAGATGAAATCATTGTTTAAAGTTACTCTGCTTGCCACTACGCTGGCAGTGGTTTTCAGTGCTCCCCAGGTACTGGCTGCCAAAGCAGATAGTCAAAGTATAGAACTGAATAGCGCATTTAAAACAGAAGATCAGCAAAATGCTTATGCTCTGGGAGCATCTCTAGGGCGTTATATGGAAAACACCTTGAAAGAGCAGAAATCTCTGGGTATCCCATTGGATAAAGATCAGTTGTTGGCGGGGGTGCAAGATGCTTTTAAGGACAAAAGCAAACTGACTGATAGCGAAATTGAAAATACTCTGCGTGCATTTGAAGGCAAAGTGAAGTCTGCGGCTGAAGCTAAAATGGAAAAAGAAGCCAGCGATAATGAAGCTAAGGGTGCTAAATATCGTGAAGAATTCGCTAAGGAAAAAGGGGTCGTCAAGAGCCAAACCGGTCTTTTATATAAAATAGAGAAGGACGGTAGTGGTAAAAAGCCTGCGGCAAGTGACACAGTAGTCGTAAACTACAAGGGTTCATTGATTGACGGTAAAGAATTTGATAGCTCATATAAGCGTAATGAGCCACTTTCTATTCGTCTGGATGGTGTTATCCCAGGTTGGACAGAAGGTTTGCAGAATGTGAAAAAAGGTGGAAAAATTAAACTGGTTATTCCACCAGAGCTTGCTTATGGTAAAGCTGGTGTCCCAGGTATTCCTGCAAACTCTACATTAGTATTTGATATTGAGTTACTGGATGTGAAAGCGGATACTAAGGCTAAGTAATCTTTTAGCTAAATATTTTTGATGAATTGTGTAGATAAAACCGTTGGTAGAGATTCTGTCAACGGTTTTTTGTTACTGAAAGCTGTGATAGAGGCCAAATGTCTGAGTGGCAATGGCTTGACGATGATGTCATGTGGTTTTAACGTCAATATCTAATGTAAGTGCAAAGATCTTTGACTGAGATCTCTGTTAAGTTGCAACAGTTGAATTTTCACAAGAAGTTTTTATAAGTTTATCACGTTGTGTTTTTAGCAAGACGTTGTCTGCGTTTGAAGGATGGTGTATTTAATGTCTAACCCGTTATTATCTGGTGATATCAGTGATATCGACTTACTGGAAAACCAACCGTTTACTGAAACGGATCACGAAATTTTAAAATCTTATGAAGCTGCAGTTGATGGTTTGGCTATGCTGATTGGTGGGCATTGCGAGATTGTCCTTCATTCACTGGAAGATCTTAAATGTTCAGCTGTCAGAATAGCTAATGGAGAACATACCGGTCGTAAAATAGGTTCACCTATCACTGATCTTGCTCTGCGTATGTTGCACGATATTACAGATGAAGATTGTAGTGCATCCAAAGCCTATTTCACCCGGGCGAAAAGTGGTTCATTGATGAAGTCAGTCACGATTGCGATCCGCAACCGGAATCGCAGAGTGATCGGTCTTCTGTGCATTAATATGAACCTTGATGTCCCTTTCTCTGAAATTATTCAGACATTTATTCCAGAGGAAACCCATGATGTCGCCCCAAATGTAAACTTTGCATCATCAGTGGATGATTTGGTTGCACAAACGCTGGAATACACTATCGAAGAAGTCAATATTGATCGCAATGTATCCAATAATGCTAAAAATAGGCAGGTGGTTCTGAATCTCTATGAGAAAGGCATCTTTGATATTAAAGACGCGATTAATCAGGTTGCTGAGCGCCTAAATATTTCTAAACATACTGTTTATCTCTATATTCGCCAGTTTAAGAATGGTGAATGCTTAGGGCCTGAGCGGTAATGTCTCCTCTGTCTTATTGTCTGCTGGTAACGGGGCCTGCATATGGCACCCAACAAGCCAGCAGTGCTTACCAATTCGCACAAACTTTGGTTGCGATGGGACACAAACTCAATACCGTATTTTTTTATCGGGAAGGGGTTTATAACGGTAATCAATTGACTGCACCTGCCAGTGATGAATTCAATTTGGTGGGTGCATGGCAGATGCTGGCAACAGAGCATCAGTTTGGTATGCACATTTGTATTGCCGCTGCCCTTCGCCGTGGTGTCCTTGACGCTCAGCAAGCTAATGAATTGAATTTACCCGTAGCAAACCTGGCTGAAGGGTTTGAATTAAGTGGATTGGGAACGCTGGCTGAAGCCATGCTGACCTGCGACCGAGTGGTGCAATTCTGAGAGGCAAATGAGAGGCAAAAATGAAAAAGATTGCTTTTGTCTTCACTCAAGCACCTCATGGTAATACGGGTGGTAGAGAAGGGTTAGATGCATTACTGGCGACTGCGGCATTAACCGAACATATCGGTGTATTTTTTATTTCTGATGGTGTATTCCAACTGTTGCCGGATCAGCGACCTGACAGAATACTCGCTAGAAACTATATCGCCACTTTTAAAGTCTTACCTTTGTACGATATTGAAGCATGTTATTTGTGCCAAGAGGACCTGATCGCGCGTGGATTAAGCTCGGCTAACCGTTTTATTCTGGATGTGGAAGTGATACCAGCAGAAACAGTTCGCGAGAAACTGGTTGGCTATGATGTTGTGCTGACATTTTAAGCTATTGGAAGGACAATGATATGTTATATACTATTGGCCGATCGCCTTATCAATGTGACTTCAATGCGATATTCAATCTGCTTGCTGGTGGTGATGATGTATTGTTTATTCAGGATGGTGTATTGGCAGGAATTGAGGGTAATCGTTATCTTCCGACGTTGATCAGTCGTGGTGTCACATTGTATGCGCTGAAAGAAGATATTGAGGCGCGGGGGTTGGTAGGTCAGGTTTCAGACAAAGTGCAAGTTATCAATTATACTGACTTCGTTAACCTGACAGTAAAACACCATCAACAATTCGCTTGGTAGTCAGAGAAACACTGTATATTTCTTGACACCCCGGCGAGTCAGCCATAAAATTCTGCGTCCTCGTGTTTTGCCGTCAGGGCAGACAAGAGATTTAATCCGTGTTTACGAAGCAAAAAAACCAGGAGTTTTTTTAATAATGGCAACTATTAACCAGCTGGTGCGCAAACCCCGTAGCATGAAGGTTGCAAAAAGCAATGTTCCTGCTCTGGAAGCTTGCCCGCAGAAGCGTGGCGTATGTACTCGCGTATATACCACCACCCCTAAAAAACCAAACTCTGCACTGCGTAAAGTATGTCGTGTGCGTTTGACTAACGGTTACGAAGTTTCTTCCTACATCGGTGGTGAAGGCCACAACTTGCAGGAACACTCCGTAATTCTGATCCGTGGCGGTCGTGTTAAAGACTTGCCAGGTGTGCGTTACCACACTGTTCGCGGTGCACTGGACTGTTCCGGTGTTAAAGACCGTAAGCAAGGTCGTTCTAAGTACGGTGCGAAGAAGCCAAAGGCTTAATGGTTCTCCGTTAAGTAAGGCCAAACATTTTCACTTTAATGTCAAAATAAACTCGTAGAGTTTTGGACAACCCTGAATTCGAAACGGAGTATTTCCATGCCACGTCGTCGTGTAATTGGTCAACGTAAAATCCTGCCAGATCCAAAGTTCGGATCTGAATTGCTGGCCAAATTTGTTAATATCTTGATGGTAGATGGTAAAAAATCTACTGCAGAAGCAATTGTATATAGCGCGCTTGAGACCCTGGCTCAGCGTTCTGGTAAAGAACATCTGGAAGCATTTGAGCTCGCACTGGATAACGTGCGTCCAACCGTGGAAGTAAAATCCCGCCGTGTTGGTGGTTCTACTTATCAGGTTCCAGTTGAAGTTCGTCCGGTTCGTCGTAATGCTCTGGCAATGCGTTGGATCGTTGATGCTGCTCGTAAACGCGGTGATAAGTCTATGGCCCTGCGCCTGGCGAACGAATTATCTGATGCAGCTGAGAACAAAGGCTCTGCTGTGAAGAAACGTGAAGACGTTCACCGTATGGCAGAAGCTAACAAGGCGTTCGCACACTACCGTTGGTAATCCCATCGTAGTGATGATGCCCTGGGCGGCTATTCTGCCGCCCAGATTTAAATTGAACGTCCTAGGAATAGAGGAATCAAATGGCTCGTACAACACCCATTGCACGTTACCGCAACATCGGTATCAGTGCACACATCGACGCCGGTAAAACCACCACTACCGAACGTATTCTGTTCTACACTGGTGTAAACCATAAGATCGGTGAAGTTCATGATGGCGCTGCTACTATGGACTGGATGGAACAGGAGCAGGAGCGTGGTATTACCATCACCTCCGCAGCGACAACTGCTTTCTGGTCAGGTATGGCTAAGCAGTTTGATGCGCATCGTATCAACATCATCGATACCCCAGGTCACGTTGACTTCACCATCGAAGTAGAACGTTCCATGCGTGTTCTTGACGGTGCCGTAATGGTTTACTGTGCGGTTGGTGGTGTTCAGCCACAGTCTGAAACCGTATGGCGTCAGGCGAATAAATATAAAGTTCCACGTATCGCGTTCGTTAACAAAATGGACCGTATGGGAGCGAATTTCTTACGCGTTGTTGAGCAGATCAAAACTCGTTTGGCTGCAAACCCAGTGCCTCTGCAATTGGCAATTGGTGCCGAAGACGTTTTCACCGGTGTTGTTGACTTGGTGAAAATGAAAGCTATCAATTGGAATGATGAAGATCAGGGAACTACCTTCACTTATGAAGATATTCCAGCTGATATGCAGGATCTGGCTGAAGAATGGCGTAACAACTTGGTTGAAGCCGCTGCAGAAGCGTCAGAAGAACTGATGGAAAAATATCTGGGCGGTGAAGAGCTGACTGAAGAAGAGATCAAAGCTGGTCTGCGTTATCGTGTTATGACTAACGAAATTATCCTGGTTACCTGTGGTTCCGCATTTAAGAACAAAGGTGTTCAGGCAATGCTGGATGCTGTTATTGAGTATCTGCCTGCGCCAACTGATGTTGAATCCATTAAAGGTCTTCTGCCTGATGGAAAAGATACTCCGGCAGAGCGTCATTCTGACGATAACGAACCATTTGCGGCATTGGCGTTTAAAATCGCTACTGACCCATTCGTTGGTAACTTGACCTTCTTCCGTGTCTACTCTGGCGTGGTTAATTCCGGTGATACCGTTCTTAACCCAGTGAAAGACAAAAAAGAGCGTTTCGGCCGTATCGTTCAGATGCATGCTAACAAACGTGAAGAGATCAAAGAAGTTCGTGCAGGCGATATCGCTGCTGCGATCGGTCTGAAAGACGTGACAACAGGTGATACTCTGTGTGATATCAGCGCACCAATCATTCTGGAGCGTATGGAATTCCCAGAGCCAGTAATCTCTGTTGCTATTGAGCCAAAAACTAAAGCTGATCAGGAAAAAATGGGTATCGCTTTAGGTCGTTTGGCACAGGAAGACCCATCATTCCGCGTGTCTACCGATGAAGAATCTGGTCAGACGATTATCGCAGGTATGGGTGAGCTTCACCTTGATGTTCTGGTCGACCGTATGCGTCGTGAGTTCAAAGTTGAAGCGAACGTAGGTAAACCTCAGGTTGCTTACCGTGAAACCATCCGTTCTACTGTTGAACAAGAAGGTAAATTTGTTCGTCAGTCTGGTGGTCGTGGTCAGTTTGGTCATGTATGGCTGCGTATTGAGCCAATGGAACCAGGTGGCAAAGGCTACGAATTCGCTAACGAAATCGTTGGTGGTGTTGTTCCTAAAGAATATATCCCTGCGGTAGATAAGGGTATTCAGGAACAAATGAAAAATGGTGTTCTGGCCGGCTACCCGATTGTTGACGTTAAAGTCGCACTGTTCGATGGTTCTTACCACGAAGTTGACTCTTCTGAAATGGCGTTCAAAATCGCAGGTTCTATGGGCTTCAAAGAAGGCTTCATGAAAGCGAAACCAATTCTGCTGGAACCTATCATGAAAGTTGAAGTTGAAACTCCAGAAGACTACATGGGTGACGTTATCGGTGACCTGAACCGTCGTCGTGGTATGATCGACGGTATGGAAGACATTGCTACCGGTAAAACCGTACGTGCTCAGGTACCATTATCTGAAATGTTTGGTTATGCTACTGACCTGCGTTCTCAGACCCAAGGTCGTGCTTCTTACTCCATGGAGTTCTTGAAGTACAATGAAGCGCCGAGCAACGTCGCTCAGGCTATTATCGAAGCTCGTAAAGCTAAATAAGTTTTTCGGGTTTAATATCTAGATTCAGCTCCTTCCCAAATAATGAGGGAGCGATACTAAGGAATAGAGTCGTGTCTAAAGAAAAATTTGAACGTACAAAACCGCACGTTAACGTTGGTACTATCGGCCACGTTGACCATGGTAAAACTACCCTGACTGCTGCAATTACTACTGTACTGGCTAAAACCTACGGTGGTAACGCTCGTGCATTCG
>NZ_PUJW01000024.1 GCF_011189575.1 Photorhabdus cinerea
TGCCTGCCACAACTGCGTGGCTTAACGTTTTGCCCGGCACTCCTAGCACTTCGCCATTATCACCAATCAATCTGGCACCTTCAGCATGAATCTGGCTGCCAATATTAGCCAACAGAGCCGTAGTCAAGTTATCTTTAAAGCTGCCACCGTTAATAGCGGTATTCAGGCTGGAACTAATAATGGATTGGCCTGCTACCCGTTGGACGACTTTATTCCAATCACCATTGCTGATTTGAGGTAATTTCGCTTTTGTGGGATCTAATTTAGTGCCATCTGCCGCTTTATCCCATCCCATATAGGAATCAAATCCGGCCAATGCACCACCAATCGCCATTGAGGTAATTGTTGATTTAACAGAATCACTGCTACCTAATACTTTTAGCGCTTTGGATATATCCCCCTGATTATCCACAATAGCGACTGCCGCCTGTGCAGCCAGTGATGACATACCCGCAGTTAACGCCCCACCCGCAACACTATTACCCACAGAAGATGTAACAGATGCTACCAGAGAGCTGCCGGCTGTTGCCGCCGCCGCTGCAATAGCAATCACCGCAGAAACCACCGGATTTAAATGCTGGCTCTTATGATCCCAACTGTTATAAGCATCCTTGACCAAATTCCATTGAACATCTTTACGTTCACTGAGTCCTTTCAGCCAAGCCGTTTCCGGCGTATTACCGAAGATTGATATGGCATTCTGTAATGTCTGACCATTTTTTGCTTTGATATCAGCGCTAACACCATTTGCTGCATCTACGGTAAGTTTTCCGCCAATATGAATAGCAGGAAGAACCCACGTGTCTTTGGTATAACCTTTATCCCTATGTTTGATATAAAAGCCTTTTGAGTGGGTAATAGTCTGTTCAAAGGTAGTATTTTTTACTGCTTTAAAATTGACTTTACCGTGCGTGCTGGTCAATTTGGCATTTTTATTGGTGGCAATTTTGCTGGCTTCGTAAGTGCTGTCATCCCGGCTTAACAAGTTAATATCACCACCAGCGATAAATTCAGTGACTTTGTTGGTGACATCATGACGGGTGCGTTTATGGGTTTTCTTCTTGCCATACCAGTTACGACTTGTTTCTGTTTTCTCATAATGACTGGATTCTTCCATTGCCTGCGCGTACAGATAACCGCCTTTTGCGGCGACATCCATAGCCCCTTTAGCCGCCAGTTTGGTGGCTTGGAAAAGAATACTGCCGTTTGAGATCACGGTCAGTACGCCGCCGCCGGTCAGTTCGGTGCCTTGCTGAGTCACAGATTCCGTGAATTCCCTGTTACCTTCCCGGTAGGCGTGGTTCTGCACGGATTCAAAACGCATATTGCCCCCGGAAGTCAAAGTGATATCACCACCAGAATTAAGACTCGCGCCTTGGGTAGTTAAGGCCCCGCCTGCCGCCAAAGTCAGACTCTTATCTCCGCTGATTTTAGCCACTAAATGACGTTCATCTTTCCGGTTGTCATCCGGGTTTTCAATAGCGGAATAAGGAAGCCCGCCGATCAGCATATCTTGTCCGGCCAGTAACAATGTATTGCCCTTCGCAGACAGTATGGCGCTCTGTGCACTCAGATTACGCCCTGAATTAATCAGCAAATTACCGCCTGCCTGAATCTTACTGACCAGTTCTGATGTGCGGGTAGAAGAAAATAGAGGCTTAAATTTAGGGTCAAGTTCACGATAATTAAGGTTGATATCGAGAGCGGAAGTGAGACTGATATCTTTCCCTGCCGTCATATTTGCGCCCCGCAATTCCAGCGGAAGGCTGCCAGAATTCATCGTGATTGAACCCGTGGCTTTAATCTTCCCGGCGGACAGCATACGGTTAAATAACTCTTGTTCTGTTTGAGCAGTCATCGGTCTGGAAAGCATAAGACTGCTCAACACCGCATTGTCATTTTCTATCTTGATGCCGCGGTTCGCACTCAACGATATATTACGGCTCTGCGGTGCCAGTAATGTGTTGTGCAGATAAAGATTGCTCCCCGCTGAAACAGTTAAGTCCCTGCTGGCTTCAATACTCCCCAACCAGCGAAGACCATCAGAATGAAAATAGTGGAGCGATTGACTGGTATATGATTTTACCTCACCAAGACGACTGATGAGTGTAATATCGTTACTTTTGAGTTCACTTTGGTTCAGCTCTATATTATTAGGTGCACTAATAGAAATATTATTAGCTGCCTTCAGTATTCCTTCTCCTATTTTAATAGAATCTTCCGCGACAAAAGTTATATTTTCTACGGTCTTTATAAGACCGGAGACATTAATTTTACCCGCATGCAGAAGAATATTTTTGGCTTTAATGGACTCCGGGGTTTCTGTAACCACAACTTCCTGAATCATTTTGGGATCATAAGGCAGTGACGAATGACCAATATGGATATTATCTTTAAAGTCTGCAACCAAATTTTGTCCGGCTGAGATTATTGCCGGGATAATCTGAAGTTGTGAGAAGCCAGAATACTCTTTTTCCTTGATTAAACTCCGGTATTTTGGATCATCAATAGTAAACCCCTGGTAATTTTTCTTAATATCATCCATGGAGTGGCCTAACTTCATTAAATCTTGACTATCAGGGAGTCTGTATTTTGTATATCCATCAATTCTCCCCAGGATTGTGTTATAATTATTAAACGTTTTACCTGTCAATATAATATCTTTTGCCGCGGCTATTTTGCTTTCTGCATTCAGCAGGTTATCACTATTGATATATAGATTACTTCCGGAGGTAATATTTCCTTCATGAGCATTTTTTCCTATCACTAATTCTTTTCGACTATGGTTAACATAAGGGTGCTCTTTGATATTAACATGCCCAAACCATTTTCCTGGAGGCGCGTTGTTAAAATAAGGTGTTAAGAGAAAAAGAAAGATACTGTGATCCTCAATCGTTCCACCTATAAAATTTTCGGTAAAAGAGGTTGAGTTCGCCTCACTTTCCCGCCAGACTGGGGTCAATACTTCCCTGACATTCTCTAGTTTATGAGTCCTGACAACCAAATCCCCTTTCACGGTCTTTATTGTTGCAGACTTATTTTCAATCAGAGAACTTTTATTCCCTTGAGCATCCTTCTGTATCCACATATGATTATTGGCTTGCAGAAGTGCTTTATCTCCGGTATTGCGCACAGTATCACTCAATACCCGCATATCCCGACTGGCAATCACACTGCCTTTATTATCCAGTTGGGTACTTGCCAGAGTCATATCCCGTTCTGCCTGTACCTTGATATTTGGCGCAATATGGGTTTCTTTAGCACTAAGATTAAAATCCGTTTTAGCTTTGACATTTCCCAGCTCAATTTTACCATTAACGTTTAAGGTAATATCACGCTGGTCACTCCACCTAATGCTTTGGTATCAACCGCTAATTGAGGTTTAGCGCCTTCTCCAGTGATTGTTTTCACTGTGCCATCATTAAAATCAATCCGGTTAGCACCTTGTGTAAGGGATAAATGATTAGCCTGAATTTTTCCATTTAATTCAGTCGCCCGGCTGATAATATCGATATAATCCGTTGTCTTACCATCCAGCCCCTTGCCACCAATAGTAATCTGGCCTTTTTTAACCTCCAATACTTCCAACGCGCCCTGTTTATCAAATTGAGGCTTACCGGTAGTCAATGTTGCACTGCCGGTATTGATAAAACCACAGCCATCACAGGTAATGCCATTAGGGTTGGCAATCATCACATTGGCTTTATTACCCAATACCTCCAGTTTGCCTTGCAGGTCAGACCGCCCATTACCGGTGACTTCATTAATAATTAATTCGGCAGCTTTACCTTTTAAGTTGCTATTTGCATTTAATTGCCCGGCTAATTGTGACTTAGCCGCCTGAGTAGCGTTATTGAGCACTGCTCCTTGAGCGGCAATATTAAACTCTTTATAGGTGTTGTGAGATATTCCGGCACTATTAGGAGTAGCAATATTAACAACCGGCACATTTCCCTGAATTTGTACCTGTGTTCGGTTATTATCAGGTGTGATCCCAGCCGCTATAGCCGGATGCAGGGGATATATCGCAGTCAGATAAATTAAAAAATAACAAGCACCCTTTGCCATAGGGTTGTTATATCTATCCATCGTTCCATCCTTTTTTCATTTAAGTACAAGGTTATTGGTATTACTCCCTGTATTGCATCGCTAAAAAGTCAGTGATGCAGACCAGTAAACCACCCAGTTATCCGGTTTCAGATGGTTAGGGTGGATCAATGGCGTTCCTAAAGTCATCATCTGGTTGAACCTGTGGTTGATCAGTGAGACACCAAGCGCGGTGCCTGCAACGTTACCACCATCAATTTGCCCTGTTTTTTCCTGTAACCAACCGGCATCCAACGCACCGGTTAAGGCCAATTCACCCAGCGCAGGAAGCTTTGACACCCGCCAGTTTAATTCGTTGCGCAAATATCCACCTCGATTGCCGGTAAGATATTGCTCTTTAAACCCCCGAACGGAGTATTGCCCTCCCAATGAGAGGCGTTCGCTGGCGTAAAGGTTGTCCAGTGTGGTCTGGCCGTAAATGGATGAAAGGTAATAGACGGAGTCGGTAACCGGGATAAAATAGCTAGCACTCAGGCTGAATTTGCGAAATTGGCTACGTGGAGCATCCGGGAAATGCGGGTCATATTTTGTTGCACCTAACACGGGTAAGCCATAACTCAATGCAGGGTTGAAAGTGATATAGCCACCCGCCAGTACCGAACTGTAATTAACACCAAGATTAGCAACACTTAAGATCGGGCTGCTGATGGATAATTTCTTTCCTGCAAACAAATTAGTCGTCTGACGATGTGTTATTCCTACATTCAGAACCAGTTTCTGTTCACCGTCACGATACAACGTCCGGTTTATTGCTAGCCGGTGAGTCTGGTTGTCACCTTCATAACGATAGATTTGTAAACCGATCGGAACGTTCTGAAAAGAATCGTTCCACACATATTGATAACTGAACAACCAGTAGCCATAAGGAACCGTCACATTGGCAGAAAGGCTCCGGCTCTGGTGGTTATTGCGGAAATCACTGTTGCGACTAGCGGATAATGACCACTGGTCAGCAAGATGTAATGGATTATCCAGGTTCACACTGGCGTTGATTTGCCCGGTGCCAGTACTTTTTTGACCACTATTATCTGCCCCCAAGTTGGCACCAACCAGCAAACGAGTCGATATTCGTTTTAAGATAACCGCAGAATAACCGGGCTGTTTTCCCGGCTGAATATCAATGCTTATCTGTTGGGAAGGAAGCCGGTTCAGTTGTTCCATCCCCTGTTCAATATCCCGCAGATTCAGTGTCTTACCAACCATTCCCGGAAAGACCATTTTCAATGAGAGTGATGTCTCACCATCAAGTGTGATTGATTCAACTTTGCCTTCACTCACGGTAATAACGAGCATACCGGTGGATAAATCCTGTGCTCTGAGCCCAGCCCGAGAAGTGACATAACCTCGCTCGATATAGGCATTCGATACTTTACGCACCAGCTCATTAATGTCTGGCAAGGTTAAACAACGGGATAAATAAGGCTGTATTAGTTTTTCCCTTACTGACTGGGAAAGACTCTCAGCCCCTTCAAATTGAATATGGTGAACGGTATGACAAACAGATTCAGCGCCATCAGTTTTGGGCTCTAAAGCTGGAGACAAAGTGATGTTGTTACGTAACGCCTCCCGTTGCTGTTGAGCTTGCTGCAATAATGCTTTCTGTTGTTGAGTGATAATTTCCTGATCTGCAGGACTAATAAACTCTGAAGCATAAGCCTCCGCTGATATAACTAACGAAACAGATACCACCACCCTTCTTAGACAAACAAATATTCTTTCCATTGATAATCTTTATTTCACAATAAACCAATTGTTAAAAGAATTAATAATGTCTTATCCTACCTACAAATTCAGATAATAATAATAAGAATTACCTTTAAATGTGATCAATAACCCTATCTGTTATAAATTAACAAAACAAGTAACTGTTTATATTTAATGAAATACATAACTCAGATTAATACAAAAATATAGAATGCAATTATTTATTTACACTTGATGTAACCCTTGTTTGACAGAAATAAATTGATCCTTTAGCCTACCTTTCTATAACGATTTCAATCAATTCAGAAACAGAGGAAAGCGTGAAGAATCGCACTCTTGGCAGTATTTTTATCGTAGCGGGAACAACAATTGGTGCAGGAATGCTGGCTATGCCACTGGCGGCAGCTGGTGTTGGCTTTGGTACAACTTTCGTGATGTTAGTCGCTCTTTGGGTTTTGATGAGCTATACCGCTTTATTGCTGGTGGAAGTTTACCAGTACAACCCGGCAAATACGGGGTTGGGAACACTGGCAAAACGCTATCTGGGACGTGGCGGTCAATGGCTTACCGGTTTCAGTATGCTATTCCTGATGTATGCCCTGACAACAGCTTATATCAGTGGTGCAGGTGAATTGCTATCCGGCAGCCTCTCTTCATGGCTGGATAAACCTGTTTCCGTATCATTTGGGATACTGACTTTCACCATTGTGGCAGGTAGTGTTGTCTCTATCGGTACGCAATCTGTTGATATGGTGAACCGCCTGTTGTTTACCGCAAAAATCATCTTCCTGATTATTATGCTGGCAGTCATGATGCCCCATATCAAAAGCACTAACTTGCTCTCAATGCCTGTAGAGCAAGGCTTAGTATTATCAGCCATTCCTGTGGTATTCACCTCTTTTGGCTTTCACGGCAGTGTGCCAAGTATTGTGAGTTATATGGGCGGCGATACCCGTAAATTACGCAAGATATTTGTTATCGGTAGTGCTATCCCACTGGCGGCTTATATCCTGTGGCAATTAACTACGCTGGGCGCAATTTCTTCCCATACTTTTGTCGGCATTCTGGCAGAACAATCTGGGCTAAATGGACTATTACAAGCGGTGAGAGAAGTTGTCGCGACTCCGCGAGTAGAGCTTGCTGTCCATCTATTTGCCGACTTAGCACTGGCAACCTCATTTCTTGGTGTCTCTTTAGGTTTGTTCGATTACATAGCAGATCTGTTCAAACGCCGCAAAAATGCAACAGGCCGCCTGCAAACAGGTGTAGTGACTTTTGTTCCACCGTTACTTTGCGCTTTATACTACCCAAACTTTGTTATGGCTCTGACTTTCGCGGCGGTAGCGCTGTCTATTCTTGCGCTGCTTTTACCTTCAATGCTGGCATGGCGCAGCCGCCAAATTGAACAAACTGCTTATCGGGTCAAAGGCGGAAAGCCCGCTTTGGTTCTGGTGTTTCTTTGCGGGATTGCTGTTATTGCTATCCAGATTGGTATTGTTAGCGGATTACTGCCAGAAGTGGGTTAATCAGGAATTGAAATTGTCCACATCAGAAATAGTGTGGACAATTTCATAAAATTGGATCAGAAATTCAAACCGACACCAACATAAAATCCATCAGCCAGTTTGTTATCCCGATACCCCTCTTTCCCTCTCATATTCATCATTCGATAACCTGCATCCACTGTCAGCGGTTTAAATACTGTAAAACGCAAACCCCCATTCGCCTCAGTATAAGAATCAATACCGGAAGTTAAACCAGACGGAGCACCGTAAACTTCACCATACAGGGATAAAGACGGTGTAACAGCCCAGCTCAAACCGACGCCTCCAGCCAGTGCCCCGCCATCTTTTCCATCTTTAGGTGATAAATAGAGCGCTTTACCGCCAACACTGGCGGTTAACGGACCAACAGGCAGACTAAATGCGGTGCCAAAACTTCCCAGGTGCCCATTATGATCACTGCGTGCCCAGTTACCATTAAAAGATAATCCAGCACTATTATCACCAATTGCAGCTGAAGTATTGGTAAAATGACGACCCGCTTGAAGATTAATAGAAATCGCATTTGCTGATCCAGCGATTAATAACAAACTGGTCGTTCCCGCAATAAGATAAGCCTTCATTATATTTCCCCTTTATTTACTTAATCTTAAGTATTTTACTTAAACACAATTAAATCTAGAGACAACAAAAACAAATGAATCATCTATACTTACTAAATATGTGTGGATTTGTTTTATTGAATTTATTTAATGCAATCATTACTCATATAAAATAATTTTTCTACTCAACAATAGAGAAAAAAATAATATCAGGAAAAAATTTTAATCTGTTGACCAAAACATTTTCCTTATCAGCGATCCCGCTGTTTTTTTTCATGTAAAACAGGAGAAGTGTGATGAAAAAGAGAGGACTTACAACGGTTGCAGGAGCTCCCGTCGTTGACAACAATAACGTTATTACCGCGGGACAACGCGGCCCTATGATGTTGCAGGATGTTTGGTTTTTAGAAAAACTCGCCCATTTTGACCGTGAAGTTATTCCAGAACGTCGTATGCATGCCAAAGGCTCTGGAGCTTATGGAACCTTTGTCGTCACTAACGATATCACCAAATATACCCGCGCTAAGATTTTTTCTGAAATAGGCAAAAAAACAGAAATGTTTGCCCGTTTTTCAACAGTAGCCGGTGAACGCGGAGCAGCCGACGCTGAACGTGATATTCGTGGTTTTGCACTTAAATTCTATACAGAAGAAGGTAACTGGGATTTAGTGGGTAACAATACACCCATATTTTACCTTCGTGATCCCCTGAAATTCCCAGATCTTAACCATGTTGTTAAACGTGATCCACATACCAACTTGCGTAATCCTGCCTATAAATGGGATTTTTTCTCTTACCAGCCTGAATCACTGCACCAACTAACCATTGATTTCAGTGACCGTGGTATGCCTAAATCTTTCCGCCATATGCACGGTTTTGGTAGTCATGCATTCAGCTTTATCAACTCAGATAATGAACGTTTCTGGGTGAAATTCCATTTCCGTTGCCAACAAGGTATCAAAAACCTGATGGACGAAGAAGCGGAAGCGCTAGTTGGTAAAGATCGTGAAAGTTCTCAGCGCGACTTGTTTACAGCCATTGAACAAGGCGATTATCCCCGCTGGAAACTGAAAGTTCAGATAATGCCAGAGAAAGAAGCGGCTCAAGTACCATACAACCCATTTGATCTGACAAAAGTATGGCCTCACGGCGACTATCCAATGATCGAAGTCGGTTATTTCGAGCTGACCCGTAACCCTGAAAACTATTTCGCAGAAGTTGAACAAGCCGCGTTTAACCCTGCTAATGTCGTACCCGGTATTAGTTTCTCCCCTGATAAGATGTTACAGGGTCGCCTGTTCTCTTATGGTGATGCTCAGCGTTATCGTCTTGGCGTTAACCACCATCAAATTCCGGTCAATACTCCTCGTTGTCCGTTCCATAATTATCACCGTGATGGTGCAATGCGTGTCGACGGTAACAGCGGCAATACTGTGACTTATGAACCAAACAACGCAGGGTTGTTCCAGGAACAACCTGAATTCAAACATCCATCATTAGCTTTAGAAGGAGATGCTGACAACTGGAACCATCGTCAAGATGAAGATTATTTCAGCCAGCCTCGTAAACTGTTTATGTTAATAAACAGTAAAGAGCATCAACGTATGTTTGATCGTATCGCCAGTGAGCTATCGCAAGCACATGAAGATACTCAACGTCGTCAGGTTGAGCTATTTAGAAAAGTTCACCCAGAATACGGCGATGGTGTTGAAAAAGCCCTGAAAAAAATCAAAGGCTAATTTCTAACAACACCGTTCTTTAACAGTCTCTGCCCATTATTACATAATAAATAATGGGCAGTACGCAGAGTTCAATGCTTTATTTACATCATCAGCTTTTGCCACATCTTACCCTTTTCAGCAAAAACCAATTTTTCTATTTGCTGCTGGATACTGGTTTCTGACAACTTTCTCAGCATTTCACCGATATAATTTTGTTCATCAATTGATTCTGCATAAAGAGAACGCAAAGCAACATCAGCCACTCTTGGAATACTGGACTGCCCCTTTTCCCAGCGGGCAATTGTCTGAATATCGACTCCCAGCAGATTTGATAGGAGCTTTTGAGACATATTCATTTCAATGCGTAAAAAACGCATTTCTTCTGCTGATAGTGGGCGTTTCAATGAAACTAATACTTTAGAAATTAGACGATGTAATTCATCAAGATTATCGATACTGATATAAACTTCACCATCAGTTATTTCCTGTTGAAATCCATTCTCTAACCAAATATTTGATAATCCACTTTCAACATAATGATACATAATATTATCCTTATTTAACTATCACCGTAATCACAAAACAAGACGGGGCATAATCACATCTTTTTAAAACAATAACGGCTTCGATTAATTCTCCCGCGGCAATGCTTGAAGATTGAACTTCCAGTCACCACCTGCCGTTTGATGTGGTTGCTCTGTTATATGGTTATATCGGCTCTTTAATATGTTAATGATTTGCCGAATCGTCACTCCTCGCTCAATCCTTCTTTGTTTAACATGATGCGTATATTTAATACGTCCCGTGTGATTCTCAGCTAACTCATTGATAATTCTCTTTGCTGATACAGAACTCAGAGGAAATTCTCTGATCATAGGCAATTCATTTTCTTCCATGAAGTATCCTATCAAAAAGATACATATCACTATGATAGGTTAGTTAATCTAGTTCAAGAAAAACCAGGCAAATCCAACACCCAGTTTTTGATTTGCTGACGGGAAATTTTAATGCCGCTATTTTTAAACTGCTGAGGCAACAGATAGTAAGCCACTGGACGCTGAAAAGAAGCCAGTTTATCAATCAGCCATTCGGGCAATGAATCAATGACTTCAGACGAATTACTGTCGATGACAACAGCGGGACGATAACCAAATTCAGGATCGGGTACAGGAACAGCAAAGCTTTGTTCTACTTGTGGATAAGTGTTAATCACCCGTTCAATTTCTTCCGGTTGAATACCTTCTCCACCGCTGAAAAATTGATTATCCATTCGACCAAGTATGCGTAATTCACCATTTTGTATCACTCCCCGATCTCGGGTGTGAAACCAACCATTACTATCAGTCAATGGTTGTAATTTACCATCCAGCCAATATCCACTGGCAAGGCTATCAGAACGAATATGAATTTCTTCATTTATCAACCGAATTTCCTTACCCGGTAAGGGATTACCGACACCGGGGAGATTATCTGCCCGTTTAACGCATACCGTTGAAGCCAGTTCCGTCAAGCCATAACCACACCAACAACGAATGCCTCTCCGTTCTGCCCTTTGAGTCAACTCAACCGGGATCAGCGCACCACCCAGAAGCACTTCTTTCAAATTTGGTAGCTGATTTTGTGATTGCTCCAGCAACCGCCAGAGCTGAGTCGGCACCAATGAAGCATGAGTACAATCTGCCAAAGCATGTTCCAGGGGATTAATATCTCTCAGTACCAGAGAAGCGCCTTTCATTAACCAGCGCCAAATAATCCCCTGACCAGAGACATGAAACAGCGGCAATGAAAGCAACCAACTATCTTGCTGCTGGAAATTCATCACAGAAAGTACATCTTGCGCACTAGCAAGATGGACATAGATTGAGTGAACAGCCGCTTTAGGCAATCCGGAAGAGCCAGAAGTCAAAATCATACTGGCTGGGCGCATTGCATCCCATGCGGCAGCACTATCATCATAATTCAGTGAGTTACTTTGCCAATTAAGGGGACTGGCATTTATAACGGGCAAATCATCACCACAGAAATCAGCAACAAAATCAATCTTCAAACGTGGCAGTAATTCAGACAAGAGTATTTCAGGCAATTGAGGATTCAACGGTAATACCCGCGCACCACACTGTAGTGCTGCAAGATAACAAAACAGCATCTCTTCACTATTCTTCCCTCGCAACATTACACCACTCCCTTCAACTACCCCCTGTTGGCGAAAATTGGCCGCTATTGCATCCAAAGAAGCAACCAACTGATGCCAGTTTAGAGAGCGATCCGGCAACCTAATGGCAATATTTTCAGGATTAAGTGATGCCCAGTAGCGCCACGGCCACTGGGTAAATGGATTTAACTGCACCATGCGATTTCTAACTCGTCCAATCCTTTTACTGGAATCGTGCTACCCGGCCAACAACGCACTAACTGACACTGAATCAATTCCAGCGTATCCAATCCCGGAATAGTCGCAGGTGTCATCCAATGAGCAATGCGAGCAAGCTGAGTCAGGCCGAAACTGGTTTCAATACTGGAGCTGATCACCGCCTCTAATCCAGCATTGTGTGCTGCTGAAATCAACTGACGGCAACGGGCAAGACTGCCAACTAACGTGGGTTTGATAACAATAGCGGCAACCCCTTTCTGAGCCTCTACTTTAAAGCCTTCATCACGGACACTTTCATCCCATGCAATGGCGATCCCTGTATCACGGGCAAAAGCAAGCGACTCTTTCGCGGTTTGACAAGGCTCTTCCAAAAAGGCAATTCGGTTGCGGTAATCAGGATTCACATATTTAGCAAAGCCACCCGCTTTAACACGGCTCCAACTACGGTTAGCATCCAGCCGCAAAGCTAAGTCCGGTACTGCTTCCAACAGAACATTAACCACCATACCGTCACGTACAGCTTCATACAGCCCGACTTTTACCTTGGCGACTTTTTGTCCACTCATTTTACTAAGACGAACAATCAGTTCATCAGGATCACCATTACACAATGGCACTTTTCGGTAATCAGCTTCCTTCGGCAATTTACTCTGTAATTCAGCTACTGCACAGCTAATCCCGAATGCCACAGAAGGTAATTCACTTTCGTCAGGGTCAGCACCAAGGCACCACTGTTTAAGCCATGTCATCGCAGTTTCACCCGCTTGCTCAAGCGTTTCCTTGCTGAATTCGGGCAGAGGTGCAATTTCACCCCATCCCTGTTGACCATTTTCCTGCAAGTGAACCAGAAAGCCATCACGGGTTTTAAGCCGCTGATATCGCAGGACAACGCCTGTTTCCATCGGCAAGCTGAATCGGTATAAAGTTGCGGTACGCATTATGGGTTACGTTTAAATTTGCTGAAATCAGGGTTGCGTTTCTCATTGAAGGCATTACGTCCCTCTTGACTTTCTTCTGTCATGTAGAAAAGCATCGTGGCGTTACCTGCCAGTTCCTGCAATCCAGATTGACCATCACAGTCAGCATTCAGAGCAGATTTCAAGCAACGCAAAGCCATTGGGCTATTTTCCAACATTTCACGGCACCAGCGAACTGTCTCTTTTTCCAGATCCGCGTAAGGTACAACCGTGTTAACCAGCCCCATCTCTAAGGCTTGTTTAGCATCATACTGACGACACAGGAACCAGATTTCACGCGCTTTTTTCTGACCGACAATTCGCGCCATATAAGACGCCCCCCAACCACCGTCAAAAGAGCCGACTTTAGGCCCGGTCTGACCAAAAATAGCGTTATCAGCAGCAATAGTTAGATCACACACCAAATGCAATACATGACCGCCACCAATAGCATAGCCGGCAACCATAGCAACCACAGGTTTTGGACAATTACGGATTTGGCGCTGAAAATCCAATACATTCAGGTGATGCATGCCGTTGGCATCTTTATAACCCCCGTAGTCACCTCGGATTTTCTGATCGCCACCAGCACAAAAGGCTTTTTCACCCATACCAGTCAGCATAATCACACCGATAGAACCATCATAACGAGCATCATCTAATGCCTGCATCATCTCTTTAACTGTCAGTGGACGGAACGCATTACGTACTTGCGGGCGATTGATGGTGATTTTCGCAATGCCATCGGTGGATTTGTGATAAAGAATATCTTCAAATCCTTCGGAACAGTCCTGCCATTCAATTCGGGCATAAAGTTCTTCTTCGCTCGGGTAAATCATACTCATAATTCCTTACAATCAAAGAGTGATAAAAAATGGTTTATTGCCGCAGCAAACGCCGCCGCATCTGCTCGGTGAACATTATGCCCAACATGCGGGATAGTTTGCAGGGGTAAGGCATAATGTTTTGCCAATTGCTGAAATTTCTCGTCATTTTCACCACACAGATAAATAAAAGGTAATGTGAGTTGTTGCAGTACAGGAACCAGCCAAGGTTGATGCCCAAGTGAGGTATTTTCCAGCATATCAGCCACACAACTGCCATTATTCTGGCTACGTACTTTAATCAGTTGCTGGCGCTGTTCAGGTAATAGATCAGAAAATACTGTCTGCTGATACCAGTCAGACAAAACTTGTTCAATCGGCTGGGAACGAAAACGTCTGGCCCAACCTCTATCGTGGTCAAGACGATCATTGCGCTCCTGCCGGGAAAACAAGCCCGGATTTCCCCCTTCAACCAGCAACCCACATAGCCCCTGAATATCACCATAACAGGCATAATTCATGGCAATGCGCCCACCCAGAGAGTAGCCAAGTAACCAATATTGATCAATTTGCTGTTCTCTTAACGTTTCCGACAAAAGACGATTCATATCTGTGAAATCTTTTATCTGCACCTCTGCGGAATCGCCGTGACCAGGTAAATCTATTATCAATGAAGGATACAGAGCACACCGCTTCACTAATGGCAGCCATTCATCACCACGGCCCAATAATCCATGCAACCAAACCAGCCACGGGCGATCATTGTGACTGTTGAACTTATGGCAAACCAGATTCACAGCATAACCACCTGTTTTAAAAGCTGTTGCAAACACTCAGCGCCTTCTCTATCTGGTACTTTCAGTTCAATCAATGTAGTTTCATTTTGTTGCCATGCTTGTTCAGTACACTGTTTCAAGTCAGTCCAGCTTTGTGGGCTAACATATTTCAGGCCAAACATAGCCGCCGCATGATCAAAATTGACGTATTGAGGCATGCAGTAAAAACGTTGCCTTTCCTCTTCTGGTGTTGGCAGTAAAGAGAAAATTTGTCCACCGTTATTATTGACGACTATTAATACCGTTGAAGAGGTAGGATGGCGCAATAGTGCCAAGCTATTCAGATCATAAAGGGCAGATAAATCACCGATAATAGCCAAGGTTGGCTTTGCTGTTGCTCGTTGTATTCCCGCCGCAGTGGAAATTAACCCATCAATGCCGCTTGCACCTCGGTTACTGTAGACCGGATACCCTGCTGGCAATTGTCCAAGTGCATCTATCAGACGAACAATCAAGCTGTTTCCCACAAATAACTGTCCGCATTCAGGCAATAATTCATTCAATCGATAAGCTACAGCTGCTTCACTGAATTTCCCTGCCAGTTCTGTCCTGACGCAATTAACCGCTCTCTCTGACCAGATTATAAGCTCTTCTGCCCACGGTGTACGCGATTGTGCCGGATGAGCCAATAACCAGTCAGCAATATTACAGGTTAATTTTCTGCCACGATGATTAGCAGGATCAAGCCGCCCTGGTATGGCATCAATAATCCAAAACTCCTCTGGCTGACATTTAGCCTGCCACTGTAACAAACGTTTTCCTGTCAGGCTGGAACCAAACTGCACCACCAATTGCGCCTGAGCTAAAATTTCCTGTGCATGGGGATTATTCAACCATAAATCGGCGCAAGGTAATGGTTGTCCAGTTTGTGAAAGCACATTGCCAATCAGCGGCCAGCCCAATGTCTTTGCCCATTTAGCCACCTTAACGCCCTCTTGAGCACTCATTCGACCCGCCAATACAATGCCTTGTTTCTGTTGCCAATAATGCCAATCCGGAACTTCTGGCACAACATTAGTGACTGGCTGACTCAACCAAGGCTTGTTACTTTTCCACCAATTGCCTAACTGCTGCAACCACTCATCATAAGGAGGTTCTTCATTGCCATATAATGGCTCAGCAAATGGGCAATTAATATGCAAGGCTCCATGTTGCAAATTCGCCATAGCATGATCTATAACAGAAACTAACCAGCTCGCTGTTATATCAGCTGTCGGTCTTGGCAAAGAAATTGTTTGGCATGGATAAGAAGCAAAAATATCATTCTGACGGATAGCCTGATTCGCACCACAATCCATCAATTCCGGAGGCCGATCGGCAGTAAGGAAAACGATTCGTTCACCCGTTAAACTGGCTTCAATTAATGCAGGATAGAGGTTTGCCACTGCGGTCCCAGAAGTAACGATAATAGCAACAGGCTCTTTACTTGCTTTAGACAATCCCAGTGCCAGATGTCCTAACCCGCGTTCGTCAAAATGAGTATGGCAAATCAGTTTGTTATTTGACGCTGCGGCTATTGTTAAAGGCGTGGAACGTGAACCTGGCGCAATGCAAACATGACGTAATCCGTTGCGAGTAAGTGCTTCCAATAAGAGTTCCGCCCAGCGGCGGTTAAATGCGCTGTTTGACATACTTTACTCAGAAAATATTTATAAAAGCTGACTATCAGTATCCTAACGACACGGATAATTATTTCTTTATCCTAGTTCAATGAATTGACAATTAATCGGAAACCATTTTTGCTAACTCACTCGCCTTTCAATAACGATCCCAGGCATTCAGCCCCCAGATCCGCATCTGTGGAAACTGACTTGCAGCCAGTAAGTACGGCAATCGGTTGTCAAAGGAAATGAAATCTGTTGGATACCAACTTCTCTAGCTTGTTCATTATTCAATGTATTTTGATTCACAATTCCTGCCCCAAAAGACATGATATACCCATTGGGTATATGCAATTTACAAAAAAACGGTTCTTTCATTTACTACGAAAAGTTTACTAAATAAATACCGTTATTATCAACCAAGAAATAAATATTTATCTTTTGAAAAAACATTTTCTATAAAAAACATATTTTATTTGCACAATAGCTAAATATAATTATAAAAACATCCACCTTATTTGTTAATTCTAACCATTATATGAATAATTAAGACTTCAATTAAAATATAAATCAAAACATTAATTCAATGACATAAGGTAAATAGAATACAATTCTATCTATTTTTCAAACAAGCTATAAATGACAAATCAAAAAACATCTGACTTATTCTTTACAAGAATACCACATTAACTACCTTTTAAATTAAAAAGGTAAGAATCATATAATCATCACATCATCAAAACAAATACAACCAATTGTTTTAAATGTGATTTTTAAAAAACACTTTTAAATAACTTATATTCCAACATCCTAATGCCAATAAAAAAACAAATATTTAAGACATATAAACAAGAAAACCAAAGTGGTATTTTTACATTTAATTACTAAAACAATAATAATTCACGATATTTAATTTCATATATCAGACATACAAAAACCATAAATAATTTTGTTTAAAATTAATAGTAATGTAAAAAAATATTTAATAAAACTCATGAATTAAACTATTTTTCAAACAATCAATCACGGTAATATTTGTATTTTTAATTAAGATTATTCAATAAAAAATACAACATCAATTTAGCAATATGAGTATTATGGCGTCCGGTTGTGCCTTGATGTATTTAATAATTTTTCAATAAAGCAAGAACCATTAATGGAGAAATATATGTTATTAGCTCAACTTCCAGCGGAAAAAACACTAAACGAAACAGATATTCCCTTGGCTACCTTGCAATTACTGACTGGTAAACAAGAAGGTGTTGCACGCCCCGGAGGAATATTTACCAAAGAAGACCTGATTAATATCAAACTGTATGTTAAGAAAGGGCTATCACTACCTTTTAATATTGAGGAAGTAAAAAGCTATCTTGGCTACCAAAAAGTCAATATCGCTGGACTGGAACCAGAGGATATTCATACTTTGTTTGAAGAAATTCGTATCCATTCACTTAGCTGGAGTGAAGTAGAAAGAGATGTTTTACAACAAAGCATAGATCTAGAAATCATTGGTAAACAAATTACCGAAACCGGAGAGAATATACTCAGTATCATCAATGAGATGCCAATTATTGAACGCATCAAGAGAAAATTGGGAGATATCTCAAATAAACAACTTTCAGAGATAACTTACACCCATGAAGATAGAGAAGTATCGTATGCTCTGGCAGAGATCCTCGACACCATGAAAAGCGATATTGAGAAACAACGACAGAAAACCGAAAAGGTCAAAAACGAAGTATCCGATTTCAAATTAAAACTTATCGGCGGCAGACTGACAAACGGTAGGATTGCTATGGGCTTACAACCACAGGTTGAAAGTAAAAGAAAGCTGATGAAAGACAATAAAATGTCAGTCAACATTGAAGATCTAGACGAAAAAATCATCGAGAAAAAAGCAGAAATCGACCAACTTAGGCAAGATTACAACAAATTTGTGGGTCTGGCTTTTTCCGGTATCGCCGGAGGGCTTATAGGTCTCGCGATTACCGGTGGCATCTTTGGCTCCAAGGCAGAAGAAGTACGAAAACGAAAAAACATGCTGCTCGAAGAAGTACGTAGCCTGGAAGAAAACATTAAAGGTAAACGCTCATTGCAAAAGTCTATTACTAATTTATCCCTTGATTTCAGCGATATTGATACCCGCTTGTTGGATGCAGAAGTAGCTCTGAACCATTTGGATTACATGTGGCAATCCATGCTGACCCAGCTCAATGCTTCTAAAGATAAATTCGGCCAAATTAACGATGCACTGAACCTGACCTCTTTTATAACTAAATTCCAGCAAGTAATAAGCCCCTGGAAAGAGGTAGAAGGTTCCGCTAAACAATTAGTCAAGGTTTTCGATCAAGCATTGAAAGAATACAAACATCGCTATAACTAATCGTTCCTCGTATTACTCAGGATTACAGAAAAAGGAGTACTAAAATGACTGAAGTCATCACTTTCCCTCAGAAAACTATTATTTATCCAGAAGTTAGCGTAAAAACTTTGAGCCAAGCGGTGAAAAACATCTGGCGTTTAGCACACCAGCAAAAATCGGGCATTGAAATCATCCAGGAAAAAATTCTGCGGGTAGGCGTATACAGCCGTGATATCGATGAAGCCGCTCGCGATTCTATACCTCACCTACAAACCATCTTTAGACAACTTCCTCCTCAAGACTATTTCCAAACCATCATCGAAATTGATACAGCTCTGGAAAACCCTGAACTGGATGAGGAGACGCGAAATACCCTGTTGGAGGCCCGTTCAGAGCAGCTCCACAGTCTGAACAAAGATGTCAAGAACGTCATTTCCAACTTACACAAAGAAGCTAACATAATGGCTAGCAAAATTGCCGATGTTAGTAATGTCATTATTGTAGAGCGCCTGGAGGAGAGCCTGAAAGAAGAGCAGGAAAGAAAAGCGGAGCTACAAGCCGATATCGCCCTGAAAGAGCAGAATAAGGCCAAACTGCTCCCAGATCGCAACAAAATCATCGAAAGCCAAGATATTATTCGCCAATATAATCTGGCCGATATGTTTAAGGACTATATTCCCAATGCCAGTGAGCTGGACAAACTGAACCTAGATAGCCCTAAAAAAGAGCTTATCAAACAGGCGATCAAGCAAGGCATCGAAATCGCTAAAAAAATCCTGGGTCATATTTCCACCGGACTGAAGTACATTGAGCTGGCTGATGCCAGAATCAGATTGGACACACAAATCTCTCAGTTAGGCAAAGATTGCGACGATTTAAAAACCCAATTAAAAGGTGTAGAGCAACGGATTGCCGGTATAGAAAATGCGCATCAAATCGATAAAGAACGCACTACCCTACTACTCCAGGCAACTAAACTAGAACAAATATGGATTATCTTTGCCAATCAATTACAGGAGACAATCAAAGATCAAGCTAGTCAGAAAAACCTGACTAAGCTTATACATGCTCAGCTCAGCTACCTTGACAATCTGGAGTTGCAATACAGCGGGTTTCTGCTGAAATAAATACAGTTCGCCCCTGATTTTCATCAAGAAATACAAGTAGTCAGTACGATAGTGAATAAAACTCGTTATAAAGTGCAGTTCAGGAAGTAGAAAGCGTTATTAAAATTTACAACAACCCGGTAAGAATAACCTTACCGGGTTCTCATGTTTCGAATGTAACAACAGGCTAACGATTAGAGAATAATTTTCGCTTGCTGTATCACATCAATCAACGGTTGAGGCCAGATACCTAGCGCTAATACCAGTAATGCAGAAATCAGAACAACCATCCCACCGGCAGTCAATGCCCAGTTCCTTGGAGCATCACGGTTAAGGGCTTTCGGCGCAGGCAAATACAAACTAACCATCACCCGCAGGTAGTAATAAAGACCGATAGCACTACCCACCACCACAGCACCAGTCAACCACCATAGTTCCGCTTTCACACCCAATACAATCACGTAGAACTTACCAATAAAGCCAAACGTCATTGGGATACCCGCCAGTGACAACATCATCACCGTCATGACCGCTGACAGAATAGGTTTATGCCAGAACAGACCACGGTATGAGTAGAGGGAATCTGCATCTGGCCCTTTATATGGGCTGGACATTAGACTAACGACGCCAAATGCCCCGATACTGCTAAACAGATAACCGGCCAGATAGATACCCACCGTTTCTTCTGACAGTTGGTGGTTCTGTACTGCCACCATCGCCACCAGCAGATAACCTAAATGAGCAATGGAAGAATAACCGAGCAGGCGTTTAATATTCGTCTGGGTCAGCGCCATCAAGTTACCGAATAGCATAGAAGCAATCGCAATGACAGCTAATACCGTACGCAATGCTTCACTGTCTGCCATTGGTGCTTCAACAAACAGACGTATCACTACGGCAAAAATCGCTATCTTACTGGCGGTTGCCAGAAAGGTAGAAACCGGTGCAGGTGCTCCTTGATAGACGTCTGGTGTCCAGAGCTGGAATGGTACCAGAGACAACTTGAAGCCAAGGCCAACAACCATCATACCTAAACCCGCTAATATCAATGGTTGATAGATGTAGCTGTCAGACAAGCGATGCCCCAGTGCAGAAAAAGAGAGATCGCCCGATTCCGCATACAGTAATGCCATACCAAACAGCATAAAAGAAGAGGCTGCCGCGGACAGCAACATATACTTAATAGCCGCTTCCAGAGAGCGTTTCTGACGATATGCATAGCCAATCAAACCAAACAGCGGCAAAGTTAATAACTCAATACCGATAAACAATGATGCCAAGTGGTTTGCACAGGCCAGTAGAATACCGCCCACTGTTGCAATCAGCACCAGCAGGTAGAACTCTTCTTTATTATCCGGATAATTTTCCAGCCAGGAATAGGCGAAAGTAGACGTTGCCAGGCTCGCAACCAGCACCATACCGATATAGAGCATAGCATAGCTGTCCACATGAACCAGCGGGGTGACATCCATAGCTTCCTGCTGACCAACAAAATAGAGGGATAGCAGAGCCAGGTTCAAACCTATCACAGTCAGAGTGGTATTAATAAAGTGATCGCGTCGCCACGCAATGGACAGCATCACAACGACTACCGTCAATCCGACGATCAACAGCGGTAACAGCGCGATCAGTTGTTGAGGAGTTATTGTCATGGCGAATTACGGCCTTGTAGTTAAAATTGAAGCTGAATACCAGGTCTGGACGTTATCCATCGCTGCCGCTGAAGTATCAAGGATAGGTTGTGGGTAGAAACCCATAATCACCAGTAATACCAACAGCACCATTACAATGGATATTTCTCGCATATCCATCCGTCTTAGTGGTTCATCTGATTTTGGCGTGCCGTAATAAGCACGCTGCATCATATACAGCGCATAGACAGAAGCGAAAACCAGACCAAACACAGAAATCGTTATAATTAACGGAAATTCACTAAAACTACCAAACAGGATCATAAATTCACCGACGAAGTTACCGGTTCCCGGCATTCCCAGTGTCGCAACCGCAAAGGACAGCGATAACGCAGGCAAGAACTGCACACGTTTCCACAAGCCACCCATAAGATTCATATCACGGGTATGTAAGCGCTCATAAAGCTGACCACACAGAATAAACAGACCCGCAGCTGACAAACCATGAGCAATCATCTGAACAATTGCCCCTTGGTAAGCAAGCTGACTACCAGAGTAAATCGCTATTAACACAAATCCCATATGGGAAATACTGGTATAAGCAATCAAGCGCTTAATATCTGTCTGGCTAAATGCCATCCATGCACCATAGAAGATCCCAAGTACACCTAACCACATAGCAATGGGAGTAAACTCATGGGAAGCTTCCGGGAATAGTGGCAGACCGAAACGCAACAAACCATAACCCGCAGTTTTTAGCAAGATACCTGCCAGGTCAACAGAACCCGCTGTTGGTGCCTGACTGTGAGCATCAGGTAACCAGCCATGTAAAGGCACAACTGGCATTTTTACTGCGAAAGCAATAAAGAAACCCAGCATCAGCAAATATTGAACGGTATGTGACATCGGCGTATTCAGCAGTTTTTCATAGCTGAATGTCCATTCGCCCGTCGCGTTATAGTGGACCAGTACCAGTGCCATAATCGCAATTAGCATCACCAGACCACTCGCCTGGGTATAAATGAAAAACTTAGTCGCCGCAGTGATACGGGTCTTACCGCCTGAGCCTCTGTGACCCCACAATGCAATCAGGAAGTACATCGGTACCAACATCATTTCCCAGAAAAAGAAAAACAGGAACATGTCGATAGCGAGGAACACCCCCATCACACCACCGAGTATCCACAGCAAGTTCAAGTGGAAGAAGCCTTGATAAGGCTGATTCTCTGTCCAGGAACAGAGAATGGCCATCAGGCCCAGCAGTGCGGTCAATACCACCATCAGCAGAGATAAACCATCCAGAGCAAGGTGAATACTGATGCCAAAACGTGGAATCCACGGCATAAGAAATTCTGATTGCCATTGAGGTATTCCCTGCGGATTAGCCAAGGTATAGCCCCCCTGCAACCACAATTGCAGAGCGAGCACCAGAGTCAACCCCATCGAGATTAACGCTATCCAACGCGGTACACGGGTACCAAAGCGTTCAGCCTGCCAACTCAGCAGACCACCGATGAAGGGCATAAGAATTAGCCAAGGTAATAGCATGGCGCAATGAGTCCCTTAAATTAAACCAGTAGCAGCAGAGCTAAAACCAGCACTGCACCCAACCCCATAGAGGCAACGTACCAACGGACCTGTCCGTTTTCACTCAGGCTAAGACCTTTGTTACTCCAGCGTGATAACACCGCGGGAATATTCATTAGTGAATTTAGCGGATCGTTTCGCAATAAATGTGTAATGTTCTTGAACGGCTTAACAAATACCCAGTCATACAAAACATCAAAGCCCCAGGCATTAAACCACCATACAGCCAGGAAACGACCCGGAGCACTTTGTGCCACACTATCCACTAATCGACGTTTACCCAGATACAGGGCTACCGCCAGCAAAATACCGGCAACAGCAACCACACCGGAAATCACTTCCAGCATCATTTTTCCTGTATCACTCGTTACATGGTCTTCCGGCAACACACCTGCCAATGGTGGTACAATCAGTGCACCCACAAAGGTGGAGAGTACCAGTAATACCAGTAATGGCAGATGATGGGTAATACCTTTAACAGGGTGAGCTTTGGTTTTCGCTTCACCGTGGAACACAATGAAAATCATCCGGAAGGTATACAGAGATGTCATAAATGCACCAGCCAAACCCGCCAACATCAGGTTGATATGACCATGTGACATTGCCCCCCACAGAATTTCATCTTTACTGTAGAAACCAGCCGTGACAATTGGCAGTGCTGACAACGCCGCGCCACCGACCAAAAAGCAGATATAAACCAACGGAATGGATTTACGCAGTCCACCCATTTTGAAAATATTCTGTTCATGGTGACACGCTAAGATGACAGAGCCTGATGCCAGGAACAACAGCGCCTTAAAGAATGCATGAGTCATCAGGTGGAAAATCGCTGCATCCCACGCCTGAACACCCAACGCCAAGAACATGTATCCAATCTGGCTCATCGTTGAGTAAGCCAACACACGTTTAATATCTGTCTGCACCAGCGCAGCAAAACCAGCTAACACCAGAGTGATAGCACCGATAGTACCAACCAGTTGTAAAATCTCCGGTGCCATCAGGAACAGCCCATGACTGCGAGCAATCAGATAAACCCCTGCTGTTACCATGGTTGCAGCGTGAATCAGCGCAGAAACCGGTGTCGGGCCTGCCATCGCATCGGCCAACCAAGTTTGTAACGGCAACTGAGCCGATTTACCTACTGCACCACCCAATAACATCAGCGTTGCCCAGGTAATCACAGAAGAACCCGCTTCCAGATGTTGCGGAGCCAAAACCGCTAACTCACGGAAGTTCAGTGTTCCCAGATTGTCATACAGAATAAACATGCCGATAGCCAGGAATACGTCACCCACACGAGTAACGACAAAGGCTTTCATTGCGGCGGCACCGTTTGCCGGGTTGGTATAGTAGAAGCCAATCAGCAAATAACTGCACAGCCCTACCCCTTCCCAACCGAGATACATCAGCATCAAGTTATCTGCCAGAACCAGTATTACCATGCTGGCAATAAACAGGTTGGTATAAGCAAAGAAACGGGAATACCCCTCTTCACCGCGCATATACCATGAGGCATACATATGGATCAAGAAACCAACGCCTGTTACCACACTCAACATGGTAAGAGACAAGCCATCAAGAACCAGAGTAAAAGGAATGCTGAAATTCCCGACTTCCATCCAGTTCCACAAGTTCTGGCTGTAAACCAGATCCCCCGCCACATTCTGGCTGTTGAAATCGATAGCAACCCACAAAGTCACCAACGCAGCCAAGCCAATAGAACTAACCCCGACGGTGGCTGATGTGTTTTCAGACCAGCGGCCACGGGAAAATGCCAACAGCAAAAATCCCAGCAGTGGCAGCAGAATTGTTAAATAGAGTAAGTTCATCCGCGCATCTCACTGACTATATCAATATTCAGATTCTGGCGACGACGATAGAGCTGTAATAACAGCGCCAGGCCGATACTCGCCTCTGCTGCCGCCAAACTAATAGCCAGAATGAACATCACCTGACCATCTGGCTGGCCCCAATAGCTGCCTACCACAACAAAAGCCAGCGCCGCAGCATTAATCATCACTTCAAGCCCAATTAACATAAATAACAGATTGCGGCGGATGATAAGTCCGGTCAGGCCCAGAACAAATAAAATTGCCGCCAAAATCAGGCCATGTTGAAGAGGTATCATGGTTGTTCCTCCGAATTTCGGTTGCTGAGCACTTCACCTTGTTTGTGTTCACGACCAATGTGATACGCCACCACCATACCAGCAAGTAACAGTAAAGAAGCCAGTTCAACAGCCAGTACATACGGACCAAACAAACTGATACCCACTTCTTTAGCGCTGACAACTTCACCCGTGATATTGTCAGAAATATTGCCATGAGAGACATTGATAATGGTGTACACAAGTATGACAAGCAGCACAGTTGACAATATACCTGGACCAATCCAGGTACGCGGCTTCAGCCAAACACGTTCTTGTTCAGCAACGGACTTGCCAAGGTTAAGCATCATCACCACGAAAACGAACAGCACCATAATGGCCCCGGCGTAGACGATGATTTCCAGCGCACCGGCAAAGTAAGCACCCAGCGAAAAAAACACCGCTGAAAGTGCCAGCAGAGAAACAATCAGATACAAAAGCGCATGTACCGGATTGGTGTGGGTAATTACCCTGATAGTTGCCAATATAGCAACCAGTCCAGCGGTATAAAACGTAAACTCCATGAATATCGCTCCTTACGGCAACAGACTTTTAACGTCGATGGGTTTCGCTTCGTTGTCGGCTTCACCTTTTGATTTGCCGTCAATTGCCATACCTGTCTTACGGTAAAAGTTATAATCAGGATATTTACCTGGACCTGAAATCGTCAGGTCATCTTTTTCATACACCAAATCCTGACGCTTGAACTCACCCATTTCGAAATCTGGTGTTAATTGGATCGCAGTAGTCGGGCAAGCCTCTTCACACAGACCGCAAAAAATGCAGCGTGAGAAGTTAATGCGGAAAAACTCCGGATACCAACGGCCATCTTTATGCTCAGCCTTTTGCAATGAGATACACCCCACTGGGCAAACTGCCGCACAAAGGTTACAAGCAACACAACGCTCTTCACCATCCGGATCGCGCGTTAGCACAATACGGCCACGGTAACGGGGTGGCAGATAAACCGGTTCCTCTGGATACATTTGGGTTTCGCGCTTATGAAAGGCATGCAAGCCGATCATCCAAATACTGCGTACCTGGGTGGCAAAACCAACCACTAACTCTTTCAATGTCATGGTTCATTCCCCCCTTATTGAGCGTTGTACAAAATCACTGCCGCAGTCGCCAGCAGGTTAAGTAAGGTCAGCGGCAAACAGATTTTCCAGCCAAATGCCATCACCTGGTCATACCGCGGGCGCGGTAAAGATGCACGTATCAGGATGAACATCACCATGAAGAATGCTGTTTTCAGCGCAAACCAGACAAACGGCGGCAGGAATGGACCATGCCAACCACCAAAAAACATTGTCACAATCAGGGCAGAAACCGTGACAATACCGATATATTCACCAACGAAGAACAGGCCAAACTTCATACCAGAGTATTCAATATGATAACCGTCAGCCAGCTCCTGCTCTGCTTCCGGCTGGTCAAATGGATGACGGTGACACACCGCTACACCAGCGATAGCAAAAGTCAGAAAACCAAAGAACTGAGGAATGATATTCCACATATGTTCCTGTGCATTAACGATATCCACCATATTGAAGGAGTCTGCCTGAGCAACAACGCCCATAAAAGAGAGGCCGATAAACACTTCATAACTCAGGGTTTGTGCAGAAGCACGCATCGCCCCCAGTAACGAGTATTTGTTGTTACTTGACCATCCGGCAAACAGCACCGCATAGACAGCCAGACCTGCCATCATCATGAAGAACAAAATGCCGATGTTCAGATCTGCGGCCATCCAAGTCGGGGTTACCGGTACAATGGCAAACGCTAGCAACAGAGAAACGAAACCAATCACTGGCGCTAAGGTAAAGATCAGTCTGTCAGCAAAACGGGGGACCCAGTCCTCTTTAAAGAACATTTTGATCATGTCAGCGACGATCTGTAATGATCCCCCCCAACCTACGCGGTTTGGTCCATAACGGTTCTGGAACAACCCCAGCAAGCGACGTTCACCAAAGCTCATTAAAGCCCCACAGGCAACCACCACTAACAGGATCACCACTGCCTTCAGAATAGCAATCAGCACATCAATAACTTCGGGGGTTAGCCAATTCATCATACAACCTCCCGCAAATTATTCACTGAAACACCTGCCATGACTGGAGGAATGCCCGGCATTCCCATTGGTAAACCAATCTGCCCCTGAGCAAGATTGTCACTCAGACGGACTGCCAGACGCAGCTGCTGACCAAAACAATCAAACTCCAGAATAGAACCGATTTTCACACCCAGTTGATCCGCATCTTTACTATTGAGCATCACATAAGGCTCCGGCATACGTTCCTGAATCACATCAGAACGCTGGGTTAATTCCTCACTGCCAAACAGGTGGTGGTAAGGAGCCACTATCCATTGGTTATCCTGTACAGTAAATTCCGCCGGAATCTGATCAAAATAGTTCAGACCACCGTCAGTTGCTTCAATCAAGCGTACACCGGGATCGCCAAAGCGCAGATGCCCCCCTACTTCCGACTGGAATTTATTCCAAGCCTGCGGTGAGTTCCAGCCCGGTGCCCATGCAAACGGCACCTGTTGACGAAATGCATCAGGGCTATTGTTACCTTCCATTGAGAAAGCAAACGGCGAGTCAATATCCTGTGGCTGACGTTGCTCATGTACACTAAGATTTGCCAGCATAGCGGTACGACCACTGTAACGGTGCGGTGAACGCGCCAACTTCTGACCACGAATACGGAATGTAGAATCTGGTGCCGCATCAACAATGCCTTTAAGTTGTGGCATCACTGCAACGCAGGCATCGATAACATGGTCAAGCTGAGCCCAGTCCAAATGACGTTCGGTATAGGTTGCATGCAGGGAGTGCAACCAACGCCAACTCTCCAGCATCACCACTGATTTGTCATAGAAAGAAGGTTCGAAAACCTGGAAGTAACGCTGTGCTCGGCCTTCCTGATTCACCAATGTTCCGTCACTTTCTGCAAAGCTGGAAGCCGGAAGAATCAAATGGGCTTTATCCATGATAGCAGTGCGCTGATGGTCAACTACAACCAAGTTTTTCAAATTGTTCAGAGCATTGTCTACCTGATCCGCTGCGGCATGCCGATAGAGATCATTTTCCATCACGATAGCCGTATCAGATTTACCACTGCTTATACGTCGCAAAGCAGCATCCAATGGCTGAGCTTCCATCATTGCCAATCCAATGCTGTTCGCATAAATGGCAACAAACGATAACCCCACATCTGAACCTTTGTCTTTCAGTGCCCAGGCAACATTGGCCGCCGCCTGAATGATAGCGTCATTACCAACGTTACTACCGCTGATAATCAGTGGTTTCTTCGCGCCAATCAATGCCTGCGCAATCATATCCACTTTAGCTTTCAGTTCATCCGACAGATTTTCAACCGCCGGCGCAGTGCTATCCAGTGCATGAGCGATTGCGAAACCAAAACGAGCTTGATCATCAACCGGTGCACGGTAATTCCACGCAGCGATATCATCCAGACGAGTGTCATCTACGTTAGTCACAAACAGGGGATATTTAGCACGCTGACCAATATTCATCACAGCCGCAATCTGCCAGTCAGCGACTTTCTGGGCAGCCGCCATTTCACGGGCTTTGCCTTTCACCGCCTGACGAACAGCCAGTGCCATACGAGCACCCGTCTGAGTTAAGTCTTCACCCAAAATCAGCACCGCATCATAGCTTTCAATTTCACGCAGTGATGGCGTATAAACACCACCTTGCTGAAGAATTTCTAGCATCATATCAAGGCGGTGCTGTTCAGCGGCAGAGATTCCGCTATAGAAGTTTTCCGCACCCACAAGCTCACGCAGTGCAAAATTACTTTCCAGGCTGGCACGAGGTGAGCCGATACCAATAGCATTTTTGGCCTGGCGCAAAATATCTGCCCCACCCTGCATTGCCTGTTCAGCATTAAGTGCGATCCAGTGATCACCACGCAATTGCTGTGGCTGACGAGGCCGATCTTTACAGTTCACATAACCATAACCGAAACGACCGCGGTCACACATAAAATAGTGGTTTACCGTACCGTTATAACGGTTCTCGATACGGCGTAATTCACCATAACGCTCCCCCGGGCTGGTGTTACAACCGATGCTGCACTGCTGGCAGATGCTTGGCGCAAACTGCATATCCCATTTACGGTTATAACGCTCGGAATGGGTTTTATCAGTGAATACCCCGGTTGGGCAAATTTCTACCAAGTTACCGGAGAATTCACTTTCCAGCGTGCCGCTTTCAGGGCGACCGAAATAGATGTTATCGTTAGCGCCATAGACACCAAAATCAGAGCCGTCAGCGTAGTCTTTGTAGTAGCGCACACAACGATAACAGGCAATACAGCGGTTCATTTCATGAGAAATAAACGGCCCTAATTCCTGGTTATTATGAGTTCGCTTAGTGAAACGGTATTTACGGAATGTATGGCCGGTCATCACGGTCATATCCTGCAAATGACAGTTGCCCCCTTCTTCACACACGGGACAATCATGCGGGTGGTTGGCCATCAGCCACTCAACCACACTCGCACGGAATTGTTTGGCCTCTTCATCATCAATAGCGATGAAAGTGCCATCCGTTGCCGGAGTCATACAGGACATAATCAGACGACCGCGCGTATCATCCGCGTTTTGGTATTGCTTTACCGCACATTGGCGGCAAGCGCCAACGCTTCCCAGCGCTGGATGCCAGCAAAAATAAGGAATATCTAGCCCTAAAGAGAGGCAAGCTTGTAACAGGTTATCAGCCCCGTCTACATCATATTTTTTGCCGTCTACATGTATCGTAGCCATAGTCAGCATGCTTCCAAGTGACCTGCTTTTCAGCAAGTGTTAATCAAAAATTCTGCTAATTTCGTGAAAAATCCATTACCAACGCTGCCTTAGCAGGTTTGGCTGGATACCCGCAATCAGGTGAGTGTTCCCATAGTCTTGGGTCACAATTCCAGCTTCGAATTCATCACGGAAATATTTGATGGCACTCTGTAAGGGTTCTACCGCCCCGGGTGCATGAGCACAGAATGTATTCCCCGGCCCAAGGAAGCGGCAGAGCTGTTCCAGCGTTTCGATATCCCCTGGCTGCCCTTCCCCACGTTCTATTGCACGCAGAATTTTCACACTCCACGGCAATCCGTCACGGCACGGTGTACACCAGCCGCAGGATTCACGGGAAAAGAACTCTTCAAGGTTACGGGTCAGAGAAACCATGTTGATTTCATGGTCAACCGCCATTGCCAGTGCAGTCCCCAGACGGCTACCCGCTTTAGCGATATTTTCAAAATCCATTGGCAGATCCAGATGTTCAGCGGTCAGGAAGTCTGTTCCTGCGCCACCCGGCTGCCACGCTTTGAATTTCAGGCCGTCACGCATACCACCGGCATAATCTTCAAGAATTTCACGGGCGGTCACACCGAATGGCAGTTCCCACAACCCCGGATTTTTCACCCGGCCGGAGAATCCCATCAGTTTAGTACCGGCATCTTTACTTTTGCCTTCACTCAAGCCGATATACCACTCTTTACCGTATTCTAAAATTGGGGGAACATTACACAAGGTTTCAACATTGTTGACACATGTTGGCTTACCCCATGCACCAGAAGTTGCTGGGAATGGAGGTTTTGAACGAGGGTTAGCCCGGCGGCCTTCCAGTGAATTAATCAGTGCAGTTTCTTCACCACAGATATAACGTCCTGCCCCAGTATGAACAAACAGTTCAAAATCAAAACCGCTGCCCATAATGTTTTTACCCAGCAAACCTGCTGCTTTGGCTTCTTCAATGGCTTTACGCAGATGCACAGCCGCTTCCACATATTCACCACGCAGGAAGATATAACCACGATAAGCCTTCAGGGCAAATGCACTGATCAGCATCCCCTCCACCAGCAAGTGAGGAAGTTGCTCCATTAGCAAGCGGTCTTTATAAGTACCCGGCTCCATTTCATCTGCGTTACACAACAGATAACGGATATTCATGCTTTCATCTTTTGGCATCAGGCTCCATTTAAGGCCAGTGGAGAAACCTGCACCGCCACGGCCTTTCAACCCGGCATCTTTTACCAGAGAAACCACTTCATTTGGAGCCATGCTTTTCAGTGCTTTTTCAGCACCGCGATAACCGTTCTTACTACGGTATTCATCCAACCATACCGGCTGTTTGTCATCACGTAAACGCCAAGTAAGAGGATGGGTCTCCGCAGTACGGATAATTTCTTTTATTCCTGAATATGCTGTCATGGATACTGCTCCAATAACTTCTCGATCTCTTCAGGTTTTACAGAACTGTGAGTATCGTCATCGATCATCATGGTCGGACCTTTGTCACAGTTACCCAAACAACACGTTGGCAACAGCGTAAAACGCCCGTCTTGTGTAGTTTGCCCTGGACAGATATTCAAATGTCTTTCAATTGCAGCTTGAACATCCTGATAACCGGTAATATGGCAAACCACACTGTCACAATAACGGATAATATGACGACCCACTGGCTGGCGATAAATCTGGCTGTAGAACGTTGCCACACCTTCAACATCACTGGCTGGAATACCAAGAACATCAGCAATCGCATAAATGGCACCATCCGGCACCCAACCACGATGCTTCTGCACAATTTTCAGTGCTTCTATCGAAGCAGCGCGCGGATCTTCATAGTGGTGTTTTTCCTGCTCAATAGCATCGTGCTCTTCGGTGCTCAGCACAAAATCTGCTTTTGCCTGAGACTCTGTCACGTTAACCACATCAAGGCGCGCCTGTTGCTCATTCGCGTTAATTTCTCTTTGCATAGTTAGCGATCCACATCAGACATAACAAAATCGATACTGCCCAGATACACGATCAGGTCAGAGACCAAACTACCGCGGATTACCGAAGGAATCTGCTGCAAATGCGGATAACTCGGTGTACGGATACGAGTACGATAACTCATGGTACTGCCGTCACTGGTCAGATAGTAACTGTTGATACCCTTGGTTGCTTCAATCATCTGGAAAGACTCATTTGCTGGCATTACCGGCCCCCATGACACTTGTAGGAAGTGGTTAATCATGGTTTCAATATGCTGCAAAGTACGTTCTTTTGGTGGTGGAGTCGTTAGTGGGTGATCTGCTTTGAATGGACCTTCAGGCATATTGTCCAGACACTGCCTCAGAATACGTAGGCTCTGACGCACTTCCTCTACTTTCAACATCACACGATCATAGCAATCACCGTTATTACCAATTGGCACTTCGAAATCAAAGTTTTCATAACCTGAGTATGGGCGCCATTTGCGCACATCAAATGCAACACCCGTTGCCCGTAAGCCTGCTCCAGTCGTACCCCAATCAAGAGCTTGTTTGGAATTATAGGCAGCAACGCCTATAGAACGGCCTTTCAGGATGCTGTTCTTCAGCGCCGCTTTCACGTAGGAATCAAGGCGTTTAGGCAGCCAGTCCAGCAAATCGCGCAATAATCTATCCCACCCCCGCGGCAAGTCATGAGCAACACCACCAATGCGGAACCATGCCGGATGCATACGGAAACCTGTAATAGCTTCCACCAGATCATAAACTTTCTGACGGTCAGTAAAGGCAAAGAACACTGGCGTCATCCCGCCAACATCCTGGATAAAAGTCGAGATATACAACAGGTGACTGTTAATACGGAATAGCTCCGATAACATGACACGAATGGTTTTCACCCGGTCCGGCACTTCAATACCAGCCAGTTTTTCCACCGCGAGTACATAAGGCATTTCATTGACGCAGCCACCAAGGTATTCAATGCGATCGGTATAAGGGATATAGCTGTGCCAAGACTGACGCTCACCCATTTTTTCCGCACCGCGATGATGGTAACCAACATCAGGTACACAATCGACAATCTCTTCACCATCCAACTGAAGAATAATACGGAATGCACCATGAGAAGAAGGATGGTTAGGCCCAAGGTTAAGGAACATGAAATCCTCATTCTCAGTACCACGTTTCATCCCCCATTCTTCTGGTTTGAAAGTCAATGCTTCCATTTCCAGATCTTCTTTCTGCCTGGTCAGCTCGAAAGGATTGAACTCTGTCGCACGAGCCGGATAATCCTTACGCAACGGATGCCCTTCCCAAGTTGGTGGCATCATAATGCGGCGTAAGTTCGGATGACCATTAAAGACAATCCCAAACATTTCCCATGTTTCGCGCTCATACCAATTGGCATTTGGGAATAGAGGCGTTGCAGTCGGGAGGTTCAGGTCTTTCTCACTGAGCGCAACCTTCAACATGATGTCGCGATTACGCTCAATAGAAAGCAGGTGATAAAACACAGAAAAGTCTGCATCTGGCAGACCCTGGCGGTAAGTACGCTGACGTTCATCCATGCCATGCAAATCAAATAGCATGACATAAGGTTTAGGCAGCTTCTTCAGGTAAGTCATTACTTCCAGTAATTGTTCACGCTTCACCCAGACAACCGGTATACCGGTACGAGTTGGCTGAACAGTAAAGGCATCCGGGCCAAAATGGTTACGCAGTTCGCTCACTACCGGATCATCAAGATGGTCATGAGTTTGCCACGCAGGCCGGGCGCTTTCTTGCGCTATCTGATCTATCATCATTTTTCACCACAACGCTTTGATCAGTGTTTGTTTTGATCAGGATTAGTATCGCAACACATTGCTCTGGTCACATTCATTAGGCTGTTTTGTCTGTCATGTACCAATAACGCCTACTGCCTAAAAAGCAGATTTTTAAACTTCATCCGGTGTACGCAGATTTTTCACTGCAATACGTTCCCCGTGCTTACGTTCTCTTTCTGACTGCATATTGGCACGGTAAACCCCTTGATCTCCCACTACCCACGACAATGGACGGCGCTCTTTGCCGATAGACTCCTGTAACAACAACAGAGCTTGCATATAAGCTTCAGGGCGGGGAGGACAACCAGGGATATAAACATCAACGGGGATGAACTTATCGACTCCTTGCACCACAGAGTAGATATCGTACATACCACCAGAGTTAGCACATGCTCCCATGGAGATAACCCACTTCGGTTCAAGCATCTGGTCATAAAGGCGCTGAATAACCGGAGCCATTTTGGTAAAGCAGGTTCCAGCTACCACCATAAAATCTGCCTGACGAGGCGATGCACGTAAAACTTCAGCCCCAAAACGGGCAACGTCATGAACAGCAGTGAATGATGTCGCCATTTCCACATAACAACAGGAAAGACCGAAGTTGTAGGGCCATAGGGAGTTTTTACGCCCCCAATTCACCAAATCATGCAGAGCATGCTCCAGTTTGCCCATGTAAACACTACGGTGGACATGTTGTTCTAGTGGATCAGCGACAATTTCCTGTTTTTGCAGGGGATAACGGTCATTCTCACCGTTCGGATCTATGCGGGTGAGCGTATAATCCATCTTTAAATGCCTCGCTATTACTGCGGATGACTGTTATTAGTGTTAATTACAACACTTGGTTTATTTACCTGGCGACTTGATCGGGATGGCGTCCAATTCAGCGCACCGATACGTACCAGATAGAACAAGCCTGCCAGTAACACCAAAATGAAAATACTTGCTTCGATAAAGCCTAACCAGCCACTCTCTTTAATGGAGACTGACCATGCATATAAGAACAGAGCTTCAACATCGAAGATGACGAAAAACATGGCGACCAGATAGAACTTTGCCGACATGCGGAGACGAGCACTGCCAACAGAATCAATACCTGATTCATAAGGGATGTGTTTTGCCCGGGCTTTAGCTTTCCCGCCCAAGAAAAACGCCCCTAACAGCATCAAAGCACACAGACCGAAAGCACCTAAAAGAAATACCGCGAATGCCCAGTGATGGGCAAAGAGTTCAGTGGATGTTGACATACTCATTGCTTACTCATCAAAAGTGGTGTCAAAAATGTCTGCTCTTTTGTCTGGCAGTGTTGCACCACATCGATTCAAGGGAAGGGGTAACAACCAAATCTGAAACACTACTAATCAATGATTGATGGAGTGGATCTTCTTGGTTTTTACTCCTCTCAACAATATTTTGTCTGTTATGACAAAATTAATCTAACATTTATTTACAAACAGCAAACTTGATCTTAACGGATTGTGCTACCAAGCTGCTAAAACGTGTCAGTCAGTTGACACATAAACAGCAGCGGAAACTAGTTTAACTGATAACTCGCTTTTACTACATCATTATCTCAGGAAAAACCTGCCTTTCCACTGTCTCATAGGGAATATTTCTTTGATCAAGTACACAATTTGGCAGAAAAAAATTTGAATGCTGATGATAATTCATTCAAATCTGAAGAAATTATATTTTCTTACACATCGATAAGAGGAATGCTCTAATTAACTATAGAAATTCTTATTTTATCAATTCAACAAATTATTACCTTGTTAACAAAGTAACAATTTGTTAACCAAATCATAAGGAAATTAGGAAAAAAGCTATCGTATATTCAGCAATTAGCATAACGGTAAAATAAGGTGTGTTTAGTTGATAATTACTTATAAATATATTTGAGATGCTAATACCTCCTGATCATCCATAATGGAGGCATTAGCTAAGGGTGAGTGTTTCAGATATTACTCATCGATATTATCGTCACCATTAGAAGGCTCTTCAGCAAGACTAGATATCGTGTATGGTGTCTTCTTATTCTCTATTGCACTAAAAACAGTCAGAACAGATTCATTTTGTTCATTACTATGTCTATATAGAGAGAACTGGGTTTCAGGCAAACGAGGAAGTCCTTCACTCTCACCTAAAATACGCAGATCAGCATTTTGCATTTCTAAAGGACGGGCAGTAATCCCCACTTCCGCATTGACTGCTGTGCGAACCGCAGACAAAGAAGCTGCTTCATAAGCAATCCGCCACGACACTCCCACTTCATCCAGCGTATCTAATGCTAACTGGCGAAATGGGTTAGTTTCATCCATCACAACCAGCGGAACAGGTTCGTTTGGCTGTAGCTGGAAATCTGGAGCGCAATGCCATAATACTGGGGTTGAGCGCAAAACAGTCCTTGGGTGGTGACTGATCTTCGCGGTGGTCAGTGCCAAATCGATCTCATGGTTATCCAACATACTTTCAATAAATTGAGTTCGTTTTATACGAACATCTATTGCCATACGCGGATAAACAGAAGCAATACGATTTAACAGAAAAGGGAGCAGTGTATCCACAGTGTCATCGGATGCCCCGATTCTCAACTCACCTTCTGCATCGCTATAGGTCAATGATGCGCTGGCATCATCATTAGCGCGCAGAATTTGTCTTGCATAACCAAGAAGTTGAAGACCATGTTCTGTAAGAAGCTTATTACGGCCATGGCGGGCAAACAGCTCTCTACCTACCAACTGCTCCAAACGTTGCATTTGCTGACTTACAGCCGATTGCGTTCTGCATACTGCTGCTGCTGCTGCTGCAAAAGTATTTAAATCAGCAACAGCAACAAAAGTTCTTAGCAGATCGAGATCGAGATTCATTATCGGACGATTTGCATTTATCATTGTTTATTCATCACTTTTTTTTGATTTTAATTACTAACTAACCTGGTGTTTTTACGTAAGCACTATCAAATTAAATAACATCGATTAGACAGTACTCTACTCTATTAAATAGGGCAAAGATTTACTGCTGTTTTTTTACCTATTGAACCCATTGTGGGTTTTATTTTCTCCTCTTCTTAGCAAAAGTTACTCGGATTCCTAAATAGAACTGAGGACAATCCCTATTTACAACACCCTATATGTGATTTCTAGTTTGATTATTTTGTTTTCTGACTCACGTCAAAGAATAACATAAGTTATATCAGAAAAACTAAATATAAAGTAAAAATCTTCAATATTGTTAATGTTTAATAATCCTATTCAGATAAATTTACAACTAGTTTCCAGAAATGCTCAAAAATATTGTTCGAACTTTCTAAAATATATAGTACTGAATTGCCAATTCAAGCCAAATCTTATACATAAGAATAAATTATACAAACATAATAATTTTTATTGGCAAATTGAGCTATGCACATTTTCTCCCCATAATCACCCGACTCACTGCTTTAACGTTAAAAACATCTCATTTCCACACTAAAAAAAGATAACATTCAAGAATATAAATCCAAAAATATTTAAAAATAAAGAATTTAACACCAACCTAACAAGCATAAAAAGACACTAAAACAACAACATCCTTACTAAAACAATCATTTTGACCAAATATATCAACACGTCTTCAAAACACCAAGAGGGAAGAGTACATTAAATGTTACACGCTATAGGCTAACGAACCCCATTTTCTACCAAGATTTAAGGTAAGACTCTCAATGCTAACAGTTAAAAAATCCAGCAAACTCGATAATGTTTGTTATGACATCCGCGGACCCGTACTCAAAGAAGCTAAACGCCTGGAAGAAGAAGGTAATAAAGTCCTCAAATTAAATATTGGTAATCCAGCACCTTTTGGTTTTGAAGCGCCAGATGAAATCTTGGTAGATGTTATCCGTAACTTACCAACAGCACAGGGTTATTCAGATTCAAAAGGCTTGTATTCTGCGCGTAAAGCCATCATGCAACATTATCAGGCCCGCAATATGCTGGATGTGAGTGTTGAAGATATTTATATTGGAAATGGTGTTTCTGAATTAATCGTTCAGGCAATGCAAGCATTACTGAATACCGGCGATGAAATGCTGGTTCCTGCTCCTGATTATCCTCTCTGGACCGCAGCCGTTTCACTTTCTAGCGGTAAAGCCGTACATTATATGTGCGATGAAAACTCAGATTGGTTTCCTGACCTGGATGACATCCGTAACAAAATTACTCCCCGTACACGTGGAATTGTGATTATTAACCCTAATAATCCAACGGGTGCTGTATATAGCAAAGAATTGCTATTGGAAATTGTTGAAATAGCGCGTCAGCATAATTTAATCATTTTTGCTGATGAGATTTACGACAAAATCTTATATGACGATGCAGAGCATCATTCAATTGCCGCTCTCGCCCCAGATCTGTTAACGGTAACGTTTAACGGATTATCTAAAACATATCGCGTTGCAGGTTTTCGTCAAGGCTGGATGGTATTAAACGGCCCGAAAAAGCACGCTAAAAGTTATATTGAAGGCTTAGAAATGTTGGCATCAATGCGCTTATGTGCAAATGTGCCAATGCAGCACGCGATTCAAACCGCTTTAGGGGGTTATCAGAGTATCAGCGAGTTCATTTTACCTGGTGGTCGTTTATATGAGCAGCGTAACCGTGCATGGGAATTAATTAATCAAATCCCTGGAGTTTCCTGTGTGAAACCCAAAGGCGCTTTATATATGTTCCCGAAAATTGATGCCAAGCGTTTTAACGTTCACGATGATCAGAAAATGGTGCTTGACCTCTTGTTACAGGAGAAGGTTTTGTTAGTGCAGGGAACCGCATTTAACTGGCCAGAACCTGATCATTTCCGCATAGTGACACTGCCAAGACTTGATGAATTGGAAATGGCGATTCAGAAATTCGCCCGATTTATTGGCAAATATCATCAGTAAAAAAATCAGAGCCGTTTGTTAAAACGTAAATCTTACCGATAACGAACATTATTCACACCATGAGTTTTATCCGTTGTAGAAGAAAACCCATTTCTTCTACAACTAACAAATTAGTCTGCTTAATTCTTCCTCACTGACAAAAGCATCACCTACCAGATAGAAGTCCTTGATAGTAATTTCCAATACTTTCTTTACTGACATAAGATGATAGTTCTTTACAGAGTAAAGCCAGTAAATTTTCATTTTTTTACCGGTAACAAGGGTTAATTTTTTTATTTTAGAGGGGTCTTATAGTGATTATATAAGGATTTTTAAGGACAAAAAAGAATTAAACATTGCATTTGTTAAATTTGATAAAAGAGAGTGCTTGAAGTAATAGTGACCTATTGTAAATTAGGTGAAATATTTGTATACAATTTGTATGTAAAATGGAATAGAAGAATAAATTTCTTTTAAAAAATATTTCCATTAAGATTATAACGTTTCCGGTAATATAAATGTAAATTAACCCGTCATCCTGGGGATGTTATACTGTCTGGACGTCAGTTAACGAATATCGTTAATACGTTAGCTAAAAGAGTATTTCCTCCTTAAAGTCAGGGATAAAAATTAAGAAGCGACTTCAAAATTTACTTATCCCTGCCAACCACTCACAACAAAAGCGATATTCCATTGTAAGAGATAATTATGAGCCACTTTTTTGCCCACCTTTCCCGTTTGAAACTGATTAACCGTTGGCCGCTCATGCGTAATGTGCGTATAGAAAATGTTTCCGAGCACAGTCTCCAGGTTGCTTTCGTCGCACACGCTTTAGCTATTATCAAAAACCGCAAATTTAATGGCAATGTGAATGCTGAACGCATTGCATTACTGGCTATGTACCACGACGCCAGCGAAGTTATCACCGGAGATTTACCGACCCCGGTCAAATATCACAATCCACATATTGCCCGTGAATACAAAAAGATAGAAAAAATCGCACAAAAGAGATTACTGGAAATGCTACCAACAGAGTTGCAAGAAGATTTCCGTTCAATACTGGATGACAGCCTGCATACAGAAGAAGAAGTTTTTATTGTCAAACAGGCCGATTCCCTGTGTGCTTATCTCAAATGTCTGGAAGAACTATCAGCAGGTAACAGTGAATTCAATCTGGCAAAAACCCGGCTTGAAAAAACTCTGGCTGATCGCCACAGCCAAGAGATGGATTACTTTATGCAAGTTTTTGTACCGGGGTTTAGCCTGTCACTAGACGAAATTAGCCTCGATATCCCCCATTAAAATGGGAACAACCAAGGAATAACCAGTACACTTATCACCATCACCAGCATGGTAAATGGCACTCCCAGACGGACAAAATCAGAGAATTTGTAACCACCTGGGCCAAGAACCAAAGTATTAACGGGTGATGAAACTGGAGTCATAAATGCGGCAGAAGCTGCCACACCAATAATCATGGCAAATGGCATGGGTGATACAGCCATTTCACGCGCAGCTGCAATGGCTATCGGCGCCATTAATACCGCCGTTGCCGTATTAGAAATAAACAAACCAATAACGGCACAAAGCACGAACAGACATAACAACATCACTCTTGGCCCCATGTCACCTGCAATATCCATCAAGCCGCGGACAATAAGACCAATCCCACCCGTTTTCTGTAACGCCAATGCAAATGGCATCATGCCGACAATCAGAATTATGCTGGGCCAGTGAATGGATCGGTAAGCGCTTTCCATATCAATACAACGGAATTTTCCCATCAACAGGCAAGCTATCAATGCGGCAATCACATTAGGGACTTCATCAGTCAGCATCATGGCAACCATCAGCACCAGACTAAAAAGTGCATGTGGAGCCTGCGATGTTGCCGGTGCCACCTCCTCAATCTCAACAGGCAGATTGAGTACAATAAAATCGCGCATTTTGGTTTTCAGGATGCGGATCAATTTCCAGTCACCAATGACCAGTAAAATATCCCCAAGTTGTAGCGGCTCATCCACCAGTTTGCCCGACAACGGTTCACCATCACGCCGGATGCCGACAACATTCAAACCATAACAGGTACGAAAACTCATCTCGCGTAGAGATTTACCCAGTAAATCTGACTCCGGGATCAACGATACTTCAGCCATACCCACATTACGGGATTGCGCAGAAAAATACTCTCCACGCAGCACCATCGGCTCCAATAATTGCTCACTGCAAAATTCCCGCAAATCCACTTCACTGCCTGACATATCAATCAGCAATATATCTCGTTCTCTCAGTTCTGTATTCCCAGTCGCGTTAACCATAACACGCCGGAAGCGCCGCCAACGCTCAATACCAACGACATTAGCCCCATAGCGGGCGCGCAAATTCAATTCATCCAGAGAGAGACCAATCAACGGGGAATCTTGCCGGATTGCCAGACGACGAGCGCGACCGGATAATTTATAGTCGCGGATAAGATCACGGAAAGTACGGCGGTTCCATTTGTCACGACCATTATCCGGCTGATTGCTTCCCAACCAATGACGAGCAATCAACATATAGCCAATACCAGCAAACAGAATCAGAAAGCCAATAGGTGTAATTGAGAAAAATTTGAAACCAGGAAGCCCTTCACGGATCAACTCACTGTTAACCACCATATTAGGCGGCGTCGCTACCAACGTCATCATCCCACTGATAAGCCCGGCAAAACTCAGAGGCATCATCAACCGCCCTAGAGAAATTTTCATTCTTGCCGCAACACTGAGCACAACGGGAATGAAAATCGCGACTACCCCCGTGGAGCTCATAAAAGCACCAAGCCCCGCAACAGTCATCATCAGCAAAGCCAACATTTTGGTTTCGCTGTTTCCAGCAACTCTTACCAGCCAGTCTCCCATTTGATAAGCAACACCGGTTCTCACTAACCCCTCGCCAATAACAAACAAGGCCGCTATCAGTAAGACATTGGGATCACTGAAACCACTGGTTGCTTCACCCAGTGTCAGCGTTCCACTCATGACAAATGCAATAATCACCAATAACGCAACAATATCCATGCGCAATTTGTTGGTGGTAAAAAGAACAATAGCTATCAATAACAGGGTCAATACCCACAAGAGTTCACTATTCAAAATGGCCTCTATCAACGAAAAAGAAGATACAGTGTCGGAAACATCATCTTGATTAGTAGACTATTTTATTGGGGGAAAATCTCTAGTTACGATCAACAACATGCCTGTTTTTTTGCCATGAACCGCTATTTTATCTGTTGATTTCTCAATCACTGATTTCAAACACCAATCGACCTGATCCAATCTCGTGATATTTTCCAGCTAAATATCATCAAAAAACGACCGATCAAGTTGTTTAAATGCCCGTTTGAGAATTTCAGCAAGAGATTGATAAGTAGGCGTTTGCTGCACAGGTGCCATTGCAATACCTGCTTCGGCAAATTTATCACGGATTTCATGAAACCATTTCAGCAATGCCACAGGTAATGGTGTTGATGCCCGTTTTCCCAACCACCATAACCCCTGTATCGGCAAACTACACGCAAATAGTGCAGTCGCGATAGCGGGACCAAGTTGACCACCCAAAGCGATTTGCCACGTCAGAGTAAAAATAGCCAATGGTGGCATAAACTGGATACCAAAACGGGTTGCCTTAATAACCCGGTTTTCAGGAAACACTGGCGCCAGTTGCTTCTCAATCGGCCAGGTCTTCATATATTTTTGCCCCAGTTGTATCTTCTTTATCCATCCGCCACTGGCAGGAGGCATTGCGTTCATCATGACCTCGATCAATTGAAAACATAATTTTTAAAAAAACATTGTAAATGATAAAATATTTTTTGTAGGATTAAGTATATTTTGTCTTTACTGCTGGCTATCGGTATCCTACACCCACTTTTATGCTGAACACAGCGGTAAAGCGGCATATTTTACCTTTTTCACTGCATTTAGGCTCATTTTGTTAACAAATTACCCTATACATTAACATTAGGGCAGCGAAAAAAGGTTTTTTTGAAAATTTAAACCTTATCATCATGCCCTTTGCACTTAGCATGATGTTAATCATTTAATGTCATCAACTATTATGCACTACGCTGATGAGTAATTGACGTTTTATTAATCACATGTCTTATCTGTAAGACTCATTGACAAACACGATATAGGTATTTCCATGTCAAGTAAGCTGGTACTGGTCCTCAATTGCGGTAGCTCTTCTCTGAAATTTGCTATCATCGATCCTGCTAACGGTGAAGAATATCTTTCTGGTCTAGCTGAATGTTTTAACCTGCCTGAAGCCCGTATTAAGTGGAAAATGGATGGCGCAAAACATGAAGCCGCTTTAGGTGCTGGTGCAGCCCACAGTGAAGCATTGAACTTTATTGTTAATACTATTCTGGCCGAAAAACCAGAACTTTCTGCCCAAATCGCCGCAATCGGTCATCGTATTGTTCACGGTGGTGAGAAATTCACCTCTTCTGTCACCATCAATGAGGAAGTTATTCAGGGAATTAAAGATGCGGTTCCATTCGCACCATTGCACAACCCGGCTCACCTGATTGGTATTGAAGAAGCGAAAAAAGGGTTCCCACACTTGGCTGACAAAAATGTTGCCGTTTTCGATACCGCTTTCCATCAAACAATGCCGGAAGAATCTTACCTGTATGCATTACCATACAATCTGTATAAAGAGCACGGCATTCGTCGTTATGGCGCTCACGGAACCAGCCACTTCTTCGTTTCCCGTGAAGCAGCAAAAACGCTGGACAAACCGGTTGAAGAACTGAATGTCATTGTTTGCCATCTGGGTAACGGTGGTTCCATCTCTGCTATCGTTAATGGTCAATGTGTTGACACTTCTATGGGACTGACGCCGCTGGAAGGTCTGGTAATGGGTACCCGCAGCGGTGATATCGATCCGGCTATTATTTTCCACCTGCATGATTCTCTGGGCATGAGCGTTGAACAAATCAACAAACTGCTGACCAAAGAATCTGGCCTGCTGGGTCTGACTGAAGTCACCAGTGACTGCCGTTATATAGAAGATAACTACGAAACCAAAGCCGATGCTAAACGCGCCATGGATGTCTACTGCCACCGTCTGGCTAAATACGTTGGTGCATATTCCGCATTGATGGAAGGTCATCTGGATGCAATTATCTTTACCGGTGGTATCGGTGAAAACTCAGCGCTGGTTCGTGAATTGGTACTGAAAAAGCTGGCTCTGTTAGGTTTTGAATATGATCACGAACGTAACCTGGCAGCCCGTTTCGGTAAATCCGGTCCTATCACTACCGACAACAGTCGCCCTGCTCTGGTGATCCCAACTAATGAAGAATTAGTGATCGCTCAAGACGCAGCACGCCTGACCGCGTAAAATATTTTGTTTGCCGACCGCCAGCTACTGCTGGCGGTACTCTTTTGACCAACGAGCAACCGTAAAGAGGTTTCCGTGTCCCGTACAATTATGTTGATCCCTACCAGCACCAGCGTCGGCTTGACCAGTGTTAGTTTAGGTGTGATCCGCTCAATGGAGCAAAAAGGCGTCAGCCTGAGTGTTTTCAAACCCATCGCCCAAGCTCGTTGCGGTGGCTCACAAGACCAGACCACCGCAATCATCCGCTCTCATTCCAGTATTAAAACTTCTGAACCACTGGATATGACCTATGTGGAATCTTTACTGACGACAAATCAGAAAGATGTACTGATGGAAAAGATCGTGGCCCTTTACCACGAAAACACCAAAGACGCAGAAGTTATCCTGATTGAAGGTCTGGTTCCAACCCGTAAACATCCGTTCGCCCAGTCTCTGAACTATGAAATCGCCAAGACACTGAACGCTGAAATTGTGTTCGTACTGGCGCTGGGTAATGATTCCCAAGAACAGTTGAAAGAACGTGTTGAACTGGCTCGTGCTGAATTTGGTGGCAGTAAAAACCAGAACATTACCGGTGTTATTATCAATAAATTGAATGCACCGGTTGATGATCAGGGCCGTACCCGCCCTGATCTGTCGGAAATCTTTGACGAATCTTCGAAAGCCATCGTAGCTAACATCGATCCAAACAATTTATCCAAAAATAGCCCATTGCCAATTCTTGGCTGCATTCCATGGAGTTTTGATCTGATTGCGACACGCGCAATCGATATGGCCAAACACCTGAATGCCCGTATTATCAATGAAGGTGCAATTAAAACTCGTCGGGTGAAATCCGTGACTTTCTGCGCACGTAGCATTCCACATATGCTGGAACATTTCCGTCCGGGTTCCCTGCTGGTCACTTCTGCTGATCGCCCAGATGTTCTGGTTTCAGCCTGTCTGGCTGCCATGAATGGCGTTGAAATCGGTGCAATTCTGTTGACCGGAGGCTATTCCATCGATGAACCAATTAAACAATTGTGTGAACGTGCTTTCGGAACGGGTCTGCCAGTCTTTATGGTTGACACCAACACCTGGCAGACTTCCCTGAGCCTGCAAAGTTTCAGCCTGGAAGTGCCAGCCGATGACCATGAACGTATCGAAAAGCTACAAAACTATATTGCCCAACATATCAACAAAGAGTGGATCGATTCCCTGACAGCGAATTCTGAACGTCCACACCGTCTGTCTCCACCAGCATTTCGTTATCAATTAACAGAACTGGCACGCAAAGCAGGCAAGCGGATTGTGCTACCGGAAGGTGATGAACCTCGTACCGTGAAAGCAGCGTCTATCTGCGCTGACCGTGGTATTGCGCAATGTATTCTGCTGGGCGATCCAGAAGAGATCCGTCGGGTTGCCGCTGCTCAAGGAGTAGAACTGGGTACCGGTATCGAAATTGTTGATCCGGTTGCAGTACGTGAGCGTTATGTTCCACGTCTGGTTGAACTGCGCAAAAACAAAGGCATGACCGAAGTCGTTGCACGTGAACAACTGGAAGACAACGTTGTTCTGGGCACATTGATGCTGGAACAGGGCGAAGTTGATGGCTTGGTTTCCGGTGCAGTACACACCACAGCAAACACGATCCGCCCACCATTGCAGTTAATCAAAACTGCACCGGGTAGCTCATTGGTATCATCCGTATTCTTTATGCTGCTACCAGAACAAGTTCTGGTTTACGGTGACTGTGCGATCAACCCAGATCCGACGGCTGAACAACTGTCTGAAATCGCTATTCAATCGGCAGATTCAGCTAAAGCATTTGGTATCGAACCGCGTGTTGCTATGATCTCCTACTCTACCGGTAACTCTGGTGCAGGTAGTGATGTTGAGAAAGTTCGTGAAGCAACCCGTCTGGCGCAGGAAAAACGTCCAGACCTGATCATTGATGGTCCATTGCAGTATGACGCTGCTATTATGGCAGACGTGGCGAAATCCAAAGCACCAAACTCACCGGTTGCCGGTCAAGCTACCGTGTTCATCTTCCCCGATCTGAACACCGGTAACACCACCTACAAAGCCGTACAACGTTCTGCGGATCTGGTTTCTATCGGGCCAATGTTGCAAGGTATGCGTAAACCAGTGAATGATTTGTCCCGTGGCGCTTTAGTAGACGATATCGTTTACACCGTTGCACTGACTGCGATTCAATCAGCACAGGGAGAGGCGTAACCGTTTCTTATCCATAGCAGATTAATGACTAATAAAGGCTGAATCCTATACTTCACTGGATTCGGCCTTTTTATTTTCTTTTTATCTCCGGAAAGATATAAGATTGGAAAATTATGCCAACTTATTAAATATAGTGTTCTCAAATGAAGTAACCAGAAACACTCAAATCAGGAGAAAAAATATGTTATATCCCGCTTTTATTGAAGTTGATACAGACGGCAGTGCAAGCGGCTGGTTTCCTGATGTACCCGGCTGTTATTTTGCTGGCGATACACTTGAAGAAGCCTGGCAAGATGCTAAAAGTGCTATTAAGGTACATTTTGAATTATTAACGCAAAATGAATCAGAGCGGCCGAAAGCCAGAACAATGCAAGAACATCTCACTGAAAACATGGGTAAATATATTGATGGCCAATGGATCTTGGTTGATGTCAATATGGATAAATTCGATGGCAGAGCAGAACGGATCAATATTACCTTGCCACATCGTTTATTGTATCGTATTGATACGATTGTTCATGATCATCCTGAATATGGCAGCAGAAGTGGTTTTCTGGCTCAGGCCGCACGTAATGAACTACAAAAAACAATTTAATTGTGCCGCATATATGCGGCACTTTATATTTATTTACGCAGATTTAAGATTGATGATTACAGCACAGGGAAGCCTATTTTTTCTGTTTCTGTAATAATACATAAGCGACTTGGGCTTGTATTTTATTCTTTGATAACCACTCATTAAATATATTTCCTATTCCGCGTTGCTTATATGCAGGATCACAACTTGCCGATGTTCCTGTTACACCAAGCCCGTATGTTCCTCCACCTTCAGCTTTAGTCTTACACTTATGTTTAGTTGTAAAGTCACCATATAACCAACCTGCCTTTTCCGTCTTAAATTCAATAACAACACCTGGTTTTTTATTGGTTAGATAACTTTGTGAGTAAGTGAATTGAGGCGCAATTCCACAGAAACTATTTTCTTGAACGCAAGAAATTTTCTCGTTCCTATTCTTATCAAATGTTTGATATTCCTTTATCTCCATTCCTCGATACCAGTACATCGATTTTTCTGCATCATTATCACTATTTGCAGTTTTACTACTCCTTAGCGTAAGTTTATTCGGTGTGTTGTCTTTAACTCTAAGAACACAATTTGTATATAAAGACATTACTTTGGTTTTTGCCAATCCATTTGCCGTTATTGCATCTTTTACCTGATTTCTAATGTTCTCCGGATCTTTCATACATGCCATACTGACACTGCTAATAGCTAATAAAATCGGGGAAATAAGGAAAACTTTTTTATTCAAACCCATGTTTCTCTCCTTGATTTATTTTTGGCACCTAATTAAATGAAAACAGGTTTCATTATTATATGTTAATTAAATAAACACCATTACAGATAATATATAATCAATTAACCCACTGCATTAATTTCTATTGTTATATTCTCTGCCTTAAATAAGATAGATTATTTAATTAGAAAAAACAAAAACAAATTCCAGTATAATTAAATTAAAAAATATTTTATGAGAATATATGAAAAACAATATAATAACGGCATAAAATAAAAAAAACAATAATTATATGATAATATACCTTTTGAAAAACATTTCTTAGTAAAAATTTTCTTTACCATCTAATGGCGCAAGGCTGTAACTTACATTTGTTTCTTTAATATTATACAGATTGCTATCCACTATATCCCCCAGCAAAGGGTTCATTTTGGTATTGGTAATTGTACATAAGAAATTGTCGTCTCTATTTTAACTGGCTTTTCTGATAACCACTTATTGAATTCATCCCCCATCTTATAACCTTTAGGCTCACAATTTGACTCATCTTTTATCAATGTAGTTATTTCACCAAGCCCATATGATTCTCCTCTTGATTCAACGTTAATTTCGCAGTTATGTTTAGTTGTAAATTCATTATATAACCAGCCAGGTTCTATCGTCCTAAATTCTATAATAAATTTTTTATCCTCTCTCATCGGATAGCTCTTCGCGTAAGTATATTCAGGAGAAATTCTGCAAAAGCGATTCGGAATGTTAGCACAAGGAACTCTTGTATATTTATTACTATCAAATAGTTTATATTCATCTATTCCCATTCCTCGATACCAGTATATCGCTAGTTCTGCGCGCTCATCAATATTTCTGGATTCATTATTAGTTAATATAATTCTATTTCCAGTATTAACCACATAAAATTCGCATTTTTTATACATAGACATCACTTTGGTTTCTTGTAATCCATAGCTTTTTATTATATTTTCTACCATTGGATCAATATTACATGCCACACTAAATTGACTAACAACTAATAATAAAGGGGAAATCAGAAAAACTTTTTTATTAAAATTCATATTTCTCTCCTTGCTTTATTGATAATGTTGCCACACAAATAAATCACAAAATAAGCTAACAATATAAATCATATGATTCAATTATTTTATCTTATTATTAGTCATATTAAATAAAGGTAGATTATTAAATAGAAAAAAACAAGCCCAATAATAACTAAATTAAAAATAATAAAAAACATAAAAAAAGATAATTTCAATAACATATAAAATAAATAATTCTTCAGTTATTACAATGTCATATATAATAAAATCACTTATTTATTATTCTACAATAACATAAGAAACATCATCCAATTGCAATTATGACCATCTACATAATTCAAATAAATATTATCATGAATTTTTATTTCCCAATAATACGGTAAGTTCACTTAAGATTTATTATCAATAAAAAGCACCGAAGTTATGAACATTCGGTGCTGGATTCAACTAATGATGCACTTAGCATAGGAAGTCTGTTTAAATGCCAAAATAGCTAAATATATTAAATGCAAGCCACCCGCCTGACTATGGACGAAAACCTTCTTTCGCTACCTGATAATCTTGTTCTTCCTGTGCTTCATTTTTCTTTTTCACGCGCCATAGAATACTTAACGCGATAAACCACAAAGGTGTACCACAGAGAGCTACCAACGTATCGGGATCAAAAACCATTATCACTACTGTGAGGATGAAAAAAATCAGCGTGATCCACGTCATCGACACTCCCAAAGGCATCTTAAATATTGATCGTTTATGCAATTCAGGATGATGTTTACGATAGGCTAAATAGGCCACTAATATCACACACCAGCTATAAATCACCATAATAGAAGCAACGGTTGATACAATAGTAAATAACCGCATGACATTTGGTACGATAAATAGAAGTGACGTGCCAATTATCATACAGAAACAGGAAAATATCAGACTATGTACCGGAATAGCAGTATTACGGGAAAGAATTTTAAATTTCCAGTGAGCATTTCTTTCCGTTGATAACCCATAAAGCATACGTGTACAAGCATATAATCCACTATTAGCAGAAGACATTGCCGACGTTAATGCAACAAAGTTAACAATTGCGGCAGCAGCTGGCAGACCAGCCAGGGAAAATAACGTCACAAAAGGGCTGGTTTCAGATGAAATACGTCCCCAGGAAGTCACAGCAATAATGCTTAACATTGAGAAAATATAGAAGATAAAAATTCTCATCGGGATCTTATTAATTGCTTTCGGCAATATCTTTTCTGGATCTTTTGTTTCTGCGGTCATGGTGCCAACAAGTTCAACCCCAGTAAAAGAAAAAATCGCAATCTGAAAACCGGCAAAAAAACCAAAAATACCATTCGGCAGGAATACTGATGGATCAGTCAGATTATTAATGGATGCCGTCATACCATCTGGTGATTTCCAGCCTATCATCACCATACCGATACCCACAATAATTAGCGCTAAAATCGCAATGACTTTAATAATCGCAAACCAAAATTCAGCTTCACCAAATAACCGGACAGACAACAAATTGCAAGTACAAAGTAAACCCAAGGTTAAAAACGCAGGCACCCAAAGAGAAACGCCGGGAAACCAATATTGAATATATCCTCCACAAACCACCACATCAGCAATACAGGATACAATCCAACTCATCCAGTAAGTCCAGCCGAGAAAAAAACTCGCTTTCGTCCCTAAATAATCAGACACGAAATCAGCAAAAGAGCGATAATTCAATTTAGTGAGCAGTAATTCTCCCATAGCTCGCATCACCATATACACAAAAAAACCGACAATGGCATAGGTAATAATGATTGATGTTCCGGATACGGCAATAGTTTTGCCCGACCCCATAAATAAACCGGTACCAATAGCACCGCCAATAGAAATCATTTGAATATGACGTGCACTCAATCCTCTATGCAGCTCTTGCGAATCAGTAAATTTCTCTGTCGAAAGGTTTTGTTGAGTTTTATTATTTTTTATCATGATAATACCCGTCCGTCATTAAAGCGAAGAAGCACATTGCGGAATTCTTTCTGAAGAAGAAAGTGCCACTGCTTCAGAAAGAAAATGTCGTAATATTTTATTTAGTTATTTTTTTCATTTAGAGCAAGTAACAATCCCGCCCGTAATCCATTAGCAACCTCAGCATTAGGAAATAATATAAATTTTGCTGGGGAGGTAATTTTCCAATAGCGATCCTGTTGGCTGGCAATTTCAAATCCTTCAGGCAACTCAGTGAAATTCATGGTATCGGCAGGTATATGAAGTTGAAAACTGTCATCACTCTTAATAATCGAATCAACTATTTGGTAATGTTTCAGCTCAGGTTTAATGCGTGCAGTTATTTGCGAATAAGGGATTAAACCATGAAGAGCCTCAATGATTTTCTGAAATCTTTTTAAATCATTTTTACCAAAAGGCATTACTTTGCCAATTTCCATCGTGCAACTGTCTGCGCCAAATTTTTCTCCCAGGAAGTGGCTGAAAGTCCCTCCTTTTTCTTTGTGATAAACCAGTGCTTCAATATCACTATCACTCAACCATTGCATAAACTCAGCAGAAAAAGGACGGCCCTGAGCAGGTAATAACGCAAATTGCTCATGATGAGAAGCCCGTATCGCTGTATGCAAGTCAATATGCCAGCGAATATTTGTAGAAGACACCGAAGGTTCAGCAAAAAAACGACTCACAACATTTTCCAGTTCAGCCGCACGTGACCGCTCATTTCCCTGCGGGAAATCCAGATAACGACCACCAAACATTCGGTTCAAATCATTATGCAAGTAACGCCGATTCGCACGCATAGCAGGCAGGTTACCGAAGATGATCAACAAGTTATTTTCTAGTGTTAGCGTACCATCAGCCAACTGTGCCAATAACTGAATCAATATTTCAATAGGTGCCGTTTCATTACCATGAATACCCGCAGAAATCACCAGAGATCGATTTTTCCCTTCACAAGGAATAAGTTGCAATACCCCTTCTGCCAACCAACTCGCACTGATTGTTTCCGGAAACGTCAAATGATTAGCAAGTTTCTTTTCAAGCAATAACGTTAACAGATCCATATCCACTCCAATTTAGCGTTGAAATTCATAGATCGATCCTAAATTTAGGATTTGCGTAAGCTCATCCAGAGCGGTATAAAATTCACGAAGTAATTGGGGATCAGCCAGATCACTGGAACATAATTGATCACGATAATGCTGTTCTATCCATTTGGTCAGACGATCATAAAGCTGAGTATTCATCAGTGTTGCAGGATTGACAGCACTGAATTCAGCATCATTTAACACAACCCTCAGGCGTAAACATGCTGGTCCGCCGCCATTACGCATACTTTCCCGAAGATCAAAAACGCAGACTTCATTAATGGGTGAAGAAGTTTGCGCAATCAATGACTGTAAATAATCCCAGACGACAGCATTTTGACGGCACTCTTCAGGAACAACGATCATCATTTTTCCATCAGTTTTACTCAGTAACTGACTATTAAAGAGATAAGAATCAACCACATCTTTAATACTTACCCGCTCTGAAGGCACTTCAATCGCGACAAAATCATGTCCCAACACCGCCATTTTTTCCTTAATTTCAGCGAGAGCCTGAGCCTGATTAAGGTAAGCATATTGATGATGAAAGAGGACATTTCGGTTGCTCACTGCAATGACATCATTGTGGAAAACACCACTGTCAATGGCGACAGGTTTTTGCTGCACAAAGACGGTTTGTGCCGGATTAAGCTGATGCAGCCGTGCAACAGCTTCACTGGCTTCCCGTGTTTGCCGCGCGGGGTAAAGCTGGGGCATCGGACCACCACGCAGCACGCTACGCCCATAAACAAATACCTGTACGCCCGGCGTATGATAGTCACCACAGAGACGATTATGGTTTGCCGCCCCTTCATCACCGAAATCCTCATGTTGTGGCAGAGCATGATGATGAACAAAATAGTTTTGATTAGCAAAAGTGGCTTTTAACGCGGCTGCCGTCGTTTCTGTTTCCAGCGAACGATGCAATTTGTTATTTAAATTTGCTACCGTGAAATGCACTCTCTGGTCAGCACTATCTGCTGAAGGTGACACTGTCGCCGCGTTTGCTGTCCACATTGATGACGCAGAACTCAGCTTTGATAACAACACAGGAGAATATTGAGCCGCTTTCTGGAGTACTTGCTCATCACTGCCTGCAAAACCTAAATTACGCAACGCGGGAATATTAGGACGTTGTTGCGGTGGAAGCACTCCCTGAATAAACCCTACATCAGCCAGCGACTTCATTTTCATCAACCCTTGCAGCGCAGCTTTGCGTGGGTTAGACACACTATCCCTATTATAGATAGATGCCTTATTACCCACTGAAAGCCCAGCGTAATGATGGGTCAGACCGACCAACCCATCAAAATTTGCTTCAAAACCAGACATAGATACCTCTGGAAAAATGGTATTAAGTTAATCAGGGAAATGAATTCCCGGTGCCAGCGTTTCAGGTAAAAAAAGTTCATCGGAAACAAGGGATGCCATCGGCCAGGCACAGTAATCAGCAGCATAATAAGCACTGGGCCGGAAGTTTCCTGATGCACCAATACCACCGAAAGGTGCTTTACTGGAAGCCCCAGTCAACGGCTTATTCCAGTTCACAATCCCCGCTCTCGCATCTTCTGATAAGCGCTGAAACAGTGCAGCATCTGGCGAAATTAAACCAACAGCCAGCCCGAACCGGGTGTTATTGGCGATAGCTAACGCTTCATCAAATGTGTCATAACGCATCAACATGAGCAGCGGCCCGAAATACTCTTCATCAGGTTGATCGACTATCTGACTAACATCAATAATCCCTGGTGTCAGCAACGTTGATTGAGGAGCGAGTTGCTCCAACGAAACCAAAGAAATCCCACCAAGTTTTTGTAGCCGATCTTGCGCTTCCAACAAATTCTGAACAGCCTGTAGAGAAATGACTCCACCAATAAAAGGTTGAGGTTGTGCATCCCAATGGGATGGAACAATCTGTTTAGTCACTTCCACCAAACGTTTAATTACTGCGTCTCCATGTGCACCATTTTTTACCAACAATCTGCGAGCGCAGGTGCAACGTTGACCCGCGGAGATAAATGCTGACTGCACAATGGTATAAACAGCGGCATCAATATCATCACAGGCATCAACGATCAGTGCATTATTTCCTCCCATTTCAAGTGCCAACATTTTTTCTGGATGACCGCCAAACACGCGGTGAAAGTGAAAGCCAGTATTAGCACTCCCTGTAAACAGCACACCATCGAGCTGCTTATCCTCCAGCAATACGGTCCCTGTATTACGCGCACCTTGAACCAAATTAAGCACCCCTGCGGGCAAGCCCGCTTTTTCCCACAGTTTTACGGTTTCTTCAGCGGTCATCGGTGTCAGCTCACTGGGTTTAAACACCAGCGTATTACCCGCGATCAGTGCGGGAATAATATGACCATTGGGTAAATGACCAGGAAAGTTATACGGACCAAAAACCGCCATCACACCATGGGGACGATGACGCAATAACGCCCGACCATCTGGCATAATGGTTTCTGATTCTCCTGTACGCTGTTCCCATGCTTCAATGGAAATAGCCGCTTTACCTATCATGGATTGTATTTCAGTACGTGTTTCCCATAATGGTTTACTGGTTTCTTGACTGATAACACGGGCGAGAACTTCTTTCTCTTCATTCAACAAAACTACAAACTTCTGGACGACATTAATTCGCTCACTGACTGGCAAATGTGACCAAGAATAAAACGCCTCGCGGGCAGACTGACAAGCAGCGCTGACTTGAGAGGCATCGGCGCTGTTAGCTTGCCACAGGATCTGTTGATCTATTGGAGAGAATTTGGTTATCGATTCACCCTGCCCCTCTACCCATCTTCCCCCAATGTAATGTGCTTTATGATTCATCATAATTAGTTTTCCTCTGGAAAGAGACTGACGAGTCGCACCTGCTCCCCATCACTGATCTGAAGTGCATCCATTTCAACGGGTGTTAGAGAAAGTTCCTCGCCGTCATACGCAATATTCAGTAAAAGCGCTCGAAATTCACTAAAGTACTGATTGGCAACGATGCAAGGAATTCCATCATTGCGGATAACTGACTTAGCTTTGCTGACAGTAACAAGCTGACTCTCTTTTACTGCGCGTATCCGGTCGATCTCAGCCTGTAGTAAAGCACCTGCGTCAAAAATATCGATATGGCCTTGATAGGAAAAACCTTCTTTCTCAAGAATCGCACGGGCTGGGACAGTTTTTTCATGAACCTGTCCAATCACCTTCTGCGCCTCGGGAGATAATAAGGATATATAAACCGGATGCAGAGGCATGAGTTCCGCAATAAAAGTTTTTGATCCAATACCAGTTAAGTAATCTGCCTGAGAAAAAGGAATGCCAAAAAAATGTTGTCCCAATGCGTTCCAGAAAGGCGAATTCCCTTGCTCATCAGCAACGCCACGCATTTCAGCGAATATTATTTTAGAAAACAGATCCCTAAATGCGGCGATAAAGAGAAAACGCGCTTTAGAGAGAAATGTGCCATTTTTTCCTTTCTGATATTCCGGGTCTAGGAACAAGGTACATAATTCACTGTTACCCGTCTGATCTTGTTCTAAAGTTAAAGCTTCAATAGCTTTATAAACGCCCAACTCACGTGATGAGCGAATCGTTTTTTGTACCCGAAAGTTATAAAACGGTTCCTCCAATCCTACCGCCGCTTCTATAGCACTAACGCCTACTACGCGATTCGCACTGGTATCTTCCAGCACAAAAAAGAATCCTTGTTGAGATCTGGTCAATCTTCCTTCAAAAGTATCGACGCTACGTGTAATACGTGAACGTAATTGATCCAGGTTATTTGGCAAAGATGTCAGACCTATACCAGCTCGTTCGGATAAAGCCTGAATCCCCTTTAAATCACTATTCTGGACAGTTCGGAAAAGCATCATAAGATCACCTTCAATCTGCTATTAACCGACAAACCGCATAATGGCACTTTCAAGACGAACCAGACCTTCATCAATATCAGCAAATTCAATGTTTAATGCAGGCGCAAAGCGCAATACATCCGGCCCGGCAATCAATACAATCAACCCCTCTTCTGCTGCAGTATTGGTCAACTGCTTCGCCTTACCTTGCCAATTCTTATGTAATTCAGCCCCCAGAAGCAGCCCTTTGCCCCGCAAGCAACTGAATATTTGATAACGCTGATTGAGTTTCGATAATCTATCCATAAAATAATCATGACGCTGTTGCACTCCGGTAAGAAGTTCTGTCTGATTAACAATGGAAAGCACTTTATTAGCGACTGCCGCTGCCAGAGGATTACCACCAAAAGTTGTCCCATGCGTGCCGGGTTGAAAGGCTTCTGCAATATGTTGTTTCGTCAACATAGCACCAATAGGAAAACCCCCACCAAGACCTTTTGCACTGGTCAGAATATCAGGCTCCACGCCATACCCCTGATAAGCATAAAGATATCCGGTACGACCTACTCCAGTTTGGATTTCATCGAAAATGAGTAGTGCCTGAAAGCGATCACATAAGGTACGCAATCCCTGCAAAAATTCAGGATCTGCGGGAATAACTCCACCCTCCCCAATAATAGGTTCAACAATAATCGCACAAGTATTTTCAGAGATGTGCTCCCTGATCGCAGACAAGTCATTATAAGGAAGATGAGTAATTTCTTGAGGAAGAGGTGCATAATCTTGTGAATATTTTGGTTGCCCTCCAACTGTAACGGTAAATAATGTCCTGCCATGAAAAGAATCGTTAAATGAGATAATCTCATTTTTATTTTTTCCATACTTATCAGCAGCATATTTCCTGGCTAACTTTAATGCTGCCTCGTTAGCTTCTGCGCCTGAATTACAGAAAAATACTTTATCAGCAAAAGTATTTGCCACAAGTCTCTTCGCTAATTTAAGAACTGGCTCATTCGTGTAACCATTTCCTATATGCCATATTTTCTCAATCTGAGAAATTAGCTCATCTTTTAATTCAGGATGGGCATGCCCTAATGAATTAACCGCAATCCCACCAGCAAAATCAATATATTCCTTTCCATCCTGATCCCATACTTTCGAGCCTTTGGCCTGAACAGGGATGAACTTAGCAGGAGAGAAACAAGGTACCATATAGTGATCAAACCAACTTCTCTGAATATTTTCTAACATGGATCATTTCCCCTTAAAATAGAGAGCGTCTGGACGAAAGAAAAATATAACTTTCGCTACTTTTCAGCTCGTACTGATATAACTAATTAATAAATACTGAGGGAAAGGTTTACTAAGTTGAATTCTAAAAAGATTTAAAGATAAATAAGATTACATGATTTCGTTAATATTATAATTCTTATCAGTATTTTCGAAAAACAATCCCTCAGTCATTGGACAGATACTGTTGCTCGCGCTTAACAAAGTCAACACAAGTTATAAACAAAAAAATACTTTTTGATCTCGTTCAAAATTCCAAAAAGTATTTTTATGCGCAGTTTATGCACTCAATGTGAATAACAAAGGAATAAATGGTGAATAAACTAAACCTGCTGCATATAGATGAAAAGAATAAGTAAATAATTATTCATCAATAACGTTTGAAATTGACCTACTTGAATGTGAAATAAAATTTGACGGGTTCTGATTTTGTAATCACCAAGCTAGTTCTATCAACAAAATAACAAAATAAGTGAACAATCTGACTGTCACTTAATACAAAATTAACTTCCAACTCAGAAGATTAGCGATATCTAAACTTTCTTATATTACAAATAATAACGGCATTACCTCCTGGTCAGATTATTTATAAAAAATTGATCGCATCATGCCTTATCTCAATGATTTATCTGAATTAGATAAACAGATCAGGTCCTATGTGGGGAAAGTTATTCTGTCGCAATTATCACTTTCCTTATACTATTTTAATAAAGAAAAAATCCGGTATAAGCAATATATACCGGATTATCACACCAACGCTAAATTATTCAGTATTTCTTAATATATTAGTATGGCAAAACCTCCCCGTTACCGTTGATTGCCAGTGTCATATTAAGGGCTTTAACTAAAATGACTTTATTCTCGTTATCCTCCAATAAGCTGAAATGGTTACCCGGAATAGCTATTAAGTGAAGCAAAGCATCAGGGACGACTCGTGCCCAACCTAACGACGGTTCTATATTTAAAGACTCCGGTTCTTCATCCATAACAGAAGAAAGTGGATAAGATTCCATAGCATAGAACTGATGCAATGTTATTGTTAATACCTGTGGCTCATAATCCCTGACTATTTGCGCATAATGTGCTATCTGCTCCCAACGTCCTGCGATTAAATCAGGACACAAACTGGATGGATATAACGCCAGTTCCTGCGCAGCGGCAATAAACTGCACCAAACTCAGTTCATCAATTCGCTGGTACAACTCCGCAACCTCTTCAGCGTGTCCTTCCCCTAATTGCCTGTCCAATTCAGCAAGGAATTGATATTTAGGCTGCGCTATTTGCTCACCTAAATAATGAGGAGCCGGCGTATCAATCAGCCCCAGGAAATTGACCATTTCACCGGCATTCAAAAGCTGTTGGGCAATCGCATAAGCCAATATCCCCCCCGAAGAGTAACCAGATAACCGGTACGGTCCTTCCGGTTGAACCGCCTTCATCAAGGTGATCATTCTTGCCGCCTGCTCCTCCATAGTCGCCATCGGTTTTTCATTGATGGACGGCCAAGGCAGCGCGTAAATCGGGTAGCCTGACTGTATACGCTGAGCCAACCCGAAGACATAGGAATAGTCACCCATCCCACTGGGAACAAAGAACACAGGCAATCCTGCTCCACCAGATCGCACCGATATAGCGCTGGTTTGCGGCTGGGACAGCGAATCTAATGTGATTTTTGCTGCCAGTTCGGTCAGTACCGGGAATTGGAATAAAACATTCAATGTACAGACCAAACCCCGACCAGCAGCAAGATTTATCATTCGCATGGCAAGCAGTGAATGGCCGCCCAGAGCGAAGAAGCTGTCATACCGGCTGACCTGCTCAACGCCCAACAACTCACACCAAATCGCCGCCAACGCGATTTCCGTTTCTCCCTGCGGCGCGGCGTAAACCTGACGGGCAAACGCCTCTCCGTCCGGCGCCGGCAACGCCCGACGATCCAGCTTACTGTTAGGCGTCAATGGAAACTCATCCAGCCGCACAAAAGCTGACGGCACCATATAATCCGGCAACAGGGCGCTCAGGTAGATACGCAGACTATTAACCAGTCCCTCATGGGCTTCCGCCACCACATAAGCCACCAGCCGTTTCTCCTGCCCTTCTCCCAGCGCCAGCACCACACAGTCATTCACCGCCGGATGCTCCACCAACCGCCCCTCAATTTCCCCCGGCTCTATCCGGAAACCCCGGATTTTAACCTGATAGTCATTACGCCCCAAAAACTCCAGATTACCGTCTGGCAGATAACAGGCCAAATCCCCGGTCCGGTACATGCGGGCCCCCGGTTTATCACTGAACGGATCGAGAAGGAAACGTTCCGCGGTCAAATCCGGGCGATTCAGGTAGCCTCGCGTCACTCCCGCGCCACCTATGTACAATTCCCCTATCGCCCCCAGCGGCACAGGATGTCCCTCACTATCCAGTAAATACAGACGGGTATTGGTCAGCGGACGTCCGATTGTCGGAT
>NZ_PUJW01000025.1 GCF_011189575.1 Photorhabdus cinerea
AAGGCCAGATCACCATTGGTGACAAAGGACTGGACGGTAAGGCGACGGATTATGTCGATATCCTCAGCCGGGCAACGGAATTAAATGGCAAAATTCAGGCGAACACCCTGTCGCTGACGCAGGGCGCTAACCGCATCAACCTGAAAGACGGCACAGTGAAACCTGTCGCTGGCGAAGGGGCTAAACCGCAATTAGCCGTGGATACCAAAGCCTTAGGCGGCATGTACGCGAATAAAATCCGGCTGGTGGCGACTGAGGATGGCGTCGGGGTTAATCTCACTAATCTGACCACAGCGCAGGACGCTATCCGTTTAACTGCTGAGGGTAAAATTATTCTGGGGGAGATACAGGCCAAAACAGACCTTCACATCAACAGCAAAGCCATTGAAACAATAGCAAAAAGTCATGTGCAGGTGGGTCAACATCTGATGTTGACCACCGACACCCTCCACAATCAAGGCCAAATCCGGGCGGGGGGAGATATCACCCTGAAAGCGGCCAAACTGGATAACGTCAACGCAACCCGGCAAAGTCACCCCATCATTACCGCGGGGAAAAGCAGTCGCATTACCGCTGACGAGATAAACAATGTGGGTGAGTTAAGCGCCGCGCAAAATCTCACCCTGACCGGCAAAAATTTTTCAGCGGAAGCGATAAAAGACCATCAGGGGAATATCTTCGGTAAACTCAGCGCCGGTGGGGATTTAACCGCGGTATTTAAAGAGGGATTTAGTTTTAATTTTGATAAAGAACATTTTAAAGCGGGAAAGAAATCCACTGATCTGGCGTTAATCACCGGGAAAAACATTGCTCTAACTGCCGGAGATTTAGTGAGTCGTGCGTCAATGAGGGCAGAACAAAACTTAATCGTTGACGCAGAAACAATCTATTTAGGTCAAGGAAATTTAAAAGCCGGGAACCATGTCATGCTGGATGGAAAGTCACATCTTGATGTGAATGGCTATGATATCTCCGGTCGTGATGTGACCTTGCTTGCCAGCCGAGGGCCGCTTTTTGTTGTCTCTGGAGACGACTATACCTCGGAAGGAATAAGGGCATTAACCACGCTTTCTGCTGATAACCTATTACGCATTATCGCCGATGGTCATATTAATATTGTAGATACCCTAATTAACCGGGCGAAAAATATCTTTGTGGCGAGTAATGAGTGGATTGATATTAATCAGCGTTTGGCCGCGGATGAGAATATTAATCTTCACGCGGGTGGAGGGATAAATTTAAAGGGTATTTCCCTGACCGCCGGGAAAGATATTACCCTGACCAGTGGTGATTCGCTTGATGTGGGTAACGTCACCGCCGGCAACCATTTAACCCTGATTGCCGGCAGCAAGATGACGGAGACAACATTATCGGCAGAAGGGACGACCGTGGTCGCCCAAAATAGCGCCGCACTGCACTTAGCTGGCGGGAAATATACCCCGGTGACTTCGGCGTTGATTGACCTCGCATTAGGCCATGCCCCCCAACTGACCCTCAATATCCCAGACATAGCCGGGGGCCTACCCGGGATTCAACTGGCGGATAAACGCGCGCGGATTGCCGTGAGAAACAACCTGCCTATTCTCCATATTGCGGCACCAAATTCCCGCGGTGTTTCACATAACCGTTATCAGGCGTTTAATGTTGGGGCTTCCGGGCTGGTGTTCAATAATGCTACCGAGGCGACCCAATCCGTACTGGCGGGACCCATTGGGGCAAACCCTCACTTCAATGGTCAATCGGCTGAGTTGATTATTCATGAAGTGGTGGGGACGGTGGCCTCAAATCTACAGGGCCTGCTGGAAGTGGTGGGGCAAAAAGCCCGTGTATTCATTGCCAATCCGAACGGCATGACCTGTAACGGCTGTGGCTTTGTGAATACCTCGGCGGTCACCTTATCCACCGGGAAACCGGTGTTTGATAAAGCGGGCGCGTTAGCGGCTTTAGACGTGAAAAAAGGCACCATCACCTTTGATAAAAAGGGGCTGGATGCCACGGCGCAGGATGATGTCGATATTATCAGCCGGGCCGCCCTGTTTAACGGCAAAGTCCGGGCAAAAAACCTGACACTGGCACAAGGACCCAACCGGATTGATGTCAAACGCGGCACCCTGGTTCCGATTACAGGAGAAGGTGATACCCCCTGGAAAGCGATTGATGTCCAACCATCGGGGGGCATGTCTGCCGGTAAACTCCGTCTGTTGAGTACCGAGCCGGGTAAGGCAGTTAACCTGACCCACCTGACCGCCACGCAGGGCGACATCCGTTTGACCGTTGATGGCGAGATAACGCTGGGCAATATACAGGCCAAAACAGACATCACCGTGAGCAGTCAGGGCATTAAAACGGCGGAACAGAGTCAGGTGCAGGCCGGGAAAGATATCACGCTGGCAGCGAACACGCTGAACAACATGGCTAAGATTATCGCAGACGGTAATATACGGTTGTTTATTGACCGTTTATATAATCAGAATCGGGGACTGATTCAGGCCAGTCATCATCTCTGGGTGCAAAAAGACGCGAGCGGTCACCTCAGCACCGGGATTGACAACACTTCAGCGACGCTGAAAACCCATAACGGCGATATTATTATTCGCACCCAAACATTAAATAATGCCTGGAAGGCCAACGTCGCTGCGGGAATGAACGCTTATATCAATGCGACAACGCTGGATAACAGTCAAAGCCAGTTTCATGCGAAGAAAAATCTTATCTTAACCGGTCACGACTTTAACAACGGGATGGACGGTAAACTTTCAGCCGCTCTGAATGTGGTGGCTGACTTTATTCATCAATTCAGCGGGAGCGCGTTAATCTCAGCTAAAAATATTCTGCTGCATGCCGGTGACATTACCGGCATGGGGCACCTCAAGGCGGAAAATGACCTGTCCGTTATCGGCGAATGTCAAATTGATGTTAACAACAGCAAACTGGCGGCAAAGAAAAATCTGACCCTGATGGCGGGTAAAGAGATTGATGCCTTTCAAGCTGAGTTGAAGGGGGAAAATGTTGAGCTACTGGTGCGTGAAGGCGACATCCAACTGGGATGGAGACAGTTTGAGGCATCATTACCCACCATTTCGGCGGATAATCATTTGCGGATTTCCGCGGGCCGCGATCTGGATCTCGCCGGTATCCAGTTAGCTAAATCCCGTCATCTGACATTCAGTGCGGGCCGTCACCTGAATGCCTACCAAAGTCAATTGAACGCGGCGGGCCATATTCATCTGTTTGCGGGCCAGGATTTAGTTTTGCAGAGAGCGCGGATCAATGCCGGGCAACAAGTCACGCTCAGTGCGGGTCACGATATCGATATGTCTCGTCCCAATACGCAGCAGGCGTCAGACAGTCTGTTTTATTTATCCGAATTAGGCACACAAATCACCGCAGGTGATGACCTGCAACTCAGTGCGGGGGGCGATATCGTTGGTAAGATTGCCAGATTAACCTCGACGCAGGGAAATGTGTCGGTTAACGCTGGCCGGGACTTCATTTTCTCTGCCCAAAAATATTCGCCGGTTAATGATGGCGATAAACACTACCTGTATGCCACCGGCGCCATCAACGCCGCGCAAAACCTCACCTTAGCGGCGGCAGGCAACCTGCTGACATCCAGCACCCGCCTGACATCCGGCAGGGATATGCGGCTTTCAGCGGGCGGGAATGTGCGTTTTGAATCATTACAAGAATTTATCCGCGAGGGAAATATTGGCCGCTTTACGCAACACGCCAGCCGGCTGAAGAGTGGCGGGGCATTAACGCTCCACGCTCAGGGCAGTATTTTATTCCAGGCAACAGAACTCATGGCTAAAGGTGTGATAGATATCGCGGCAACCGGCGGCTTTCTCTATGCGCAAGCCATGGAAGAAACCTATAAAAGTGAAGAAACGCGGAAAAGCTGTAAAGGCTTGGGGTCCATAAAATCGTGTAAAGTATTTGGTTCTAAAACAGAACATAAAACACAAATCAAGAATACCAACAAAGTCACGGAATTGACTGCCGGTGGGGATATTACCCTGATGGCAAAAGATGACGTGACACTGGAAGCGAGCCGGCTCGACACCCAGAAAAACGCGAAAATCACCAGCCAGACCGGGAAAGTGAACTTCCGGGCCATGCCCAATACGGATGTTGAGCAGACCATCACGACATCAAAAGGCTTTTTCATTACGCACCACGATAAAGGCCACAGTGAGACGACCTGGGCCATCCCGTCCGTGCAGGTTGGCGGAACACTGACCGTGGAGGCGGCAGCCGGTATCAGTGCGGATGTGAAAGTGAAAGACGGACAGTTACTGGAAGACACGTTAGTGAGACTTGGTAACACCCCCGGTACCGAATGGTTGAAAAATCTCCGAGACCGCAACGATGTTCAGTGGGATCTCGTTAAGGACGCTTACCGTAGCTGGGACAAAAAAAGCGAAAGCTTAAACCCCGTGGCGGGTGCCGTAATAGCGATTGCAGTTGCTGCGGTCACGGCGGGTTCGGGTCTGGCGGCCTGGGCGGGAAGTGGTGCCGTGGGGGCGACAGGGGCCACCGGAGCTACGGCGAGCGCGGTTTATGGGGCGGCTTATGGCGGCATGATCGGGCTGACCTCGCAGGCGGCGGTCGCCTTAGTTGAAAACAAAGGCAATCTCACCCAGACACTGGCAACCTTAGCGAAACGTGATTCCGTCAACTCCCTCGTGACCCAAATCGCGGTGGGTGGCACATTAGGGGGATTAGACCACACGATGGGCTGGAGAAAATTAGTGGAGGGAAAAGCCGTTGTCGATCCGATAAAAGCGCAACTTCCCTTATTGAGTCATCATAACTGGAGTCAGGTAGCCCAGCGTGTTGCGGCGCATTCCATCGTCAGCTCAATAATCGGTACGGCCATAAATGGCGGCAGTTTTACGGACAATTTGCAAACTGCGTTGTTGAACAATGTGGGAAACCAGATTAATGCCGAAGGGGCCCGGCTGATTGGGGATAACAGGGAAATTCTGGGGGTACCGGGTAAAGCGATTAGCCATGCGGCGGTGTCTGCGCTGGCGGCGGAAATTGGTGGTGGGGATGCCAAAGGGGCGGCAGTGGGTGCTCTGGCGGCTGAATTAGCGGCCATTACAATGGAAAGCCGACTATTTGAACCTGCGTATAAGAATGAAACAGAGCGACAAATTCATAAACTTCAGGAAGCGCTGACTGGTAATGAAGCCAAGGCTCAGACAGCTAAATTTATCGGGGCGTTATCAGGTGCCCTGATTAGCCATACCCCGGAAGGCGCTTACAGTGCAGCGAACAGCGCCGAGCTTGTCTACCGTAATAACATGACTGAGCATATGCTGTCTCAGTTATCGGTAGATAATCAAAAGGATATCTTAGCAGCAGAAAAAGGGGATAAAGCGGCGGAAGAGCGCGTCATTGCACGGCGGGATGCAGCGATTGCCGTCACCGCAGTGGCAGCAGGCGGCTATGCGCTGGTTTATGGCGGTCATATACTGATTGCCGGCTCGGCTGAAATGGCAACGGCAGGACGCGTTGCGCTTGAAGGCTGTAAAACCAATCCGGCACTGTGCCTGAACAATGTGGGAATTTTTGTTGCGGATACGGTTGCGCCGGAGGCGGCTGTTGGGACCGGTGTTTTGGCTGCTGGAACGGTAAAAGTATTAGGTAACACCAAAGAAGGTACGAAGAATCTGGCAGAAGAATTGAGTCATGCCTCAAAACCGCTGTTAAGCAATGTTAAACCTGATACCCATGCCGTAACTCGCTTGATTGAAAATGAGAAGTTATATGCTGGAAAGGGGACGACGGCTCAATCAGTTCAGAAATGGTCAGTAGATCCAGCGACTAAAGCAGCGGATGAGGCAGGTGGTGTTTTAGTTAATGGTATTTATAAAAATAATCCTACAGCTCAGAGTATAACCGGGCTTTTAACTGATTCAGGAAGAATTGGTAGCAAAAATATGAATGGTCAATTTATGTATATTGTTGACCCAAAAGGGAATGTAATTATTGGTACTCGTAGTGGTGAGAGAATGCCACATCCAACTTTAATTGGTGGTAAAGATCCACTAGTTTTAGGGGCTGGAATAGTCGAAATTAGAGCAGGTAAAATTTACTCTATAGATAATGCTTCGGGTCACTATAAACCAGGCTCAGGTTCTTTAGATGCTGCTAAAGATGCTTTTGGTAAATTACCAGATAAATATTTTAGTAAAGATTTTCAGGGGTATAAACCATATGATAAATAGTTTAGATTTAAAAGGAACGTGGGGACTATATCCTTGGTTTGATGAGGATGATGTTAATTTGATCTATCCAGATGATTTAGAACGTGTAAGAAAACTTATTTTGCATGGAAAAGTTTTCTATTGTTCAGAACAATGTGGGAAGTTTATTAGATTAAATTATGGAGATTATTCTTTTAGAGTTAAACCTGATTTGTTTAAACCAGTCAGAGAAGTTCATTTTATGGTGGGAGACAACGTAAAAGTTGCCTCTTCGCTAGATAAAAGAGGTACTATATTAAATATAGGATGGCATCATAAAAATGATGAACCAATCTACTATTTATCTTTTAATGGTAAAAAATCATCCAGACGTTATGCGGAAGATGAACTTATTCCAGTTCAAGAATAAACTCAGCAGGAACTTCCTTCGTCAGCCAAACGCCATTGTCGGCTAAATAGAACTTAAAGCCTTGTTGAGACATCAACAGGGCTTTTATTTTAAGCACAACCGGTTTACCGTGTCTTTGACCAACTGACATAGCGATCTGTTCGTCATTGGATAAGTGGACATAATGACGAGAGCCTGTAACTAATCCTTGAATCTTAATAGAATCAAGAAACCGTGTTGTTGTACCATGATATAAAAACTCAGGCGGTGTCTGTTCAATATGTTTAATCTGAACTTGCTGAGTTGAATGGCCTTGTGCTGCACGGATTTTTACTCCGTCTTCCGAAATCGTAAAACGCCTCTTATCACTGGTAGCAACAACTTGTTCAATGAGTTCCTTATTAAGTGATTCACCATGTTGATTAGCATGAGATACCAGTTTATCAATATTAACCCAGCCGTCTTGCTCAAGAGTTAGCTTTATCGCTTCGGGTTGATGCCGTAAAACATAGCTTAAAAATTTACTCGTTTTATCAAGTTGCTTACTCATACTTTTTCCTCTACCCCGACCCATCAGATCAACTGCCCCCCGAATGTTAGACAAACATATAACATTCGGGAGTGAAGTTCACTATGCCAGATAAATGCCGAAGGGGCCCGGCTGATTGGAGATAATGGTCAGATTCTGGGGGTACCGGGTAAAGCGATTAGCCATGCGGCGGGGATGCCAAAGGGGCAGCAGTGGGTGCGTTGGCCACAGAACTGGCTGCAATAACATTGGATGAAACCTTTAGCGACCCAATGGCAATTCAGGCCGGTGGTAAAATCCTTGGCGGCGTTGCGGGGGCCATTGCAACCAACAGCGCAGAAGGTGCGAACAGTAGTGCCAATACCGGTGAAATAGTGATTGTCTATAATTCGCTGGCTCATCTTCTGTCCGCCGCAGAGAAAGAAAAGTCAGGCACACTCAAAACCTACGAGGAGAAAAAGCAAGCCTTTTGTCAGCAGTCACCGGCGGTGTGTAAACAAGCCGGAGACGTTATCAGTCTTAGTACTGATTTCGTGCCGATATGCCACGATAAGCTGCCTCTATGATGTACTGAACTCAGTATTGTATGATATTGATTTTATTAATCATAATAATAAGAGGCTGTGCAAAAGGACACCTTGCGTGTCTGGGAGAAAATGCTGTTGTTATTTTCGATCATGGTTACTTCACTCTATCAAGTCATCCTAAGCAACGTGAATGCGTTAATTACCCACCGAAACCTATCAAATTGCCGATTTTAATCGGTAATACAACCCGGTTTCCTCTCAACACCCCGCCTTGAAACAAAGCTTTACTATCGAAAACATAGCACGTTCAATAGTAACACCAAGCAAACAAGAAAAATGATTTCTAAATGGAAATCATTTTTCTATGGTGCTACAGTCTTCATGACATATTTATTATATGAGATGAATGACAGTGAAAAAATCAGAAAATATACTAAATGACAATTGCTTAGATTTGAATGTTTTGTCTTACCAAAAAGGTGTGCTGGGATTCAAACTTGTTTTGGTTCTGGGAATGTTGAGTGCTATTGGCGCTCTTTCGACTGACATGTACCTCCCTTTATTTCCCGCTATGTCTCACGCACTAACCACAACTCAAGCTGGTGTTCAATTAAGTCTAACGTCATTTATGTTTGGCCTCGCGATTGGACAATTAATTATTGGCCCTTGGTCGGATGTGATTGGTAGGAGAAACCTTCTATTAGGCGGTATGGTTTTGCTAACTGTAGCATCAATTGCTTGTTCATTTTCTTCAAGTATTGAGATGTTAACCATTAGCCGTTTTTTTCAAGGTGCTGGTGGTGCATCAGGTATTGTCTTGACACGAGCCATTGTTTCTGACCTTAGTTTTGGTAACAAAGCCGCATACTATTTCAATCTGATGTTAGCGATACAAGGTGTAGCGCCGATAATTGCGCCATTGATAGGAGGCATTGCTGCACATTTTCCGTGGCCAGTTGTATTTGTCTTTTTAACGGTTATTTCACTGATACTCACCGTCTTAACGTTTGCTTATGTGCCAGAAAGTTTGCCAAATAAATCAGCATATAGCGGGATTAAGAACAGTTTAGTTAAACAGTTTTTCAAACTGTTCAGAAATAGAGTCTATATGGGATATACGTTAGTATTCTCAGCCACCTTTGGAGCACTGTTTGCCTACATTTCAGCATCACCTTTTATATACCAGTCCATGTTTAATTTCACCCCAGGATTTTTTTCTGTTGTGTTCGCAATTAATGCCGGAATTATGATGTTCAGCAGCATATTGAGTGCCCGATGGGTTGAACGGATCGGCGCTAAAAGGCTTGTCATAGTTGGTGTTGTAACAACTTTTGTCTTATCTTGTTTGTTACTGATTGTAAATTATCTCAGTGTTTATCAACTTGAGTTAACTACGGCCATTTTCATGATGCTTATGTTTACGATGGCGTTAATTTTCGGCAATGCAGCCAGTTTAGCATTAACAGCGGTTCCTGATTTAAGGGGGGCAGGCTCTGCTGTCCTTGGTGCCCTTCAGTTTGGAACAGCTTCTTTGACGGCATTTTTAACTGGTCTTGGCAAATCTGTATCTCTGTTTCCTGTATCTATTGTATTAATCGGATGTGGGATTATGACTCTATTTTCCTTAATATTAGTATGTGTAAGGAGATAAATGAAGTGAGGGGTCATAAACAAAACACGATTGAAATTCTTGGTGCCAGGCAAAATAATCTTAAAGGAATTGATTTACGTATTCCTAAAAATGTCATCACAGTATTTACCGGTGTTTCTGGTTCAGGTAAAAGCTCTTTGGTATTTGATACAATTGCAGCGGAATCCCAACGACAACTTAATGACACTTTTCCACCTTATATACAGCATCGGTTACCATACTATAGTCAACCGGATGTGGATGAAATAAATAACCTCACTACCGCAATTATCATCAACCAAAAGCGTATTGGTGAAAATGTCCGTTCAACGGTTGGTACAGCATCAGATATTTATACCTTACTGCGCCTCTTATTTTCCCGAATAGGCACTCCGTTCATCGGGTATTCCAACATTTTTTCTTTCAATCATCCGTCAGGAATGTGTCCACATTGCGAAGGATTGGGCATTACCAGCACAATAGATGTTAATAAGCTGGTGAATGAAAACAAATCGCTGAATGACGGTGCAATTGAATATACCACATTTGCACCAGGCACCTGGCGATGGCGTCGGTATACTCACTCTGGTTTGTTTGATAATAATAAGAAAATTGCCGATTACTCTGCCGAAGAACGCCAGATTTTACTGTATGCGGATAATATTACTCCAGAAAATCCATCCTCAGGTTGGCCTAAATCGGCTCGATTTGAAGGGATCATTCCCAGATTCACGCGCAATTATCTTGTGAAAAACAACAAAGAGTACAAAAGTGAAGAATTTCAGAAAATTGTTTCAATAAAACAGTGTCCTGCCTGCTATGGTCAGCGGCTTAATAAACATATACTATCGTGTTTAATTCAGGGCAACAGTATCGGCGATTGTATTAATATGCCGATTATTGAGTTGAATCAGTTTATAGCAACACTAAATATCCCTTCTGTTAATACGCTGATTGATGCCTTAAAAGAACGTTTAGTATCAATGTGTTCTGTTGGTTTGGATTATCTGAATCTTAACCGCCCGACGGCAACATTATCAGGTGGAGAGTCCCAACGGCTAAAAATGGTGAGACATTTAGGCAGTAGCCTCACTGGAATGACTTATATTATTGATGAACCTAGTTCCGGTTTACATCCAGCTGATATTACAAAACTGAATACGCTGATCCAGCAGCTGCGTGATAAAGGCAACACTATTTTAGTGGTCGAACATGATCCCGATGTTATTAAAATCGCAGATCATGTGATTGATTTAGGTCCCGGCGCAGGTGATAACGGTGGAACGATCACTTATCAGGGAAATCTGAACGGGTTGCTAACTTCTGAAACATTAACAGGAAAATATCTTTCTCAGACAATCCCGCTCAACCGAAACCCAAGAAAACCGATTAGTTATATCCCTGTTAAAAACGCAACGCTACATAATCTTAAAGGGATCTCTATCGACATTCCATTGGGGATAATGCTCGTGATCAGTGGTGTAGCAGGCTCAGGAAAAAGCTCCCTGATTATGGGAGAGGTTGTCCCGAAATGTGCCAATGCTGTCGTTATCGACCAAAAACCTATTCACACCTCGAAACGTTCTCATATTGCATCGTGGAGCGGTATTTTTGAACATATCAGGGAACGTTTTGCCTTGGCTAATAAGGTGGATAAATCGTGGTTTTCGCCAAATGCCAAAGGAGCGTGCCCTGAATGTAAAGGATTGGGTGTCATTGAAACTGATTTGGCTTTTATGGATTCAGTAACCTTACCTTGCGATGCTTGCCAAGGACAAAAATTCAATCAACAATCCCTGAATTATAAATACAGAGGTAAAACGATTGTTGAGCTTATGGATATGAGTATTACGGAGGCGTCAAATTTTTTCGCGGGAGACAACCAGATCCAGCTAACATTAGAGAATATTCGGAATGTTGGGTTAGGCTATATGCGCCTTAGTGAATCGCTTGACCATCTGTCTGGGGGAGAGTGCCAAAGACTGAAACTGGCATCTTACCTTAATAATGAAAGTGACGTGTATATTTTTGATGAACCAACAACCGGACTTCATCCTTCAGATGTAACGATACTTATGACGTTGTTTCGTCGCCTTGTCGAACAGGGAAATTCTGTTCTGATCATTGAACATAACATAAAAGTTATTGCAGAAGCGGATTGGGTGATTGATTTAGGCGAAGGTGCGGGGACTGCTGGTGGACAGGTAATGTTCAGTGGCACACCACAAACGATGTTTGAAAAGGGTAATTCATTGACTGCGAATTACTTACGTCAGCATTGCTGATAAATAAAACCAACAAAAAAGTAAAGCGTTAATTGGTTCAGTGGGGACAACCAAGTGTATTATTCGCATACCACATCAATTGTCCCAACAACATCCTATAAGTAATACGTTACTTTATAATGTATTGATTTGCAGTTCCTTATCTGCGCAGGGCGCTAGCACACTATTTTAGCCATTTTTTAAAGACGATTATTTCTTAAAAACCAACTTTAATAATGTTTATATCGAACGAAATTTAATTAAATAATTTTTTAGGATTTTATAGTAAACCAAAGAGTTAAAGAACAATATTGACATTTTAAATCCAAATATTAATCAAAGTATGTTCACACCCTGCTTATCTGTGTAACCTATAGCATTATTAATCATCCAGTTATAAATAGGAAATGCATCAGTAGTTAAAAAAGACTCGTTATGAAACTGTATTGATGCCACATTATTAGATTTCAAAGCAATAATTTCACTTTTACCTAATCGTTCAAGATAAACCAATCGATTGTATTTTGGCGTAAACCAGTGTGGTAATTTGTGCATCGCGGCAAAACTATTATAAAACCCTACATAGCAGGTCATACTATCAATAGCTATTTTATACTGCATTCCTTGCCGTGTTTTGGGAAGCCGTTTGATGGGCAAACCAAATTCAGCACAAATAAGTTGATGTCCCAGACAGGTTCCAATTAGTGGTAAATTTTGTTTTAAACGATTTGTAATCAGTGTCCGTCCCATTACCATCTTGTCATGATTAACAGCGTTTGGGTTTCCTGGCCCTGGACCAATAAAAAGGATATCTGTTTTACCTGTATTCATTAATTGAGGCAAACGCATACCAGACTCAAACCATGAAACTATCGTCACATCATGTCCTATATAACGTAGTTGGTGAGCAATCATCTCAGTAAACAAGTCTTCCATATCAATGAGTGTAATGGAGGGGAGGGAACTGGTTGTTAATGCAATTTTTTTAGAATTCCCTAACCAGAAGGAAGACACTTTCTGATTTCGTTGCCGTAATATTGTAGTGATATTACTCAACACATGTTCAGATAAATGGATATTATTGGTTAGATTAATACTTTTTTTCTCCTCAAAAAAAGAACTCATTAAACCACTCAATTTTGCTTTGGTTTCTTCAGCTTCATTTTCTGGAACTGAATCACGAACAATTGTTGCCCCTGATGTCAATCGGAAATGCCCATTTTTCGTAATATCAGCAGCTCGGATTAAGATAGCAGAATCCAGATAACGTTGGTTATTCTTAACGCCAATCATTCCGATAACACCACTGTAATACCCACGACCACGATTTTCCCAGCGTTTAATGACTTGAGATGCATTTTCCACAGGGCTTCCGGTCACAGTTGGTGCGAACAATGACTCTTTCAGGATAGTTTGAATTGTCTGTGATGTTGAACCACGGATAAAATATTCCGTATGTGCAACCCGAGACATCATTTTTAATTGAGGACCAGTTACCGTAATATCACTGTCACATATACGGCTCATCATTTTTAGCTCCTCATCAACGACCATGAAGAGCTCATTCTGTTCCTTTTTGTTGTTAATAAAATGGTATAAAGCCTGTTCTATTCCTTTTTCTGGATATTTTAACGTACCACTTATTGGGTTCATGGCAACATCTTTACCATCCACTAGAATATGTTGCTCTGGACTACTGCCGATAAGATAGCGTTCTCCAGTATAAACAATCCACGTCCAATAAGAACCACTTTCGTTTATCAATAATCGATTAAATAGCGAAAGGGCATTCTCCAATGAAAAGTCTTCAATATCACCTTCTAAACTTCTCGACATAACAAAATTACTGCCTTCTCCAGCATTAATCTCATCGTTGATCACATGTTCCACCACCTGGCTGTAATTTTTATCTGTGATATCGAAATGTATATTAGACGCTTTTATTGGCTTACTATCCTCAATAATCCCCCAGTTATTTATCTGATAACGAGTTTGTGTTTCGATGCTCATGATAATGATAGGTTCGTTGTCGTTATGGCATGCAAACCCTTTTTCAGCGATTTGATTAAATGGAATAATAATTAATTGAGAAGCACTCAGTTCTCCAGAAAGTGTTATATCCATCGTACCGAAATCGTCTGATTTCAATGAAAGAGTTGGCTCCAACGAAATTGGCTCTAGTTCTGAGAGTGAATGGCTGTATTTTATTTCCCCCTCAAATAATAAAAAAGAGTCTTTAGCATCAGATAATGGGCGATAAATACATGCAAAAGGTTTATTTGTCTTAACTAAACGGCTAAAGAGATTTTTTGCATCATTTGATTTCAGCTCTCTTTGTGGTAATTCTTTCAGCGACATTATTTCCCCTTATAATCTGTTTTATCAGGATCTTTAGTCTCCCGATGTATTATTTTTTTAGATTTGCAATGATTTGCTCTGTTGATGCCACTACAGAGCATATTTCTGCCGCCATATTCAACGCTATGCGGTGTTTTTCCTCTGAAAAATCTGCCACAGCATCTGATATAAAGAAGGTCTCGATATCATGTGAGTAAGCATCAATAGCGGTGGCCAGACATCCTATATGTGCATACACACCACAAATGATCAGTTGATTGCGGTTCAAATCCCTTAAATGGTGTAGCAGATTAGATTTGAAGAACGCACTGTAACGCCATTTAGTCAGTACAGTTTCATCTTTAATAGGGGTCAGGAGTGGAATAATTTCCCGATGTTCATCTTTTGCTTTCATGCCTTCACCCCATATTATTTTTAATAATCCCCGTTGTGCTGGAGTCATACTACCGGGTTGAGCAGTATAAAATACAGGGATATTAAAATTTCTAGCAATACTCAATAGTGTATGGGTGTTTCTGATGACACTATTTATCGGACTGGCTTCGGTTTCAAAAAAATCCACAAAGTATTTTTGCATATCATGGATCAATAAAGCGGTGCGATGCCGATCTGGAAGCCAATTTGCTGCCGATTTGGGCAAATCTGTATATTTAGGTAATGGGTACGATAATATTTTTTCCATTTTGTATCTCTTTGTTTGCTATGTACTAACAGCTACCTAATGCAGCACCACCATCCACCAATAAAGTTGACAACGTAGTTTGACTAGATTCTTCACTTAGATAGAAACAAACAGCTGCGGCAATTTCATCTGATGTGGCAATCTTGCGTAGAGGGATACCGATACGAAATTGCTCTGGATCACCGTCCAATGTGCGACTTTTATCATTTTCATTTTCCCACATACTGCGTAGCATTGGTGTATCTGTTGAACCAGGAGCCACAACATTACACCGGATTCCCAATGGGGCTACCTCTAACCCAAGTGCATATGTAAAGGCTTGGGCTGCCGCTTTTGAAGCACAATATGCTGCCATCGTTGCCCGAGGTACTCGTGCGGCATTTGAAGCAACAGTCACGATGCTACCTTTTTTTTGCTCCGTCATATAACTGGCAGCAGCTTTACTGACGTTGAATACCCCCGTCGCATTAACAGCAACGATATGATTCCATGCATCAATATCTGTATTTTCAACAGAACCGTGATGTAATACACCAGCACCATTCACCAAATAGCCGATTGGTCCAAGTTGATTTCTGATCGCAAGAAATGCGCTACCAACTTGTTGAGGTTCGGTAACGTCCACAGAAAAACCGATAATTGGTTGAGAATATTCATGGCTGAGTTTGTTCACCAGAGATTGCAAAACATCAGCCTGTTTATCAATAAGTGCTAAAATTACTCCTTCCATCGCCAATCGTTTAGCGATGGCTTTTCCGATACCACCACATGCACCGGTAATAACTGCAACATACTTTTTGTCAAATGTCATAACATTTCCTGATCAATTGTCCATAGTTTAATTAGTTCAATTGCCTGTATTTTATTTAATCGTGGGCTGCATTATAATGTTTGATAATTCGGACTCTTTAGGATTGAATCCGCAACCAAAACATTCGACGATATCTTCAGCCAAAACAGGTTCCGGGCTATTTATACAGTCGCCGCGCCATACTGGTAATGTTATATTTTGGTATTTTTCAATTGCATTAGAACGCGGTTTTGCATATTGACCCGCAATATACGACCAACTGTGATCACAGTTTTATTCAATAAAGTAGAAAAAATTTCTGATAAATTATGTAAAAAATCGATTTTCGGAGTAACCGATTGCTGGTCACATGCAATAATTCGTTCAGCACAATCACCAAAATTTGAATTATTACCACTTTGTCTAACCAAACTTTTTCCAATTGCTTACAAAGATACGTAAAATTTTTATGATTAATCAATGGCGGTAAATTTAATAGTTCTTTTTTATGACATCGCATCAAGGTAGCTTTTTATCACTTGAATTGATCGTTATTTACTCATTCATGCCATACAGTTGTTTTATATTAGTAGTTTTTATGAATATACATATAAATAATCACCGACTTGATGATATGAATCATCCATAACTTACCCACACCTTGTCAACCATTAAAACAAAATTATTATATAAAAAATTATAATGAATTGATTTCAAACAATTTAAATTATAGATAGAGATGATACTCAAAGAAATATTATTTTATTCTTCCACTTTCAGTACGTTAATTACTAACCTAATTACTTTAGTAGATGGTTTTTTATTTTGGAAATCATTTGACTGGTTTTAAGATTACATTGTAGACTTCGATTCATTAACACCTCAGACAATAGATAGAAACAAACCCAAATGAACATATATTGTTTAAATATATATTGTTTAAATATATCTTTAAAAAACTAAACTATTAGCTCTTAGGGTCTAATTCTCCGCCACCTATGGTGTAAACTGATAGTTTTAAGATATACCCTACTCACATTGGGGTATTTCATTATATCTTAGCTACTTTAATTCATATTAAGTATGAGAAGGATTCCTGCATGATTCAAAAACAGGTTGAACAATTGAGTACTATACCAAGCGTTTTGTGTGAAATAGTAAATAAATATCCTAATAAAATAGCGTTAATATTTCATTCAAAAAAATTATCGTATCGTGAACTTTGGGAACAATCAGCCCAAGTGGCGTTTGTTTTACAAAAAATGGGAGTAAAAAAGGGAGATAAAGTAGCAATTAATATAACTCGTAGTCTTGAATTATATCTGACGCTGATAGCAATAATAAGGTTAGGAGCTGTTATTGTTCCATTAAGTAATTCATTTAATAATATTTCAAAACAGTATATAGCAGATTGTATCAAGGCTGCTGACGTTAGTTTACTGATTTCAGATACTGATCACTTCGAGCCATCTAAATTTAAAAAAAATAGTTCAAAATTAAATTATCTAAAAATAAATTTCCTGTTTATTTCTGTAGAAAAACTTTTTTCTCAAGCCAGAGATTTAAATTGTATACCAATAGAATTTGAATCCATGTCCGAAATGTTAGTTGTGACAGACCCAGCCATGATATTGTTGACGTCAGGCTCAACAGGTAAACCTAAGAGTGTGATTATTCGCCATTGTGGTTTAACTCGTCTTGCAACCCCTATCAGCCAGTTAGGTAACACAGATAATGACCGTTATTTACAGCTTGCAGAGCCGTCATTTGCTGCAAGTGCTAATGAAATTTGGATAAGTCTTCTGACCGGAGCCACACTAGTTATTTATCCAAAAGACGTCCCCGATTTAGAAGAACTAGATGACATCATTAGTCATCAGCATATTTCTATTCTTTTCTTATCCGGCGGACTATTCCGGTTATTTGTAGAAGTTTCTCCAGATACTTTACATAAACCTGATTGTGTCATTGTTTCAGGTGATTTTATTAACCCCAGGCTGTTTTCAACTGCCGCGAAAGCAGGTAAAGGGCGAATATTCAATGGAATGGGATGTACGGAAAATTCAGCTCTCACTTCTGTTTATCAGGTGTTACCCGATGAAATATTTGATGCTAATTCGCCAGTTCCTATTGGTTGCCCATTACCTCTCGTCAATATGGTCGTACTAGATGATAATTTAGAAATTTGTGCTCCGGATATACCTGGGGAACTTTACATCAGCGGTGCAGGGCTTGCAGTAGGATATTCAGATCCTGAATTAACCAATGAGTGTTTTGTCTGGTTGGATATTAATGGTAATCACGAGCGTTATTACCGTACTAATGATCAAGCTAAAAGAGATAAATCCGGTAATTTTACATTACTAGGACGCACCAACCACATGTGCAAAATTCGTGGTTTCAGGGTCGAAATCACCGGAGTGGAACATACGCTACGTTCGCATCCTCAAATAGAAGATGTCATTGTCACTATAGAGCAGACAGATAATGAACCTCTGTTACATGCCTGTTATCTGAATAAATCAGGCTCTCTATCCAACACCAATCTTCGAGAATTTATGAATTCAAGACTGCCATCATACATGGTTCCAGAACGGTTTACACAGGTTAATTCCTTGCCAATGAATAAAAATGGTAAACGCGACCGAAATAAAATGGCTCAGCTTATTGCTGATGGAATGCACAAACAACAAGATGATAACGTAGAATCAAAAATTCTCTCAATATGGGAGGAGATAACGGGTTATAAGAATCCTGATCCAGCAACTTCGTTTTGGGAACAGGGGACAAATTCCCTTCATCTAATCAAATTAGCCTCTCTTGTCAGTAAAACACTTGGTATTCATGTTTCATCTGCCGATGTGTTTTCAGTGGATAGTGTCAAAAAATTAGCAGCTAAGTTTGGAAAAAACGACTTGGAGAGAAAAAATGGGCAATGAATCATTGAACAAATCAGTAAAGGATACATGGGATAACAGAACATATATACCCAGTACACAAGGGCAAAAAGGGTTATGGTTACTTGATCAGGTACTGAGTCAACCCGAAAGCTACAACATCCCATTACTTATAGAAGTGGGGACTCAGTTAGATCATAGTTTACTGGAAAAGGCTGTTACTCAATTTGCTGAAGTCACTCCTGTTTTACGCACACACTTTACATTTCATCAAGATCAGCTTTATCAAGTTATAGAACAACCCTATCATATTCATATTATGCACAAAGCTATCACCGAGGCGAATCATCCAGAAAAAATTATTCAACAAATGGCGTCAAAACAATATGATTTGGCAAAAGGACCGTTATTCGATATCTGTTTAATAACAGGGGAATTAAAACGATGTTGGTTGGCGTGTTGTTTTCATCATATTATCGTTGATGCGCCATCAGTGACTATTTTTATAAAGAATATTCTCGAATGTTATGCTCATTTAGTTGAAAACAGAGAGTTTAATTATCTGAAAATCAGTGCTGATTATTTGGAGTTCACTCAATGGCAAAAAGAGCAATTAGATAAACCTGAAATTTCCACCATGAAAGACTATTGGAAGGAAATACTTACTCCGTACCCTTCTATGATAGATCTCCCAACTGATTACCCCAGAAAGGAGTGCAAAGGAACCAAAGCAGGTTATCGGAATTTACAACTTAGCCATGATGACGCATTGAAAATATCTCAGCAGGCAAAAAATCTTGCAATGACTCCTTTCATGTATATGACCATGTGCTGGCAGTTTTTGCTGTATCGTTTATCTGGTCAAAAAGATATCACAATTGGTATTCCTTTTACGCTGAGGGATAACAGTGAATTTGAAGAAACTGTGGGATATTTGGTTAATACTTTACCATTTAGATCTCATTTAGATTCAAGTAGTACAGTGAATCAGTTTGCAGTATCAGTCCGTAATTGCTTTATTCAAGCACACTTAAATAAGCAATTACCGTTTACTGAGATTGTTGCAAATACAGGCCAGAACTTCGGCTTAGATAACCCCGTGTTTCAAACATTACTTGTCAATCTCGATACTATCAATGGTGCATTACAGGATTTCCCTTACTCAATAAAGGTCACCGAGCAGTATATTCAATCCGCTAAATATGATTTAACCCTATTTGTTGAAACGGGTATATCTCATCAGTTAATTATGGAATTTAATGCCGAACTATTTAGAGGCAACACCATCCAATATTGGCTGGAGCTATATAGACAAACAGTTTTATATATGGGAGAGTGGGGTGAAAAGACTTTAGGTGAAGTTGAAATACTCACTCAAGATGAACAACTATACATCGTAAATCGTTCAAGTACTCCATTAGCTGATATGAACAACCCATGTTTTATTGGTGAGATAGAAGAATATGCAAAAATTCATTCGAACAGTATTGCATTAATAACACGTCACGGTCACTGGACTTATGGATGGTTAAATCATCGCGCCAACCAGCTAGCTGAATTCATGTATACAAATCATACAATCAGTGCGGGTTCACGAGTAGGTTTATTGCTAAACCGAAATGAAGATTCTATTGCCGCTTTGCTAGCCGTTTTGAAAACAGGCGCATCTTATGTTCCCATTGACCCCAATTATCCCCAAGAACGTGTTGAATATATGCTCCGGGACGCAGCGGTGGATTGTATCATAACCACCAGTGAGTTTGTCACAACATTATCTGCGACCATCCATAAAATTGTGTTATTAGATGAAACGGTATTTATACGGGATGTTAACTGGCAATCAGTGCAACGGAAGCCAGAAGATGAGCTATATGTCATCTACACTTCCGGTTCAACAGGACAACCCAAAGGAGTGCGTTTACTAAATAAGACACTGTCCAATCTTCTTACATGGCAAAAAGAGATCACTATTTGCGTTGAAGGTGATTGCACACTTCATTATATGTCTTTATCTTTCGATGTTTCTGTACAGGAAATATTTGGCACTTTATGTACTGGCGGAAAATTATATATTGCAGATGAAGAGGAACGTAAGGATCTACATCATTTACAAAGTATCATTGAGTTAAACGAGATCCGCCGGGCATATTTTCCCTATGTGGCACTTCAACATTTGGCTCAATTAACAGCCACGAATAAAGCTCAACTATCAATGCTTGATGAAGTTTACTCAACAGGTGAACAGCTGGTTCTTACTTCTGATATTAAACATATGTTTAATACCAACCGAAGACTGATTAACCTTTATGGTCCTTCAGAGAGTCATGTTTGTTCTGCTTATGTCATGCCGGCAGATATATCTTCGTGGGGAGACAGCGCATCAATAGGGTATCCACTACCCGGATTTACAATGCTTATATTAGATGAACACAGACGTATAGTTCCAGCTGGTGTCGCAGGTGAACTTTGGATTATCAGTGATTTTCTTTCTCCAGGTTATCACAACAAAGATCATGAAACTCAAGCACGATTTTTAACCGGAAACTGGCTAGGTACACTGAGCCAACATGCTTATAAATCTGGTGATCTAATAAAACTAAAATCCGATAACTCATTTACATATCTTGGTCGTTTGGATAACCAGTTAAAAATCCGAGGATTCCGCATTGAACCATCAGGAATAGAAGCAGTTATCAATTCATTGGATGGTGTAAAAGTATCCGCAGTCATTGGAAAGGAAATATCAGCAGGTAACAAAATGCTGGTGGCTTTCATAATCACAACTGAACCATTAGAACGCGTTGAATTGTTAACTAGGTTACGCAGCTATCTACCAGATTATATGGTTCCAAATGAGTTCATATTTTTGCCTGATCTTCCAACTACTCCCAGTGGTAAAATTGATCGAAAAGCACTGCATCACATTGAAATAACTAAAATGTCGGATAATGTTGAAAAAAACGACATTGAAGAGGTTCTGACTTCAACCGAACAAACAGTAAAATTACTCTGGCAAAAAGTTTTTCCGAATCGGGCGATTAACCCAGGAGATAATTTTTTCAATATCGGAGGGCATTCGTTGTTAGCAACACAGCTAGTATATTTACTACGCAAAGAATTTAATGTCGATTTTCCGATTAAATCACTATTTAATGCAGCTACCTTACGTGATATGGCTGATTCGGTTGAAATGTATCTGAATAACGACAAAAAATCAGATGATGAAATAAAGAATACATTTATTAACGATGCTTTCATCCAGCATGATTGGACGTATACGCTCCAATTAAATCCATCAATGAGTAGTGATGTATTACTCACAGGTGCTACCGGTTTTTTAGGTATCTATCTGCTTCGGGCTTTACTGCAACAAATTACGGGTAGAGTCATTTGTTTAGTCAGGGCCATAGATAGCAATGCCGGATTGAGCCGTATAATAAAAAATGCTCATTGCTATGGCATCGATCATGACATTGATTTTTCACGTGTTGAAATTGTGGTGGGGGATATTGCCAAAGCGAAATTTGATCTAACAGAGGCAGAATACCAATCATTATCAGAAAGAGTATCTAAAATATATCACGCAGCTGCCCATATTAATTTTGTTCTCCCATACAGTTCTGTTAAGGGAGCGAATGTCGATGGTATCGTGGAAGTCATTAATTTTTGCTGTCACCATGAGCGTAAGAAGCTGGAGTATATTTCTACTATTACTGTCTTTGCACCGGACTATCCCAAACAACCAATAACAGAAGATAGTCTCCCTGACTATCCGAACTCACTATCTATCGGTTATACTCAAAGTAAATGGGTAGCTGAACAGTATGTACAGCAGGCCCGATATCAAGGTGTTGATATCAATATTTATCGGATAGGGCGTATATCAGGTGACAGTATGACCGGTGCATGTCAAGAAGATGATTTTTTATGGCTACAAATTAAAAGCTTTATCCAAATGGGAATTGCACCATACCCTGAATTGCTAACTACTGATCTATTGCCAGTTGATTTCGTCAGTCAGGCCATTGTGGCATTATCAGCCTCTAATAAGATACATGAGCATCAAAACTTCCATTTATTTCATCCGAAAGGCACAGATTTTACCCCAGCATATCTGGCTATTACACAAACAGAGTATGACATCACAACGGTTTCTGAATCAGCATGGTTAGAAAAACTCGAACAGATGGTTGTCAATGGCGATGACGTGGCTCTGGGATCACTGATCCACCTTTTTAAAGAAAATGCTTTGAATATTGGCAATAATACCTATAACAACCGAAGTACACGCGAAGCCATTAAAGTCCTAGGTCTCGATTTTCCAGATATTAATGTAAAAACTTTCTCAAAACTAATTTCTTATTTTATGAATAAAGAAATCATACGGTCATATAACCCTGAAAGCAAACAATATGTAAGACACTAAGGAGAAATGATGTTTAAAGCTGTGTTCGATAAATATATAGAAGCAGTTTTGGAAAAATCACCAACAAAACTTGCTGCTCTATTTTGTAACGATGGCATTCTGAGGTTACCATTTCGTACCAGTCGCGATACAATTGAGAGCCAGTCACAGATACTTGAGCATTATTCAGCAAGTTTTGGTCAGGCACCTCTGATTTTTACTTCTGTTCAGGATGTAGAACTGTACTCTACAGATAATCCTGATATTTTTATCGTTGAATATCGACTGAATGGTAAGACCTTGCCAGATAAAAAAGACTTTTATTGTTTATATATTAATGTATTTAAATTGAACAACGGTAGGATCAAAGAATTACATGACTATGAGGATGTTCTTAATCGAGCAACCATTTTCTCTTAATTTTGGCTGTTTTTAATCGTAAATTAAGCAAATATTTATAAGCCTGTTCTATAAAAAATCACTTTTCTTTATAAATTTTTATTTATGGGACAGGCAGTTAACTCGATTTCTTATTCAATATTCAGGTTATAAAAGAGCCCACATGACAACAGATAATCAAGATACTTGTGATACTACCATAACATCTTTTGAAGATGCATTGAGCAGGCTTCAGTGTGTCCTTGTTGCAAGAAGGACCATCACAAACCCGGAGGGTATTTCATGGGCAGAATATGATACTTTACATTTACTTCGACAATATCAATCTATGAATCCTACTGCGATTAGCGAAAAACTCGGCTTTACTCGCTCTAAAATGTCTAAAATTCTGAGATTGCTAAAAGATAACGAATTTATTAAACAAGAAACAGGAGAAAACGATAAACGCGAGTTGGTCACTAAATTGAGTCCAAAGGGGCTAATGTTTTTGCAGCGAGTCGAGTCCAACAGACACAATATGGCTGATATTGTGGCATCTAATATGTCCCAAAGTGAAATAGCCATATTTACAGAACTTTGTCATCGTGCCGCAAATCTTTTATATACACAAACACTAATTAATGATGAGGATTAAATATTATGAAGATAAAATCACGCTTCACAAAAACTAAAGCTGAATTAACCTATTAAGTGCAGCAGGTATGATAGATGTTGGGGTTGTGGTTGAGCAGACCCGCCGGTTACCCGGACGGGCCCCTCCTTAGAACCGGACGTGCGGAACTCATCGAGGCGCAGGCTCCTTGCCTACCGTGACGCCGGATAGATTTAAGCAAGCCAAAAATTCATCAAAAATTAGTGTTGCAAAAAGGGGGGTGACCATAGATTCAGGATCAGATTCAGCTTTTTCCACGTCAGTTGGCGACGACCACCTTTACGGTTGAACCATCTGTAGATTATTCGCGTACTTTGGTAGATAAACTGCCCAACTCGTCTCTGGTTATCAGATATGCCGTGATAATTTATCCAGCCTCTGACTACTCTGATGACGGTATTCAAAACGAGCCTTTTGTCAGCAGTCACCGGCAGCGTGTAAACAAGCCGGAGACGTTATCAGTTTAGGTACTGACTTCGTGCCGATCATTGGTGATATCAAAGGTTTTGCCGAAGCCGAAAGCACGTTAGATTATCTGGCCGCCGCCGTAGCGATTATTCCGGGTGCGGGTGATGCTGCCGGGAAAACTATCAAGGCGGTAGAAAAAGCCTTACAGAAAGGTGACGTTGGGGAAGCTTCCAAACTGTTCAATAAGGCCAGTGATGAAATAACATCAGTATCACGCCCCGGTCATCGGCAGTCAGAAATCAACGTAGGAACAAAAACCACCCCAAAATTTTACTGGTCTATAAATTAACCAAATAATTCAGAATGAGATCCACATCGGATTAAGATTAGTTCCTGTTTTTCCCAATCAATATCCCATATCAACAAAAAATCTGGCTGTATATGGCATTCCATGCACGGTTTCCAATTTCCTCTTAATTGATGCTGTTTAAAAGTCTCCGGTACAGTACCCGTAACGATTAGCCTGTTAATGAGTGTTTTAAGTGGTTCTGTGTTCCTCTTTCTATCCAGAATCGCTTTTTTTAAATCCTTTTTAAATTGCGCTTTCTGTCTAATCTTCAGCATCATCACCACACACACTAGAAAATAATTCATCTGCTGAAATGAATACCTCATCAGTTACCGGTGCAGCAATTGCTTTTAGAGTTGTCCTGTTAGGTATCTTTAACTCAATAGGAAATTCCTGCCTTAATGAAACCTGATTTAAAAATATCCTAATAGCATCAGATAGACTTATTCCCAACGCGGATAGCACCTTTTCCGCATCTTCTTTCAACTTGGGATCAACTCTTGCTCTGACAATTTCAGCTTTTATAGTTGCCATTTTAGCCTTAGCTCCTTGTTATCAGTTTACATCACAATGTAGCACACACGAGCCACAAAAATAGCTTTTAATCTTCTTTGAACAGGTTAAATCTTTGACTATATTACCCACCTCAGAAATGCACTGGTAATAACAATCAAAAAAACAAAGCTTTTAAGCCCGGCATTAAAACCGGGCTAATACACTTAAGGACGGTACCTATCTCAGCAAAAATGACACTGAAACGCCGTCCCCTCCCAAGTCACCTGCAATTGTGAATAATGTTGATTCTCTATCGTTGCCGTCAGCAATTTGCGACTGATCTGCGGTAATAAAGTATTCGTAATAATGGAATCAATCCTGCGAGCACCAGATTCCTGTTCTATACAACAGGAAATAATCTGTTGCGTCACTCGGTGGTCAAACTGCGCTGCAATACCATAATTTTCCCGCAGACGCTGAGCCACCCGCGCCAGCTGTAATTGCACAATATTTTCCAACATTTCATCACTCAATGATAAAAAAGGAATCACTGTCAGGCGGCCAAGCAGTGCAGCAGGAAATGTCCGTAACAGCGGTTGGCGTAACTGCTGGGTCAACGTTTCCATATTCGGCAAACCATCCTGCCAAGTACAAGCGCTGATAACTTCCTGACTCCCCACATTCGAGGTCAATATGATCAGCGTATTACGGAAATCAATACGCCGACCTTCCCCATCTTCCATCCAGCCTTTATCGAATACCTGAAAAAACAGTTCATGCACATCGGAATGGGCCTTTTCCACCTCATCAAGCAATACCAAACTGTATGGGCGTCGCCGAACCGCTTCCGTTAAGACGCCACCTTCACCATAACCAACATACCCCGGAGGCGCCCCTTTCAGGGTTGATACACTGTGTGGCTCCTGAAATTCACTCATATTAATGGTAATCAGATTCTGTTCACCACCATACAAGCTCTCAGCAAGTGCTAATGCCGTTTCGGTCTTCCCTACCCCAGAAGGACCACACAACAGAAATACCCCCACCGGTTTATTCGGATCAGCCAAATGTGCACGCGCCGTCCGCACCCGCTCACTGATGATATTTAGCGCGTGTTGCTGACCAATAACCCGTTGCCCCAAGCTGTGTTCCAGCTTCTGGACAACATTGAGCTCATTTTTTACCATCCGACCAAGAGGGATGCCGGTCCAATCCGCAACCACCGCTGCAACACTGTGCGCATCCACCGCCACCGTAATTAATGGCTGTTCTCCCTGCAATAAACTCAATTGTTGCCGACAATCCTGTAACTGTGTCTGCCACGCCAAACGCTGTACATCATCCACCGGTATTTCATCATCGGCAATCAGTTGTTGACGCAAGCTGATAATCTGCTGAGCCAGTGTCATTTCAGCCCGCCAACGCTGAACCATCTGCTGCTCCGCCGCCTGTAATTCACGGCGCTGCTCATCAAGCTGAGCTAAACGTGCATCATGATCACCACCCAGTTGTTGCTCACGACAGACAATCTCATATTCCATTTGGAGTGCATCAAGCTGACGGCGATAATTTTCCAACACCGCCGGTTGACTGTGCTGGCTAACCGCGACCCGTGCACAGGTGGTATCAAGCAGAGCTATAGCTTTATCAGGCAATTGGCGAGCCGGAATATAACGATGAGAGAGCGATACTGCGGCTTCCAAAGCCTCGTCCAGTAATAACACACCATGATGCTGTTCCAACTGCCCAGACAAACTCCGTATCATTTGTAAAGCCAGCGCTTCGTCCGGCTGTTCGACCTGCAATACCTGGAAGCGCCGGGTCAGTGCCGGATCTTTTTCAATATGCTTTTTGTATTCCGCCCAAGTAGTAGCACCAATAGTACGCAACTGTCCACGCGCCAGTGCCGGTTTCAACAGGTTCGCTGCGTCACCAACCCCTTGCGCACCACCAGCGCCAATCAGCATATGAATCTCATCAATAAACAGAATAATGGGAACTGGGCTTTGCTGAACTTCATTAATCACCGCTTGCAAACGTGCCTCAAATTCTCCTTTCATGCCAGCGCCCGCCTCCAAACGGCCAATATCCAATGACCAGAGCTGAACATGACACAATGACGGCGGTAAATCGCCTGATGCAATACGCAATGCCAATCCTTCCACCAGCGCCGTTTTACCCACACCAGCCTCACCGGTAATCAAAGGATTGTTTTGCCGACGACGTAGCAGAATATCAACCAATTGGCGGATCTCCTTATCCCGCCCAACAACAGGGTCAATTCGCCCGGCCTTCGCAAGTGCTGTCATGTCCTGCGCATAACGTTGTAACGCGCTCTCTGATGTTGACTTATTATTCCCATTCTCTGCTACTGATCTCTGAAGACTATTTTCCGTACTGTTGCTCAGGATATGAGTAAAATCCTGCGCCAGACTTTCCGCATTAATACGGGCAAACTGGGCGGAGATAGCTAACAAATGCTGGCGCAGATTAAAAGTCGTCAACAGGGCCAGCAATAGGTGAACCCCACGAATCTCACCTGCCGCAAAGGTCACAGAGCTACACACCCAAGCCCGTTCCACTGCTTCATCAATATGAGCGGAAAGATCGGAAATCGCGCTAGCTCCGCGCGGCAATGCGTCCAGAGCCTGTACAATATCCCGTGCCACCTGCTGCTCATCCAGTGCAAAATGGCCCATGATCTGTTGCAGATCGCCCGCTTTTTGCTGCATCAGCTGATGCAACCAGTGCGCCAGTTCAACATAAGGATTGCCTCGCAGCTTACAAAATGCACTGGCGCTTTCCAAAGCACTAAACAAGGGCGGATTAAGTTTATTAAATAGTGACTGGCGATTGATATCTGACATAGAACCCTCGTCCATATTGGATAGAAAAGAAAACAGATGCAGCTTGTTATGACTACGCAGCCTTATCTGGACTGAAACAGAGATCGCTACGATCGTGATGATGGGTGTTAAGCCCCAGCCAACAGTTTTGCCCCAGAGACTGAGCGCTACCTAATGAACAGCCCTGATAATGTTGGTGATCCAACGTAATTCTGAGCTTCCAGGCATATTCAAGGCCGACATAACCCCGAACCCAGTCACACAATTGCTGAAGATCATCACAACAGGATGTTGCGAATCGTGAAGCCGGTAAGAAACGCTGATATGCCGACCAGGAGAGCGGGCCAAGTTCCAGACAAAATGCATATTGCACATCGGCCACCGCAATACCGAGACGAGTTGAGCATCCCAACCGGGCACCTGAATGCCCGTTATGCAGCCGTAACTGCTCATCACGAGCAATCGCTAACCAATGAAACTGGTTTTCATGTAACGTAACCGGTAAACCAAAGTGGTAACGTAACAAACACAGCAAACCCTCTTTATTACGCGGATAACGGCTCAGATGCCCAGCCATATAGTGATGCGTCCGTTCCTGCCGAAAGTTATAACTCGGAATGTGTCCCATGCCGATAAAGCTAGCAAAAAAGTGGTCAAAACGACGGTTATCGCTGCGATCAAAGGAAAGACAAGGCTGAGCATCCGCCCATGCACGCCAAAACAAGGTTATTAAACGGTGCTGAAAAAGGTTAAAAAAGGCACTCAGTGCATGATCTTTATGTTGCTTCTGACGTTGCCAGGCAAACTCAGTGACATGTAAAGGCAGAGGCCCATTCGGGCCAAACAGACCAAAGTTATTGATATTAATCTGATAGCAAGTGCCATCTGGGTAAGGCACGATGGACGCAATTTCTGCCGGTGCAAAGCACAACGTCGGTTGCTGTCCCAAACGCAATGGCTCATAACGCGGTAAAGGTGAACGTCCCAATGAATAGGGCGCGCCTGACTGTGCATCAATACGCCGTAGCAGTTGAAACAGATCGAAATCCCACGGTGTTTTTTCTCTTTCAGACCAAAAGTGTGTATCAAGGGCAGATGATGCAGTCTGTATTTTTTCTCCAACTTGTACGATCTGATTGTCGGCGTGTATGGCGAATATCTTCATAACAAGGTCCTCACCCCATCACGCCCCGACCAGAATCCGATCGTCCCCCGTTGCACACTGGACAGCGTTGTTTCGGCAAAACTGTTTACTGTCACCAAGCGACTAAACAGCTGCGCCAGTACACTTCCCATTAACCAAGGAGAACGGCCAGAAAATGCCTGTTCATCGACCTCCAATGCTACGCTGATTCCACGCCGAAACAACGGTGTACCGGCCATGTGGCGATTTTGAGCCTGTAAGCGACAACAACGGATACCGTTAATCTGCTGCGCAATCACCGCATCTGCCTGACTTGCATGAAACCGTAACAGCTGTCGTAGTTCCGTTTCACCCTGTTCAGTGGTGCAATCCTGCAAGCTAAAATAGTTGAGCTGTAACTGATTGATTAGCTGCCAACAAACGCTACTCTCTGCCAATGCCGGACGGGGATTACTGGGGCCTTTACGCAACTGAACGGCAGAAACAGGTACAGAATCCTGCATCACCAAGCTTTCTTGTGCCTGTCGTTGCAGCAATAAAGGAAGATCACGGTTAGTACACAAAACTTCCGCGCTGAGATATTTCAAATCACTGCGCCAGGGCGGATGATGCTCGTCTGCCAGCGAGACATAAACCTCACTGCCAAGATAATCAGAACGCATACCATAGCGGTTTACATCCTGTAGCAGCAGACGAGATTCACGGCGGATAGAAAAATACCCCGCATTAACCAACGCATCATCATGCTGCGTATGATAAAGCGGATGGAAAATATAGCGCTGGTCGCCATCATGCTGAGTACCAATACCGCGTAATGCTGTGACAGAAAAAACCTCATAATCAAGCGGACGCATGTTATCAACCACAACATGGTATTCATGCTGTTGTTCATTAAGTATCATCGGCTCGGCAGTACGAGGGAAAAGGTTAATAGCAGGGGTACAATGCAAAGCCAGATGGCTAACATCCACCACCTTTTCCAACTGTGGCGAACGTACATCCAATAGGATCTGAATTTCTAATCTCTGTTGTTTACCGGCCTGTGCCAGCAATGGCTGTAACCCACTGATACTGAAAAACTGGAAACGGGCAGGAAAAGCGAAATATTCCTGCAACAGGCGATAAGCTTCTACATTGCGCAAATCAACCGGCAACAATGCCTGTTCCGAGGCAAAACCCTCATGACGCAATGCCTGAGATGGCAGCAATAACCGCTGTACTGAACTGCCGGGAATTTGGCACAACACCCCCTGACAGTGTGCCATCAGTAATTCCAACAATTGTAACGCGGGAATATCGCCGCCACTGAGATAAAGCATCAGCTCATCACATTGCAATTCGCCCAATGACACATTATCAAAACACGATAGCTGAATACGCAAAGCACCCTGTACATTCGCACCGCCAAGTGCAGAAAGTGGAATATCCGCTGGAACACCACCCAATTCAACCTGTAGCAAACGCAGTGGTTGTAAAGTGACATCCTGCGCTGTACGGTAGCAACAGTTAAGCCCCTTCTTTTTCAGTGCCAAACTCTCCATCAGAGAACCACGAGGTACAGGAAAACCTTTGCTCAGATCTCCTTTAGTCGGATCTGGCTGTAATTCAACAATTGCCATCGAAGGCAGGCCAGCAAGGTAGTTAGGGTAAAGCGCTTCCAGTAACTGAGCGGAGAAACGCGGAAATTCAGCATCCATTTTGAGTTGAATGCGCGAAGTCAGAAAAGCAACCCCTTCCATCAAACGCTCAACATAAGGATCGGTAACTTCATTACCTTGCATTCCCAATCGCCCAGCAACGCCGGGATAATGACGAGCAAATTCTCCTCCCATTTCACGCAGCCATGCCAACTCACGATTGTAATACTCCAGTAATTTTTCATGCATGATTTACCCTCCATTCACCAGCTCAAAACGGCCATTTTCCAGATCAACATGACTACTGAAAGCAAATGCCAATGGGCGGGAAGAGCACAACAGATGCCCGCGGATTTCAAAGCAGAGAATATTGTGAGCATTCAGTTTTTGATCGCCCTGCATACCCGTGATGGTTAATTCCTGCGGCATAATGCGCGGTTCAAAATGGAGAATAGCTTCGCGTATCGCACGCTCAATACTTTCCCAGCTCACCTGAGAAACAAACTTTCCAGCCAGTGCACGAATACCAAAATTCAATGTGCTGGTGCTGACATGCGGCCATGATGAAAGATCGGCACCAGAGGAATAATGGTCGCAATTAAGTAGAGCCTGTAAATTATGCAGAACCGACAAACGAAGTTGCTGAGCACTGTCACCATACAGCGCATCTTCCCGATCATTTCCGCTCTCTGTCAGACGTTCAAGTAACATGGGAAATGTCTGATGATTGGCATAAACTGCCGACCCCCTACGTTCCCGGGCGTTTTTTTCTGGTATTCTGCTCATCATTTAGCCCATATGAATCTGTTCAGAATCCACTTTCGTTATCGCCTGTGACGTGATAATGGTATTACGTGCATGCAGACGGACATAATCGCGCGCCTGACAATCCAGCTGCCCAACCCGGACATGTTCTGCCTGTTCAACCTTACGCAATACGCGCTGGCTGATTTGCACTACGGTTTTCCACAAGGCTTCCACGCGCTGCCCAAGCAGACAAGCCACATTCACCCAAGCAGTCAACTCATCACCGCTGTAACGCATATGAGCAATATGGCAATCACTCTGCTGCGCCGTGATCTGCACAGATTGGCTATCAATACTGACCTGTTCAGCGCTGTGGAGCGTTAATTTGCCTTGCGGAGCGATACATAAGTCCCCCGGAACATTAAGCGTTACAGTCTGCTGCTCATCACTACGACTCAATACAGCCAGCACCCATAGCCGATGGCTATCGTCACCACAAATCAGCACCTCGTCACCAGTTTGTGGACTCAGCAAACAACTGATAGCAACACGACATTGCCAGCCACGTTGTTGATACTCGACGATGACATCACCGGTTGGCAGTATGCTGACTACTTGCCCCGCAGCCTGTTGAGGGAGATTAATCCCCAATGGAAATGGTTTTTGCGTTGCGTTCATAGATCAACCTCATCACTAGTAAACTTCTGACTTCCGTTAAACGCTAGCGGCGCGCACTCCACATCTCTGCTGCAAACAGCGCTTCATCCTGTTCCAAAATGCCTTGACGGTTGGAGAAACGGGTTGCTTGCTGACAGGCCCGATGCATCAGCGTGCGCTTAAAACGCGCCTGACGCAGATCGGCGTGACTGAGATCTGCCCAACTGAAATCGGCATAGCTCAAATCGCAGCCGATAAAAGAGCAGTTATCCGCGTGCGCATAGCGCCACTGACTTTGCACTAATGTGCTGTGAGAGAAATCAGACTGGCTCAAACGGGCGGCAATAAACTGCCCGTGATTGATTTTTGCCTGCCGACACTGCGCTTCACGTAAATCACTTTCAATAAACAGCGCGCCCTCAGCCTGTATCTCATCCAAACAGGCACCTCGCAGAGATGCGCCTTTAAAACAACTCTGCGTTAATATCGCTTGTCGGAAATCGGCATGATCCAATTGGTTATCGGTAAATTGGCAAGCCTGAAAGGTAAGTCCTTGAAACTGTCCTTCACGTAGATCGCAATGTGCAAACACGACCCGTTCAAAACGGCTACCTGCAAAGGTGACACTGCGCAGATCCATACCGAACCAAGTCAAACTCTGGCAACGACAGCTATGCACCGCACCATTGTGAATATCACAGTCGTACAGTATGACCTTATCAAGCGAACTATCGGTAAGACGCACATTATTAAGGTGAGAAACGATGAAATAGCTACTATCAAGAACTGCATGCTGCAAAGAGAGCTGTTCCAGCTGACAGTCATTAAATACGCAGTTATTCAGTTGAGTGCGATCAAAGCACGCTTGCGACAAAGTACATTGTTGAAACGAACACCCCTTGATCGCCATGCCCTGAAAGGAGGCATACGATAGCTGACATTGCTGAAATACTGTCTCATCAAGTCTGCAACAACTGAGATCAACACTTTCAAAAACAACATTGACAAACACCATACCAGCCAGATCCCGCCCTGCCAGCAGGTCGTTAGTCAGACATATATCTTGAATAATTTCCCCTTGCGAAATCAGCTCACTCAGTTGTTCCGGCGTTAACGTTTTCATATTAAGTCCCCGCTGGCACAAGGTAGAGTTTTACACTGATCAAGCAGAGCACCCTGCAACTGAGTATTCACATCAACACTGGATTGAGAAATATCGGCGCGAAACAGATTAGCGCGACGCAAATCTGCCCCCGCTAAATGGGACTTTTGCAGTATTGCCCCCATCAGGTTAGCTTCCTGCAAATTACTATTCGTCAACAAGGTACGAATAAACAGAGAGTTGCTGCCATTAACAGCCCGCATTTGGGCAAAACTGAGATCAGCTTCGCTGAAATCACAGTTTTGCAGTACAGCCTCTGAAAAATCAGCGGCTTCAAGGAGTGTGAGGCGAAAGTTACAACTGGTCAGCCGCGCATGCTGGAACAGACCGGAGCGAATATGAGTTTTACCCGTAAATACACAACTCTCTAAGTGTGCATGCTGGTATTGAGCATGATCGAGTGCACTATCAAGAAAAGTACAGCTATCCATCACCGCATGATTGAAACGTACTGCGGTAAACCCGCCATTGATCACCGTCATACGTGTCAAATGGGCATGACTAAAATCCAGCTCTTCCGGCACCAGATCCATAAACAGGCAATTTTCCAACCGTGCTTGGGAAAAATGGCAATGGTAGAGCATGCACTGACGCAACAAAATATCACTCAGAGAAGCCTGGGAGAAATCACACATGACCAGCTCCGCCTGCTCCAACAACACACCACCAAGGCGTGCACCGGTAAAATAACAGTTGTGACACCGTGCTCCAGTCAGTGAGACATTATCTAAACAGGCAGCATTCAGCGAGGTATTATTCAGTGAGGCATAGGCCAGCATCGCTTCACTCAGATCAGCTTCATCCAGACAACAGTTATCCAGATTGGCATTTTCCAGCAGGGTACGTTGTAAATTAGCCCGACGCAGATCCAAACCAGAAAGATCGGCCCCCGTCAAATCCATATCACTGAGATCACGTTTTGTTGCCATGCAAGCCATCACATGGCGACGTAGCACCTCTGCTTGTTCACCCTGCAATCTGGTAGCTGGTGGACGCGTATTCGCTGACAACAGATACATCTGATGCAAGCTGCGGTGTGTCTGTTTCAATGTTTCAGGTGTCTGCAATTCCGGCGTTTTTTGCGACTGTTTGTGCAACAGATCCAACATGCGGTAGTAACTTGCCGGGCCAGCCGGGGGAGCACTGGTTTGTTTCGTTGCTGCATAAGCAGCACTTTTTTTCTGAACACGCTGTTGTATACGTTCTGCCTGCCGCTCCAGACTGGCAACCAGCTCAGGTAATTTATCGGCAGTCAGCGCTTTTTCCCCTTGCAGCGGCAACTCTGTCAGCAGTTGATTGATATCCTGATCTTGCTTCTGACTTCTCGCCTGATGCCGCTGGCGCAAATAGGTTTCACGCCTTGTCATCGTCTCGGCCAATGCACTGGGTGTAACCTGCACATCATTATCTATCCAAGGCGCAATCAGGCTTTCATCCATCAAATCCTTTTCCCGTAGGGTAAAAAGTGCACCTTTCTCTTTTTCTGCTCGTTGTGTCATCACCTGTTGGTAATGGGCAACCGGACGCTCAGACTGTGCCAGCTCCATAGCGACCAACATCTGATGTACATCCGCGGCATCATCTTCATTAATCGGACAGGCACCATGCCAAATGAGTGCCATGCGTTCCAAATGAGGCATAAACCATGCCGTGGTAGCACGTAAATGGACCTCCTCAAGACGCATTTCCTCACCACGCTGGCGGTTGATAAAACAACGTGCCTGCCAGCCCGGTAACGTTCCCTGTTGTACGGCCTGAGTGGGATGCATATTCCAGATGCGCCAGCTAGCAGCGGGTGGCAAACAAGATTGTCCCGTCAACCACTGATCCTGTCCGGCCATATTGAACAGGTGCCAATCGGTATCGCGGGCAAAACCGGGAAATTCATGTGCCAGCCACTGTTTATCATATTTTTTCCCCATCAAGCGGCTACGTTGAGGCCAGCTAAAATCCAGTGGTGCAAAACTGGCTGGCGGTACACGCTGATATACTGAATGCAGCAACTGGTCAGGCAATTCAACATTAGGTAATGGATGCCACAATACGCCATCATGGGTAACCGGTTCATCCCCCTTACCCAACGGGTTTTCTGCCGTACAGTTACCGCCAAAAGCATTTGTCCAATCAAGATGCATCTTCTCAAACGGCTGTGGCGCTGAAGGATGCCCGTTCTGCCAGTAACGATCACCAAACACCATCAGGCTTTTTTCTTTATCAGCAACCTGAATCCTCGCTATACAAGCCTCTTTTTGCGACTGATGATTCGTCCAGGCATAACCGGTAGCAAAGAATTCTGCACAAGGCTTAGGGATGGCAAGATCCAATACTCCGCCGGTGCTTTGCAACTCTTGTGAAACCAGTTGCCATAGCTCCGGTTCTGGCCTGATTTGTGGTGAATCGCTCATATCGGTCAGCGCCATCACCGTGACGCCCAAATAGTTTTGCTGCTGCCAGCGCCACGGACGATGTAAGAGTCCCAATCTCAGAGGTTTTATAATTTTCATCACCAATTCTCCTGTCTTGTGCCTTGGTATGTCAGATAAAAATACTTAAACCACTGAGACTGAGACTCAGTGCTACCGCATTGATATTTATCTGTCCCAAGCTAAGGTTGAGGGTATTGGTTGACATATGGAGCGTGGTATTACCGATGTTCAGCATATTATTTGACATCACCACACCCTCATTTTTCATAGCAATAGAGGAGTTGGTGTAATTGAGCATGTTGACACTCTCCGTCGTGCCACAAACGGTTAAGGTATTGCCGGCATGGGTTTCTATGTGGCCCTCAATCTTATGCTCCATATCTTTTGTTTCGATGCACACCTTACCGCCACAATTAAGATGAGCATCGGCATCTGCCTGAATTTTCAGGTTATCTTTAACATGTTCTTGCCAGCTACCATCAATACTTCGCGTTACCGCGCCCTTAATTTCTACTTTCTGATCCTTATCTACGCGTCTGTTATCAACACCGTTGATCTCAACACTGACCCCCTTCTTGTAAATCACTGAGGTTGGAATTTTCTGTTGCTGTTGCTGCTCCGATGCTTTCTGATCCGCGATTTCCTCCGGTGTCAGCCCCTGTAATGTCATCAGCTTCTTCTGCGCCTGATTATTGGGATCGCTGCTTTCTTTGTTGAGATACAGGCTGTCACCGTAGATGATTTGTTTACCCGCATCGAACAGAATATTGCCCCGCGCATGATAGCTGATGTTTTCCCCGGCATGCTGGCTGATACTCTGACTGACCTGTGTCTCTGATTTACCGTGGATACGTTCATACCTGCCACCCGCAATAAAATCTGCGCGTCCACCGACACCGATAACGGCAGTTTTCCCTAACAGGAAGGTTTGAATATCCGGCATCGTTTTCAGGGTGTTGCACATGCCATAATGCTTGAAATGGGTTTCGCCTTTTATCTCCTGAGCTAAAACACCATCAACAGTAATATTTTTATCGTGCTCAACGGAGATATTCATGTCACGTTCAGCGTGCATCGTGAATGATTCACGCCCAGGCGCATCTTCGAGAAACAGAAAACTGGCATTTTCTACCCCGCCCTTCTTACTGCGGCTCATAAAGCCCATTCGGGTCGCATCATCGGGTAACTGCCAAGGCGGCATACACTCTTCGTTATACACCCGCCCAGTTACCAGCGGGCGATCCGGGTCACCGTTAATAAAATCAACCACCACCTCTTCACCGATGCGTGGGATTTGTAAGCTGCCATATTTCCAACCAGCCCAACTGCTGGAAACTCGCACCCAGCAAGAGCTGCGATCATCCGGCTGGCTGTATCTGTCCCAACGGAATTTCAATTTGACACGACCATATTTATCGGTCCAAATGCTTTCTCCTGCCGGCCCCGTGACTTCCGCCGTTTGGGGGCCACAGGTTTTCGGCCAAGGCGTTATCCGCTGTGGACGCCAGACAATATCAGCCGGCACTGCACGAAATGTGGCCTGAAATGGCCCTTTATCCTGATTACACTTGTCCAATTCGTCATACAGCGTACAGTCATACAATTCATACTCTACATGTGTGACAAGAAAAGCGTCTGAATCAGACGGAAAAGGGCTATTTTGCAGGGTAAAAGTACTTCCCGGCGCCACTCCGCACGCGGTCGTATTACCATACATCTGTTGTTGTTGCGCTTTAAACGCCTGCTGACGAATTTGCGCATAAAATTGACCGTGCTGATTGTCGATATAGCGTCCCGGCCATTCGAAAACATCAGCCTTATTCGCTGCAAACGACGCTGGATTACGACATACTTCTAATAAATGCGCCCGTGGTTTACGGAAATCATAATCATCTAGCGTGTAAACCCGCGGCGTAATTTCCTGTGCCGTATTCCAGCAGGTAATACCTTCCTGATGATCAACAACACCCGGTTTTGCAGCTAAATAACGAATTTGAGCATAAGCATCATTAAATGGCCGATGCGCATTCGGGGAATCAGCCAGAATTAAAGTATGCCCCTCTTTCTGATGACTGAAATAATAATAAATACCTTCATGTTCCATTAATCGACTAATAAAGTCAAAATCACTTTCCTGATATTGAACACAATATTCCCATTGACGATAATGGCTACTGAGACGGTTTTCGATATTGATATTATATTTTGCAAGTAGGCCAGCAATAATATCCGGCACACTCTGTCCCTGCCAAATATGACAATCACGGTTTTGCGTCAAATACCATAAAGAAGGATGCAACGTGAAGATATATAACTTATCCCCACCTTCCTGCAAATAATGTCCAGCATATTCGATGCGCGTAATATTACCATGCAAGAAACGGGAACCACCCTGTATCAATGGTATCTCCAGAGACATACTCTTACCCAATAATGACTTCATATCGAGATCATTACATGGACAGAGAAACTCCACGTTAAACTGATACAATTGCGACAACGATTCGCTACCGGTTAATTTTCTGAAACGCAGTTTATCGCTATCAGAAATATTACGCGGTATATTCGCAATCATGCGGGCATCTGTACGATAATCGGATGTTTGACTCATCATGATCTTCTCCAATAAAACAGGCCCGTCTTACTATCAATGGGCGTCGCTCGCGCTAATATCTCAGGCGATAATAGGCTGTACAGGTCAGAGCAGAACATCAGGTAATAACATGAGATTTATTTTCTCCTTAATAGATGCACCGTTATCAGGTATTCAACGGATTGAGACCGATGCGCAATATACTGACTATTAACACTGACATTTGATATTGGTAAATCAGGAAGCTACCTGATTACCAGTACAATAATGACAAATATGGAGAGAAAATATGTTTCGTAAAAGATCAAGAAGATCAACGAGATCGATAACATCGAATCAAAATCCGACGCGGTCGTCTTATTATGACAGCCCGGCATTATTCGACAACCTAGCCAGTTTATTGTATCCAGAATATTACTGGTTTCTGGCAGACTTACCGGATGAATTACAAACTGAATTGGCAAAACCAAGCCTGCAAAAGAGGGAGAAAGAATGAAGCGGCTATCTATCATCAGTGCCTGCGAAATGACGCGTAAGGCATTTTTATACTTGCTAACACCGCATGTAGACGTACTCCATACGTATTCATCACCATCAGAATTTACAGCCGCCACAGACGAATCGTATGGCTTTATGTTATTAGATATCTGCAACCGTAACCGGGAATGGTTAAGTGAGATAGCCGGGTTTTGCCAGCAATATCATTGGTTATCTGACTGGCATCTTAGCTTGTTGATTGACTCCTCATGCGGAACCAGCCGAATAATAACGGAGTGGCCTGGTATTCGCAAAGTATTTAATCTAAACCAACCTGTACAGGCATTATATGATGAATGTCTCGCGTGGATACAAGAAAACGATGATGGCAGAGATAATTTAAGTACTTTTAAATGATGCTATCTGGATCATTTTTACTTGTTGACTCTATTATTGCAGAGAGAAGTAATATAATAATAAATAAACTTCTCATAATCTCCACCTCGTTATATTGAACAATCACATATAATATAAGATCCACCTCAGCAAAGTTGTAATTAACAATATATCAAAATAAACATCAAGTAATAGCATTGTATTTGTAGAATAATAAGATTATATGTAAAAGAGCATTCTGAGCGAGAGATACAAAAAAACCTACTGTCAAAAAGTAGGTTTGTTATTAATCTGTCAGGCCCTTTAAGCTTTGACAGATTTCGCCAAATCATTTCCTGTCATTGCAGGAGGACTATCCAACTGCGCAGGCAAACATACTTTGCTGGTGCAGACTACGAGCAAACTGACAACTTAGACTCAACTCTTTCCTACTATGCCCCCGAACCAGCAAAGCCTCCCAACGATGATGATGACCTGGCACAAAACCAGTACAAGCAAACCCGGCCTGTTGCAAAATTTGCATAGCCTGAAGGGTACCTTCCCCTACCGGGAGTTTCACATAGACCAATTTGCGAGCCGGTAGCTCTGCCACCTCTTTTATCCGCTCAGTTGTCTGTTTTTCTATCCACACTTCCAACCTTTGGCCATGACTCGTCATGCTGATCTCTGCATCAACTGCCCCCTCCGGTTTTAGAGGCTCCTGACCAAATACTTGAGTAACCGATTTCAACCAATTTTGCCAACCCAAAGGCCAGTGTAATTCTGGAAAGGGCCAACTTTGTAACGGCAGGCAGCCCAAAACTATGCTTTCAGGATGCGTCTGATCAAATGGTGATGTTACATAGTCCGGCAACAAGCCGGTGGTGTGAAAGCCCAAATTTTGGGCTAAACGCTGGCTGTGATTATGCGACGATACTTGCTTGATAGTGAGTATACTCAAGCCCATTTCTCTGGCCTGATCGCACAAATATTGCCCCAGTGCAGTGGCGATACCCTGACCACGCATCTGTGGATGTACCGCGATAAGCGCGAGTTCAGCTCTTAACGGACAACGATCATCCCGCCATAGTGCTGCATGTCCCAATACCTGGTCATCCTGTACTGCAACGGCAGAATACCAGTGTTTTGCCGCATTATAGCGGCCAAGCATAGTTGGCAAATAAACTTCCGGGTAGACATAATCTTCGCCATAGACCACCCGGAATAAGGCGCTGACACCGGTGGAGTCCTCTTCCCGGAATAATCGAATCAATGGCATCACTGGATTTATGCTCATGCTGCCTTCTCTTCAACACGATAACCACGATGATCAATCACACGCATCAGCTTACCGGAGCGTGGATGAGTCAGCATATTTTCGAGAGCACAGTCGACCACCTCAACATACAGCTCGCCCTGACAACATAGCTTGGCTATCGCGGGTTGGACTGCCAACAGCGCTTGACGGATTGATGTTGTAGATGATGACGTCGATGATTGATCTCTGGCCAACAGTAGTTTTATCTTATCTATACCATCCTGACGGCTCAGCAATAACTGCCAGGCAAGTATTCCTTCTTGCTGTTGCAGTAAATGAGCAATCTGGTCCGGAAAAAGAGACAGCGTGGACACTCGAACTCTGTGAGCACTTCCAGCCCGCCCCTGCAAAGCGAATTTACGCTGCGGTTTCCCAGGTTCCTCACACCAACAAGCCATATCACCAGTAGGATAACGGATAACCGGCATCAGACGCCGTTGTAAGTTGGTAACAACTAACATGCCATTCTGCCTTGGTACGGTAATAGGCTGACCACTAGCTTCGTCAATAATTTCGACAATCGTCTCAGCATCAAAAACCCGATGTTCGCCATGGCAGCAATCCGGAGCAGCTGCCCCAATGAGGCCAGCATCAACACTGGCACAACCAATTGAGCCAATGCGTGCATTAGGAAACACGGTACTCAGCAATGTTAGTTGTTCCGGAAACAGACTTTCACCACCGTACAACAGGCGTTCAATATTGGGTATGGACTGGCCGCTCTGTTGCAAAGTGCTGGCAAAACGTAGCAATTGCACGGGCACTCCGACCAGAACGTTGATGCCCAGACTGACAATAGCGTCAGCCAATGCCTGATCATCAACTGAACAAGTGAACGGATACTCGATCACTGGCACCGGTGAATAAGACAAAGCGCCGTGAATGAACAACAAGCTAGTATATAGATCACCGGCAAAAAATAGATTGGCAACGCGGTCACCGGGCTTTAGCTGCTGCGCCAGTCCTTGCCCGAATGCCCGCACAAAAGCGCGCCATTCGTCACAACTGAACACCGATAATCTGCCCTCACTGGTAGAGCCACCTGTTTTGAAAACATGGCCGCCGTTGATAGGGCCGGTCAATACCGGCCAGTTTTCCAATGGTTGCGACTGCTGCCAGTAGTTAGCAGGATCGATTAATGGCAAATCAGTCAGCGTCCAGCCGGAGCGAGGCAAATCACGGTAAAGATCCCTAAAGAAGGGAGCATGATCGCGGGCATATTCAACCAGATCGTATAATGATAATGTCATGATTTACTCAAAAAATAATATTATTGGTCTCAGAGTCGGTAATCCAGCACTAACGGCGTTTTGCCACTTTGCGGATGATGACGGAACTGTCCAACTGGCGTAGGAATCACTTCCAGTTGCAGTAATCCACCGCTGACAACTTGATTTAGCATCCTGCTATGTTGTAACAGATGAATACGCACCTGATCAGCGTCCCCATCCGCTAATATATGAATATAATCACAACCATCAGAGTTATTTCCCACCAACCACTGCACCGGAAACGCTAACCCAGCCGATAACTCTGTCGGATTCAGGAAAATAGAACCTACCCGTATCAATGCACCATGACGCCCCTCCAGTTTAAAACGTGGAGCTGGCAATCCGCAGGAACAGGAACCCGGCAGCCAGTGACCTAAATCACCTAAATCGTAACGCTGAATCCACTGCCCTTCCCGTGCCAGAGGGGTGAACACCAATCGGCCTGTCTCACCGTTCGGAACAGGCTGATCGCTGTCCAGAGCCAATATTTCCAGCCATTGAATATCAGATAACAGATGGAATTCTCCATCGTGGCAACAGGCACAAGCATGACCCAGAGGACCCGCATCTACTGAACCGTAAATTGCCGAGCGGATCACCTGTACACCAAAACTGGACAAAAACTGACGTCTATCTTCGCTAATATGCTCCCCACCAGTAAAGACTTTGCGTACACCACCATAAGCACGCAACGTGGCTTCTTCACATTCAAACAATCGGTGTATAGTGCTTGGCATCCCCACCAGCGTATTGACCCCTTGAGTGACAATAAAATGCCTGATTTGGCTAAAATCATCGTCTATCGGGCCTCCCATTGGGTAATGCGGCACGGATAATTTATCCAAGATAGTGAAAAAACTGAGCATACCGCCATACAAGTTGCCACCATACAGCAAATTCATTACCCGATCCTGAGCCGGGTCCAAACCAGCGGAAAACAGGCCATCTGCCGCAGCCTGCATCTGGCTGTGATAGTCTCTGCGGCTGAAACCCGCCAGTTTGGGGGCACCACTACTACCACCACTGCGGAAAAATAGCTGTGCTTTCTCAGTGACGCCATTTTGCTGAAATTTGGCTTTATCCATCACAGGAATCCCGGCCAATTCTGGCGGATTAACCGACAATTTATCCAACGAGACATGGCTCGGCAGTTGCTCAGCTTTCAAGCTAACAGAGACACGTCGTGCAAGCCGAGTCAATGCATAAACACCATCATGCGGTTCGCCTTCATAGCCATCGTGCATAGCGCCAACCTGACATATGCGGCTAACTCCAGCGGCCAGCAATTGGCGACTAAGCACAGTCAGTTCATCTGTTTTGGCTATCAGGCCACAACTTTGCAAATAAGGGCGCCACGACAGCAAAATTTCTACTAATTTTGCCCGCGGTGCTGGACGAATTTGCAAAGTACGGTATAACGGTGATGGCACCAGTTCCTGACGCTGTATCCAGGCTACCCGCCATCCATTACCCTGTTCTACCGACCCCGTCAGACCAACAAAAGATTGGTCCAACTGCAAAAACGCCATCTGACTGCTGATTTCAGCCGCTTCTTGTATATCGGGTTGTAACGCTGGCCATACTGGCGCCCGCTGAGCCAACGTGGTAGCCATAGCACTCGCCACCTGCCGTAAAACATCCTCATCAGTGCTGTCTACCAACAAACACTGTGGGCTGGAACACGCTTGCTGATCAAAACGGCAAACATCATCAGCCAACGCATCGTAATCAGCACTACTGGCAGCTACCGGATCAAGATAAGCAAAACTGATACGATGTCCCCAATCTATCCAACGGCAACCGGGCCGCAATTGGCTACGGATAGCTGTCAATGCAGTATTACTGCCCCAGGCTGACACGGCATCAGCACAATCCAATAATTCTGACAATTGATCAGACGGTAAAGGCAATACAGATACATAAGACGCTAACTTACCGCTAAGATCATGACGCAAAAATTCAGCCAATATCTGTGCATTAAGACCGCGATCACTACTGCTAGGACGCAACCAGTTGACATTGCCAACCAGCAAACTTTCCAGCACTGCCATAAATGGCAGCAACGGAGCATTAGCTGGCGTGATGTGCACCACTAATCCGAAAGGTTGCCAAGTTTCAAAACGTGGTTGTGTATAGTCAAAACGGCGCAAGGAAAACGGCTGTTCGCCCAACTCGTGTCGCAACTTTGCTTCCAGCGAATCACGATGACAAAAACTGCGTAAAGTATTGATTGTGGTGGTATCCAGTCCAAGTTTAGAAGCGACAGCATCGAGACTGTCGGCAAAGCGCCCGGCACATTCCAATACTTGTTGTACGTTTGGGGGACAAGCCAGAGTATCAGCAAGACTATTTTTAAGTTCAACCAATACAGCTGCGGGCTCTAAGTCAGAGATAACCTTACCATTAATTAAATACATTTCAGGATTCCTTTATCAACTCAGAAGCGGCAATCGCACAACTGCGGTTTTTACTCGTACCAGCACGACCCAATAACTCAAACCAATCGGTAGCCACCCCACAGCCACATTCAGCAGCTGGATGCAGCACAGCCAAATCATTCACCACAATACTGTGGGCTGGGCTGGAAGTGATATAAGGTGATATCAGATGTAGAAAACCGGGCTTGCCATAGGATTGGACAGCCATACTGGCCGTATCACGAATATAAGCACGAGCATAAACCGGCACATGAAAATGATGATTTCGGCACTCAACATAAGGCACCGGATGTTCAACCGAGCCATAACCATCCCGGCAACGCTCATCAGGAATACCCAGTTGTTCTCCTAAACGCTGATACAGCAAGGATCTTGGTATCGCTTTATCGGCGTGCGTTTTCCAGCCACCACCTAAAAATACTAATGACTCAGGATGCAGCTGCATCGGTGGCAAACCCATTTCCCGCATCCGTTCCAGTGCAAACCAAAGGAATGCCGGAAAACCCAGCATACGCACTGGCAACCCTTGCACCACAAACTCCTGCAAAGATCGGATCACACCAAATGGATCAAATTCATTGCCTTTTCCGTTATGGCGCAATGCATAACAGACTTGCGCCACTGGCGCGTATTTACACAGATACTGATCGGTATAAGCCGTTCCCAGAGTAATTGCTCCGGCAGGCTCATAACTCAGCAGCAAATAATTGCAGGGCTGTTGTGGCGTATGCCAACCGTAATACTCGAAAATGCGTTCAACCATATTCTGAGCTGCGCTGATACTACGAGTATCGTAACGCATACGGCTTTTTTGACCCGTAGTTCCGGATGAAGTTAATTCCAGTGCATCCCTGCCAGAAGAGCTGAGCAACAATTGCTGTTTGAAATAATTAGCGAAAATGGGTGGCAGACGCGACCAATCGTTCAGTTTCTCTAGTTTTTGAACGTCAAAGCCGCCTGCTTTCAGCCACTGGTAGTAACCGGGAGTGTTTTCACAATGGTACAACGTCAGCTCAAGCATGGCGGCATTAAACAGTCGATCGCAATCACTATCGGCACGATAAGGGTGATCAAGTGCGCAAAGAGCGTCAACATAAGTAAGAGAAGTCAAAAGTCATCTCCAGAAAAAAAAGAAAAAAGGGCATTTACTCCCTTAAAATAATAAGTAAGCAGTTTCACCAGCCCGCAGGTAAAAACCCAAATAGCCAAACAAAAAAATCATTGCATGGTGAACACAACTACTTAACCAAATGAAAATAAATCATTGCATAGGGAAAACTAATATTTAAACTTGTTAATTCCTTGTAAGTAAAACAATAAAAATACAACAATTATGATTCAATAAAGGTCAATGTAATAACAAATCTCTCGTTAATAGCCTTATCATCGAATCTAATCATAATTATTTATACGTTAATAACTTGAAAAATAGTTCTCAATGACTACATCAGGCATGGTTTACGATCAAGAATTAACATTTAAGAAACAAATAGAATTTTAAAGTCTCTACTATATTCATACATAATTAATAACTGGCATAATAGTTAATAGTGTTACTTTTCTATTTCAGAAATTTTCTCAATGAAAAATACCCTGACCAGAAATATAACCATTAAATTCAGGGGAACAAGAATTTTATATTTAACAATTGCATCACTTCAATACCGATTAATAACGAGAATATCATATAGTCTATTTCTACTTCAGTGATGAAGAATATTCAGAATTACTTACAGCATTATAAGAAACACAAGTCTAAAACCTGTATTTTCATTAACAACATTGACAATGCCAAAAAAGCACGCAACCCATGATACTATCGATACAAAAAATCTATTTGATAAACATAAAATCCCTTTAAAAAAAACATATTAGAAAAACAAAAACATATTCCTATACATACGATAGAAACTAGTTTTAACATTATTAATTTCCTTACTTGATTAATTACTCACATTAATATTCATTAATTAACCATAACTCCTGACAAGGAATGAAATACTCTTCAATAACAATCAAGTAAGAATTATTATAAGTTATACCATATATAATTACATTTCAATAAAAAATCACAAAGTTTTACTATGGTAAAATCGCAATAATGCACAATATACAACTAACATCTTAAGCATTGTTACTATTTACCACTTAATTTCCACAATTTGATATATAATTACAATTATATATTATTTTAATATAAAAAATAACAACATGAATTAATTGCCATTTTAATACATACCATACGACCGTCAGTGTAAATTAACAATTGTGATAATTTCAATTTTTACTATTTCCAGTATAAAAGAAAACACCTTCCCCAGAAATAAAGATATATATCTGACATACAATTTATTATCAGCGATCATAAATTTATTTAATTCATTCCAGCTTGATCTCTTAAATGCATTAATAAAAAACCGTGACAACCAGATTTAAAATAATTATCACAGGCAATTATGTCATTAAAAAAATCTATTCAGTTAGAAATAGTGAAGTATATAAACATACCTCCTATTACATCTATATCCTTCATCTTTCAAGTTGCTGCTTTGTTGGCTGCGTTCACTTGCCGCCGCGCTGCAATTTGAAATCTATTGGGTATATTTCTACTATAATTCTTATTGTAGTTATTACAGTAACATCAGTAAAAGTAGAAAGATTACAGCGATTCCTATTATGACTACCAACTTTATCCATTTATTTATCAGGAGCATAAGATGAAAGAAACTGAAAAAAAAGAAAAGGGTGAAATGCTTGATAGCAATGATCATTTCTTTTTTGTTGTTAACCTAACAAACGAAAATTTAAGAGGTCAGGTGATTTGGAGTAACTCTGAAAATACCAGTACTCTTGATGTCAGCGGATTAAGACCGGGGACGGCTTCGTTTCTTCAAGGATTCTACCCAGCTAGTTGGAAAACTGATTATTGGCAATGGACTGAAAGAGGAAGAAAATATCAATTGGATTGCTATGGTAGCGATATATATGTCGTGGTTGTCATTAGCTACTATGGCATTAGTGTCTTACCAACCGCAACCAGCCCTGATACATGGCAATGGTAATTTATCTTTCACATGATTATTTACTCGTGTAGTATTAACCATGTGGAAAATATAAATAATAACCTCTACCTTAAAATATAAGTCGAAGCCGGAGAAACAGCATATTGTGATAAAATCACAATCTTTGTTGAACTGGCTTGCAGTTTTATATTCTCGAATATCCCTCATTGAGCATCAATAACGCGGTTAATCGACGGGAATAGTTCTTATCACGGGTTTTATGGATAAGTTTTCTCATTATAATCTTGTTGCGAAAAATCTTTATGCCAGTGTTGGTTTCGTTGAAACGGGAAAATTGATGTGGAAGCAATGGCGAGGATATTGGAGTCTCACCTGAAACAGCATTTTTGGCGAAATGTACCGATATGGCGAGCCGATTTCTTCATCATTTGTTGAATCGATGATCAATGAAGTTATCGCTAAACGGATGGAGAAAAAGCAGCAGATGCAATGGAGCCAGCAAGGTGCGCATTACTTACTCCAGACACGCACAGCAGTACTCAATGATGATTTGAAAACCCAATTTGAGCATTGATATCCCGGCATAAAATTAGGTGATGAAACGGAGCACTATTGGACAGAAGCGGTTGCCGCATAAGTGCCCCAAGATTTTTATGCTCACCAATTAATCAACAAAAACGCTAACCGGTACACCAAAGCGAACTGAGAGTTTACGCATAGCTTCAAGCGTTAACGAACGTTCACCTTTCAAAATACGACTAACAAGGGAACGCATCCCTATTTCGTCCTCAAAATCAGTCTGATTCAGGCCGTACTGATCCATCAATGTACGCAGAATTGCTACACCACTTTGTGTGCTAGCAATACGTTCATTGAACTCTGTAAACTCTGGTGCACGACTTTCGTAGGTGTCAATTTTAGCCGTAAGCATATCGACCAGCGGACTATCTGGATTGTGCTCGACCAGATATTCTACCAGCTTCATAGCCTCATCATAATCTTTGCGGGAAGTGCTGCCCCCTAAGAGAGGGACAATGCTTACCAGACCATTTACTGCCTGAATTGCTTCGTTGATCATCATTCTTTATTCCTCCGGTAATAATCCGTCAATTTGTCATATTCTGCATGGGTTGATATGTGCTTGATAAAAATTTTCCCACGCTCAAAATCTGCAAAAAACATCACTCTTAGATTATTGCCGCCAACATTAATGACCCACCATTTTTCCCGATATTTCATCCGATCCAGACTAGGGAATACGCACTTCATTTCATCTGGAGAACTGAACTTTAAGCGCTGCAACGACTTATATAGATCATCAAGTGCGGCGGAACTATTTGGGTAGCAGCGTGTAGCTAAATCAAACGGCTCCCTTGAAATAACATGCATCTCCATACCCCATTGTTTCCAATTTGGAAACAGTATACCGCAGGTTTATTATGTTGACAATATGGAAACAAATTATTCTACAGGAACATGGCTGGCTTCCGAAATAGAATCGTTTTCATCGCAACAAAAGCCAGGAAGACAAAAAAAGTATTTTATTAACTCTGGTTGACCGCAAAACGCTGTATACCATTATTGTTAAACTTGATAGCAAGCAGGCATCAGAAGTAGCAAAAGCGGTAGTGAAAGTATTATGCCCGTTAAAACAAAGGGTTAAGACCATCACATTCGATAACGGTTTAGAGTTCGCAGATCATGAAATCATGAGTAAAAAATTAGAAACCCAAATTGACTTTGCTCACCCTTACTCGCCTTGGGAAAGAGAGATAAATGAGAATACCAATGGATTAATCAGACAATACTTTCCAAAAGGAACTGATTTTAATGAAGTCTCTGATCAGGAGATAAATTTTGTGGTAAACCGATCAAATCATCGTCCCCGAAAAACACGGAGTGGGAAAACACCGAATGAATTATTTAAGGGAATACGAACATGTTTACTTCCCGATTAACGATGTTGCACTTATTATGTGAATCTACCTACTTAAAATATCCCGCTACCTCTGCAATAAATAATATCGATTAAGTAACTGACTAAAACGGGTATTAATTTGTTGACGTAATGCCGGAGAAACGGCGCCATTTTTTTGTTGCTCCGCCAATTGACGCAATAATTCTTCCAATGGCGGTGTAGTGGACAACGGTTGTCTGATGCCAAATACCATCGATTTCAGTTCAGATCCGGTAAGATAACGCCCGCGTTTTTCATCCAGTGCATCAAGTCGCGCCGTCAGTTGTTGCAGCCGTGATTGAGCCAGATGGTAATTTTCCAGTTCCGACATCGGCAGGGCCGTGGCCTCACGTTGCTGTAACCACTGTTTTTCCATGTCCTGCACCATTTGGCTAGCCGGCCATAATGTACGTAACTGCTGTAATAACTGCGAGCTATAGCTCAATCGCCATAGTGGCGGCAGTGCGTCTAAGTTTGTCAGTTGGGTATGACTGGCATCTATTGCTTTATCCTGCAACCGGCTCAATAACACCGCATTGTCAGGGTGATGTAACTCAACCAATTGTGTTGAAAGCAATACTTGCGGTAACGGATGCACTGTTTCTAGCAAAGCCTGCTCCATGAAAGGTGATTGGTGCACCCTGTCCACCAGCCAACTCCCCGTTACAACCAGAGCACATAATGCAATACCCGCTACAAAACCATGCCATGCTTTCCAACGGGATGCAGGCTCCCCGCGAATCACTTTGACCTGCGGTTGCTCAGAGGAGATAGTTTCGTGTACCACATACATCAGTTGTGGTTGAGGATGTTCCATCGGCATCACCATAGGATTGCCTTCGTGAACATGAGCCGAGGAACGAGAGACGGATACCGCCCCCTTTTCCTGCTCTAGGCTCTCCAGTCGCCGGGCATGGTTGTGGAGCTGTACACGCAAGCTATCGAGTTTGCTTACATGTTTCAGTTCTAAACGTTGAAGCACCTCACACAGATGTTCAAGCACCTTTTCCGTGCGATAAATCAGCGGCAGGTCGATGTAAGAGAAAACGCAGGTCCGCAACACCTGTTGCAAACGTGCGACCAGCCAGGCAAAAATTTCAACCCGCACATGAACGGGTTGAGGCCAGAACTGTGACCATTGATGACTAACTAACCCATCAATCAGTGCCAATCCTTCATCCATGCCCGCTAATCCGGCACGTTGGGCGCGAGCCAGTGTGTACCAGGCAGCGCTTTGCAGTTCTACACCATTTAAACGAAATAATGTCAGACAAAGCTGTTCAACTTTAGCCCAGTCAACATCTGGCCGTGCCGGGTGGCTCAGTTTGCCCATTTCTTCTTTCAATGCACTAAATTCAGGCAGTGCCCGTGGGTCGTCCCCAGTATGTACGGTGTAACCGGATGATATTGTGGTCATGATATTTATCCTTAAAAAGAGTTAATCTATGCGCCCTTGCTGGCGTAAATGGCGGATCAATACCTTCCCTTCCGGCACAAATTCAGTACTGAAACGCACCAATCCCACACCTTTCAATTCAGCGTTGATGTCATAACGCAGATGCGCCGGCTCAAGCTGCGGCAGTAATGTCACATTGACCTGTTTCAAACGCGGTTCATAAGCCAGCAATGTATGTTCAATTGTCGCGATCAAACGCTGTGACGAAGCGGGCAACTCTTGCAGGATAGTGTTGAGATCAGGCAAACCATAATCCGGCAAATGGGTGAGCGAACCCGCACGGCAGTTGAGGATACGCTGCATATTGTTCAGTACGGATAAAATCACCTGCTCCTGTTTACTGACCTGATTGATATCCAGATCTTCATTAAAGTTAAGCGTCAGCATTTCGTAAAGTGAGGGTCTCATCTGTTTCATCGGTTATTCCTTCATGGGATTCAGTGTTACGGTGCCGTTACCCAACTCAATAGTGCGTGGTTTATCCGCATCCAGTTCGTCACGCTTGATCACCAACCGCCAATCATTATTAGTGGCATCCGGTGTATGGAATAGCCCCACGACCGCCACAAACTTCGCCGCCTTTTCCATCGGCATATCCAGCATCACACTTCCTTTCGGTGCCACCCTAATATCCCGTTGTGCCAACCTGTCCGCCTTAAGCGCCTCACTGTCACCTTTCAACAGTTCCGCGTAACTGGCGCGCTCAAAGGCTTTATTGTCTTTGAGTTGATAGACACGTACCACCGTACTCAACGGCATTTGTGCGTCATTGGTGTTAAGCGCACTGCGGGCGTTGAAATCCAGATGCAGTGTCTTCACTTGTTTATGGAAAATAGATTGAGTAACAGCTACTGTGCCGTCGGTTATGCTCTGAGTCAGACCGCATCCAGCCAACCCAGCCGTTGCCAGCCAGACCATGCTACTCATCATGACTGATTTAAAATTGATAGTTGCCATTCTCGACCTCCCGATATTGATAACTTGGCAATAACCCTTGATAGTTTCCCAGATTAATCGTCACCATCCCTGAAACAGCCTGTGTCCCCGGTTTTAATCCTAATACACCGGTACGACCTAACCGGACACGCTGTTTTCCCAACTGAGCCGGTGGCAATATCCCTTTAGGTAAAGAGAGATGTAATCGCACACTGCAACGCCAACCCAGATAAACACGCAGCAGTACTAACAGATCGGTATGCAACTCCCTTTGCGGCAACCAACCCAGAGCTTCATCGGCATCTTCGGTATAAAGATGAAGCACCATCTGACTATTAACATCCGTTCCCGTTTTACCCAACACCAGACGCTGAGAGAGCTGAATGGGATGGTGACGACTCAGACGGGCCGGTTGGATCAACCACACCCGGCGGCGATCATGCGCCGTCACCCGTGTCTGCGTCAGAGGTGCCAGCAACGCGACCAGCTTAATGACCCCTTCGGCGGTCCGCATTGGCAACCGCATAGTCCCTAGCAGTGCCAGAAAGCGGGAAACCGGCGTAGCAATCTGTTGCTGGCTACCCGGTATGCCCAAGCCAACCAGCCCAAGCAAGCACTGTGATGTGTCGTCTTTACCGCCCGGATGATAAGTGGCTGGATAGGAATATTTACGCCAGATACGGTAATACTGAGTCATCATCCTGTGGTTAAAAATATCCAGAAAATCTGTCACACCTTCATAGCCTTCACGCCGCTGAGCAATATCGTCCAGATAAGCGGTAGGCAACGGGGAATCCACACCGTACAGGCCAAGAAATAAAGTACGTATTGTCGGGAGCTGTTCCGGCTGGACCTCATCCCATTCTGCATTTCTCAGTTCACTAGCAGGAAAACCCATACCAGGATGGGGCCGGAAACGTATCGGATCATCACTCGGTGAAATCGTGCTGCCCAGAGGTGGACGCCCGTTCTGTATACTTTCCAGCAATTGGCAGAAACGATAGAAGTTAAAACCGTAAATATTTGGTGCCAGTCGCTGCACTAACCGGGAATACGCTGATTGTGATTTTCTTTCCATCGCAAACATCTCTCCGAAGGTTGAAGGACCAGTGTCAGTTGGTTAAACAGATGAATATCGGTATACAGCGAAAAGAAACGGTTCAGCATCTCACCGAACAGAAAAATATCGCCTTCACCGGAGAAACCGTTACTGTTAAGAGTAATTTCAATATCAACGCCCCTCAGCAGATAGCCCTTTTCAAAGCGTTGGATCAAGCTATGTTTCACCCCGACAATGGCATCCAGACGACGACAATTCATCTCATCATTAGTCCAGTTATAAAGCCCTAACGTACCGCGCAGCACTTCCGGGTTATCCATCATGCTAAGAAAGTTGGAACCGAGATGGCTAAGAACTCGCCAGTGGAAACGGTCATTCGCCGGGGGATAGCAAGGTAACGTCGGTGAACAAAGATTTTTCACGCACAGTTTGCCTCCAGTGGACTGTAATGTCTGTTCGAGTTGCGTATCACGCAATGCCCTACGGGGTAACTGACCATTCGTACCAGTGATACGCAGCGACAATGTTTCATCATCAATTTCCGGATCATTTTCAAACGATTCACCGCCAAGGATCAGCCAGGTATCATGCAAACCCGAAGGATTTGGAGATACACGAGTGTGATAGTAGCGTTCCGGCGCTGTATTACGCATGATGCCTCCCCGATGGCGGAAACTGCTGAATGGCACAAAACATTGTGTTTCACCCCGTCCAGAAGAGAGCACCTCATCCACTGAGTAAATTTCGGTATGACCATCCTGAATCCGCATCGGGCGCAGCAAATATTCATTTTGCATCCGCGAAATGTGCATCGGATCAGCTTCAACATTAAACAGGTTGATCACGGGTACACAATGCAACCGGATATTTTCCGCCGAAAATGGCAACTCATACGACCACAGTTCACCCAGTACCATTTCCAGTTCAAACCAAGGGGTACCATCAGGGATATACAATGTTTCCAGACCGTTGAGTGCTACAAACATAAATTTTTCACGGAAAGTAAAATATTCCAATAACAGTTGATAGCCGCTGAACGCACTTTCCCCTTTAGGCCACAGAACATCGTCACTATCGAAACCCATTGGTGAAAAATGCCCCTCAAAACGGCGACGCTCCATCCCCGACACGCGGACATAAATGTTCTGAGTCTGCCGGGTGAGTGCCAGATGCAGTGCAGAGCTGAGCGGACTATTCGCTTTGAGGTACAAAGGCAGTCGCGTTAAATCGACTTTATTCCATTCCGCTAATCGACCACAGTCAAAACGCAACCTGATCACTGAACGCCCATCGGTTTCATTTTGCAGCGTGGCAGAAGTGATATGCAGCGGTGTTATGCACACATCACGAGTCGTCCGGTAGTAACAGCGGGTCTGGCTCGGTCCAACAGGTTTTGATACCACCTCAAACCCTTTGCCAATATTTTCACTTTTTTGCAAATCCTGGTAATCCGGTGCCAATTCAACGATAGAAAGTGAGGGAATCGTGCGCATATAATGCGGCCACAGTAGACTCACCAATCCTTCCGTCAGTTCTGGCAAATCATCGTCAAGTTTCTGACGCATCCGACCCATCAAGAACGCAAAGCCTTCAAGTAACCGTTCCACATAGGGATCAAGATCGTGCCCTTCGTCCAGATTAAGCATTGCCGCCCGATCTGGGTGCGCCAGCGCGAACTCTTTACCTGCTTCACGCAAATAGTGTATTTCCGCCTCGTAATAGCGGAGAATTAAATCATCCATAGGATTGTTCTCATGATTGTTGTCATAAAAATAATGTTACCGGTTCAACCTGAGTGAACCGAAGAAGGAATTCATGCCAGTAAAATCAGCCACATAGCACCGCAGCTCTAACCGGATCAATCGCCACCAGCCCCGCTAACAAAGTCTCCATGTGTTGTGCCATCCGCGCTTTATCCTGTTCACTGCGCTGCGCTTTCATCCTCAGCAACTTAAGCAGACACGCTTTCACCTCAAACATCAGTGCTGGCTCCCATTCGCCAAGATTAAATTGCTCATTGGCGTTCAGCTCAGTCAGCAGATGCAAGGCCATTTCATTTTTGCCGTATTGCTCCGCCACCCGCGCCATCAGCAAGCGCTGTAACCAGCGCTGACGCGCGCCGTTGATACTCGGCAACTGCCCCAACCAGCGCAACGCAGCATCTATACCTTCACTGTCCGCCAGTTGCTGCGCTTCCGGTTCCAGAGCTAAAACATCATCATCGTGCTGGGGCTGCATCGGTGAATGTACAAACGACCAGTCTGTCTGAGAGTCATGAACCTGTTGGGCTATCCAGCCGGACGTAACTTCATCCGCAAACGGTGTCCCGTCGTTATATGCCAGATTTTCCAGTCCCGGCAGCCGTTCAAGTAACATTCTCAGATCATGTTTAACCATCTCTGTCCAGCTTTCATAGGTGCTACCTAATCGGTTTAATGCCTGACAGAGATACCACTGCAAATCCAGCCAGAAGTGGTTAACACTTTCCGAGAACATTCGGTCGGTTTGCTCCAACAAATCGTGCCAGTTTTGTTGCCGGTAGAGCCGTTTTAATAAGGCCCGATATTCCATGCGTGGCGGCACCAACCGAGTACGTCCGTCAGCATCCAGAGGAGGTAATTGATGCACGGTATCCCAGCGGACACTTCGCATAAGCCGTGCAGAAGAGAGCCAGCCTTGAGGCTGTTCACGCAGATAACGCGCCAGTTCACGTGCTTGTTCCAACAGAGCACGCCCGGATTGTACCTGCCCCCATGATACAGATGACTCACCCTGAGCTGATGAATTACTCAGCCCACCAGATAAAGGCATCGGAGCAGCCGTTTGGGGTACCACCGCATCCACACCACCAGACTGCGCCAGTCGGTTTTCCAGAGTGCCTGCCAGCCCAACAAGGGAGGGCCGGGCATTTTCGTCCCAGGTGGCAAACGTCTGTTCCAATAACGCCAAAGCGGATACGATGCGTTCAAAATCAGTACGGTTTACCTCTGGATAGCGTGACAAACTGTCCTGAATTTTGGTGCCAATCAGCCATTCTAGCGCCGCTTTTCGACTCCCCGCCCGCTCAGGTAATAAGGCTTCACCAAAACGATCTACCAGTGCAGCCAGTAACGCCAGCCCATCAGCCAAACCACTTTCGCCATCTTGATGTAAGCGCGCCCACACATAATAGGTCGCCACGCGGACATCTTTACATTCGGTGGTCAGCAGTTTTTCCGCTAATTGACAGATAAGCTCGGTATCAATGCCACTGAGCTTGTTCAGCTCCTCCCGCATACGCTGAAAATCGTCGTTATAAACCGGATCATCCCCTGCGGGAACCTCAGCACTAATGGGTAACAGCCAGTTTTCCCACAGAGCCACCCTCTCCCGTGCTTCTGCCAACGCATCACGCCCGGCAAAGCAGTTAGTTATCAGTTGATTCAGCATGGTTTATTCCCCTTTATCACTGAATATTTGTGTCGGTAATCGGAACCCTTTCAGCCCCAACAGCACCAGCGGGCCTTTCCCCTGCGCCGTGCGTAAATCCCAGGTCAGCGGCAACCCGTCCGGCGCCATAAACCTCAGCCGGTAACGCCCCCCCTCCTGCGCTTTCACCTGTGCCTGTTCCAGCCAGCGCAGCAGCCCCCACTCCCCCGGGTAATCACCAAACACCCGCGCCCCGGTATTCACACTCGTCCACGTCAACACCACCCCAGGATTATCGCTCTCTCCCGGCCAGCGCAAACGCTGCCAGCTCTCCATCTGGTTAAAGTAACGCAACCTCTGACCGTCTATCGTCAGGTCCGTTTCCGCCACATCCCGTACCGGCTTCGCCCGCAACTCAAACCGCATTCCCTGACCCCCGTTCGTCAACAGCACATCCGATAATTCACTCAGCTGATTTATCGCCGTCAGAAACGCCGGGTTTACATGCAGCCCCTGACTCCCCTCCTCATCCACCACCCAGTGGTTGCCCTCTTTATGCAGCACGCCCCCTAACTGACTGTGCAGAAACTGCTCTATCCGTCCCGTATCGGCCTGAATAAACTGCCCCAGCACCGGCAGCGACGCCTCATCCTGCTCATCGACAAACGGGTAGCGCCCGTTAAACGCCGCCTGCCAGTCTGCCACCACCGACGCCTGCCACTGCGCATTGATACTCGCCGCTGACGGGTGCAGCACCGTCTGCCATGCCTGCATTAACGGCTGCACGAACACCGACTGACCAAAACCGTTCCATTCCGCCCCCAGACTCGCCGCCATCAGGCTGCCATACGACTGGGTGTCCGTCAGGTCCACACTCTTTCCCTGAAACACCGTCTGCGCCAGTACCTGCATTCTCTCCTGCGGGTCATCGGTATTGGCGATTTGTTGCAGTTTCAGCCGTATCCGCGTCACCCGCGTCAGGTAAGTTTGCAGACTCAGGGTCCGGTCTGCCGTCATCAGGGTTTGGCCGCGGTTTTTCCCCATCAGGGTCAATAACGGACCGAAGGTGTTGTCCAGGGGACTGGGCGGACCGCTGTTCGGGTCAGGGGTCAGGTCAGTCACGGGCCGGTTCGGTTGCTGGAACAGATTGCGGGCCGATTTCACCAGCGAGTCCGATAATCCCTGCCCCGGCTGCCCGGTTTCCCCCTGATACGCCAGCGTGTTCATCAGCGCTATCAGCGGCGACTGACGCACATCCGCCATTACGGTTAACTGGTCTATGGTGTCGGACAGATTATGCCCTTTATTCCACCGCACACTGTTGAGGAAATTCAGCCACGCCCCGGCAAAATCCGTAAAGTAACGCTCGGTCAGCCGGGCTTTTAATACCGCCGGGGAAACCGCTTCCGCAATAGGCTGACGGCCATCACTCAGTACCCAGTCAATCTCTTCTCGCCGGGACGCCACCACCTCCGCGATGGCCTTCTGCACCTGACCTTCCCACGCCTGACGGGTAAACATCCCCGGCACCACTTGATTCGTGCTAAACAGCCGGCGGGCATCGGTCGCCCCGGTCATCTGTGCCAGCCCTAAATCCCCGTAACTGGGGG
>NZ_PUJW01000026.1 GCF_011189575.1 Photorhabdus cinerea
TCCTCAAAACCCGTTATAGTCATAGCCGGCCCGAAAAATAACTGAAACCCGGTTTCTGCAGGCGGATAGACTAAGGGGGCATGACATGCTACAGTTAGTCCGTTATTATCATTTTCTTTTAGAATATTGATAAGCCTTATTGAGTGGGTTGTTGGCAGGATATAACTAGTCTAAATTTTTATTATCGTGGTTGTGATTCTTAATCCAAACCTTTTTCATTAACTGCCAGATTTGCTCATTCAATAAGAATCATGTTTACCTATGTGTATTCATTATGATTAGAGATAGAGTAATACGCTTGCTTTAATTTATTTCCCCCATTGATAACTGGATTGTTTGCTGTGCTTACGCTTAAATTCCAGGGCATTGTGTTGTTAGTTGAAGTTATCAGACGCCATATGAATATTAATTACAGCCGGTTACAACGCGGTAGCTGTGTATTACTCTAACTACTTCTAAGAATTCCACCAGTTTGCGGATAAATGTGTACTGTTGTCGCTTTTAACATTTTCAGTATTCACTGATATCTTCATATTTTAACCGGTAGTAACGTTTGGAACTAACAAACACTGGATTAATCCTTTTTAAAACCTTTTTGGCGTTTCATCTTATTTTGCTATCCACGATGAATGATGAATAAGGATTCATAGCGTTTTTTGCTAAATTCAAAAAAAGTGTATCCTGATAGTGTATAACTATGTCATAACATTGTGCTTATTATCTTAAATTCTACTAATTTTAAATTGCCTTAAAATATGAAGAAAAAACGTCCTATTTTACAAGATGTGGCTGATCGTGTTGGTGTGACAAAAATGACGGTAAGTCGTTTTTTGCGTAATCCGGATCAAGTTTCTGAACAATTGAGAAAGAAAATAGCTGATGCTTTGGATGAGTTAGGTTATATCCCGAATCGGGTACCGGATATCCTTTCTAATTCTACCAGCCATGCTATTGGCATCTTGTTGCCTTCATTGACTAATCAGGTTTTTGCGGAAGTTATCCGTGGTATCGAATATGTGACAGACCGTAATGGATATCAGACCATGTTGGCTCACTATGGTTACTTGTCAGAGAAAGAAGAAGAGCGTCTGATTTCTTTGCTCTCTTACAATGTTGATGGCTTGATTCTTGCTGAGCGTACTCATACTCCGCGAACCTTAAGGATGTTGGAAACGGCCGGTATTCCTGTCGTTGAATTAATGGATTGTGTTTCCCCTTGTTTTGATACAGCAGTCGGTATTGATAACTTTGAAGCGGCTCGGCAGATGACAATGGCAATGATTGAGCGAGGTTGTCAGCAGGTTATTTATCTTGGAGCAAGACAGGATGAGAGGACAATTATTCGCCTGGAAGGTTATGAAGCTGCGATGAAAAGCGCAGGTTTAAAGCCTGGTAAGGTGATGACTCCAGACAGCTCTTCTTACACATTGGGGGGACAGTTATTGAATGAAGCACGAACGAAATATCCTGATGTGGATGGTTTATTCTGTACCAACGATGACCTTGCTATTGGGGCAATTTTTGAGTGCCAACGTCAGGGAATAGTTGTACCGGACGATATTGCAATAGCGGGTTTCCATGGTCACGATGTTGGTCAGGTTATGACACCAAAACTTGCCAGTGTACTGACACCTCGTGATTTAATGGGGCGGAAGGCTGCTGAATTATTGATGGCACGGCTGAAAGGTGAACATTTACCGCAGAAAATGGTCGATATTGGCTTTGAAATATCACCAGGAGAAAGTATTTAATCGATCTATTGATTTTATATTTTTAAACTTACTTTGCGATAAATATCACATTTTTATTTCCTGAAGATTCTGTGTTGTTGCGAATCTTGCTGCCACTCCCGATAATGTTACCGATAACAGTTACCGGTAACATTTTCAGATAAAATATCTGTGCTAAGGAGTTTATATGAGTGATACCCATCATCCGAATCATGTTTTTGTGCTTATGGGGGTATCCGGCAGCGGTAAATCTGCTGTTGCTAATGCTGTGGCCTATAAATTGGACTCTGCCTTTTTGGATGGCGATTTTTTACATCCAAGATCTAATATTAATAAGATGGCTGAAGGCTATGCACTGAATGATGAAGATCGTAAGCCTTGGTTGAAATCATTGAATGATGCAGTTTTTGCTATGCAACGCACAAATCTAGTTTCTCTGATCGTTTGTTCTGCTCTAAAAAGACATTACCGGGATATGCTGCGTGATAATAATAAGAATCTGTCATTTCTTTACATGAAAGGCGATTTTGATTTAATTGAAAGCCGGTTGAAAGCACGTAAAGATCATTTTTTTAAACCTCAAATGTTGATATCTCAGTTTGAAGCATTAGAAGAACCAGGCAGTGATGAAAAGGATGTTTATCTGATTGATATTAGATCGTCTCTTGATGAAGTGATTAATCACTCAATAAAAATAATTAATAGTGTCATTTCAGGGGAAAAATAATGAGTACTTTAACCTTAGTGCTGACAGCAGTTGGCTCTGTTCTCTTACTACTGTTTTTGGTGATGAAGGCCAGAATACATGCTTTTGTGGCATTAATACTGGTTTCTATGGGGGCTGGTGTTTTTTCAGGTATGCCGCTGGATAAAGTTACCGAAACAATGCAAGAAGGAATGGGGGGAACGCTAGGCTTTCTGGCAATTGTTGTCGCCCTGGGTGCGATGTTTGGTAAGGTTTTACACGAAACAGGCGCTCTGGATCAGATTGCAGTTAAATTATTAAATAGTTTTGGTGAAAAGCGTGCTCACTATTCATTGGGGATAGCCGGCTTGGTTTGTGCCTTGCCACTATTTTTTGATGTAGCTATTGTTTTACTGATTGGTGTGGCATTTGCAGTAGCGCGCCGTACTGGCGGTAATGTAGTGAAATTGGTTATCCCTCTGTTTGCGGGTGTTGCAGCTGCTGCGGCATTTCTGTTACCTGGCCCAGTTCCGATGTTGTTAGCTTCACAGATGAATGCCGATTTTGGCTGGATGATCCTGATTGGTATCAGTGCGTCAATTCCCGGGATGTTACTGGCTGGCCCGATTTTTGGTAGTTTTATCAGTAAATATGTTACCTTGGATTTACCTGCTGATATAAGTGAGCCAAGCCTTGGTCAAGGTAAAATGCCATCTTTTGGCCTGAGTCTATCGCTGGTTTTGTTTCCCTTGGCTTTGGTTGGATCAAAGGCTATTGGTGAGCGCTTTGTTGTACAAGGTTCTGAATTGTACCAGTGGCTTGAACTCATCGGCCATCCATTTTCTGCGATTCTGGTTGCTTGTTTGATTGCTATTTATGGTCTGGCAATTCGTCGTGGAATGAGTAAAGAAAAAGTGATGGATATTTGTTCTTCGGCTATTCAACCGGCTGGAATTATTTTATTAGTTACTGGGGCCGGTGGTGTCTTCAAACAAGTATTGGTGGATTCCGGTGTAGGTCCTGCTCTGGGGAATGCATTGATTGGTGCTGGCCTGCCAATTGCATTAGCGAGTTTTATTCTTGCTAGTACGGTTCGTGTTATTCAAGGATCTGCAACTGTGGCTTGTTTAACTACGGTTGGTTTGATTCTGCCAGTGGTTGATGCGTTGGGATATTCTGGAGCTCAGCTTGCGGCTCTTTCAATCTGTATTGCAGGAGGTTCTCTGGTATTGAGCCATGTTAATGATTCAGGCTTTTGGTTATTCGGTAAATTTACTGGCGCAACAGAATCCCAGACACTGAAAACCTGGTCAATTATGGAAACCATCCTTGGAACAACGGGCGCTGTTGTTGGGATGATTTTCTTTGCTGTGATGTAATTCCTCTGTCATCTTAAATAGCCAAAATTTGAAGCACTCTTTTATGGCGTTGAACAATGCCGCCTTCTATGAAGGCGGACGATAAGCCAACTATGCAGATGATTAATAAAACTAGAATAGTGTTCTCGCTAATGGATGGCGATTGCACCAGCGATCTTTATAGGCGAAAGAAGGTCTACCAATAGAATAGCGCATAGTTTTTTGCTGCTGCTGACAAAGAGCCGAGGCATTTCTAATATTCAGCCACATTACGATACTTCCAAGACTTAGATTGGAATATTCAGGATCGAATCCACCATTTATTGCATCAAATGAAATCCATTGAGGGCTATCTGATTTTATAACTAAATCATAGGCTACGGGAGTTCCATTGATAGTTAATACACTTCCGTACAGGTGTTGCTTGAGTTCAGTGTATAATTCGATTAATTTTTCTTTCTCTTCTTCATTATGTTGTTTAGCCCACCGTTTTTCGTACAGAGTGGTGTAAATGTCGACGAATTCTTGGCAGATAAAATCGTCAATTTGACATATTTCCCCGCCTGAACGCTTAAACTTATTAATTTCATTACTCCGATTTCTTCTTGTTTTATAAGAAAAATCTTCTTTGGCGAGGCATATTGTTCGTTTATTTAACCGACCATAATGAGTATTGATAAAGTTTTCTTTATGCAAGACTGATATGGTTTTTGACTGACCTGGAATTATGGTCTTGAGATGTTTAGCAATAGGGAAAATAATTTCGTCATAACTGAAAAAATTATAATCTTTCTGATGACTTGCTGCCAGATGATGATCTTTGCACGTAAAGTATGCTCCTTCGATAATGTTTGCTGACAGTGGATTTTCCTTAACGTAAAAGATAAAACTATTGCCAAATTTTTCATTTAGAAAACGTACAACATTTGGGTGAGTAGATATTCCCCCACCATAAAGAGAATACGCTTGTTGATAACGTTCAAAACTACATTCTTTCCAACCGGAAATGAATCTTCTTATGGAACCTTTAGGGTACTTTTTTGAAAAAATCATATTTTAAACGCTCTTTTTAACGCTATGTGTTACAGGTGGTATAACCTTATTTTTCAATCTATTAAATACAATAAAATGATAATTTATCTTTATTAGATTGATTTTTAGCGATTTTTTGCATGTTGCAGTTATAAATCTAAGGATAAATATTCAATTTTTCCGCATTGTATAATACCGATGTTTAGTATTATTGAAACGCGATTTTATCGTTACCTATTGCCCAAGGATATCCATTAATTGTTTATATAACGCTTTCGCACTGCGCTCATAACCTGCGGCTGAAAGGTGAATATAGTCAGGGCGTGCAAGGTTTTGTTGCGCCCAACGCTTAATTGAACACTCGCCACCCATATATTCACGCCAGTTCCAGAATAGTGTGTGCTGATCTTTAGCGACTTCTTGTTGAATATGGATGACATCGTTCAACATTGCGGGTTGTTGTGTTGTACAGCTTGTTGCTTGACTATTTTTTAAGGAGTCACTTGGTCCGATGATAAGAATAGCTGTTTGTGGTAACTGGTGACGAATCTGTTTTATCTTGGCTGTCAATTGTTGGCGATAACCCGATAAATCTAATGAATCATTGAAAGCGGCATTTGTACCATAAGCGAGGATAATCAGATCAGGATGCATTTGAACTAAGGTATTAATCCATTGTGGCTGCCATTTATCCATCATATTAATGGTCGCACCATTAATACCTAAAGCGGATAATATAACACCTGATTGTTTACGTTTGATAAACCAGCCGCCTAATTTCAACTGGTTATCTTGTGTCGCCATGATATTAATTGGGAACTTGACAGTTTTTTCAGAGGAAAACTGCCATTGACCGTGAGTTGACGGTAATTTAAGAATTTGTTTGGTTGCAGACTGAACTAGAATCTGAGAATCACCAGATGCTTGATATAACGCTTTGAGTTGATAGCGAGTATAGGCTGGGGCAAATAGCTTTAAAACCAGTTTGCTGGTTTCGCTATTAGGCTCTGCGATTATCCCTCCGAGAGGGAAATCAGTCCGGTTATCTTTGCGGCTGGTGGTCAGTTCCCATTGCTGTTTATCATCCGTTATACCAAGTATGGCATTACGTTGTCCGGGGACGTCTATTGGGCTGACAAAACCGATACCGGCATCACCAAAGCGTTGTTGTAATAAGGAACGGAGCTTACCAGTGAAAAAATCCGCAGCAGTATGAGAATCACCTATCTGAATAAAATGCAGTTGATTATGGCGGTTGTTACGAAGTTTATCTGCGAGTAAGGCTAGATTCGGTTCACCAAAGTCGGTTAACTGTTGGTTTACTATCACCGGGTGTTGTGTTAGTAAAGATTCAGGTCTCTGCTTATGGCATGATATCAGGCTTAAAGAGAGTATGATGACCAGACCAATGCCAACAGGCTGGTATCGCTTGCGAAGTTGTTTAAGCATTTCCATTTTGTTTGGCTGGTTCCTGAATAAATTCAATCAATGAAATTATGTTGTCTGAAATAGTTTGCTGACCTTTCAAGCTAAAGTGTATACCATCACCGCTTCTGAGTTTAATTTTATTACTATTATCGCCAATATAATCGGAATAATCATCTGCATGATATTTAAAAATATCATTAACAGAAACGTATATTTCTCCGACTCTTGCTACTTCTGATTGATATAATGATCTCAGGTATTCCATGCTGGTAGAAAGTTTTTTCTTCCGCATATTCGGAGGGCCAATCCAGATGACATCGGCGTCATGGTGACGTGCTTCAGTAAGGATCATATTGATACGTTGGCGGTAGAGGTTTTCCCAATCAGCGCTGGCAAATTTCAGATAGATATGTCCATGTTCTGGTGGCATATCCCAGGGATCATTTGGTCCCAGGAAGATAATAACCAGTTTGATATCGTGGTTGGCTTCCAGTGTCTTGTTGATAGTTGCCGGCCAGTTAAAGAAATTAGGGTAAGCAAGCCCTGTACTTTGTTTGCTGAGATTAATACTTGAAATACCATAATCCTGAAAGAGCCGACGTTTCAGATGAGGAGCAATACCTTGCATCATTGAATCTCCGGCAAAAAGTACTTTATCCTTAGCTGTCAGCGTCACATTGGTTTTGGCAATGACTATACTGGATTGGTTATGGTGTACTGATGAACTGACAGAATCAGCATGAGGGGATTTTTGTAATAACGCGGGGAAAGTCGCAGATGAATTTGTAACAGGAGAGATATAACCATTTAAGAACCGCAGTCCTATCTGAAAATCTTTAGGAAGCGTAATACCGGATTCCTGAGCAGCTTGCTGATGATTGTCTCTGTTATTGCTGGTGTGTAATATGAAAGCTTCTCCCGCAGCCAGAACTCCTTGTTCCAGATTATCCCCAAAATCCCATAGCGGATTACCTTGTAACGTTGCCCAAAGGCTTTGCTGGTGGTATTTCTGTTGCCAGAATCTATCCAGCGAACGATGATTCAACCAGATTAACAGTAGGCTGGTTAATACTATGATAAGAATGACTTGCCCGGCTGTTTTTAAATTGGATTTGAACTCAGAAATTAGCATAGATAAATCCCGGCATTCCTTGTGGTGAAAGCATAAATACCAAAGTCAAAATGATAGCTAATGGTATTGGGTAGTATATCCATGGAATATGGGCATGGATTTTCTCAACCGCTGTTTTCAGATTAACTAGTTTCGGGTAAATAATAAACAGCCCTAAGAACATCATCAGCAACCAGCCATTGGCTATGATTGAGTGGAGCAAATTTGATGATATTAATTGATTTAATAATGTCATGGCATCATCCAGAGTAGGACAACGGAAGAAAACCCATGCCAGACAAACAAAGTGGAAAGTGATCACTTTGGATAAAAATGAAGTCATTGGGTTTCTGGGGGTATTCTTATTTTTTTTATCTGTTGGAGAGAATAATTGACATTTAATATTTAGGATTACTAATCCTAATCCATGGATAGCTCCCCAAATAATGAAGTTAATTCCGGCACCATGCCATAAACCGGAGATTACCATGGCGGCAAATAAATTAAGGTTTTTACGTAGAAACCCTTTTTTATTACCGCCAAAAGGAATATAGACGTAATCGCGGATAAATTCAGATAAACTGATATGCCAACGGTGCCAGAAGGATTGTAAATTTTCAGCCAGATAAGGGGCATTGAAGTTTTCAGGAACTTTAAATCCGAGGAGTAACGCTAATCCGGTAACTAAGTTGGTATAACCGGAAAAATTAAAGTAGATGTGCCAGGCATAGGCATAAATACCAACCAGGATTTGCCCTGCATCGTAGCCGATAGGATCATCAAAAATTGGATTTACATAATTTTCAGACAAATAAGAGCTAAACAGGAATAGTTTAGTTATTGCCAATACAATCAGTAATATGGCTCTTGATGGTTCGATGATTATTCTTGATGAAATCTGAATTTGAGGCAGGAAATCTTTAGCTCGGTTTATTGGTCCTGCAACAATACTTGGAAAAAAGCAGAGGTATAAAACGACATCAGGGAATGATGCTCGTGGAATTTCATTTTTTCCAACAGAAACGACATAGCTAACAGAATGGAATGCATAGAAAGATAAACCCAGAGGTACGATTAGTGTCAGTACGGGTAAATCTATGGATAAGCCAAATTGGGCAAACGCTTGTTGGAGACTTTCTTGAAAGAAAGAATAATATTTGAATACAGTAAAACATCCCAGAATACCTATCGTTAGGATAGCAAACGTGATGCGATTGGATAGAAATTTGCTGGCTATGTTTGCTAAAAGATAAATGAATAATGTATAACCAAATAAGATACCGGCGAAAAGTGGATTAAAAGAAAAGATAAACAGATAACTTGCGATTATCAGCAAATAGTTTTGTATTTTTGCACTTTTTTGTAACACCCAATACAAGAGAAAGAAGGCAACAAAGGACCCGAGAAACTCAAAAGAAAAGAAATTCATATTAAACTCTAGCTAATCATTTCGTCGCAATTATAGACAATCTTGAATGATATTATAATATTCAACCTAAACATTCTATCAATGAGCAAGATAAGCTGGTGGATGTAAGAAAATCATCCATTCCATATTTCTATGAAACGGATGATATTAGTAGTTAGAAAGCTATATATTCGAACTCATACTGACAAGAATTTTAGTCATGCTCATTTTTAGCTAACTTTTGTGCTTGAGTGATAAGCCCTTTGTTGCTGTTAAACACCTTATGCAGGTAACTGTTGTAAGTAGGGCCTAATTGTGAATATCCTTCAAGATTATCAATCAACTTGCTGGTGTTCAGTGATTTTTGAAGGCTCCTCTGTTTAGCGCGTGAAACACGTAATGATTCATAAGCATTATGGGTATTCATGTTCCGCATATAGGCTTTGACAGAATCATTTATAGTCGGATAAGAGAAATAACCTTTTATCTTACCCTGAGTTCTCTTACAGCTGTTACCGCAACGCATACCGAACAGGTTATTATTCTGCTGTGCAAGCTTAGAAGTTCCCCAGCCAGATTCTGTTGCAGCCTGAGTAGCAACAAAATGGGTTGGAATGATGTCAACACGGTTCAGTAGCTTGTTCCAGTTAACTTTTTTAGGTGAGCTGCTACAGCTCATGTTGTAGTTTTTACAAATTTGTTGCAGGTGCTTGATATCCTGATTGGACCAATGTTTGGCATCCTGATGTTTCAGTAGCCATTTCCTTTCCTGCATAATTTGTTGATTGTGTTGATCAATCACAGGGACAACAACATTTAAAAACGCTTTCTTACGTGGGGTGCCCGAAGGGTATTTTCGTAAATCTGGCAAACTACTTTGTATGCCATTGTGAGAATACTCTATGCTTTTAGCGGTACTAGTTGATGCTTGACTAAAAGCGGAAAACAACAGTGAAATAAAGAAAGCGAAGATGGCGGTTGTCCTCATCGTTCGAGAGGGCATTGCTTTTCCTCATTTGCTCTGAATAAAAAACGAGCTAATGCTAGCAAAATAAATCCAGTATGACCAGAGTTATTAATAATTCATAAGAATTTCTACTGTAATTTAAGTTGGTATACTACTGATGTATTCTATTTTTTATTAAGTTATAGTTAGTTGTGTATGGTTTCTATATAAAATAATATTGTCCAACTTGGTTTATATATAATAAATGATAATGTTTTTTGTTTAATTCACTCCTGAAATGCTTTTCCCCTGGAAGGAAAAGATCAATAAACCGGTTGAGCGAATATCTAAAGTTATTGGATTTGGTTTGATCCCATTTATCTATAATATTGCCAATTGTAAGAATACTGCCCCGAGTAATAAACTAACTGATATTAATATTGCCGCTATAATAATAAGTATCATTTTCATAAACAGGTAACCCGTCACCGATAGGTGTTTTTTCTCTGTGAGTTAGATATTGAGTTTTGTCTGTCAGACTTGAGCTGATTTTGTAATATATCTATTGTCATTAGTGCGGTGCAGGATATTCGATATGATTATAAATGTTAAGTTAAAATAAGTAACAAAGTGTTAAAATTATCTACTTTTTATAAAATATAATAAAAAGATGTATGTTAAAGTAAATGTTTTCCAATATATTTATTCTTTTAAAATATAAATATTCATATTTTTTAATTTATATTAATAATGTTTTTTAAATTAAATTTATATTAGATATGTAGTGGGTTGGTTAATTTTATTTATATTGATATGTTATGTGTAAATATGCCGTTATCTAATTATTTATTGTTTTTTTACTTGGTTTTTCATTTTGTTTTTATGTATGTTATTGATTTATAATTTTTTATTCTTTTGATGCTATATTTGGTTGAAGTATTTATTATATTATAATTCATATTGTGTTAATTGCTTGATTATATTGTATGGAATGTATTTAAATATGTTTTTCTATGGTATTATTTATATTTAAATGATATGATTGGATATAGTTTTGATATTATTTTTATAAATCTTATTGATAAGTTTGAATATATTGTTTTTATGTGTTTTATGGAATTGTATTATTTTATTAGGAAATTAAATCAGTGTTCGTGATTGTTAAATGCTAGTGTTATCATTGTCTTACATAGAATCAGGGTAAGTTACAAATGTAAATGGATTTTTACTCGTAAACACTTTATTACATATTGTTACTCATTGATACACAAATCGGTGGTTGGATAACAAAAAGAAGGGGCATTTCCTTTGCCGCCTGATTCTGATTAATTGTATTCAAAGTTCAGAACAGAGGTTGCTTTTAGTTCCCCTGACATAATGTTTTTAGGATCATAAACGTAATAGTAAGCATTAAGATCAATGGCAAAGCGTTTGTCTATGGCGTTGTCGGTATTTTTGCTGAATAACGGTGTTGCACTTTGAGAAGACGTTTGCGAGGTACTGAACGTTATTAGTGTTGAATTACTTGGTTGATAGACTCGGATGCCAACGCCTTTCGCTGCTCCTGCTCTGTTATCGATTAAAGTTCGGTTATCGTTTGGTAGTAGATTATTACTGCTCAGGTAGGCTTTAATTGAACGTGAAGTTTTACCATTAAGGAGGAAATTACATTCAAAATTGAGTGTAAAAGGTGTTTCTCCTTTATTGGCTCCACTAAGTAGTGTAGCGCGGTTAACTTTTGGCAGCTTCACAGTTAATCCCGCATTTGAGAAATTACAAGTTGTATCTTGACGATTAAAAATCATGGTAATTGGTTGGTAATAGATATCTTCAGAATGAGTGGGCCATACCCAGGTTAGAATAAACGTCAGGAAATCGGTAGCAAAACGGAGAATAGCGTCAAAAAGTCCTATGTTGGTGGTATCCATGGCTATTACAGCCGTCTTTAATGTTGCAGTATTGCCGGAAAAGACGTGAATATTACTACCGCCAGGTCTACCGTTTAATAGCTTGGCATTAAGTGTAAATTGGGCCTGTAATCTGCTGGCAGGGTATGTCGTGTTACTGTTTCCCAGATTAATATTGCTACTGGGAGAAAGGTTAGTGATAGTCACTTCGACATAATCTTTGCCACCATTGAATCCGAGAACAACTTTATTTTTGGTAAACGGTGATCCGTTAGCAACAGTGTTTTGCTTCCATAATGCATTTGAGGTGCATTTAAAATAGCCAGAATACCGGGTATTTAGTTGCCAGTTTGCATTACTGTTCAAGTAGAGATGATCTGTCATATCGACAGTGATTGCTGGTGCAGTTATCGCGACATTGGGTTGACAGTTCGCATAAACTATACTGCTGTTCAGGCTGATTAGGGCCGCCAGATACAATAGCTTAAGTTTCATTATCTTCCTCCCTTAACGACAAGTATTGGCGGTTGAGTCCATTTCATCAGGTTGTGGATCGCTTATTACACAACTCTTTTCACCTGATTTATCAATGCGGACATAAACTTGTTGCGGCAATTTTTCTACTCGCAGGAAAACCATACTACCCTGACCAACATATCCAAGGCTGTTACCTTCTGAATCGACAATTTCAGTACCGAAAGGTAAAGGTTTACCATTGGCTTGAGTCGAGTAGAAAATAAAAGTTTTCCGCTGGTCTGTTTTAAATCTGATATGGGTAATAGCACCGGAATAGGGGGCAACATCTCTGATGTTACCGATAAGTTCAGCCGACTCTTCCGGCACTTCACTGGTATCTAGCATGATGGCATTTTTACGGTAAGGGGAAAGATAAGGTATCAACAATTTACCGCTGTTATTCGTCACCATGCTTTTATCACCATTCACAGAAGCGTTAGCTGTGCCCGGTGCGTCAATGATTGCAAAGGTTTCTCCAACCTGATTAGCAGCCAGAATGCCGCCCCGATAAGTAACCAAACTGCCTGTTGCACCGAGTCCCATCTGACGGTAATCCTTGGATTGACTATAAGAGCTACTGAGTGTGGAAACGGATGTTTTATAGGTCAGATTTGCGCTGGTTGTGGTGGAACCGCTTTTCTGATCTGAAATGTTAAGGTGATAATTCAGACGATTGTGTGGGCCTGCGCTGCCACTTAATCCCAAATCACTGTTGTTGTAGTGATTATCATTGAGTGAGATATTACTGGTCAGATAGGCAGGGTAATCAAACAGTTCAAAAGGAACAGACAGCATCAGATAGTAACGTTGTTCCTCTTTACTTTCTGTTTCATTGATATTGTACCGAACACGGCTTGCTGTCAGGGTATAATTGACTTTGCCCAGGCTGTTGGAATATCCCATTTGATACTCTCTGCTTTTATTCTGGGTTCCCCAGTAATCACGGAATGTTCCTGAAAGAAAAAGTGAACCCGCACCGCGACCAAGATTTTGGTTTAAATTAATATTGAAGGTGTTTTTCTGATGAGAATAGTGTTGTCGGTTATATCCGCTACTTAGCCAGTCATGCAGATTAATGGCATCGATCAGGTTCAGATAGTTTTTAGTTGAATAACGATAAGCAGCTAGAGAGAAATTTGTTCCTGTTTGTGGAATATAGCGGCTATAAGCTGCTTTGTAGCTCTGGCCTTTCATCGTTGGGGTATTGTCAAATTTGGCACTGGATTGTGAAATATCAATTGAGACTGCGCCAATCGGTAGGTTAAATCCACTGCCTAATAGTAATGAATAATAGTCTTTGCTGATAATGGCACCTGTATAACCTGTAAGGATATTATTGAACCCATATTGATAGCTGGCTTGGAAAAAGTTGGGTTTATGGTGACTGTTGGCAATTTGGGCTTTTCCTGCACTGATATCATATTTGCTAAGACCTTCTTTCATCATATTAGGGACAGATGAAAAGGGAACAGTAAAGCTGTTGGTGCGTCCATCCGCTTCTGTAACTTCGACAAATAAGTCGCCGCCAGAACCTGTTGGTAAAATAGTATCAATGGCAAAAGGTCCCGGTGGTACACTACCTTGGTAAATAATAACGTTATTCTGAGTGATCTTTACCAAGGCGTTAGTCTGTGCAACTCCCCGGACGATAGGGGAAAACCCTTGCCAGGCATCCGGGTACATGCGCATATCGGTTTTTAAACTGATACCACGGAAGCGGAAAGAATCGAACAAATCACTTGATGTATAGCTGTCACCAATACGAAGCTCTGAGTTAATTGATGAAATTCCTCGTTGCAGATATCGGGTATTATTACTCCATTTATTGCCATTTGAACGTGTGTAGTGATAAGCGGATTGATCACGTAATTGCCAGCCAAATAGATTTAAACCGTTATTAAGTGATACGTAAGCATTATCTTCATTTTCATGACCACGATTCTGTTTATTCCTATTCTGAGTACGGTAATAATTGGCATTATAAGAAAGCATGGCTCCTGGAATCCCTTTGTCCCAGAATGCGGGATCGATGTAGCCTTTTAGTTCATTTTTAATATAAGCTTGAGGGACAACCAAATATAAGCTGAGTTTAGGAACATCAAGATTAGCGGTCCCTTCATGTATCATCTTAGTAAGGAGAATTTCATCTTGAGATAAGGGTGATTCTGGTAATTGGTTCTTATCAATTATTATACCTAACCTTGGCAGATCTTCATTTAGCAAGTAAATATCTTTGCCATCGTTTTGGATATGAATATCAAATCGTCCTTTCCAGTCATTATTTAGGTATACATCAATATCGTAACGGCCAGCGGGTAATTCGGAAGTAGAATAAAATCGGGACAAATCTGCTTTTGCAGATTCGCCAGCCAGAAAATCAGTATTAAATGTTGTGGCATAACATAAGCAATCTGTATACAGGATGGTGGTGATTATCAGAGCTAACGGACTCACTTTTTCTCTTATCATGTTCTATGCTATGCCAGTAATATCACTATTGAAGTGGTAAAGTTAATTTATTTATAGCACCAAAATCGTCAACAATAGCTAAAGTTAATTTGTCTCCGATTTTTACTTTTTCATTGGTACTGAATGAATAAGAAGAGAGTGGTTTAATGACTGTCCCCTCGTTTAATAAATTAGGTTGAGTGTTGGAAGATTTGAGGCCGACGACATTCAGGAAATAGGGTGATGAATTATCCAATTTTAATTGGCTGCCGTCACGTTTTAATACAATATGTTGTTCGATCTGTTTAAGTGAAATAGAAAGCTTTTCAGGCCGATAGAAAAATTTGATCCGGGTACGAATAGCAATCTGCATGACGTTTTTATCGGCAATATTTTCTGCGACGGGGGGAATATCTAGAACATTTAAATAAAACAGTGATTCCCGATCAGTGGGTAGGTTGCTGTTAGTGTACTTAATTCTTAGTTGTTGGCCGTTATTGCCATCAACTTTGACTACTGGGGGGGTGAGCAAAAAAGGCACTTTAGCTGTTTCAGGTGTTGAGTTAGGATCGCCATCATCTATCCAGGATTGTACCAGAGAGGGCTGATCGCCCGTATTTAATAATTGAACAGACACTTCTTTATTACTAGCTGGATAAATAACACGAGTTGTATTAATCACGATGTTGGCATATGAGGGTAAAGCCGTCACCGTTAATAATGTAGCTAAAAATAATTTTTTCATAATGTTATTTTTGTCAAAGTAGATAAGCCTATTTATCTAAATAGGCTTTATTTATTGTGGTCAATAATTATAGGTAAGTAACGTGATAAGTAACCCTCGTTACTACTTTACCTGGGTCTGCCTCAGCAGTGCCTACTTTATAATATTTCGCATAGAAATCGACAGTTTCAGGTACTGCACCAGAACCTTTGATCCCTGTATCAAAAGCTTTATTCAGAATAATCGGGGTATTTTCTTCTGAATGTTTAACAATAGCAATACCTACGTTTTTCGGCTTACCATCTGCATTAACTTCTTCATTGACCAGGTACTTACCATCGTTAGAAATAGTGTTTGCTGATGAAAACTGAATTTTCAGCATAGGGGTTGCTGGGTCAAAACCAACAGCTTTGGATTGGCAGTTAGAAAATTCTAGTGAAAATGCTTTCTTACTGGAATCAAGTAAACCTTCCTTTTGGCTGGCTTGAGAGACAGAGATAGGATCTAATATAATTGACAGATTTGCTGAAACACCACCGTTAATAGTACAAGTGGCATCAGTAACTGCACCAGAAAAATGTAAAGTGCCACCAGCAGCATTCTCGGCTGCAATTGCAGAACTTGTAGTAAAAATAAGAGCGGCGGCGGTGGATAAAGCTAGTTTATTCATTTTTCCTCTCCGGGAGTAGGGACGTATTGAATTGGCCTTATCAGGGTAGTGAAGATAGGGGCCCTGAATCCCCTGACACATCAAAAAGATTTAAAAAAGATGTTTGTGTTTGCCTGAAAAATTAATTCAATTTTATGAATTTAAAATAAAAATCAACATATTATGTGACTGAAGTTAGATTGAGTAAATTTAATTGTTGCTGATGTAAGTTATTATTTTTTACTTAGATGGAACTGATATTTTTTATACATATTTATAACTTGGAAGCGTATATTATAGACGATTAGACGTATTTAAGAAGGTTTTTTTGTTATTTAAGCTAAATTAAGAGTAAAATTCTGCATTGTGAGTAGAGATAAGCAAAATACTCAATATGTGAGTTTTTTATAGAATTAATGTCTTAATTTTTTATTTTTATGAATTTTATTTCTGTTAGCGCTTGTTTGGTGGATTAATATTTTTTTGATTTTTTAATTTGTTTTCTTTGTGTTATTTAATATTAATTATTTTATATCAACTAGTTATTGTTTTTTTATCTTTGTAAATATTTCAGTACGGTTTTTTGTCATTTGGAATAATGTTTGGAGAATGTGGTTTTTCTTTGGTGACTTAATTTAAGGGTTGTTAATATAGTTTGGCTCTATTCTGGGGAAAATTAATTTTATATTATGGTGTAATGTTATGGTAATGGTAAATAATAATTGATGATAATTCGGTAAAATTATTCATTAAGAAATAGTAATCTGAGATCTTTTTATATGTCATTGACTGATGATGTTATTTTCATTGGTAATATACCCGTTATCTTTCAAGTTGCCTCTTTGTTGGCAGCACTCATTCACCCCGGTCACAGAGTTATCTATGCTCCCGGGGATTCGCTTCCTTGCCGTCGCGATCCATCTTGAAATCCATAGGGTATATATGAGTCAATGATTTTCTTGCTGTTCTTTCGCTTTTTCTGCCAGTTGTGGAAAATCAGTCACGTTCCAGTAGCTTTCTGGTACAGGAAGCTCTTGCATTTGGCGGCCAGGCCACAATTGTAATTCGGCCAATTCAGATAATACATAGCCAGAATATTGTTGTGGCAGGGCCAGTCTGAGAGGTTGTTGCCGTTCTGTCGGAACCATACTAGGCATACGGTTGCTGTGAGTATGGTAATCACGTTGAAGAATTAAGCGCTTATCAGGCACACGACGTTTACTGTCCCACCAGATACCATCAACCCGTTCAAACATCTTACGGGTTTCATCAGCGGATAAGGCTTCCAGCTCACGCAGTGCGGGAGGTAAAATGGCTTGCATTGATAGGCGGTATTGTTTCATTGACGGAACTTGCCCTGCCAGTATCAATGAAAGAGAAAGGCGAGCTCCCAATAGATTGGAATAGAGATCTTCAGGAGAAAACGCCGACACTTTTTCAGAAAATCCCGGTACAGATTGATAACCATACCATTGGGCAATTTCATGCCATACAGCAAGCTCAAAAGCGAGTTTTACGGCCAGATAAGCACTTAAGGTATAGCGTTGTTCTGTAGTTGCTGGTGGCATGAATTGATAAAACTGGATGCGGCGTGATGCTAATTCGTTACTCAACTCTATATGCCATTCTTCTCCAAGACGGGGCCAAATTTGGCTGAATAGAAAAACCGCATTATCAGCGGTATCCCGTACATGGGAAATATCAATGAATCCGCCCCGGCGGGTATATATCATCCCCACTTTTTCATTACTGATCCCTGTTAATGAAGCAACGGTACCAAAAAAGCTGTTGTTATAATTATGTGCTCCAAGATTATCGGCATCCAGCACATTACTTATTTGGTAAAAAGGTACTGGAATGGTCAGTAATTCCGTTTTTAAATTATAGCCAAAAGCACAGCAAGCTCTTAATCCTTCGGGGGAGCGAATCGGCGCAAGAACCGGCCATGCTTGAGTTGCTTCGGCGGTTGTTTCACTATTTAAGTCAGGTTGTACTGGTGCAATTGGAGAAAATGTTCCCTGGCATCCTGCAACTAACATTAAAACAGCAATCCATAAACGCAATTTCAAAACGCCTCTCCCACCTGAAAATAAAATCCATTGCTTTTCTTACCGATACCAAAATCTAGTCTTACATTCATTTTGGGTTTGAATTCAAAGCGATAGCCAACGCCAACGGTGGGTAGCCAGTTTTCTGAGCCAATATCTTTTGCGTAATGGCTCATAGTGCCAGCCCCAGCCCACAAGACAAATCCATGCCGCCAGTTCAATTTGCGCCGATATTCCAATTGAGTACTGAGTACATTTTTGTCTCGGTATCTGCCTTCATAATATCCTCGCATCTGGTTACTGTTACCCAGCATTGACAACATATTCCATGGTACTTGACCATCGGTGAATCGGCCGTAACTATCGAATGCCAATACAGATTTTTCATTTAATTGATAATAGTGGCTGTATCGTATATCAATGGTATTAAACCGGCGGTCACTGGCTAATGCTGGGGAAAAATGTGTGTAGGTAATATCAAGCACTTGCCCTTGATGAGCGTTAGGCAGGAAATCCCGTGTGTCATAGCTGAAATAGGCGCTTACACCAGAACTTAGAATGGATCGTCCGTCGCTTTCAGTTGCGAATAGTCTTTTCGCGCCATTGTCAGGGTCTTTGGCATGTAATGATGAAAAATTCCAGCCAGCGCCTAAATAGGTAGAATCAGCAACCCGATAGAGAATTCTGGGTTGTAGGCGCAGTTCTTGTGAGCGATATTTTTCTTTGTGATCATCTATCTTACCTGCGTTATATCCGGTTCCCCAGTAGTAGGTAGGAACGTTATTCAATGTACCGGAAAGAAAAAAACGCCACTGATCATTAGCAAAAAAATTGTAATTATCAAATGTGAACCCAAAGGCACCGGTTGAAGAGGTAAATCCATTCAGGGAAAGGGAAGAGATTTGGCTGGTATGATCGTTATCATCTGGCCGATAAAGACCGACGATAGCAACACCAAGTCCAGCTCCTAATTCTGGGGTATAAAAAGGGCCGGGTAAAACGCCCCAGTCAATAGCTTTACTGCTGTCATAGGTATTACTGCCACCTAATTTTTCAAGCCAGCGATCAATTTTTTCCCTGCTAAGTGGTGTTTGAGCATATGAGAAATCAGAAATAAAAAGGCTGACTAAGGCCAGCCGATATAAAGTACAGCGGATATTCATTAAAAACGGAACTCTCCTGAAATATAGCAGCTATTACGTTTGTTAAAGCCAACTTCAGTCAGCAAGTTGAAATTACGTGTGACTTCCAATCTTGCGCCGACGGTATTATTCCAGCGAGATGCAACATGCTGTTTTACTTTGAATTTCATATTATCATAATCATCGAATGTACTCATCATTCGGTCAAACATAGGGGGTAAATCCAGATTACTAATCTTGCCTTCAAATTTCTGAGTAATTTTCTGGTACATACCGCCGGTCCATACTTGTAATTTGGTATTTCCTTGTCCTGGGATGATTGGCTGGAATGTAAATTCATAACCAATACGCGGTGTGATGACCAAAGCGCTGATTTTGCCATCCAAAATATCCAAACTAGTGTAGGTATAGTTGGTATCAAGCGTACCAAAGAACTGGTCGTAACCTCCTGCCAGAGTCAAACCGCCACCATAGGTTTTACCTTTAAAATCCAGTGCGAAGGGAATATCTTTCATTCCCTTAATAGTCTGACCAACAAACCTAATTCCTTCAATGTTGGTTTTCGATGTACCCTTTGTCCAGCCGTAAACGCCATAAATATTCACAAAAGGCAGAACCCAAGTATCCAGCTTGAGCATATGGGATTCATTCTTTTCTCGGGTCTTGCCTGTTTGAATACCCAGCAAATCTTCAAATCCTGGGGTATTCGGGATAATAATTTTAATATCGTCTACAACGATATTCTGTCGCATATTCATATAACCATAACTAGCGCCAAAAGGCTCTGGTAGGTCATAACCTTTAGCTCTGGCCTCGTCACCCCAAATAGGAAGTATTCGTGATTCTTGTTTATTAGGTTTTCTGGATAAATCACCATCAGCAGTGACTAGATTTCCACCGGACTGACTGACAGAAATAGAAAGAATTGGGCGGTCATCTGCATAGCTATAAGGGATCGCCAGACAGGATAAAATAAAATATAACTTGCTAATATTAAAAGATTTCATAATAGAAAGCCCGGTTTTGCGAGTAAGAAGATTTAAGGTTTTAGATATGTCCCATCGTAATATTCAGCGCGCAACAAACCGGGAAAACTATCATAAGTTTTATTAATAATAAATATCATAAAGTGCTGAAAAGTATAATTTTACTGTTCATCTAATGATCGATTTTGTTTTTCTCAGGCAAAGATAAAAGGAACATGGTTATTACTCCACCGATTAATCCCCAGAATGCAGCCCCTACGCCAAGTAGCGTTACACCGGAAGCCGTGATCAAAAATGTGATTACCGCCGCGTCCCGTTGCTTTTCATTCTGTAGCGCTTGTAGCAGGCTGCCAGAAATGGTTCCAAGCAACGCTAATCCGGCGATAGTATGAATAAGCGCTGTGGGTAGTGCGCTGAATAACATACTGATTGAACCACCGAACAGGCCCGCTATCAGGTAAAACACACCGGCAGCAGCAGCGGCCATATAGCGGCGATTGGGGTTAGCATGAATTTCTGGACTCATACAGATAGCCGCTGTAATTGCTGCGATACAGACGGAAAAACCACCAAAGGGGGATAAAATAAGCGCGATTAGCGCTGTCCAGCTTATCAATGATGAAACAGAAACCGGATATCCTGCCGCTTTCAGTGTGGCGACACCGGGCGCATTTTGAGATGCCATGGTAACGATAAAAAATGGGACACCAACACTCAGTAATGAAGAGAGTGTAAAACTGGGGGCAATAAATTCAGGGACAGCAAATGTGACCGCGGATTGCTGTTCAAAATGAATATCTCCCTGTAAAAAGGCGATAGCTAGCCCTGATAGTAGTGTTAAGACAATGGCATAGCGGGATAAATATTTGCGAGTCAGAAGATAAGTCAGGCACATTCCGGCGGTCAATGCAAAGTTGACTGAAAGCGAGGAAAAAGCATCAAGGCCAAAGCGTAATAGAATACCAGCCAGCATTGCGGCGGAAAGAGCTTGTGGAATATAGTTCATCAACCGTGCAAACAGGCCGGTAATACCACACAGAAAGATCAGAGCTGAAGCAAAGATAAAGATACCAATGGCCTCGTTGATTGATGTTCCTGGTAGCGTGGTCACTAGTAGCGCGGCGCCCGGTGTTGACCATGCGGTAAGGACGGGTGTCCGGTAATAGAGTGATAGTCCCAGAGAGCTGATACCCATTCCAAGCCCCAGCATACTTAACCAGCCACCGATCTGCATGGTGGTGGCACCTGCGGCTTCAGCAGCCTGAAAGATAATGGCTGCTGAGCTGGTATATCCAACCAGAACAGCGACAAATCCGGCGGTGATTGCCGGAAAAGAGAGGTCCCGCAGGGAAATTGCATGGCGCATAGCTGTCTCCATTGATGATTATTTTGATTGAAAGTATCTGTTTTGTCTGTAATTTAGGTATATACCCTATGGATTTCAAGCTGCATCGCGACGGCAAGGGAACGAATCCCCGGGAGCATAGCGAACTATGTGACCGGGGTGAGTGAGTGCAGCCAACAAAGAGGCAACTTGAAAGATAACGGGTATAAATCCATATTAGGAATAATTCCATATTAGTTGAATTCTGCCAACTTGAGTGGTTATTTCTCCCCGTCGATTTCCTCAATTGCTTAATATTTTATTTATAGAATTCTTTTCTGAAATTTTTTAATTACTAATCGTCTGATTTTTGTTTTTAATATTTGCTAATAATTACACTGTATGCTAATTAATTAGTTGTATGTTCTGTCTGTATTATTTTTATCTTAATATGTTGGTGTGTTTTTCTAATAATTTAGCTATTAGTAAGGTTGTTTCATTTGGCAAAAAATAACAATAAATGAGAAATTTTTTCAATTAGGCAAGACGTTGAAGAGCCAGCCTCTTTCATTGGATGGCATCAACTTATCAAGGCCACTACAACCACTTTCTCTAATTTTGCAAAGTGCATCAAAAAGCAGCCTATTTCTTAACAATGGTTACAAATGATATGAAGTATGACAAAACCTGGATTGGTGATCTCCTTGGCGGTTCTTTGATGAGCCGGGAAAGTCGTTTAATCGCCGAGATGATGTTGCAATTACCGAGCAAGGGGCAATGGCAACAGCATCTTGTCACTGAAAATATCCTACAGGCATCTTCGGAGAGGACGGCGATTCGCTATGCGCACACTCTTCGTTTGCGTCTATCTATGTTGGACAGTAAAGGATTGGAGTTGGTCGCACATGGGAGTGAACGCGAACGTCAACAGTGCTTAATGGTGGCGTTGATGTTGCAGTCACCTGTGGTCGCTGCTTTTATTTCATTGGTGGTTAATGATGCAAAACGCCAATTCCGTAAATCCTTACCGGCTAATGTATGGGAGGTTTTTGTTGAGGATCAACGTCGAGTTCATCCTGAGTTGACCCGCTTCTCTGAGTCTTCATTAAAGAAAATGGGTAATAACGCGATAAAGGCATTAAGTGAAGCCCGTTATCTTGATGCTCCTCGTCGTCGCCATCTGCAAACTGTATTTCTGCTGCCTGAAATTCATGATCTGTTGATACGTCTTAAACGCAGCGATTTGATTCCTCTCATGGAGGGAAAACAGTGATTGATAGGGTTTTGGAATACCGACTAGCACAAATTGAATCTCGCATAGAGATGGAGGGAATTCCACGTAATACCCGCCCCGGTAATGAAATCAGTTTTTGGATTTTTGATTACCCGGCTGAAAAAGAGATTCGGGTGCGGGAATACCTGCGATATCTGGTTAAACGGTTGGAGAAAAAACGCACATTTGTTCATCTGAATATCTTCAAGATATTGGTTGATATGTTGGAAGCACGGAATTTATTTGAGCGTGTTTGTGAGCGCGAAAAACAGATGGGTACCGAAGCGATGAAGAAACAGCTTTCAGGTTTACTCAGTCAGAAAAAAATAGCTGAGCACATTGCTAATACCACTCCTTTAAAAGATCAGGAACTGGCGATTATTTCAGGCTTGGGGAATGCATGGCCTTTTGTGCGTGGTCACGAATTGATGAGCGCTCTACAGGATGTAATGGGTTTCACGCCTTTGTTGATGTTTTATCCGGGAACCTACAGCGGCTATGACTTAACACCTCTCACAGGGATTGATTCCCGTAACTACTATCGTGCATTCCGATTGGTTCCTGAAACTGGCCTTACGGTATTGCTGAATAATCATTAAAGAGCATCGTTATGAATATTGCACAAATCTTTACCAAACCGCTAACCCGAAATATTAACGGGGTGGTGAAAGCCGAACAAATTGATAACGAAAGCGCCTACATTGAATTGGATGAATATGTGATTACGCGTGAGCTTGACCGTCATTTTCGTGCTTTTTTTGCCGCTTATTTACCCGCTATTGGTCCAGAACGGAGTCGGGTTGAGAATAAGATCGGCGTTTGGGTTTCTGGCTTCTTTGGTTCAGGTAAATCACATTTCATCAAAATCTTATCTTATTTGCTGGCCAACCGGCAGGTTATCCACAATGGTGATAGACGTAGTGCGTTGTCTTTTTTTGAAGATAAGGTAGAAGATCCATTGTTATTAGCTGATATTTGTAAAGCGGTGCAGTATCCAGCCGAAGTGCTTTTGTTCAATATTGATTCCCGTGCTAATGCAGACGATCGTGAAGATGCGATCCTTAAAGTTTTTCTAAAAGTGTTTAATGAACGCGTTGGTTACTGTGCAGACTTCCCACATATCGCGCATTTAGAACGTGAACTCGACCGCCGTGGGCAGTATCAAGTGTTTAAAGATGCTTTTGCTAATATCAGTGGCTCATCGTGGGAAACTGAGCGAGATGCTTACGACTTTTTCCGTGATGAAATGGCACAGGCATTAAGTGTAGCGAGCGGGCAAAGTGAGGAATCATCACGCCAATGGGCGGAACAGTTTGATGCAAATTTTCCTTTAGATATCACTAACTTCTGCAAGTGGGTTGACGAGTACCTGGATAGCCGTGAGAACAGCAACATCTTGTTTATGGTCGATGAAGTTGGTCAGTTTATTGGCAAAAATACCCAGATGATGTTGAAGTTGCAGACGATTACTGAGAATCTTGGCACGATCTGTAGTGGCCGAGCGTGGGTTATTGTTACGTCGCAAGCGGATATCGATGCGGCTATTGGTGGTATAGCGCATCGTGATGGCCTGGATTTCTCTAAGATTCAAGGCCGATTCCCGACGCGTTTACAGCTTTCCAGTTCAAACACTGCTGAAGTTATTCAAAAACGCTTGTTAACTAAAACCGAATCAGCGGTTGAAGCATTGCAAACCATTTTTGCCCAGAAGGGTGACATTTTACGTAATCAGCTTGGTTTTGATGCAACGACCAAGGCGACTCTGAAGCCCTATACGCAATCATCTGAATTTGTTGATAACTACCCATTTGTACCCTGGCATTTTCAGCTGGTACAAAAAGTGTTTGAGTCTATTCGTACCAAAGGGGCAACGGGCAAACATTTAGCAATGGGTGAGCGTTCCTTGCTGGCGGCGTTTCAGTCGGCGGCACAACAGGTTCAGTCGGATGATTTAAATACGCTGATCCCTTTTTGGCGTTTCTATGCACCCATTGAGGGTTTCCTGGAGCCTACAGTTAAGAGAACTATTGAGCAAGCAGAGGGATTAGGTCTCTATGAACAGGATATCCAACTGCTTAAGACACTATTCTTAATTCGCTATGTTAATCTGCTAAAAAGCACCTTAGATAATCTGGTGACTCTGACTATCGACCGGATTGATACGGATAAGATCACATTACGTTGTCAGCTTGAAGCCAGCCTTCAGCGCCTTGAAAATCAAATGCTGATTGCCCGTAGCGGTGATGAATATTTGTTCTTAACTAACGAAGAAAAAGAGATTGAGAATGAAATTCGTAATGTGGAAGTAGAATACACCACGATCAATCGTCACCTCTCAAATATCATTTTTGATGACTTGCTCAAAAACAGAAAATATCGTTACCCGGTGAATAAGCAGGATTTCCCGATAAGCCGCTTCTGTAATGGACATCCTTTGGACGGCGCTAATCTGGAAGATTTAGTGGTGAAAATATTAACCCCGCTGGATACTTGTTATAACCATTATCGCGATGATATTACCTGTATTCCTTATTCTGCTGAGGGTAACGGTTGTATCTTGATCCGACTGGCCGATGAATTACTGGTGTGGAAAGATTTGCAAATAACGGTGCAGACAGACAGTTTCCTTAACAAGCAATTTGGGCAGAGACCAGAACAGGATGTGCTGTTGAAGGAAAAGGATCGCGAAAACCAGAGTCGTGAAAAAACATTACGTGTGCGTATTGAACAACTGCTAGCTGAAGCGACGGTTTATGCTATTGGTGTCCGTTTACCGAAAAAATCTGCCTCACCAACAGCCATCGTGGATGAAGCCTGTAGATATGTCATTGAAAATAGTTTCGCTAAACTTAAATTGCTGCGTCCAACAAGTAGTGATATCAATCGTGAAATTCATTCGCTCCTGACCATAGAAGATACTGTACAAATCAATCTTGATATGTGCTCTGAGGAAAGTAATCCAGAAGCTACGCGAGAAGTCGAAGCCTGGATTAGCATGAGTGTCGATTATCATAAGCCGGTTTACCTGCGGGATGTACTTAATCACTTTGGACGGCGTCCCTTTGGCTGGCCAGAGGACGCGGTCAAATTGTTGGTCGCGCGTTTGGCCCGTTCAGGCAAAATCAATTTTACCCTGCAAAACAATCAAATTAGCTTGAAACAGGCGTGGGATGTGTTCACGAACACGCGTCGGCATAGTGAGTTACGTTTACTGAAAGTCCGTCAGCATGATGAAGAACAACTGCGCAAGGCGGCACATATCATGAACAATGTTGCGCAGGAGTCTTTCAACGAACGTGAAGAGCAAGGATTGGCAAGGCATATTCGTACCACTTTGGAACGTTGGGAACATGAGTATGTCGGCTATCAAATCACCATTCAAACAGGGCAGTTCCCCGGAGAAAAAGAGATTCAGGAAGGGCTTCAGCTGATTAAATCGCTTTTGTCGCAAAAAGAAGCTTTTTCTCTGGTGGAGAAAGTGATCGATGAATCTAACGCGTTGGAAGACTTTGCTGAAACACGCGATGATCTCAGTGATTTTTATGGCAATCAGCTCCAGTCTTGGCAGCAGTTGGCAACGGTGCTAAATGGCAGCTTTAAGGCTAATCGTAGCGCGTTAGAAAAAGATGAAAAGGCTCATCAAGCCTTGACTAAACTGTGCCACATTTACCAAATGGCAAAGCCCTATTCTCAGCTCCGCTGTATTGTTCCGCTAATTGAACAGGTGCAGGAAGTGAATCAGCGTTTGTTAACCGAAGCCCGTGAGTACGGTTTACAGCGTATTGATACCCGCATTGAAGAAGTTAAAAAACAGATGCAACAGAGTCAGGCACCTGATTCATTGCTGAATCGAGCGTTGTATCCAATGCAGAAAAGTCGTGAGCGTGTAGTCAATACACAGTCGATACCTGAAATCTATCATGAACAAAGTGAGGCCCAGTTACAGCAAGGACAGGCTGAACAGTTAATGAACGACTGGATTGATGAGCAGTTGAAAAAACGTCAAATGATAGAGAAATCAGTTAGCAATGATGGACAGCGATCGCCAGTGATGCCGATATCTGACCCGCCTGCCGTACAGCCTGTACCCGTTTTGAAAAAGACGCTTGCGATCCACGCTACGCGCGAAATGAAAAAAGCCGTTGGTGGGGACGTATTAGAAACGACCGAGCAGATGGAAAAGGCGCTTGAGCAGCTACGTCAGACGTTATTCGATGCCCTCAAAGCCGGTGATCGTGTTCGCCTCCAGTGACTTAATCGAGCAGGCGTTTATCACGTCTGCAAGGATTGCCCATGAATACTTCCAATATCAAAAAATACGCTCCTCTGGCACGAACCCAGTTCTGTCATGCCATTACTCAAAAGCTCATATCGTTAGGGATTAGCGTTGATAAAAACGGTGACTTACAGATTGCCGATATGACTAAAATAGGCGATCGGGTTCGTTTTGGTCGCTATGAATACCCTAAAACGGTATTGGCGCTTCGTAATCGATTGGTTGAGCGTTCGCATGTACAGGGTTATACCCAGTTAATTGAACATGTTGCCTACACTTGGTTTAATCGCCTATGCGCTATTCGTTACATGGAGCTACATGGATATCTGGATCATGGCTTCCGTGTACTATCTCATCCTATAGATCCTATTGGTTTTGAGGTGTTAGCGCATGTTCCAGAGGTCGTCAGGAGCCTGGAGTTAAGCAATCCTCAGCGGCTGGTAGAGATGAAACTGGCGGGCGATCAGGATGAAGCGTTGTATCGCGAGCTATTGTTAGGGCAGTGTCATTTCTTGCATAAGGCTATGCCGTTCCTGTTTGACTCGCTAAATGATGAAACTGAGCTGCTGCTGCCGGATAATTTGACGCGTACTGACTCTATCCTGCGCGGGCTGGTGGACAGTATTCCTGAAGAGGACTGGAAACAGGTAGAGATCATCGGCTGGTTATATCAGTTTTACATCTCTGAAAGAAAAGAGCAGGTTATTGGTAAAGTCGTGAAGAGCGAAGATATTCCCGCAGCCACTCAGCTGTTTACCCCTAATTGGATCGTGCAGTATCTGGTGCAAAACTCCGTAGGTCGCCAATGGCTACAAACCTATCCTGACTCTTCGCTCAAGGAGTGCATGGCATACTATATTGAACCCGCAGAGCAGATTGCCGAAGTGCAGGTGCAGTTAGCGACAATGACACCAAATAGCATTGAACCTGAGAGTATTAAAGTACTTGATCCTGCGTGTGGTTCCGGCCACATCCTCATCGAAGCCTATAACGTGCTGAAGCGAATATATGAGGAGCGTGGATACCGCAGCCGTGAAATTCCGCGGTTAATTCTGGAAAATAATCTCTTTGGTCTGGATATTGATGATCGTGCTGTTCAGCTCTCAGGCTTTGTGTTGTTAATGATGGCGCGTCAAGACGATCGCCGTATCTTTACCCGTGATATTCGCCTGAATGTATTGTCGTTGCAGGAAAGCTCCCAGCTAAATATCCCAGCTTTGTGGCAGGGGATTAACTTGCATCAACAAAGCTGTACCGGTAGTACTGTTGATATGTTTGCTCAGAGCAATATCAGCACTAATAGCCAAGGTGCTGAATATCAATTGCTGGAAAGGACGTTAGCGTTATTTACGCAGGCAAAAACCTTTGGTTCATTGATTCAGGTTCCGCAGCAGGATGAGGAAGCATTGAAAGTATTGTTACGACAGCTCATTGAGTTGGAAGCGAGTGGTGATACTCATCAGAAAGAGGCGGTGCATATCCTTATTCCTTTTATCCATCAGGCATGGTTGCTAGCGCAGCGCTATGATGTGGTGGTAGCGAATCCGCCGTATATGGGCAAGAAGGGAATGAACGGTGATCTGAGAGAATTTGCCAGGAAACAGTTCCCTGACAGTAAGTCAGATTTGTTTGCAATGTTTATGCAGCATGCATTTAGTCTGTTGAAGGTGCATGGTTTTAATGCTCAAGTGAATATGCAGTCGTGGATGTTTCTATCTAGCTACGAGGCACTACGTGAGTGGCTGCTGGATACTAAGATTTTTGTCACTATGGCACATCTAGGCTCTCGAGCATTTGGGCAGATTTCGGGAGAGGTGGTTCAGACTACGGCTTGGATAATGAGTAAATATCATATTGATGGTTATCTGCCGGTATTTTTCCGTTTGATTGAAGGAGGAGAGGAAGAGAAAAAAAGTCTTTTAATAGAAAAGAAAAACCGTTTTGATAAAGTTAAACAGGATAGCTTCAGACAAATCCCAGGAGTACCGATTGCGTACTGGATCTCTACGGGATTAATGAATCTTTTTAAAAATAACTTACCTATGGAACACTATGCGGATATAGGTGCTGGGCTAAGTACAGGAAATAATGATCGATTTCTTAAGATGTGGACAGAGATTAATCATTTGAATAGAGATTGGGTCCCTTGTCAAAAAGGTGGATCGTATAGGAAGTGGTATGGTAATAATGAATTTGTGATTGATTGGGGGAATAATGGTGAAAAATTAAAGAAATTCAAAGGGTCTATTTTAAGAAATGTCCATAATTATTTTAGGGAAGGGATTTCATGGACTAGAGTGTCTAGTGCAAGTACCGCTTTTAGATATTTTGAAGATGGTTTTATTTTTGAATCGACTGGCCCTGGCTTTTTTCCAAAAGAAAACGATAAGAGAGCACTATACTTCTTTGCTGGGTTATTAAATTCAAAACTCGCAACAGTATTATTGGAATTTATTGCACCTACATTAGATTTTCTAAGTGGACATATTGCTAAACTGCCTTGTCTTCAAGGAAATTGGGTTGATGTTATTGCTGAAAATTCATCTAAACTAATTAAAATTGCTAAAGAGGATTGGGATAGCTATGAGATTTCCTGGGATTTCAAACAAAATCCCATGGTGGGAAATAATGAAAGGATGCTGCTATCAGCATATAAAAGAATTAGAACTCACTTTTCAAATAATATAGAAATAATGAGAGATCTTGAGTTTGAAAATAATTCTGTCATTGTGAAAAGTAATTCATTAGAGCAAGATATCTGCGTTGATATCTCTTTAAATGAGATAACATTGACATGTAATCCACATTATCGTTACGGTAACGAATCAACAGAGCTAGAACTGGAAAATCGTTTCCAATCCGACACCTTAGCCGAGCTTATCAGCTATATCATCGGCTGCATGATGGGTCGCTACTCTCTCGATCGAGAAGGTTTAGTTTATGCTCATGCTGGTAACCAAGGTTTTGCTGAATTAGTAACACAAGGTGCCTATAAAACTTTCCCGGCAGATAACGACGGCATTCTTCCACTGATGGCTTCCGACTGGTTTGATGGTGATGTCACTGTGCGGGTGCGTGAGTTTGTTCGTAAAGTTTGGGGCGAGGATTATCTACAAGAAAACCTCGATTTTATCGCCAAAAGCCTATATTTGTACGTTATCAAAGAGAAACGCGGTGAATCTTCACTGGATACCATCCGTCGTTATCTTTCTATCCAGTTCTGGAAAGATCACCTCAAAACCTACAAAAAACGCCCGATTTATTGGTTGTTCAGCTCCGGTAAAGAAAAGGCATTTGAATGTTTGGTATACCTGCATCGATATAATGACTCCACGCTGGCGCGTATGCGTACCGAATACGTTGTGCCGCTGTTGGCGCGCTATCAAAGTAATATTGATCTCCTGCAAGAACAGCGCAAGGGGGTATCATCTGCGGCTGAAATTAATCTCTTGAAGAAAAGACAGGAAGGTTTCACTAGAAAATTTAATGAGCTGCGCAGTTTTGACGATCGTCTGCGCCACTATACTGATATGAGAATTACACTTGATCTGGATGATGGCGTTAAGGTTAATTATGGCAAGTTTGGTGACTTGCTGGCGGATGTGAAAGTGATCACGGGTAATCCACCGGAGGTAGCGTAATGCAACAGGCAGATTTACTTCGCAGGCTCATGGACCACTTTACCCATCACCGTATCGTGTTTTGGTACGATCCGAAGCAACATTTTAGTGAAGTACTGCCTAAGCTTGATCTGGACGGTATCTTTGTACTGAATATGCACGGTGCCTCATTACTGGCAACTAAAAAACTGATCGAACTTGATCAACCAGAACAAAAGTTCTTACTGTATTTTGCTTATGAGCGTCCCGTGCGTGAGTTAGATTGGTTGCTGGACATTCGTCTCTACAGCAGCGAGTTCCATGCTGATCATGCCGCGATGATCCTTAGCGATTTGAAGATCCCTCAATCAGGACTACGTGAATATATTCAACGTCGTCAGGATTTCTTCTCAGTGAATACTCGCACTCAGACGTTAAAACGCTGGATCACGGAAGATGAATCTGAAGACTCGTTGGATAAAAAAATGCTAGCGGTAGTCGTTGGGGCTAACTCATTCGAAACGAAAGAAATTCTCTTTAACCTGTTGCAGCAATATGCCCGCCAACATAAGGATGAAGAAGATAGCGCGCTTGAAAACACGTTAGCGGTGATGGAGCATTTGAAATTAGTTCCGGTACTTTGGTGGTTGTTGGAACAAGAAATGAGCTACCAGAATGAAAAGCCATTGCTGGATGATTTTATCCTTAAATTATTTTGTACTGATCTTTGGTTACAAGGTGACAAAGCGCATAGAGATTGGCTCAGCAATAATGTATTACCCACGGCAGCGGGCAAGTCTTCGGCTTTAGCATTTATGGTTGGTTGGCGTGCTGATCGCCGTTTTAGTGAAGATTACGATTTTATTGCGGATCAGCTAGCCGGAAAATTTGATCTGATTGCGCATTATCGTCACAGCTCTCCCTATGCTCTGCAAGAGTGTGAAACCTTTGAAGCTATCGAACAATTTATTATTAAAGCTTTGGTTACGCAGTTACTGGAAGAAAACACCACATTGGATCGCGTGATGTTTAAAAATTTGCTGTCACAGCGTCTGGCCGCCCATTGGTGCCAAACGCGGCCAGAGTATCATGCGATTTATCAAGCTCTGCGACATGCGGAACGTTTGCTGAATTTACGTAATCTCCATATTGATGGTTTTAAATATCCTGATTCTTCATCTCTGTGGAAGGCATATACCACGGAGATTTATCGCTTTGATCAAGCCTATCGCCTCTTTAATGAGCAAGCAATGTTAGTTCATAGCAAAGGTGCGGATATTCTGCGAAACCTCGACGAGCATATTGAGGCGCTTTATACCAACTGGTATTTAGCTGAGTTGAGTCGTGAATGGAACCGATTACTGGATGGTGAACAAAGAATCCATAGCTGGGAATTCAGCGGGATACCATTACAGCGGAACTTCTATCGCGACGTTGTGAAGCGTGAGTTGAGTACCTCTCAGGTCAAACGCGTGTTTGTGATCATCTCTGATGCTCTACGTTATGAAGTCGCTCAAGAATTGGCGAGTTTGATTAATTGCGAAAAACGTTTTAGTGCCGAGTTGCGTTCTCAAACAAGTGTGTTGCCAAGTTATACTCAATTAGGCATGGCGGCACTATTACCACATAGAGAACTGAGTTATTTACCCGATAACTCAGGTGTCGTTTACGCCGATGGGCTGTCGACACAGGGCATTGCTAATCGAGATGCAATTTTGCGCAAAGTTAACGGCATTGCGGTCAGTGCTAACGAATTGTTTAATTGGAATAATAGCGAAGGGCGCGACACAGTACGTAATGCAGAAATAGTTTATATCTGGCATGACACCATTGACGCGATTGGTGATAAAGGGGCAACAGAAGAAAAAACCTTTGAAGCCTGCCGAAAAGCGATCAATGAGTTGAAAGATTTGGTTGCTCGAGTGATTAACCGTTTGAATGCTACCCGTGTTTATATTACTGCCGATCATGGTTTCTTATTCCAGCAGCAACCGCTCTCTGAAACAGATAAAACTAAACTTCAGATCAAGCCTGAAAACACAATTGAGGCAAAGAAGCGCTTTATCATCGGCCATCAGCTGCCAGATGACGCGTTCTGTTGGCATGGTAGATTGTCTGATACGGGAGGCAGTAGTGATGACAGCGAATTCTTGTTGCCTAAAGGTATACAGCGTTTTCATTTTACCGGTGGGGCACGCTTCGCTCACGGCGGAGCAATGCTGCAAGAGATTTGTGTACCCATATTACAGGTGAAAACCTTGCAAAAAGCGCAGGTGGAAAGACGACAACAGCGACTAGTGGGAGTTGTGGCGAAAAGCCAACATATTAAATTAGTCAGCAATATTGACAAGGTAAGTTTTATTCAGACTGAGCCGGTTAACGAACAATATCGTGCACGCCAACTCACTATCTATATTGTTGATTCAGGAAACCATGTCGTCTCAGCCAAAGAGACGGTGAATTTTGATAGTGATAATCATGGTATGGATCAGCGTGTGCGAGATGTTACGCTGAAACTTACGGGTAAGCGGTTTGACCGCCGACATAGTTATACGTTAATTCTGGAAGATAGCGAAACCCAGACGCATTTTAGCCGTTATGCGGTGACTATTGATCTTGCCATTCAGGATGATTTTTTTTAACAAAACTGTGGAGTTCTCTCCTCTAAATTCTTTTGTTTTGTATTCCAACGACCCCGTAAAACCCTTCGGCCTTTTCGCCTTATTCCCCCGTCCACATTGGTCGGAGGTTTATGGCGGCTTTCGCTAAAAATAACTATATTCTATAATTAATTCTTATGCTTATTATGGAGCCTGCTTAATGGAAAACTTTGTTCGCCCTGTTTTAACGTTGCCGGATAATGCGGAACGGCTATTATTGCACTCTTGTTGTGCTCCTTGCTCTGGCGAAGTAATGGAAGCGTTGCATGTCTCTGGAATTGATTACACCGTCTTTTTCTATAATCCTAATATTCATCCCAAACGGGAATATTTAATTCGCAAAGAAGAAAATATCCGCTTTGCCGAACTACACAATGTGCCATTTGTTGATGCGGATTATGATAGCGACAACTGGTTCGAACGCGCTAAAGGCATGGAGTGGGAGCCAGAAAGAGGCGTTCGTTGCACTATGTGTTTTGACATGCGTTTTGAGCGCACAGCTTTGTATGCTTATGAAAATAATTTCAGCGTTATTTCAAGTTCTCTGGGGATTTCTCGCTGGAAAAATATGCAGCAAATAAATGATTGCGGAAAACGCGCTGCAAGCCAATATCCGGGGATTGAATACTGGGATTATAACTGGCGTAAGCAAGGTGGATCGGCTCGGATGATTGAAATCAGTAAACGGGAAAGATTTTATCAGCAAGAATATTGTGGTTGTATCTATTCATTGCGTGACAGCAATAAGCACCGTAAGTCTCAGGGGCGGGATATTATCAGGATTGGTGTTAAATATTATGGTGATGATGACACAGAAGGAGCTTGTTAAGCTTTTCACTTTAATAGGTTGAGGGGGGATTTTCCCCCCTGAATTTATGGTCATTACACTATCAAATCGGTGTTATAACCACTTAATGAGTCTTCTTCGTTTCTTTTGTCTTTTCTGTCATTACGTTATGATGAGAATGTTTTGGTGTAGCTTTGCCTGATTTCTTTTCATGTTGGTCTGCTTTTTTCTCCATATGGGAAGATGTCACTTTAGCATTGGCATCCGAGGATTGAGTCATAGGTGTGGCGGGAGCAGCTAATACCGCGCCAGAAAATAATAGTGATAATACAGTTACAGATAAGCTTAAACGTGTCATGATGATTGTCCTATTTTTAACTTTGTTTCACTTGCTGGATATACATCTTAAGCGACTGATAAGCTGCTCGATATTCCAGATTTATTTCTAATGCACAACCGAGTATACGGTTGTGAACATTAATTCTGCAAATTTAAGATATTATATTTTAATGGTTTGTTGAATAATCGTTGAATTTTTCTCTTTTATTGAATTCTTTTTGATTAGTGAAGGTATCTTCAATAGCTAAGTCATAAGCAGTTATTTCCAGTGATGTAACCAATGATCAGATATTCATGAAATTATTTATTAGAAGGTTGAGTCTATTTTATATCAGTAAGATTTTAAAATCAGTCATTATATAATAAATAATGACTGATTATGATAAGTTGAAATTCATCGCTAATAAAATATTCTGGTGATAATCAATTAACCGGAATTAAAATTAGTAAGATTATTGTTAAATAATACAATTTTATTGAAATGTCAGTGATGTTTTATAAATAATTTCTACTGAGTTGGTAGTAAGTGGTAAAAATTGAACTATTATAAAACTGGTGTATTTGAATAACCAATAAAACATGGTAATAATTACATCACAGTCTATAGTAACGCATTGAACGTATTAACGCTCTATTAGGGAAAAGTCATTACCGTCCGTGATAAAAGGCAATGAATTGTCATAACAACTGTTGCTGTCGTCAGGAAAATAATGTTAACCGAGTGGAGATGAAAGTATGTCTAAGTACAAGGTAAATCGATGTTTATTAGCAAGTGCAATATTATTCTCTCTAATTTCAGAAAATACGATTGCCGCCAATCCTGAAATATCTGCATATTATTTGAGTGGACCTGCTGCGCAAATTGGTACTCAAGAATATTATGCTAGCCTTGATAATTTTAAAAAATTAAGCAGTGACATTGCTAAGAATAAGAGTAACTTTAATACGCTGGTATTATCTTTTGTACAACCCAGTCTTGTTAATTATGAGAAAAATAGCCTGAAATGTACGGGATTGTTTGGTTATACCTGTACCCCAGGCCAAATAATCAGTGCAAAATCTGCTAAAAATGCTGCATCAGACTTTGTCAGATTAAAGGGCATTATTGCTGATTTAAAATCTCATGGAGTAAATACCTATATTGCTGTAGGGGGATGGAATTTCAGTTGTCATCCGAAAATTTATGACATTACTGCTGATAAAAAAGACGCTTGTGGTAATGAACCCGGGGCAGTCTATGATATTTTCCCCAATCCCCTGACTAAAATCTCCCGATTTGACAGCCCAATTATGGGTAAAGCAGCAGATAATGCATACAGAAATATTGTGAATTTGGCTGCCAATTTAGGCGTCGTGGGGATTGATGTTGATTATGAGGAATTCTGGCATGCTGATATTAATGCGAAAAGCTGGAAATTAACACCTGACTTAATCAATATTCCCCCTAATAATAGTGAGAATCTGACCACATCGGCTTTAATGAAGAAGGGATTTGGTAATTATGTTTATGATGCATCAATGAATATTGTTCCGGGTGCAGAATTAATCCCCCGTGCAATGCCTGAAACTGTGGATAAATTCGCTGCTATTTTAAAATCTTTTTACAATTCAATTAGCGCGGTTAAGCCATCGCTTAAACTCAGTACTGCCGGCCCCGCAACGGGAGGAATCCCGAATATGTCTGCTAATTGGGGAACAGTTGCGATATATTCTAATATTTATGGTGGCGCCTGGTGGGGAGGAAATCTCTATGGTTTGATTTATAATACTGCGCTGACTTATCCTAATCTTGTCAACCGATTCAGCTACATTGGTGTGATGACCTATGATTTGAGTGAAACAGATTGTGGTGGGGATTCTCATATTCCTTGTGATCTGCCTGGTCAGGTAAAGTATTACTATAGCCAATATATTAATTGGCTTAAATCAGGTAATGAAGTTGCTATTCCTCATGTTAAGCTCAAAGGGGCGCGTAATTACGCCTTAGCTTCAATTCAACCTCAAAAATTATCGGTTTTGCCACCTATCACGGTTGGATTTGAAGTGGGTAGGCCAGCAACCGGCAATTTACCTCTCAGTAAGACTGAGCTCAATAACATATTAGACGGTACGATCAAATATGGTAAATCGGGCCTCATTATGTGGGATTTGTTTAAAAAGGAACGTTATGACGGCAGTGACTGGGAAGAGGATTGGGCAACACCTCGTGATGTTTTGTCGACTGCCTGTAAGAAAATGGGGCTGACAGGAGAACATTATAATTGCGATAGTTCTGTGCCTACTCCTGATCCTGTCCCAACTTTTACTAAGAAAAAGAATTGAGGTTGATGTTTTATTATATTTATTCTGCGGTTATGCAGGTTTCTTTAAGAAACCTGCATATAAAAAGGGTAGTAAAAAACCTACTATATTCATGACAAAAGGTGTTATAGAAATAAAAATTCAATTACGATAATCGACTAATCAATGGGTTATCTTAGGTATTAGACTTACTTTAATATTTTATGATTTTTATATAAAAATCAAATAATTAATAATCCAATTAACTGTGTATTTTTCCAGTATTTATTGCCGATAGTGCTGGATTGAGTGCAAAAGCATCTAAAGCTGGTGGTATTAGTTGGGTTTTTACTTACCGACTTATACGATTGACGATTGGTATGGTGCTATGGGTAATTCCAATATGAAGGTGGCTGTTGAGGGTTATGTGGATAAATTAAACGGTAAAGATGTTTTTGTCACCGAACAGATTGGCATGTATTTAAAAGATAGATTTCAAATTGCAGCGTGGCGGCAAGTGAAAGCAGCCAACAAAGCAGCAACTTGAAGGATGAAGGGTATATGATTTCATCGTGTAGGAGCTTATTATTTACCTGCTAATTTATTGATGATTTTGGTCATTCAGTGAAATAGTATCCTCTATGTATATTTGCTGGCTAAGACATAGAAAAGCTATTCTTGCCAGCTTCATTTGCACGAATAAGAGACTTATTGCTACTGCATCTTATCGCCACAATGACACGGTATTGGTAAATATATCGGGGGGAGGACAAGGATTGCTCACTCTTGCCATTTTCCACAAGCCGGTCTGGCTTTTACGGGCAGTATTATTGGACATAAATACTTGATATAACGAGCCTGAGCCTCCGGCATGGTTATGGGTATCAAGGAAACCTTTATTTCCCCACCGATTATAGAGAGAGATACCTTCGCCTTCTCTGATATTCCCATTTAGTGGTGTGGTTTCACAATAAATAACCCATTCCAGGGTTGATTTTTTACGTATATCTGAGGTGTATACATGATGTATTTCCTTTGATTGTTCATATTGATCCACCACGTCATAATACCGTAAGTAACCGCCATCACAGTAATATAGGTTGTAGAGTAAGATAATATCATTATTAATTACCTCACTACCGACTAGTTTTTCCGTGGCTGATTCAATTCTCCATATTCCACCATGAATAGCTAAAGATGAATCTACTGTTACCACGCTATATTTCGTACCGGGTTTATTACCATTGCCAAATACACTGAGATATCCACCGCTCCAGTTCTTATAGCTGTTTAATATTGTCACGGTATCTCCGTATTTAAGTATATTATCCATAGTTTCCTCAAAAATTGTGTTGTTTCTTGCTAATAATTGGTACTTTAATGAAATTATCACGGAATATGATTACATTGTTTTTTCATAATCCGGTTCGACTAAATACTCATATCAATGGGAGATAGGAAAAGGGAAGATTAAAAAGTTAATTTTTATCGGATGAGGGGTATTTGGCGAATTACAAGTTTTGTCTAAGAAATTAAGTTACCTGAAGGTTGAAATAGTGTCTTTTCTGTTGGTAATTTTGCACATATCAGTAAGGGTAGTACCGTTTTGCTGATAAAGTTGTCGTAAAATAAACAGAAAAAGCGGCATAATGCCGCTTTAATTTATTGATGAATTTCATCTCTACAGGATTTGCCAGGGTGATATATTTTGCTTTTTGATTTACACTTGTGGCCAGATTAATACTACCACGCTGTCGTTATACTTGTTGTCTGTACCATTTTCGGCTCCAATAATGACTGTCCCCGGTTTTTTGTCTAGAGTGTTATAGGCATAACGGAGTTTGCAGGGTTTGCCATCCCCTTCAATTTCGATACAGACTTTCCCTGTACCTGAAAAGTAAGTCTTGAAATCTAATATGCTACTAACTCCGTTACTGGTTAATGTATCTACTAACTGGTCATCAATATGCACTTTGACAGTTTGCTGATGAATATTCGTATTAACGTAGGCTGACAAACCAAATTTTATATTGTGAGGTAACTGAAAACAGTGTTTACCAGTGTTATTGGTACCACAAGTTCCACCACAGCTTATATTGTTGTGGCTACCTAATAAATCTGTGTCAACGGAAACTGCTGCTTGAATGTTGTGGAAAGAGACACCAGGCCAACTGGATTTGGTGAGTGTAGGTTCACTATCAATAACATTCAAGCTCGTATTGTATCGAATATAATGATCGTCTTTGAAAAGGTAGATAAAGCCAGCAATATTCCTCCATAAAACAACTGCATCCAAATGCGCATTGAATGCGGCGTACTTGCCAGTAGTTCCCCATCTGGCCGAGATAGTTTTCTTATTAATTTTGTGTGAACTGACAGTGTAATCGATACAATCGCGTCCTTTGAAGAAACAAACAATATCTTGTGTTGTATCGACCCATTCTGTAGCTGCATCTATTCCATTTTCAAATTCAGTACCTTTTAATCCCGGCCATCCCTCTAAAATGTGTTTTGGCCCTTCACTCACTTGTGCTTTTTCTATATCAAATTTGAGATATTGTGAGCCTTTAAAAAAATATAGATAACCATTTAAATTAATCACATCATCAATATTTCGTTGAAACTCGATAGGGAGGCCAGGCCAATCGTTACTGGTAGGTTGGGGGTAGCCAGTGTGTACTTTATGCAATTGATCATTATATTTAATATTTTCTGAGTTAAGAAATAGGTAGGTATTTGAATTCATTTTTTTATATCCTTAATAATAGTTAGGATGAATGTCATTTTGATATTTTTATTAAGTTTTATGTTGTCAGATAAAATGTAGTAATTTCATAACAATGATGTTGGATAGTATATTTTTGTCTTACGACAATGACCAATTCAACACTACCACACTATCGTCGTAATTATTATTAGTACCATTGTTAGCGCCGATAATCGCTGTTCCAGGTTTTTCGTCGAGTGTATTATAGGCATAACGGAGTTTGCAGGGTTTGCCATCTCCCTTAACCTCAATACAGATTTTGCCTGTACCTGATGTGTAAGTCCTGACATCTATTATGTGACTTATACCTTTGCCAGTTAATGTGTCTACCAGGAGGTTGTCAATATATACATTTATCGTTTGTTGATGAGAATCAGTATTAACATAGGCTGTCAGGCCAAACCGAATACTGTGAGGTAACTGAAAACAGTGTTTACCGGTGTTATTGGTGCCACATGTTCCGCCACAGTTTACAATGATATCACTACCTAATACATTTGCATCAATCGACACTGCCGCTTGAGTTTTATTGAAAGTGACGCTATTCCATTTAGTTTGAATAGGGGCAGGCTCACCATAAATAGTATTCAACATCAGATGTAATCGGAGATATTCATTGCCTTTGAAAAGGTAAATAAAAGGACCGGTATTCCGCCATAAAATAGCTGCGTCCAAATTTGCACTGAATTTCGCGTATTTATCAGTAATTCTCCATCTTTCTGAGATAGTTTTTTTGTCAATTGTATGTGAACTCACAGTGTAATTGATGCAATCTTTGCCTTTAAAGAAACAAACGATATCTTTTTTTGTATCTATCCACTCTGTGGCTGCATCTATCCCATTTTCGAATTCAGTTCCTGCTAATCCCGGCCATCCCTCTATAATGGGTTTTGGTCCGTCAATCACTTTTGCTTTTGCGATATCAAATTTAAGATATTGCGAGCCTTTAAAGAAATATAAAGAACCATTTAAATTGATCACATCATCAATATACCTTTGAAATTCAATAGGCAGATTAGGCCAATTGTTACGGATAGGTTGGGGATAACCTGTATCTATGTTATTTAATGGGTCATTATATTTAATATTTTCTGAGTTAAGAAAGAAATAGGTGTTTGTATTACTGTCATTGCTAATCTCATTGCCTAATAAGTCCATATCAATTGACACTGCAGCTTGAACTCTTTTGAAAGTTATTCCACGCCAATTAGCTCCAATGGGGGATTGTCCATCAATAGTATTCGATTTTAGATTAATCCTGATGTTAGAATTGTCTTTGAAAAGGAAAAGAAAAGGGCTGCCAATATTTGTCCATAAAATAGCCGCATCCAGATTTTCACTAAATTCTGAGAATTGTTCTGTTATCCCCCATCTGTCAGCGATAGTTTTTTTACTAACGGTATGTGAACTCACGGAATAATCAATACAATCGTTACTTTTAAAGAAACAGACGACATTTGTCATACCCGTTTTTTTTACATAGGGCCATTCTGTGGCTGCGTCTATCCCGTTTTCAAATTCAGTTCCTGCTAATCCCGGCCATCCTTCTATAATAGGTTTCGGTCCGTCAATCACTTTTGTTTTTGTGATATCAAATTTAAGGTATCGTGAGCCTTTAAAAAAATACAAAAAACCATTTAAATTAATGACATCATCAATATGTCTTTGAAACTCGATAGGAAGATCCGGCCAATCGTTATTTATAGGCCGAGGATAACCGGTGTCTGCCTCATACGATTTTTCATTGAATGTAATATTTTCTGAACCAAGGAAAAGGTAACTTGATGTATTCATTTATATATATCCTTTTGGGTGATTAGGATTTAACATGTTGTTTGAATTTATTTTTTACAATTAAAATATGGCAATGGAGATGTTAATATTGTTTTGCTTTAATGTTTTCATATTTATTACCTATGCTGGTGCACAGAGAAATTAATGCTATTGGTGGGGTATAAGCAAGACTATATATTAATAATTTATTAATTGGTTTAATATTGTTGGATTTTATGTGCCTTACTTTATTTGAGAATTAAAGATTAACTTATCTAAGGTATAAAATACAAGATCAATGTGTAATTATATTTTTTATAGGAGATATTTTAGTAATGAAACTAGAACAACATGAACGTCCAATCTCAATTGAAGATTTATCTAATTCAAATTCCGTTACAATAACGGTATGGGAACCGAATTTATATCCTGAAGGTCGGTGGATAGATACAACAACACCGCGAGCTGGCGTGTTGTTTAAGAATTCAGTCAATGTGACTAGCGCTTGGGATATCGTCAGTGTTGGGGGAAGGAAAGCTTTTAAGGCGCAAACTTTATCTAAATCTAGCAATCAAGGTGGTCACTGTATCGGGATTGCAACAGATACACCTGTTGATGCCAGACATTGCTATTGTGAGCTTGACCTGTTCTGTAATCCATACCCTGAAATTACAGTGTGTGTGTTATCCAAGAAAACGAGTGTAAGCGGTACATATCAAAATATTGGTTACGGCTATATGGCGATTCACTTGACTGGGGGGTATAAAGGTAAGTCTCAATGGATGCCATCAAACATTCCACTGGGTACTTCGATTGATACTGCAACTCCTTATGTCATGGTTTGGAATCTTCAGGCTAATTTGATTCAGTCAGTCAATTTTGTTGGCAAACAAACGGATGGTATTTATAAAGGACAACCGACGTTAGGTAATACTCATTCTGGTGTTGCACTGAGTTATGAATGGCCGAAAAATACTTGGTCTCGTTGGCGTATTGGATTGCTTGCTGAAAATAATGGCACGTTAATAATCGAGTGGTATAATACTGTGGCAAATAAATGGAAGATAGAACTTTGCCAGTATAATATGAATGCGCTTATGACGGGAAATCTTGCGTCAGGCCAGATAGGGATTATTTCTGGTATGTCTTCTAATGCTACCACAAGAGATCAACAAAATATGCTTTATAGAACACCGTTTGATCGTGCTATATTTTTTCAAGATTTTTAAGATAGAATATTGAATCTGGTTATTTAACCATCTTGCATGATATATACAAAGGGGCTTTCTTCTTAGTTCCATATATTGTTGTAATATGAAAAAATGATTTTTATTATAATCTTATTGGTGTTGCTAAATGTGGAGTATAAAAAAGCGGCATAATACCGCTTTTTTATTGATAAGTTTTATCGCTGTTGTTAGCGGGATTTACTCAGAAATCTTTTATCTTCACTAACGGCCAATTGAACATTAACACGGAGTCGTTGTAATTATTATTGATACCATTTTCAACCCCGATAATCGCTGTTCCTGGTTTTCCATCAAGGGTGTTATCGAAATAACGTAGTTTGCTTGGTTTGTGATTCCCTGTAATTTCAAAACAGACTTTGCCTGTACCTGACTTATAGATTTTAGTTCCTATTAGATTATCTATTCCCTTGCTGGCTAATGTATCTACCAGACGATCGTCAATATACACTTTTATTATTTGCTGATGAATATCGACATTAGAATAGGCTGTCAGGCTAAATCTAATATTGGGAGGTAACTGGAGACAATATTTACCCGTATCACTATTGCCGCATGTTCCGCCACAGCTTCCATTATTGCTATTGTCAGGTTTACTGCCTAATAAATCGGTATCGACTGATACTGCTGCTTGAACTTTGTTGAAGGCTTCCCCGGTATAATTAGTTATGGGTACAGGCCCATAATCAATAGTGTTCGATTCTAAATTAAACCGGATATAACTATTGCCTTTGAGGAAGTCAATCCGAGAATTGATTCTCCATACAACAGCATCAAGATTTGCACTAAATTCTTTGTATTTCTCTGTAGTGCCCCATCTGGTTGAGATAGATTGCTGCTTAATCGTATGTGAATTCACAGTATAATCGATACAATCGCCGCCTTTAAAGAAACAAACGATGTTTGTGGTCAATTCTGTGGCGGCATCTATCCCATTTTCAAATTCGGTACCTTTCAATCCGGGCCATCCATCGGCAATAAATTTCGGCCCATCAGTCACCTTGGCTTTTGCGATATCGAATTTAAGATATCTCGAGCCTTTAAAAAAATATAAATAACCATTTAAATTAATGACATCGTCAATATGTCTTTGGAACTCGACAGGGAGATTAGGCCAATCGTTACTAATAGGCTGGGGATAGTCTATGTCTGGTTTTTTTAATATCTCACTATATCTAGTGTTATCTGCATTAAGGAATAAATAGACTTGCGAATTCATTAATATATATCCTTTATGGTTTTTAAGTTTGCTACTGATTTTCCGTACTTGTTAAATTTCTTGATTATAGATAAAGCACGGTAAGAATGTTATTTGGCGAAACAGAAAGATTTTCGTGATGGAATTTAATGGAGAAAATAGATTTTGGCAATGTTATATATTGGCAAGTTGTTTATTGATTTAATGGTGCTATTTTTTTGCAAAAATATAAATATATACTAGGTGATAAGATTTATATTATGAAAATAAGATTGAAAACACTATTTTATATTTTTGTCTAATGTGTTTTTGATGTTTATATGATAATGTTTAAAAGTATGTTAAATTGACGACGCTGTCGTGTAAAAAAAGCGGAATAATAAATTCCGCTTTAATTTACTGATGGTTTTTATTTGCGTTTATGGTGGGATGAATAAGGTGTTTTTAACTTACACCAGAGGCCAATTTAATACTACAACGCAGTCATTGTAATTATTATTGGTGCCATTTTCAGCCCCGATAATTGCTGTTCCCGGTTTTCCATCAAGGGTGTTATCGAAATAACGCAGCTTGCTAGGCTTGCCATTTCCTTCAATTTCAATGCAAACTTTTCCTGTACCTGATGTATAGGCTTTAGTCGCCATCAGATTATTTGCTCCTTGACCGGTTAATGTGTCTACCAGGAGGCCGTCAATATATACCTTTACCGTTTGCTGAATGTTCGTATTATTATAGCCTATTAGGCCAAACCGAATACTTTGAGGTAATTGGAAACAGTGTTTACCGGTGTCATTGGTACCGCATGTTCCGCTACAGCCTCCACTATTATTGCTATTACCACGTTTACTACCTAATAAATCGGCATCAACCGATACTGCAGCTTGAATTTTTGGAAAAATAACTCCAGACCAACCTGTTTTAGTGGATTTAGGTCCACCATCAATAACATTTGATTTCGTATTGTATCGAATATAATGACCGTCTTTGAAAAGGTAGATAAAGCCAGCAATACTCCTCCATAAAACAACTGCATCTAAATGCGCATTGAATGCAGCGTACTTGCCAGTAGTTCCCCATCTGGCCGAGATAGTTTTCTGACTAATTTTGTGTGAACTGACAGTGTAATCGATACAATCGCGTCCTTTGAAGAAACAAACAATATCTTGTGTTGTATCGACCCATTCTGTAGCTGCATCTATTCCATTTTCAAATTCAGTGCCTTTTAGTCCCGGCCATCCCTCTATAATGTGTTTTGGCCCTTCACTCACTTGTGCTTTTGCTATATCGAATTTGAGATATTGTGAGCCTTTAAAAAAATATAGATAACCATTTAAATTAATCACATCATCAATATTTCGTTGAAACTCGATAGGGAGGCCAGGCCAGTCGTTACTGGTAGGTTGGGGGTAGCCAGTGTGTGCTTTATGCAATTGATCATTATATTTAATATTTTCTGAGTTAAGAAATAAGTAGGTATTTGTATTCATTTATTATATATCCTTTATGTTAATGAGATTTGAATATATTATTCAAGTTTTATTTTTAGCTAAAATAATGTAGGAGTAATATTAATAAATTTTATTTTAATTCTTTAATATTAATTACCTAATTAATGCTAAAGGGTGGTTTACATTATTTAAATTAATCCTACTTATGAGTCATGATCAATGTTATATATTGGCAAATCATTGATGGATTTAATGGCGTGATCTTTTTGTGGGAAATTTAATGTACGGTAAAGTAGAGGTTTATATTAATTAAATAAGGTCGAAAATATTATTTTATGTTTTTATTTTTCTGATTGGTAATTAAATGATATTTAAAAGTATATTTGATTGGTGGTTTTTATATGTTATTGTTTTAATGAGGAATAATATCTCTTTGTTGTAATCTTGGGGTGAGGTGAAAATAATGATTAATTCCCGATTTATTTACGTTATTTATTAAATTAGTTGATACTTAATGGTGGCAAAAAACAAAAACTTAAATTTATTGACACAAAGTACACAGCTCTAATAAATTAATACTTTGATATATGATTGTTTTTTTATCACCAAACTGAATTTATTGCGTTAAAATAAAATTTCGCTCTCACATCAAAATTGTTAAATTCCAAACTTTCAGGATATGGTGGTGGTAGAGTCAACTCTGATTATAATACCTTTTTGAGGCTGGGATTTGTTTTAATTTCCTATAAATGATAAGGCAACAACACAGTGAAAACAGGGCTAAAACAACGATTTCGTATCCTAATAGGATTAGCAGCAACACTGATCATAATCCAATTGTTTGATACTTTAACCGGTGGTGCACTAAGTAATTTCGGTATCATTCCCCGATATGCTCAAGGGTTAATTGGTATTCCATTATCTCCATTCCTGCATGGTAACTGGGGGCACTTATTCAGCAATCTCCCCGTATTATTAGTATTGAGTGCCTTACTTATGGCGCACTCCATTCGTTATTATGTGCTAGCCAGTTTGTTTATTATCTTTGTGGAAGGAACATTAGTCTGGTTATTTGGGCGCATGGCTATTCATATTGGTGCCAGTGGTTGGGTTTTTGGTCTATGGGGATTACTGCTGGCTAATGCCTTTTTCCTGAGAAGAGTAAAAGATTTCTTCTTTGCGATTCTGGTGTTTATATATTACGGTGGGATCGTGTTTGGCCTATTACCGTGGCAAGAAGATATTTCAACGGAAGGACATATTTTTGGCGTGATATCTGGGCTGATTTTCTCTTGGTTGTCAAAGAAATGGGCAATTACGAGCTATACCCAATAGATTTCAAGTTGCATCGCGGCGGCAAGTGAACGCATCTCCAGGAGTATAGATAACTATGTGACTGGGGTAAGTGAAAGCAGCCCGTTTATAATAACGGGCTGGCAATAATGAATGGATATAACCGCTGATTTTTTAATTTCTTGTGGTTATGTCCATTTCAACGCAGCATCATCTACAGGCTGCCCCAAAACCTGTTTATCTTTATTGAAATCATGCGGAACTTGCCAGGTTGCACTGCGTCCTTGACGAGGAAGAGAATCCTTTGCTCGTTTTACATAACCAGATTGCAAGGCACTAAAAATATTTTCGTCCGCCAGCATTTCACCCGGTTGTGCATATGGTGTTACAACCGTAGCACCGCGACGGTCCATCTCGTTTAATAAACGGCAGATGTATTCCGCAGATAGATCAACTTTCAACGTCCAGGCGTTATTGATATAACCAAACACACAGGCAAAATTAGGGATATCCTGTATCAACGTTCCCTTATAGAGCATTCGATCATGACCTTGCTGTTTTTGCTCATCAATTGAGAGTTCAATTCCACCAATAAAATGTAATTTCAGCCCAGTCGCTGTAACAATAATATCTGCGGGTAATTCCTTACCAGATTGTAATTGGATACCGTTTTCAGTTATGTGTTTAATATGGTCAGTAACGATAGATGCTTTACCTTCTTTCAGTACTTTAAATAGGTTACTGCTGGGAATAAAACACAGTCGTTCATCCCATGGCATGTACTTTGGAGTAAGGTGCTTCATGTCAAAATCTGGGCCGACACGCTTGCGAGCGGACGCCAATAAAAACGATTTTAATAAGTTAGGGAAATGTCGACTCATCTTATAAAGTAAGCGCTGTAGAAAGAGATTGCGATTTCTACTCAATGTGTAAATCCAGCGCTGTGGAATAATGCCTTTGCAATACTCTGCTATCTTATCCCTTCCTGGTATTGAAAGAAAATAACTAGGGGAACGCTGTAACATCGTGATGTGTTCAGTCTCATTTGCCATTGCAGGAAGTAAAGTGACTGCTGTTGCGCCGCTACCAATTACAACAACCCGCTTTCCTTTGTAATTTAATCCTTCAGGCCAGTGTTGAGGGTGAATTACCGGGCCTTTAAAATCTTCGATGCCGGGAAATTTAGGTAAATAAGGTTCATCATAGTTGTAATAACCTGTTGCAGCGACGAGAAAATGACAGGTAAATTGCCGGGTTTCCCCACTGATTTCGTCAATCGCGATAACAGTCCACTGGCGAGTCGCATTTGACCAGTCAGTATGAGTGATTTTTAGCCCAAACTGTATTTTCTTATCAACTTCATATTCTTTTGCCGTTGCATTGATATAACTTTTAATTGAAGGTCCATCGGCAAAAACATTGGTATCTGTCCAAGGGCGGAATTTATAGCCATAGCTCATCATATCTGTATCTGAGCGAATGCCTGGATAGCGAAATAAATCCCAGGTACCGCCCATCGTCTGGCGACGCTCTAGGATAATAAACTTCTTATCAGGACATTTCTTTGTTAAATGACATGCTACACCAATGCCTGCAACACCGGCGCCAATAATCAAAACATCATAATGGTTATTCATTGTTATCTCTCCTGCAAGGTCATTTTTTGATGAAATCAAGTCATGTTATTTTTTTATTCAGAGCGAGTTTTGCCACACCTGCATCTAACCCCACTATTAACGCTAAAGGGTGAACTGGCGCGGCTATCTTAATTTCAACTTGAAAAGATATATAACCAGTGGCCGGACGACTGGCTGAGCATGGCGTTTTTTATTTTCCCGTCGATGGGTTGTGATTGTTGGCATTTAACCCACGAAAGGCTGGCGGGGAATTTCATGCGACGGCGCTCAAACTGGCAATATTTCTCAAAGTTGACGAACCCGATTGAATCGCGGTTATCGCTTTTCTTCTTAAATACCGGGACCCTGGTGGAGAGTGTCTTGTCAAAATAACGCATCCCTGCGTCATGAAGATATTTAAATTTTTGCTGAAGGTTGTTCGTGTAGGCTTTGGACGAAAAGGCCGTTTCAGGTGTTTTCTTCCAGTGGATCAGCTTCCGGTTTAACTCGAAGGCTGACGGCAACTTTTGGCCTAAATCAAGCAGGTGCTTTGTTTCTGCCAGCCTAAAATTCCAGATGAAGCAAGCCCAACCACAGTGCAGGCGTAAGCGCTGCGCTTGCTGTTCAGTTGGTTCCAGCCGTAATTTGTAGGCTTTCAGAATGAGCATTATCTATTCAGTATGTAGTCTATTTTATGATAAATATACCGTATTAAGTGACCATGACAATGCAAAAGTTCCAGATAAATCGTTCTCGTCACACTGCCTTCTTACTGCCTATTCATCTCGTTTTTTTGCGAGGCTGACTCCTTGTCGCCATTACCTCACGCTTGCTTCTAACAATGAATAATTGGCGTCTGAAATTAACTTCGGTTTGGCAACCTCAGTCGTTTAGTTATGCCGGGTACTCACTATGATGATACATAGCGCTTTTTTAATTGGTGTGCGATGTAAATTGGTTTATCTTATCAATGAAATTTATACCAACAGAATTGGAACTCATAATGTCAAAGTTAATTGGAAATAATCAGATAGTTGTTATTGCAATGGTTATTGCATTGGTACAATTTATTAATGCGCTAGAGTACATGATGGTCACTCCGCTTTTTGTTTATATGTCTAATGATTTTCACATGCCTGTGACGATGGCGGGGGTTATTGCCGGTACTTATGTTTTCTCCTCCGTATTTTCTGGTCTGGCCTCTTATTTTTTTATCGATCGCTTTAATAAAAGAAAGGTACTCATTTTAAATACTCTGTTTCTCGGCCTGATTACATTCCTGACGATTTTCTCTTCAGAGCCATATCAACTTATTCTGCTACGTACAATTGCTGGTCTGTTTGGTGGTGTGACATTGGGGGTAGGAATTGGGATCTTACTTAATAATTCACCAGAAAGTATGCGGGGAAAAGTGTTGGGAATTGCGTTTTCATCTTTTTCATTTGTTAGCATTTTAGGTATACCGTTGTGCTTATATTTGGCCGAGAGCTTTAACTGGAAAGTATCTTTCTTATTTATCGTTATTTTATGCATAGTGAGTTTGCCTCTGATTCTCTTCTTAATCCCAGGAGCAGAAAAAGTACAATATAATAAGAATAAAATAGTGCTGACCAAAAAAATAACATTAGCTGGGATGGCAAGTGGTGTTAGTAACTTTAGCCCCTTCATGCTTATTCCGATATTGGCTCCGTTATTAACAAATGTGTTTTATATCCCGGAAGAACATGTTTCACTAGTATTCTTTTTCGGAGGTATCGCGTCATGGTTAGGAACTTATTTAGCAGGAAAACTTTGCGATAGATATCCTCCCCAGAAAATTATCATCGCAGCGGCGACTTTATTTATTGTTAATATTTTTCTGGGATTGACGGGAAAAATAAATGGATATGTTTTCTTCTCACTTTTTATGTTCGCTACTTACGTACAGGTTATGACGGCAAATGTGATCGCCTCCTATGCTTCGACGCCTGAAAACCGTGCAGGTTTCGGTGCCCTTCAGATGGCATTATCCAACTTAGGTGCTGGTGTAGTGTTTTTCTTCTCTTCTATCTTTTTACACGGTAAAGAGATTACGGCTGAAAGCGTACAACCTATTTTCATATTGTCTATGGTTAGCGCCCTAATATTACCTGTATATGTCAGAAAATTAGCTCAGGTGTTAAACAGAGATACTAAGAGTTTAATGAATAATTCTCACAACAACAGTTAATATATGTGTGATCTAGCCTTAATGGTAAAATGTAGATTTTGAGCTATATTTAAATTTAAGGCTAATCATTGACATAGCATAATAAACGTGATTAATAAGGGGTGAATGTTATTGGGAGTATAATGTTACTGGATGAAATTATTATAAAGTTTAATCATGATTATTATTGAATTCATTAAATTATATGGGTGAATAAGATGGCAGAAAAATTAATTAGCATTAAGAATAAACCCGCTGTTAATATTATCGCAGGGGTGACGAATATTAAATTCATTCGTAATAAAACACCTTGTAAGGCTATAATTGAACATGGATATGTTTCCAGAAAACGATTTACTGTAGATAGGATGTCTGAATGGAGTGGTGATTTGTGGGCCCCATGGATAAGTGATAAATATGAACCAAATAAAGCGATTCATATTTACACCGGAAGAGAATTAAAACCCGAATTAGGAGTTGATATTTGGATATTTCAGGATTATTGGAATCCACCAAATGTAAATGCTGTTAAGTATTCCATAAATAAAGAATTCAATTATGATAACGCATTAGAAATTCCCGGTAATAATAGAGGTGGAGGTAATAAGACACTGATTTTAGAACTTAATGGTGATAATATTGATCTGAAAATGATATAGTATGAAATGATGAGGTATTGAATATATTTCTACTACATACATTTGCTGAGATAAAAATATTTCTCCGCGTGTTGTTCAATATTTTAATTTCTTTGCTTATGGCTTAGATTATTGACGGTCAGGTAGGCTCTTGTTTGAGTGGACGGTTAAGTTGTTAAAATTCTAATACGCGCAGGAATCATTTATCCGGTTTATTATCTATCTCACTAAGCTATACTTATCTATAATAAGGAGCTTTTAAGCGAATTTTAGTTTGGGCTGAAATAATTATCCCTTGGGTGCCATATATACGGTCTGGTTTCTGCGCGTTAATTGCATATATTCAATTATTTATTGGTAAAAGCGGATTTCTGCATCAGTAATGTTTGTTGGTGCAGATTTTTATATGCAAATAATGCTGTAATTAATAATCAATATCATTTAAAGCATTTCATCAAATAAGACGGCAGAATGGCAATGATGATTGTCAGATATTTATTACGTACTATTACTTATTCTTACTTATTTTTACAAAAAAGGGTGAAAATTTATATTTTATAATCAGTTGCAAAATGTCATTAAAAATTATCTGGATTTTATTTATTTTTATTTAATTGGGTTTTGTTTATCTTTTGTTGAAGTTTGTCCACTTATCATCTTCTGTAAGCTAAATTTTAATCTTTGGCGGATGTTTTCTACTGCTGCTTTGTTTTAAGGTGGCTGTGAAACTATGGTTATTTCATGTTGGTCGATTTTTTTAGTGGATTCGTTAATTAAGATGTCATTATTCGTTCCCTCTAATTTGCAGAGTTTGTTAACTGCCTATTCGGAAATATTCGATTCAGCGAGTTCTTGCTGAAATTAGTCATGACATGAAAATTTATCCCTTTATTTACTTTTTATGGAGGAGCCATCAATGGCTGCGAGTTTTCAAAATGAAGTTCCTAAAGCGCGTATTAATATTAAATTGGATCTACATACTGGTGGGGCGCAGAAAAAAGTTGAGCTGCCGCTGAAATTGTTAGTAATGGGCGATTACAGTAACCGACAGGAACAGCGCCCACTCTCGGAAAGAGAAAAAGTTAATATCAATAAAAATAATTTTGACAGTGTGCTCGCTGAATTCAGCCCTGCCATTAACCTGACCGTCGAAAATACCCTTGCCGGAGATAGAAGCGAGGTAAATATTAGCCTCGCTTTCCGGCAAATAAAAGACTTTGAGCCGGAGCAAGTAGCCCGCCAAATTCCGCAATTGCGGGCGTTGCTTTCTATGCGCAATCTGTTGCGCGACCTGAAATCTAACCTGCTTGACAATGTCACGTTTCGCCGCGAGCTGGAACATATTCTCCAGGATGACCAACTGAGTGATGAACTGCGTGTAGAACTGGCTGCACTGGCATCACAAGAAGATTGATTATCACCCTATTTTCTTTTCATGAAATTTGATTCAGGAGATGTTAATGACTTCACAAGAACAAGCCGCTTCTGCTGTGGAAACTACGACCTACAGAGAAGGCAGCGTCTACCAGTCTTTATTTAAGAAAATTAATTTACAGCCGATCGAACGGTTGAATGATTTCGATCTTTTTCAGAACAACGATGCGTTGGCTGATGTGACGGCTGATGAGAGAGTGACGGCGGCGGTTAGTGTTTTTCTTACGTTGCTGAAAGAATCGGCGCAAACAGTTCAGCGACTGGATAAAGCCTTGCTGGATCATCATATCGGTGAGTTGGACAGCCAAATCAGTCGCCAACTGGATGTGGTCATGCACCACCCGGCATTCCAGCAGGTGGAATCGGTCTGGCGGAGCTTGGAATTTCTGGTTGACCGGACGGATTTCCGCCAGAACGTCAGAATTGAAGTGCTGGATGTGTCGAAGGATGATTTACAGCAGGATTTTGACGATGCACCAGAAATTGTGCAAAGCGGTTTCTATCGTCATACCTACATTCAGGAATATGATACGCCGGGCGGTGAACCTATTGGATCGGTGATTGCCAACTATGAATTTGGTGCCGGATCGCAGGATATTGCCCTGTTGCGCAATATCGCTAAAGTAGCGGCAGCGGCGCATATGCCTTTTATTGCGGCTGCTGGCCCCGCCTTCTTCGGCAAGGAAACCATGGAAGAAGTCGCGTCAATTAAAGACATTGGTAACTACTTTGACCGCGCTGAATATATCAAGTGGAAATCCTTCCGCGACAGCGACGATGCCCGCTATATCGGACTGACACTGCCGCGGGTGTTAGGACGTCTACCGTATGGCCCGGATACCGTGCCGGTGCGAACGTTTAATTATATTGAGCTGGTTAAAGGTCCGGATCACAGTAAATACTTGTGGACCAATGCTGCTTTTACGTTTGCCGCCAACATGGTGAAAAGCTTTGTGAAAAATGGCTGGTGTGTGCAGATCAGGGGGCCACAGGCGGGTGGGGCGGTGACTGATTTGCCGATCCATTTCTACGATTTGGGAATGGGTAATCAGGCAAAAATTCCCTCAGAAGTGATGATCCCGGAAACCCGCGAGTTTGAATTTGCCAATTTGGGATTTATTCCGCTCTCTTACTATAAAAACCGCGATTACGCTTGCTTCTTCTCGGCTAACTCGACGCAGAAACCAGCGGTATATGACACCGGTGAAGCGACAGCTAACAGCCGCATCAATGCGCGTCTACCGTATATCTTCCTGCTGTCCCGCATTGCCCATTACCTGAAATTGATCCAACGGGAAAACATCGGCACCACTAAGGATCGGCGTCTGCTGGAAATTGAGCTGAACAACTGGATCAACACGCTGGTGACGGAAATGACCGATCCATCTGACGATCTGCAAGCTTCGCATCCGCTGCGTGAAGCGCGAGTGATCGTGGAGGATATTGACGACAATCCGGGTTTCTTCCGGGTCAGGCTGTATGCGGTGCCACACTTTCAGGTCGAAGGGCTTGACGTCAATCTGTCCTTGGTTTCTCAGATGCCGAAGGCGAAAGAGTAACCATTCACTAGGAGCTATGATGAAAATTTTACGTCCTCTCTGGATTGAGGATGCCTTTTTGGCACCTCAACAATTTCAGCAACAGGCAAGCTGGGAGGCATTGACTAACAATTGCATTGCCCATCTGGGACTGATCCATCCTTGGGGAGTGTTGGACATTCAGTTTGCTCAGGATGCACTGCGCTTAAACCGACTGAAAGTTCAGCATCTTAGAGTCCGGTTACAAGATGGAACGCTGATTGACACCGATCATGCTGACAATCTGCCAGCGGCCTGCGATTTGCAGAAGGTTATACCGGCGGATTTGCATACTGTTGAGGTATTACTGGCATTACCGCTGGAACATGCTAATGGCGGCAACTGCCGTCAGAGCAATGAAGAGGCAATGCCGGGACAACCGCCGCTGCGTTATCAGCAAGAGTGGGTTGAAATACAGGACAGATTCGGTGATGCGAGTGAGTCGATTGCGGTTGAGCGCTACGCATTTTCTCTGCGCTTTAAGCATGATGAAAATGGCGATTATTTGGCGTGTCCTCTGGCACGTTTGGTACGTGACGGGCATGCAGGTTGGACGCTTGATAATAGCTTTATTCCCCCGCTGCTCTCTTTCGCCGCTCATCCGCCACTGCTGGAACAGCTCGATCTGTTGCTGACTCAGCTACGTGCTAAGCGTACGCGTCTGATGGGGATGCGTCGTGAAAGCAATCAACGGATGGCAGACTTCGCGGTTGCTGATGTGTCGCTGTTCTGGCTGCTGAATGCACTCAATAGCTATGAGCCGGTGCTGAATAATTTTAAAGCTGCACCCGCATTGCACCCGGAAATCATCTACCGTGAACTGGTGAAGTTAGCAGGAGCGTTGCTGACATTCTCGTTGGATCATGATCTCGACGCGCTCCCCGCTTATCAACACGATCAGTTAAGTGATGTTTTTCCGCCTCTCATGCGGCTTATTAGCACTCTGCTTGAAGCCAGATTGCCATCAAGAGTGATTGCTATTGAACTGGAGGTTGTGCGCGAGAATCAGTGGAAAGCCTCGTTTCATGATAGACGCTTGTGCGAAGAGGCCGATTTCTATCTCTCTGTGCGCTCGTCGATACCGGCACACCAGCTGCAAACCCAGTTTCCGCATTTGTGTAAAGTAGGGGCACCCGATGATATTGACCGGTTGATTAACCGTTCATTAAGCGGTGTTCCTTTACGTCCACTAAGTCATGTGCCAGCAGCGATCCCATTGCGGTTGGAAAATCAGTATTTTGCTTTCGATCTGAATAATCCATTGGCTAAAGTCATGCTGGAGGCGGGGAGCTGTGCCTTCTATGTGCCCGGTACATTATCGGGCGTTCAGTTAGAGCTATTTGCGGTATTACGTTCATGAACAAAATGATCTCAATCGACGACCTGATGCTTGACATTGGAATATTGGTGATTGCACTGAGAAACGGTGATAAATCGGCGCATGGTGAGGCGTTATATCAAAAAGGGATTGCGTTGATAGAAACGGCACAGCAGCAGCTAGGTGAAAGTGATGTTAGCGAAGATAACATCACCCACGTGATCTATGCCTTATGTGCATTGCTGGATGAAACCGTACTCAGTCGCCCAGGCCGGGATAATGGTCATGAAACTTGGTCGAAAACGCTGTTGCAGACGCGATTTTTTAATACTCATCATGCCGGGGAACGGTTGTTTGAACGTATTCGTCAGGTATTGAATCAATCGCAACCTTGCTTGATGGTACTGACTTGTTTCCAGCGCGTATTAGCACTGGGTTTTCAGGGGGGTGATAACGAACAGATTGCACAGGAACGCCGGTCATTACTAGATGTATTGACTCAGCGTACGGGGGAAATGGTGGTGCAACCACATCAAATGATACGGGTAAACACACATTGCCATCAGAGGCGATTCTGGCGTTCACGCTCCCTGTGGTTCTGGGGGTGTCAGGCAGTGGGCGTGATAGCGTTGATGTGGTTGGGCCTGCATTTCTATCTTCAGCAATGTCTGTCTGTTGGATAAGGCTAAGGAGAGTAAATTGAGTTGTGCATTAAGACGAGTGCTATGGGTTCTGGCTTGCGTTTTGGCTGCGGTGCTGTGCTGGTTTTTCTTCCCGTTGGGAAAGGTGTCTGTTGCATTGTGGCTATGTGTAATTCTGGTGATAGCGATCATTGCCTGGTGGCAGACAGGACGTGCTATGCGTGAAATGTCCCATCAGGATAGTGTTTGTCGTTTGCTGGCCGCACTACCCGCTGCTTCGTGGCGCCAGCCTGTGGTGCTGACCTGTGGTGAAAGTGTGACAACCCTGTTTGCAGGAGAACCGCTGCGCATCACGCCACAGGGCTGTTTTATCTGCGTATCGCGACAAAGTGAGATGAGTGCGCTGGTGGAAGCCATTATTACGGCCAGACCCGACTGGTGCACTCAGATCAGCGTGCTATTAACACTCTTCCCTGAACAGCAACAGGATCAGGCGGTAATGACCGCACAGATCCGGGAGTTTCGTTATCAGGTTGCCTGTGTTGCACAACTCACCGCCTGTCGTACACCTGTGTTAATTGCGGGTTATCTTGATGGTGATCCCAGCCCGTGGTTCGAATTGCAGGCAGGTCGTCCGATGATGACAGTATGTTGCGAGAAACATGACACCGTTGGGATGAATATCTGGTTAACAGAAGGAGATGCACAGCAACGCGTTGTACGTTTACAACAGGCAGTTGCGGTTGCGGCATGGCAACGTTGGATGGTGGAAAACGTTCTGAGTGAGTGCCAGTCGCAAGATCTAACTAGCCAGCCTTGTCATCCTATAGCAATGGCATTGATGTTTTTGCCCCAAACTCCGCAGGCAAACAATCTTTGGACGAAATGGCTAATCGCTCATACAACTTTACCCCGCATCAGCCATAGTATCTCTGGTGCTACGAGTGTACGGCCATTTCCTGATGCAATGTTGCGCTTGCTGCCATGTTATTACGGCTATTCGCCGCGTCGGCGCGCGGTAGTTTGGGCGATTGGTTTGCTGACTGGATTTGCTTGTCTGGCATTAACAGCCAGTGCCTGGAATAACCAGCGCTTGTTACGCCAGATCCGCAGTGATTTACAACATTACCACGCTATTGGCATGAAAGATGACGGAGCCAAAGTGCAGGCTTACCGCCAACTCAAGCGCAACGCGGCATTGTTGGAGAAATATCATCGGGACGGTGAGCCGGTGCGTTTGGGGCTGGGACTTTATTTGGGTGATCACCTTGATGCGCCGTTGATGGATGTCATCAACCATGCGGTATTACCGCCTGCGCAGCTGAAGAAAGAGAAAGCGCTGCCGCAGACGTTGAGTCTTAACAGCATGTCATTATTCGATGTTGGACAGTCCCGCCTTAAAGCGGGATCTGCCAAAGTTCTGGTGAACGCGTTGATGGATATCAAAGCTAAACCCGGCTGGCTGATTGTAATCACCGGCCATACCGACTCTACCGGAGATGCCGCGAAAAACCGCGCATTGTCACTGGCGCGGGCGGAAGCGGTACGCGACTGGCTATTACAAACCAGCGATATTCCGCTCGCTTGCTTTGCCGTACAAGGCGAAGGTGCAACGCGGCCAGTCGCCACCAATTCAACAACTGCGGGGCGTACTGCCAACCGCAGAGTTGAAATCCGTCTGGTACCTAACGCAGTCGCCTGCCAGCGACTGCAACCA
>NZ_PUJW01000027.1 GCF_011189575.1 Photorhabdus cinerea
TGCCGGAGAAGCGATGACATGCCGGCGCGCCGGGCGGTTCATTCTGCCCGGGGCAGGTAACCGGGGATAGGACGGTGAGAACCGTTTCTGACGCCCGGGATTGGCAGGGCACGGGCGGAGGGGGATGTAGAAGGCAGCTTAGCTGCTCCAGAGCTCTATTGGATGAGTAAATAACTTAAGCCGGTTACTTCAGTTTATAGAAAATATATAATTAAATTATAAAGTTAACTCATTGTTATGGTTTTCTTCAAAAATATTATCTCGTGAAGTAAGTAACATTGGATATTTCAGTGTTAAAAATAATTTTTATTATTTCAGCTATATTTGTATTGGTTTTAGAAATAAAATTCGAATGAAGAAACTTTATTTTTCTACCCTATAAGAATAATAATCTTAGTTATATCATATATGAAATTTTAAAATAGTATATTACTAGGACAGTATTCAACCAATTAAAGTGGGTTTGTTAAATTAACCTCAGCTTCGTTTAAAAATAGCGATATCATAATCCCGTAAATTCAAACTCGGTTTTTTAGGTTGGAATGTATAAGCAATTAAGCCAGCGACGATTTCCAATAAAAAAACCGAGCTGACTGCGGTGTCTTGAATGCGCTATCTGAGAAATATTTTTGAGCTGATCCACGACCGTTTCTATCAGAAATCGCCTTCTTAACATCAGTTTATCCCAGAGAGATAACGCTTTTGCCTTCATGTTACTACGGACATGAGTGATTAACGTTATTCCTTCTGCTTCCAGTTCATCGCACAGGGCCTGTGACAAATACCCTTTATCGCCAACACCCTGTTAACCCTTGTACCAGCGCTTTGACGGGATGACGATCATCTTTATTTCCTGAGGTCAACTTAACCGCCAAAAGTTTACTACAATCATTGATAACCCGATGAAGTTTAAAGCCATAAAACCTGCCTGTACTCGTTTTCCCTCGCTGTGCGACGCCCTCAAATACGCGATGACGGGGAATACGGAGGTTATGGCAAACGGCAATATTGGTTGAATCAATAAAAGCGATCCCTTGGGTTTCAGCCTTGCGTGACGAAAAAAAAGCGCATAGAGGAATGAGCGCCCTTTGCTTCAAGGTTAACATTCGAGTGTAGCTGACCAACCCGGGAAAATCGGCCTTAAGATAGTGTTTAACATGCTAAATATAAAACGTTTTAAAATCACGATAATGACTCATGTGGAATAAAATGAGGAGCGTCATCACTTCACTGAGAGAAAGGGAAGCTTCGCGGTGACGTTTGAGCAAGCCATTTTCAATTAACTGTTGATGCCAGAGAGGAATAAATTTTTGGCAAAAGTCATCGACGCAGCAGTAAAGTTCTTCTAAATTAGACATGTCTGAGGATCTTCACTATTTTGTTTTCTTTAGCAAAAACTTTGATCGTGCCTCAGGCACTTAGTTCCCTTCTTAAGCAAATCTCAGGTTAAATTAAATAGTAATTCGAGACTCAGTAGTCTGATAAGTTTTTTGTTGATGATAGTAGCAGGATTAATGACCATACTATTTAATCCTTAAAGATGACTCTGAATGTACGTACCTCCAATGACATAAAATCCTCTGAAGTTATTCGCTACAGAGGATTTATAATATCATCGGCTTTATCGATTCAATTACAAGATACGACTAATCAATTTGTCTACCCGGATGCGGCGTAAGCGACGAATAAGTTTACGTACTTTGACTGGGTAAAGTTGGATACTGTCTAATTCCTGATAATTGCTAATAATCGTAGTGTGAGTACGTATACAGTTCAGTTCTTTTGTGCGCTGTTCTTGCATTTCTTCATGAGGATCGTGGATAAGAATTGCATTTTCTAAATCTAGTCCCCAGGCGCGAGGATTAAGATTATTTCCTGTAATCAACTGCCATTGATTATCCACCCACACACCTTTCAGATGATAACTATTATCGCCATCTTTCCATAACCGTACGGTCAGTTGATCGCTGTCAACATAGTTCTGTAATCTACTGATAAAACGGCGCAGATTGATTTCATATAGATATGGCAATGCACCGATAATTTTAAATGGTTCTTCTGGTGGAATATAAAAGTCATTGGCTGTTTTATCGCCGACAATAATTTCCACTTGTTTACCCCGACGTAGCAGATGAACAATCAACCGAACAATTACTGCTGGAAGGTTAAAATATGGAGTACAAATAATGAGTTTCTGTTCTGTACTGGCGATCAGATGGTTAATGGTTTTATTAAGAAGGTTTTTCTTCCCCAAACCAGCAAGTGGAGTGACAGATAACTCATCGTTAGTTGCCTGGTTATTAATCTGATAAGTGGTGTGTCGCAGAGAAAAACGAAGTTGACGGATCAGATTTTTAATTTCAGGGCTACGAGGGCGATTTTTACAATCCAGTTTCTGTACAGCTTCTGCGGAGAGAATGTAATTATCAACAAACTGTTTCATTGCTTCTGCAAGTTTTGCATTGTGAAGCAAATGGTAGCGGTCATAGCGATATTTATCATGTTGGTGGAGATAGACATCATTAATGCTCGCTCCGCTATAAACCACAGTATTGTCAAAGATAAAACCTTTTAAATGTAAAACACCCAATGCCTCACGGGTATTTACTGGTACACCTAATATTGGAATTTTTATATCAGGATATGCTTCTGCCATAGAGCAATACCAGTCGGCATTCGTTGCCATTGCAGCAGCACCAATTCGTCCACGTTGTGCCCGATGCCAGTCAACAAAGACTTTAATATCTAATTCGGGGCGTTTTTGCTTAGCTGCATAAAGTGCATTAAGGATATCTTGCCCTGCGTTATCATTTTCCAGATAAAGGGAGATGATATAAATATGTTTTTCAGCGTTAGCAATTTCTTCCAGCAGGGTGCTGCGGAACACTTCGGGTTGATAAAGTGTTTTAACATCAGCAACTGACTGAGGTAGCTTAGGCAGTTGTGCAAGGTGCTGTTGGTGTTTAGCTTGTTTGAATTTAGACAACATCACAGTGCGTTTTTTCTCTTATGTTGGATGGCTGAAATACTACTATATAAAGCAATGAATCAAATGATCTGGCGATAATACCATTAGTCTGGCTAATTGTGAGCATGATTTGACGCTCTACTCTCTAATGATTCAAGTCTGTGCGATTCATCACGTAGTTGATTTAAAGTTCAAGGGTTAAGTTTACAATACCATCTTCAAATTGAATATCTATGGTAAATCCCAGTTTCTTAGCGAGTTTTATCATAGTCCGATTTTCTGGCATGGTAATGGCATTGAGGCGTCTTATGCCATGTTCTCGCGTATAATTAATAAGTTTTATCATAAGCTGATGCCCAAGGGTAATCCCTTTTAAATCAGAGCGTACTAGCACAGCGAATTCTGCTTCGACATTATCTGGGTCAGCTATGGCACGGGTAACACCGATAATTTCTGGGTTGTTTTTAGGGTGATGCACGGCAACAAATGCCATTTCACGGTCGTAATCAATTTGAGTCATGTTCGCCAGATCATCGTGGGTGAATTCGCTGATTTCACTGAAATAGCGGTAATAGAGATCTTCTCTAGTGACCTGACCGATAAAATCTTTCAGCAATGGTTCATCTTCTGGCAGAATCGGACGCAGAAGGCATTCTGCACCACTTTTCAGTTTTATGGTTTCTTCTAGTTCGCTTGGATATGGGCGGATAGCTAATCTGGTTCTTGGGTCACCCTCTATTGAAGACAATTCCATCGAAACATCCAATAGTGTGAATTCATCTCCAGAAGCTAGTAAAGGATGAATGTCCAATCGTATGATTTGCGGGCAATCAAGTAATAGATTTGACACTTGAACCAAAAGTCGGCTGAGTACTAGTACATCTAGTGGTTGAGGAGAGCCCCTGAGCTTAATTCTTCTACTTTTAATGGCTTGAATAACTAAATATCGTGCTAATGCCATATTAAGAGGTGGCAATGCAACCGCTGCCTGTGTTTCCTGTAACCACTCAACACCACCTTCACCTAGCATAATCAGTGGGCCAAATACTTCATCTTGTTCTACTGCGATACGCAATTCTTGTGCTCCGGCGCGGTTTGCCATGCTTTGAACTAACAATCCCTGAACTCTTGCCTGTGGAAAGTTCTGGTTGACTCGTTCGATAATTGCTTGAGCAGAAGCCTTGACTTCATCTGCATTTCGCAAATAGAGCATAACTCCCTGAACTTCTGATTTATGTGGGATATCTGGTGAACGTAATTTCAGGGCGACAGGATAACCAATCTGTTGGGCAATACTGACGGCTTCATCACTGTCATGAGCAATCCATGTCGGAAGTGTATTGAGGCCATAGGCTTCCAGAATAGGTTGAACTTCATGGGTATCTAGACGAAAATTCCTTTGTTCCAGAGCTTGTTGTATGCACTGATGGGCGCGAGCTGTATTGGCGGTGATATTTGCTGGTAATGCTGGTGTCTCTGTTAATTGTTTCTGGTTGCGACGATATTCCACCATATGCATAAAAGCAGTCACAGCGCCTTCAGGGGTTCGGTAAGTTGGGATACCGGCTTCACTGAACAAACGGCGGGCTTCTTGTGACGAATATTCACCACACCAGTTGGTAAAGATAGTGAGCCATTTTCCCCGTGGATGTTGTCGGATTGTTTCAATCACTTTAGTTGCTGTATGAACGCCGGGAGCAATGGCGCTAGGTGAGTGAATAAGTAACAGGGCATCATGGTCGTGGCTGTCCAACAACGGTTTTAATGCTGTGATATAACGTTCCACGGTGGAATCATCTCTTAAATCCAGCGGGTTATGTAAAGCGATAGTTTCTGGTAACTGTGTTTTCAATGCTTTCGTTGTTTCTTCACCTAACGTCGCTAATTTACCGTTCCGGCGGAATAATTCATCCAGCGCCATTGCTGCTGGAGCTGCGCCATTACTGACGATAAACAGTCGCTCTCCTCGCAAAGGTGACATATAACTTAATGTTTCTACAGCCGAAAACATTTCATGCGTGTCTTGTACCCGTAATAATCCAGCGCGCTGAATAGCAGCATCATAAGCAGCATCCAGATTTTGTTGCTCACCAAGTAATTTCTGTGCCCGCTTGGTACGACCACTTTTAACCACGAGGATCGGTTTATTACGGGAAGCACTCCTGGATGCTGAAAGAAAACGACGGGCATCATGGATATGTTCAAGATAGAGCAAGATGGCGCTGGTTTTACTGTCACGAGCCAGAAAATCAAGCAGATGATCAATATCAATATCGACACTATCGCCTAGCGCTATAAAGTAGGAAAATCCGACACCTCTGTATTGTGCCCAGTCAAGAATGGTATTGGATACTGCTGCGGATTGAGAAATGAAGGCTAACTTCCCTTTGAGTATTGGAACCGGAGAAAAACTGGCGTTCAGTCCTTGCCAGGGTGCTAATAATCCCAAACTGTTTGGTCCGAGTAATCGGACACTATAGCGTTGGCAACACTGTCTTAGTTCGGCAAATTGGGATTTTGGTGAAGAAAGAATAATAACTGTTTTACAACCTCGTTTTCCCAATTGCTCCAGACATTGCAAGTTGCGACTGTGATGAGTACAGATAACAGCCAAGTCGGGTGTAATCGGTAATTTATCGATTGAAGGATAGGCTAAAACCCCTTGAACGGAACTTTTATTTGGGGTTATCGGTAGTATTGGCCCGGCAAACCCTCCTGCGAGCAGGTTACGCATCATAACTGAACCAGCTCGTTCTGGTTTTTCTGAAGCACCAATTACAGCAATGGATTTAGGGCGTAATAAAGCTTCAAGTCCTCGCTGGCTCATCAAGAGGCTCCTTAATTAGCGATTAATGTTGACAACTGTAGCGGATTTCTCCAGCAATTGCTGTGATTTACGCTTTTGGATGATGAGGTTTACCTGCCAGATATTGCTGATGGAAATAGCTAAAATGAGTGAGCAGTTGCTGAGAAGCTGTTATGTCTCCAGCTTGTTCCAGAATGATGGCTGCCACTTCTGCGGTACAGAGTTGTTCTTCTCTGGCGGACATCCGTAATAAATAATTTGTTTTTGCGGCGCTGTTAACAGATAACAATGGAATATTATCCAGATAAGGACTTTTACGGAAAATTTTCCTGGCTTCCGGCCATGTACTATCTAACATAATAAATAACGGTGGTTTACTATCAGTAGGAATATGCCGATAAACTTTACGCGGTGGTTGAGCATAGCTTTCCGGAAATATCAGATAGGGCTGACGAGAAGGATCGTGGATCACAGTCAGCATTTTTGGATCAGGTGTGGTTCTTGACCAAAGAAAAGCTTGCGTATCAGGAAGAATGTCAGCAATCAGTTTACCCGTGTTACTCGGCTTCATTGGCTCGGTATCAAACATGATAAGACAAAAGCGGCTGGTAGCATTTGCCGGCTTGATTGTATCGCACAAGCAGTTTTTTTGTGGCAGCAGACAGTAAGAGCAACGTTCTATACGGCAACCGCGAGCACGAAAGGGACGAGTGGAACGAGCAAGGCGTTGTTGGCGCAGTTGGAAGACAGCATTATCATTCATAAATCAGGAACCTGGGTCCTTCAGGTAATAAGGCAAGAAAAAATTGAGGACACATTTTAATGGATTGTGGTTGTCAGAGGTAGCTTACTATGCGCACATCAGGTAATCTTCGCGCCATAAAGTAGTTGGAGAAACGAATGAACGATTCATACAGTGGTAAAAATGGCAAAGTCAAAGTGATGTATGTCCGTAGTGAGGACAAAAATGACAGCCGCGGTAATAACAAACGTCCGTCGGGTAAAGGGCGCGATCAAGGTCAGCGTCGTCGGGACAATGAGCGATCATCCCGTTCTCCGCGTGTTACTGAGCGTGAAAGATCGCCCTGGAAAACAGTTTCTCGCCCTGAGAGTGATTCTTTAACGCCAGAGCATGGCGGTATCAGTGGGAAAAGCCAGATTGATCCAGAGCAGCTTCGTCGTCAGCGCATGGAAGAAACCCGGATTTATGGTGAAAATGCTTGTCAGGCGATGTTTAAAAACCGTTCTGAGGCGATAGTTCGAGCTTGGTTTGTTGAGTCAGTGACACCACGATTCCGTAATGCTCTAAAATGGATGGCTGCCAACCGTAAAGCTTATCATGTTGTGGATGAAGCTGAACTGACGAAAGTATCAGGGACTGAGCATCATGGCGGTGTTTGTTTTCTGATTAAAAAACGCAGTGGTTTGAATGCGGAGACCTACCTGAAAAGTGCTCCGGCAAAAGACTGTGTTCTGGCTCTTGAAGATGTGGGTAATCCACATAACCTTGGTGCTATTATGCGAAGCTGTGCGCATTTCGGAGTGCAGGGTGTGATTTTGCAGGATGTGGCTTTGCTAGAATCTGGTGCGGCTATTCGTACAGCGGAGGGTGGTGCTGAACATATTAAAGGTATTGATGCTGATGGCTTTACCACTATACTGAATAAATTTCGTGAAGCTGGTTACAATATTGTGACAACATCCAGCCATAAAGGCAGCACCAATTTAGCTAAAGCTGAATTGCCTGAAAAAATGGTTTTGGTACTTGGTCAAGAACGTGATGGCCTGAGTGACAGTGCCTGGGAACATGGTGATATGAGCCTGTTCGTTGGTGGTACAGGTTTGGTTGAAAGCCTGAATGTTTCTGTTGCAACTGGCATTATGCTGGCTGAATGGTGGCGACAGAATAAAGCCTGATCGTAAAAGCGGGAGCTGTAGTGCTCCCGTTTCGTTATTTAAGATTCAGTGAGCTCCGCTAATACCTTCTTTACTTCCTTGTGTGAATGGCGGCTTAGCTAGCCAAACAAGCATGATCAAAATCAGGAATACGCCGGCGGAGAGCCAGAAAATTTCATTTGCTGAAATGATGAGTCCCTGATGGGTAATCTCTTTTGCCAGATAAGCAGAAATTTGCTGGTTATTCATTCCCAGTGCCGATAGTTGTTGATAGATCTGTTGAGTATCAAAGCTATAAGGATTGATGTATTCAGTAAAATGAGAGTGATGCATTGATTCGCGCTGAGTCCACATAGTTGTCGTTATTGATGTTCCTATTGACCCAGCCAATGTGCGAATAAAATTCGATAGACTAGATGCAGATGCCACTCGCTCTGACGGTAAACCGGAAAGGGTGATGGTTGTTAGTGGCATAAAAAAGCAGGCAATAGCAAACCCCTGAATAAATTGAGGCCATGCGGAAGCGGCGAAATCCATGCCTGGTTCGAATGTATATGCACGCCAGTAATAACAAACAGCGTAAACAATAAAGCTGAATGTTACTATGTAACGCATATCTACTCTATTGCTGAACTTACCGATTAGCGGGGATATTATCAATGGCAGCAACCCTACGGGTGCAGCGGCAAGACCTGCCCATGTTGCGGTATAGCCAAACACTTCTTGTAATAACTGAGGCAACAAAACAATTGTGCCAAAGTAGAGTAGATAGGCCAAACTTAAACAGAAGCAGCCAATAGTAAAATTGCGCTCTTTAAATAGTGACAGGTCAATAATTGGGTTGTCATCGGTCAATTCCCATACTATCAGGAATATCAATGTGATTACGGCTATCACAGCCAATACAATAACTTCTGTAGAATTAAACCAGTCTAGGTCTTTTCCTTGATCCAACATGATTTGTAAACAACCCACCCCGATAACCAGCAATAGGAGTCCTATTGTATCGATAGGTTTGATTTCTGTTTGAGTTTCACGTCCTTTTAGGGTTTGCATAGCAATCAAAATAACTGCGATACCAATAGGAACGTTGATAAAGAAAATCCATCCCCAATGATAGTTATCACTGATATAACCCCCCAGGATCGGGCCAAAAATCGGTGCGACAATAATAGTAATTGACCATAATGCCAGCGCCATATTTCCTTTGGCTGGTGGATAATTGTTCAGTAGTAGGCTTTGTGAAAGAGGAATAAGAGGACCTGCCACTAATCCTTGAATGACCCGGAAGAAGATTAGCATCTCAAGACTGTTGGAAGTACCACATAACCAGGAAGATATAGCAAATAAGACTGTTGACCAGATGAATAGCTTAACTTCACCGATGCGCTTTGCCAGCCACCCAGTAATTGGAATTGAAATCGCGTTAGCAACACCGAAAGAGGTAATTACCCAAATCCCCTGAGAATTTGATGATCCCAGATTACCTGCGATAGTGGGTATTGCCACGTTAGCGATTGTAGAATCCAAAACTTGCATAAAAGTTGCCAAGGATAACGCAATAGTCATCCATGCAAGTTTAGCGCCTGTAAGTGGCGGTCTTGTCACTTTGGCCTCCGGTATTATTTTCCAGAATTGTTGTTAATTATGTCGGTGACTATTTTATTTGCCGGAGACATATCTATTTCCAGAGCCGTCGTGTGATAAGCCGATTTAGTGCGTGTTCTGTCTGATAGAACTTGTCCATCGGAATGAGTGGTATCTACCCTGACTTTAGTTGATAGGCCAATGCGTAATGGATATTTCTCTAATTGTTCAGGATTCAGTTCAATGCGGACGGGTAAGCGCTGAACAACCTTAATCCAATTGCCACTGGCATTTTGAGCTGGCAGCAAAGAGAAGGCGCTTCCAGTTCCCATATCAAGCCCAGTGATTTTGCCATTAAATATCTTGCCTTCACCGTAAAAATCACTGGTGATTTCTACGGGTTGACCAATACGCATGTCAGCGAGTTGAGTCTCTTTGAAGTTAGCTTCAATCCACATATCGTTTGCCGGAATTATTGCCATCAGGGGGGTATTTTTATTGATTTGTGCCCCAATTTGTACACTGCGACGTGAGACATAGCCATCAATTGGGCTGACTATTTTAGTGCGTTGCAATGTCAGCCAGGCATTGCGAACTTCCGTTGCAGCTTGTTCAACTGCGGGTTGTTTTTCTAAAGGGGTGTTCAGAATGATTGCCTGATTCGCGTTATATTGTTCGATAGCGACATCCAATGCAGCTTGGGAGCTAGCAACAGCTTCTCGTGCATGTTGCAATTCTTCTTTACCAATGACTTTCTGAGCACCGAGCACTTCACGGCGGCTGAGATCACTTTGAACTCGGGTCAACTCAGAGCGACGTAGGGCAATATTAGCCTGATATTGTTTACTGTTAATCATCTGCTGATGAGTTTGACGGACACTGTTGGCTAGTGCTGTTTTCGCTTTTTCCAGTGCTAATTCTGCATCACGAGGATCGAGTTGTACCAGCACACTACCGCTTTTCACAAAGTCAGTGTTATCGAAGTTAACGGTGATTACGCTGCCAGCAACTTGCGACATAATTTGAATTTGGTTGCCTGTAACGTAGGCATTATCTGTTTCTTGATGATGGCGTAAGACGATAAGCCAATAAAAAAAGTAGGCAATGCCAAGTAAGGTAAAGGCAAGAGTCAGTAACACTAAGGCGCGACAGCGCCGTCTTTTTTTGCTATGGGTTGGGCTTTGTGGTGCTTGCACTTTCTCATTTGCACTCATAGTCAATCTCCGTGCTTGTTATTTTCTTCCGGTAACTACCATTTTTCAGGATCACGTTTCCAGTAGCGCTATATCATCACTACTGGAAAGGTGAATTACACAAAGTCCAATGTTATCGAAGAATAAGTGTTAGCTTTTTGCAGAATAGATCATATTGGCTAACAAGAAAGTTTTTTCGAACAATTTAACCAGGAAAGTGTTGCTTGGATAAAAAATGTTCGATTAAACGACAAGCTATTTATTTGATACAATCGCCCATTGTATCAAGTTTGACCAGTAATTTTCTCATTAACTTCTCTAACTGTTTTTGTTCCTCTTGGTCAAGACATGACCAAAGTCTTCTCAGGCAGTCATGTTGAGGTGGAAGCAAACTATTTAAGAATTTTGTACCTTGCTCTGTCAGGTGAAGATGAAGACAACGGCGGTCGTTATGACTTTCTTTTCTTTCAATCCACTCCTGCTTTTCCAATTCATCAGCGATACGAGTGGCATTAGTACGGGAAGAACCTAAAGCGGCACTGAGTTCTGATGGCTGAATACTGTGGCTTTCTTTAGTATCAAGGATCATCAGGGCCATGAACAAAGTTTCATTGATTCCTTGAGCTTTCAACATATTATTACGGTTTTCAAGCAACTTACTTTGGACGTGCATTGATAACCTAGTCAACAGGATCTCTTGATAAGGAATATCTTTATTTAATTTGGCTTGCTGTGCTGCACGAATATTCAGTAATTCTTCGGTAGGCGTAAACGAACTTTCCATTATTTAGATACCTTATTAGTTTCAACTGGTAAGATAACTTTTGTTATCAAACATCCAAATGGTATATTAAAAGATAAATTTAGCAATTGTAGTTATTTATTATCATCATATTTCTTTTGATATTGATACCTAATTCATAAATATTTTGAATGTTAGTCCGAAAAGTAGAGCACCTAATAGAGTTGAGAGTATAATTTTCTTTGTTTTGTAGAAAACTAAGCAGATAGTTAGAAAGCCCATCAGGGTAGGAAATAGCTTTTGATTATCTTTCATTACATCAGGTATACCGGAAACGATCAGTAAAGAGCAGATGGATGCGATGCCAATGCTATCAAGAATAATGTTTACTTTTCCGCCTTGTCTGCCGGCAGACTGACGTGCTGTACCAAAACGCAGTGGCAGATAGCGGAATAAAAAATTCGCTAATCCAACGAATAGCCCGATGATCAGAATTCTACTGTCAATCATGGTGTTTCCTTTTGGTCAGAAATGCCATTGCAACTGTTTCTTGGTTGTAATAATGCAGCAGTACAACCACCAACAATACCTGCCAGAATGGCAATAGGGATTGAGAAAAACGTAATCCCCAATAGTGCTCCGGTCAGAGCTGCTACAACACAATAGCTATTTTGCTTTCTGCAAGATGCAAGAAGGAAACTCAAGAATAGCGCCGGCAACATGAAAGTCATGGCCGCTTCTATAGCGGGGTAGGATTCCAGATAACCGTTGCCAAGAAATGCGCCAGCTGCTGTTCCTATGACCCAGGCAAGCCAGGAGCAGATCGCAATGGCAACCATCCAGTTTTCACTCCAACTGCGTTGGTTCTTAATAAGTTTTGCGGTGGTTGCGGCAAAAACTTCATCTGTCAGGCCAAAGGCCCAAATGAGGGTTTTTTTCTCCGTTAATTTATCTTTGATACGGAGCCTTAAAGATGGGCCATAAAGGATATGGCGAACATCCATTGCCATTATGGTTAGAGCAGAAACCCATAATGATGTACCTGCACTCAGTAGGGCAGTGATAACAAACTGACTTGCACCTGCATAGATGATGCATGAAAAGAAAATGGCTTCTATTGGGTTAAAGCCAAGTTTGACCGCGTTAAGGCCAAAAGCAAAAGCTACAGGTATGTAGCCGATAACGATAGGCAAACTGTCTATTATTCCTTCAGTAAAAGAAGATCTTTTATCGGGTAAAGGCGTTAATGTGTCAGGAATAGGCATAGAATATACATCTGGTTATGTGAATGTTATGTAACATTAACAAAATGAAATGAAATAGAGAATATTGTCCCTACTAAATGTTTTTATTTAAACATTCTTTGTCATGAGGGCTTCCTACAATGTCTTAGGTTCATGTTTTTTGCCCAAGAACCATACGAGCAGGTTGATGATACAAATAGTCATTCCAGCGGCAGTAACGCCATACCAGCCTGAGTGTTTATAAGCATAACCAGCAACCAGAGAGCCAAGAGCACCACCAATAAAATAGCTGGTCATATAAGCGGCGGTAAGTCGATTTCTGGCTTCTGGCATGATGCGGTATATCGTGCTCTGATTAGTGACGTGAACCCCCTGAATTGCAATGTCGAGGATCAAAATGCCAATTAAGAAGCTAATTAATGATTCTTTGGCAAGGCCAATTGGTATCCATGAAAGAAGCAATAGCATCAGAGCGATGCTGGTGGTCAGAGAACCTTTTCCTTTATCGACTAGTTGTCCTGTTCTGGTTGCCATTAGTGCTCCGGCGGCACCGACTAAGCCAAATAAACCGATTACCCCTTCAGAATAATTAAAAGGAGGCGATGCAAGCAGGAATGCCATTGAGGTCCATAAAAGGCTGAAATTGGCAAATGTTAGTGCTCCCAATACAGCGCGAACCCTGAGAAGGGGGCTTGTGGCAACGAGTTGTACAATAGATCTAAGTAATTGGAAGTAATTAAGGTCAGTCACTTGCTTGTAACGTGGCAGGTAGCGCCATAATGTCAGGGAAAGAATTACCAGTGATAAGCTAGCAACCCAAAAAATAGTTCGCCAGTCACCCAAGGTAGCCATTGCTCCTGAGATTGTTCTTGCCAGCAATATCCCAAGTAGCAAGCCACCCATAATTGTACCGACTGCTTTTCCGCGCTGATGGGGAAGAGCGAGTGTTGCGGCCAGAGGGACCAAAATTTGGGCAACTACCGAAAATAAGCCTGTCAAAGCTGTTCCTAGTAGCATTTGCCAAATATTCTGCGACGTAGAGGTAATCAGCAAGCCGATAGCGGCCAATATTGTCATCGAAACAATCAGACTGCGTCGTTCAAGCATATCCCCTAATGGCACTAGGAATATCAGGCCAATGGCATAGCTCAGTTGGGCTGAGGTGACAATAAAACTTGCTTCGCTGGTAGTTATGTTAAATTGTAAAGCGATGGTATCAAGTAGTGGTTGCGCATAGTAGTTACTAGCAACAACCAAGCCTGTGGAAATTGCCATCAGAGCAATTAAAGCCGGACTTAATGGGGTTCGGGAAATATTTTCTTCCATAGTTGGGTTTTCTCATGTTTAAGTGGCAGATTAAGGGAGAGTAGGTACTTTATTAAAGATATCAGTAGTCACGTGCTAGATTTTTCGCATTGTAATGAGTTTTTATTATTAGATTCAATGCTAAAACAGTGGGAATGGCGGGATGAGTCCCAAAAACATTAATTGAGCCGGCCAGTTTGGTATTAAGAGAAAATAGAAGTGAAGAAATAGTGAATTGGCATAGACCAATTCACTATGGTATCCAGAGTGTTAATTATTTCCGGTGACTTCAATGGCAATTTTAACCCAATCGTCAAATAATTTTTGATGAGCTTTAATCCAACCATTGGCGTGGCGTTCAATATCCGCTTGTGATGCTTCACCATTATGCATTCGCAGGTTTTGGGCGTTAATATCAGCAAGCGGCATTTTCATAATAGAAAATAGCTTGGCTGCCGCCGGGTTATCTTCCGCCCATTGTTTATTGGCGGCAATATGCATAATACTTGGCGGGAAACCATAATTTGCCCCATTTGGCAGCTTAGTATCTATTTTTTCACCGTTAGGCATCGCCGAGAAAGGAACTTGCAGCCAGATGACATCTTTACCGGGTTTTAGCACATCACTGATCCAGTAAGGTGTCCAAGTGTAATAGAGGATAGGTTTACCTTCTTTATAGCGGGTAATCGTATCCGCCATCATAGCTGCATAGTTTCCCTGATTATGCTCAACGCTGTTGTTCAGACCATAAGCCTTGAGGTGATGATTAATTGCGGCTTCACAGCCCCAGCCGGGATTACAGCCGGTAAGATCGGCTTTGCCGTTACCATTGGTATCAAATAACTTAGCTATTTTCGGATCTTTCAGTTGGGCGATATTGGTGATGTTGTATTTTTCCGCTGTTTTTTTATCGATTAAGTACCCCTGTGCGGAGTTCTCCACGTAATTACCAACGCGGTAAAATTTGGCGTCACCGCCGGCTGCTTGATATTGGTTGTTGTGCAGCGGTTCCCAACTTACTGCTATGAAGGTTGCATCACCGGAAGCGATAGATGAGTAGGCGACGTTGTAGTCCACTTCTTTGATTGGTTTGACATCATAACCAAGCTTTTCCAGTGCTTTATTGACGATCAGTGTCTGGAATGTTTCTTCGGTAATGGTGCTTTGTACTGGCTGTACGCTGATACCTTTACCCGGTAATTCACCAGCGGATATCTGCGGACTTATTAGTGATGATAGGGCTACTACAGCCCAGATAACTATTTTGTGCATAGTTTCATCTCCTGTTGTAATGATTATATGTTGATTAAAAATTACGCTTTTTTGCTCAACAAGCGGATAATTAATCCCATTGGTCCAGTGGCATACCAGCGATTTGCCCCCTTGGTGCGGCTGTCACGGCCAAGAGACTGGGTTAGACGGTCAAGGAGAATCGCAAGAATAACGATCCCGACACCACCCACGGCGGCAAGCCCCATATCAAGACGACCAATACCTCGCAGAACCATCTGGCCTAAACCACCGACTGCAATCATTGATGCGATAACAACCATTGACAGCGCTAGCATCAGGGTTTGATTTACACCGGCCATAATGGTTGGCATAGCTAGTGGTAACTGCACTTTAAACAGCATTTGTCGAGGGCTGGCGCCAAAAGATTCGGCTGCTTCTATCAGGTCAGCCGGAACCTGTTTGATACCCAAAATTGTTAGACGAACAATTGGAGGTAGCGCAAAGATAATGGTGACGATAACTCCAGGCACGTTGCCGATACCAAACAGCATGACAATTGGAACCAGATAGACAAATGCCGGAGTGGTTTGCATCGCATCAAGCATAGGCCGGATAATCTTTGCCGCTCTTTCGCTACGTGACAGCCAGATACCAAGCGGTAAGCCGATGATGATACAAAACAGTAGAGATGTCAGAGCCAGTGCCAGAGTAACCATCGCTTCAGACCATGCCCCAATTGCACCAATCACTATCAGCGAAGCAAGTGAGGCGATCCCCATACCAATGCCTGATAGCTGCCAGGCAATCAAGGCAAACAACATGATGGCAATCGGTGCGGGCATTGATGTTAGAAATTGTTCAAAACCACTGAGAACAAAATCTATTGGAACACGTATTCCCTGAAAGGTTGGCCGAAAATTCAGCACAAACCAGTCAATAGCATGAGCTACCCATGAGTCCAAAGGGATAAGTGTGTTCTGGAATGGGTCCATGATATTAAAGTGTTCAGGCGGTACAGTCGTTGCTGGTGCATCTAGCCAGTCAGAGCCGGCTGAATTGTTAACATTGGCTTCGCTACCCCAAGGGTCTGTGTTATTAGCGGAGGAGGCATTGGTATCCCATGCGTCCTGTGCCGGCTGGGTTTGATGTTCGTTTTGATTACTCAATTGGTGTCTCCTTGTCTAAAGCCTGCAACAACATCCCTTTGGAAATAACACCAATGTATTTGTCGTTATCTCCAACAACCGGAACGGCACAAGGTGATTGCGCTACAACAGAAATTAATTCATTAAGAGACGTATCTGCGGTAACGGTAGCTGGTTCTGCCAATATGGCATGTTCAATAGGTTTTTTTTCCTGTAATGCTTTTTCCAATGAATTTACCGAAACTACACCTGCGAATTTTTGTCCGCGCTCAATCAGGTAGCCATAGTTTCTGTCTTCATCATCAAGTACTTTCAATGCAGAACGAGGACCAAAACCCGGTGCAACGTGAAGGAGAGAGTCCGGACGACGGCGGGCAATATCTTTAGCACTGAATACATGGCTGATATCTACGCCACGGAAAAAAGTTCTCACATAGTCATTTGCTGGATTGTTCAGGATTTCATCTGGTGTCCCGACTTGTACAACCACTCCGCCTTGCATAATGGCGATCCGGTCGCCGATACGCATTGCCTCATCTAAATCATGGGAGATAAAAACGATGGTTCGTGGTTGAGTACCTTGTAGACTTAGCAGCTCGTCTTGCATTTCTGTACGAATTAATGGGTCAAGGGCAGAAAACGCCTCATCCATCAGCAAAATGTCTGGGTTATTGGCCAAAGCTCTGGCAAGCCCAACTCGTTGGCGCATTCCGCCTGAAAGTTCATCTGGATAGGATTGCGCATAATTTTCCAGATTTACCTGTTTCAGTGCATCCAACGCTTTTTTGTAACGTTCTTGTTTGGGAATACCAGCAAGTTCCATACCAAAAGCACTGTTTTCCAGTACATTTAAATGTGGCATCAGCGCGAATGATTGGAAAACCATACTGATTTTGTTACGGCGAACTTCTCTTAAGGCTGTTTCTGAAATCTCAGAAATATCTTCACCATCAATTAATACCTGACCGCGAGTCGGTTTTATCAGACGATTGAGAAGGCGTACCATTGTGGATTTTCCGGAGCCTGATAATCCCATGATGACAAATATTTCGCCTTCTTCAATGGCCAGATTGGCATTTTGTATACCAACAGTCAGACTTGTCTTTTCAAATATCTGATCTTTATTCAAGCCAGAATTCAGTAATTTGAATGCATATTCTGGATGATTGCCAAATATTTTATAGAGGTTTTTAACTTCGAGTTTAATTGCCATGAAATAGTTACTTTCCTTTCAATGGTTATTTAATGGTTTTATGCATTATTCATCTCTGCATGATTCTTTGAAGATATATACCCTAACATACTGAGAGAGCCTGACAACCCTATGTTAATGTTAATTAATGTAAAAAATAGTGATATTAAATTAATTGGAGTCAATATATTTGGCGTTATTTCATTATTATTAGCAAATTATTTTCTATGAATTGATTCTATTGCTGAAAGGATGATTTGTTTCTATGTTATTGTTATTAATATATTTTTGTGAAGTATAAGTAATAATCCAGCAATTGTATTTTAGATGGAATTGGTTATTAATTTATAATGTTGATTATATCTGATTAGAATGAAATTTAATTTACAATTAATTAGACTTATTAATGTTTTCTATCGTTTGATATGAGGGGAATGGTTGTTTCTGGCAGAGAATGTTCACAGGAATCGTTGCAACTGTAAAAACACCATAAAAAATATAAGGATTTTATGGCATTTTATCGTTTAAAAAACAGGCTTAATGATATTATTTTTGAATATTATCGTACTATGGTTATCTGACGTTCGAAATATTCTATATAAAATAAAGTCATTTTCTTCAGAAATCCCAATCTTCATCCTCTGTATTAACTGCTTTACCGATAACATATGATGAACCGGAACCAGAAAAGAAATCATGATTCTCATTTGCATCAGGTGATAATGCAGAAAGTATTGCTGGGCTAACATCTGTCATTTCTGATGGAAATAAGGATTCATATCCCAGATTCATTAGTGCTTTATTAGCATTATAATGCAGGAATTTTTTTATATCTTCTGTCCAATTGACAATATTATAAAGCTCTTCCGTATATTTTATTTCATTTTCGTATAAATCGAATAATAATGAAAAGGTGAAGTCTTTAATTTCTTTTTTCTTTGATTTACAATGTTTTTCCAATGACTTTTGGAATTTATACCCAATATAATAACCGTGAACAGCTTCATCACGAATAATAAGCCGGATTAAATCGGCTGTATTTGTTAATTTTCCGCGGCTTGACCAATACATAGGTAAATAAAAGCCGGAATAGAACAAAAATGATTCCAGAAAAACACTGGCTACCTTTTTCTTTAATGGATGATCATCACAATAATAATTTAAAATAATTTTAGCTTTATTCTGCAATACTGGATTATTTTCACTCCAGTGGTAAGCATCATCCACATCGGCAGTCAGGCATAGTGTTGAAAAGATAGAACTGTAAGATCGTGCATGAACAGCTTCCATAAAGCTAATATTGGACATAACTGCTTCTTCATGAGGTGTCTGTGCATCCTCCATCAATGCTGGAGCGCCAACAGTGTTTTGAATCGTATCCAGTAAGGTCAAGCCAGTAAGAACCCGGATAGTTAGTTTTTTCTCTTCTGCTGTCAATGTGTTCCAAGAGGGAATATCATTAGATAACGGGACTTTTTCTGGTAGCCAAAAGTTGGTTGTTAGCCGATTCCAGACTTCCAGATCTTTGTCATCTTCAATCCGATTCCAGTTAATTGCACATACAGGATTGTTAATCATAATAAATTTCCAGCATTAATTTTACAATGAGCATGAAATACAGCCTTGTATTTCTGTACCTTCCAGAGCAATTTGTCTTAAACGAATGTAATAAAGCGTTTTGATCCCTTTACGCCAGGCATAAATTTGCGCTTTGTTAATGTCTCGGGTCGTGGCGTCATCTTTGAAGAAAAGTGTCAGTGATAATCCCTGATCGACATGTTGAGTCGCTGCAGCATAAGTATCAATAATTTTTTCTGGCCCGATTTCGTAGGCATCTTTGTAATATTCAAGATTGTCGTTAGTCATAAATGGGGCAGGGTAATATACCCGTCCTACTTTACCATCTTTACGGATCTCGATACGGGAGACAATCGGGTGAATACTTGATGTTGAATTGTTGATATATGAAATAGAACCTGTAGGAGGAATAGCCTGAATATTCTGATTATAAATACCATGAGCCATAACCGAGGTTTTCAGCTCAAGCCAGTCTTGTTGATTAGGAATAACGATTCCTGCTTGTTCAAATAACTGACAGACTTTTTTGGTCTGAGGTTGCCAGGATCTTTCCGTATATTTATTGAAAAATTCACCGCTGGCGTAACGAGAGTCGTTAAAACCTTTAAAGTAACTATTACGCTCAATTGCGATCTGATTTGAAGTGCGCAGAGCATGATAAGTAACGATATAGAAATAGATATCTGTGAAATCTATTCCCTCCTCAGAACCATAATGAATTCTTTCTCTTGCCAGATAACCGTGCAGATTCATTTGGCCTAAACCAATTGCATGGGAATCCAGATTTCCTTTTTCAATAGAAGGCACTGAACGGATATTGCTCATATCTGATACGGCTGTTAAAGCGCGGATAGCTGTTTCAATTGAAAGCGCAAAATTAGGTGAATCCATTGTATGAGCGATATTCATTGATCCCAAATTACAACTAATATCTTTGCCGATATGGCGGTAACTTAAATCATCTTCATATTCACTGGCACTGTTAACTTGCAAAATTTCGGAACATAAATTGCTCATATTAATTCGGCCCTTAATTGGGCTAGCACGATTCACCGTGTCTTCATACATAATATAAGGATAACCGGATTCAAATTGTATCTCAGCTAATGTCAGGAAAAATTCACGGGCGTTGATTTTTGATTTACCAATGTGTTTGTTATTCACCATTTCAGCATATTTTTCTGTAATGCTAATTTCAGACATTGGTACACCATAAACTCTTTGAATATCATAAGGTGAGAACAGATACATATCTTCGTTGTTTTTAGCCAATTCAAAAGTAATATCAGGAATGACAACACCAAGAGAGAGTGTTTTTATACGGATCTTTTCATCAGCATTTTCCCGTTTTGTGTCCAGAAAACTAAGAATATCAGGGTGATGAGCATTGAGATAAACGGCACCAGCACCTTGACGAGCACCAAGTTGGTTGGCATACGAAAATGCATCTTCTAGCATTTTCATCACAGGAACGACACCTGATGACTGATTTTTAATCATTTTTATTGGTGCGCCTGCTTCTCGTAGATTACTGAGTAAGCATGCGACACCGCCACCACGTTTTGAAAGCTGTAATGCTGAATTGAGTGAACGCCCAATGGATTCCATGTTGTCTTCAATGCGAAGCAGGAAACAAGAAACCAACTCTCCCCGCTGTTTTTTTCCGCAATTAAGGAAAGTTGGTGTCGCTGGTTGAAAACGGCCACTGATAATTTCATCGACCAGACGACAAGCCAGTGTCTGGCTGCCTTGAGCTAGAGTTAGCGCTACCATGCATACCCGATCCTCATAACGTTCTAAGTAGCGTTTATTATCGAAGGTTTTCAGGGTATAGCTGATGTAGTATTTGAATGCGCCCAGAAAGGTTTGAAAGCGGAATTTTTTGCTATAGGCTTGCCGAAAGAGCTTTTTAATAAAAGCAAAATCGTACTGCTCCAGTACCTTTGTTTCGTAATACCCCTCTTGCTGGAGGAAATCCAGTTTCTCTTTTAGATCATGGAAATGGATCGTGTTTTGATTTACATGCTGGCGGAAATAATGATAAATAGCCAGTTTATCTTTATCAAACTGAATCTTTCCTTCACTATCGTATAGATTGAGCATAGCATTTAGAGCGTGATAATCCTGCTGTTTGTTAATTTGGGAAGTCATGATTGCATATTCTCTGGTGAGTAGTGTTGCCAAAATCTTTGAATACCCCAGCGTACCCGTTGTACATCTTCTTCGGTGCCCATTAACTCAAAACGATACAGAAGAGGTATCTGACATTTTTCTGAAATTATCCGTCCGGCAATGCCATAAGCTTCGCCAAAGTTTGTATTCCCGGCGGCTATGACTCCCCGAATTAGAGCTCGGTTTTCGGCAATATTCAGAAATCGGATCACTTGTGGCGGAACCGCGCCTTTAGCACCGCCGCCACCATAACTTGGTATCAGCAAAATGTAAGGAGAGGTTACGTTTAGTGGGATAACTGATTTGTCTACTGGAATGCGAAGAGCTGGCATTTTCAGTTTCTGGACAAATCTATGGCTATTACCTGATGAACTAGAGAAGTAAATCAGAGGATTTATATTCATAATAAACCTACAAATTCTCGGCTAACGTATTGATTTTATCAGGGCGGAATCCTGACCAGTGCTGTGTGCCTGCGATGACCACTGGAACTTGCTGGTAGCCCATGGCGCGGATAATAGCTAAACCCTGAGGGTCTTTGGTTAAGTCAACAATCTGATAAGGAATGTTTCTTCGGCTTAGAGCTTGGTAGGTTGCGCTGCATTGTACGCAGTCAGGTTTGCTATAAATAGTAATGCACATTAAGCACTCCTTTTCCAGTTTGTGGACATGTGGTGACAAAGTTTGGTTCATTAGTAACAATTTCTTAAAAGGTACCAATTTGATTTATACTATATATAGTGAAGTTTTATTTCAACCACACTATATATGGTGTCAATTCTATGCTGAATGACCATCTTCAAAATTACAGTGTTAGTTATTCCTTGTGGTTGGAGGGTTTTTCTCCTCTTTAGGAAAGCTTAAGTTTTCTAGTCAGTGGTAAGGGAGCAACTGAATTCATCATTGCAATTTATTGAAAAGACGATTTACTCTAATCTCAATAATGATTGATATTTTTTTCAAGAGAGGTGGTTATGTATCATCAGTATTTTGAGACACCTAAAGGATTTCCTAAACCGTATGTTCATATCACTGCGGATGATAAAGGAGTGACCAGTCTATATTTTGTTGATGAAAAAACAGCGCCTGAAGTGAAAAACGATATCACTAAACAGTGCGTGAAAGAGCTACGGGGATATTTTGCGGGTAAACGTACTGAGTTTTTTGTTCCACTCAACCCAGAGGGAACTGAATTCCAACAGCGTGTATGGTTGCAGTTATGTCAGATCCCATTTGGCGAAGTGTGGAGTTATAAGCAATTATCATTGGCATTGGGTTCAGCGAATTATTGTCGTGCAGTAGGAATGGCTAATTCTCGTAATCCGATTTCATTAATTGTGCCTTGCCACCGTGTTATTGGGCATGATGGTAAATTAGTTGGATATACCGGGGGTTTAAATATTAAAAGTTGGTTGTTGGAGCATGAAAGAGCATAACAGTTTGTTTGTTTGTTTGTTTGTTTGATAAATTGCCTGATAAAAGACCAGGGACGGTTATAGAATATTTATATATGTGCATTATTTAGCAGCAGAACTAAATAAAGATAACATCCATCGAATTTTATTATGCTTTTCGTGATCTTGGTTGTAGACAGTGAACCAATTTATTTGCTGTACTGTATGTGACACAGGTTTTGTGTCTTATTTTCACATTAAAGGTATGTTTGATGTCAAAAATTAAAGGTAACGTTAAGTGGTTTAATGAATCTAAAGGATTCGGGTTTATCACTCCAGAAGATGGTAGCAAAGACGTATTCGTACATTTCTCTGCTATTCAGAGTAACGGATTTAAAACTCTGGCAGAAGGTCAAAAGGTAGAGTTTGAAATCACTGACGGCGCTAAAGGCCCATCTGCTGTAAACGTTGTCGCTATCTGATTTTAACTCCGTATTTCGAAAACCCGTTGTTTCAACGGGTTTTTTTAATTTTTGCTATAGGTGTGATGAAATTTAAAGCTCGTTCATCAATGCGAAAGCTAAAATTGTCATCAGCAGTGATCCAAAAAGATTAAGCAAAACAGTTCCCAGTGCCCACCCTAGTTTTCCATCTAGTAGCAGATAAACAACTTCGACAGAAAAAGTAGAAAATGTTGTTAAACCACCACAAAAGCCGGTGGTCAGCATTAATTTCCAGGCCGGATTAAGATATGTGGATTTATTAAAATATACCAACCCCAGTCCGATAAGGAATGCACCAATACAATTAACGGTAAGGGTGCCGACCGCGATATGAGTAGAAATATTATTAAGGCGGAGGCTTATAAACCAACGTAATACACTACCTAAGCCTCCGCCGATAAATACAGCCAGAATAATATTAATCATAATGAGGCTTATGGTTATTTAACTTCTTCACCTCTGGCTTGCAAATCAGCGTGATAAGAAGAACGGACAAATGGCCCACAAGCAGCATGGGTGAATCCCATCGCCAGAGCTTCTTCTTTCATTTCATCAAATTCTTGTGGGCTGACATAGCGCTGTACCGGTAAATGGTGGCGGCTGGGTTGTAGATATTGGCCCAGAGTCAGCATGGTGACACCGTGGCGGCGCAGATCACGCATAACATCAAGAATTTCTTCGTTGGTTTCACCGAGGCCCACCATCAGACCAGATTTGGTTGGGATATCAGGATGGACTTCTTTGAACTTTTCAAGTAATTTCAGTGACCACTCATAGTTTGCGCCGGGGCGTACCTGACGGTAAACCCGTGGTACGTTTTCCAGGTTATGATTAAAAACATCCGGTGGTGTCGCTGTTAGTATTTCAAGTGCACGATCCATACGTCCACGGAAATCAGGAACCAGGGTTTCAATTTTAATGGATGGATTCTTTTCACGGATAGCAGAAATACAGTCAGCAAAGTGTTGAGCACCACCATCACGCAGATCATCGCGGTCAACGGAGGTGATGACCACATAGCGCAGGGCCATATCTTTAATGGTTTGTGCCAGTTTTACCGGTTCGTTGGCATCAGGAGCCATTGGACGGCCATGGGCAACATCACAGAAAGGGCAACGACGGGTACAAATTGCGCCAAGGATCATAAAAGTCGCTGTACCGTGATTGAAACATTCAGCTAGGTTAGGGCAGGAAGCTTCTTCACAAACGGAATGCAGACCATTCTTGCGCATAGCAGATTTGATACCCTGAATGCGGCTGGAATCCGCAGGAAGTTTGATTTTCATCCACTCAGGTTTACGCAAGATTTCTGTGCGTTCGGTAATCACTGTTTTGACAGGGATCAGCGCCATTTTGTCTGCGTCGCGGTACTTAATTCCGCGTTCCATCTGAATTGGTTTACTCATAGTCGTGCTGGTTCCAGTGTTAAATTCATCAGGTTGAGATTTATCTTCAGCCCACTGTGTGATAAATCCATTAAAAAATTTTGAAAAATATCAAAAAATTATAGCATCTTTAACTATTCAGTTTAAATCCTAACTGTTGGCAGAAGGTTTCTACTAGGATAGGTTGTACTCGCTCAATAGTAATTCCAGGGACTAATTCACTGAGTTGAGTCATTTTCATGCCAGCATAGCCACAAGGATTAATTCGTAGAAATGGTTCTAAATCCATTGCAATATTGAGTGCCAGACCGTGGAAAGAACAGCCTTTGCGTATTCGTAATCCGAGGGAGCAAATTTTGGCTTCATTGACATAAACACCAGGAGCATCTGATCGGGCATAGGACTCCACACCAAAGTGAGCAAGTGTTTTAACGACAGTATCTTCTATCGCTGTAACCAATTGCCGTACACCAATTTTGGCGCGCTTGATGTCAATCATGACATACATAACCTGTTGACCAGGACCATGATAGGTGACTTGTCCACCACGATCGGATTGGATAATCGGAATATCACCGAGAGATAGCAAATGCTCTGCTTTACCTGCTTGTCCCTGAGTAAATACTTTTGGATGCTGTACCAGCCAGATTTCATCGGGTGTACTAATATCTCGCTGCTCAGTAAACAAGTGCATTGCATCAGAAATCGGCTCGTAGGGTTGTATTCCTAATTGGCGTAAGAAAATCGTTTTATGTTGCAATTGAAACTTCATTTGGTAGCTATAAGATTTAGCCAGTATAACCCTCAGAAGAGATTCTCACCAGTTTAGTACACTTGAAATGGTGCTGTTTCTGATAGATAAGCAATCCCCTAAGAAATTACAGGGGATTGTTTTAGTTTATGTTACAACACTACTCGTACCAGTTTAAGGTTACCTAACTCTTCATACAGGGTTTCTATTTGTTCAATGTGAGTAGCATTGATAGTAATGGATACTGAGTGGTAGTTGCCTTTGCTGCTTGGCTTCACTTGTGGAGAGTAATCGCCCGGCGCGTGGCGCTGAACCACTTCAACGACCTGATTGACTAACTCAGGTTCAGCTAAACCCATTACTTTGTAGGTGAATGAGCAAGGGAACTCAAGCAGTTCATTTAATTTTGTTTTCATGGGCGCTCCTGTTTTGCTTTCCGCAATACGTCTGGTCAGTCTTTTCTATAAAATTTGATATCTTCCCCGTTTACATCAACGGGGATACTTATTACGGTCAGGCTGTAGCCTGACTTGTTTCGGTAGGTCCCTGCTTTAGGTTTAACTATTAGCCAAGCCAGTGATGGAACAGCAGTTTGATATAGTCGATAAAACGGCTGAAAACACCGCCTTCTTTCACTTCATTCATAACAACTAAAGGACGCTGTTCGACAGTCTTGCCATCAAGTTGAAAGTTGATTGTACCGACGACCTGATTTTTCGCCAGCGGGGCATGTAATTCAGTATCATTCATGACATAGCTGGCTTTCAGATCTTTCAAACGGCCTCTGGGAATAGTCAGATAAACATCTTTATCAACGCCTAGCTGAACCCTATCATTGTCTCCAAACCAAACAGGTTCAGAGGCAAATTCTTTGTCAGATTTCAGTGGCGAGACGGTTTCAAAGAAACGGAAACCCCAGGTTAGCAGTTTCTTACTTTCTGTCTCTCGGCCTTTATAAGTGTGACCGCCGAGTACCGCAGAAATCAGACGCATATCGCCTTCAGTTGCAGAAGCAACCAGGTTATAACCCGCTGCATTAGTGTGACCGGTTTTGATACCATCTACATTCAGACTTTTATCCCACAACAAACCGTTGCGGTTTATCTGACGGATATTGTTGTAGGTAAATTCTTTCTCTTTATAGATAGCATATTCTTCAGGAACATCGCGGATTAGCGCTTGACCAATCAGCGCCATATCACGGGCAGAGCTGTATTGGCCTTCTGCATCCAGGCCATGAACTGTTTTGAAATATGTATTCTGCAAGCCAAGCGATTTTACATAGCCATTCATCAGATTGACGAACGACTCTTGGCTGCCAGCAACATAATCCGCCATTGCAACACAAGCATCATTACCGGATTGCAAGTTTATACCGCGGGATAGCATAGAAACTGAAACCTGATCTCCGGGTTTGAGGAACATCAGGGAAGAGCCTTTAAATACCGGATTACCTGTTGCCCATGCATCAGTACCAACCGTGACCATATCATTCGGCCCGATTTTGCCTGATTTGATTGTCTGACCAATAACATAACTGGTCATCATTTTTGTCAGGCTGGCAGGGTCACGGCGAGAGTCTGCATTCATCTCTGCCAGAACTTTACCTGAGTTGTAGTCGATAAGAATATGAGCTTCAGCATCAATCTGAGGTACACCTGGGATCATCGTTTTCAGGTTTACATCATTCCCATTGGCAAAGGCAGGAACGTTCATTGCCAGCGCAATACTCAAGGTGGCGCTTTTTATAAAACGAGAAGTGGTTGTGTATTTCATGGTCGGTTGGACAACATCCGTGAGAATAAGGTTGATATCGGGCCACATCATAGCAAATGAAGAAAAATACTGACATTGGCAAATTTTGACAGGCCGCCGGTTTACGTTTTTTTACCTTGCTTGCTGATATCTAAGCAAAACCCAGATATCAGCGAGAGGAAAGCTAAGGACTGACGATAAAAGAAGATTGCTGCATCTGGTCAGCCAATTTCTGTTGTAAATCGGTAGCTTGCTGGCGATTGTTAAATGGTCCCAATTGTACACGATAAACATTGCTATATTGAGTTACGCGTCCTTGAACATTAAAGCGCTGTTCTAACGTTCGTTGCCACTTTTTTGCCCGTTGCTCACTGCTAACGGCACCAACCTGGACCATAAAATCATTTGCAGAGGAGCTTGTTGGTACTGTTGCTGTTGAAGCACTGTCGGCAACCGGTTTAGGTGGTTGTAGCTTCATTGCTGGTAGTTGCTCAGTAGCTTCTAGTTGTATAGCCAATGGTTGCGTTTGTTCCACAGGCTGATTGGTCAGAGGGCGGCTGCCAGTCTGATCAGGAACATTTCCCATTGTGGGTGTTCCTAGCTGGCTTGTTGTCAGCGTTGGTCTGCCTGGCAGGGCATAACTCTGTTTAACTATCTGACTGCCAACAGTACCGGGGCCAGATACAGAACCATTCTGAGCGACCTGAATAAAATCAATCTTAACTTTGGTACTTTGGGTTAAGTTCAGGCGTTCAGCAGAAGCCTTCGATAGATCGATAATTCTCCCTGGCTTATAAGGACCGCGGTCGTTGACTCTGACTATCATCATACGGCCATTGCTTAAGTTGGTCACGCGAACATAACTCGGGATTGGTAGTGTTGGGTGGGCGGCGGTCAGTGCATAAGGGTTAAAACGTTCACCAATTGCTGTCATTTTGCCACTGTATTCTGCACCATACCAACTGGCATAACCCGTTTCACTAAACTGAGATGGGTCTTGCACAATATGATAAATATGCCCGTTCATCTGATAATCATTATTGGCACCAGGATGATAAGGCTCATAGTGAGGTTCTGCACCCAGAACATCCTGCGTTGGTACCGCCGGTAACGGGGAAGATTTTTGCTCGTTAGGAGCGGTACAGCCGGATAACAGAGCTGCAATCATGCCGAGTATAAGCCAGTGTTGACGCATTGAAACCTCTTCTCTATAAACTTTTAGACAATAATTTTCGGTGTGTGTGAATCGACATTATAATCCCGAAACCAGCCATTAAGACGATCAATGCTGATCCGCCATAACTGACAAATGGTAAAGGAACGCCTACTACAGGTAAAATGCCGCTCACCATGCCGATATTGACGAAGATATAAACAAACAGAATTAACATCAGGCCGCCAACCATGACCCGGCCAAAAGTGTTCTGTGCTCTGGTTGCGATGGCCAGCCCGCGCATAATTAATAACAAATATAATGTTAGTAACAGTAGTACGCCGATTAAACCAAGTTCTTCCGAGAGTACGGCAAATATGAAGTCTGTATGGCGTTCTGGAAGAAACTCCAACTGAGATTGTGTGCCGAGTAACCAACCTTTACCTGATAGGCCACCGGAGCCTATAGCGATTTTTGATTGAATGATATGGTAACCTTTACCCAAAGGGTCAGTTTCTGGATCAAGTAACATCATTACCCGATCGCGTTGATATCCATGCATCAGAAAGAACCATAAGATCGGGATAAAACAGGCTAATAACAGGACTGCAATACCAATCAGCCGCCAGCTCATCCCGGCAAGGAATAGGACAAACAGGCCGGAAAAAGCGACCAGAATTGAAGTACCGAGGTCTGGTTGGGCGGCGACGAGTAAAGTTGGCAGGAAAATTAGCATCAGAGCGATAGTTGTATTTTTTAGCGATGGCGGACACAAATCGCGGTTCATAAAACGGGCAATCATCAGTGGCACCGCGATCTTGGCAATCTCAGAAGGCTGGAAACGGATGATCCCTAGATCGAGCCAGCGTTGCGCCCCTTTACTGATCTGTCCGAACGCATCGACAAAAATCAGTAAAATGACACAAACAACATATAGATAAGGTGCCCAGCCTTCATAAACTCTTGGGGGGATTTGCGCCATAATTATCATGACAACCAGTCCGGCACCAATTTGGCTGACTCTGCGCTCCATCATCCCCATATCTTGACCACTGGCACTCCACATAACAAAAGCGCTGTATACTAGCAGTGCTAGAATGCACAGCAACAGCGGTAAATCGATATGTAATCTGGTCCAGAGAGGAACCTTTTTCTGGTTTTCTGTCATGGCGTTATTCAGTCATTTTCTGTTCCGGGTGGGGTTGGAGCCGCATCCGGTAATGTTGTGTTGTTATCCCCTAACAGTACATGGTCGAGGATTTGGCGAACAAGGGTCCCTACTGTTGGACCAGCACCACCATTTTCTAAAATGATAGAAAGGGCTACTGTTGGGTTTTCATAAGGGGCGAAGGCAATCATTAGCTTGTGATCCCGTAAATGCTCAGCAATTTTACTGGCATTGTAAGTTTCATAGCTATAGACCTGTGCTGTTCCTGATTTGGCAGCTGCTTTATACGGCGTTCTAGTAAAACTCTTGTGACCAGTACCGTTTGGCAGGTTAGCAACACCATACATACCGCTTTTTGCCAGTTCCCAATATCCTGAATGGATATCACCTATTTGAATATTTTCTGTTTGTTGATAAGGGATCATCTCACCTTTCAGTTTCTTACCCAGCAGCAGATGTGGTGTTTTTACGTTACCATCATTAATTAAGGTTGTTAGCGCTTTTACCATTTGAATTGGCGTTGCTGTCCAATATCCCTGGCCGATACCGACAGGAATAGTGTCTCCCTGATACCAAGGTTTTTTATATTTTTTTTGTTTCCATTCGCGGGTAGGCATGATACCTGTGCGTTCTTCAGACAGGTCAATGCCCGTGTATTCACCATAACCAAATTTAGTCATCCACTCAGATAAGCGGTCAATTCCCATATCATAGGCAACCTGATAGAAGAAAGTATCCGCAGATTCCACGATGGATCTATATGCATTGAGACTGCCATGTCCCCAGCGTTTCCAGTCACGGTAGCGTTTTTCTGAACCCGGCAATTGCCACCAGCCCGGATCAAAAATGGTGGTATTTTTATTGATAACGCCGGTGCTTAGTGCTGCAACGGTAATAAAAGGTTTTACCGTTGAAGCAGGAGGATAGATCCCTTGAGTAGCGCGATTAATAAGCGGTCGGTCAGGATTATTTAATAATTCCTGATAGTTCTTGTTGGAGATACCATTTACGAATAGATTTGGATCATAACTTGGATTAGATACCAGTGCTAGAATTTCCCCATTATGTGGATTACTGACAACGACGGCAGCGCGGCTGGTTGTGAGTAGTTTCTCAATATAGATCTGCAACTCAAGATCGATAGTCAGATAAATATCTTGCCCGGCTTGTGGCGGCTGTTCATGTAATTGACGTATCACTCGGCCACGATTATTGACTTCGACTTCTTCATAACCGGTTTTGCCATGTAAAACAGACTCATAATAGCGTTCAATACCTAGTTTGCCGATATCATGGGTGGCGGCGTAATTGGGTAAAATTCCTTCCTTGTCCAGCCGTTCTACATCTTTATCATTAATTTTAGCGACGTAACCAATGATATGAGTCAGTGCTGAACCATAAGGGTAGAAGCGGCGTTGATAGCCTTTTATTTCGAGACCGGGGAAACGGTACTGATTAACGGCAAAGCGTGCTACTTGGATATGATCCAGTGAAGTTTTCAGTGGAATGGAGGTAAAGCGGCGCGAGCGCTTACGTTCTTTTTCAAAGTTAGCAATATCTTCATCAGTCAGATCGATAATATCCCGTAAATCATTCAGCGTTTGCTGAAGGTTCTCGACCTTTTCAAGTATGACTTCCAACTGGTAGATTGTTCGGTTAAGCGCCAATGGTGTGCCTTTACGGTCATAAATAATACCTCGGCTTGGCGCGATTGGAACCAGTTTGATACGGTTTTCGTTTGAACGGGTTTGGTAGTCTTCGTGGCGAGTGATCTGTAAATGGTAAAGATTGGCAATCAGGATACCAGTCAGTACCAGGATGATGATAAACGCCACCAATGCGCGGCGGGCAAACAGGGCTGATTCAGCCGTATAATCACGAAAAGGGGTACGTTTATTCTTCATCCCATTGCCAGAATTCGCTTTTATCCGTTGGTAACCAAATTATTCCCGGTGATAGGGATGATTGGTGGTAATGCTCCATGCCCGGTACAGGCTTTCTGCAACTAAAACCCGGACCAAAGGATGGGGTAAGGTCAAAGGTGATAATGACCAGCTTTGTTCCGCCGCAGCTTTACATGCCGGAGCAAGACCTTCTGGCCCGCCTATCAGCAAACTGACATCTCTGCCATCCTGTTTCCAATGTTCAAGCTGTTGCGCCAGTTGAGGCGTTTCCCAACGAGAACCCGGAATGTCCAGGGTGACAATACGGTTGCTTTTGCCGACAGCGGCCAGCATCTGTTCACCTTCTTTCTCCCGAATGCGTTTAATATCAGCATTTTTACCCCGTTTACCGGCAGGAATTTCTACCAGATCAAATGGCATATCTTTTGGGAAACGGCGTAAATAATCCGTAAAGCCGGCCTGTATCCAGTCCGGCATTTTTGTACCTACAGCGACTAATTGCAGCTTCAAACTCAGCTCCAAAGTTTTTCAAGTTCATACATGCGTCGACTCTCTTCCTGCATGACATGTACGATAACTTCACCGAGGTCTACGACAATCCAATCGGATACGCCCTGTCCCTCAACGCCAAGTGGAGTCAGACCACTCGCACGACAATCATCAACCAGATGATCTGCGACAGACATCAGGTGGCGATTGGAGGTCCCGGTGCAGATAATCATGCAATCGGTAATACTGGATTTCCCATGAACATCCAGAGAAACAATATCTTGTGCTTTGGAGTCTTCAAGTTTATCCATAACAAATTGTTGGAGTTCTCTACCTTGCAAAAGGTTCATCCTTATTTTTTATCAAATAGTGCCGAATAATAGCATGCCGGGCCACTGGAGAGTAAGCCAACTAAATGACTAATCGGGCCAGATTTCGCTATTGGCGATATAACCCCTGTGAATCTATATACTTTTGTACCAAAGAGGGGAGTAAATCATCACAATTTAGCCCTTGCTGGAGACGCTGGCGGATATCTGTTGCTGAGATACGCAATAGTGGTGTATCTGCCAGATAGATATAACCATTAGGTTTGCTGTTAAGTAGGGCAGGGTCGTAGATTTGGTGTTGCGTAAGCCATTGCTGCATTTCAGTTGTTGCAAATTGGGTTTGATAACCGGGACGGGCACAAACCAGCAAATGGCAGGTATTCAGTAGTTCTGACCAACGATGCCAGGTATGTAGTGATAACAAAGAGTCCTGACCGATTATAAATGCCAGTGATTGTCTTTCACCAAGCTCATGACGGAACGATTCCAATGTATCGATTGTGTAAGAAGGAGTAGTGCGTTCCAGTTCACGGGTATCGATTGTAAACAGTGGATGGTCCTGTGTTGCTAGCCGTACCATTGTAAGCCGCTGTTGTGCGGTGGCTTCTGGTTGTGGGCGGTGAGGGGGGACATGGTTTGGCAACAAAATTACTCGCTTCAGGCCAGTTTGATGTGCCAGAGTTTCGATTGGATGCAAATGCCCATAATGGATTGGGTCAAATGTTCCACCAAATAATGCTTGAATAACGGGTTGTACTGGACAAGTAGTATTAATGGTATGAGGCATTAAAAAAGCTCTCAGGTAATATTTTTCCACATAACAACATGGAAAGTGTTTCTAAATCTGGCCATACAGACTGACCGTAATCCTGTTTAACCCGAAGCTCCATTTGTACAAGTAGATGAATTGCTAGTTGCAAATCATGTCGAGTTAGACGTTGCAGCGCACTTGTCAGTAATGGGCGGCGGTTCTGCCATACTCGATGTTGATCTAACAGAGTTTTCATGGGAGTTGTGGTGCTTTGGCGTTTTAGTGTAAGTAGCAGCTGTAGTTCACGTTGTATGGTACGCAGCAAAATAACAGTTTCACAACCTTCCTGTTTTAACTGTTTCAGGATATGCCAGGCTCGTTTTGCCTTTCCTGATAATAATGAATCTACCCAGTGATAAGGTGTGAAGTGAGCCGCGTCATTTACGGCATTTTCAACACGGTGTAGGGTCAGTTTACCATCTGGATATAGCAGGAAGAGCCGCTCAAGAGCTTGGGCCAGTGCCAGTAAGTTTCCTTCATAACAGTAGCATAATAGTTGATTGGCTGGCTCTTCCAGAGTCAGTTTCATGACTTTGGCCCGTTGTGCGATCCATTGAGGTAGACGGCTCAGTTCAGGTGTCTGACAACTGATGTAAACTCCATTTTTTCCTAATACTTTAAACCAGTTACTGTTTTCCTGAGCTTTGGTCAATTTTAAACCGCGTAGTATCAGCAGTATATCTGGGTGAAGCAATTCTGCCAGTTTTACCAGTTGTTCAGCTATTACTGTGTTAGGGCCATTTTCTGGCAGCAGTAAAGTGAGTGTTTGACGGCTGGCAAATAGGCTTAGTGACTGGCAAATACTGAATATCTCATTCCATTCGGTATGATTATCCAGGGCATAAGTGAAGTGTTCAGTGAAAGAGTGCTGTTCAGCGGCTCTGCGGATATGATCTTGGCTTTCCTGTAATAGCAGGGGGTCATTGCCCCATATCAGATAACAGTTTCGCAGCCCTTCATTGAGCTGCGAAATCAGTTGTTCGGGATAGAGCTTGATCATTGTGCTTGTGCAGTTTGCTGTCCAGCCTGTTTTTCCTTGGCTTTTTGTTCTTCTGCACTGTGAACAGTCAGTAACTGGCGAACTAACTGGCGAGCAGCCTGTTCACGCATTTCCTGATTGATCATCTCGTTTTCAGCATCTTTCGCCAGTGCTTCTAACGGGTTGTCGAAAAAAGAACGATCAACCCTAGATTGGAGCGGATAGACGCTGCCGTCTGGCATAATAACCTGTGCATTGACATATAGGATCAGTTGGCGCTCAGCTGCCTTACCATCCTGGAAAACAGAGACGGTGTCTTTATTTTCAGAAGAACTTATTAGTTTCAGAATAGGAACTTCGGCGCTGCCATTTTCAAGGATTGTGACGTTATTCAGACGAAGTTGCTGGCGCACAGAACGAGTCAGTGGCCCGTATGGGTCGCTGCTCGCTAATTGCAGCTTTTTGAGTTCTTGGGGTACCTGAGTGGTACCACGCAGATGAAAACCGCAGCCAGCGGTGACCAGCACCGCTAACCCCAGCAACAACGTTAAAATACGATGCCGCACATTGCCTCCTTTATTAGCCGACGACCAGATTCAGCAATTTGCCTGGTACGTAGATGACTTTACGAATAGTGACGCCTTCAAGGTATTTCGCCACACCATATTCTTTTGCAGCCATATCATGAACATATTCTTTCGCCGCATCTGCTGGCACAGTAACACGACCACGCACTTTACCGTTAACTTGAATGACTACCAGTTTTGTGTCGTCAACCATGGCCTGTTCATCAGCCTGTGGCCAATCAGTCGTATCAATATCACCTTCACCACCCAGAGCTTGCCACATAATAAAACAAGCATGTGGAGTCATTGGTGACAACATGCGGACAACTGCCAGCAAAGCTTCCTGCATCAGAGCGCGATCTTGCTCAGTTTCCTGTGGGGCGCGGGTCAGTTTATTCATCAATTCCATGACAGCAGCAATGGCAGTATTGAATGCCTGGCGGCGACCGACATCATCAGTGACTTTAGCGATAGTTTTGTGTAGATCACGGAACAGGTCTTTTTGTTCCACGGTCAAGCTTGTGATGTTCAGCGGCTGAGTTTCCCCTTTGCTGCTATGTTCATAAACCAAGCGCCATACGCGTTTCAGGAAGCGATTAGCCCCTTCAACACTGGATTCTTGCCATTCCAGGGTTAGCTCTGGTGGAGCTGCGAACATCATAAACAGGCGAACGGTATCGGCACCATATTTTTCTACCATCAATTGTGGATCAATACCGTTGTTTTTGGATTTAGACATTTTGCTCATGCCGGTATAAACCAGTTCATGACCCTCTTTGTCTGTTGCCTTAATGATACGACCTTTATCATCACGCTCAACAATGGTATCAACTGGGGATATCCAGATTTTTTCACCGTTTTTGCCAGTGCAATAAAAAGCATCTGCCAGAACCATTCCCTGACATAATAGACGCTTAGCAGGTTCATTGGAATTGACCATGCCTGTATCACGCATCAGTTTGTGGAAGAAACGGAAATACATCAGGTGCATGATGGCATGTTCGATACCACCGATGTATTGGTCAACGGGTAGCCAATAATTAGCTGCTGCTGGATCGATTAGGCCCTTATCGTAATCTGGACAAGTGTAGCGGGCGTAGTACCAAGAAGATTCCATAAAGGTATCGAAGGTATCTGTTTCACGCAATGCTGGTTGGCCATTGATAGTGGTTTTTGCCCATTCAGGGTCAGCTTTAATTGGGCTGGTGATGCCATTCATGGTGACATCTTCCGGCAGAATAACTGGCAGTTGATCTTCTGGAACCGGAACAACCGTGCCATCTTCCAACGTTGCCATTGGAATCGGTGCGCCCCAGTAGCGTTGACGGGAGACACCCCAGTCACGTAGACGATAGTTGACCTTACGCTTGCCTACTCCCATTTCTACTAGTTTATTAGCAATAGCATTGAAACCATCTTCATGATTCAGGCCGCTAAATTCACCCGAATTAAACAGGACATTCTTATCTGTCACCGGGGCTTCATGAACATTTGGTTCATTACCTTCACTGTCCAGAATAACGGCTTTCATTGGCAGGTTATATTTTGTCGCGAATTCCCAGTCGCGTTGGTCGTGGCCAGGAACTGCCATGACAGCACCGGTGCCGTATTCCATTAAGACGAAGTTTGCAACCCAGATTGTTACTTTCTCTTTGGTCAATGGATGAATGACAAACATACCGGTTGCCATGCCCTTTTTCTCCATTGTTGCCATATCTGCTTCTGCAACTTTGGTATTACGGCATTCATTAATGAAAGCAACCAGTTCAGGGTTATTTTCTGCTGCTTGTTTTGCTAGAGGATGACCTGCGGCAACTGCAACATAGGTGGCGCCCAGGAATGTATCAGGACGAGTGGTGTAGACCGTCAGTTTCTCCTGACTATCTGCTACATCAAAGGTGATTTCTACACCTTCGGAGCGACCAATCCAGTTGCGCTGCATGGTTTTGACCTGTTCAGGCCACTCTTCCAACGTATCCAGATCGTTTAACAATTCTTCAGCATAATCAGTGATTTTGATAAACCATTGCGGAATTTCTTTACGTTCAACTTTGGTGTCACAACGCCAGCAACAGCCATCGACCACTTGTTCATTAGCTAGAACGGTCAGATCGTGGGGGCACCAGTTAACTGCGGAGGTTTTCTTATAAACCAGACCTTTTTCATACAATTTGGTGAAGAACCACTGTTCCCAACGATAATATTCAGGGGTACAGGTAGTGACTTCACGATCCCAATCGTAGCCGAAACCCAGTGTTTTCAGCTGACCTTTCATATATTCGATGTTGGCATAGGTCCACGGGGCTGGTGCAGTGCTGTTTTTTACTGCGGCGCCTTCTGCGGGCAGGCCAAATGCATCCCAACCGATAGGTTGCAGGACATTTTTGCCAAGCATACGCTGGTAACGAGAGATAACATCGCCAATAGTGTAGTTACGTACGTGGCCCATGTGTAGTCGGCCAGAAGGGTAAGGTAGCATGGACAGGCAGTAATATTTTTCTTTGCTGTTATCTTCTGTCACTTTGAAAGTTTGCTTCTCTTGCCAGTGAAGCTGAACTTGCGGCTCTATATCTTCTGGACGGTATTGTTCTTGCATGGCACCGATGATCCTATGGTGAGTAAAAAGCTACGTTTGTAGCAATCATTTAGTTGGTAAAATATGAGGTCGGCATAGCATATCTGATTTGATACATAAGCAACAGAGGGTTATTAGGGAAAATCCGGTGGCGACGGGCGCCACCACCGGGAATGATATATTTTAGTGAAGAATTTTAGCCAGAAATTCTTTGGCGCGATCTGATTTTGGATTTGCAAAGAAATCTTCTTTCTTGCTGTCTTCAACAATTTTGCCTTCATCCATAAAGATTACCCGATTGGCTACCTTACGGGCGAAGCCCATTTCGTGAGTAACAACCATCATGGTCATTCCTTCGTCTGCCAGTTTAACCATGACATCAAGCACTTCATTGATCATTTCAGGATCGAGGGCGGAAGTGGGTTCGTCGAACAGCATGGCAATAGGGTCCATACACAGTGCACGAGCGATTGCCACGCGTTGTTGCTGACCACCGGAAAGTTGTGACGGGAATTTATTAGCCTGATTGGCCAGCCCAACGCGTTCAAGTAATTGCAACCCTTTTTCTTCTGCCGATTTTTTATCGCGGTTAAGCACTTTGATTTGAGCCAGAGTTAAATTTTCAATGATGGATAGATGCGGGAACAGCTCAAAATGCTGGAACACCATGCCGACTTTAGAGCGTAATTGCGCCAAATTGGTATTTTTATCATTGACTTTAATGTCATTAACCAGAATTTCACCCTGTTGGATGGATTCCAGACCATTAACCGTTTTTATCAGGGTGGATTTGCCGGAGCCAGATGGGCCACAGACTACAACTACTTCACCTTTTTTAATTTCAGTTGAGCAGTCAGTGAGAACCTGAAATGGGCCATACCACTTGGATACATTTTTCAGGGAGATCATCAAACAGTCCTTTTCTTCAAATAGTTAACCAGCATGGATGCGGCAAAACTAATAATAAAATAAATAAAACCAGCAAACAGGATCATTTCAACCTGGGTACCATCACGCTCACCGATATTTGCCGCAGTACGGAAAAAATCCGCCAGACTGAGTACATACACCAATGAAGTGTCTTGAAATAGCACGATACCCTGCGTCAATAGCAGTGGGGTCATTGCACGGAATGCTTGAGGCAGGATAACCAGCCTCATACTTTGCATCGGCGTCATACCCAATGCCAATGCTGCCGAAGATTGCCCGCGGGAAATACTCTGAATGCCCGCCCGAATAATTTCTGAATAGTAAGCGGCTTCGAAAAATGCAAACGCGACCATGGCTGAAATTAAACGAATATCTGTTTTGGGAGAAATCCCCAGAACATTCTGCACTAGGCTAGGCACAATCAGATAGAACCATAACAGTACCATAACCAATGGCACAGAACGGAACAGATTGACATATAAAGTTGCAAACCAGCTCAGTGCTTTTACAGAAGAGAGCCGCATAACGGCCAGTACGGTTCCCCAGAGAATACCGACAACAATAGCAACAATCGTGATTTTTGCTGTAATGACTAAGCCTTCTAGCAGAAACGGGATACTGGGGATAATCGAACTCCAGTCAAACTCGTACATTTATTGACCTCCAATATTACCCGGTAAACGCACTTTTTTCTCAAGCAAGTGCATGGCAAGCATAATCACCAGATTGATTCCGATATAGGCCAATGTAATAGCCGTAAATGTTTCATAAGCATGTGCTGAGTAATCAAGTAACTTACCTGCCTGTGCTGCCATATCCACCAGACCAATAGTAGAGGCAATAGCGGAGTTTTTTACCAGATTCATCATTTCTGAAGTCATTGGTGGAATGATCACTCGGTAAGCATTTGGCAATAGGACATAGCGATAGGTTTGTGGCAGGGTTAACCCCATTGCCAGCCCTGCCGCTTTTTGACCACGTGGTAGTGATTGTATGGCGGCGCGGACCTGTTCACACATCCGTGCAGCGGTGAAAAGACCTAGACAGACAGTGGATGAGATGAAAAATTGGATATTAGGGTCCAGTTCGGTTTTAAACCACAGACTGATTTTTTCTGGCAGTAGTTCAGGTACAACCAGATACCAGATAAAAAATTGAACTATCAGCGGTACGTTACGAAAGATCTCAACATAACAGGTACCTATCCCAGATAATATTTTATTGGGAACAGTACGTAAAATGCCGAACAGTGAACCGACAATGAAAGCGATAATCCAGGCGCAGATAGACAAGGCAATTGTCACTTGAAATCCAGCTATCAACCAGCCTAGATAAGTCGTATTGCCGAAAGGGGCAGCTTGTAAAAAGACGCCCCAATTCCAATCGATTGACATAATAATACTCCCTGTGAGGGTGTAGCTTGATCCCCTGAAAACGATTGATTGGCTGAGAAAAAAAGCGAGGTAGGGAACGGCCACCTCGCACCCTGTGATGCCAATCAAATAGTCATTTTTCTAATTATATTTCTAGTTAAGTGCCTTATCATTTGGCGATTTAAATAGTGTTTTCATTTCATCAGACAAAGAGAAGTTCAGGTTCAGATTCTTGGGCGGAATGGGTTGTGTGAACCAGCGCTCAAATGATTTCTCTGCCACTCCGGAAGTTTGTGCCTGAACAATGGTCTCATCGATCAGCTTCTTGAATTGAAGATCATCTTTGCGTGATATGCAACCATAGGCTTCTCTAGACTGCGGTGTACCAACAATTTCCCATTGATCAGGTTTTTTCGCTTTGGCGCGTTCACCTGCTAGCAGAGCATCATCTACCATAAAGGCGATTGCACGGCCGGATTCCAGAGTGCGGAATGAGTCACCATGATCTTTTGCACTGATGATGCGCATTTTCATGTTTTTCTCATCGTTGAGTTTATTTAGCAATATTTCAGAAGTCGTACCTGCGGAAACAACGACATTTTTACCAGCCAAATCTGGAAAATCTTTTATACCGGAACCTTTTTTAGTCAGCAACCGCGTATTAATGATGAAGATAGTGTTAGAGAAAGCGACTTGCTTCTGGCGTTCAAGGTTATTGGAAGTAGAACCGCATTCGAAATCATAAGTCCCATTTTGTAGCAGTGGAATACGATTTTGAGAAGTCACCGGTATCAATTTTACTTGCAGATTTGGCATGTCCAGTTTCTTCTTAACGGCTTCAACAATCAGATTAGAGTAATCCTGCGAATAGCCGACGACATTTTGATTATTATCGTAATAAGCAAAAGGTACGGAGGATTCACGATGCCCCACAATGATCACGCCATCATCTTTAATCTTTTTCAGTGTTCCCGTCAATTCTTCAGCCTGAACAGCACCTGCTGCGCCAAGTAACATCATGGTTAATACTAGGTTACGCATTCGCATATACAACTCCTTTCATGTGGTTATCGTTTGCGATGTTGTGTTTGCAAAAGTCTCTCTGTGATTTGTTTTTAATCAAGGATCATTTGCTGTTATATGTATATATAGTGTTAAAAAATAGTACAAAAGGGTTAGGTAATGAAAATGAATTGTTTCTATTTCGGGAGCTGTCTCGCACTATAAATGAACAATGTTGCTTATCTTGCACAATAAAAGTGCGTGACTATCATTTTTCTGGTGCATTTTCCCATTTTTTATTAATGAAACAGCTATTTTCCTTTTCATTCATGGAGATAACAGCAATTAACGTGCCAAAATAGTAAAGAGGGGTAAAATTAATACCAATAAGTCGTTTAGGTAGGTTATTTGTATAACATAGAGTGATATCAGTAGTTGAGGATTAGCATGGTAATCATCGTTAATGATTAACCATGCTGAATTATTTTAGGATGGGTCAGTTGCAGGATTAGGCAAGGTATATTTCATACCAATTGCCAGACGATTCCAGAGGTTGATAAGACCGATTAATAATGTTAAATCGACAATCTCCTTTTCATCAAATTCTGCTAATAATGGGGTGTAATGTTTATCTTTTGCCCCAATTTCGGCAATCCGGGATAAAGCATCTGTCCAGCCTAAAGCTGCACGTTCTCGTGATGTAAAAATGGGTGCCTCTTTCCAGGCACTCAGGAGATAGAGTTTTTGTTCGCTATTTCCTGCCTTGCGGGCAGCTTTAGAATGCATATTAAGACAAAAGGCACAGCCATTGATTTGGGAAGCCCTTACCTTAACGAGTTCAATGAGTGCTTTACCTAGGGTGGATTGGTAAGTTAATTCATCGACTTTTGCAACTGCGCTATAAAGCTCTGGTGAAATTTCCGCTGGCCGCAGACGACTCGTTTGCATAACTTGTTACTCCTTTATTTTTTCTATCAATGGGATGAAAAAATGGATTGAAAGTTAGTCTGTTTTGCATGATGCAAGGGAGCAATTTTGCCCCCTTCTGGTGCATGGATATCGGAATCAAGATTTAAGGCGGTTATATATCAGGGCAAATAAGGTAAACAATACGGTAATTATCCATACCGGCCAGTTACCCCAACGTGCATAGGGTGTTATCCCGGTTGCGGGTGTCACTTTAGTTTCCAAAACATTGCGGGTAAATTGTGGGAGTGCTGCCTGTACTTTCCCATCAGGGGAAATAACAGCTGTAATGCCATTATTAGTACCACGGAGTAATGGGCGTCCCAATTCGAGGGAACGCATACGTGCCATTTGGAAATGTTGCCAGGGACCGATGGAACTACCAAACCAGGCATCATTAGAAACAGTGAGTAAGAATTCGGTATCCGGTTTGAAATTATCACGAACTTGCTCACCCAATATAATTTCATAACAAATGGCGGCGGTCAGGTTATATCCTGCAACAGAAAGCTGTGGTTGAATGTAATTGCCGCGGCTGAATGAAGACATAGGTAAGTTGAAGAATGGCGCCAAAGGACGGAGTAGAGATTCCAGCGGGACAAATTCACCGAAAGGGACCAGATGATGCTTATCGTAGCGAGTAGTTGATGGATATTGATAAGGTATTTTATCACCCAGAACAATCAAGCTGTTATAGGTCTTATAACTGTCACCAACCGCTCTTTCATCAACGATACCGGTAATCAGGCTGGTGTGCTGATTACGTAACAGCATATCCAGTTTTGCCAGAAAACCGCGTTGATAACTTTCCAGTGATGGAATTGCAGATTCGGGCCAGATGATAATAGGTGTTTTACCAATATATGGGCGGCTGTTATTTAAATAGATGTCCAGAGTTTCACTGAGCATATTGGGGTCCCATTTCAGGGATTGTGGGATATTTCCCTGAACCAGCGCCACATCAACCGCTTTTTCAGGTTGCAGGTTATACCACTGGTAATGACGTATTGACCACGGTAATAGCAGAAGTGCGATAGCGGTAATGCCAGCGATGATGTTTCTGTGTATAACTGCCAGAACCAATAATCCACTCAGAGCCATTAACAGGAATGTAATTGCCTCAACACCGAAAATGGGTGCGATGGCTTTCATTGGTCCATCTAATTGGCTGTAGCCGAATTGTAGCCAAGGGAAACCGGTTAGAATCCAGCCTCGCAAAAATTCGGTGAATTGCCATAGTGCTGGTGCTGCTATTGCCAGCCTGACCCCGTTCGTTTTTGTGAAGAAACGGTTGAGTAAGCCAGCGAATAAAGCAGGATAGAGCGAGAGATAGGCGGCAAGTAATATGACCAGCAGAATATTAACCGCGGTTGGCATTCCACCAAAATCAGCAATGCTGACATACACCCAGTTTATACCACTGCCAAATAAGCCGAATCCCCAGCAAAAAGCAATAAATGCCGCTTGTCCGGGTGTTCTGTTTAAAGTCAGAAGTTGTAGCCCAAACAGGGAGATAATAGCGGCAGGCCAGAAGTCAAAAGGTGAAAAAGCCAGTGTTCCACTGGCTCCGAAAAATAGTGCCAGCAAGGTACGAAATCGCTGGCAATGTAATAATGAAGCTTTGTTCATTCAGACCCTATTCTTGTTCAAGGTTAGGCATTGGCGCATCGTCCGGTATCGTAACATGAACCTGAATAATTCTCCGACTATCGGCCATGGCAACTTTAAAGAGATAACCGTTGATATCAACAGATTCCCCTCTAGCTGGTAAATGACCGAATGCCTGCATAACCAAACCGCCAATAGTATCCACTTCTTCATCGCTGAATTGGGTACCAAAGGCTTCATTAAAGTCTTCAATCTGAGTCAGTGCTCGTACCGTATAGGTATGACGGCTCAGGGCACGAATATCGACATCTTCTTCATCATCATATTCGTCTTCGATTTCACCGACGATTAGTTCAAGAATATCTTCGATAGTGACCAGACCCGATACACCACCGAACTCATCAATGACGATGGCCATATGATAACGTTGAGAACGGAATTCTTTCAGCATGCGGTCAACCCGCTTACTTTCAGGTACAACGACAGCCTGACGCAGAACCTTATCTATACTGAATGGTGGGGCGTCGGTGCGCATAAATGGCAACAGGTCTTTTGCCATTAAAATCCCTTCAATGTGATCTTTATCTTCACTGATCACTGGGAAACGTGAGTGAGCAGAATCGATAATCACATCCAGACATTCGTCCAGGGTTTGATTACGTTTTAAGGTAACGATTTGGGAACGGGGGATCATGATATCACGGACACGTTGATCGGAAATATCCATTACCCCTTCGAGCATATCGCGGGTATCAGGATCAATCAGATCGTTTTGTTCAGAGTCACGGATCAGTTCCACCAGTTCATCACGGCTTTTTGGCTCACCGTGAAAAAGTTGGTTAAGAAGAAGAGTAAAAAACCCTTTCTTAGGGCCAGGGTTATCGTTACTTGAAGGATGGTCGTCGCTCATGGCGTTTTAATGAAAATTTCCCATTAAATAAGTTGTTGTTGATATTTTTTAGCATAAAAATGGTGTAGGTGGTTACTCTTTTTCTGCAAGATAGGGATCGGAGTAACCTAACTTTTGCATAATTTCTGTTTCCAGAGATTCCATTTCTTCCGCTTCATCATCTTCGATATGGTCATAACCTAGCAGGTGTAGGCATCCGTGTATAACCATATGTGCCCAATGTTCTTCTACTGTTTTTTGTTGCTCCTCTGCTTCTTTTTCAACTACCTGTCGACAGATAATTAAATCACCAAGTAGAGGTAAATCAACCGTTGGTGGTGCTTCAAATGGAAAAGATAGCACATTTGTTGGTTTGTCTTTGCCACGATAAGTCAGGTTTAAATTGTGACTTTCTGCCTCATCAACAATACGGATTGTTACCTCACTTTCAGATTGGAACTGAGGTAAAACCCCGTCCAGCCAGCGCTGGAATAGGGTTTCTTCAGGAAGACCTTGTAAATTCTTACAGGCAATTTGTAAATCAAATATTACTGAACTCATTGTGCTTCCTGTTTGCGTTGCTCACTGATTGTCTGTTTGCGTTTTTGCTCAGTTGCTTCCCATTCTTCATAAGCAATGACAATTTTGGCAACAACCGGATGGCGGACAACATCATCACTGTGGAAGAAGTTAAAACTCAGCCCATTGACCCCTGACAATACTTCAATTGCATGGCGCAGACCAGATTTCTGTCCACGAGGCAGGTCAATTTGGGTGACGTCCCCAGTGACAACCGCTTTGGAGTTGAAACCGATACGAGTCAGGAACATCTTCATCTGTTCGATGGTAGTATTCTGGCTCTCATCCAGAATAATAAAAGCATCATTCAGGGTTCGTCCACGCATATAAGCCAATGGCGCAACTTCAATAACATTACGTTCGATCAGCTTCTCAACTTTTTCAAAACCTAGCATTTCAAATAAGGCGTCGTAAAGCGGGCGCAGGTATGGATCAACTTTCTGGCTCAGGTCACCAGGCAGGAATCCCAGTTTCTCGCCTGCTTCTACTGCCGGCCGGGTTAACAGAATGCGACGGATTTCCTGACGCTCCAGTGCGTCGACCGCAGCAGCAACAGCGAGATAAGTTTTACCAGTGCCAGCTGGACCAACTCCGAACGTAATATCATGGCTGAGAATATTGGCGATATATTGCGTTTGATTGGGAGTTCGTGGTTTTACCATACCGCGTTTGGTACGAATATTAACGGACTTACCGTAGTCAGGCATGCTTTCGGCGGTTTGTTCTAGAACCCGGCTCTCTGTAATTGCTAAGTGAATCTGTTCTGGCTTGATATCAGGGGTTACCCCACGAACAGGGGCAGTTTCCACATATAAATGGCGTAGAATATTGGTGGCTGCGCTAACGCACAGCGGTTTACCCATCAGTTTAAAACGGTTATCTCTTCGGTTGATTTCAATACCCAGCCGGAGCTCAAGCTGTTTCAAATTATCATCAAACGGACCACACAGGCTCATTAGGCGCTGATTATCGGCTGGTTCGAGGAAAATTTCCTGAGTTGCTACTTGTGAATGAGTTTGTTGAATCACTGATTATCTCTATGTTTAAGGCTGATAAGTGCCGACCCCGATTTCATCTTCTTTACGGGTACGGGCTATTACGGACTCAGGTGATTCGTGTATACGAAGATCCATCTGATCTTCGGTACGGATAACTTTACCGCGCAGTGAGTTGGCGTAGACATCAACAATTTCAACATCAACGAATTTGCCAATCATGTCAGGCTGGCCTTCGAAGTTGACAACTCGATTATTTTCAGTACGGCCGGAAAGTTCCATCACATTTTTACGGGAAGTTCCTTCAACCAGAATACGTTGTACACTGCCCAACATAGCACGGCTGTAGTTCATAGCCTGTTGGTTAATGCGCTGCTGTAACAAGTAAAGACGTTGTTTTTTCTCTTCTTCGCTGACGTCATCAGGCAGATCAGCTGCCGGTGTTCCCGGGCGAGCAGAATAGATAAAGCTATAGCTCATATCGAAATTGACATCAGCGATCAACTTCATAGTTTTCTCGAAGTCATTTTGGGTTTCGCCTGGGAAGCCGATGATAAAGTCAGAGCTTATCAGGATATCGGGACGTGCTTTACGTAATTTGCGAATAATGCTCTTATATTCAAGAGCTGTATGCGCACGTTTCATCAGCGTCAGAATACGGTCAGAGCCACTTTGTACCGGTAGATGCAGGAAGCTAACCAATTCAGGTGTATCTTCATAAACAGCGATAATATCATCTGTGAACTCAATGGGATGGCTGGTGGTAAAACGGATGCGGTCAATACCATCTATAGCGGCTACCAAACGGATCAACTCAGCGAAAGAACAGATGTCACCATCATAAGTTGCACCACGATAAGCATTCACGTTCTGACCGAGAAGGTTAACTTCACGTACACCTTGTGCAGCAAGTTGGGCGATTTCAAACAAAATATCGTCACATGGGCGGCTGACTTCTTCGCCACGGGTATAAGGTACGACACAGAAAGTACAATATTTGTTGCAGCCTTCCATGATGGAAACAAATGCAGATGGGCCTTCAGCACGAGGCTCAGGTAAGTGGTCAAATTTCTCGATTTCCGGGAAGCTGATATCAACAATTGGGCTGCGGGTACCTTTCACTTGATTGATCATCTCAGGTAAACGATGCAGTGTTTGTGGCCCAAAAATAATATCTACGCACTGGGCACGCTGACGGATGAAATCACCTTCTTGGGAGGCCACGCAACCACCTACGCCAATAATAATATCTGGATTGGTGTCTTTCAGGTTTTTCCAGCGGCCTAATTGATGGAAAACTTTTTCTTGGGCTTTTTCACGGATTGAACAGGTATTCAATAGTAAAATGTCTGCTTCTTCGGCGACATCGGTTAACTGATAACCGTGAGTGCTTTCCAGCAGGTCGGCCATTTTAGATGAATCATATTCATTCATCTGACAGCCCCAAGTTTTAATATACAGTTTTTTTATCGTCGACATTTTCTTGTGCATCCGGGCTTTCTACAGTGCTGAAAGGTATTACTGCACTGCAAAAGCAGTTGTGTATTAGGCATAAAGTTGTCGGATATTGTATTCATTTGAAGGAGCAGTGACCAGACTGTTAAACAGGATATTCTCTACCGAAGGATCAAAAATCCGGTACACTGTGTTAATCAATGAGTTAATAGCATGACTGATATGAATAATTTACAACAGACTTTTGATGTAGTGGTAGTAGGGGCAGGGATGATAGGTGCTGCGACAGCGCTTGGGTTGGTTCAAGAAGGCTGGACAGTTGCTTTGTTGGATCATCAGCTACCACAGCCTTATGATGCACAGAGTTATCCTGATGTGCGCGTGTCGGCGATTAGTTGTGCTTCTGTGGATTTGCTCAAACAGTTTGGTGCATGGGATACGGTATTACAGATGCGCGGTGTACCGTACCGTAAATTGGAAACTTGGGAACAGCATGATTCCAATTTAGTGTTTGATGCAAAAATCCTGGGGTTGCCTGAGTTGGGTTATATGGTTGAAAACCGTATTTTGCAGTTGGCTCTTTGGCAACAGTTTGAAAAATATCCTGCTCTGACTTTGCTGTGCCCGGCAGTCCTACAATCTATGCAACGTCAGAAAGAAGGTTGGTTAGTTACTTTGTCTGACGGAACTAAAATTAATACCCGTTTGATTGTTGGCGCTGATGGTGCCCGTTCTCAGGTTCGTAAAATGGCTGGAATTGGTAGCTATGGCTGGCAGTACAGACAGTCTTGTATGTTGATTACGGTAAAAACAGAGCAGCCACAACAGGATATTACTTGGCAGCAGTTTTTTCCTTCAGGTCCAAGAGCATTTCTCCCACTATTTGGTCAATGGGCTTCATTGGTATGGTATGACAAACCGGCGCGTATACGGCAGTTACAGACAATGTCAATGGCTCAACTTGAGCAGGAGATTTTTCAGGCATTTCCTATGCGGTTAGGTAAAGTGACTCCAGTTGTAGCTGGCTCATTTCCCTTAACTCGTCATCATGCTAACAGCTATGTGCGTGAAGGATTGGTGTTGTTGGGTGATGCTGCTCATACAATTAATCCGCTGGCTGGACAAGGGGTAAATCTTGGTTATCGTGATGTGAATACTTTGCTTAATGTTTTGGTGAAGGCCAGAGAATTAACAGAGCAATGGGATTCATTGGAAGTTCTGATGCGTTACCAACGTTGCAGAATGCCAGATAACCTGATGATGCAGGCTGGAATGGATCTATTTTACACCGTGTTCAGGAGTGAATTACTGGGGTTGAAAGTAGCACGTAATCTGGCGCTGATGGCAGCTCAGCGAGCTGGCGTAATGAAAAAAGCGGTGCTCAAATATGCATTGGGATTGTAGCGTGTAAATTAGCATTGCTGGAAGTGGTGGGGAACCACTAATAACGTCGTAGATTTAGCTATGACGTAGACAGCCTGTATATTTGTGCGCGAAAGGAAAAACAGAGAAAGCAAAGGTAGGAAACTCATAAGGCAAAAACCCGCTATATGGCAGGTTTTCTAAATCTGGCTGGGGTACCAGGATTTGAACCTGGGAATGCCGGAATCAGAATCCGGTGCAAGTTCTATATAAATCAATTGGTTATAAAAATTTGAAAGAATATACAGTATGAAAACGAAAATATAAA
>NZ_PUJW01000028.1 GCF_011189575.1 Photorhabdus cinerea
GGCGTGAGTCGGCGAATGACATAGGGGCTCGCAGCTGTCAGGCTGCAATAAAGCCGGATATAAAGCTGCAACCTACCAGTCAATGTCAGAACAATGGAAGCCTTGCAAACGGGATGCGTTCATATAAGGCTTATATGTATCTGATTTCCAGTCGTCAAATGCTGAAAAAAGCTCTGTGTGAAGGCTATGCAGTCCCTGCGTTTAATGTCCACAATCTGGAAACTGTTCAGGTGATAGCGGAAACCGCGGCTCGTCTGGCATCACCGGTGATTCTGGCGGGTACACCGGCTACCTTTAGCTATGCGGGCACTGACTATTTGGTGTCGATCTGTCAGGAAGCGGCACGTCGTCATAATTTGCCGCTGGCGCTACATCTCGATCATCATGAGGAATTGGAGGATATCAGCCATAAAGTGACCGCAGGTGTGCGTTCGGTAATGATTGATGGCTCGCATTTACCCTTTGAAGAGAATATTCGTAAGGTGACTGAGGTGGTACGATTTTGCCAGCGTTACGATGTTAGCGTTGAGGCGGAATTGGGGCGACTGGGGGGACAGGAAGATGATTTGAATGTCTCTAATACTGATAGCTTTTTTACCGATCCGCTGGCAGCGAAAGCTTTTGTGGCCCGTACCGGTATTGATTCGCTAGCGGTAGCGATTGGTTCTGCGCATGGTTTGTATCATGGTGAACCTCATCTGGATTTTGAGCGGTTAGCGGCGATCAGGGAACGGGTGGATATTCCGTTAGTGTTGCATGGTGCGTCGGGTATTCCTGAAGCTATGGTACAGCAGGCGATTGCTCTTGGCGTTTGTAAAGTCAATGTAGCGACTGATCTGAAAATTGCTTTTGCTGACGCAGTAAAAAGCTATTTTATTCAGCATCCGGATGCTAATGATCCACGCAAATATATTGTGCCGGGAAAACAGGCTATGCAGGCAGTGGTTGAAGAAAAGATTCAGATTTGTGGCAGTGCAGGTAAGTTGTAAAGGTAAAGGTTCTGTTTTTTCAATTATCTGATAAAGGAAATTGCTGTGAAAATAAGAACGTTAAATAAAATTACGCTTAGTTTGTTAGCCAGTTCTGTGTTGTGTAGTGCATCGGTTTGGGCGGGTAGTTGGCAGTTGGAGGGTGATAATTACCACGTGGCTGTTAGCGACGGGCAGGGTAAAGTCACTCAGTTAAAATTTGAGAACCCGAAAAACCATGATCAAATCATCACTGACAATCTGTTTGAAATCACGTTGAAATCAGGAGAGAAGCTTGCGGCTAAAGATTTTCAGGTCACTGATATCAGCAAAAAGCGCAATCGTATTGTTGTTTCTCTGAAGCATGGCGATATACAGGTAAAAAATATTATTACAATGGAGGATAAAGATAAGTACGGCTCGTTTGAAATCACTATTACACCGCAGGAAAACGCGTTGGAGCTTAGTTCTGTCTCGTTGATGCCATTTCGCACTAAAATCCCTTTTGTTCACGGCTCTATCGTCAGTTCACCGATTATCAGCGATAGCTTCTTTATTGTTCCCGGTAATCCATTGATTAACACTGAGGCTGATAACGGAGACGTTTTGCAAAAAATTGCACTCTCTATCCCGTTAGAGCCGGGGAAAACGTTAAGTTATAAGACGTATATTGGTGTTTATCAGGAAGGGCAATTGCGGCGCAATGTTAATGAGTTTTTGAACAATGCTCGTCCGCGTAAATATAGTCCTTACCTACATTACAACTCTTGGTACGATATTGGTTTCTTCACTCCTTATACCGAACAAGAGGCGTTGAACCGTATCAAGCAGTTTGGGCAGGAGTTGGTGACTAAGCGCGGTGTGACGTTAAATGGTTATCTGTTTGATGATGGTTGGGATAACCTCAAAGGAGATTGGGGTTTTAGTCAGGCGTTTCCCCATGAGTTCAAAAATCTTAAACGGGCAGCGGATCAATATCGTGCTCGTTTAGGTATTTGGCTTTCTCCTTGGGGCGGTTATGGCCCACCTGGTGAGCAACGTGTTTCTCATGCGGCGGAGTTTGGTTATGAAGTGATAGATGGCAGATTTGCGCTTTCAGGCCCTAATTACTACGCCAATTTCCATAACCGGGTGCTCAATCTGATTCAACAACAAAATGTATCCATGTTTAAATTAGATGGCACCGGCAATGCTGATCGTGTGATTAAAGGGAGTGCATTCACCAGTGATTTTGATGCCGCTATCCATCTTATTGAAGATATGCGTAGTACAAGGAATGATCTGTTTATCAACTTAACGACAGGCACCAAAGCCACGCCTTCCTGGCTATTTTTCGCCGATTCTATTTGGCGTAATGGCTATGATGTGGAGTTTTACGGTAAAGGTTCCAAAGTGCAGCAGTGGCTGACCTACCGTGATGCGGAAACTTATCGTAATGTCGTAAGAAAAGGACCGTTATTCCCACTGAATTCTCTGATGCTGCATGGCATTGTTTATGCCAAACAGGCCAGGCATCTGGATAAACAGTCACCTAAAGATTTTGCCGATCAGGTTTGGAGCTATTTTGGCAGCGGTACTCAGTTACAGGAGATGTATGTTACGCCTGAACTGTTGACCACAGAGGATTGGGATACGTTAGCAAACGCGGCGAAATGGTCAGAGAAAAACCAAGATGTGCTGTTTGATACCCATTGGATTGGTAAAGATCCTACCGATCTAGAGGTGTACGGTTGGGGAGCCTGGAGTCCGAAAAAGTCGATTATTACTTTGCGCAATCCGGCTGATGAAGTGAAACAATATTATCTGGATCTGCAAAGCGATCTTGAATTGCCTGATAATCAGCTTTCGGTATATGACGTTAAGATAGACTATGGCGAAAACAACTCGGTGCCGAGGTTTATCAATAAAGCGGTGCTGATTACCCTTCAGCCGTTAGAGACGTTGACCTTTTCTCTGACCCCATCGAAATAATCACCGTGTTATTAACCTGCCCTGAATAAACTATTTTATTCGGGGCAGTGATGATTTGAGGAAACTATTGTGATGGTGTTTTATTAGAAAAAAGCTAGCTTATTATCAATAACTTGACACCTCAGAGATATTATATTTTGACTCTGCCAATAACTTTTTCTGCCGCTATGTGTGATAGAAAGCCAGAGCGACTCTTGTATTCTGGATGGCTTGTGACGAATTGATCAATACGGCGGATCAGTAATGATGGAAGAGTTACGTTGATTTTCTCTGATTTTCCCATTAACTGAGTAATATCCACATCAACTAATGCCCATATTGCTCCCGTATATTCAGGATCTGTTAGGTAGTTTTCTACGTTTGTCGCTTCTGGTACTGCTTCATTATCATCAATTAGCAATTCGATATGCGCTTCAATTGCTTCTCGGACGCTTTCTAGTGCGTCTGTAAAATTATCCCCTCCAGAAAAGCAACCCGGGATATCAGGGACACGGACGCCGAAGGATGAATGACCTTTATCAATAGCAACTGGATATAACATTTACACCTCCGAAAAGTGGACTCAAAGTCCCGATTGTTTCTTGATACTTTTCAATGTTGGTGAAGGTATGTCCTTTTGTGGGTGTTTTACCGTTACCAATCCTTTCTTGGTTGGATGTTTGAATTGATGATGACTACCCTTTAACCCTCACCAAATACCATCCGTCAGCTTCTATCATTGCTATCGCGTTTCTGCTATCCATCCTCCGGTTCTCTTGTTTTATCTTGATAGGGTTATAATAACCCTACAATGTTATGTGTCAAGATTAGCGGGTATTGACGTTGTGATTAGCTAATGGAATAGCTAAAAAGTCGGCCAGCTCGGTTTCATGAGCTAATATGAATCATAAGAAGATCTTGTCAGAATTGCCTGTGACTAAGCGGTATGGTAAGTCACAGTAATTGTTTTTTAAGAATTCATTTAAAGGGTAAAACTAATTAAAGCGTTGATCGTAGTCGATATGCTGAACGATTTTGTCACAGGAGCACTCGCCAATGAGGCGGATGCGATGAAGATCGTACCGGTAATTAAACGGCTGATTAATTACGCCCGATGCCAATCCGATTGGCTGGTAGTTTATGCTAATGATGCTCACTGAACTGATGATCGGGAAATAGCTATCTGGGGCAGACATGCAATGGCCGGAACACCGGGTGCTAATGTTATTGAGGCATTGGCTCCTGTCGGAGCAGATCGTGAAATTGTTTCTCCTAAGCGATTTTATGGGGCTTTCGATGGTAACCGATCTGGAAGATGTTTTTAAAGCGTATGGTGTGACGGAAGTTGTGTTAACCGGCCAACATATTCATTGTTGTGTCAGACATACCGCCTATGGTGCGTTTATACGTGGTTATCGAATCAAGGTTTCATCAGATGCCGTGAGTGTTTTCCCTGGCGTTGATCAGGAAGCCGCCCTTGATTATCTTAAAACTATTTATGGTGCTGAAATTACAACCAGTACCGCGTTAGGTGTGTTAATCAGGATAATTTATTTGTAAAGCTGTTAAGAAATTATCTGGCAGATACCTGTAAATATTGGCATCTGCCAGTTAAATATAAGTTAGTAAAATCTAAATAACGGGTAAATTACGACCGTAATAAATTTCTTGTATCTCTTTTTTTAAGAGACGGGTAATTTCCTGCTTCTCAGTTTCACTCAATTGCTCTGGTGTGGCATTAAATAGATAATCATTCAGGTCAAATCTTTTTTGCATCATTTTTGTATGAAATAGATTTTCCTGATAAATATTGACATCCATCATGTAATACTGCGATTGGACTTCTTCGGTCATATAATTCTGAATAGAACTTATTTCGTGATCGATATAGTGCTTCACGCCATTCACGTCTCTGGTAAAACCGCGGACGCGGTAATCCATTGTGACAATATCCGATTCTAGTTCGTGGATCAGATAATTTAGCGCTTTAAGAGGTGAAATAACACCGCAGGTCGATACCTCAATATCAGCTCGGAAAGTGCATATGCCACCACCCGGATGGCTTTCTGGGTAAGTGTGAACACAGATATGGCTTTTATCCAAATGAGCAACAACAGAATCAGGTAGTGGGCCTGGATTTTCAGTATTGTCCACATCCTTTGGGTCCATCGGTTCTTCGCTGACGAGAATAGTGACACTGGCCCCTTGCGGTTCATAGTCCTGGCGGGCAATATTCAGAATATTTGCACCAATAATCGAACAGGTTTCGCTGAGAATTTCCGTTAAACGGTTAGCGTTATATTGTTCGTCAATGTAAGCGATATAGCTATCCCGATCGGCTTGGCTTTTTGCGTAACAGATATCATAAATACAAAAACTCAGGCTTTTTGTCAGGTTGTTAAAGCCGTGCAATTTCAGCTTGTGCAATTTAATTCACTTCCTGGCTAATGGGTGATTATTGGTTTATAGATAATGCATCCAGCAGGTATTGCGGTAAGGCAAAGCTACCTGTGTGAACAGCTGGGTTGTAGTAGCGGCAGGTAAAGCCCGCACTGTCAAAGCGCTGCTGTAGTGTTGCCAGATCCACCTGACGTAGTGTTGGGTTCTGACTTGCCCATGCAAAGGTCATAATTCCGCCGTAATAGGTAGGAATGGCAGCTTGGTAGAAACTGTTGTCAACGAAATAATTGCTCAATTTTTTATGGCTGGTCACCGCTTCATCCTGTTGCAGGAAACAGACACCATTTTGAGCAACAAAGATGCCACCTTCATTCAGACAGCGTTGGCAACCTTGATAGAATTCAGATGTAAATAATCCTTCACCAGGTCCGATCGGATCAGTGCAGTCAGAGATAATGACATCGAATTTCTGATCGGTGGTATTAACGAAATTAACACCATCGTCAATGATCAGATTGAAGCGTGGATCATCATAAGCACCAGCATTATGGTTAGGCAGATATTGGCGGCAAAATTCAACTACGCCAGCATCAATCTCAACCATAGTGATATTCTCAAGGTATTGATGGCGACAGACTTCACGTAACATACCGCCATCACCACCACCGATAATCAGTACTCGTTTAGCATTCCCATGGGCGAATAGAGGAACATGAGTCATCATTTCGTGGTAGATAAATTCATCACGTTCAGTCGTTTGTACTGTACCATCCAGCGCCATAATGCGGCCTAACTCCGCATTTTCAAAGATAATCAAATCCTGATGCTCAGTTTTATCGTGATAAAGCACTTTATCGACGGAAAAATACTGACCAAAATTGGTGTGTAGGGTTTCGTGCCAAATTTCTTTTTGTGACATATCCCAGCTTTCCTCCACTATGATGACCGTGAAAATTGGGCTACATAATAGCCAACAATTCTCATAGTTGCACGGTGAAATTTACCCCTTAAGGAGTAGCTGGAAAAGAACTATTTAACGTAGGCGAATAGACTCAGTGAATCTCTAGCGAGAGCATGGCACTTTATCGCATTGGATAGGTAAATACCTTTTAGATCCTGATAGCTTTTTTCATTAAGGGTGTTCATCAATTGGCTATTGTAATTATTTAAATCCCACTTGTTACGCTGGGCAAAATAGATAATGGCTCGTTTGATTTCCCGATCAGGAATTTGGCTGTAACCGCAGTCATATTTCAGGTAGATAAACACCGCTGTCAGATCCGCCAGATCTTCTGCTTCATCTTCTGTCAGCGCTTTTGCGGGGTGAGAAAAACCGAAAAGAACTAATATGTAAATCAAGAGGGATAATTTTCGCATCTGTATTATTATAATGAACTCATGTCAGGTTACGTTAACATATTAATATTTTTATTTCGCTAAAATTTATTTTTTTAAATTATTGTAAAGATCGACCTAAATCACATTCCCATTGCTTGACCTTCCTGTAAGGGGAACCTTTAGGTTTCTTCTTTTATTGTTTATTCTCGGTTGACTTAATCAGGAAATGAATATGCAACGACGTGATTTTATTAAATTAGGTGCTGTTATTGGTGTATCCAGTTTGTTGCCTGTATGGAGCCGTTTCTCCTTTGCTAAACCCTACCCATTATTACCGATCCCGCCACAGATAACGCCAGATGAGACCGGTAAAATTATTATTGAAATCAATGCAGGGCAATCCTGTTTTAAGACCGGAACAGCGACTGAAACCTGGGGTTATAACGGTGATTTACTTGGCCCTGCATTGAAATTGACTTCAGGTGAGCCCGTTACTATCGATATTCGTAATAACCTGCCGGAAGAGACGACGGTTCACTGGCATGGTCTCGAAATTACCGGGGAAACCGATGGTGGTCCGCAAGCAGTGATTGCATCAGGTGGACATCGGACGGTCAGTTTTACCCTTGAACAGCCAGAAGCAACTTGCTGGTTCCACCCGCATACGCATGGTAAGACTGGCTATCAGGTTGCTATGGGGCTGGGCGGATTAGTTCTGATTGAAGATGAGAACAGCATTAACGTTGGTTTGCCGAACCGATGGGGAGTAGATGATATCCCATTGATTTTGCAAGATAAACGTTTGAATAAAGAAGGGGAAATTGATTATCAACTGGATGTGATGAGCGCGGCTGTGGGGTGGTTCGGCGATATGATGCTGACCAATGGCGTTGTTTTACCTCAACATATTGCCCCACGCGGTTGGTTGCGTCTGCGATTGCTGAATGGCTGCAATGCCCGTAGCCTGAATATTGCTGCCAGTGATGGTCGTGAATTGTATGTTGTTGCCAGTGATGGTGGTTTGTTAGCCGAGCCAGTTGTGGTTAATGAGTTATCGATTCTGGCGGGAGAACGTTTTGAAGTATTGGTGAATACGTTTGATGGAAAAACTTTCGATCTGGTGACTTTACCTGTGATGCAGATAGGAATGACACTACCGCCGTTCGATCAACCATTGCCTGTTTTACGCATTCAACCTCAGCTTTTTTCTAGCCGCATAATACTGTCAGAGCAGCTTGCCTCGCTTCCTGCATTGCCTTCTTTGACGGGCCTGAACAGACGCAATTTACATCTGACGATGGATAGTCGTCTGGATATGCAGGGGATGATGATGATATCTCAGCGTTACGGTGAGCAAGCTATGGCGGGTATGGCAATGCATCATGGGAATATGAACCACGGAGATATGCATCATGGTGGTGAATTAAATTTCCATCACGCGAACACTATCAATGGACAGGCTTTCTCAATGACAGAACCCGCTTTTGATGTGAAACAGGGGCAGTATGAGCGCTGGGTGATTTCAGGGGTTGGCGATATGATGCTGCATCCGTTCCATATCCACGGCACGCGTTTTCGTATTTTGAGTGAAAATGGTCGTAAACCTGCCGCTCACCGTAGCGGTTGGAAAGATATTGTTCATGTGGAAGGTAAGGAGAGTGAAGTGTTGGTTCAGTTCAATCATACGGCGGGAGCCAAACATCCATTTATGGCGCATTGTCATCTGTTGGAACATGAGGATACCGGTATGATGCTGGGTTTTACTGTTAGTCAATAATCTTGTTAACAGATTGACTCTGGCTTGGCTTATCAGGGGCAGTCTCACTGTGCCTTATAGTCCATAGTTATGTAGTCTTTTCAATGAATTATTGTTATAGGATGTACATGATAGAACAAAGGTTATACGCAATTGCTTCTACTATGAACTGGTGTTGATAGATGCTTAATCAGTAGTAAATGGACACAACAAAGTATTGTCAGTGATTACTGCAGGTATTAGACTATGATACAGTTGGTTGTTTGTTACTCAGTGAAGGAGAGGTGAAATGTCTAGTTTTTTCAAGAATATGGGATATGCTCTTGTTTCTCCGGAAAGGGTGATGGCACGTCTCGTTGGCGCACATAAAGAAACTTGTTCTGATGCTGATCAGAAAGATGAAAAGTTCATCATTAATCGTTCTGGAACGGTTACTCTGAATCGTTGTAATCCTGATGTTCAACAGGCTTTCGCTTTAAACGTTGAGTGGTTGAGTACTAAAAAAGAGGGATAACCATCAATGTGGGCAGCTGTGGTTATTGTTGTTTTAGTATGTGGTTATGTTTATACAAATAGTCATCTACCCTCTAGATTTAAGCAAAATAAAGCCATTGGTTGGAACGCTTACTTTGAAGTAGCACGACAAGGTGGCTTTTTTCTTATCGCAGGTTTTTGTCTGGCTTTAACACTGAGTTGTTTAGTCTTTGCTGTTATGATGCTACTGAACATCCCTGTATATTTTGGTGCAAAATATATCCCTTTTACTTTTGCTCATGATTTGTTCAACTCTCGGTTAGTGGGGATGAGTGTTTTTTCTTTTCTCATCTTAAGTTTTACCGTGTTGATAAGTATCAGTGCATCCTATAACGCAGAGAAAGATTTTAGAAATCCTGAAAAGCGCAATGGTATTTTTAAAGAAATTGCATCTAACAATGCTATTGAAAGCCTTCTTTTGGAATCAATTGAAAGTGGTCTGTTGCTGTTAATTACTTTAAAGTCGAGAAAAGTTTATGTTGGAATGGTTGATGAAGCGAGATTTCATCATTTGGATACCGATACTATCGTTATCATTCCTTTTATGAGTGGTTACAGAGATAAAGATACGCTGACATTTTGTGCCGAGCATAATTACGCTGATCATTACAGGAATGAAGGTATTACACTAACTTCAAAGCCTTTGAGTGTGTATCAGTTTCGTCATGTTCTTCCGCTTGAGCAGATAGAGTCTCTATCGCTTTTTAATCCTGAAACCTATGATAAGTTCCAGGAAGTTATTAAAGATAAATCTAATTGAGGTAAAACGTCTCAAATAGGTTTTGTAGTTCATCAGTCCGAAGAAATTTAACAAGATAGACTTGGTAGTCTCTTTTTTTAATGTTGTTCGGTACATGGCAGATAGAATATGGAAACTTTGCGTTTTCTATGAGTAAAGAATAGCAGCAACAGCTGGTGCTATCTGGAGTATTTCAGTTTGTCATGGGCTGTTGAATGATGGAGGCATCATGGCTGAAAAATGTTTGTACTGCTCCTTTTGTGGGAAAAAGCAAGATGAAGTAGCTAAATTAATTGCTGGTCCAAGCGTTTACATCTGCAATGAATGTGTTGCTTTGAGTCAGGGAATCATTGATGAAGAAAAAAAGCTTAAAGTTTTAGCAGTAAGTCATCCTCACTCAGCCTTACTGTATACGTTTTTGGCATATAATTCTGGCTGCTTTATTGAAAGTGCGGTTATTTGTTCCGATGAAATCCTTACAGAAACATTGGAAATAAGCATTGACGATTTACATAAGGCTCTTAGAGCTCTTAAAAGGAAAAAATTAATAGAAATTCTACCTTGTGCTGATGGGATGACGTTATATTTTGTGAGTGGGAAGAGGATAAGTAAAACTTATGATGAAGAAACTAAGCTTTACAGAGTTGCCGCTAATGTTTTGTTACAACCTAATCCCAAATTAAAGATGTTGCCATAGACATAGTGATCATCAGAAACCATCTTTATCTTTGTTTGAGATACCCCATATTTTCGAAGAACTTTTGATAATCATCATTCGATCATGGTTGTTCGAAATTTGTTCATTACTGAAAGGGGGCGTAAGTTTCCTGTTTCAATTTTATTTGTAATGATGCTTCTAAGTGTTATTTTATCCGTTCAAAAGAACGGCGTATCAATAGGCATACTAATAATCATGATTTTCACTGATCTTTATCTTGATTATTACCATTAAAAACAACTGGTTAAATTTATAATGAAACACACTGTAGAAGTTATGATCTCCGAACAGGAGGTTAAGCAACGTATCGCTGAACTGGGAAAACAGATCACTGAATATTATCGTGACAGCGGTAGTGAACTGGTGCTGGTCGGATTGCTAAGAGGTTCCTTTATTTTTATGGCGGATTTATGCCGCGAAATTCAGGTTCCTCATGAAGTAGACTTTATGACAGTCTCCAGTTACGGCAATGGTATGAATTCCACTCGTGATGTGAAAATCATGAAAGATCTGGATGAAGATATTTGTGGTAAGCATGTGCTAATTGTGGAGGATATTATTGATTCCGGTAACACGTTGAATAAAGTGCGTGAAATTTTGGCACTACGTGAGCCAAAATCACTGGCGATTTGTACCTTACTCGATAAGCCTTCCCGCCGTGAGGTTGATGTTCCAGTTGAGTGGATTGGTTATTCAATTGAAGATAAATTTGTCGTGGGTTACGGCATCGATTATGCACAACATTACCGCCATTTGCCTTATATCGGGCATGTGATTTTGCTAGAAGAGTAATTTTTATCGAATTTGAAAACGGCAGCTTCCGGGTTGCCGTTTTTATTTTGTGATTCAGGAATAATGCATAGGGCTGCGCCCCTATCTGCATTTCGGCACGGGTGCCTAATACGGCTTCCAGTCGTAGAACCATATCAGCAGATATTCCTAATAGCAGAATTTATTCCAATATGCTGGACACCATGGCTAAAATTTCATTAATTACAGACGTCGGTGCCTCTTCAATTTTTCTTGCTTGTCTTGCATTTAGATCGATTGAACGAATGCCATTCGCTAATAGAACTCCTTGAGTCTGTGTTCCGGTGCCCATCAATGTCACGGCAAAACCTGCAAACCTGGCATAATTTCCTCCTTGTGTTATAGGAATAATAATTGTTAAACCTAATTTGTTAAAATCGTATGGACTTATTACTAAGCATGGCCTTTTGTCACCTTGCAGCTCTTGACCAGCGACTGGGTTTAAGCAAGCCTCAACAATATCCCCTCGTTGAAATATTGCCATTACACTTCATTCCCTATAGGTTTACTGGCATCCCATTCTTTTAAGATTTCAGGCATTGGTGCTTCTGAGTCACATAGAGCAAGTAGATCGGCTAATTTGTACTTGGGACGATGGTTTACCGCAGATATCACGATTTTCCCTTGTTCTTCGACAATTGATAATTGGTCACCCTCTTTCAGGTGGAGGGATTTCAATAGTTGAGCTGGAATAATAGTACCAACAGAGTTTCCAATTTTTCTGACATGAGTAAGCATAGAACTTTCCTCGTAAGTAACGGTTATCACATTGTTGACACTTTAGAGTGGTTTTGCCTAAGTGTCAACATTGTTATTACAGGTAATGTGATTCGATAGCCCATAAAAATGTTCTTTTTCATGAATTATTTTGTTTTCTTTTTATTACCATATGCGTACATTCATAAAATAAAGAAATTAAAATAGATACTTGATATTTAAATAGGTTGCGATTTAATAAAATTAAAATCTGTATTAGTCTTCGTTTAATTACGCTGTAGAAGAGATTAAATATAACCTTTTCTACAGCGTATTTTGTTATACCTGTCATCTTTCAAGTTGCTTCTTTGTTGGCTGCACTCACTCACCCCGGTCACAGAGTTATCTATGCTCCCGGGGATTCGCTCCCTTGCCGTCGCGATGCATCTTGAAATCCATTGGGTATAGTTATCTGAAAACTTATTTTTTATTCGTCAGCTTGGATACGGTCTGACGATAGGCAAGTTCCAGTTTTTCGCGACTATCAGCCGTGACTTCAAGATCCTGCAACTGACCATTATGGATTCCATAAACCCAGCCGTGGATCATCACTTTCTGTCCCCGTTTCCATGCTGCTTGCATAATAGTCGAGTGACCAAGGTTATAGACTTGCTCGACAACGTTGATTTCACACAGACGGTTCAAGCGCTCATTGGGCGGTAATTCACCCAGCATAGAACTGTGTTTGTACCAGAGATCGCGAATATGTAGCAGCCAGTTATTAATCAATCCCAGTTCGGTACCATCAATGGCTGCCTCAATACCACCACAGCCATAGTGGCCGCAGATAATAATATGTTCAACTTCCAGTACGTCTACTGCGTACTGAATAACAGAAAGACAATTTAAATCGGTATGGATAACCAGGTTTGCAACATTCCTGTGAACAAATAAGTCACCTGGAGCAGCATCAATCAGCTTCTCGGCAGGTACCCGACTGTCTGAACAACCAATCCACAAGAAATGAGGCTTCTGCGATTTCGCTAATTCTTTGAAAAATTTTGGATTTTCTTCGTTAACCGATTCTGACCACTGCTTGTTATTGGCAAGTAGCTCTTCTATTTTTTTCATCATGGTTAATAGCCTGGTAGTGTTTCTTTAAGATAGAATCATATACAACATCAATAGAAATTTTAATATTTTGTTGCTGCTTGTTTTTAATCTTTCTGCTGTTTTTGCAAAGAAAGTTAGGTAGGAAAGGAGCATTATATTTTCATATTGCCCGTAAAGGCGGCTAGATAATAAAGGTGTTTTTTAATTTATGACTTATGCATTGGAGTTAACGCAGCTTACCAAGACTTACGCTGGTGGTATTAAAGCGCTGCGCGGGATTGACCTGAATGTAGAAGCAGGAGACTTCTACGCATTATTGGGTCCGAACGGTGCAGGGAAGTCCACCACAATCGGCATTATTAGTTCTCTGGTAAATAAAAGCAGCGGTAAGGTTAAGGTATTTGGCTACGATATTGATACTGATATTGTCAATGCCAAACGTCAGTTAGGTCTTGTTCCACAGGAATTTAACTTCAATCCGTTTGAGACGGTGTTGCAGATTGTTCTCAACCAGGCAGGTTATTACGGTGTACCGAGAAACGTAGCTCAGGCCAGAGCGAAAACCTATTTGTCGCAGTTGGATCTATGGGAAAAGTGCGATCAACGGGCGATTCATCTATCCGGTGGTATGAAACGTCGTCTGATGATTGTACGTGCTTTGATGCATCAGCCTAAATTATTGATCCTTGATGAACCGACAGCGGGTGTCGATATTGAACTTCGTCGTTCGATGTGGAATTTTTTGAAAGAATTAAATGCGCAGGGAACCACGATTATTTTAACCACTCATTATCTGGAAGAGGCGGAAATGCTGTGCCGGAATATTGGCATTATTCAGCATGGTGAGTTGGTAGAAAACACCAGTATGAAAAAATTGCTCAGTCAGGTGAAGTCTGAAACATTCTTCTTCGATCTGTCAACAGAAAGCCCAATTCCTAAGCTTTCAGGATATAACTACCGATTGTTGGATAGGTTGACTTTGGAAGTGGATGTTCAGCGAGGGCAAGGGATAAATGACGTATTTACCCAGTTGAGTGTTCAGGGGGTTCATATTTTGAGTATGCGTAATAAAGCGAACCGTTTGGAAGAGTTATTTGTTAGCTTGGTAAATAACGTGCAAGGAGATAGTAAATGATTCAGCTGTATTGGGTGGCACTAAAAACTATCTGGATTAAAGAAATTACCCGTTTTGGTCGTATATGGGTACAAACTTTATTACCGCCAGTTATTACTATGTCACTCTATTTTATTATTTTCGGTAGCTTGATTGGTTCGCGTATTGGGGAAATGGGTGGTGTGGATTACATGCAGTTTATTGTCCCTGGCCTGATTATGATGGCAGTGATTACCAACTCTTACGCTAATGTTTCCTCCTCTTTTTTTGGGGCGAAATTTCAGCGCAGTATTGAGGAATTACTGGTAGCACCGGTGCCAACGCACATCGTTATCACGGGCTTTGTGGGTGGTGGTGTCGCTCGTGGTGTTTGTGTTGGTATTCTGGTGACATTGGTTTCCCTGTTTTTTGTTCCGCTTCATATTCATTCCTGGTGGATGATTGTTGTCACGTTGTTGATGACATCAATTCTATTCTCATTAGGGGGATTGCTGAATTCAATTTTCGCTAAGACGTTTGATGATATCAGTATTATTCCAACGTTCGTATTAGCACCGTTGACCTATCTTGGCGGGGTGTTTTACTCGCTGACATTATTACCTCCATTTTGGCAAGCCGTTTCTAAACTCAATCCGATAGTTTATATGATCAGCGGTTTCCGTTATGGTTTCTTGGGAATTACCGATGTTTCTTTAGTCACAACATTGGGGGTTTTAACCGCGTTTATTGTGGTTTTTTATCTTGTTGCCTGGTATTTAATTGAAACAGGGCGGGGATTGAGGACTTAATTGTAGATTATTTTGTTTGATGGGTAGGGGAAGTTTATTTACAGATGACTTCACGACCTACCCATTATCGAGCATATAATTAATATTTAAGCCACTTGAACTGGCACGGCTTTAGCCATACGGCTCATAATATTATCGCCGTCGAAGTAAGCTACATTCGGCTTATGATGATGGGCGTCTTCATCTGAAATTTGTACATATGAGCAGATAATTAGCTTGTCACCTACTGCGGCACGACGCGCTGCTGCTCCGTTGACTGAAATTATTCTAGAGCCACGTTCAGCAGCAATAGCATAAGTGGAAAAGCGCTCACCGTTATCCACGTTATAGATATCAATGGCTTCATATTCCAGAATACCGGCTGCATCCATAAAATTCTGATCAATTGCACAGGAACCTTCATAATGCAGATCTGCCTGAGTGACTTTCACTCGGTGCAATTTCCCCTGTAGCATAGTGCGCAACATGGTTTCTCTCCTGATTCGATGACAACTTAGAATCTATTATTTTATTTTCCTGCATCAGTAATGCCTGATACAGCGGGCGATTATTGCATTAAATCTATCTGTTGATTATCGATCAAACGGGTTTGTCCTAACCAGGCAGCCATCAGAATAACCGCTTTTTTGCTTTCGATATTTAACGGAGCCAGAGTTTCGGCGTCACGGATAAACAGCTCATCAGGTATAAAACCAACTTCGCGTAACTGTTCGGAAGCTTGGGTGAGCAATTGTTCTGTGTGGCGTTCACCTTGTGCCATTTTTTCAGCTATAGATTTCATGATCTTGCTGAGTTCTGGCGCGATTTTATATTCATCGGCTGTTAAGTTTTTATTACGTGAACTGAGAGCCAGGCCATTTTTATCGCGTACAGTCGGTACTGAAATCAAAGTAATATCATAAGCCATATCGGCAATCATTTTGCGAATAAGCTGTAATTGCTGAAAATCTTTCTCGCCAAAATAGGTCAAATCCGGCTGTACCATATTGAACAATTTGCTTACCACCGTTGAAACGCCACGGAAATGACCGGGACGGCTGGTACCTTCCAGAATGGTAGAAAGTTCAGGAACTTCAACATAAGTCTGATGTTCCATACCATTAGGGTACATTTCCTTATCGGCAGGAGCAAATACCAGATCGACACCGTGTTGATGGAGCTTTTCGCAATCTTCCTGCAAAGTGCGCGGGTATCTTGCCAGATCATCCTGACGATTAAATTGCATCGGGTTAACGAAAATACTGACGATAACAACGTCTGCTTGCGCTTTGGCTTCATCGACTAGCGTCATATGGCCGTCATGCAAGTTACCCATTGTTGGCACTAGTGCAATGCGTTTCCCCTCCTGACGCCAGCGGCGGATTTCACGGCGTAGAATCGGTACAGTTTCGACAATCAGCATTGCTTAATACTCCTTAATTTGTTCAAAGCTTTCGGGCTAACAAGGGTGAGTTATTAATAAAATGAGTGTTCTTTGCCAGGATAGGTGCCGTTTTCCACCTGTTCTTTATATAGACGGATGGCATCACGTATATTTCCAGCTTTTTCAAGGAAGTTTTTTGCAAATTTAGGTGGGCTTGCTGTAATGCCTAATGCGTCATGCATCACTAAAACTTGCCCATCAGTCATATTACCGGCACCAATACCAATTACTGGGATCTGTAATTTATCGGTGATACGTTTAGCTAATTCAACGGGGACACATTCCAGTACCAGCAATTGTGTGCCCGCCTTTTCTAATATAATTGCATCTTTTATCAATTGATTGGCTGATATTTCATCGCGTCCCTGAACTTTATAACCTCCCAGAATATGGACCGACTGGGGAGTTAGCCCTAAATGAGCGCAAACTGGTACGGAACGCTCGGTAAGCATCTTAATGGTATCGAATAACCAGTTACCGCCCTCAACTTTAACCATGTTAGCGCCAGCACGCATAAGTTTGGCCGCGTTTTCACAACTCTGCTCTGGTGTGGCATAACTCATGAAAGGCATATCGGCAATGAGAAAAGCATATGGTGCTCCGGTACGGACGCAACGAGTGTGATAGACAATATCTTCAACAGTTACTGGAATGGTGGTATCCGCCCCTTGTAATGTCATACCCAAAGAATCACCAACCAGCATGACATCAATACCTTGCTCGGCGAACAGGCGAGCAAAGCTGGCGTCATAAGCGGTAATCGTCGCGAATTTCCGTTTTTCTTTTTTAAGCTGATTCAGATCAGTCATGGTCATTGGTTTCATTATCTATCTTCTCCTGCAATTTTTCTTGTTATGTACAGAAATCGGCCACGAACTGAACTGAAATCCTTATATGCAATTACTGGAATCAGAGGGCTGTGGTTGTAGCCAAAGTGCCAGGCCGTTTTCTGGGGTATGTTTCAGTCTTTCAGATAAAGCTTCCCCATCAGGAAACACGAGGTCAGGGGCAATTTCAGCTAATGGATAAAGCATGAATTCGCGCTGTTTTAGTCCATAGTGGGGAACTGTCAGGCGTTCAGTATTAATGACCTGATCACCAAATAGCATGATATCCAGATCAAGTGTCCTTGGTCCCCAGCGCTCATTTTTCCTTACTCGTCCTTGAGCCAATTCAATCGCTTGGGTGTAATTGAGCAATGCTTCCGGTTCCAGAGTGGTTTCCAGTGCTACCACCGCATTCAGAAAGTCTGGTTGATCCTGTGGTCCCATCGGTTTGGTACGATACAGAGAGGAACAGGTAATAAACTCTGTTTCTGGTAATTCTTTTAATGCAGCAAGCGCATTTTTTACTTGCTGCACAGGTTTCGCTAGATTGCTACCAAGAGCGATATAAACACGGGCCATGATTATCTGCTATCCCTGCCCAATCTTGGTTTGTAGTAGCGGTGTGACCGTGTACGGCGACGGACAACATCATTGCTCAATTCGGAAATCATACTCCGTTGCTGTGATGCATTGACTTGCTGGAATTCTCCCCACCAGTGGGCAAGGTCTTTTAGCTCATTGCGGTTTTCAACATTGGCACGCAACTCCAGCAGGTCATAGGCAGCACGAAATTTAGGATGTTCCATCAGTTTGTTTGCCCGTTTACCATGACGGCGTGGCAGACGTAACTGTAATTGCCAGATATCACGCATGATGGTTGTCAGGCGCTTAGGAATGGCAATAGAGTGGCACTGTTCGTCCAGAATATCATTCATAGCTAATGCAAAGGAGTCGTAGTAAGTTAAACCACTTTCCTGAGATAGCTTTTCAGCATGTTCAACCAGTGGATACCAAAGCATCGCAGCGAACAAAAACGCCGGATTAACCCGCTTATCATTCTGTAACCGGTAGTCGGTATTCTTCAGAACCTGATTGAGCATATGTTCCATTGGCGAATCGTTATTTTCGGTGAAATAGCGTTGAACCAATGGGAATAGTGGTTGGAACAGGTGATATTCACGTAGCAGCTTATAAGTGCTGTAGCCTTGGCCTGTTTGCAAAAGTTTTAAAGACTCTTCAAACAGGCGAGCAGGTGGAATATTGTTCAGTAGAAAAGCCAGACGAGAGATAGGTTCGGCGGTATCTTCGCTGATGGTCATATTCAGTTTGCTGGCGAAACGAACTGCCCGCAGCATTCTTACTGGATCTTCCCGATAGCGGGTTTCTGGATCACCAATCAGACGGATAACGCCGGTTTCCAGATCATGAAGACCGCCAACATAATCACGCAGAGAGAAATCATTGATGCCGTAGTAGAGGCTGTTGATCGTGAAATCACGGCGCATAGCATCTTCTTCAATTGAACCAAAGATGTTATCCCGTAACAGCATACCGCTCTGAGCCTGTTGTGACTGACTTTTATCATCGGAATCAGTTTGTTCATGCGGACCACGGAATGTTGCAACTTCAATCACTTCCGGGCCAAACATAATATGAGCTAAGCGGAAACGGCGTCCCACCAGACGGCAATTACGGAATAATTTACGAACCTGTTCTGGTGTTGCATTGGTGGCAATATCAAAATCTTTCGGCTTTGTGCCCAGCAACAAGTCACGGACACCACCGCCAACCAGATAAGCATCAAAACCAGATTTATTTAAACGGTAAAGTACCTTAAGCGCATTTTCACTGATATCCCTACGGGAAATATTGTGTTGTTCACGTGAAATTACCATTATGGGTAAATCTGAATAAGGATTTTCCTGTTCAACTTTCTTTTGAGCGTTCACGCTGGATGAAAGTTGGCAGGTATTTTGGTGATTAGAGTGAAGAGTTACGTACTCTTCCTGAGAAGAACGGTCAGATACGGTGACTGGCCTTTCACTGGCTGCCTGTAGTTCGCGGTTAATTTTTCCCTCGCGGATCAATAAATTACGGCAGAAATTTGCTACTCGGTTAAAAATGGTACACCTCGATAAGTAACTAATCATATAAAAACGAATAAAAAACAGCGGCTAATCATAGCCTACTGTGTATTTTTTGAGAATGGTTGTTATGACTAACGGTAACTTTATTCATGTTACTTGTATATTTTACCTTGTCGTGGAATCCGGTCCAGATCCCAATGTGTTGTTGCTTTTTTCAACAACTGGTCACGGGAAAGATCCTGCCAATTTTTTATGACAGGCTGATTAAGGAAAGCTAATGCTTCAATGAGTAACGGTCGGGGATCATCCAGTGGGACGGGCTGGGCATGATTCTGTTTGGAAAGTTTATTGCCGTTTTTATTCAGAGCCAATGGTAGGTGAATATAATCAGGTATCTTTAAATTTAATTGCTGGTAAAGTGCAATCTGGCGAACAGTTGGCTCAATTAAATCAGCCCCTCTTACAACTTCTGTCACACCTTGATAATCATCATCAATAACAACCGCCAGATTATAGGCAAATAAGCCATCACGACGATGAATAATGAAATCTTCTTCAGCCATGGCAGGGTCGGCGCTCAGGTATCCCAGCAATTTATCTTCAAAACCATAAACAGGATTATTCTGCTTAAGTCGGATTGCTGCATGATTAAGAGGCAGATTTGATTCACGGCAGTTTTTATCATAAAAACCATTAGCCTGCTGAATACGTTGACGAGTACAGATACAGTTGTAGCTTAAGCCTTGTTGTTGCAACTGATTAAGAACATAACGGTAAGCTTCATAGCGCTGAGATTGGTAGAGAATTTCACCATCCCAATGTAGGCCATAGTGTTCAAGGGATTGGAGAATACGGCTGGCAGCGCCGGCAACCTCTCTGGGCGGATCAATATCGTCAATACGTATCAGCCATTTTCCTTGATTAGCACGGGCTTGCAAATAGCTGCCAATTGCTGTGATTAACGAACCAAAGTGAAGATCACCCGAAGGTGACGGGGCGAAACGCCCAATATAAGCGAGGGGACGTTCAGGCTTTATCATATGGGGATCAGTGAAGGTTGTGTATACGGCGCCATCAAAGACGCCGTATTTGGAACACGATTAATTAGCCAGCCATCTGTTTTTCACGGATTTCGGCTAAGGTTTTACAATCAATACATAAATCTGCGGTTGGACGGGCTTCCAAACGACGGATACCTATCTCAATTCCACAAGATTCACAGAAACCGAAATCGTCATCTTCGACTTTTTTCAGTGTTTTCTCGATCTTCTTAATCAATTTACGTTCACGATCACGGTTACGTAATTCAAGACTGAACTCTTCTTCCTGCGCTGCACGGTCAACTGGATCGGGGAAGTTCGCTGCCTCATCTTGCATATGAGATACAGTACGATCTACTTCATCCCTGAGCTGATTGCGCCATGCTTCAAGAATTAGCTTGAAATGCGCCAACTGGGCATCGTTCATGTATTCTTCACCTGGCTTCTCTTGGTAAGGTTCTACCCCAGCGATGGCGAGAATGCTTAAGGACGAGGTTTTACGTTTTTGCCCTTCTTGCATAATACTTCTCCTAACTCACGCACTATCAAACGAACCCCTAGCGGGGAAAAAAACAGGCCGCTATAAATAGCAGATGGAGCATGGGTTGGCAATTGTTCCTGCTATTAGTTTCACAATGGAGTGAAGACAAACGTATCGGATGTCTTTACACCCTGTACAATCTGACTGTATATATTAGGTGAATCAATAAATTAACCATTTAGAATAAAAGTTAATTTATCACCTAAAACCATCCCTTTTTTTGTTATATTGGCCTGGTAACAGATAACTTCGACCCCAAAGTTTTGCGCTTGTTCCAAAAGAGATGAATAATTATCATCAATATGTGCAGCAACAGCGACCTGTTTGATCCCAGAGTGCAAGACAGCAAAAAATAAAACAGCTCTTTGCCCTTGTTCTGCTATGTGTTGCAATTCCCGCAAGTGTTTCTGTCCGCGGGTCGTGACAGCATCTGGGAAATAGCCACAATTTTCTTGGAGCAGTGTTACTGATTTCACTTCAATATAGCAATTAACTTGCTGTTCTGCTTGTAACAGTAGATCTATCCGGCTGTTCTCTTCGCCATATTTCACTTCCCGGCTGATTTTTTTATATTCAGAAAATTCTGGAATGGCATTTTGTGCAATGGCTTCAGCGACTAAATCATTTGCTCTGAGCGTATTAACGCAAATCCAGTGACCATCCTGTGTTTCTGTCAATTCCCAACTGTTGGGGTATTTACGCTTTGGACTATCAGATGTGGAGTACCAAACCGTATCTCCTGGCGTAGCACAGCCGGTCATAGCACCCGTATTGGCGCAGTGGATAGTTAATGTTTCACCTTCTGGTGTGATGACATCAGCCAGGAAACGTTTATAGCGACGAATTAGCGTGGCAGATTGTAACGGAGGATGGAATTTCATAAAAACGCCTTAATGACTGATGGCATAAGATTGAGGCAGGCAATGCTACAATGTCGGCGGTTGAAAGTTAACTTTCTTTAATGGAGTGTTTGTGTCTTTATTGCCTGTATACGAGGTCATCGAACCTATCCTTAATGCATTGAAAAACTCACAACAGGTACTGCTGCATGCTCCTGCCGGTGCTGGGAAGTCTACGGGATTACCATTGGAACTCCTGAAAAAAGCTGATTTTCCCGGACGTATCATTATGTTAGAGCCACGGCGGATTGCCGCTCGTAGTGTAGCTAACCGTCTTGCGACTCAACTGAATGAAAATATTGGGCAGACTGTGGGTTACCGGATGCGTTCAGAAACCAAAGTGAGTACGGCTACCCGTCTTGAAGTGGTAACAGAAGGCATTTTGACACGTATGTTACAGCAGGACCCGATGCTGGAAGGTGTTTCTTTGGTGATTCTGGATGAATTCCATGAGCGCAGCTTACAGGCTGATCTGGCGCTGGCATTGCTTCTGGATGTACAGGCAGGATTGCGGGATGATCTGCGGATTCTGATCATGTCAGCGACGTTGGATAATCAGCGCCTTTCTGCTTTATTACCTGATGCGCCGGTGATTATTTCTGAAGGATGCAGCTTTCCTGTAACCAGAAACTATCATCCTTTACCTGCTCATCAGCCTTTTGAGCAAAGTGTGGCTACCACTGTATTGCGATTACTCCAACAACAGCAGGGTTCTTTGTTATTGTTTTTGCCGGGGATTGGGGAAATTCAGCGGGTATTGGGATTTCTTCACGGGAAAGTGGCAGAAGATACCGCTCTCTGCCCGTTATACGGTGCCTTATCGTTAGCTGAACAGCAAAAAGCTATCGAACCTTCACCACTTGGACGCCGTAAAGTCGTTTTGGCGACTAACATTGCAGAAACTAGCTTAACGATTGAAGGTATTCGATTGGTGGTTGATAGTGGCCTTGAACGCACGACCCGTTTTGAGCCAAAAACCGGATTAACCCGTTTGATCACACAACGTATTAGTCAGGCTTCTATGACACAACGAGCTGGACGAGCCGGACGGTTGGAAGCTGGAATTTGTTGGCATCTATTCAGCCAGGAACAGGCAGAAAGGGCCGCAGAGCACAGTGAACCCGAAATACTGAATGCTGACCTCGGTAGCTTATGGCTCTCTTTATTGCAGTGGGGATGTCATGATACTTCCCAACTGCACTGGTTGGATAAGCCGCCAACCGTTGCACTGGCGGTAGCCAAATCGCTGTTATTACAGTTAGGCGCGGTAAATCATAATGGTCAGTTAACATCCAGAGGCAGGAAAATGGCAGAATCCGGCAGTGATCTGCGTTTGGCTGCTATGTTATGTGCCGGTTCGGAGCAGGGAGCCGATACGCTGGCCACTGCCGCTATGCTGACAGCGATTCTAGAGGAACCTCCCCGTGATGTTCAGCCGGATATCACTTATTGGGTTGAGCAGCGTCAGACTCAATGGCTACGGCGGGCAAAGCAGTTAGTCAGCAATATCGGCGGCCATTTTGGCGAGCCAGCCTGTGGAGCAGTTGCAATGTTATTGGCTCAGAGTTTTCCTGACCGAATAGCTAAAAATCGAGATAAACATGGTCGCTTTCAACTAGCAAATGGTTTAGGGGCAATGATCGATGATAAAGAAAAATTATCTGACGAATCGTGGCTGGTGGCGCCTTCATTATTACAAAGTAGCAAAAACCCTGATGCCCGCATTTTGCTGGCTTGTTCACTGGACATTGAACAACTGGCACAACAACAACCGGGTTTATTTAGCGAACAAAGTATTGTTGAATGGGACGATAATAAAGGCACATTAAAAGCATGGAAAAAGTTGCAATGTGGAAACCTGACAGTCAAAGCCCAGTTATTGGCAAAACCTTCTGATGAGCAATTACAACAGGCTCTGTTAAACTGGTTACGCAGTGAGGGATTACATGAACTGAATTGGTCATCTGCGGCTGTTCAGTTATGCACTCGTATCCAGTGTGCGGCTCAGTGGTTGCCTGAAATACAGTGGCCTGAGGTAGATAATGATTCATTGATGGCTTCTCTTGAACGCTGGTTAATGCCGTTTCTGACTAATGTGCATGATTTGAAAGGGCTGAAACAGATTGATTTGTTGCCAGCACTGGAAAGTTTACTGGACTGGCAACAACGACAGTGTCTGGATAATGAACTGCCGGTTTATTACACTGTTGCTACCGGTAGCCGGATTGCAATCCGTTATTTCAGTGACAAACCCCCAGTATTATCAGTCACGATGCAGGAAATGTATGGTGAGCAACAAAGCCCATCTCTGGCAAAAGGGCGAGTAACATTGGTGCTTGAACTGTTATCGCCAGCTCAGCGGCCATTGCAGATTACGCAGGATTTGGCTGCTTTTTGGCAAGGATCATACCGTGAAGTGCAAAAAGAGATGAAAGGACGCTATCCAAAACATCTATGGCCGGATGATCCGGCAAATACAGCACCAACCCGGCGGGTAAAAAAATATTCGCAATAGAATTTAACAACTTTCTTGTAGGCGAATAAATTCATTAAAAGAAAGAAATATGAATACCCATTATTCAGCATCTAAATGGTTTTGGAGAATTTTGGAATGTCTGGTGAAGATCGTCAACCAATCGGACGTAAAGGCAAAAAATCTGTATCCCGTCGTAAACCGCCATTGAAAAGACGGCATCTGTTAGATGATTATGATGATGGCTATGAAGAGGATGACGACTACGATGATGAAGAGGACCAACCCATGACAAAGAAAGGAAAAAATGCCCGTCCACCTAAGAAAAAGTGGCGTTGGTTCTGGTTGTTATTCAAAATATTTATTGTTTTTGCGGTATTAGTGGGAATTTATGGTGTCTATCTGGATGCTAAAATTCGTGACCGCATTGATGGAAAAGTCTGGGAATTGCCAGCAGCAGTTTATGGCCGGATGGTCAATCTTGAACCGGGCATGAACTACAGTAAAAAAGAGATGGTACATCTGCTGGAGGGAATGCAGTATCGTCAGGTGACGAAAATCACCCGTCCAGGTGAGTTTTCTGTCAGAGGCGAAACAATTGAAATGCTGCGTCGTCCGTTTGATTTCCCTGACAGTAAAGAAGGGCAGATCCACGCTCTATTGACTTTCAGTGATAATCGTCTGGCAGAGATCGAAAATATAGAAAACCAACGTCAGTTTGGTTTCTTCCGTCTTGATCCGAAGCTGATTACCATGTTGCAGTCACCCAATGGCGAACAGCGGTTGTTCGTGCCACGTTCTGGCTTCCCAGATTTACTGGTTAATACCTTACTGGCGACAGAAGACCGCTATTTCTATCAACATGATGGTATCCGTATTCTTTCTATTGGGCGTGCGGCATTGGCTAACTTGGTTGCAGGGCGTACCGTTCAGGGGGGAAGTACCCTAACGCAACAATTGGTTAAAAACTTATTCCTGACCAATGAACGTACTTTAGTGCGTAAAGCCAATGAAGCGTACATGGCGGTTCTGATGGATTACCGCTATAGCAAAGATCGGATTCTCGAACTGTATCTGAATGAAGTGTTTTTAGGTCAAAGTGGTGATGAACAGATCCGAGGATTTCCACTGGCGAGCCTCTATTATTTTGGTCGCCCGGTGGATGAATTAAGTTTGGATCAGCAAGCATTGCTGGTTGGTATGGTAAAAGGGGCTTCACTCTATAACCCGTGGCGTAATCCTAAACTAGCTCTTCAACGTCGTAATGTGGTGCTCAAACTTTTACAAAATCAGCAAATTATTGATGAAGATCTTTATAAGTTACTGAGTGCTCGTCCATTGGGCGTAAAACCGAAAAGTGGAGTGATTACCCCACAACCTGCGTTTATGCAATTAGTTCGCAAGGAATTACAGAACAAGCTGGGCGACAAAGTGAATGATCTGTCCGGTGTAAAAATTTTTACTACTCTGGACCCGGTATCCCAGGATGCGGCTGAAAATGCAGTGGAAGAAGGGATTGCCAGCCTGAGAAAAACCCGCAAGATTGCTGATCTTGAAGGGGCAATGGTGATTGTCGATCGCATTAGTGGTGAAATCAGGGCGATGGTCGGTGGTTCTCAGCCTCAGTATGCGGGATTTAACCGGGCGATGATGGCACGTCGTTCAATTGGTTCGTTGGCAAAACCCTCTACTTATCTGGCGGCGCTGAGTGAACCTGATCAATATCGGTTAAATACCTGGTTGGCAGATGAACCCCTTACGGTAAAACAGCCTAACAGTAAGGCTTGGGAGCCGAGAAATTATGACCGTCGTTTCCGTGGGCGAGTCATGTTGGTTGATGCGCTGGCGAGTTCAATTAATATTCCGACGGTGAATCTTGGATTGGCTGTGGGTCTTGATCATGTCAGTAATACTTTGGTCCGGCTTGGCGTGCCGGAAGAAGTGATTCATCAGGTTCCGGCTATGTTACTGGGTTCTCTTAGTTTGACGCCATTAGAAGTGGCTCAGGAATATCAGACGATGACGAGCGGCGGCAACCGTGCGACGCTTTCTGCATTACGTTCTGTCATCACGGAAGATGGCACGGTGATATATCAGAGTTACCCGCAAGCTGAACGGGCTGTACCTGCTCAAGCGGCTTATCTGACGCTGTATGGTATGCAGCAGGTTGTAGCGAGGGGGACATCTCGTTCTCTGGCGGCTAAGTTTGGTCGTTATAATTTAGCCGGTAAAACAGGTACAACTAATGACCTGCGTGATAGCTGGTTTGCAGGTATTGATGGCAAAGAAGTCGTGATTTCATGGGTTGGCCGGGATAACAATGAACCGACTAATTTGACCGGGGCTACTGGAGCGTTAAGTGTATATCGCCGTTATCTGGAAAATCAGACACCGCTGATGTTGAACAACATTCCGCCAGAAGGGATTGTGGATATGGCGGTTAACGAAGATGGCAGCTTCAACTGTAGTGGCAGTGGTTGGAGAACATTACCGGTTTGGACTGATGCTCCACAGAGCTTGTGCCAGCAAACAGCTGTGTCAGAACCTGTTCAGCAACAAGAACAAGCGCCGGGCTGGTTGCGGGAGATGTTTGGACAATAATGAATATCTAATAGATATACCCAATGGATTTCAAGATGTATCGCGACGGCAAGGGAGCGAATCCCCGGGAGCATAGATAACTCGGTGACCGGGGTGAGTGAGTGCAACCAACAAAGAGGCAACTTGAAAGATAACGGGTATAAATAATGGCGAAGCGCTGATCCTTGGGTCAGCGCTTTATTTTTGCCTTTCTAAAAGTGCTTTGTTGACTCTTTCTTCAATCCATTGTGCTTGGTCTGACCGTTCAGGGGTATCACGTCAGCCCGGAAAGTGGTCTGGATAGAGTGCCGGTTCATATGATGAGATTGAACCGGACTACAGGGAATTACGAGTTCTGGGAACCGGGAGAAAACAGGCCGACGATTTTATGGACGCCGAACGAACAGGAATTTAAAGTGCCGGCCCATACCGGGAATGAAGAACCGCCGTTTATTCCGTCGCAAATAACCGTATTGCCGATCCCGGATAAAGTGGGCAGCGATATTGAATCGCTACCGATGCCGGAAGAAAAGGATTTCCGCGATTATATTCTGGTGCTTCTTATTCTTATAACGATTATTTAACTGATTTAAGACGAAGTTTAATTAAAATTGAAAACATTAATAAAGTTATTTCCTTTTTGAAAATACATTTTTGATTAAGCAATTGATATTCTTATTTGTTGTTTTCCACAAAAATGGATATAAGCATTAACAGAGTTAATTTTTGTTTTTAATCTCTTTACTGATAACTATATAATAGGCCAGTTTTAAAATTCATGGTATTAATCCCCGGTTTTAATTGGGGTAAATTTTTAACTGTTTTTAATGCCTAATTTTTGGGGGTAATCATCATGGCATATCGTATTTTACGTTTAATAAACGTTAATCATCGTCGATTTTATTTTTACTGGCGCTGTTTTACCTGTAATTTTGAATAGTTTTAATAAGGCATCAATAGCGGAGAGAAAGTGTTTAAATACCAGTCCGTTCGGTTTTACACTGATGGTTTTTTACTTTTTACTTTTTACTTTTTACTTTTTACTTTTTACTTTTTACTTTTTACTTTTTACTTTTTACTAATGGTTAATGGGCTTCGATTAAGCGTAGTAATTATCTTTTTAAAAATTTGCATTTATTGAGTTAAATTTACCCTTTATATAAAATCTTTAATATTGCAGCACTCACATTTTTAAATTTTTATAGCAGTAAAATAAGCAGAGTATAGAATCACTGATAAGAAACCCCACGCTAATCACTTATAGATTGAGCGTGGGGAATAAATCACACAAGCCTATCGAAATCAAACATCTTCAATGATTACGGTATACCAACAAGTTTGATTCACGACTCTGCATTTGCAAGACTTGTTGCTTCAGGAACCTCAATTAATTTTCCTGACTTCACATCATAGATGTACCCATATATGGCGATACTTGCGGGTACAAGAGGGTGAGTACGAATACGGTGAATATCTTCAATTAAACTATTAACTTGATTGTCAATGGTGAGCCATTTGATATATTTTCCCTCAGGTGAACCGGCGCTGGTGCCGACTTCTTTAAATCCCTCATCTGTCATGATGACACTTTCCAGGCTGCTTTCCAGTAGATCGCCCATGATATTGTCTGTAAAAAGTTCCATCCCACAATGAGTATGATGAATGACAAACAACTCTTTTGTGCCGAAAAGTTTGTAAGAAATGATAAGTGAACGAATGGCATCATCACTGGCTCTTCCGCCTGCGTTACGAATAATATGGGCGTCGCCTTCAGATAAACCTGCAAATTTTGCCGGGTCTAATCTGGCATCCATACAAGTCAATATGGCAAATCGTCTGACAGCAGGTAAACCAAGGTTTCTTTTATCATCATCAAAAGTTGCTGCATATGCAATATTAGCATCACTTATTTCTTTGATCGCGTTGCTCATCTTCTCTCCTTCATATTTTCTGGTTTATACCTGTTATCTTTCAAGTTGCTTCTTTGTTGGCTGCACTCACTCACCCCGGTCACAGAGTTATCTATGCTCCCGGGGATTCGCTCCCTTGCCGTCGCGATGCATCTTGAAATCCATTGGGTATAGTAAATTGTGATGTAAAACAAAAGATAGAAAGAAAACTCAACTTCTTAATAAAGCCAGGATATCCATTTAATAAATGAATATGAGTCTGAAAATACGGTATACATAAAGAAAATTTATGAAAATATATACTCGTATCCTTGATACGGGTCAAGTAAAACAGAGTGTTTTTTTGAAGGACAACGAATTTATCACTTACGGTTAAATTGATCGCTTTATAACATCGTGTTTGGTCACATATCAATATCTGTCATCTGTTTTGATATTGTCGCGAAATTGTTTATTAATGGGAGGAATCAAGCGGTGTGTTTGCCTGCGGCTTATTGGTTTGACCCTGATGAAGTTTTTATTCGGCAGGATTTTGAGACCGGAGATGTAATATTACCCCGTAATCCACCCGACTGGGATGGTTTTTTTCGGCATTGAAAGGGACAATTATTCCCGATGATTTTTTGAGTAATATTGGAATAACTATACCCAATAGATTTCAAGATGCATCGCGACGGCAAGGGAGCGAATCCCCGGGAGCATAGATAACTCTGTGACCGGGGTGAGTGAGTGCAGCCAACAAAGAGGCAACTTGAAAGATAACAGGTATACACTGATTGAATGAAGAATAAGGCTATATAGGTAATAACTAATATTACGAAATTAATTAAATATCCTGGAAAAACTGCCTAAGCATTAGTTGAAATTGGTGAGATACCTAAAGGGATGTTTAGGTTTCATTTTGAAGGGGATCAATCATTCAATTGCGAATATTGTCACGCTGAAACCTTAACGTTAATTTTGGATAATTATCGTATTCATAAAAACCGGCGGGTCAGTGATTGGCAGACCCATTATCCTAAATTTTACCTATTATTTTACCTGTTTATTATTTTACCTGTTTATTATTCCTGACTGAATAAAATTGAGTGCCTGTGGCAACCCCTGTATGAAATGGTGACACGAAATCATTGCTGCCAGTACATGTGGCAGTTGCCCGAAAAAGTGAAAGTGTTTTTGAATTCATTTTCCGATAGGAATAACAGAGAGTAATAAAATGGGGCGTGTCATAATTATGAGGAGTTATTTATTTTTCCTCTGTTTTGATAATAAAATCAAACAACGTCGATAATGATTTTCGATTCCTATATGCTAACATGATTATAAATTTGTTATTTTACAATTACGGATGTAATAAATAATCACGTGTATAAATAATTTGATATTATATTTTCAAGGAGATATATGAAAAATGCAGCGCAAATTGTGAATGAGGCTTTAAATCAAGGAATTACTCTGTTTGTTGCTGATAACCGATTACAATACGAAACCAGCCGTGATAGTATTCCAGCGGAATTGTTCAGTGAATGGAAAAATTATAAACAAGAGTTGATCGACTTCCTGAGCCAGATCGATGCAAAAGAAGAAATTCAAACATATCAATTACAGAATATCCAACGTGATGGCAATGCAGAACATTATCCACTCTCATTTGCTCAACAACGCTTGTGGTTTATCGACCAACTTACCGAAGGTAGCCCCCAATATAATTGTCCCGGATATTTGAGATTACGGGAACAACTGAATTTCAACGCGTTTAAGGCTGCGGTAAAAACGTTGCTTGAGCGTCATGAGGCGTTACGTACCCACATTGAAATTATTGATAATGAGCCACGGCAAGTCATAACACATTCCTATGATTTACCCATTACACTACATGATCTGACTGCATTCTCTGAAACTGAGCAAGAATCTCAAATCAAAAGATTCAGTAAAGAAGAAGATAACTTGGTTTTTAACCTCAGTACTGATTTGATGTTGCGTATTCGCCTGATAAAGCTGGCCGAAAATGATTATGTGATTATCTATACCATTCACCATATTGCCTGCGATAGCTGGTCAATAGAAATCTTTATTAATGAACTTATCACCTTATATCGTGCATATAATAAAGGAGAAATAGCCCCATTACCGCCACTTAAAATCCAATATACCGATTATGCTCAATGGCAACGAAATTGGCTGCAAGGTGATATTCTCAAAAAACAATTGGATTATTGGCAAACCCAGTTATCAGGTATTTCTCCACTTCACCGTCTTCCTCTGGATAACCCACGACCAGAGAAACAGAGTTTTGAGGGGCATCTTAATGATCAACGTATTTCAAAGGATTTAACACAAGAAATAAGAGCATTATGTCACCAACATGAAGTCACATTATTCATGTTTCTGGAGACAGCCTTTGCCGTATTGTTGAGTCGTTACAGTAATGAAAAAGACATTCTGGTCGGAACACCACTTGCAGGGAGAAGACACCATGATATTGAGCCTTTGATTGGTTTTTTTGTTAACTCTCTGGTGATCAGAACGGATTTATCCGGCCAGCCCACTTTCAGTGAGTTATTAAAGCAGAACAGTCGCACTATCCTGGATGCGTATGCACATCAAGATCTGCCATTTCAAATGCTGGTGGAAAAAATCAGTCCGGGACGAAACTTAAATTATAATCCTATATTTCAAATCGCTTTTACTCTGGAGAATACTCAGCGTGATACGGTACTGGCGCGGGATAATAATATTGAGTTTGAAGAGCGTCTGCTTTTGAAAGCCCGATTTGATTTGGAAATTCATATTTATGAAGAAGAGGGCGGATTGTCCCTTTTATGGGTTTATGATAGCCGCTTATTCAGAAATATGACTATTGAAAGATTGCTCGCCAATTATGAAACCTTGCTTGCTAATGTTGTTAGTGTCATGAAGCCATGTATTGGCTCCGATCTAATACACAGGGAACCCTCTGTCCATGACATTCCACTATTAGCAGAGGCTGAAATACACACTTTATTACATAAATGGAATGGCCTACAGGATCATAGCCAGCATGGCGGCTGTTTTCATGAACTGTTTGAGGAACAAGCTGCCCGATATCCTGAAAAAACAGCAGTTATTTTTGACGGCAATTCATTAAGCTATCAGGAATTAAATAAACAAGCTAACCAACTCGCTCACTACTTGACAGAACAAAAGATTAAACCAGAAACATTGGTCGCGCTCTGTATTCCTCGTTCAATACGCGCTGTAGTCGCACTATTGGGGATTATTAAAGCAGGGGGTGCTTATTTGCCGTTAGATCCCAGCTATCCGAAACCCCGTCTTCAATATATGTTGGAACATAGCGAAGCTAAGTTCATTCTGACCGAAACAGATTTGATAGAAAAACTGCCAATCAGCCAGCAGAAAGTCGTCTGTTTGGATACTGAGACAATACAATCACAATTGCAGCACATGCCTACGGACAATATCGCTGAACGCCCATTCCCACTCACGGAAAATAACCTGGCTTACGTCATTTATACCTCTGGTTCTACGGGTAAGCCGAAAGGGGTTATGTTGGAACATAAGGGGTGGGTAAATTTGGCCCTTTCACAGGCGGGCTTATTTGGTGTTGATGCATATAGCCGGGGGTTGCAATTCGCTTCCTGGAGCTTTGATGCCATGATCTTAGAAATATCTATGACACTGGCGTATGGAGCAGCACTTTATTTAATTTCAGAAACTCAACAGCATACCCCTGAATGCTTGGATAAATTAGTTGATAAACACCAGATTACCCATGCTGTATTACCACCGGCTTTGCTGCCTTACCTGGACTTTAATAAGTGGCGTTCCGTTTCAACCTTGCTTTTAGCGGGGGAAGCTGTACCACCACAGATCGCTGTTCGTTGGTCACAGGGCAGAAAACTGTTCAACGTATATGGCCCGACAGAGTGTACCGCTATTGTGACTTCGGGCTTATTAACTGATGACAAAATTACGATTGGGAAACCATTGTCCAATACCGTTATCCGTATTCTTGATCCATCAGGCAATCTGGTACCTATTGGTGTCGCGGGGGAATTATGTATTGGTGGCATCCAACTGGCACGCGGGTACTTGAATGCTCCTGAAACAAACGCAACGAAATTTATGACTGATTTAACGGACAAATCCCAATCCCAACGTTTATACCGAACGGGAGATTTAGCCCGTTGGTTGCCTGATGGTAGTGTGGAATTTATTGACCGGATTGACTCTCAAGTCAAGATTAGAGGATTTAGGATTGAGTTGGGAGAAATCGAAACGACACTGGTCGGACATGAAGCCTTAAGCAGTGCTGCGGTTATTACTTATGGGAGCGATAAGAGATTGATTGCCTATGTTTGTCCAACCAAAGACTGGCTGGATAAAAAAGAGCTGAAATTTAATACCGATAACGCTTCTCAATCCTCCGATATTAAAGCTGAACTTTCAGAGCAACTTGAATCAGCACTGAAAAAACAATTACCAGAATACATGGTTCCAAGCCTTTATATTCCGCTAGAGCAAATGCCACTCACGTTAAATAACAAAGTGGACAAAAAAGCGTTGCCTATTCCAAATGAAAATGATTTCCGCCAACAAGGTTATGTCGCGCCAAGAAATGAAGTGGAGAGAAAAATCAGTCAGTTATGGCAAGAAGTGTTGGGCGTGAGTCAAGTCAGCATTTATGACAACTTTTTCGTGCTGGGTGGTCACTCTCTTCAGGCAACCCGCCTTACTAGCTTAATACGCAATGATCTAAACATTGAAATACCGTTGAGCGGTGTCTTTGAGCATCCAACACTTGAGCGATTGGCACGAATCGCCACGATTCATCAGGTTAAGGAAAAAAGAAAGCGTCTCCAAGCTGGGCAAGAGACAACACAGGAACTATTGGAAGGTGATATATGAAAAATGCAGCACAAATTATCAATGAAGCTTTAAATCAAGGGATTACTCTGTTTGTTATTGATAACAAACTGAAATATAAAACCAGCCGAGACAGCATTCCTTCGGAATTGCTCAGTGAATGGAAACAACATAAACAAGAATTGATTGATTTCCTGAAGCAAATCGATTCAGAAGAGGATACGGACACTCACCGACTGCAAGGTATTCCGCGTTATGATCGTGCGGAACATTACCCTCTTTCATTTGCTCAACAGCGTTTGTGGTTGATCGATCAACTCACCGAAGGCAGTCCTCAGTATAACTGCACAGGTGATTTCAGGTTGAGAGAGCCGCTCAATCTCAACGCTTTTGAGGCTGCTGTAGCAACATTGCTTGAACGCCATGAATCGCTGCGTACTTATTTCAAAATCATTGATAATGAGCCACGGCAGGTTATCGCTACTTCTTATGATTTGCCTATTACAATACATGATCTGTCCACATTTTCAGAATCTGAGCAGGAACAACAGCTTAAACAACTCGGTGAGCAAGAGTGGAAACAAGTGGTTAATCTCAGCACTGACCTGATGCTGCGTATTCGGTTGCTAAAATTAACAGATAATGATTATTTCATTCTCTATACGATTCATCATATCGCCTGTGATGGCTGGTCGCTGGCAATCTTTATCAGTGAGCTGCTGACATTATATCGTGCTTATTGTCAAGGAGAGGGGAATCCTCTGCCGCCATTACAAGTTCAATATACTGATTATTCTCAATGGCAACGGGATTGGCTGCAAGGTGATATTCTGCAAAAACAACTGGATTACTGGCAAAACCAATTATCAGGTATTTCTCCACTTCACCGTTTTCCGCTGGATAATCCACGGCCAGAAAAACAAAATTTTGAAGGGAATGTTCATCCACAACATATTTCAAAAGCGTTGACCCAAGAAATACGAGCACTGTGCGCCAAACATGAAGTGACGTTATTTATGTTTCTGGAAACGGCTTTTGCTGTGTTGTTGAGTCGTTACAGTAGTGAAAAGGATATTCTGGTTGGCATGCCACTTGCTGGACGAAGACACCGAGACACTGAGTCTTTGATTGGATTTTTCGTCAATTCACTGGTGATAAGAACGGATTTATCCGGTCAGCCTACATTCAGTGAACTATTAAAACAAAATAGTCGTACGATCCTGGATGCTTATGCACATCAAGACCTGCCTTTTGAGATGCTGGTGGAGAAAATCAGTCCAGAACGGAATTTAAATTATAATCCTATTTTCCAGATCATGTTTGCAGTTCAGAATAATCAACGGGATACAACGCTGGAGCAGGATAGCATTGTGACATCTAAAGAACGTTCCCTTCTGACCACCCGATTTGATTTGGAAGTTCATATCTATGAAGAAGACGAAGGTGAGTTATCCATTGGATGGATCTCTGACACCAGCCTGTTCAGAAATGCGACCATTAACAGATTAATCGCCAATTACGGAATTTTGCTGACCAATATTGTTGACGTGATGAAGCATCATGCGGGTATCAGCGAACCGTCCGTTCATGACCTTCCATTATTGACAGAGACTGAGCGGAATACCTTACTGCATGAATGGAGCGGGCCACAGATTCCTTATCAGACCGGGAAATGTTTCCATGAACTCGTCGAAGATCGGGTATCACAACACCCTGAAAAAAATGCACTGATTTTTGGCGATGACACCTTGAGCTATCAGTCATTAAATGAACAAGCTAACCAATTGGCACACTATCTGCTTGAACAGGGGATCATACCGGACACGTTGGTTGCACTTTGCATACCAAGGTCATTGCAAGCTGTTGTGGCATTAATGGGTATTCTTAAAGCGGGGGGCGCTTATGTACCGTTAGACCCCAGTTATCCGAAAGCCCGCCTCCAATATATGTTGGATCACAGTGAAGTCGAATTCATCCTGACGGAAACTCACCTTGTTGAAAAACTGCCAATCAGCCAGCAGAAAGTTATTTGCCTGGATACAGAGATAGTACAGTCTCAGCTACAACATATGCCTACCGATAATATTACTGAGCGCCCACTTCCGCTCACGGAAAATCATCTGGCTTATGTGATTTATACTTCCGGCTCTACCGGTAAACCGAAAGGGGTGATGCTGGAACATAGAGGGTGGGTTAATCTGGCATTCTCGCAAGCAGATTTATTTGGCATTGACTCACATTGCCGGGGATTGCAGTTTGCCTCTTGGAGTTTTGACGCCATGATCTTAGAGATGTCTATGACATTAGCCTATGGTGCAACACTGTATTTGATTTCTGAAACCCAACGGCGTTCCCCTGAATTGTTGGATGAAGTCGTTGAAAAATATCAGATAACCCATGCTGTACTACCGCCAGCACTGCTTCCTCATCTGAATTTTAACAAATGGCGTTCGGTCTCAACTTTGCTTTTGGCGGGTGAAGCCGTACCACCACAGATTGCTGTTCGTTGGTCACAGAATAGAAAACTGTTTAACGTATATGGTCCGACAGAATGTACATCTATTGTCACCACAGCTTTACTCACTGACGAAAAGATTACGATTGGTAAACCATTGCCTAATGTTGTGATGCGTATTCTTGATCCGGAAGGTAATTTGGCTCCGATGGGCGTTATCGGGGAACTGTATATTGGCGGCGTTCAGTTAGCTCGCGGTTACCGAAACTCTCTGGAAATCACAGCAAAGCAGTTTATCCGTGATCCATTCAGCTCACATTCAACGGATGGCTGGGAAAACAAGCTTTATCGAACTGGCGATTTAGTACGCTGGACACTGGATGGGCAGTTGGAATTTATTGGCCGTGTTGACTCTCAGGTTAAGATCCGTAGTCACCGCATAGAGTTGGGTGAAATTGAGATAGTTTTGTCCGGGCATGATGCTTTAAGTAGTGCTGTTGTGATTGCTTATGGTCAAGATGAAGATAAAAAACTTATTGCGTATGTCTGCCCAAGTACAGAGTGGTTAGGTGAAAAAGCGGTTGAATTTAATGCAAGCAGCGTTGAGAACTGGACAGAAATTTTTGATGAGCAGTACCGCCAACCCACAACGGATAGGACTCAAAAAGGGAGCACTCAGAAAGGTGATGTAGTCGCATTAGACAGTGATTTCGGTGGCTGGATGAACAGCTATACTGAACAGCCAATTGCTCTTGAGCAAATGGGGGAATGGTTAGCAGGAATCATGCACAGGATTAAAGCCTTGCATCCTTATCGCTTACTAGAAATTGGTTGTGGTACCGGATTATTGTTGTATCGCTATGCTGAATGGTGCGAATCAGTGGTGGCTACCGATATTTCGGCTGAGGTTTTAAATCGGCATCAACATATTCTGCAACAACGTGGCTGGTCACATGTGCAGCTCAGAAGAGGAGATGCACTCAACTTAGGAACATTGAATGCTGATGAATTTGATACTGTCGTGGTTAACTCTGTTGTCCAATATTTCCCCAATGTTCAATATCTGGAAAAAGTACTTGAACAGTTAATACCGGCGGTTGAAGCGGGTGGGAAAATTTTGCTGGGAGATATCCGCAACTTAGATCTATTAACTGCTCATGCTACAGCGATAGAGCAAAGTCACCTTAACGGGCAGCGTATTCAAGTAGGGACGCTAGCGAACCGTATTCAGCGGCGTTTACAACAAGAACCCGAGTTTTTACTCAGTCCAACTTATTTTGCCCAATTACCGGAGCGTTACCCTGAAATTGGAAGAGTTGATATTTTGGTTAAACGTGGCATCGGCGACAATGAAATGTTGCGTTATCGTTACGATGTCATATTGTACAAAAGAGATGAAAATACCCAATCTGGTAATGAGTTGTTTTTAAATTGGCATAATTTCGATTCTTTTGAAAGTCTGCGTAATTTGTTACAGATGGGCACAGAGGATATATTGGGTGTCTCAGGTATCCCCAACGCCAGAATTAAAGATGACCTCACTTTGGCAGAAGGGCTGCGTCACTGGTCAGCTCATCAGATGATAACGCCACCAACAAATGCCGGCAGTTTCTCCCTACAGGCATTACAACAGGTTCAGGAATTCGAATCCTTACTGCAATACGCTGAACAATGTGGTTATCAATGCGGTGTCACGTGGTCACAACAGCAACCTGATTTGCTGGATGTGATTTTTAGTCGAGGAGAGCTACCACCTGTACAGGCACGTACTGACTATAATCAAACCCATTTAGCTAATTATCCGCAAATTTCCGCCATTAGTGGGGAACTTTCAGAATTACTCGAATCAGCACTGAAACAGCAATTACCAGAATATATGGTTCCTGGTCTTTATATTCCTTTGGAACGAATGCCTCTCACGTTAAATAATAAAGTGGATAAAAAAGCGCTACCGATCCCAAATGAAGACGATTTACGCCGACAAAACTATGTGGCGCCAAGAAATGAAATAGAAATTAAAATCGGTCAGTTATGGAAGCGGTTATTGAATGTCAGTCAGGTAGGAATCTATGACAATTTCTTCACCTTGGGCGGACATTCACTTCAAGCAACCCGCCTTATTAGTTCAATACGTAACGAATTAGAAATAGAAGTTCCGTTGAGAAGTGTTTTTGAACACCCGACACTTGAGCAGCTATCACAGATTGTCACTATTCATCTTATCAAAGAAAAAAGAAAACATTTCCAGGCTGGGAAAGAAACAGCGCAAGAACTGTTGAAAGGTGATATATGAAAAATGCCGCGCGAATTATCAATGAGTCTTTAGATCAGGGAATTACTCTGTTCGTTACTGATAACCGTTTACAATACGAGACTAGCCGCAGCAGTATTCCACCAGCCTTGTTCAGTGAATGGAAACAGTATAAACAGGAGTTAATTGATTTTCTGAACCAGCTAGATTCAGAAGAGCAAACTCAAATGCATCACTTTTTGCAAGATATTCGGCGTGATGGCAAAGCAGAACATTATCCTCTTTCATTTGCTCAGCAGCGTTTATGGTTTATTGATCAGCTAGATGGAGGCAGTCCCCAATATAATTGTATGGGGGATTTCAGGCTGCGGGAATCTATTAACATAAAGGCGTTTGAGGCAGCCGTTAAGGCATTACTTGAACGCCATGAAGTCTTGCGTACCCATTTTAAAATCATTAATAACGAACCGCGGCAATTTATTGCCAGTGATTATGATTTACCGATTACACATCATGATTTATCTGTGTTACCTGAAACGGAGAAAAACGATCAGGTAAAACAACTCAGTAAGGAAGAAGAGAATCTGATTTTTAACCTTAGCATGGACTTGATGTTGCGCGTCCGGTTAATAAAATTGGCAGAAGATGATTATCTTATTATTTATACGATACATCATATCGCCTTCGATGGCTGGTCGATGGCAATATTTCTCCATGAATTTTTCACGTTATACAAAGCTTATTGCCTGGGTAAGGAAAATCCGCTACCGCCGCTGAGAATTCAATATACCGATTATGCCCAGTGGCAACAGGGTTGGCTGCAAGATGATGTGCTGAAAAAACAGCTAACATATTGGCAGAATCAGTTAGCCGGAATTTCACTAGTTCACCGTGTGCCGCTGGATAATCCTCGTTCGGAAAAACAAAATATCGAAGGACGGCTTCATCTACAGCGTATTTCAATACATCTTACTCAAGCAATCAGAGCATTATGTACCAAACATAACGTTACACTATTTATGTTCCTGGAAACGGCTTTTACCGTATTACTGAGCCGCTATAGCAATGAAAAAGATATTCTGGTTGGAACAGCCATTGCCGGCAGACAACATCCTGATATTGAACCTCTGATCGGTTTTTTTGTTAATTCATTGGTTATCAGAACAGATTTATCTGGTCAGCCGACGTTCAGTGAATTATTAAAACAAAACAGCCGTACCATTCTGGATGTTTATGAACATCAAGCTTTGCCGTTTGAGATGTTGGTGGAAAAGCTCAGCCCGGAACGGAACCTAAACCATAATCCCATCTTCCAAATCATGTTTGCAGTACAGAATAACCAACGTGACACAATACTGGGACAGGATGATGTTATTGAACTCGGGGATAATTTATTTAGAACAACTCGGTTTGATTTGGAAGTCCATGTTTTTGAAGAAGAACGGACAGGTGAATTATCTATAGTATGGATTTCAAATACGAGTCTGTTCGATAGTAGTACTATTGAAAGATTTATCGCCAATTACGACACCTTGCTTTGTGGCATTGTTGAAGTGATGACAGATGATTCAGTAAATAAAGAGCCCTCCATTCATGAACTGCCATTATTGGCAGAAGCTGAAAAGCATATCTTACTGCATGAATTAAATGGGCCACAGAACCATTACCCACAAGGTCGTTGCTTCCATGAGCTGTTTGAAGAACAGGTGGCACTGAATCCTGAAAAAACCGCGCTAGTTTTTGGTGAAGAGGCTTTAAGTTATCAGGCGGTTAATGCTCAGGCTAATCAGTTGGCGCATTACCTGATTGAGCAGGGTATCCAGCCAGATATTCTGGTGGCAGTTTGCCTGCCCCGGTCGTTGCAAACGGTGGTTGCACTGCTGGGTATTCTCAAAGCCGGTGGCGCTTATGTGCCTTTGGATGCCAGTTATCCGCAGGCCCGCCTGCAATACATGCTGGAGCACAGCGGGGCGGAGTTTATCCTGACCGAAACACCGTTGGTTGATAAATTGCCTATCAGCCAGCAACGCGTTATCTGTCTGGATGCTAAAACGGTACAGTCACATGTGCAAAACCTGCCCACTGGCAATGTTGTTCATCGTTCAGTGCCCCTGACAGAAAATCATCTGGCCTATGTCATTTATACCTCGGGTTCTACTGGCCGACCCAAAGGAGCAATGCTGGAGCACAAGGGTTGGGTGAATCTGGCACAAGCACAAGCCACGTTATTTGGTGCGGATGCTGATATTCGCGGGTTGCAGTTTGCTTCCTGGAGCTTTGATGCCGCAGTGTTGGAAATGGCAATGACCCTGGCCTATGGCGCCATATTGTATTTGATTTCAGAAACACATCGCCGTTCGCCTGAGTGGTTGGATGAGATGGTTGAAAAACACCACATTACCTATGCCGTACTCCCGCCGGCGTTGTTGCCTCATCTGGATTTCAACAAATGGCGCACAGTTTCAACCTTGTTGTTGGCAGGGGAAGCTGTGGCGCCGCATATTGTCGCGCAGTGGTCGCAGGGCAGAAAGCTGTTTAACGTTTATGGCCCAACAGAGTGTACTTCGATTGTGACCTCCGCCTTATTAACAGCAAATAAGCGAGTGACGATTGGAAAACCGTTGCCGAATACCGTGATGCGTATTCTGAATTCCGACGGTAATCTGGTGCCGCTTGGGGCTATCGGGGAACTGCATATCGGTGGCATTCAACTGGCACGTGGTTACCGGAATGCACCGGATATCACGGAAAAACAGTTTATCCGAGATCCTTTCAGCACCAATCCGGCAGACCGACTTTACTGTACAGGTGATTTAGTACGCTGGACGCCGGAAGGTGAGTTGGAATTCATTGGCCGCCTGGATTCGCAGGTCAAAATTCGCAGCCATCGTATTGAATTGGGGGAAATCGAGTCGGTGCTGGCGGGGCAGGAGATTTTAAGTAATGCTGTCGTGATCGCTGATGGTCATGACAATGAGGACAGGAAACTCATTGCTTATGTTTGCCCGAGTACGCATTGGCTGGCGGAGAAAGCAGCCGCTTTTAATGCAGATTACAGCCAAACGCATTTAGCTGATTATCTGCGACTTCCTGCTATTAGTGGAGAACTTGCAGAGCTACTGGAATCCGCCTTGAAAAAACAACTGCCTGACTATATGGTGCCCAGCCTCTATATCCCATTGGAACGCATTCCACTGAATTTGAACAATAAAGTGGATAAAAAAGCGTTACCTATTCCGGATGAAAATGACTTAGGTCGTCAGGCTTATATCGCACCGAGAGATGAAATCGAAGAAAAACTTTGTCAGTTATGGCAAGAACATCTAAAAATCAATCAAATTGGTATTTATGATAATTTCTTCTCGCTTGGTGGTCATTCACTCTTGGCAGTTAAAATAACCGCTTCCATAAGAAATATTTTAACCAATAATTTCAGTATGCATCAGCTGTTTGTAAATCCAACCATTGCACAGATTGCAAGTGTAATTCGTCACAGTCATAAGCATGAAATATCCGCACCGCAGACAACATACAATATATCTGATCACAATACATTTGATGGAAAAATGCCTATTTCTTATTGTCAGAAAATGTATTGGTATTTTGTTCAAGAAGCGTTGTTGGAGGATAGTTTCCACGTACCCATTACTTTGCTGATGGAAGGAGAACTGAATCACAGTGCGTTGGAAAAAAGCTTAAATACCATCTTGGAACGACATGAAAGTTTACGTTTTAAGTTTTATAAAGAAAATGGGCAGATTTTTATGCAGCCTGATAACAATATGAAAATTAATCTTCAAGTTATCGAAGCGTTACCAAGAGGAATAGAGAAAGACCAAATTATTATTGAAATTAACAAGCTCTGGGAAGAAAAACTAAGAACACCTTTTGATGTTTATAATGGTCCGCTAATCAAGACATTCCTACTGCCTGTTTCGGAGACAATCACGGTATTATTTATTGATGTGCACCATATTATTTCCGATGGGTGGTCTGTTAATATCATTATGAATGAGTTTAAACAGTTATATACGGCTTATTCACAGGGGAAAGAAAACACGTTACCGCCAATTGCCATGCAATATTCTGGTTATGTTTATGACTTGCAAGAAATCCATGCGACTGAGGCAGCTAAAAAACAAATTAAATTCTGGCAACAACAATTTGCTGATGTTAATCCAGAACGCGACTTTCCTGTTTCTTTCAGAAAACATCTGGCTTCAAAATATCGGTCTAACGCCCGTCATATCAAAATACCAGATTCGCTGGATAAAGCTGTTTTGCAATATTGTGAAACTCAGAAGATCACACCTTATATGTTATTTATGGCTTTGTTCCACACGTGTCTTTTTATGCACTCTGGTGAATCACAACATATTGTTACCTCACCAAAAGTTGACCGAACTCGCATCGAAAGCCATCAAACAATAGGGTTATTCTTGGGTGACTTGATAGTAAAATCAAATATCAGTAAGGAAATGAGCCTACAAGGAATCATTAAGCAGGTTAGTCAGTCTATTCATCGCGCCATAGAGAATTCTAATATCCACATGTCTGTCGTGATTGACGCGGTGGGAGAAAAGGCGAGGGATAATATATTTAACGTTCTGTTTAACTATTTGGATGCACAAAGTTTCTATGATTTTATCGACATGTCTAAAGATGAAAAACTATCACTGCCAAATCTTGATGTGGAAGTGATAGAGACCGAAATAATTCCTTTTGAATCACTTGGGATGAATTTCTTATATTTGCCACAAAATATCAAGTGTGAACTCAATTACAACCCGGAACTGTATACAGAAGCAGTCATTGATAAGATGGCTATATATTATGAACGGCTGTTAAATGTCATCGTATCCGGCCAAGAAAAAGAGAGTATCAGTCAGTTTTATGACTAAATTTTTCTGAGATATATACCCTATAGATTTCAAGGTGCATTGCGACGGCAAGGGAGAGAATCCCCGGGAGCAGTATCTTCCGTGTTTTCTCCTGCTACTTATTTAACTGAACTTTATCGTGAAGCCCTCAATGTCCACACGGACAATATCTCCAGTCTTATCGTGATTTTTCGGAATTTAATATATCTAATTCACCATTAACAGCAGTAAATAACTGATCGCTGATCACATTTCACACTATTCATTCTGACAGTCAATTAATTTCACATTAGAATAGTTTTATGATGTCACTATTAAATCATCAATATTCTCTGTGGAAAGATGGCTGTTTTATCACCGCAGCCTGACCGCAGATAACCGAGTCACTTATTGGTCAGTATCATTGACTTTGTCACACTTAAGTTTAACAAAAGGGATAGTACGATGAATAAACTCAGCAACTCTGTGGCGAGAGGCACGAGTTATCTTTTAATTTACCTGACGGCCATTCAGCCACTGCACCCGGCTATGGCGGCGGGAATAACGCCGGATAATCCCCAAACACAGGTACAAATTCAGGGAAATGTGCCGGTTGTCAATATTGCTACTCCTAATAGTGCCGGGATATCTCACAACACTTATAAAGAGTTTAATGTTGCCACTCAAGGAGCAGTGCTTAATAACGCTACTCAGGCGGCTAAGTCACAATTAGCTGGGCAATTAAATGCAAATAGCAACTTAAAAGGTAAAGCAGCCGAATTAATTATTAATGAAGTCACCGGTAATGGGCGCTCTGACCTGCAAGGCAAACTGGAAATTCTGGGTAATAAAGCCAATGTAATGATAGCTAACCCCAACGGCATTACCTGTGATGGCTGTGGTTTTATCAATACCGGCAGTGCAACATTGACTACCGGTAAGCCTCAATTTGATAAACAGGGCGCGTTGGAAGCATTGGAGGTTAAACAAGGCCAGATTACCATTGGCGGTAAAGGACTGGATGGCAAGGCGACGGATTATGTCGATATTATCAGCCGGGTGACTGAATTAAATGGAAAAATTCAGGCGAATAATTTATCCCTGACACAAGGTGCTAATCGGATTGATTTTAACGATGGCACAGTGAAAAAAATCACCGGAGAAGGCGCTAAGCCTCAATTAGCGATTGATACCAAAGCCTTAGGGGGTATGTATGCTAATAAGATCCGCTTGATTGCCACAGAAGAGGGGGTCGGCGTTAATCTGAAAGATTTAACCAGTGACCAGCGTGATATTACCTTAAACGTTAATGGTAAAATTGAACTGGGAAAGGTCAACGCTAAAACGGATTTTAATCTTAGTGCGAAAGAAACCCATATTGCGCCAAATATCCAGATACAGTCAGAACGCGATATTACTCTGGCAAGTACTGAATTGGATAATAAAGGGCGTGTCACTGCGGGCCGGGATGCACGGATATTTGGTGATACTTTACGCAATACCGGAGATAAAGCACTTCTGCAAGCCAATAATCATATGTGGATACAGAAGGATGCTCAAGGGAATAAAGGTAAACTCGTCGAGAATAGATCGGCAACAATAAAAACCGTGAAGGGCGATTTGGTTGTCAGGACTCATGAACTGAATAATGTCAGGAGTATCTATTATTTCGAAAAAAGAGAAACCGCACCCAACCCGACAGATAAAAATTTTGATATCCTTGCAGCACAATATAAAAGTGAATATAAATTAAAAAGCATGCAACCCAGTGTCCTGATGTCTGGCGGAAATATTTATGTTAACAGTGATCTATTATCAAATCAGGAAATGAGCAAAATTGAAGCCGGAAAAGATATATTTTTGACGGGCAAAAATCTTTCCAATACCAGCAGAATATCTGAGGACAAATCAGGATCTTTTAATCTCTTTGAATATTTCCCTAAGGATAGTTATGTTTCTATAACCGATTCACTGAATATCCCTACGGGGATCTATCAACTGGCTTCTAATGGTATTTCTGGAAAAATTGACACCTATCATCGATGGGATGATAAAAATTATCATCTCTTACCCAACGGTGAAGTCAAATATGATATTAGAAAAGACAAACTGGTGGTTGAACGCGCCAGTATTATCGCAAAAGGTCATCTTGTCGCCGACTTTAGTGACAGTATTCATATTGATACTCATTATCCTTACAGTGCCCCGGCAGGTTTCAATTTATTCAATTATCCCGTCGACAGTGAAAAACTGCCCGCAATACTGTCCGCTGAAAATATCCTATTACATGCGGGAAAAATAACCCTCAGTGATAAAATCAACGCGGCTCATGATGTCAATATTGTTTCAGAGAGTGATATCACCCTAAAAAATTCCATACTTTTGTCCCCTAATAGTTTATCTATGGCGGCTGTCAATAATATCTCTCTCTGGCGCAGTCATATCAGCGGAAAGGAGGTGACCGCGCTCAGTCGTTATGGGGATATTGCATTTCATAACGGTGATGAAGTCGGCCATATTTGGGAACAACATAGAACGGGTGAGCATCCCGCATCCAATCAATTAAATGCCCGTGGTAATTTAACTATCAATTCGGGTAAAAACCTGTTTTTACAAAATGTCTATTTACAACCGGCTGAAAATATCTCTTTGTCAGCCAGTCATGATGTCACCATAGAAAACCATGCAGATACTTATACTTTTGCAAAATCAACGTCAGCCAATCGGCATCATGCCCCCATATCGGGAATTTTGAATGCCTTAAAATCATTAACGATTAATGCGGGGAATACGCTTTCTGCCAAAGGCTCAGAGATGTCTGCCGGAAAAGATATTTATTTAAGTGCAGCCAAAGATATTGATCTAAGTGCTTGTGAACCCAGGTATCAGGCTGATTTATCGTTATCCCAGGGATCAGCCATATACAGCAGTAAAATCACGGCAAAGGATCATGTCAGTATTATCAGTGGGGCAGACATCAACGGGAAAGCCGTTCAGATACGGGCAAACGGTAATACATTATTATCCGCAGGCCGGAATATTACCCTCTCTGCCCTGGCTTATTCTGCCATGAACAAAACAAACGATAATGACAAAGATGACCGGCATATTATTGCTCAGGTTCGTGGTGATAAAAAACTGACGATGGCAGCAAACGGTGACATCACCACAGCCGGCTCTCAATTGACGTCTGAGGGTGACATCATGTTTTCCTCCGGGGGCAATATGCGTTTTGAATCGGTACAGAACCACGCCTACCGGGAAGGTAACAGGGAATTCACGGAATCTGTGACTCAGCAGGGCACTGAGCTGACCAGCGGCGGCGTACTGACCGTGATCTCAAACGGCAGTATTCTTTTCCAGGCCACTAAACTGACTGCCAAAGGTGCAATGGACGTCGCGGCGAAAGGTGGTTATCTGTACGCGCAGGCAATGGAAGAATCCAGTCATTATGAGAAAACAGAAACAAGTCGTAACTGGTATGGCAAGAAGAAAACCCATAAACGCACCCGTCATGATGTCACCAACAAAGTCACTG
>NZ_PUJW01000029.1 GCF_011189575.1 Photorhabdus cinerea
AAGGCCAGATCACCATTGGTGACAAAGGACTGGACGGTAAGGCGACGGATTATGTCGATATCCTCAGCCGGGCAACGGAATTAAATGGCAAAATTCAGGCGAACACCCTGTCGCTGACGCAGGGCGCCAACCGCATCAGCTTAAAAGACGGCACAGTGAGACCTATCACTGGCGAAGGGGCTAAACCGCAATTAGCCGTGGATACCAAAGCCTTAGGCGGCATGTACGCGAATAAAATTCAGCTAATTGCCACCGAAGATGGTGTCGGGGTTAATCTGAAAGAGTTAACCAGCAATCAACGTGATATTACCTTAAACGTTAACGGCAAAATCGAACTGGGAAATATTAAGGCTAAAACGGGCCTGAATGTTATTGGCAAAGAAGTCTATATCGCTGCCAATATTAAGGTACAAACAGAACCAGATATTATCCTTGTAAACACCACACTGCACAATAATGAACTATGGACTGAAGAGGAATGGCAGCAAGGACTCAATTATTTTATTCAAGGACTAAATTGGTCACAAGGATTTAATGGAGCATATGGCTTTAAAGGTTTTCAACAAGAACGACCGCTTTCAGAGGTTAATCCTCACGGCTTAAATCAGAACTGTTATTACAGTACAGTTGCGGCACTCGTAAATAAAACGACAACCGATCTTGTTGGCGAAACAGAAATTATGCAACAGGACATGGCTAACTTAATAGAAATCGAAGATTTATTCAGGGCTGCTGGGGTCAACTCAAGCCGAACAGATTTTAATCATCAAGATGCTCAACTTCGCTGGAGTGAAACATTTCACTTTATGAGAAATAATTTGCATCCTGGTCAATTTGCCGGCCTTGCTTACATACGCCCATGATCTCAACCACAAAATAATTTATTTTCCCCTGGTGGAGGCCATATGGTAGTTGTCGGACGCCAGGAAGCCCAACATTTACCTGAACTAATAGTTTTTGATTACCAAAGTGGACAAACAACCGCACTGTACGAAAACTCTCCTCCTGAAGGTCAATTCCACGAACGCTACCATGTATTTAATCGGCTTCCTACCCAAAGTCGGAAAATATCAGGAGACACCTGGGGGATACTTTATTCGAAGCTTATTTCCAATACGGTCCAAGCACAGAATAATATTGGGGTTCTCGGCTTTGAGCGTAATGGCGAAATGATCTTCCAAACATTTTCTCTTACAAACTCTAATCTGAATGTCTTTCAGGAAGTAAGTAGGACAGGAATACATGTAAGACCTGCTCAATTAGGAGGGCTTACGGAACCCACAGATGCAAATCGCGGACAATCTTATCGGGCATGGCTTCTTGAATAAAATAATCACAATATCTACGAGATGGCAGCAAAACCCCCTGTATAAAATAGGGATCGTTATAATTGATTGACTGGCCGTATTATATCTGATAAAACCATATTAAATATGGTCTATTTATAATCAATCGAGAAATAGAATCGACAAAGGCAAGATTGAGCAGTATCCCCAGTTGAAAACTACAATTTTGTCCAAGTGAACAGAGCGTATCTGAAAGAATAGCGTTTCCTGACAAGGAGAAACCCAATATTTTTAGAAAAATCACAACCTTCGTTGTGATTTAGATGAACAATTATAGGATTTGTTTAAGATGATGAAGTTATGCCGCATTATTTTTGCGATTATTGTATTTTATTCTCTTTTCGTTGGTATAATGCAAGTATTGTCGCTTAGTAATTATATTTTCAGTGACTATTTTGGATGGTGGCTGATTCCAGCCAGAGTGAGTGCTGTTATATTATCTCTTTACCTTTTTACTCTCATTCTTAATTTTTTACCTCTTATTATTGTTGTTTTTATACTTAGCCTGATTATGTTTGTAAATGTATGGCATTGGTCATTATGGACTTCGATATTTATATTCATTTGGCCTGTTATTGTTGTCTTTGGTTACTGCCTACTCACCAAGAGCCTGAAATATGATACATCAGACTAATTTTTTTCTAAAAAAATCAATTCGATGTGATATTCAATATTAATGAAAATGGAAAAGTTTAAATACGGTTTAGGCGACGGTAAAAACTAACAGGTTTACGGAAACTACTCAATTAAAACCACTCATTAAATGGTTTTTTAACTAAAAAGCAGAAAACCCTCGAAATGAGAATTACTTTACAGGGTTATCCTCTTTTGACTTGTTTTCTCTTTTTTAGTGATAGAAAACCTGCTTTTTTTCGGTGATTAATCAGTTAAAAGGAAAAAATAGTCACCCATTCATGCCAGATGTTTAAATGGTACAGAATGACTAAAAACGGCTTATTCCCTGTCATGTTTAATGCATTTATTGGCGGTGCTATCCCACCCTGACTGATTTCATGAGCCCGTTTAATCAAACCAATAAACTTAATGCTGCTTTATTATTTATGCATTTACCCTTTTATTTAAAATACCCGTTATCTTTCAAGTTGCCTCTTTGTTGGCGGCACTCACTCACCCCGGTCACAGAGTTATCTATGCTCCTGGGGATTCGCTCCCTTGCCGTCGCGAGGCATCTTGAAATCCATAGGGTATAGATGTAGGTAAATAGAGTTAAGTGAAAACCATAAAATCGGGCATCCAAATACTCAAATCACTCTCGAAAACTGACGCTGGCGAACTTGCTGGCGCAAATAAATATCAAAACACATACAAATATTACGAATAAGTAACCGGCCCCGTGGCATCACTTGAATCCATTTTTCATTCACGTCAACCAGCCCATCTTTAGCTAATGGCACTAATAATTGCAAATCTTCCGCAAAATAACGGGGAAAACTCAGACCATATTGTTGCTCAATATCGGCAAAATTCAGGCGGAAGTTACAGATCAGCGCTTTAATAACATCACGGCGAATACAATCATCCTGGGATAAAGTTAAACCACGCCATAAAGCATGGCCCTGTTTTTCCAATTCCGCATAATAGGTTTTTAACTCTTTCTGGTTTTGGGAATAGCTATCGCCCAACATACTAATCGCAGAAACTCCCATTCCTAACAAATCACACGCTTCCTGAGTGGTATAACCCTGAAAATTACGATGTAACTTCCCTTCCCGCTGAGCGACCGCCAGTTCGTCATCCGGGCGAGCAAAATGGTCCATACCGATAAACTGGTATCCATTTCCTGTCAGGGTTGCAATTGTTTCCTGCAAAATATCCAGCTTTTGCTCGGCACCCGGTAAATCGTGCTCTTTGATTTTACGTTGAGCAGCAAATAAATTCGGCAAATGAGCATAATTGAAAATACTCATCCTATCTGGAGCTAACGCTAATACCCGCTTCAAAGTGAAAGCAAAGCTTTCTGATGTCTGTTTCGGTAAGCCATAGATCAGATCAATACTGGTGGAATTGAAACCCGTTTCGCGGGCACGCGTGACCAAAGCAAAGATGAAATCTTCATCCTGTTCACGGTTAACCAGACGCTGTACTTCTTTATTAAAGTCTTGCACCCCCATGCTCAGACGATTAAAACCTTCGCGGTGCAAGTGATCAATCATATCCAGTTCAATTTCACGCGGGTCAATTTCAATAGAAATTTCAGCATCCGGCAGAAAATCGAAATGGTTACGCAACAATCCCATCAATGTACTGATTTGGTCTTTATCAAGATAGGTTGGCGTACCTCCGCCCCAATGCATCTGGCTCACTTTACGGCCAGAAAACAACTTTGAGCGCTCACGGATTTCACGTTCAAGCAATTGCAGATATTCATCCGCTTTATGCTTCTGACGAGTTACCAGTTTATTACAACCACAGAAATAACAGAGCTTATGGCAAAACGGGATATGAACGTAGAGAGAAAGCGGTCGTTCAGGATAACGGACAGCAGCCTGCATAAATGCTGCATTATCATACTGTTGATTGAATTCCAGCGCCGTAGGATATGACGTATAACGGGGGCCTGAATAATTGTATTTCTGGATCAAAGGCAGATCCCAGACGATGGCTTGCTCAAACATACTTATTCCTTCCGATGTTTTTGCCTGTCTAAACGCAACGCTTCCATTTGTTTGATGTGTTGCGCTGCGGTGACTCTGAGCAGCCGGGTTTTATGCTGCGACAATCGCCATAGTTTACCCAATAACCACAGCAAATAACATATTAATAGTGTGGTTATAAGGATTAACCCGCCTTTGATCATGGAAGACGAAACTAGTTGCCTTTCAGCAGTTGCATAATGTCATCCTTCTTCTCTTCTTCACCCTCTTCCTCATCCAGTTTAATTCCCAATTCTTCCATCAGGGCATCAATCCGATCCAGAGTAGTGTCAACATAAGCATTCTCTTCTTCAGACAACTTTTCGCCATTTTCCAGACGTTCCAACAATGCATCCAGACGATCATCGTTTTCCAGCATTGCCAGCTCTTCCTGCGGCGATATACGTGGTTTTGTCTCAGTCTTCGGTTTAGCGGCGACTGGTTTCATCGGCTGCTCGCCAATAATCAGCGGAACCGGCACCTTACTGCCAAGACGTGGATCAGATTGCTTCTTGCCTGACTGATGCTTATCGCTGTTTTTCTCCTGATGGCGGCTACCAGCCGGATTGCCGCGATGTTTTTTCTGGCGCTTACGTGCACGCCCTTCCGCATTTAGTTCTTCGCGGTTTTTTCTTTTCTGTTTACCAGCAGATGCTCTGGCCAGTGCTTTTTTCTTTAACGGGTTCATAGCCTGTTACTCAGTTTGGTTTATCAGGGTATTGCTGCGCCGGAATCTAACAGAAACCGCACGTATAGAAAAGCGCCGCAGATAACTCTTATCTTTTAGTCAAAATCTTCTATCATTCATACATGGTTTAACCATCAGCGAATATCCTATTAGCCTTGGCTTTTAATAAATGATAAATCGATATGCCTATTTCTGATACTTCTTCCTATAAACCCGTTTACTTATGGGCAGTTGGTTATGCTCTGTTATGGATTATCGTGAGCTATTCATTCGACCCAACCGTCCCTTATGATGCTGTCGAAGCATTGAACTGGGGTAAAAACGGAGAATGGGGTTCACCTAAAAATCCGTGGTTAGTCGGTGCAATGATGCTACCTGCTATTCATATAAGTGGTATTTCATTAAGTTTTTACTGGTACTTCATTCACTTTATCGCTATCGCTATCGGTATACTCGGCGTATGGCATTTGGCATTCCGGTTGACTGGAAAAAAAGAGCTGGCCTGGCTCGCCATGCTGACATTGAATCTGTCCGGTATTATTAATTTCGATATTATCCCTTATAACGATAATTATCTGCTAATTATGCTATGGCCGTGGACTATGCTGTTCTTTCTGCGAGCAGTGTACGACAATCCGCGCTGGTGGCTGGCATTTGCTCTCAGTTCCGGGCTGGCAGCAATGGGAAAATATTCCACACTGGCACTGGTTGGCTCGGTTTTCCTCCTGACACTATTTGTACCTAAAGTGCGTCAGTGCTATCGCCACCCTGCTCTTTACATCGCACTGATCATCTGGTTTATGCTGGTACTGCCTAACGTCTGGTGGCTGTGGAACAATGATTTTGCCGCCTTCAAATGGGTAGATTCACAGATAGATAACGGTTTTAATTTACACACCACCCGCTCGTTATTATCCGTATTTTATCCACTGATTATTGTTGGCATTATTATCTATATGCTTGGTGGCCGTATTAGCTGGCCGAAAGAGCAACCTAACCGACTGGTAAACATCGCTATTCTGTTACCATTACTGATTATTTACGGCTGGTTTTCATTCAATGAGGGCGGAAGAATGACTGAATGGTTACAACCCTTTATGTCTGTTTCATCAGCGCTGTTGGTTGGTTCTATCACCCGTTTTCCACAAAAATCATTACGCTGTACTCTGCGAGGACTCACTGTCGTTGCAATATTGATTTGGGGAGGATATGTACTGATTATGGTTGCCAATATCCGTGGTGCTGGTCATAAGTTTGAAGGTATCAAAGATTTTTCCTGGCAACTGGAGCAGCGCTGGCATCAATTCTATCCAACACCGCTCCATTATGTCGGAGGCGACTACTTGCATCAGTGGCTGACTTTCTACGCGCCAAGTCAGCCGGAAACGATCCAACCCTGGACGCTAGAAGGACAAGCACCCAATATCTATAATCGGCATGTCAAAGAAAACGATATTGTACGTGACGGCGCTATTCTGGTAGGCACAAAGGGTAAAACCTGTGAGCAAGAGGACTTCCATAGCGTTTTGCAAGACTGGCCAAAACTCAGAATAAATAGCACTGATGAATTTCTTTTTCAGCCTGAACCTGAAACTCAGCCAATACCGGTCTGTGTAGGCTTTGTGTCACCGGAAAAATATCAGTAGTTTTCTCTGAAATTTGAAAGCCTGATTTAACAGGCTTTCAACTCTTCATACACCTTTAACATAATGACAATATACAGTATTTCTACAGAGTTATATGTAATGTTACTCTTTGTCGGAAAACCTTACTCAACGCTGCTGCCTGTAAGAATACCGAATAGTTGTTGAAGTATTGGCCCAATCTCTTTAAGCGGGCCTTCACTTAACATACTATCGTGGGAACAATTAATATCATGCAAGGTGATGCTTCCTTCAACATACTCCCCCCATAAGTGCGGATCGTAGTTAACATTATCGGCTTCGCTATGGCCTTGTAGTGCCCTAAAGAATATGAGATCACCTTGGAACCGGCTCGGTGAAAACTCGCTGAGCAAATTCGGTGCATCTCGGAACTCGGCAAGAATACGTTCGAAAATATTCTGATCGAGGCTTGCTAATGGATGCTCGATCTCAGACAGCTGTTTTTTCAAGCCAGCCACGCTAAGCTGCTGCTCGTTTTCAGGTGCCGAACCGGTAAATGCCTCAAACATTGCACGCAGGCTTTCCCGATCGGTGCGTACCATGTCTCTGTAAGTCTTCCACAACGGATAACCATCCATAAAGATCAGGACATTGACCGCTTTATTATCCTTTTGCAGCAAGGTGGCTATTTCATGCGCGAGATGGCAACCGAAAGACCAGCCCAGCAATGAATAAGGCCCCTCTGGCTGGATCTTATAAATCTCTGCCAGATAATTTTTCGCCATGTCATAAATTGATGGTGGTACAAGGCCGGTGCTCAACCTGCGAGCCTGAATGCCATAAACAGGCTGCTGCTCGCCCAGATACGGGATCAACCCCGCATAAGACCAACTCAATCCTCCCCCAGGGTGTAAACAGAACAGCGGCGTTTTTTCGCCAGCTGGCTGCAATGGCAGCATGACGTCCAGCATATTGCCACACGAGTTGCTTTCAAGACGCCGCGCCAGCAGTGCAACGGTGGGCGATTCAAACAGGTCACGAATAGTTAGCTTCTCATCCAATTCTTTTTCGATACGCACAACCAACCGTGCTGCCAGCAGTGAATGCCCTCCCAGTGCGAAGAAGTTGTCATCAATACTGATGTGTCCAATACTCAATAACTCGCAGAACTGCGCGTAAAGCCATTTCTCACTTTCAGTCTGTGGTTGGCGGCCTTGCCGCGAACCGAAGTTCGGGTGTGGCAACGCGGCAACATCCAACTTGCCGTTGGCGTTTAATGGTAGTTCTGCCAGCAGCATGACCACAGCAGGCACCATAAAATCAGATAAATGTTCACGCGCATGCTGTTGCAGCAACACCGGTAGATCTTCGTGGCTTGCAAAGGGCACCACATAGGCGACCAATTGTTTATTGCCTGAATGATCCTCACGCGGAATGACCGCCGCTTGCTGCACGGCGGTGTGCTGCTTCAGCACGACTTCGATTTCCCCCAGTTCAATACGGAAACCACGAATTTTCACCTGCTGATCGCGACGGCCAACAAAGTTGAGCACGCCATCACGCCGCCATTTCACCACGTCCCCGGTACGGTACATGCGGCTGCCCGCAGGCCCGAAGGGATCGGCGATAAAATGTGCCGCACTTTGTCCCGGACGCTTAAGATAGCCACGCGCCAAGCCGCGGCCGGCAATGTATAGTTCCCCTGGCGCACCAACTGGCACCGGCTGTAAAAATTCATCTAATACATAGAGGCTAGTGTTATCCAACGCGGCGCCAATAGGAACGTCCAGATAAGGGGCATCTGTTTTCGCAATGGGATAATCCGTAGCGTAGGTGGTGGTTTCCGTTGGGCCATAGATATTCATCAATTCAAGATTGGGCCAATGTTCCCGCACCGCCTGCACCGCACTGGCGGATATCTTTTCACCACCGGTGAATACTTTCTGCAAAGAACCCAGGCATTGCGGATGTTCTTCCGCAATCAGCCTGAATAACCCTGATGTCAGAAATGTGGCGGTTACCTGTTGTTCAACGATGGTCGATGTCAACAGATCCAGATCGAGATCGTCGCCCGGTACGATGACGACCTGATGGCCATTAATCAGAGTGGCCCACAGCTCATAGGTTGAGGCATCAAATGCGTAGGGGGAATGCAACAGAACGCGCTGGTGATGCTCGCTGCGCCAGCGCCGATCGAGAGTCAGGGTAATGACATTATCTTGTGTGGTGGCGATCCCTTTGGGCTGCCCCGTAGAACCTGAGGTAAACATCACGTAGGCCAGATTCTGGGCGCTTACCGGCTCGCTGGCCCACGCAACATTGTTCTGGGTACTGGCGTTGCCTACGGTTTCCACCTGTAAACTGGCCGGCAAAACCACGTGGCTATGTGCATCATCCACCAACGCAACCTGCACCCCGACTTCATCCACTATATGCTGCCAGCGTTCCAATGGATCGCTGGTACGCAGCGGCACATAGAACCCTCCAGCCTTAATTACCGCCAATATGGCGATCACGAGCGACGACGAGCGCTCCATCAGCAATGCAACACCATGTTCCGCTTTCACGCCAAGCTGTTGCAGGCGTTGTGCCAAATCATTGGCGCGCGCGTTCAGTTGTGCATAGGTAAGTTGCTTATCGCCACAACTCAGAGCAATGTGCTCTGGTGCCGCCGCCACCTGTTTTTCAAACAGGCTGGCCAACGACACCAACGGCACTTTCTGTTCCGTGGCATTCCACTCGGTTACCATTTTGCATTGCTGCTCGGCTGTTAACAGTGGAATATTCGCCACGGGTGTGTCTGGTTCTTCTGCAATGAACGACAGCAATCGAACAAGGTATTGCGCGAGCGCCGTCACCGTATCGCGATCAAACAGATCGACGGCATACTCAATCTGGGCATTGAGTGCACACACCTCGCCATCATCGCTATAGACTTCATCAAAATTGAACGTCAGATCGAATTTGGCAGGGGCAAAACCAACCGGCTGCGGCTTTGCCTGCAAATTGGCAAATTGTTGGGTGTTGTCGCCGTTATTTTGCAATACCAACATTACCTGGAACAGCGGATGCCGTGAGGCAGAACGCTCAGGGTTAAGCGCTTCTACCACCCAATCAAAAGGCACATCCTGATTTGCATAGGCAGAAAGCATGAACTCACGCACGCTGGCAAGCAACTGATTAAATTCAGGGTTACCCGCGCAATTTACTCTCAGCACCAGCGTATTGACAAAGAAACCAATCAAATTGGCCATGGCCTCGTCGGCTCGCCCGGCAACGCCTGTGCCCAACGTAATATCATCGCCAGCCCCCATCCGGCTAAGCATGACGGCAACCCCGGTTTGCAGCAACATAAATGGCGTTACGCCCTCATCACGCGCCAGTTTTTTCAGACGGCCATAAAGCGCCTGGTCAATCGCATAGCTGACCCGGGCACCTTGTTGACTCGGTACGGATGAACGCGGGCGATCGGTAGGTAGATAAGTTTCCTGGGGCGATCCTGCCAGCGCGCTACGCCAGAATTCGATTTGCTGTGCGCCGCGTGTGGAGGCATCCTGCACATCCCCCAATAGTTGACGCTGCCATAGCGCGTAGTCGGCGTATTGCACGGTTAGTGGTGCCCACTTCGCTTCCTGGCCCTCGCAGCGCACCTGATAGGCCAAAGACAGATCGTGCAGCATTGGCCCTAACGAACCGCCGTCACAGGCAATGTGGTGAATGACCAGCAGCAGCACATGTTCGTTCTGGTCCGGTAAGTGGAACAGCCACCCACGCAGCGGCAAATCATTTGCCAGATCGAACTGCCAAGCGGCAGCCTTGTCGATGCTTTCCGACAGCTCCTCCGGCGTCACATTGCCGATGATCAAAGACGGTGCCACGCTATCAAGCGCAAGAATATGCTGATAAGGCTGATCAAGATGCAGAGGATATAGCGTGCGCAGAACCTCATGGCGCTGTACCAGATCGCCCAATGCCTGGCGCAATGCTTCATCATTGAGCGACCCATTCAGCTTCAGAGCAAGCGGCATATTATACGCGGCATGATCGTTGCCAATGTTATCTAACAGCCACATTCGCTGCTGGGCAAAGGAAAGGGGTAAATATTCCTCACGAGCCTGGCGCGTGAGCTTTTCACGGCGTTGAGTGCCCTTTGTCGCCAACTGCTCGGCAAACTGCGCCACGGTTGGGTAATCAAACAGTGTGCGGATCGGCAACTCAATGGCTAATGCGCTGGATACGCGGCTAATCAGGCGCATCACTAACAGCGAGTGGCCGCCCAACGCAAAGAAGTTGTCGTCCATGCCTACCGTTTCCAGCCCCAGCACCTCAGCAAACAACCCTGCCAGAATTTCTTCCTGTGCCGTGCGCGGCTGGCGCCGTCTGCCACTATGGTTGAAGTCTGGAGCCGGTAATGCGCGTCTATCCAGTTTCCCATTGACCGTCAAAGGGAAACGCTCAATCTGAAGAATGGCCGCAGGCACCATATAGTCAGGGAGTTTTGCCGCCACGCGGTGGTGCAGTGCCACCGTGTCAATAGCGACGTCACTGTCGCTGGTGATATACCCCACCAATTGTGGATTGCCAGGCTGATCTTTACGCATCAGCACCACGGCTTGGGTGACTTGCGGGTTATCCGCCAGAGCCGCTTCAATTTCCCCCAACTCAATGCGGAAACCACGTAGTTTCACCTGCTGATCGGCTCGGCCTATATAAATCAGCCCGCCTTCGGGCGATCTGAAGGCCAAATCGCCCGAACGGTACATACGGGAACCCGGTTCACCATACGGGTCGGCAACAAAGCGCTCGGCGCTTAACCCCGCACGGTTCAAGTAGCCGCGCGCCAGCCCGGCGCCAGCAATGTACATTTCCCCTTCAACACCTGTAGGAACGTGGCGTAAAGCGTCGTCCAACACATAGATACGCAGATCGGTGATCCCAACGCCAATCGGGCTGCCGGATTGGCTGCGCATCATTGCCGGGGTCAGCGCCTGATAGCTGACGTGCACGGTGGTTTCGGTAATGCCATACATGTTGATTAATTCAGGCACTGCCGAATCGTGGCGTTGGTACCAACGTTCAAGCTGGCTAAGATCCAGAGCTTCCCCACCGAATACCACTTTGCGCAGCGCCAGTGGATATTTCTTCTCGCGCTCGTTTTGATCCGCTTCTATCAATTGATAGAAGGCAGAGGGCGTCTGGTTTAATACCGTGACTTTCTCTTCACTCAGTAGCTTGAGGAATGCTTGAGGATCGCGGCTCACCATAAACGGTACAATGACCAGCCGGCCACCATATAACAATGGTCCCCAGATTTCCCACACTGAAAAATCAAAAGCATACGAATGGAACAGGGTCCAAACGTCATTACGGCCAAAATCGAACCACGATTGCGTTGCTGTAAAGAGCCGTAACACGTTTTCGTGCGGGATCAGCACCCCTTTCGGGTTCCCCGTAGAGCCAGAGGTGTAAATGATATAGGCCAGGCTTGCCGTACTAACCGGCCGTAAAAGTTCATCGGGTTGAAGATCCCGTTTGCTGAACGGCGCCAGGCGCTGCTGATATTCAGGCATATCAACTACCAAATCAGGCGTGGAGCCGTTTAACGTGCCGGCATTTTCTGCGTTGGTGATGATAAGCGTCGGTTTGGCATCAGACACGATAAAACCAAGCCGTTCGGCAGGGTTATGGAGATCCAGCGGTAGATATGCAGCACCAGCTTTTAATACGGCTAACAGCGCAATCAGTGTCTCCATCGAACGTGGCAACGCCAATGCCACGACATCCTCAGTGCCAATGCCGCGGTTCACCAGATAACGAGCCAACTGATTGGCGCGCTGATTAAGTTCGCCATAGCTCAGGCGATCGTTGCCCAGGCTCAGCGCAATCGCATCCGGCGTTTCGCTCGCGCGTTTTTCAAACATTCCATGGAGCGTATCGGCTGGCAATGATGCCAGCACAGGGTAAGGTTGAACCATGGCCTGAACTTCTTGCGCCAGCAGCAACGGTACGCTGCCAATAATCGTCTGCGGATCGTCAATGATGGCATGCAGTATCAGCATGAAGCGCTCGGCCAGATTTGCCACCGTTTGATCATCAAACAGGTCTGGCAATGAGCTGAAACGCAGGGCTAGCATTTCACCCGGAACCGCCACCAACCCAAGCGGGTAATGTGAGGCATCCCCGCCATGGTGCACCGTTAGCGAGATGTTCAGCGCGGTATCAGATTGCTCACTGCTGCCTTCCATGAGCGGGTAGTTCTCGAACACCATCAAGGTATCAAACAGCTCACCGTAACCCGCATCTGCCTGGATAGTCGTCAGGTCAAGATATTGGTAATCAAGCAGCCGGGTTTGCTCTGCCTGTAGGCGTTGCAAAAGTGTAGTAAACGTCTCCGCCAGGCTGAACGTCAGGCGTAATGGCACGGTATTGATTAGCAACCCAACGATGCTTTCCACGCCGGACAATTCACCTGATCGGCCAGAAACCGTGACGCCGAACACCACATCGCTGCACCCCGTCATCCCCCCCAGCAACACACCCCATGCGGCCTGGATCAGTGTATTTACCGTCACGCCAAGCTGTTTGGCGCGTAAGTTCAGTCTCTGGGTGTATGCCGCATCCAGATACTTATGCAACAGATTCGGTTGCAGATTTTCCGTGGTGCGCCCTTTTGCCAGGCAAGTTGGCGCCTCCAGGCCACTTAGCGTTTCGCGCCATACGGCACGCATTTCGTCAACATCACGCGCCGCAATCCATTGCAGATAGTTGCGATAAGGGGTGATCGGCGGCAAGGTGCTGCCTTGCACATCACCCAGATACAGAGTGCATAACTCTTGCAGCAAGATAGGAATTGACCAGCCATCCAGCAACAGGTGATGGTTGGTAAAGACCAGATAATGCTGCTGTGCCGTCAGTTTGACCAGAGTGAATCGCAGCAACGGCGGATCGTGCGGATCAAAGCGCTCATCATAATCGGTCTGTAACAGCGCTGCGAATGCTGGCTGTTGCTGCTCTGGTGGTAGATGGCTCACATCCACCTCACGCCACGGCAACGGTAGCCCCGCCAAGATCAGTTGCACCGGCGTTTCTACGTCTTCGTACTCAAACCCCGCACACAGGTGCGGGTGACGTTGCAGTAAGGTTGTGACGGCCTGTTTCAGCTTTTGGCTATCTAAAACGCCAGCAAGCTGGAAAACCTGCTGCACCTGATACGCATCGCTGCCTTGGGTATCGTACAACATATGAAACAACAGACCTTTCTGTAATGGCGATAACGGTAGTATCTCTTTAATTTCCATATTTATTTTTTCTTCTTCCACTTGGCTTGAAGTTTTTCCAAGCTATTCTGTTTAAGCGATAACATCGTGATGTCCGATGGTGTGAATCCCCCCGCGTCAGGCACCGTAGAAAGCTGCGACATTGCTTTTAGCCAACGGAACCAATGGTTACCCAACACGCTAATACTCTTTTCAGTGTGCAGCGCTCTCGCCCATGACCAGTTGGCAACCAGAACCGGACCTTCCGATCGCTCTTCTACCAACGCATTGAGTGAAAGCGCATGAGGGAGCGCAAAATTGTCATCAACCGTTGTATCCAGCAGATTCGCCTCTGCGGCCACCTGCCAGTCACGATCGCCACCCGCAGCCATGCGGCCCAGATAGTTGAAGCCAATCTGGGCCTGCTGCTGCTGTGACAAGATTGGCCGTGTTTGCGAATTCAGATAGCGTAGCAACCCATATCCAAGGCCGTTCGCAGGCACTTGGCGTAGCTGCTCTTTGATGCGTTTTAGCGCATGACCTAATGAATAAGGGTCTGCTATCTGCGTAGCGCCCGGTTCGAGCCGCACAGGGTACATGCTGGTGAACCAGCCGACGGTACGTGACAGCTCCGTACCGGAAAGTTCTTCACGCCCGTGCCCTTCAAGATCCAGTAGGACATCCGTCTGTGAAGTTTGCCGCCAGTCATTAACGGCCAGAGCAAAGGCGCAGAGCAACACGTCGTTGATACCGGCATGGAAGAGCGCCGGTATCGTCCCCAGCAACGGTTGGGTAAACGCCGCCGGTAACTCAAGCCGCAATGAATCGCTGCCCGCAACGGTGTCTTGCGCCCCGTCTAGCAGGCGGGCAGTCAGCAACGTATCCGGCTTCTCCAGCACCGTTAGCCAGTGATTCAGTTCGTTACGCCGCGCATTGGCCTCTTGCTGCAATTGATACGCCCACGCACGGAAAGAGGTACCCACCGGCAACGTATCCGGCGTTTTCCCCGCGCTTAAGGCTGCCCAAATGTTTTGCAAATCCGGCGCTAAAATACGCCAAGAGACACCGTCCACCACCAAGTGGTGAAGCACCAACATTAGCCGGCCAGGCTGTCCGGCGGATGCGCGGAACCAAACCGCCTGTAGCATTTTGCCCGCCGCCGGATCGAGGCGCTGTTTTACGCGTTGGCTTTCTGCCTTGATGCAGCGTTGTAGTTCCGCCGGCGTGAATGCCTGGCAATCCACCATGCTCAATGCACCATCCACGATGTCTGTCATCATTGGCGGAATAGTCAGCAGGACATCACCGCTCGTGGAACAATTCGCCACCAGGCGCAAGGCATCGTGCTGCTCTAACAGCAGCGCCAACATCTGCCTGAGTTGTTTCTCATCCAGATGTTCCGGCGTTTGCAACAACGTTGCCTGGCTGAACCCGTTGATGTTGCCGGGGTTTTCCATCAACCAATGGATAATTGGCGTAGCGGGTAATTCACCTACCGCGCCAACCCGCGTTTCAGCAACCGTGGAAATGTTCGCCTGCATTTTTCTGGCCAAGGAGGCAACGGTTTTGTGCTCAAAGACCTGGCGTGGTGTGAATATCCAACCAGCCTGGCGCGCACGCGCGACCAGCTGTATCGCAGTGATACTATCGCCCCCCATTTCGAAGAAGCTACTGTCAATATCAATCTGTTCCAGGCCCAATAAATCGGCAAAGAGCGTGCAAAGCAGTTGCTCTTGCGCATTGCGCGGGCCACGGTGATGAGGCTGATGGAAATCAGGCTGCGGCAATGCGCGTCGATCGACTTTACCATTCGGCGTAACCGGAATTGCCGGCAGCATGACGATAGCCACAGGTACCATATATTCCGGCAGGTGGCTACGCAGATATTCGCGTAGTTCTGCGGTATTAACATCCCCTTCATTCGCCACAGCGTAAGCAACTAGTTGGCAAAGCCCCGGCTTATCTTCACGCACGATCACCGTGGCCTGGCTCAGTTGAGGACACTTCAGCAGCAGGGATTCAATTTCACCCAGCTCAATACGGAAACCCCTGATCTTGACCTGATGATCCACACGCCCAGTAAACATTAGCTCACCGTTGGTTTGCCAATAGGCAACATCTCCGGTGCGATACATTCGGCTACCTGCCGCGCCAAACGGGTTCGCCACAAAGCGTTCCGCCGTTAAATCCGGGCGCCGTACGTAGCCACGGGCCAAACTTTCACCTGCGATATACAGCTCGCCTTTTACCCCTGGCGCGACTGGTTGCAAACGCTCATCCAGGACATAGACCTGCATGTTAACGATCGGCGTGCCGATAGGCGGCGCTTTTCCAGCCACCAACGGTTGGCTCATGGTGGCGCAGACCGTGGATTCACTTGGCCCGTAGGCATTGATTATCCGGCGCCCCTGACCCCAATAGTCGATCAGTTCCGGCTGGCAGGCTTCGCCCGCCACCACCAACGTTTCCAACGCAGGCAATGGCTTACGCGGCATAACCGCCAATCCCACCGGCGGTAACGTGGCGTGCGTCACACCCTGAGCCAGCATCAGTTCATACAGCGGCTCCCCCGGTGATAACGCATCACGGCCTGCAACGACCAGCGCCGCACCGCTTAACAGCCCCATACTGATATCCCAGAACGAGGCATCGAAGCTCGGTGAAGCAAACTGCAACACGCGGCTTTGCGGTGTGACATGTAATCGTTCGACCATGCTGGCAACCAGGTTGCTGATACCCCGGTGCGTCACCAGAACACCTTTCGGCAAACCAGTAGAACCAGAGGTATAGATAATGTAGGCCGCATTATTGATGCTCAACTTCCTTGGCAAAGTGATGCTTTCTGCTTGCTGCCGGGCTAATTGCGTATGCAGCGCCGGTTGGTCAATCTGCAAGCTGGAATACTGCGCCCCCAGTTTTTGCACGAACGCAGAATCCGTGATGACCAGCTTAGGCTGAGAGTGTTCCAACATATAATTCAGACGTTCCTGAGGATAATCAGGATCAAGCGGTAAATATGCAGCGCCGGTTTTCAGCGTAGCAATCAGCGCGACAATCAGATTAACCGAATGCGGTAGTGCGATAGCAATGATGTTTTCTGTGCCAACGCCCCTTTCCATCATCAGATTCGCCAACCGGTTAGCCCGTTGATCCAACTGGCTATAAGTCAGCCGTTCGCTTTCCCCCAGCAGGGCAGGCGCATCCGGTGTTGCTTTGGCAAGGGTTTCGAATTGTTCGGCAAACGTCTTGGCCGGCAATTGCCGGGCGGTGTTATTCCATTCGTTGACAATCTGCTGGCGTTCGCGCGCGCTAAACATCTCCAACTCATTGATATTGCAGCATGCATTGTGACTGATGGCCGCCAGAATATTAGCAAAATAGCCCGCCAGGCGCTCAGCGGTTTTGCCGTCAAACAAGTCGGTAGCATATTCAACGATGCCGTTTAATGAGGTTGGCGTTTCTTCAAAGTTGAAGGTCAAATCAAACTTCGCCACCGGTAGCAGCGGTGTACCAACGCGGGTGTTCAGTCCATCAAAATGGACCTCGCCACGGGCGTTGTTTTGCAATACCAACATTACCTGAAACAGCGGATGGCGCGCCAAGGAACGTTCTGGGTTCAGCGTTTCCACCAAGTTTTCAAACGACAGATCCTGATGTTCATACGCCTGCAATGCGCTATCGCGCACGCGCGCCAGCAATTGATCAAAGGTTGGATTCCCAGAAACATCGGTGCGCAACACCAATGTATTGGTGAAAAAACCGATTAGAGGTTCTAGCGCTTCATCGGTACGGCCAGCAATAGACACGCCCAGTGGAATGTCATGACCAGCACCTAACCGGCTCAGCAACACCGCCAAGGCCGCCTGCAACAGCATAAACAGGCTCGCATTCTGCTGCCTTGCTACCTCAAGCAAGCGTGCATAGACCTCTGGATCAACCTCAAAACGCCATTGCCCACCTTGATAGCTTGAGCTTTGTGGCCGTGGCCTGTCAGTTGGCAACTGCAACTCTTCCGGCAGCCCATGCAGCACTTCGCACCAATACGCCAACTGGCGGCTTTGCAGGCTGTCCGTATCACGGGGATCGCCCAGCAGCTCGTGTTGCCACAGGGTGTAATCGGCATACTGCACCTGTAGTGGCGTCCAGTTCGGCGCTTGACCCTGCAACCGAGCATGATACGCCAGCGCCAGATCGCGCAGTAGAGGAGCAAGTGATGCCCCATCACTGGCGATATGGTGCATCAGAAATAAAAGCACATGATGATTCGGTTCAGCATGGAACAGCCAGGCCCGGCAGGGGTTTTCATTTGCTAAATCAAAGATATATTCTGATACTGCCAGCACCTCTTCATCTAAATTCTCAGCAAGGGCGCGGTGCAGCGTCAGTTCGCACCGTGCGTCTTCCCTGCAGGCAATCTGTTGATAAACGTTACCATCCGACAGCTCCTGAAAGCGTGTACGCAGGCTTTCATGGCGCGCCACCACATCATTCAACGCTGCTGCCATGGCAGGAACACTCAATTCCCCCTGCAACTCCAACGTCAACGGCATATTGTAGAGGGATTTACCCCCTTCAATGCGGTCAACCATCCATAGCCGGCGCTGGGCCGCAGACAACGGCAAGCGTTCTGGCCTTGGTTTCACCTGTAACGCTGGGCGCAGTGTGCTCCCTTGCCCCAGGCGCTGCACAAACTGCGCTACCGTTGGTGCTTCAAACAGATCTCGGATGCTGGGGTTCGCCTTTAGCACTTTGCGGATACGGCTAACAAGACGCGATGCCAACAGGGAATGGCCACCCAGATCGAAGAAATTATCGTCGATGCCAACCTGGGACAAACCGAGGACCTCGGCAAACAAGTGACACAGTTTGCTTTCCTGCTCATTGCGTGCGGTTCGCCCGTGGCCAATGTTGAATTCTGGAACGGGTAACACGCGCATATCGACTTTCCCGTTGGCAGTCAGCGGGAATCTCTCTACTACGCTCACGACTGCCGGTACCATAAAGTCAGGCAACCGGGCGCTCAACGTTTGTCGCAGCAATGTGGGTTCACACTGTCCGGTTTCTTCGGCAATGACATACGCGGCCAGTTGTTTATTTCCTTTTTGCGGTTCGAAAATGCACACAAGCGCCTGAGCAACACCTTCCTGCTCCCGCAATGCCGCCTCTATCTCGGCCAGCTCAATGCGGAAACCGCGTATTTTGACCTGCTGATCGCCGCGGTTTAGGTACTCCAGAACCCCTTCCTGCCGCCAACGAACCCAGTCGCCAGAACGGTACATGCGATCGCCACTGCTGCCGAAAGGATTGGCGATAAAGTGTGATGCCGTCAGGCCAGGCTGGTTAAGGTAGCCGCGCGCAAGCCCAGTACCGGCGATATACAACTCGCCAGAAACGCCGACAGGCACAGGTTGCAGGTAGGTATCAAGCACATACACTTGCATACTGTCCAACGGCGTACCAATAGGCACCGAAGCGCTGTCTGGTACGCTATGCATAGCATAGGTTGTTGCAAAGGTGGTGGTTTCGGTTGGCCCGTAGCCGTTCATCATTACCAGCCCAGGGCAGCGCCGCATAACGGTTTCGATAGCGGATTTTGGCAATACATCGCCACCGGCGAGTAACAGGCGCACATTGGCCAGAGAAGAGGCGTGGTTTTCCACCATCAGCCGTAACAGGCCAGCTGTTAGCCACAGGGCGGTTATTTTTTCATTGGCGATGGTCTGCGCCAACACATCGATATCCAGCTCACCTTTTGGCACCACCACTAATTGCCCACCGCACAATAGCGGCACCCAAAACTCGTAGGTCGAGGCATCAAACGCAGCGGGGGAATGCAGCAGCACACGCTGATGATCTTCTGGCAACCAGCGGCGATCGCAGGCTAGCGCTATAACGCTTTCTTGGTTTACCGCAATGCCTTTAGGTTTACCGGTCGACCCAGAGGTATACATAATGTAAGCAAGACTGGAAGGTCCGGCGTTGGTTGCCGGGTTGATTTCTGGCCAGCGTTTCCCAGCAGAATCGGCCACATTACGTATCACAAAGCGCGCCGTTGGCAGATGGTGATCGACATCGGTAATCAATACCGCTGCACCTGCGTCATCCAGCATCATTTGCTGCCGTTCCAGAGGATCACTGGCGCGCAATGGCAGATAGGCCGCACCAGCCTTGATCACCGCCAACGTGGCAATGACCTGATCGATCGAATGCGCCATGAGCAACCCGGCGCAAAACACTTCCGCCCCGGTGAGTTCGCGTAACCGGTGTGCAAGGCGATTGGCCGCGATGTTCAACTGGGCATAGGTTAACGTTTTGCTGCCTTCGCTAACAGCGATAGCGTTTGGTGAACGAGCAGCCTGCTGTTCAAACAGCACACCCAACGACAGGTTTGGCAATTCTACGAGCGTATTGTTCCAAGTTTTGAGCAGTTGTTGACGTTCAAACGTATTTAATAGGCAAATTTCACTAATTTTTTCAGTGGGCCTGTTTGCCATAATGTTCAATACACTGAATAAGCGGTCTACAAATCCCGCAACGGTTTGCGCATCGTAAAGGTCAGTCGCAAATTCAATATGTCCTCTTAAAAGACCTTGTTGTACATCCTCTTTGAAAACAAACAGGAGATCGAACTTTGCCGTTTTAGTTAATACCTCCTGTTGCTCAATACGTAATGGCAAAAAGATATTGCCCAACGGAAATTCCTCTTCCAACACCATCATGACTTGAAATAATGGATGCTTAGACGCGGAACGATGTGGGGTTAAAAGCTCGACAACTTGCTCAAAAGGCAAATCCTGATGCATATAAGCATCAAGTACTGTTTTACGAACCTGTGCTATCAGGGAGACAAAATCAGGATTACCAGAAAGGTTGGTACGTAATACCAATGTATTGGAAAAAAGGCCAATTAATGGCATTTGGGCTTCATCTGTACGACCTAAAACGGGAGTGCCTACCGATATATCATCACCGGCCCCCATTTGATGAAGCAGCACAGCAAGAGCCGTTTTTAGAACCATGAACAGACTGGCTTCCGCTTGTAAAGCCAAGCGTTTTAGACACTGATATATATCCGGAGGAATTGAGAATTTATAGCAATCACCTTTGCTACTTGGCTTCGTGCGCCTGGGTTGCATACTAGCTATTGTTACCTCTTCTGGTAATAACGCTAGCTGGTTACACCAGTAATGTATTTGTTTCGCATACAAACCTACCGATTTTTGCTCATCAGATAGTAATATATGTTGCCATAATGTGTAATCTGCATATTGCACTGGCAAAGGCGGCAGGGAAGAATTTTCTCCTTTCAAGTGAACCTGATAGTAATGGCCCAAATCATGTAGTAGGGGGGAGATAGAACCACCATCTCCCGCAGTGTGATGGATTAATAGCAAGAATATATGCTGCTCGGGTTTTATCCGATACAACCAAGCTTTAATAGGCAATTCTTTATCAAGCTTGAAGATATAACCAGCCTGCTGAGTTAACTCTTTTGTAATTTGAGACTCATCCAACTCGTGAACATGCAATGAGAACGAGATTTCTTCCGTCGATACAATACATTGGCATGGTATATCATCCTGTAGGGTCAGATAAGTACGCAAACTTTCGTGCCGTTTCACTACATCAGACAGCGCTGTTGAAAGTGCGATGGTATCCAATTCACCATAGATGCGTAATGCCATAGGCATATTATATGCACTGCTCCCATTAATCTGTTCCTGTAACCACAGACGTTGCTGGGCAAATGACATTGGCAAGATATTTGGTCGCGGCTGGGAAGTCAGTTTTTCTCGTAGAAAATATTTTTTGTCTGTGTCAGCTATAACCTTGGAAAGCTCTTTAACCGTTGGAGATTCAAAAATAGCTTTTAGCGGTAATTCAATATCTAACTGAGTGCGTACATGAGTAAGTAACTGGATTGCTAGTAGAGAATTTCCACCAAGCTTGAAGAAGCTATCATTAATACCTATCGACTCAAATCCCAAAACCTCCTCAAAGATTTTGCATAAGATTTTTTCCTGGGATGATTCCGGTAAAACTTGCTCATCTGACTTGAATATTGGAGCTAGCAAGGCGTGGCGATCTATTTTACCATTCGGCATCAGTGGAAAACTATCCACTATCATAATAACTGCCGGCAGCATATAGTCAGGTAGATGTTTTTTCAGCCATTTATTTAATTCTTCCGACGAGCAAGAATTGGGTTTGTGCAAAACAACATAGGCTACCAAATATTTGTTGCTGACACTTTCTTTTCCGTACGCAATGACTAGCGCATTCTTTATTAGTGATGATTTCAGGAAGGTATTTTCAATTTCTCCCAACTCAATTCGATAACCACGAATTTTTACTTGATTATCGACACGCCCCAAGAAATTGACATTCATGTCACTTCCCCAGCAAGCCAGATCGCCGGTACGATACATACGCTGCCCTGCGGTTCCAAAGGGATTTGCGACAAATCGCTCGCTGGTCATAGTAGGGAGGTCTAAATAGCCGAGAGCCAATCCATCACCTGCTATATATAGTTCTCCGGGATATCCTACAGGCACAGGCTGAAGAGCCGTATCAAGGATATAGATCTGCGTATTTAGTATTGGTAAACCAATAGAATTTGGCTGCACAGACTTTGCCGTCAGTTCATGTAAAGTAGACCAAATGGTGGTTTCAGTAGGACCATAAACTTGAATGACTCTATGTGCTAGAGACACCATACGTTCAGCCAGGTTCGTAGGCAACGAATCACCACCAACGATTGCGGTGAGGTTACTCAATGAGTTCGGCTGATACTCAACCAATCCTTGCCACAAAGCTGGCGTGCCTTGCAAATGAGTTATTTTATTTCGGACAATTTCCGATGCCAGTAGATTAGGGTCCCGTGTAGTGTCACGAGACGCTAACGCTATTGAAGCTCCATTAACTAATGGTAAGAATATTTCCAAACCTGCGATGTCAAAACCAATCGTTGTAACAGCGAGTATTCGGTTGTCAGGTTTTATTTGCAGTGACATTTGCATTGCGTACAGAAAATTAGTAAGCGAATGGTGTGTAATCACTACTCCCTTAGGATTCCCTGTCGATCCTGATGTAAACAAGATATACGCAGCTTGATTAGCCGTAGTGACTACTCTAATAGGGTTGTGAATTGATTGAGAATCGACTAATAAGGAGATATTGATATCATCTAATTGTATCTGAAGAGCATCTAAACAAAAGTTAAAATTAACATTAATTGACGTCAATACCAGTTTCGGCTTTGCCGTTTCAATAATATATTTCAAACGTTCTTCAGGATAATCAGGATCTAACGGTATATATGTTGCACCTATCTTCGATATAGCTAACAATGCTACAATTAAATCAACGGTCCGAGGTAATAGTAACGCTATGGTGTCATTAGGGAGAAAATGTTGACTTAATAAATAATGACCTAGCTTATTTGATTTTGCATTGAGTTGAGCGTAAGTTAAAGAAATGCCACCAAAATATAACGCTGATTTATTTGGAAATTTTCTTACCTGATCTTCAAAACAATCAGCAAGTGTTAACGAAGGGATTGGTGCCAGAGTTTTATTATTAATAATCTCTAAATTTCTATATTCATTATCATTTAGCAATAACAACGAACCAATAATAGCATCTTGATTTGTTAACAAATCATAAAAAATTTTCAACATCCGAGAAGCATGTTCAGACAACTGTTCTGGAGAATACAACTCACTATTTGCATCAAATCCAAGGGTCAGAGGAACTTCTTTATTATAATCAAAGAAAAAAATATTGAGATCCGAAACAGGTCCATTTGCAATATTGCAAGGTAGTATTTTACTTTGATGAAAATACCCACCATTATCAAAGCTTTCAACGTTTATACTTATTCGATATAATGATTCACCACTATTAGTTATTTTTAAATCACGGCACAGATCTTCATATCTATATTTTTGATGACGTAAGACCGTCATGACTTGTTTCGCCACTCTGGCTAAAACCATCTTCAAGTTCAAATCTGGCGATAGTATCAATCGCATTGGAAGTATATTTGCCATCAATCCTGGTATAATACGTTCTTTCCTTCCAAGCCTTCCTGTTACTGGTAAACCGACTATGACTTCAGAAAGCCCCGTCATGCGATGCAAATAAACGCAAGTTATAGCAATAAGCAAGTTAGGTAATGTGCAATTCATTTCTTTTGCTTTTTTATGCAGTAGGTCAGTTAATTCATAACCCAAACTCACACGATGACGTATTATAGTTCTTAAAGGAGGGGCTATTCTATTCGCCAGGCTAGCAGGGGCAGGAATATCAGCAAATAGGTTTAACCAGTAATCACGGTCACAAATAAATCTGGAAGAATTACGATAATCAATATCACCATCAATAAGCTCCTTAAATTTACCGAATGGGGACGGAGAAGAACCCTCAATAAAATAAGCGTTATATAAACTTATGACACGTTGAATAATGAGTGATGCTCCCAAACCATCCATAACTATATGATGATAACAGTGGAAATACAAAAATTTATTTTCTGCTATTTTTATTAGTAATATTTCGAATGGAAGCTCCTCACAAATATCAAAAGGTTGCTCCGTTGTTACCAATAAGAAATTTTTAGCTTTCTGGAGTGCAATTTCCTCTCGAAAATCGCTGTAATCAATAATTTTTGGTTCATAGTTATTTATAGAGAAAAACCTCTGTTTAATACAATTATCAAATTTATAAAAACGAGAGTGTAAAGCCTCAGCTTCTTCTACTGTTTTTCTAACCGCCTCAGAAAAATATTCGACATTTATATCACCATCAATTATAAAATATTCGCTTATATTATTTATTGACTTATTTTCTATAATTTCGTTGAATGACCAAATTCCAAACTGCGCAGATGTTAAATTATAATATCCATCCTTATTCATATATAGTTCTTCCTTCGCTACAAATGTTATAGGGATAATGTTTTTGTCTGGTGGTTTCGCATAGTAAGTGCAACATAATTAAGCTACGAGTAAACAAGTTCGTATCCCTTTAAATAGTCCATTTGAAGGTTTGCCACCACGAGTCTTTCGGGGACGATTATTTAATTCTAAACCGTTATCAAACGTCATTGTTTTAACCTTTTGTTTTAACGGGTATAAAGCCTTCATTGTGGCTTCAGCCACTTCTGATGCTTGTTTTGTGTTCAGTTTAATAATGATTGTATAGAGTGTCTTTCGTTCAACCTTCCTTATATAGTCAACCACCTATTCAGGGCTTAAATCTTGTCAAATTAGCCGCTTTATCCATTTTTTTATTTCTTTGGTCACTTTTGTGGCTTTCTTAGCATAATGACGGTGAGAAAGCCCCTGAAGATGGGCCTGTTTCGGACAATATTCTTTTACTTCCTGATGTCTTTTCAACTCTCTGCTAATGGTTGATAGGTTTCGATTGAGTGATTGACAATGAAACGTTGTGAAAAACCCGCTTTTTAAACTGGAAATCGGGTATCTTTCTGCTTCGGTCAGTTGTTTATAGGCCATAGTGCATTTTTCCCGATGGCGGGAAAGATGCCTAATATAGTAACTGACCGCCCTTCTGAAAAATTGTACTTAATTAGTCGAATCCGCCTTTTCTAATTTATTTCCCTGCAAACTTTTTAGCCTCATATCTTTCCAGTTACTCTCTACAAGACTCAAACAATTCTCACGTTTTTCTGGTCCGTAGATAACTTGCCAACCAGCAGGTACTGCGATGAATACAGGCCATAGTGAGTGTTGATTTTCATCATTTATTAATACAAAGAAATCAAGAGATTCATTTTCAAATGGATTGCTCAAAACATAAATCCTCAGTTTGGTTCATGATTAAAAAATCTTATATATTAACTTTGACAAGTCAATAAAAAATATTTGTTTCGTGACAAAATCCACATTTATAATTATTTTGATTTTAAAAAAAGTTGAAATATACAATGAAATAACAAACTCACTGCAAAGACACATATTGAATAACATATTATTCGTATCATATAATCTAGTGATTAATTTTCTCTTTTGTTATTAATTGGATTAAGGAGAGCATAAAAAAACGTGGGGCAGTACTCTATGCTGTAATCACTGCGGTTAAATGGTTTTCTGTTTCTTCTCCCAAATTTACTCCCTGATACCAACGCTCAAATTGTACCTCTAGCTCACCGTTTAATACGGCCGTTCGCGTTTGCAATGAATAATGATCGTCTTGTTGACTCTATTGCATTTGTTGCTGATAAAGCCTCTTTTTGTCTCTCTATACTTTGGTCAGTTGAGGCTGACTCTGATGTAGGCATAACTCATATTTCCCCTAGAGGTTAACTTTTAGTCGGTTAAATCTAACTGCATCCAGAGCATCTATGAAAGGACGGATATCTCTGATTGTCGTATCATCAGCATGCATTATGTTAAATCCTTGCCCATAGAGATGCCGGATAGATTTAAGCCAACCCACCATTAATCAAAATCAGGGTTGCAAAAACGAGGGTAACCATAGATTTTATGCTCTCGTCTTAATCATGATCAAAAACAGTCGACTAAAATATCGAATACTGCTGTAAATCCAGAAGGTTTAAATCTAACAAACAATAATAAAATACCAAATTTATTATAATATTTTATAAGTTAATCACCACCATATTATCTAAAAAGATTATTTATTCTGTTATTTCAACGTATTTTTCCTATTTCCATAAAATTATTAATTTATTTAATTTAATAATTTCATCATTACTTATATTTCAAAGTGAAAATATATTTCAACAATAAAATCAGATAAAACAAATTAATATTAATAATTTCCCTATCGTTAAAATAGGGAAATTATGCCTTAAATATAGATAATTAAATAAAAAGAAAAACTAATATTGGGAGGCTAAAATTAATTTTTCTTTCCGCCAAAAACGAAAAAGGGACATTTTTCGACGTTGCAGTGAGAAACGACGTACAAGATAGTTTGCTGTCAACTCCAATGTCAGACACATCACAAAGTAAATCAACGCGACAAATAAAAAGACTTCTGTTGGGTAAACCATGCTGCGATTATTCACCTGAGTTGCTAAGAATGACAGCTCTGCTACGCCAACAATATACGCCAGAGAGGTGTCTTTTATCAGGGCAATCCACTGATTAATAAAGGAAGGCACCATCATACGCAACGCTTGTGGTAAAACAATGTGCCAAAGTACTTGCCAACGGTTAAAACCTAATGATAACCCTGCTTGCCACTGACCCGCACCAATCGCAATAATCCCCGCTTTCACCCCATGAGCCAAATAAGCAGAGGTGATCAACGCCAGAGCACAAACTACCGTGGTAATTTCTGGAATTTCCATACCAAGCATCACTGGCAGCAGGAAGTAAGTCCAAAAAATCAGCATAATCACGGGAATTGCACGGAAAAAGCCCAATACTGCGGCTAGCAGGTTAACCCAGAAACCTTTCAGCATTGCCAGAGCAACACCTGCAATCGTACCCAATACCACTGAAATCGCACCAGCCATCAGGCTAATCACTAGTGTCAACGCCGCTCCTTCAAGAGGGCCATCTGGGAATGTTCCTAACAGCAAATAACGCCAGTTTTCTGCAATGACTGAAAAATCCATGTTAATGTCCTCTCGCTATGGCTTGTTGCTGACGCCATTGTCCCCAACCTTCCATGATGGCAATGGTAGCAATATATAGCACCGTCGCAACGCCGAATGCTTCAAACGTTTTCAATGTTTCGGTTTCTACCTGACGGGAAGCATATGACAACTCAGCTACACCGATTGCCATGGTCAGTGACGAGTTTTTCACAATATTCATGTACTGCCCCAGTAACGGAGGCATTGCTATCTTCAACGCCTGTGGCAATACCACATAACGCATTGCCTGCCAGCCAGTTAGCCCCAGTGCATGGGCGGCATATTTCTGTCCACGCCCAACACCCTGAATACCTGCACGTAATTCTTCCGCTACAAATGGGGCTGAATAGAGGGTCAGGCCAATAAATCCAGCCAGAAATTCGAATGAAGGCCATGCCAATGGTAAGCCTAACAGATTGATTTCATGCGGTGTATTCAACCAGAGCATTACGTCTTGCGGCAGTATTTGTCCTGATGCAAAGTACCAGAAGAACAGTTGCACCAACAGAGGGGTATTGCGGAATAAGGTGGTGTAAGCCGTTACCGGCCAACGGAGAATTTTTAATTGGCTGTCACGGGCAGCTGCCAGCAAAAAGCCCAACAACGTGGAAGCCACAACGGTACAAGCGGATATCCACAACGTAATTAGAAAGCCCTGCCAAAGCCATTCCAGATATTGGGGAGCAAGCAAGTGCTCTGTAACAAATAACTCAAACATATCTTACGATTACCAGGTATTACTTATGGCAAAGCCCCGCAACAAAAAGGCGGGGCTTTGTAACTTATCATCAGAACTTAGCTTGCTGCTCCAAAGGCGCAAACTTAAAGTCACCGCGCGACTGAGCTGACTTGGTATCCGGGCCAAACCAACGGTTGTAAATTTTCTCTGCTTCACCCTCTTTTTCCAGTTTTAGCAAAGTCTGGTTCACCGCCTCAACCAAGCGCTCTTCCCCTTTCGCAGCAGCCACCGCCTGATATTCACGGGTGATGCTGAAAGGAGAGATCTCAAACTCAGCTTTTTGTGCTGCCGGTACGTTAGCCAGCAGACCTACCAGCTTAGCATCATCCTGAGTGATTGCTTGTACGTTACCGTTACGCAGTGCAGCAAATGCTAAAGGAGTATCATCATAAGAGATCACTTTTGCGGTCGGATAATGCTCACGCAGCGTAATTTCTTGTACCGTGCCTTTATCCGCACCGATACGTAATTTTTTAATATCTTCCGGAGATTTCAGCACACCTTTACGGGCAATAAACTTTTGCCCGGTGGCAAAATAAGGAATTGAAAAATCAACCTGTTTAGCACGTTCATCAGTGACCGTAAAGTTGGCCGCAATGAGGTCAATTTTCTTTGATGCCAACAGCGGTAAACGGTTTGCTGGGTTAGTTGGGCGCAATTCCAGTTTCACACCAAGGTCATTAGCAATCGCGCTGGCAATATCCACATCATAACCTGCCAATTTTTTGGTTTGTGGATCAATAAAACCAAACGGTGGATTACTGTCGAAAACAGCGATCCGCACTGTGCCGGCTTTTTTAATATCATCCAGTTTATCTGCCTTCGCAACACCCGTAACCAGTGCTAATCCGGCCAACAATGCCGTAACAAGAACGCGGGATTTCATTGAACACTCCTGATAGTAATTAATCATTTATTAATCATCACAAGCTATCAATTTCGATATAGTGCAGGAAATAATAAAAAAAACTATATTTATAACTATTAAGAATTATAGAGCCAAAAATGCTGGCAAGAAAAATACCAGCATTGTCAGTTACTTACTTGTCATCGTTAGTCAACAATCTTTCCAGTTCATCACCGCCCACATGCCGGAAATCCTGCCCCTTAACATAATAGAAAATGAATTCACAAATGTTCTGACAACGGTCACCAATCCGTTCAATAGAACGAGCACAGAGCAGCGCCGTCAGTACACTTGGGATGGTTCGGGAATCTTCCATCATATAAGTCATTAACTGGCGGACAATGCCTTCATACTCTTTATCCACCTTTTTATCTTCGTGATAAATACGAACAGCTTCTTCCAGATCCATACGAGCAAAAGCATCTAACACATCATGCAACATTTGTATGGTATGGCGGCCAAGTGATTCCAGGCTGACTAACAATGGCTGATGCTGATGTGAAAACTTTTCAAGTGCCGTCTGACAGATTTTTTTTGCCACATCACCGATTCTTTCCAACTCAGCAATCGTTTTCGAGATTGACATAATCAGTCGCAAATCACTTGCTGTCGGCTGGCGCTTGGCAATGATACGAACACACGCTTCATCAATAGCAACTTCCATCATATTGACTTTATGGTCGTCCTCAATCACTTCACGCGCCAGTGCTGCATCCTGATTATGCATAGCGTTAATTGCTTTGCAGAGTTGCTCCTCCACCAGCCCACCCATTGCCATCAGTTCCGTACGGATATACTCCAGTTCAGCATTAAACTGACCAGAAATATGTTTGTTGAGATTCAGATTGTCCATGTTACGCCCCGCAATCAACCATAACGACCAGTAATATAGTCTTCAGTTTGTTTCTTTTTTGGTGTGGTAAACAATGTGTCTGTGTCACTGAATTCAATCAATTCACCAAGGTACATAAATGCGGTATGGTCTGAACAACGTGCCGCCTGCTGCATATTATGAGTCACAATCACCACGGTATATTCAGATTTAAGTTCGCTAATCAATTCCTCAATACGCCCCGTAGAAATGGGATCAAGCGCTGAACAAGGCTCATCCAGCAATAACACTTCCGGGCGGATTGCAATCCCACGAGCAATACATAAACGCTGTTGCTGACCACCAGACAAACTGTATCCACTCTGATACAACTTATCTCTGGTTTCATTCCACAATGCCGCTTTAGTCAAAGCCCACTGAACACGTTCATCCATTTCTGCTCTTGATAGTTTTTCAAACAGACGAACACCAAAAGCGATATTGTCGTAAATAGACATCGGAAAGGGAGTTGGTTTCTGGAATACCATACCAACTTTGGCACGCAGCAACGCCACATCTTGTTTATCCGTCAGGATATTGTTGCCATCCAACAAAATTTCGCCTTCTGCCCGCTGTTCACCATACAGTTCATACATTTTATTGAAAGTACGTAGCAGCGTAGATTTACCGCAACCAGACGGACCGATAAAAGCCGTTACTTTGTTCTTTGCAATATTCAACGTAATATTTTTCAGCGCGTGAAATTTGCCGTAATAAAAGTTCAGATTGTGAACCTGAATTTTGCTACCAGCAATGTCATTAGCCATGTTCATTCATACTCTCTCTGTTGAAAATATCAGTCAGTGCTTTTTCCTGGCAAACAGCACACGCGCCACAATGTTAATCAGTAATACACATAGGGTTATCAATAATACGCCTGCCCACGCCAGGTGTTGCCATTCAGAGAACGGACTCATCGCAAACTTAAAGATAGTCACTGGCAAGTTGGCAATTGGCTGGCTCAGATCGGTACTCCAGAACTGATTGGAGAGAGAAGTGAACAGCAACGGCGCGGTTTCCCCAGCGATTCGAGCGATTGCCAGCAACACGCCTGTGATAATGCCGGATACGGAGGCTTTCAGCGTAATAGCTGAAATCATCTTCCACTTAGGTGTTCCCAGAGCATAGGCCGCTTCGCGCAGGCTGTCAGGCACCAGTTTCAGCATGTTTTCCGTGGTTCTGATAACAATTGGCACCTGTAACAACGCCAACGCAATCACCCCTGCCCAACCAGAGAAATGTTGCATTTTCATCACAATGACAGTGTAAACAAACAAACCGACGACAATAGACGGTGCTGACAACAGAATATCGTTTATAAAACGGATCACTTCTGCCAACCATGAACGGCGGCCATACTCTGCCAGATAAATACCCGCCATGATCCCCAAAGGGGTACCGATAATCGTCGCCCACAGGATCAGTAATCCACTGCCAACAATGGCATTTGCTAATCCTCCCCCTTCTGTATTCGGTGGCGGTGTCATTTCCGTGAACAATGCCAGCGACATCCCGTCAAAACCCTTAGTGACTGTGGAAAATAAAATCCATACCAGCCAGAACAGGCCAAACAACATGGTTGCCATTGATAACAACAGAGCGAGGCGATTTTTCTGACGACGCCATGCCTGTTTACGGCTACGTGCATCGGCATTAACAGGCGGTTGTCCATCCATTATTGCCATATCAACGCCCCTCATCCTTCGCCAGACGCATAATCATCAGTTTTGACAATGCCAATACAATAAAGGTGATCACAAACAGAATCAGACCAAGTTCCATCAATGCTGAGGTATGCAAGCCAGATTCTGCTTCGGCGAATTCGTTCGCCAACGCCGAAGTAATACTATTACCCGGCATAAACAGTGAGAAACTATCGAGCTGGTAGGTATTACCGATGATAAAAGTCACCGCCATGGTTTCTCCCAGTGCACGGCCAAGTCCCAACATGACACCACCAATCACACCATTTCGGGTGTAAGGCAACACAATGTGCCAAATGACTTCCCAAGTGGTACAACCGATACCATAAGCAGATTCTTTCATCATTACTGGTGTCTGTTCGAATACATCACGCATAACCGAGGCGATATAAGGGATAATCATAATAGCGAGAATGACACCCGCCGCCAGAATACCAATACCAAAGGCAGGACCGGAGAAGAGTTCCCCCACGACAGGAATACTGGAAAGGACATGACCTACCGGCTGCTGGAAATAAGTAGCAAATAGAGGTGCAAAAACAAACAGCCCCCACATGCCATATACAATACTTGGAATTGCAGCCAAGAGTTCGATTGCCACCCCAAGTGAGCGTTTCAGCCAATTAGGTGCCAGTTCCGTTAGGAACAATGCGATCCCGAAACTGACAGGTACTGCGATAATCAGAGCGATCAATGACGTCACCAATGTACCGTAAATCGGCACCAATGCCCCAAATTGCTCCGCCGGAGCATCCCACTCTTTACGCCAGAGGAAAGCGATGCCGAACTGCTGGATGCTGGGCCAGGAGGCGATAATCAGTGAGATAATGATGCCTCCCAGCAAAAATAAAGTAATCAACGCCGCTAGCCGAACTAGGGCGCTGAAAATAAGATCGCCATTTTTACTGGGTGCTTTTATTGCCGTTTTCTGCTCGGCCATAGAGCTTACTCTCATCCGGGTTAACTCCCCCAACGCAAGGGGGAGAAATCAAAACTACAAATTTAATCGATATTTAATACAGTAACTATCAAAACAACTTAGTACAGTGTTTTGCCGCGACTATCCTTTACATGGGTTTTCCAAGCCGCACGAACTTGCTCAACCACTTCTTTTGGCAGGGTTGCATAATCCAAATCATTCGCTTGTTTACTGCCTTTCTCGTAAGCCCAGTCAAAGAATTTCAGTATTTCTGCCCCCTTGGCGGCGTCTTTTTGCTGTTTGTGAACCAGAATAAAGGTGGTGGAAGTAATCGGCCACGCGTTTTCACCTTGCTGGTGTGTCAAATCCTGCGCAAACGTTTTGTGCCATTCCGCGTTCTTCGCTGCGGCACTGAAACTCTCTTCTGTCGGGCTGACAACATTGCCATCAGCAGATACCAGTTTGGTATAAGCCAAATGATTCTGTTTAGCGTAAGCATATTCAACATAACCAATGGAGCCAGTCAGACGCTGAACAAAGGCGGCAATTCCATCATTGCCTTTACCCCCTAAACCAACAGGCCAGCTTACCGTGGAACCTGCACCGACTTTCTCTTTCCATTCTTCGTTCACTTTAGAAAGATAACGGGTAAATACAAAAGAGGTGCCGGAACCATCAGCACGACGCACTACAGCAATATCCTGTTCCGGCAGTTTTACTCCCGGATTCAGTTTAGTAATCGCCGGGTCATTCCACTTTTTCACTTTACCTAAATAGATATCGCCTAAAGTTTTACCATCCAGTGTCAATTCACCAGATTTAATACCTGGAATATTGACTGCCAGTACCACCCCGCCGATAACCGTCGGAAACTGAAATAAACCATCAGCAACTAATTTTTCATCGGATAAAGGGGCATCGGAAGCACCGAAATCAACGGTATTTGCCAGAATTTGTTTTACGCCACCGGATGAACCAATGCCTTGATAATTGACTTTATTACCTGTCTCTTTTTGATAAGAATCTGCCCACTTGGCATACACTGGTGCGGGAAATGTCGCACCTGCCCCCGTCAAGCTGGTGGCAGCGAATACAGACAAGGTTGTCAAAGAAAATGTCGCTGCCATTATGCTGGCTACGGTGGTACGCATCAGTTTCATAATCCCTCCTAATGGGACATTCAGAATCAACAAAGAAATGTGTCGTCAGATTAAAAAAGGTGCAGGAAGGAAAATAGATTAGTTTAGTTACAGCAAAATGTCCTAATTATGACATTTTTATGACAGCGAAATGAAAGCTCAGCCTGAGGCTGACATAAAACTGTCATCTCCGCAGATCATTAAAAATGATCTTCCACAACAGGAATACAAGCACGGATAGATAACCCGCCTTTAGAACTGGTGCCAACTTCAATTTTCCCATCATGCGCATCAATAATCCGCTGAACAATAGCCAAACCTAACCCTGTTCCACTGTTACTACGTGCTCTTTCACCCCGAACAAATGGCTGAAACAATCGAGGCAAATCTTCCTGTTTAATTCCGGCTCCATTGTCCTCTACTTGAAACCAAGCGAATTTATTTGTCTGACCACTACTGACTTTAATCCAGCCATTACCATAACGATTAGCATTAACCAACATATTCGCCAATGCCCGTTTAATGGAAATTGGATTCGCGTTAACAGTTATTGGATTAAGCGACAAATTATTTTCAATATCCTGCTCATAACCATTTTCTGCGGAGATAACTTCTTTGAGAATAGAATTAAGTTCACAGAATTCCATTGGCATTTCCTGCCCGGTACGGAGGTAATCAATAAATTGCTCAATAATGGCATTACACTCCTCAATATCTTTATTAATAGATTCGGACAGATAAGCATCTTCCTTGTTCATCATTTCTGTTGCCAGCCGGATACGTGTCAGTGGAGTACGCAAATCATGGCTTACCCCCGCCATTAATATTGTACGGTCACTTTCCAGTAACTTTATCCCTGCGGACATCTGGTTAAATGCGCGAATAGAAGCACGCACTTCCAGGGAACCCGCTTCTCGTACCGCAGGCATCATAATGCCTTTACCCGTTTGTCTGGCAGCATATTCCATTTCCAGCAAAGGTCGGTTCTGAAAACGGATATAAAGCCAGACACAACCAAACATCAGTAATAAAATTGCCAGTATATAGCGGAAAACGGGAGAGAATTGATGTTGTTCGATTTCCGTCAGAGGAACCCTAACCCAAATATCAGGAGCAAGATAAGAATTAAGCCAAAGTATAGGGCTATCTTTGCTTATCTCAAGGCGAAGATCAGCTTCACCACCAAGATATTGACTCATCTTCTCACTCAAGAAATCATAATGCCTGGCCCAGAGCAAGCCTTGCATCTCTGCGTCAGACTCAGAATAGAGCGTAATACCCAGCTCCTGATAAATCTCCCGGCGTACTACCGGTGAGATCACCAGAAAAGAACCGTCCTCCAGCTTCAACTTCTCAGCCATTAAGGTGCGAACTTCATACGCTAATACTTTATTGAACTGCTGCAAGCTTGGCATGATAACGAAATTTACAATAAATAAATAACTACTTACTAAGCTGATGAACAGCATAGCCATAACCAAGAATAAAGTACGGGTAAACGTACTGCGAGGAGAGAATCGCAATAGTTTCATACACAGCTTCCGTCAGGCACAAAAACATAGCCCAAGCCCCAGATAGTCTGGATATAACGCGGGTGTGTCGGATCTTCTTCAACCACACGGCGCAAACGTGAAACAAGAACATCAATGGATCGCTTCATTGTGCTATATTCCCGACCAAGCGCTAGATTCATCAACTTATTGCGGGACAGCGGCACACCAGGAGAAGAAACCAGCACTTTCAGCACGGCAAATTCACCACTGGTCAAGGGTATATGTTCATCTCCCTGAAACATTTCTCGAGTACTCAGATTGAGACTGAACTTACCAAAATTAATAATTGGATCATCCTCAGTAGGTACACCCAGTAATTTATTCGCCTGACGGCGTAACACCGCCCGAATACGAGCTAACAACTCACGCGGATTAAATGGTTTCGGAATATAGTCATCAGCGCCAATTTCCAACCCAACAATACGATCTACCTCTTCGCCTCTTGCTGTCACCATAATAATCGGCACCGGATTATTTTGGTTTCTCAGCCTTTGACAAACAGAAAGACCATCTTCTCCAGGTAACATTAAGTCCAACACGATTAAACTAATAGATTCCCTTGTCAATAAGCGGTCCATCTGCTCCGCATTAGCAGCACTAAGTACCTGAAAACCTTGTTCTGTCAGATAACGTTCTAATAACATTCGCAAACGCATGTCATCATCTACTACAAGGATTTTATTACCTTCTTGCATTATCACACTCCAAAATACCACATGCTTTTATAAATTTACCATTATGAAGAAGATTAAACCAAATATAGAGATCAAGTATATATTTTAAGTCAATTATCTATAAGGCTCATTTTCATACGCTATTAACTTGAATGATGAATTCAGTGGCTTATAACTACAATCCAGTAAGTGGCTACCCCGCATAGAATCTTTACGATAATTTTTTCATCGGCCAGTTTATCAATCAGTGCTCTGACTACCGGGGAATCAATAGAAATCCACTTGTTAATTGGATCAAATTCATCGGATAGGCTAAACGAAAAATATTTTCTGCTTCATACTCACCAAATAACCTGACCTACACACCAACACAAGTTTTTCTTTTCCAATAAGCACTGGATCGACAACTTTCAGTGCATCCCAACGTTTGCCCAAGAATCATATCTGCTGATCGATTTCTCTTAATCTTTCCTTACCATAGTAAACAATATTGAGTATTTTTTCTCCAGGGAAATCTCATGACTTACTCTCATTATCAGCAAGATCCACAGCATACATATTATGTAATATGCAGAACCACAAACTACACGATGTATGTCATAAATATTAGAGATAAATAGCATAATGCTCAGGCTTATAAGAAAATTCTGTTACCAACAGAGCTAACCAAAAACAGCTCGTTGATCCCTCATTTTCCGTCCTAAGCATCTACTTTCACCATAGCGGGTAGAATGTCATATTTGCTGTCATACTGCCGAATAAACTCATCAATATTAATAAAGATAAATTCTGAATGACGACTTATTTTCTCACTGAAATAACATAGCTAAAGGGATGGTGATGACTGTAACCACCCAGATATAGCTAATAGAAGGGGCTTATTAATTCACTATTTTTAAAGAAAAATTTCTTCACTAAACAATTTAAATACATAAATATAAAAAATGGTGAAAAAAATTAGCAAAATCCGCCGTAAACCCTAGCCCAGTGCGGGCGGGGATATAAGGCGAAAAGCCCGCAGGGCTTTAAAACACGTCACTCCGGCGTATTTTGACTGGCAACGTACGCTTTAAGCGTTTCTATC
>NZ_PUJW01000030.1 GCF_011189575.1 Photorhabdus cinerea
GTAAAGAGTGGGTAGTTGATAAAGACCTTCTGAAGTCTCATCAGATTAACGAAGCAAAGCAACAGCAAGCAGCACTGTTACAGCAAGCAAATGAAACACTGTCTCTATTGCAAGACTCGGTTGACTTGGAAATGGCGACAGATGAAGAGGAAGCAGCATTACTTGCCTGGAAGAAGTACCGGGTATTGCTGACTCGTGTAGATGTTAACCAGGCTCCCAACGTTGAGTGGCCTGAGGTGCCGAAGTGAAAATATAGCGAAAAGATATAGTGAACGAATAGTGAAGTGTGATTTGTATCAACAAAAAAGCCACCTTGCGGTGGCCTTTTCTTTTCCCTAACTCACTGTTTTATCAGTGAATTTTATATGGTGCCCAGGGCGGGACTTGAACCCGCACAGCCTTACAGCCGAGGGATTTTAAATCCCTTGTGTCTACCGATTTCACCACCTGGGCTGAATCTGGAGGCGCGTCCCGGAGTCGAACCGAGGTTGACGGATTTGCAATCCGCTGCATGGCCACTCTGCCAACGCGCCTTAATATCAGCAACTAATCATCATCCCGACTAGTTTTTTGGAGCGGGAAACGAGACTCGAACTCGCGACCCCAACCTTGGCAAGGTTGTGCTCTACCAACTGAGCTATTCCCGCATCGCTCCGAACTGGCTGATTTACTTGTTTGTTTTCGTAAACCTCATGTGCCGTTCGATGCGTTGCATTCTACTTACTTAACGTATCGAGTCAACACAATTATTGTTACGATATGTTTGTTCGGTGTTTTTTGCGTCAGTTAGATCAAGCTTCACGCAAATCAGACCATGCCGCGTTTACATATTGAAACATTGACCAAAATGTCATCACTGTAGCGACGTAAAGTAATATGAATCCACCAAGCTCGAATTCAAAATTAGGGCGCCATAATAAAGCTACTAATGCTGCCATTTGGGCTGTAGTTTTTATTTTACCCATCCAGGAAACGGCAACATTACTGCGTTTCCCCAATTCGGCCATCCATTCTCTAAGCGAAGAGATGATAATTTCACGTGCTATCATGGTTGCGGCAGGTAATGTTATCCACCAGGTATGATAATGCTCGCAAACTAATACTAATGCGGCGGCAATCATGATTTTGTCAGCGACAGGATCAAGAAATGCGCCAAAGCGGGTAGTCTGTTTCCAAAGGCGGGCAAGGAAACCGTCAAACCAGTCTGTCGCCGCAGCGACAATAAAAATTGTGGCACAAACCATCGGCGCCCATTTGAATGGCAAATAAAACGCCAGTATGAAAAATGGGATCAAGACAATGCGGAACAGAGTGAGCCATGTTGGTATATTTAATTGCATAGTGCTTCTTAACTATCTGGCTATAGTGGAATTTATAAGTATGGTGCATCAATGCACTTAGTGTTTCAATGCATTATGAATTTTTTCTGCTAATGCATAGGAAATAGTCGGTATTTTTGCGATCTCTTCGACATTTGCGTTGCGCAATGGCTGTAAACCTCCCATATATTTTAGTAACATTTGCCGGCGTTTTGGGCCAACACCTTCAATGGATTCAAGGATACTGGTATTTTTAACTTTAGCTCTACGCTGGCGGTGCCCGGTTATTGCATGATTATGTGATTCGTCACGAATATGCTGAATAACATGCAGGGCAGGAGAGTCTGGTGGCAATGCCATACTTTCACCTCCAGTAGCAAAAAACAGTGTTTCAAGCCCCGCTTTGCGATCGCTTCCTTTGGCAACACCTATCAATTGAGGATGAGTTTTATCCCATTTAACATCAAGAGATTGGAATACGTTGATTGCCTGAGCTAACTGCCCTTTACCGCCATCAATAAAAATAATGTCGGGAACTTTTGACTCGTCCAATGCCTTACCGTATCGACGGCACAATACTTGATTCATCGCTGCGTAATCATCACCTGGAGTAATACCACTAATATTATAGCGCCGATATTCAGAACGTAGTGGGCCATTGCTGTCAAAAACGACACAAGATGCAACAGTTTGTTCCCCCATAGTGTGACTGATATCAAAACATTCCATTCTTTGAATTTTTGCCAAATTAACTAATTTGGCGAGAGAGTCCAATCTTTGATGAATAGTTGATTGTTGAGATAAGCGAGTAACCAGAGCTGTGGCGGCATTTGTACGGGCGAGTTTCAGATAACGAGCTCTGTCTCCACGAGGCCGGGTTTGAATATGAATTTTTCGACCAGATATTTCAGATAAAGAATCAGACAGAATTTCTTTTTCTTGCAGAGCAAAATCTAGTAAAATTTCTGATGGCAAAGTCCGGTTTTGACTGCCTTGTAAATAAAATTGACCAAGAAATGTTTGTACAATCTCGTTAAGCTCTGTCCCGGCAGGTATTTTAGGGTAATAACTGCGGCTACCCAGCACTTTGCCTTGACGTATAAATAGTACATGTAAACAAGCCATTCCCGCTTCAAATGCAATGCTTATGACATCCAAATCATCGTCTGTTCCTGAAACAAATTGCCTCTCAGTGACCTGACGAACCGCCTGAATTTGATCACGATATTTTGCAGCATCTTCAAATTCTAGTCGCTGACTTGCTGCTTCCATGCGGTTAATTAATCGGGTTAAAACTTGTTGATCTTTGCCTGAAAGAAACAGGCGAATATAATCAACTTGTTGCTGATATTCTTGTTCGCTCACTAATCCTTTAACGCAAGGCCCAAGACATCGGCCAATTTGATATTGAAGGCATGGACGGGAGCGATTGCGGTAGACACTATCTTCACATTGTCGGATAGGAAAAAGTTTTTGTAGCAAGATTAATGATTCACGTACTGCATGAGAATTTGGGAATGGGCCGAAGTATTCACCCTTAGAATGTTTGGCCCCCCGATGCATTGCCAGCCGGGGATGTTTATCTGCGCTGAGAAAAATATAAGGGTAAGATTTGTCATCTCGTAGCAAAACATTATATCGGGGCTGATGAAGCTTGATGTAATTGTGTTCCAATAACAGCGCTTCTGTTTCTGTGTGAGTGACAGTAACATCTATTTGAACAATGTTTTTGACCAAAGATTCAGTTTTACGGCTGGCCACTTGTGCCCGAAAATAACTGGAAAGCCGTTTTTTTAAATCCTTAGCTTTACCGACATAAATAACTGTCCCCGAGGAGTCATACATTCGATAAACACCAGGCTGACTGGTTACTGTTTTTAAAAACGCTTTTGAATCAAATTGTTCCGTCACTATTTAATAGACTCTCTGTGTCGAACAGCCCATAGCGTATTGCCATATGCGTTAATTCTACATCACCGTTGATATTTAGTTTACTAAACATTCTGTAGCGATAGCTATTGACGGTTTTTGGGCTGAGGTTAAGTTGTTCGGAAATATCACTGACCTTTTGCCCTCTTGTGATCATCAGCATAATCTGTAATTCACGATCAGACAGGCAACTTAATGGATTTTCTTTCTGTGGGTTAATCTGACTAAGTGCCATTTGCTGTGCAATATCGGGAGCTATATAGCGCTGACCAGCATTAACAGTACGAATCGCATTGATCATATCTTGAGGGGTAGAGGCTTTACTGAGATATCCTCTGGCTCCAGCTTGCATTACCTTCATTGGTAATGGGTTTTCAGTATAGATAGTCAGCATAATTACACGGATATCGGGGCAATAACGCAAGATTCTTTTTGTCGCCTCCAGGCCGCCAATACCCGGCATATTCATGTCCATTAACACGATATCTGCTTTATTGACCCGGCACCATTTTATCGCATCTTCACCACAGTTGACTTCTCCTGTAACTGTTATCCCTTTTACGTCATCAAGAATACGTTTTACACCAACTCTGACCAATTCATGATCATCGACTAACAAAACATTAATCAAAAAAGTGTCTCCAACTGGTCCTATGTTCATATAATGAGCTTTATTGATATTGCGTGTGTATTAAATCTGCTTCAGAAGAGTTAACCTCAGTAATCTATTTTTGAATTTTTAATAAAGACTATGTAAAACAATAGAATAGGGAGGCTTTCCTAAAAACTCATTCGGAATGTGGACATTATACTTATATCTCCAAAAGACAAAAGAGAATTGTCTTATATAGTTATATGTATTATTTATTCGTAATAAAAATATCCTGTATATTCTGATTATAATAGAATTAATGACTGTATAAATATTTGTGAAATAAATATTTTTAACAAAAAATTAACATTTGTTTTTGCTGGTCTATTTATGTGGTGTATAAAAATAAGGGGTAAATTATATGGCATAGTTATTATTTTCATGACGTAATTAATGCTTAAGTAATGACTATAAGTAAAATTGATCTCATCTCACTGTTCGATACTGAAATTCTGGCAACAGAGGTAGTATGTTTAAAAGTTCTGTTAGCTTTAGATCAAAAAATTTTCGATTTTAAAAGCTTCAGATTTTTGAAATCATGGAGTTAAGCAGAAGTAGGGCAAATCATACTTAATCGGGAATTTGTTATTGTTTTTGTTTATTAAATAATGCTATTTTTGAAAATATCTTTCTTTTCCTATCTATACAAAGGTATTTTTATTTATCATTAATTTTACTGTTCAACATAAATATGAATATTTAATAATATTTACTTCGATAAGGCGCTTATTTTTTTGTTGTGACTGTCAGATGAATGTTATGTATGTAAAATATTGAGATTTTTATTTTATTGTAAGAAACAGATGATATATTGAATAAAGGCATTAATTTATTTTTTCTTGCTACGGGAAAAATCTGGATATGTTTTTACGGCAAATAGTAATAAGTTTATAATGATGAGGATTAATTTTCTTACTTTATAAGCTAAAATGCTATGAGGAAAGTATTGATTACAGACTTTATCAATATGAAATATAAGTGTTTTCTGTTATTTTTTCATCTTATTGAATAACTCATAGTAATTAATAAAATATTGAGTATACTAAGATAATAGTCTGGTTTGGTATGTAAATATAGGAGAGTGCGTATGTACAACACTATTTTAGTACCGGTAGATATTTCAGAAGATGAACTAACGAATAAGGCTGTTAAGTATGCTCTGTCTTTAGCTAAAGAAACAGGCGCGAAGCTTCATATTCTTCATGTGTTACCAGTCTCATCTGCGATTGTTAATGCATATTCATTGGGATATGAGGAAATTAAGGATAAAGCGACAGTTAAAGCAGAGAATGATTTAAAAATGCTGCTTGATACAATAGATTTTCCTGATGAAAGGCTATCCTATTCTATTGCCTTTGGTTCGCCGAGAGATGAAATAGTAGAAGCTGCTACAGAAATTAGTGCTGATCTTATTGTTATTGGCTCAAGGAGGCCCAATATCTCCACCCATTTATTGGGATCTAATGCCGCAGGTGTTGTTAAATATTCGAAAACTTCTGTTTTGGTTGTTAGGTAGCATAGTAAAAATTTAATTGATAAATTGGCTAGCCATCTTTGGATGGCTTACCATATATATCAGTAGGTTAAGGCTGTGTTGTTGTATTTTAGTTGACTTTATTTTCATTGGATTTGGTGTGATTATGTAAACGTGTTGAGAGTGAACTAATCGTGGAAAAATTTACTGAGAAACTGATTCGGTTGGATCATTTTTTATGGCGAGTAGCTCGTTTTTATCTTATTGCCGCAACATTTTTCTTTATTGGGATAATTCCGGGTGTACTGGGGTTTTATCTGATAGAAGGGCACTCATTTTCTGAATCTGTACTTAACTCTTTATCTATGCTTGGTGCACAGGGATTAGATCCTGCCCCTGTCAGCTTATCTGGTAAATATTTTATTGCCATATATGGGTTATTTCTAGAAAGTGTGTTCTTTATCACTTTGGGGCTGGTTGTAACACCTTTTATTCACCGAATTCTACATAAATGGCATCTTGACTCTGAGTAATCGGGAATGAGTTATGGAGTAATTTGTTTGATTTAGTTAAACAACTCACAGCAAATAATGGAATATTTCATATACTCAATAAAGTAGCTCGGTTTGGTATATAAATATAGGAGTGCATATGTACAAGACTATTTTAGTACCGGTAGAAATTTCAGAAGATGAATTGACCGATAAAGCGATTGCACATGCAGAGTATTTGGCTAAGTTGTCTAATGCTAATATCCATCTTTTCCATTCCGTTCCTGATATATCAAGATTTTCAATTAGTTATAGTTATCAGTATGACTTGCTCAACGCTTTTGCTAAGAAATCCATTGTCAGATCAAAAGAAGAACTGGCAAAAGTTGCTGAGAAAATAGATTTACCAAAGGAACGGGTATCTTTCTCTGTCGCTTTTGGTTCACCAAGGGATAAAGTATTATCGACAGCGGGTGAAATTAATGCAGATTTAATCATCATTGGTTCCAGACGACCTAATATTTCTACCCATTTATTGGGTTCAAATGCTTCAGGGATTGTCGGATACGCAAATATTTCAGTTTTAGTAGTCAGATGAGTTATCTATCCAGTAATGAGAAAGTCACTTATTGTATAGTACCAACCGTTTAAGAGTACCTATGCGATAATCCGGTGTTAATGTTTTTTGCACCGGATTTTTCTATTTTAAAACGGAATGTTGGATTTATTCTGAGGATAGTTGATTTTAAGTTATCCAATTCTCATTAAGAAATTGATCCACACAGGATTAATGCTGCATTGAAACCATGTTTAAAGCGAGTATCAGGCAACGAGGCTGCATAAATTGGCAACTTATGTGTTTATGGCAAAAATAAGCGTGATTTTAATTTATTGGCTATAGTTAATTTTAGCGAGGTAGCTCTTTGATGACTGGATGAGGATAAAACATGTTAAGAAAATTAGCAGCTGAATTATTTGGAACGTTCGTTTTGGTTTTTGGCGGATGTGGTAGTGCGGTATTAGCTGCCGGATTTCCTGAATTAGGTGTTGGTTTTGTTGGTGTAGCTTTAGCATGTGGTTTAGCCGTTTTGACTATGATATATGCAGTAGGGCATATTTCCGGGGGGCATTTCAATCCCGCAGTGACAATTGGTCTTTGGGCTGGTGGCCGTTTCAGAGCAGCAGAAATCATTCCTTATATTATTTCTCAAGTCATAGGCGGTATTCTTGCGGCGGCAGTGTTGTATGTGATTGCCTCTGGGCAGGCTGGTTTTGATGCGACAGCCAGTGGTTTTGCTGCCAATGGTTTTGGTGAACATTCACCTGGTGGTTTTTCGCTTCAGTCAGCTATTGTTGCTGAAGTTGTTTTGACAGCTATTTTCCTGATGGTCATTATTGGTGCGACAGATAAACGCGCACCTGTAGGTTTTGCGCCATTAGCAATAGGTCTGGCGTTGACTGTAATTCATTTGATTAGCATTCCTGTCACAAATACCTCAGTTAACCCTGCACGAAGTACTGCTTCTGCTATATTCCAGAATACCTGGGCTTTAGAGCAGTTATGGCTATTTTGGGTGATGCCGATTATTGGCGGGATTATTGGTGGTGTAATTTATAGGCTTTTATTGGCTGAAAAAGAATAACTTTTACTGACGGCTACCTTGCTTAAGACCGTGTTATATATGCGGTCTTTCTCATTTCATTCTATCCTTCCTGAAATCTAATTTCAGATAGTAGACATTATTTGCTGAATTTTGCTCGCTCTGGCATCAATTATCTGTTGTCTGGCAAAATTAGAGTGATATTTCAACTTGTTTATTGAATAGCCTTTCGTTTTAAAAAGAGTGTTAAGAAGAAATGCAAAGAAACAATGTTTGTCTTATAGGTCGGTTGTAAGGCAACATAAAAGGGAAAGATCAAAACGATACTTTTAATAAATAGGATTTATCATTGAAACAGAAAATTAATTTTGGGGTAATCTATATTGGGTGTTTTAGTTTAATCATTCCACTATCTTCCTTTGCCGCTCCAGCTACCTTTGAACAAGCTAAAGTTGAACTGCGTAACCGCATATACCACGATCAATTTAAGTCAGAGGAAGGGACACTTTATTGTGGCTGTCATTGGCAATGGACAGGTAAGAGCGGTGGGCATGTAATTCTTCCTTCGTGTGGTTATCAAGTCAGGTCACAACAGAATCGTGCTGAACGGATTGAATGGGAACATATTGTTCCTGCCTGGGTTTTTGGTCATCAGCGACAATGTTGGAAAAATGGCGGGAGGAAAAATTGTGTCTCTTCAGATCCTGTTTTCAGGTCAATGGAATCTGATATGTATAATTTGGCTCCATCAATTGGGGAGGTTAATGGTGATCGTAGTAATTTCAGTTATGGAATGTTACCGAAAAGTATGCCGAATGTTTATGGTCGTTGTACCAGTAAAGTTGATTTTAAATCTCGAACGTTCGAACCTAGAGATGGGGTAAAAGGGCAGGTAGCTCGGATTAATTTTTATATGCACGATCGCTACAATCTTTCTATGTCCCGCCAGCAGCAACAATTATTTATGGCTTGGGATCGTCAGTATCCACCGAGTAAATGGGAACGGGAGAGAGATAATCGGATTGCCAGTATTATGGGGCATCATAATCCTTTTGTTACCGGTGAGCAGAAATGGGAGTTGTGGCATAAGAACTCTGCTGCTGGTATTCCACAAGAAGAGCAAAGAAAAAGGGTGGGAAACAATAACCAAACAGATAGCAGGAAAAAACTGACGTCATCAGATACACCACGTACAGGATTAATTAAAGGCAATAACAATAGCAAAATTTATCATTTCTCCCATTGTTCGGGGTATAAGATGATTATGGAGAAAAATGCCATTTATTTTAAAACAGAAACTGAGGCAAAAAATGCCGGTTTTCACCTCGCTCAAAATTGTAAGGGTACTTAATAGAACAGATAATTAACTATCATTTTGTTCTGTCATAATCAGTATGATATTGCCACCATCCGGTGGAGAAGAGGGATCGCAGATAGATTCCTTATTCCGGATGGTAACAGAATACATCAATATCATAGAAACTAAACCTGTCACTGCATAAAAGCAGCTATATTAATAATGGATTAGCTTATGTTAATTAATATTCATCACTGTAAATATCAAGTTACACTATTTAATAAATGAAATTTCAAGGAAAAATAAACAGATAATACAGTCGATTATTCTTTAATAAAAACTCCCTGAGTTTCTTGCCATAAATTAAAAGTTGTCATTATACTGTCATGATGATTCGTTAGTTTTCACTAAACAGAAATAATTGCGAATAACGTTAATAATAGAGGTGTTAACTGTATTTCCGGTGGGAGGGATTTGAACTTGCAATAATATCAGAACCGATAAGGTGTGTGGTGATTTTATTACCGTTTTTTATGAGATTAAATGAACTGAAAGGGAGCGATTATCTTTTTGAAATGATGTAGTTAATGATGTAGTTATTGATCGGTGATATGACACCACATGGGTGAAAACAACGATAAGGTGCTACTGCTATGAGTAGACAGAAAGCAGCGATTAAATCACGTCGAGAAGCAAAACGGATTATGAAAAGGGATTTGCGTCATCAACGTTACCGAGATGATGACAACGTGACCTCTTTGGTGCAACTCGGCGGCGTAGAAGCCATAGGTATGGCACGTGACAACCGGGATACTTCGGAGATCTTACCACGGACCGAAACTCAATATCGTTATATGCGCGCTATAACTTATAAGAAACTGATTATTGCTAATGGGGAGGCAGGTTGTGGTAAGACTTTTATCGGTGCTGCAATGGCAGCAGAGGCATTGATTAATAAAGAAGTCGATAGGATCATTGTCACCCGACCTGTATTACAGGCAGACGAAGATCTTGGTTTTCTGCCCGGAGATATAGCTGAAAAATTTGCGCCTTATTTCCGGCCTGTGTATGACGTTTTAGTAAAACGTATGGGGGCGTCATTTCTGCAATATTGTTTGCGACCTGAAATTGGCAAAGTAGAAATTGCCCCTTTTGCCTATATGCGGGGCAGAACATTTGAAAATGCATTTGTGATCTTGGATGAAGCGCAGAATGTTACGGTCAACCAGATGAAAATGTTTCTGACCCGGCTTGGAGAAAATGTGACGGTAATTGTAAATGGTGATGTGAGTCAGTGTGATTTGCTTGCCGGAGTGGTTTCAGGATTAAGGGATGCACTGGAAAGATTTTCAGATGATGAAACCGTCAGTGTTATCCATTTTAATCAAGAGGATTGCGTTCGTTCTCAATTGTGCCAGAAGGCGTTATTGGCTTACAGTGAATAATCCGAGGAATACGCCGTTGAGAGTTTTTGAAAAAACATCTCACGGCGTTGCTTTCATCGTTTAATTCTGGTCGTATTATGTTTATAATTAACTATTTTTTTGATAAAGATATTTAAATTAATAATATTCTTATTATCTTATTATCTTATTATCTTATTATCTTATTATCTTATTATCTTATTATCTTATTATCTTATTATCTTATTATCTTATTATCTTATTATCTTATTATCTTTGTTCTTTTGTTAATGGAAATGAGGTTTGTGTTAAATATCACTTATCATATTATACTTATAATGAGTGATATTTTATGTTGTGTGATGATGGTTGGAGTTAATTTTATGTATTTATTGGTATGGCATAGAGAATTAAATTATCAGATTGTATAGAATAAATTTATTATAAGAATAGCCAGTGATAATTTCACCAGTTGCAACGTCATCAGTTAAACATATTTTCTCAGGTATTGATTCAATAAACTTGGATACTATTATTATGCAAAATTCGCCGATAAATAGAAATGGTTTATTATATGAAAAATCAGGAAAGTCTCATGAGCTTATTATGGCTTTTGGTCTTGATGTCGATTTGCCTAAAAGTAACCCATTTGAGAGTTGCCAATATGATGAATATCAGGTGAAATTGCCTGCAAAGTTGACGGATGCGTTACGCTTGCAAGCTGATCAATCAGGTGTTGATTTAACGAGTTTATGTCATCTTGCCTGGGGAATAGTATTAGCAAAATACAGTGTACAGCAGCAAGTCATTACTGGCACATTACAATATTATCAATCCGGCTTCGGTATTTTACCCCTGTTTCTGGACATTGAAGAAAAAAGTGTGATCGATGTATTACTGAGTGTCAATGAATATTTATCACAATTGTTAATAGTTCCCACTGATATCTATTCTACAACATCGGAGTTTACTGCCCTTATTTACCATCAATATCATCATAATAGGATTGAGCATGGTGATGAGATTAATGTTCCATTAATGTTGATTATTAATGATGATGGCAATAATTTAAAATTGACAACCCGGCTGCTCGCAATGTCCAGAATTTCAGCTTTACAGTTGTCTGGTTATTTGCAACAAACATTACAACAATTGGTTTGGGTATTAAGCGAACAACCCACAATCGCTGTGAGTCAATTGAATATTCTGCCATCGGCTGAACGAAGATTATTACTGGAAACCTGGAATGCAACACAAACCGAATATCCAACAGAATGTTGTGTCCATCATCTGTTTGAACAGCAAGTTGCCGCTTCACCGGACGCTACCGCACTGATATTTTCGGGGGAAAAATTGAGTTATGCGGAGTTGAATCGACAGGCAAATCAGCTGGCACATTATCTGATCATGAATGGGGTAGTACCTGACAGTTTGGTTGCTCTTTGTGTTGAACGAAGTCCAGTAATGATCATTGGCTTACTTGCTATTTTGAAAGCGGGTGGTGGTTATGTGCCACTTGATCCCGATTATCCACCAGAAAGATTGAGTTATATTCTGGAAGATGCAAAGCCCGTGTTGGTATTACATGATATTGCTGGTGGAGCAGCATTAAAAAATTATTTTGAAACGGCAAATAATAATCTGGATATTGATCAGTTATCACTAACGGATTTATCACAGGAAAATCCTGATGTAGCAGAATTAACTGCTCATCATCTGGCATATGTCATTTACACATCAGGATCAACAGGGAAACCTAAAGGCGTTATGGTTGAACAGGGTAATGTTGTTAATTTCTTACTGACCATGACGGATAAGCTATTATTTTCAGAACAGGAAAGCGTTCTGTTTTCCACTACCATATCGTTTGATATTGTTGCAGTGGAAATATATTTGCCTTTGATTAATGGCGCTACGGTTTTTATCGCGCCTAAGAAATTATTCCTGAATAAAGAAGCGTTAATAAAGACTATCACTGATAATCAGATCACGATGATTCAAGCAACACCTTCTACTTATAATTTGGTGACAGATGAGGGACAGGCTTTTTTTAAAGGTGTAAAAATATTGTGTGGTGGAGAAATAATGCCAACTAGTTTGGTCGGTAAATTATCTGAAAATAGCCGCGATATTTGGAATTTATATGGGCCAACAGAAACCGCGGTTTGGTCTACTGTTTACCATCTTGGTAGTGAAAACAGTGATAGGGGGAGTTCCGTATCGATAGGGAAACCTGTTGCAAATACGCGTATTTATCTGTTGGATAACCAACAACAACCAGTGCCTTTAGGTGCTATTGGCGAGATGTATATTGGCGGGGCTGGTGTGACGCGTGGTTATCTGAATCGTGCGGAACTGACAGCAGAACGCTTTTTAGCTGATCCTTTTAATCCACAACCGGGTTCCCGTATGTACCGTACTGGCGATTTGGTACGTTATGCTCATGATGGAAATATTGAATATATTGGTCGAAATGACTTCCAGGTGAAAATTCGGGGCTTTCGTATTGAACTGGGTGAAATAGAAACGCGCATCAATACGCATCCGTCTGTACTGGAATCAGTAGTTGTTATTACTGAAGGAGAAAGGGGGAATAAGGGATTAGTGGCTTATGTTGTTATTTCCCCTGAATTGGCAACTGCGCAGGTTTCAGAAACTTTACGTGATTATCTGTTATCTAGCCTGCCGGAATATATGGTACCCGCTGCCTTTGTGGTATTAGCGAATTTTCCATTAACACCAAATGGCAAGCTTGACCGTAAAGCACTACCGGCTCCCAATGCTTCGGACTATCAACGGCAAAATTATGAAGCTCCACGAGGGGAAAAAGAATCTTTGTTGGCAGGAATTTGGGGTGAATTACTCGGATTTAAACATATTGGTCGCCATGATAATTTCTTTGCTCTCGGCGGTAACTCGTTGTTAGTCGTACAGCTTATAGGGCAGTTAAGAAAGCAAGAATATGTAGTACAACGGGAAGGAACACTGTTTTCCACGTCAATATTGTCTGAACAGGCATTAATGCTGGAAAAAGCAGACGATTCGCTAACAGTTCCGGCTAACTTGATTGATGTTGCATGTGAACGGATCACACCAGAAATGTTGCCACTGGTTGATATAAGTCAGGCAGATATTGATATGTTGGTCAATCAAGTTCCGGGTGGGGTTAGCAATATTCAAGATATTTACGCTTTATCACCACTACAAGAGAGGTTTTTGTTTTACCACTTGATGGCGCAACGGGGTGATCCTTATCAAATGATGCTCCGAATGGCATTTAATGATCGCAACAGTCTGGATACCTATATTGACGCTATGCAGCAGATGATTAACCGTCACGATATTTTACGTACTGCTTTTTTTGTTGAAGGATTGGCTTGTGGCCCGGTTCAGGTGGTACTCAGAAATGTACCATTGCAGGTAATAGAGGTGACGCTTTCTGCAACATCAACGGATTCCTTTATTGAACAGCTCGTTGCGTATCACACTATTTCTGATCATCGGTTGGTACTGCATGATGCACCATTACTGCGCTTGATTGTGGCACGAGAACCTGGTAGTGAACGCTGGCTGGCTCAGGAAATTATTCATCACTTGCTGGCAGATCATACGACACAGGAAGTCATGCATCGTGAGATAGGTTGTTTTCTATTCGGTCAAGGAAGCTTGCTGCCAGAAACTGTGCCGTATCGTAATTTGATTGCTCATTCTCGCCAGGTAAATGAGAGTAAAGCTTATGAATCCTATTTCCGCCAGATATTGGCAGATATTGATGGGCCTACCGTGCCATTTAGTTTTTATGATTCCATGTTGGGGGATGAGCCGCTTGATGAATATTATATTGAGTTACCAATGGAATTGAATAAAACCTTACGAGATCTGGCTTGCCGGTACAAGGTTAGTTTGGCCAGTTTGGTTCATTTGGGTTGGGGGCTGGTGTTGGCAAAAAGCAGTGAACGGCAGCAGGTTGTGGCGGGTACCGTACTGCTTGGACGTATGGGTAGTGACACGGGGGCGGAACGGAGCGTAGGGCTGTTTATTAACTTTTTGCCATTACGGATGGATATTGATGAACAGAGTGTGACAGATACGTTAATCCAAACCCATGAGCGTTTATCGCAACTGCTTGCTTATGAGCATATCCCATTGACGGATGTGCAGCGTTGCAGTGGTGTGTCTGCACTGGCCCCGCTGTTTTCATCCCTTATCAATTACCGTCATCGTAGTCTAATCGATAGGGAACAACCTGCTTTGCCCAATTGGCCTAATGTGGAGATTTTGGGAATAGATGAAAGGTGTAACTACCCAGTGATTCTCTCGGTAGAAGATGATGGTGATAGCTTAGGATTAACCGCGCAGGTCGTGGTGACGGCTCCGCTTTCTGCTGCCCGTTTATGTGACTATGTCCAGCAAGCGTTCGAACAGTTGGCTTGGGCGCTAAATGAGCAACCGACACAACCTATATCTCACCTTAATGTCTTACCTCCGGATGAACTTGCATTACTGCAGGGAAGGGAGCGAACTCAGACGGAGGATCGCGGTGGTGATGTAGCTGGTTATGATGATGACGACAATATTGAATATATTGGATGCCATGATCATCAAGTTAAAATCTGGGGTTTTCATACTGAGTTACGGGAAATTGAGGGATTACTGGAAGCGTACAAGGGTATTCATCAGGCGGTGGTGATTACCAGAAACGATATCGGGGGTAGCTTATGTTTAGTGGCTTATCTCATGTTGTTTGAGGGTTTTTCTGATGAAAATCTGGTCAAAAAATTGCGGCATTATCTCTGTCAACATCTTCCGCCGCATATGATACCCGTGGCTTATGTGGTACTCGAATCTTTACCGCTAATGCCAAACGGTAAAGTAGATCGAAAAGCCTTATCTCATTCTGATTCATCTACTTATCGACATTCGCATTATGAGCAGCCAGAAAATGAGCTTGAAGAGATGTTAGCCAGGATATGGAGCGAACTTCTCGCCGTTGATAAGGTAAGTCGAAACGATAATTTCTTCGACTTAGGTGGGCAGTCATTATTGGTTGTAAGATTTGTATTCAGGTTACAAGAGGAGACAGGGTTCCTTTTGCCATTCTCATTTGTTTTCAAAAACCCGGTACTCAGCGATCTTGCTGATAACATTAGCATCTCTTTGGTTAAGAAAAGGTAGGGATGGAATAAGGGTATTGAATAAACCTGTGGGAACACGCCGTTGGCGTTTTGCTGGCGTGATCCCTTGAGTTTTTCACTCATCAGTATTTAGTGGCTGATGTTATGTATTAATCGTACCTATTCATCATCATCACTTCATCGCGTAAGTCGTGATAACCATCTTCGTTAAAGCCATATCTCCAATAGGGGATGGCGCATAGTTGGTGACGTTCATAACCTTTTTCACGGCGAACATAGCGACGAAGTTCTTTTACCAATTTATCTTCACCTGCGAGCCAGAAAGTGACATCTTCTGTGGGTAATGACCAAGATTTGAACTCGAATACGATATCGTTGGTGACTTTAACACTGCCAATAACCCAATGGATTGATATTCCTTCAGGTTTTTTCAGATCTTGAATATCCAGTTCACTTTCGACACGAATAATCACTTGCCCGGTAGCATCTGGGTTGTTGATTGTTTCCAATAAAGCCGCAATTGCGGGCAGGGCACTGGGGTCGCCAGCCATATAGTAGTGACTGACCTTTGGCAGCAATGGATCAGGGCCACCGGGATTAGTAATGCCTATCCAGTCACCGATTTTTGCTCTATAAGCAAATTCCACAGCGGGACCACCACCGTGATGCAGTGCAAACTCAATATCGATCTCTTTTTGTTCGGTACGGAGAGCCCGAACGGAGTAAGCACGGGTAATTGGACGAAATTCATCTGCTGGCCATACCGGGCCTTTTGGGGATAAGGTGGGTAATATCGGTTTTGTTTGTCCCGGAAGCGGTAAGAATATTTTTAAAAGTCCACCCTCACATTCAGTCGGATAACTATCGAGACATTCACTTTCGAAAGTAATCCTTCGCATATTGGGTGTCACATCAAAAATGTTTTTTACTTGAACAAGTCTTGGTGGGGCAGGGCGATAAATGTTCTTTTCTTCAATTGTTTTAGTAGTCACGTAAAATTCCTCTGGAAATCGTACTTTTTTAATTATCTGGTATGACCAAATTCAGTGTAACAGCAATTGACGCAAATGCTAATTATTATCATTCAATAAGCTGCGTCATATTTATAATTTGGTTTCATATTCTTTTTTAGTCTAATAAAACCTGAATCTTTATTTCTGTACCGCCTTGTTTACGATTTTTTATCTGTAATTGTCCACCCATTATGTTGACCCTGTCTTGTATAATCGCTAGCCCAAATCTATTTTTATTGATGGCATTCAGATTGATTCCTTGGCCATTGTCACTGACAACGGCAATGATTTTGTTATCGATAGAATCAATACGGACGCTGATCCAGTTCGCATTAGAATGTTTGTAGCAGTTATTCAAGCACTCTCTGATAATTTGTACCAAATGCTTACTGTAATTGTCAGAGATGTGCTGATATGTCAGCAGGTAATTGAATTCAATATTGAAGCCTAAACGGTGGTTAAATTCGTTAACCAGAGCTTGTAAGGATTCTTGTAGATTACATTGGGGTTGTTCATTCCGAAAGGCGGCAAGTAATTCTCTTAGTTGACAGTAAGCGATATTCAACTCATCTTTAATCATATTTAGTGAGGTTAAACTTTGCTTGGATAAATTATCACTACATATATACAGGCAATTAACTTGGATCTTAAGGAAAGAGAGCGATTGAGCAATTGAATCATGGAGTTCACGGGAAATAGATGCTCTTTCTGCCGCTAAAATGCTTTGATGATGGCACTGGATTTGGTTTTCCCGGAACAACTTATTTGTTATTAAGGCAACGACATCCTGAACCAGGTTCTTTTCATCCGGAGTAAGATCACTATTTCTATGTGTCTTTATCCAGAGTGTTCCATAGTTATCAATATTATCATCCAGATTCCACCTCATTGTCAGAGGCATATCGAAATAAGGACACTGGTGGGGGTTACGGAAAAAATATTCTTGTTGTGAGGGATAAAGGATGATTTTGGCTTCACAGAAAGGGATCAGGCGGCTGAGATGAGAAAAAATCTCCGGAAGCTTTTCAGGCAAAAGCTTGCAATTTTGTATTTTGAAATGGCTTTGGCAGAGAAAATCCAAGTAGCCGTTTTTTTGTTTCAATGCGTTAATTTCTGCTTTGTATCTTGAATGTTGCCATTCTTTGACAGGAGTAGAGTTATGCACCACTCTTATCAGAAAATACACATTTGTAATACTTAACATGATCAGTAACGGTAGAATTAAATCTGGAATTGATGGTTTGTTAATCAACAACAGTATAAAAAGTAAAAATAAATTTATAACAGAGTTGATCACAAACAGTTTTTGGTTTTTGAATATGGTGTTATTTGAACTTGTTTTCATCAGGTTAAGATTCCGTTCTGCAATACTGATGAAAACTTTAGCTCAATTTATTAAATAGTGTTAACAATTACTTTAATTTCATGCCTGCTGCTGTCATCAAAAGGCGAAATAAGCTGGATACAGCATAAAGTGTCATCACACTGCAACACCAGATCATTACCATCCAGCCTATCCGTTTCCATACGGAAGGGCGTGGGGTGTTTGGATTAGTGGTAGCCTTGTTCATGGTTAACTTTCCCCCGAAAAACATAATAGCTCCAGTAGGTATAAACCAGGATCACTGGGATGATAAGAAGGGCACCGACCAGCATAAAACCTAAACTCTGTTGTGGCGCTGCTGCCGCTTCGTAACTGATTGCTGGTGGGATCAGGTTAGGCCAGATACTGATACCTAATCCACTGTAGCCAAGGAAAATCAGCAACAGTGCTAACAGAAACGGTGTGTACTGTGCTTTGCGTTTAACTGAATGCAGTAATTTCCAGCCGGACCAGACAACTAACAATGGCACAGGCAGGAAGAACAGCAAATTAGGTAAGCTAAACCAACGTTCAGCAATTGCTGGATGCGTTAATGGTGTCCACAAACTGATTATGGCAATAACACCCAACATCAGAAAAATGAGTGGCCGGGCGACACGGTACATTGCCTGTTGTAGGTGGCCTTCTGTTTTCATAATCAGCCAGCCACAACCTAACAATGCGTAGGCAAAGATAAGTCCAAAACCACAAAACAGAGGGAAGGGGGCGAACCAGTCAAAAGATCCCCCCGCATAAGCACGGTTTTCAACTGGGAATCCCTGTATAAAGGCGCCAACGACAACCCCCTGAACGAACGTGGCAATAACAGAGCCACTGATAAAGGCTTTATCCCAGATATGGCGGTGCTCAGGAGATGATTTGAAACGAAATTCAAAAGCAACGCCGCGGAATATCAGGCCGAATAACATTAATGTCAGAGGAATCGCCAGGGCATCAAGGATAACGGCATAAGCTAGGGGAAAAGCACCGAATAAACCGGCTCCCCCAAGTACCAGCCAAGTTTCATTACCATCCCAGACGGGGGCAACACTGTTCATCATTAAATCACGGTCACTGTTACTTTTAACCGTGGGATAGAGCAGTCCAATGCCAAGATCAAAACCATCCATCACAATGTACATCATGGTACTGAACACAATGATGATGAACCAGATTAACGGCAGATCAATACCCATTTTCTAACTCCTTTTGGGGTCCTTTACGGATAAGTTTCATCATATAAGCGTAACCCACACCAAATACTGAGCTGTAAACCACGATGAAAAGTAGCAGACTGATACTCATATGCATTTCTCCGTGCGCAGATACCGCATCTTTGGTGCGTAACAGGCCGTAAACTACCCATGGCTGACGGCCTATTTCTGTGGTAAACCAACCAGCAAGAATGGCGATCAGGCCGGAAGGTGCCATCAAAAACATAAAACGCAGAAAGGCTTTTGACTGATAAAGCCGCTTTTTATAGCGCAACCATAATCCCCAGCAGCCGGCAATTATCATCAACATACCAAGGCCGACCATCACCCTAAATGACCAGAAAACCATCAGGGCATTTGGTCTGTCTTCCGGTGGAAACTCCTTAAGGGCTGGAACTTGCTTGTCTATGCTATGAGTCAAAATCAGGCTGGCAAGATAAGGAATTTCCACGGCATAACGCGTCTCTTCCCGTTCCATATCAGGGAAGCCAAATAGGATCAATGGCGTTGCTTCACCGGGAAGATTTTCCCAATGGCCTTCCATTGCGGCTATCTTGGCGGGTTGATGCTTGAGGGTATTAAGACCGTGAGCATCACCGATCAATGCCTGTAAAGGAGCAATAATCAGGATCATCCACATCGACATAGATAGCATTTTTTTCATTGCTGTCGAGTCATTGCCTTTCAATAAATGCCATGCCGCTGAAGCTGCAATAAAGAATGCTGAAGCGAGGAAGGCCGCAGTACACATATGAGCCAGATGGTATGGAAAGGAGGGATTAAATATTACTGCCAGCCAGTCGACGGGGACGACCTGATTATTGATAATTTCATGGCCTTGTGGGGTTTGCATCCAGCTATTGGATGCCAGAATCCAAAAGGTGGATATCAGCGTACCGAGAGCTACCATGCAGGTGGCAAAGAAATGTAATTTTTCACCTACACGGTTCCAGCCAAATAACATGACGCCAAGGAAGCCTGCCTCAAGAAAGAAGGCAGTCAGTACTTCATAAGTCAGTAAGGGGCCGGTGATTGAACCGGCAAAATCGGAGAAAAAACTCCAGTTGGTGCCGAACTGATAAGCCATAACCAAACCGGAAACAACGCCCATCCCGAAGTTAACAGCAAAAATTTTCGACCAGAAATGATATAGCACTTTGTAATCGGTATTACGTGTTTTCAGCCATAATCCTTCCAGTACGGCTAAAAAACTTGCCAGCCCGATGGTAATCGCCGGAAAGATAATGTGAAAGGAAACGGTAAAAGCGAATTGAATTCTGGCCAGTTCCAGAGCACTTAAGCCAAACATAGTGACCTCTTATTTTAGTTTGAATAAAGGCGGGAAATGTGTGCAGTCAGTAAAGCATGGAAAAAAAGGCTATAATAGTGACAATTTTATGTATATTCACTATAACAGTTTGTGGGGAGGTCTGAATTTATGAAGCGTTATGAACAATTTGCCAAGCAAATTCTCCAACATATTGAAGATGGTACTTGGTTGGTAGGGGATAAATTACCTTCACTGAGAGAGTCAGTAAAACTATCGGGTTTGAGTTTGATGACCGTTGTTCAATCGTATCAGCTATTGGAGAGTCAGGGATGGATCACTTCTCGTCCCCAATCTGGTTATTATGTTGCTAAGCGTCTGCAACCCTTTGCCGCGGCGAAAGGGGGGAAAAGGTTACATTTGAGTGAAAACGTGGAAATAAGTGCTTCTATTTTTGATGTCTTACAAGCGTGTAAAGATCCGTCGATTATTCCTTTTGGTTCAGCATTCCCAGACCCATCTCTATTGGTTCAGCCTAAACTTTCTAAAGCGTTAGCAGCAGTTGCAAGGCGAATAGCGCCGCATAGCTCTTTGGCGAATTTACCGCCGGGTAATGATAAGTTACGCCGTAATATATCGCGCCGCTATGCAATGCATGGCATTCATGTTTCTCCTGAAGAAATTGTGATTACCGCAGGTGCGATGGAATCACTGAGTTTCAGTTTGCAGTCGGTTACGGAGCCGGGCGACTGGGTGGTGATTGAGTCGCCGGCTTTCTATGGTGCTTTACAGGCAATTGAGCGTCTGCGCCTGAAAGCGGTGGCGATCAAAACTGATCCAAAAAATGGGATTAATTTGGATGCGCTGGAAGAGGTAGTGAAAAAATACCCAATAAAAGCCTGTTGGTTAATGACTCACTTTCAGAATCCGCTGGGGGGAACGATGTCTGCCGAAAATAAATCACGGTTGGTAAATATCCTTAATAATAATCAGGTCGCGCTAATTGAGGATGATGTGTATGGCGAGCTGTATTTTGATCAGCAACGACCTGTACCGGCAAAAGCATTGGACAATGAAAATAACTTTATGCATTGCTCTTCGTTTTCCAAATGCCTGGCGCCGGGATACCGGGTGGGGTGGGTCGCAGCAGGAAAACAAGCTAAGAAAATCCAACAATTACAAATGATGAGTACCGTTTCTGCCAGTATACCTACGCAACTGGCTATTGCTGATTATCTTGCGGAAGGGGGATATGACAACCACTTACGCCGCCTTCGTCGCACATTGGAGCAACGTCAGCATTTGATGTTACGGGCGATTGGTGACTATATGCCTGCTTCAGTAAAAGTGAATTGCCCTAAAGGCGGTTATTTTCTCTGGTTGGAATTTGAGCCTCGGTTCAGTGCACAGCGGCTTTATCAGCTAGCATTGGCGGAAGGGATCAGCATTGCACCTGGCAGCATGTTTTGTACCAGCGAACAATTTAACCGTGCCTTTCGCCTTAATGCCTCTTTTGATTGGGATGATAAAATGGAACATGCCATGCAGACTTTAGGTCATCTTTGTCATTCATTATTGGCTGAAATGGTCTGATCTCAGGCTGATATATATTTCTATAAAGGAGAATCTGATGGAGTCTTGGGATAATTGGTTTGATGGTCCTGGCGTTACTACCGATTTCATGACAGAACGCGAGCAGCCGCCAGTACAAGAACGAGAAGCATTCTGATGTTGAAATACATGCTTGATATCGGGTCAACGGAAAATAATTACATCAGTTTATTGCTTGTTTAATGAAATTTATGGTGTCCACGATGTTTTTGCAGACACCATTTTAGGATTATTTCACGGCATTATTCTATACAAAGCGCTCTTACATTACTGCCTTGTTTTCTCCGAGTGGTCATACTGTCAATCCAATCTTCTAATGATACCTTCTGTGCTTTCTCGAATGCAGGTCTTACATTTACCCATGATTCGTATCTCAGGTTATATTCTGCTTGTGGCAAGAGGTAACTAGATTTGAATTCGATAATACCTTTATCATCTGGGGAAGCGGAGATTGCAAACTCAGACCAATATAAGAAGACTGACACACCACCTCTTGGTGAGGTAGCAAGAACACTTTGTACGAAATTGGATTGAGTTTGCCTTTTACCTGCATAAGATAATGCAGCGATAGCCAGTTGTCTCAGCGGGATTCTCATCTGCTCTTTCTCTTGATTAGATAATCCTAAGAAGTTTTCTAGGAAAGAGTTGATCAAAACATTCGCATCATGGCTTTTTTGAATAACATTTTGTACGCTTGTTGACAGTAAAGAAAGGAACGGAACGCCGGATAATTCTGATGTAAATGAGAAGAAATTCTTTTTATTACCTTGGCCTTGAGGATCTAAAGGATTATAGCCTGAAACTGAACGGGCCATATTAATAACGGTTTGTAAGCCTTCGGTAATGCTTAACGGATATTTAAGTGATGAGGAAGAGTCTTGGTTAAGCTGCGCATAATTTCCTGTAGCTGCGCCATTAGCCGGACTCTGTATATCAGAATAATCTACAACATCGGGGAAATTCATAAAAATATTGTCTGAGCGTTTCCAATCTTTAAGAAATCTGGTTCCTCCTTTCTCAATATGTTCTATCCACTCTTGCGCTTTTTTAACTGCATAATCAGGATTATTTAAGATATTTTCCATGAGTTTTATCCTTAATAGATTTATTAAACTCGATATTAAATGTTATGGTATTGTTGTAAATAGGGAGTAGGGCAGGCCCCTATTTTTAACAATTCGATTACTTGGTGGTTATGTATTTAATATTATTGGATTTATTTTTTGTTTTTGTCATTACCTCCTAAAAAATATTCTTATTTTTAAACTTGTATTAATAGAATTCAAATTACTAACAAATGAAATTTTATGTAGATCAATTATATTCATAAGTGAGAGTTTTTCACTATTAAATATTGAGTATGGATAGGTTGTAATTTAACTTATTCTTCACATGTAAATGGTTATCCATGTAACGTTTTCATATTGGTATAAAATATTGCTTATGAAATTTATTTATATTAAATTTATATTTTTGTATGATTTGTTACTTTTATATTTGAGCAATATATTGGTAATAATATCGTTGATATAGATCAATTAATCTGTTTATAGTAATATTTTATTTCATGTTTTTACCTTAGTTGTCATATAGTCAATTAAGCATTCTATTGTTGTTTTATTTTCTTTATCAAACATTGGTTTTACAGTTTCCCATGATGCTTGACTGAGACTATATTCTGCTTGCGAAAGCGTATAATCGGATGTGAATTTAATAGTACCTTTGTTATTTACTTTCTTTATTGTTAGTACAGAGGAATACAATAAGAGTGATACGCTAGTTGGTGATTTACTAAGCGCACATTGTACAAAATTAGATTGTTTTTCATTTTCATCAGCATAGGACAGAGCGGCACGAATCAGCTCTTTTAGATAGAGTTTGATTGTAATTTTATCTTCGGGAGATAACCCTCGAAAGGCTTCAACAAAAGAATCAATCAGGACATCAGTATCATGACTTTGTTGAGTAATAATACTTGTGTTTGACCACAGTAAAGAGAAAAATGGAATTTTTGCTATTTCATCTGTAAACGCGATAAATTTTTCAGCATTGCCATTACCTTCTGGGTCTAAAGGGTCATAACCTGAAGCCACTCGACATAAGTTAATAAGAGTTTGCAGACCTTCAGTGATGCTGACAGGGTATTTACATGGTGTGGCAGATTTCTTGGTGAATACGGCATATTTATCGGTTACTGCTATATTGGCTGGACTCTGCACGTCGGAAAGATTCTCAGTTTCCAAAAAATGAATAAAAACATTATCTGAATGCTCCCATGTCTTAAGATATCTTCTTCCTTTGTGTTTAATGCATTCTATCCATTCTTGTGCCTTTTTTAGCTCATGGTCAGAGTTGGTTAATATATCTTTCATAATTATTTTCCTCATGGATTTATCAGATAAACTATTAATTTTTTTACCCAATATGAACTAAGGAACTATAATTTGCTTTATATCAATAGTATATGACTCTACTTTATGAGTTAAATATATTTTTCTGAAAACCAAGGATGCTTTGAACAATGGGTAAAATTATATATCTAATCTTTTAATAATAGTGTAAAAATGTAGTGTGTAAAGTTTATTGTTGTAAAATTTGTTTTTGTTATTATTTGTTGAATAATTCTACATTATATTATTCGGAAACGTATTTATTATCTTCCAATAATGAATTAATCATTGATTTATTTCTTAATTATATTTATTGAAAATAAATAATGACAAATTAAAATAATCATTAATTATAGAGGATTATTGGATGTAATGTTTTTGTAAAATCTGTTTTATTTGTCTTGAGGGAATGGCATTTTATAAAGTTAAATATAATATGTTAATAAATAGGGCGGATTCGACTAATAAGCGCAATTTTTCCTAAAAAATCATCAAAGAAAAATAGCTGGAAAAGGTACTATGTGACTGGATGGCCTAGTTTACTAATATTGATATACATTCACTAATAGTGTCACTTTATTAGTTTTTATAAACTATCGCGACTAACTGAGTACAATCCGTGAGAATATTTGAGACACCATGAAAGCAAAAATCCACGCAACTACGTGGATTTTATGAAATTATTTCGTCTTTATGGAACATCCTGAAATGCTCTGAGACAATAGAAACGATTTAGACATTAAACAAGAAGTTCATTACATCACCATCTTTAACGATGTAATCTTTACCTTCTGAACGCATTTTGCCCGCTTCTTTTGCGCCTTGTTCGCCTTTGTAAGTGATGAAATCGTCAAAAGCAATGGTTTGTGCGCGGATAAAACCTTTTTCGAAATCAGTGTGGATCTTACCGGCTGCTTGTGGTGCGGTTGCGCCAACAGGAATTGTCCATGCCCGGACTTCTTTCACGCCAGCAGTGAAGTAAGTTTGCAAATTCAATAACTGATAGCCAGCGCGGATAACGCGATTTAAACCGGGTTCTTCCAGACCAAGCTCAGCCATGAACTCTTCGCGTTCATCATCTTCTAGCTCTGCGATATCAGCTTCTACCGCAGCACAAACCGGTACCACCACGGAACCCTCTTGTGCTGCGATCGCACGAACAGCATCCAGATATGGGTTGTTTTCGAAACCATCTTCGTTGACGTTAGCAATGTACATAGTGGGTTTTAAGGTCAAGAAGCTCAGATAACGAATAGCTGCTTTTTCTTCGGTACTGAGATCCAACGCCCGCAACATACCGGCTTGTTCCAGATGAGGCAGACATTTTTCCAGCACTTCTAATTCTGCTTTGGCATCTTTATCGCCACCTTTAGCTTTTTTCTGGACGCGATGAATGGCTCGTTCACAGGTGTCCAGATCGGAAAGGGCTAATTCGGTATTGATAATCTCAATATCAGCAGCAGGGTCAACCTGACCAGAAACGTGAATGATATTGTCATTGACAAAACAGCGCACAACATGGCCGATAGCTTCCGTTTCGCGAATGTTGGTTAGAAACTGGTTACCCAGACCTTCACCTTTTGATGCACCTTTCACCAAACCTGCAATATCCACGAATTCCATGGTGGTCGGTAAGATTCGCTGAGGTTTTACAATTTCAGCCAGTTGCTCAAGCCGTGGATCTGGCATAGGTACTACACCGGTATTTGGCTCGATGGTGCAGAACGGGAAGTTTGCTGCTTCGATACCTGCTTTGGTCAGTGCATTGAATAATGTTGATTTCCCGACGTTAGGCAGGCCAACGATACCGCATTTGAATCCCATAAATTTTCACCTTAAATTACTTATAAATCAAAAGGCTGTGTTAGCCTTTATGATGAATCAGAAAAAAATTGGCGCCATTATACACGGAATGGCGAGCTATCACGATCTCGCAAACAGGATTTATCCGTTCTGTGTCATTAGGCACTGGCTTTGAAGCCATGTAACCGATTGATTGCCTTATCCATATCTTGTTTTATCAGGATGTCAGTACAGCGCAGTGCTTCATCAATTGCATCATCAATCAGCTTTTGTTCACTGGCTGGGGGTTTTCCCAGTACAAAGCCAACAACTTTATTTTTATCGCCAGGATGACCGATACCAATCCGTAAGCGATAAAAGTTAGGATTATTGCCAAATTTGTTTTGAATATCTTTCAAGCCATTATGGCCGCCATGACTTCCGCCCAGCTTCATTTTTGCCACTCCGGGCGGTAAATCAAGTTCATCATGTGCCACCAGAATTTCATTTGGTTGGATACGGTAAAAAGAGGCAAGGGCCGCGACAGATTTACCACTGAGGTTCATAAATGTCGTAGGGACCAGCAGACGAACATCATGACCGCACATATTGATCCGGGCGGTGTAACCGAAAAATTTACTCTCTTCTTTCAGTGGTTGATTATGACTCTGCGCTAGCAGGTCAACATACCAGGCTCCGGCATTGTGTCGGGTTTGGGCATATTCAGCTCCGGGATTAGCCAGACCGACGATTAATTTTATGTTACTCACTATTTCTCTTCACTTTTGGCAGTAAAACAATAAAGGAGGCTAGTTTACCTGCCGGGTGAGACGAGTACAAAGTTCAGTTTGGCTACCCTTTCATTTAAGTGATTACTGATGGTTATCGATTAATAAGTCATTTTTATTATGTAAAACTGTAAAAAATAATTTAATAAGTTTTGCAATTGTAATAGCAAGTGAAGGAATGGATGGAAATGTTTTTAATATATATCTGGTTTTAGGGTGTTTGGTTTTCATTGCTATCAGTTATAAAAAATAGTGGGTCATTTAAGTGATAACAATGCTCCATTATTCTTTTTCTAAGCTAAACTATAATTGAAATAAATTATAGGGAATTATTTTTACAATAACTTAATGTGTTGATTATGAAGTGATATTGTTTAATTTTAGGAGAGTGTATGAAACCGATAAATGATTTTAAGGCTTTTTCTATTAGTAATAATGCGAATGTAGTGAGTCAAGAGAGATATGAAATAGATCAAAGTTTGAAGACAGGGTTTCCTCCAGGTAATATTACTGTTCATTTGCTTAATAAGGTATTACGTCAATCGTCAACAATAACCTCTGTTGTGGCTAATTTTATCGCGACATATTCTGGTGATGATATTCTGGATAATGGGGATATAGCTAAACTTGTTGTTCAATTAAATAGAGCGTTAGAGCAAAAAATCGCAATAGAAGTACCAGGAGCTTCATTAACACAAAAAGGTGTTATTCAACTCACAGATAAAATAGGTAATAGTAATACCCTCGCGGTTACTCAGAAGCTTGTTTCTGATGTAAATGATAATGCTAATAACCGATTGGCAAAAAATCAAAATGGGGCAGATATTCCTGATAAAAACGTGTTTGTGAAAAATCTCGGCTTATTGGAAACAGTGGAATTGGCAAAAAATGCAGTGTCAGCCAATGGTGGGAATTATCCAGGATATTTTAGATTTAAACAGGTCGAGACAATTCCAAACGAACGTAATGCAGTTGTACTAGCTTCTGAATCTGGTGGAAGACCGGCAGGTACAATGGTCTCGTATACGCTTTACAATTGGTATGACAATTATGCTAAAGCCGGTATTGTGCGTGGTGGTAGTGTAGATACCTATGGATATTCTATAGATATTAATGGCAGACGGGTTTTCTCTGTTTCTCCTGCGGGTCTGATTGAAGCCGCGTCAGCGAATATAAAGGGGAACGCGGGTGTTTTTAACATCACACATGATGCTGGTAAACACGCATATTTTCAGTTTATTGAGGGAGCAAAAAGAACGGCCTATGTTGGATTTCCAAGTGACGGGTCACCAGATTTTGATATTTGCAATGAAAAAAAATCTGGCAAATTAACAATTGGTGGAGAGCTGGCTGCATATATTAATAACAATCGGGTTTTTTCTGTTTCTCCTGCGGGTCGGATTGAAGCCGGGTCGGCAAATTTAAAGGGGAGTGGGGGTGTTTTTAACATAACACATGATACTGGTAGACATGCATATTTTCAGTTTTTTGAGGGGGAAAAAAGAACGGCCTATATTGGGTTTCCAGGTGACGGGTCACCGGATTTTGATATTTGCAACGAAAAAAATTTTGGCAGGCTGACAGTTGGCGATAAATTGAAATATAACGGTAATTCTATTGCCATTTTTAATGATAACTTCATCGCTGATACTAACGGCAATTTCAAAGTATCCAGCCCCATAGTGAATATTCATCCAGACGGAACTTACGAACTAACTCGTGAAGCAGAAGGCATGACTGTCGAGCGGATAGAGACAGGGAAATATCGTATCAGCGGCTGCAATGGTTTTGCTAAAGATGGGGCATGGGGAATTCACGGTGGTACTATCGTCCCGGCAGATAGCAACGGGTTAAATCTGATTTGGGTTTGTGAATCGGTAGATTCATCCAGCGGCGATATAACCATCGAATGCTATCATCGTCAAAATACCGATGCGCCGATATTTGCTCAAAATAAGCGTGTTAAGAGTGTTAACGGTGACGGGGAAGTTATTTATTACCATGATGGTGAGTTATGCGACATCCCCGATGGACGAGTGATTAATGTTCGAGTGCAACTACCGGAAAAATAACAATAATTGAGTGTGAACTCATAATTACAATAAGTGGAAAACCCGTTGAAATATTTGTACAACGGGTTTTTTTCTTGTGTTTTGATGAAAAAATGGTGTAAAAAATTAATGCTGTTCTGGGAAATAAAATAGTTTGTGGTGGTTTTTGCTAAGTGATTACTAATGGTTATCGGCTGATAATTTATTTTCATTATACAAAATCATAGAAAGTAATTTAATGTACTCAGTGGCTATAACTGAATATAACGGCAAGAACTTTATGGTATTACTGATGATGAACATCTATCGTACTTTTCGTAATTTAATAAGTTATAAGATAAGTAAGAGTGTGCTAATAGTCTGTTTTTTATTTACAACGCTTATGCCACCAACACTAAATAGTAATCCTGCTTTATCTGAACCAGAAAAGCCTTTGGTTGGTGTTGAAAATTGCCAGGGTCCTCCCAAAGCAGTTATGAAGCATGATATTGATAGAAAAAAACAGACAACCAGGTTGGTTAACAAGAGATTACACGAAAACATTACTCATAAAGAGAAAAAGCGATCAGATCAGAGGCAGTGTGGTAATTTTTTATCAAAGGGAAGTGCAATAGAAAAAAATGATATCAGTGAAAAACCAAAAATACCTCAGTTATATGAAAATAGTCATAAAGATGATAATCAAAATGCCCCTCCTTTAATCCTCTCTCGTGGCCCTGAATTCCTTGGGTTGTTAAATAAAGATCCGAAAAAATTAGCGCAAGATTATATTGTCAATAAATTAAATAGTCAGATAACAAATAACACACAGAAATGGTTATCTCAGTTTGGTACCGCTAAAATTAATTTAAATGTTGATCATCATGGGCACCTGGATGAAAGTTCTGTAGACTTACTCGTTCCTTTTTATGATGATAAAGATCATTGGCTTGTTTATACTCAATATGGATATCGTCATAAAGATAGCCGTGATACTGTGAATTTAGGCATTGGAACCCGTTTATTCATAAATGACTGGATGTATGGGGCGAACACTTTTTACGATAATGATTTAACAGGTAATAATAGCCGATTCAGTCTGGGTGGTGAACTGTGGACTAACCATCTAAAAATGTCCACTAACGCCTATTTTCGCCTGAGTGATTGGCATAATTCCCGTGATTTAACTAATTATTATGAGCGCCCTGCCAATGGTTATGATCTTATTGCAGACATGTATTTACCTTCAATGCCGTCACTCGGCGCTAAAATAAAATATGAACAATATTTTGGTGATAATGTTGCGCTATTCGGAACTAACAATAGACAAAAAGATCCATATGCGGCAACTTTTGGGATAAATTATACGCCAATTCCACTGATAACAACGGGAGTTGACTATAAATTAGGGAAAGAGGGAAAAAGTGATGGTATATTTTCATTCAATGTGAACTACCGGTTTGGTGTTCCATTATCAGAACAACTTTCACCAGAAAATGTTTCTTCACTACGAAGCTTAGCAGGCAGTCGTTACGATTTAGTTGAAAGAAATAATAATATTATTTTGAATTATCTGAAAAAGCCGAAACGTTTTAGATTAGTAGTCCCTGTATTAGAAATTAGTGGTTATGGTGGTGATATTAAACCAATAAAAATTCAATCTGATACTTCGTTAAAAAATGTGACTTGGGATATACCTGAATTATTCCAGAAGAATGGCGGGATTATAAATATCGAAAGTACCAATAGTTATACGATTAAGTTACCGGAATATCAGCCTGATGGAAAAAATGACTATACCATAACAGGTACAAATAAAGATGATCAGCAGGGGGTGCAGATACAAACTCATGTATTACAACGTAATATTTCTTTGAGTGTTAATACAACGGAACCTTTAATTGCTGATGGAGAAGCAAAATATATCTACACAGTGACTCTGCTTGGAGCTGACAAAAAGACGCCGATAGAAAATGCTAAATTGATTTGGGATACAGATAAAAAAGATCCTGGATTGAAATTAAAACCTGATTCAGAGGCAACAGATAAAAATGGACAACAGACCGCAACATTAACAAGTACAACACCATTATCTGATATACAAGTCAGCGTCAGTATTAATGGCGAACGTGTTATTACGGATAAAAAGGTCAGTTTTACTGAATCCAGCAGCAGCTATCGGGTCACCCGCGTGACGGTGGACAAAGAGGACCCGCTCTACAATAACGGTACCGACACTTATACCTTCACGGCGACGGTGAAGGATGGGCACGGCAATCTGGTGGTGGATCAACCGATCGAGATTGACTGGCAGACGGATAAAGCGGTGGCCGGGTTGAAACTGACGAAGCAGAGCAGCCCGGTGAGTAACGCGCAGGGGCAGGTCACGGCGACCTTAAGCAGCACGGTGGCGGTGACGGATGTGCAGGTGTCGGCGAAAACCGTCAGCCAGCCAGCGGCGGTGAATGCGGATAAGAAAGTCAGTTTTACGGAGCTGAGCAGCAGCTATCGGGTCACCCGCGTGACGGTGGACAAAGAGGACCCGCTCTATAACAACGGTACCGACACTTATACCTTCACAGCAACGGTGGAGGATGCGTATGGCAAGCCGGTAGCGGATAAACCGATTGATATTGACTGGCAGACAGATAAAGCGGTGGCTGGGTTGAAACTGACGAAGCAGAGCAGCCCGGTGAGTAACGCACAGGGGCAGGTCACCGCGACCTTAAACAGCACGGTGGCGGTATCTGATGTGCAGGTATCGGCGAAAACCGTCAGCCAGCTAGCGGCGGTGAATGCGGATAAGAAAGTCAGTTTTACGGAGCTGAGCAGCAGCTATTATGTCGCCAGCGTGACGGTAGATGTGGACAAAGACAAGCTGCGCTACAACAACGGCACGGACAGTTATACTTTCACGGCGACGGTGAAGGATGGGCATGGCAATCTGGTGGTGGATCAACCGATCGAGATTGACTGGCAGACAGATAAAGCGGAGCCCGGGTTAACACTGACGACACAAAGCAATTCGGTGAGTAACGCACAGG
>NZ_PUJW01000031.1 GCF_011189575.1 Photorhabdus cinerea
AAGAGACTGAATCGTAACGCGGTGAGTTGGCAACGACACGACGGCAGAGACGGGCGACGAGTGCGGCGTCCCGTTCGCCCCGGTCCGGTATTGGCAATCTCCGCCACCACCATCCACATCTGGCGGGCCTGATTAAAGATAATACGATACAACTGCTTGTTCATGACTTTTGCTCCACTCATACGCTACACGCTGGCAGCCTGGTTATTCTGATTAGTACTGCCAATACAGGTTGAATCCGGCGGTGACCGGTGAGGTTTGGAAACCGGCGGGTTTGGACAGCGGGACACCGACAAACAGGTCATAGCTCAAGCGCTTAAGACTGCCTCGCCAACCCAGTGCACTGCCCGCCAGGTGTTTGCCGAGCAGGGCTTCACTGCCCGGGCCGCCCACTTCGCCGTAATCGAGCGCCAGATACAGTGATTGCCCGTGCAGAGGGGTATGCCAGTCCAGCTCGTTGCGGCTGTACCAGCCCCGGTCAGCCGATAAGGTCAGCTCGCCGTCAAAGCCGCGGACTGTCCAGCGTCCGCCAATGGAAAATTGGTCTTGGGGTGTCAGCGGGGTGGTACTTATCTGACGTAAGTATTGGGTTTGATAAGAAAAAGGTTGGGAAAATAATCGCAGGGGGCCGGATAGAGTGGCGGAAAACTGGGTGATTTTTGATAAAGCGGTCCCGGTATGCTGGGACTCTTCCGGGGCCGGTTGGGCACCAAACCAGCGCATCCCCTGCTGGTAAGTCACGCCAGTATCCAGTGTTGCACTGCCGATGTCATAACGATGGGACAGGCCCAGCTTCCAGCCCGCGGTTTCCCGATGCTGAACCTCAATTTCGGTGTCATCAATAAAATTGCGGGCGGTGCGACGATAGATTTCGCTGTTAAGCGTGGTTTTCTGGTGGTCGTTACGGTACAAAACCCGGCTGAGCTGGACTGACAGATTGTGGCTTTTGCCCCGGTATCGGATAGGCTGATTTAGCCCGGCTATCGTCTGGTGATAATCGTAATGACTGGCGGTCATTCCCGCCATCCAATAGCCGAAGGGCAGTGAGTAATGCAGGGTGTCATTTTGGCTGCCTTGACCGGCAGCGGTGTGAATATCGCGCCCGGCAGAGAGATAGAACAAATCACTTAACGCCAGCGGATTATCCAGATAGAAGGTGAATCCGCCCTGATAGCGACCCGTGCTTTTCGTGCCTGAATCATCCCAATAGGAGGCTAATCGCCAGTGCCGGGTCTGACGCCAGTCCAGCACAATATCGCTCTCGCCCGGTTGCTCATCCGGCTCAATGCGCATATTGGCCTGAACTGTCGGCACGCGTTGCAGGTTTTCTAGTCCCTGCTCAATATCCCGTAAATCCAACAGGTTGCCTTCACGGGCGGGGAACGGGGTTATCCGTTGGATATAGTGTCCGCTGTTCGGGGTGTAACGGATGTGCCGGATTTTGCCCGGTATCACGACCAGTTTTAAGGTCCCGGTATTCAGGTCCTGAGTGGGGGCCAGTATTCGGCTGGTGACATAGCCGGAATCGATGAGCCGGTTTTGTAGCCGGTTCATCAGTTGGTTAATGCCCTGAGTACCGAGGCAATGGTGTTCGCCCTGGAGAGCCAGCCGCGTCAGGGGCAGCCAGTGCGGGAAATTCTCCGTGCCTGTCAGGATAACGCGGGTCAGGGGAAAGCAACGGGCTTCCGTCGGAAAGGCGGCGGGTACGGTTTTTTCCGGTACAGACAAGCTAACATCTGCGGGCGGTGGAGCCAATTGGGCTTCCAGCGCTTTCTGACGTTCTTGTTGATGAATGAGTTGTTGATCTGAGATGTCTGCGGCCTGACTGCCTGAAACTACACTACAAAATACCGCCAACACCAAAATACTGCTTTTCATTGTATTTCTTCCCACAATTTCGAAGCGGTATTAACCCTAAATTTAACTTAGTGATCAATGTTTGTGGTTTATTATCACTCATGGCAACTAAAAGAGAGGGTTTGGTTAAGATAGCAGTAAAAACAATGAGTTATATTTTAGGGCGAAAAACAGACCAATGTTATTATCATGTTACAAAATATATAAAAAATAGATTAATATTAATCATTTAATAATCAATGGTAATAATTTCAAATTAATTTTACTTTTTTGTTTTATTTTGTGATACAAATCACAAAATTAGATCTCATTTCAGGAAAAAGTGACTTGCAAAAAGATGATTTTTGCTATTGGCATGAACAGGTAAAACCATTTACCCATGTCTGCCGATGTTGAGGCTACACTACGCCGATCCCGTTGTTCTGATGGCTTAAACGTTTTGTGATGCACATTACTTCTGTTGGACGGTGGATGAATTGGTGAAAAAAACTAAATTTCATCTGCTATTTTTACCGGTTTATTCACCTGAGGCCATTACCCGAAATCATACGTTGCCACTATTACGTAGCAATTATTGGACGTAGCAATTATTGGAAAAAATGAATCAATTTATATCCGCCGTTTCACCCTTCTCAGGGAGACAAATGAACAGTAAAAGTGTAGTGGTATTATACAAAGTGGTAGATTCACATAATATACCCGTTATCTTTCAAGTTGCCTCTTTGTTGGCTGCACTCGCTCACCCCGGTCACATAGTTATCTATGCTCCCGGGGATTCGCTCCCTTGCCGTCGCGATCCTTCTTGAAATCCATTGGGTATAAGTGCAATATCGTTAATCCGGAAGTAAATATATTCGTATTCTTTTAAATAATTCATTCGGTGTTTTCCCACCCCGTATTTTTTAATTTTGCCTCTTTTTTCATAGCGACCATCGTGTTTACGATAGGGTTTTCTGGTAATTCGGAGATGTTGCCATAAATCACATTGTTTTATTATGGCATAATTAAGTTGTTTTAGTTTAAAATTGTCTTTTTATGGTATTGAATATAATTGTGATTATATTCTTTCATGATCTAATTATTACAGTGTGATATTTTATCAAGTTTTTTAATTTATACTTTCCTGTTTGTGATATTTACGTTGGTGGCATATTTTTACCATTGAAAAATAATATATTATGAATTATTTTAATCTGATGGTATATTTTACGTAATTGAGCTTATTAATGTTGAATAAGTTGCATTTGAAGTTGGGATACCTGTTCATTATCAGAGTGGAAGGGATACTTTACAGGTGATTATCAGGGTAATATTTTGGTAATTCAAGATGAATTATTTTTTTAAATGTTTAATGTCTTTTGGAAATAATTTTAATTTGATATTAGTAGAAAGTGGATAAATTATAACAATGATTTGATGTTTATGTATAATCAATGCAATTAAATAAGTTTCCAAAATAGTGCTGCATCTTATGTCACTTATAATTCTATGTATAACAATGGGTTGAAGAAGTCCATGTGTGGTAGAATTATGAAGCGTTATTTAACGATTCCATGTTTATTATGGAATTCAGTGTCAGATAATAGAAACAGCAGAAAATTAAAGGCGTTTATCCGAAAAGCAGGAATAGAAAAGAATGTCTTATTTTAGGTCATAAGATGAATCGTTTATTCCGTTATCGAGGAAATTAGCATCGAAAAATTACTCATTGGTTGTTATTAACCGGGCTATGGCATCCAGTATCTGAGTATCTTGAATTAATGTCAGACGTGTCCGTTTTTATTTCTTGGGGGCAAGAAGTAAGAGAAAAACATTGATGATAACTGTCAGCAATGACAGTTATCAAATTTCTAACAGATTCGTTGAGGTAATAAATGAAAGATAGCATTACTGAAGCAGGAAATACTCTTCAGACTCAGACGTCAGAAAATATAATCAACGTAAATAATACTTCACAACAAATTCAGAACGTAAAGAATATTCCCCAGGTGTTTACATCTAGTGAATTATTTTGGTGTGATCGCCTTGCCTCTTTGCAACGCTTCCAGTTACCTTTCGAAATCACCGGGAAACAGACAGAATCCAGATGGGTAATGAGTCCTTGGCAACCTCCGTTGTCAAAAAATGGTGAAGAGGACTCATTGCGGACACTATTGCAGGCATTCGTTATCTATCTTGCACGTTTGACTCATCAGACCGAATTCCAAATCGGTTGGTGCGTGGAAGTAAACGATAACCCGGCAGATTTGGTGCCGGTGGTACCCATGGCCATTGAAGTGGCGTTTGATGATCCCTGGAGTGTGATAGCTGACCAGATTGATGATGAGCTTGATCGGTTGATTCAGCACCATACATTTAGCCGAGATCTCTTCTCCCGCTCTTCTTTATTGCGAGCTATCCCGGCATTAACAAGCAGCCAGCCGTGGCAGATCGCTGTCTCTGTGATACAGGATGACAAGCAGTATGATCAAGAGGTACCTGGCGAATTGCTGACCCTTCAGATTAATGCGCAGGGTAGTTTTCGTTGGATCTACGATAAGAACCGTCTGAGTGGGGAAGTGGTTCAGCGGATGAGCCAACACTTACAGGTGTTGGCATTGTCGAAAAGGGCAGGTGATGAAATCCCCGTCGGGCAGCTTAATTTATTGCCTGAGGCTGAACGGACATTGTTGCTAGAAACCTGGAATCCCACTGAAACTCCCTATCCTGACCCGTTATGTATTCATCAGTTATTTGAGCAACAAGCGGAACAAGCCCCGGAAGCCACGGCGCTGGTGTATCAAGAGCAGACGTTTAGCTATGCTGAACTGAATATCCGTGCTAACCGCCTGGCCCATCAACTGATTACGTTGGGGGTAGTGCCGGACCAGCGGGTGGCAATTTGTGTAGCTCGTTCCCCGGCAATGGTGGTGGCGTTGCTGGCGGTGCTGAAAGCGGGTGGGGCTTATGTGCCGCTGGACTCAACCTATCCGGGAGAACGGCTGGCATATATCTTGAATGATGCGGCTCCGTCAGTGGTCTTGGCTGATGCGACCGGGAAGGCGGCACTGGGCGAACAGGCGCTAGCGGGGCTGGCGGTACTTGACCCAAATACTCTACCTGACCAGCCGGATAGTAATCCATTAGTGACTAAGCTGACGCCCCAACATCTGGCGTATGTGATTTACACTTCCGGCTCCACCGGGCAGCCGAAAGGGGTAATGGTAGAGCATCAGGCTATTTATCAACGTTATCTGGGTTTTAATGACACCTATGCCGTTACGGCGCAAGACCGGGTATTGCAATTTGTCGCGTTTGCGTTTGATGTTTCAGTGGAAGATTTCTTCTCGTCATTATGCAACGGGGCCACGTTGGTCATGCGTGATGATAGCTGGCTGGCTTCTATACCGGAATTTATTGCCTTAACCCGACAATATCGTATTACAGTGATGTCGTTGCCGACTTTATTCTGGTCTGAATTGGCAGCCAGAGGCACTGGATTACCGCTGCCAGATTGTCTCAGGCTCATCATCATTGGGGGTGAGACGGTAAAACAGCACGCTGTTCAGGATTGGTTTGCTCAGGAGGGCCATCGGCCCCGGCTATTGAATGGTTATGGTCCGACGGAAAATACCGTGACAGTGACCTATAAGGATGTGTTATCACCGGCGGATTCGCGTTCTATTGGCCGACCTGCTAAAAATGCTCGCATCTACCTGCTGGACAGAGACGGGCAACCGGTGCCATTAGGCTGCACTGGCGAAATGTATATTGGTGGCGTGGGGGTGGCACGAGGTTATCTGAACCGACCTGCCTTAAGCGCGGAACGTTTTATGCTAGACCCCTTTAGCCCGGTATCCGGTGCGCGGATGTATCGTACCGGGGATTTGGCCCGCTACTTGCCGGGCGGTGACTTGGAATTCCTGGGCCGTAACGACGAGCAGGTTAAAATCCGTGGCTTCCGGGTTGAGCTGGGGGAAATTGAAACCCAGCTGGTGGAATATCCGGCGGTACAAGAGGCGGTGGTGCTGGCACTGGATGACGGGCAGAGCAAACGGTTAGTTGCCTATGTGGCGGTGGAAGCACATGAGCATGAGGGGTTGGCTGCTCGTTTGCGTGAACACCTGAGTACCCGGTTGCCGGATTATATGGTACCGGCGGCCTTTGTGCGTCTGGATAGCTTCCCGCAGACCCCGAATGGCAAGTTGGATCGCCGGGCATTACCGGCGCCAGGAGAGGAAGATTTTGCCCGTCAGATTTATGCCGCCCCGCAAGGCGAGGCTGAGATTATTCTGGCAGCCCTTTGGCGTGAGTTGCTGGGGATTGGGCAGATTAGCCGACATGACAGCTTTTTTGCACTGGGGGGGCACTCATTGCTTGGCGTGCAGATGATTGAACGCCTGAGTCACCGGGGATTGACACTGACGGCGCGTGATCTGTTCCAGTCGCCGGTGCTGTCTGAACTGGCCCAAGCGTTGGGACAGCACCGGGCTGTGATAGTACCACCTAACGTCATCACCCCGGCAACCACGGCGCTGACGCCGACGATGTTGCCACTGATTGATCTGACCCAGCCTGAGATTGAGCACATCGTTGAGCAGGTACCGGGAGGGATCGCTAATATTCAGGATATCTATGCCCTGTCGCCGTTGCAGGACGGTATCCTGTTCCATCATTTGTTGGAAAAAGAAGGCGACCCTTATCTGGTGCTCTATCCGGTAGCCTTTGCTAACCGGTCGCTACTGGACCGTTATCTGGCGGCGGTGCAACAGGCGGTTGATCGCCATGACATCCTGAGGACGGCTTTTATCTGGCAAGGATTGTCTGTCCCGGCGCAGGTGGTTTTGCGTCGGGCGCGGTTGCCAGTGACGGAACTGACGCTGGACCCGGCTGACGGCCCAGTGATTGACCAGTTAACCCGGCGTTTTGATCCGGATCAGCATCGTCTTGACCTGAGTCAGGCACCGTTACTGCATTTTGTCATTGCTCAGGAAACCGATGGTCGCTGGTTCTTACTGGAATTGCAACATCATTTGATCGGTGACCATGAAACGATGGAAGTGATGCACCGTGAAGTGCAGGCGTATTTTGCTGGGCAGGCAAATTACCTACCTGCGCCGGTCCCTTTCCGTAATCTGGTGGCTGAGGTCCGGCTGGGGGTGAGTCAGGAAGCCCATACCCGTTTCTTTACTGACATGTTGGCGGATGTGGATGAGTCAACCCTGCCGTTTGGATTAACGGAGGTGCATCGTGATGGATCTCTGGTGATGGAATCACATCGGATGCTGACAGTCGGGTTGAATGACCGTCTTCGCCGTCAGGCCCGACGTTTGGGTGTTAGTCTGGCGGCCTTGTGTCATCTGGCTTGGGCGCAAGTGTTGTCGCGTACCAGCGGGCAGGAGAAAGTGGTGTTTGGCACCGTCTTGTTTGGGCGTATGGCGGTGGCGGAAGGGGCTGACAGTAGTATGGGGTTGTTTATCAATACCCTGCCGTTGCGGCTGGATATCGATGATACTCCGGTACGGGACAGCGTGCGTGCGGTGCATTTACGACTGGCTGGGTTGCTGGAGCATGAGCATGCTTCACTGGCGTTGACCCAGCGTTGTAGTGGGGTTGTCAATGGTGCGCCACTCTTTAGTGCCCTGTTGAATTATCGACATAATTATCAACCGGTGACTTCGGATGAAATGATGGACGGTATCGAATTCTTGGGTGAACAGGAGCGAACCAACTATCCGTTTGTGCTGTCGGTAGAGGATTTTGGTAAATCTCTGGGGCTGACTGCTCAGGTGGTACAGCCGTTTGAGCCGGACCGGATATGCGGTTATATGCAGCAGGCTTTGGAAAGTCTGGTAGAGATGCTTGAACAGGCTCCGGAGACGCCGGTACGTGCATTGAATATCTTGCCTGAAGCGGAGCAGAGGTTGTTGCTGGAAACATGGAATGCCACCGAAGCACCGTATCCTGAACAGTTATGTATTCATCAGTTGTTTGAACAACAGGCAGCGAAAACTCCGGAAGCGACGGTGCTGATAGCGGGAGATAAAACCCTCAGTTACGCAGAACTGAATGCCTGTGCTAACCGCCTTGCTCGTCAACTGATCGAACAAGGCGTTTGCCCAGATGAACACATTGTGATCCTGTTGCAACGATCAGTTGAACTGGTAATAGCCCAGTTGGCGATCCTTAAGATCGGAGCTGTTTACGTGCCGATAGATCCCAGTGTGCCGGATGAGCGGAAAAACTGGTTGATAAATGATTGTTCAGCGAAGTTGCTGATTACTGATGCGCAATCTGATATTCCGGTCGGTCTCTCTGTTCCGCTGTTTCGTCTCTCTGATGAGAAAAATACGAACGGCGTTGAAGAGGAGATAAACCTTAATGTACCGCGTTCCAGCACCGGGTCAGCGTATATCATGTATACCTCCGGCTCGACTGGCATGCCAAAAGGGGTCGTCGTACCGCATCGTGCGGTGGTCCGGCTGGTCATTAATAATGGCTATGCTGCAATCGGAGAGGATGATCGGGTTGCCTTTACGGCTAATCCCGCTTTCGATGCCAGCACGTTTGAAGTCTGGGCACCTTTGCTTAACGGTGGTGTTCTGGTGATTGTCAACCATGATACCTTGCTGACACCACAGGAATTAGTACAGGCTTTACTGGCTCACCGTGTCACTGTCCTGTGGTTGACTATCGGGTTGTTTAACCGGTTGGCGGTGGAGTTGTCTCCGGTTCTTCCTCAGATAAAGATCCTGATTTTCGGGGGAGATATACCCGATCTACATGTGATTGCTCAGGTTCTGGATAATCGTCCACCACAACAATTATTACAGGCTTATGGTCCAAGTGAGGGAACCACCTTTACCACAATGTATCCGATTGAGGCGTTACCACAGGGAGTAACCCGGCTTCCCATTGGTCGGCCAATCGCTAACACGCGTGTTTATCTACTGGATGCTTATGGTCAACCGATGCCGTTGGGGGCGACCGGAGAGATTTATGTTGGCGGAGACGGGGTTGCTAGTGGTTATCTCAATCGCCCTGAATTGACGGCAGAACGTTTCTTGGTCGATCCATTTAGTGATCAACCGGATGCGTGCATGTACCGGACTGGGGATTTAGCCCGCTATCTGCCGGATGGCAATCTGGAATTTCTGGGTCGTAACGATCAACAGGTTAAAATTCGAGGTTTCCGGATTGAACCGGGAGAAATTGAAGCTCGGCTGACAGAGTATTCAGCGGTGCGTGAGGCGGCTGTTTTGGCGCTGAGTGACGATCAGGACAAACGGCTGGTTGCTTATGTAGTGGCACCAGAAGATGATGGGTTGGTGAATAATTTGCGTGCTCATCTGAGTGCAATTTTGCCTGATTATATGGTGCCGTCAGCCTTTGTGCGTCTGGATGCGTTTCCACTAACTCCGAACGGTAAGTTGGATCGTCGTGCGCTACCGGCACCAGATCATGAAGCTGTTGCCCGTCAGGTTTACGCAGCGCCACAAGGAGAAACGGAAATTGCTCTGGCGGCTATTTGGCGTGAATTGCTGGGAATCGAACAGGTTAGTCGGCATGACAGCTTTTTTGCCTTGGGCGGCCATTCACTGCTCGCTGTGCGGATGATTGAATGCTTGCGTCATCTGGGGTTGACACTGGCGGCGCGTGATCTGTTCCAGTCTCCGGTGTTGTCAGAGTTGGCTCAAATGTTGGGGCAGCATCGGGCTGTAATGGTGCCTGCTAATGTTATTACGCCAGCAACCACGGTGTTAACACCGGCAATGTTACCGCTGATAGATCTGACTCAGCCAGAGATTGACTGTATCGTTGGACAAGTGCCGGGTGGGATGACCAATATTCAGGATATCTATGCCTTGTTGCCATTGCAGGACGGTATCCTGTTCCACCACTTACTGGCAAACGAAGGTGATCCGTATTTGTTAGCCGGCCAGATGGTCTTTGCTGACCGGACTTTGTTGGACCGTTATCTGATTGCGGTGCAACAGGTGGTTGATCGCCACGATATTCTGCGGACCGCCTTTATCTGGGAAGGATTGTCCGTCCCGGTTCAGGTAGTCTGGCGTCAGGCCCCTTTGTCGGTGACTGAATTGACGCTGGACCCGGCTGATGGGCCGGTTTGTGATCAACTGGCGCAACGTTTTAATCCCCGTCATTATCGTCTCGATTTGAGTCAGGCACCGCTGTTGCGTTTTGTGGTGGCACAGGAGATCGATGGCCGCTGGTTTTTACTGGAATTGCAACATCACCTGATTGGCGACCATACCACAATGAAAGTGATGAACCGTGAAGTGCAGGCATATTTTTCCGGGCAGATGGACCGCCTGCCTGACCCGGTACCGTTCCGCAATCTGGTGGCTGAGGTCCAACTGGGGATGAGTCAGGCAGAGCATACCCGTTTCTTTACCGACATGTTGGCGGATGTGGATGAGCCAACGCTGCCGTTCGGGTTGGCGGAGGTGCATCGTGATGGATCGCAGGAGATAGAATCTCACCGGATGCTGACGATCGAGTTGAGTGACCGTCTTCGCCATCAGGCCCGGCATTTGGGCGTCAGTTTGGCGGCTTTGTGTCATCTGGCTTGGGCGCAAGTACTGTCGTGTACCAGTGGTCAGGAGAAAGTGGTATTCGGCACCGTACTGTTTGGGCGTATGGCAGCGGGAGAAGGTGCTGATAGTGGTATGGGGCTGTTTATTAATACCCTGCCATTGCGTCTGGATATAGATAATACGCCGGTACGTGACAGTGTGCGGGCGGTGCATCTACGACTGGCTGGGTTGCTGGCGCATGAGCATGCTTCACTGGCGCTGGCCCAGCGGTGCAGTGGGGTTGCCAGCGGTACGCCACTCTTTAGCTCCTTGTTGAACTATCGACATAATGATCAGCCGGGAAATTCCGATGAAACGATGGACGGTATTGAATTCCTAGGCGAACAGGAAAGTACTAACTACCCCTTTGGGCTGTCGGTAGAGGACGATGGGTCCACTTTGGGGCTGATCGCTCATGTGGTGCAGCCGTTTGAACCGGATAGAATATGCGATTATATGCAGCAGGCGTTGGCGAGTCTGGTGGAAGCCCTTGAACAGGCTCCGGAGACGCCGGTACGAGCGATGAACATCCTGCCTGAAACGGAACGTACTCTGTTGCTGGAAACCTGGAATGCGACAGAAACCGCGTATCCTGACGCGTTATGTATTCATCAGCTGTTTGAGCAACAGGCAGAGAAAACCCCGGAAGCCACGGCACTAGTGTATCAAGAGCAGATCCTCAGTTATGGCGAATTAAATGCTTGTGCTAACCGTCTGGCTCATCAACTCATTGCGCTGGGTGTTGTGCCTGAGCAGCGGGTGGCAATTTGCGTGACACGTTCACCGGCTATGGTAGTGGCACTGTTGGCAGTGCTGAAAGCGGGTGCGGCTTATGTGCCGCTGGATTCAACCTACCCGGCAGAGCGTTTGGCATATATCCTGAATGATACGGCCCCGTCGGTGGTATTGGTGGATGCGGCTGGGCGGGTAGCATTGGGTGACGAGGCGTTGGCCGGGTTGACGGTACTTGACCCAAATATCCAGCCTGATCAGCCGGACAGCAACCCGCAGATCCCGGCGTTGACGCCACAGAATCTGGCTTACGTCATTTATACCTCTGGCTCCACCGGGCAGCCGAAAGGGGTGATGGTAGAACATCAGGCACTGTATCAACGCTATCTGGGGGTTAATGAACGTTATGCTATCACCGAGCAAGACCGGGTATTGCAATTTGCCGCTTTTGCGTTTGATGTTTCAGTGGAAGAGTGCTTCTCGTCACTATGTAACGGGGCCACGCTGGTTATTCGGGATGACAGTTGGCTGGCTTCGATGCCGGAATTTATTGCCTTAACCCAGCAAAACCGCATCACGGTTCTGTTTCTGCCGACTTTATTCTGGTCTGAACTGGCGGCAAGAGACAACGGATGGCCGCTGCCAGATTGCCTCAGACTGATCATCATTGGTAGTGAGGCGGTGAAAAAGAACGCCATTCAGGACTGGTTTACGCAAGAAGGCCATCGGCCCCAGCTATTGAATGCGTATGGCCCGACTGAAAATACTGTGACGGCGACCTGTAAGGAAATAGTATCCCCAGCGGATGATCGTTCTATAGGTAGGCCGATTAAAAATACCTGCGTCTACCTACTGGACAGATACGGCCAGCCGGTACCATTAGGCTGCGTTGGCGAAATGTATATTGGCGGTGTGGGAGTGGCTCAGGGTTATCTTAACCGGTCAGAATTGAGTACAGAACGTTTTGTGCCAGATCCCTTTAGTCCAGTATCCGGTGCGCGGATGTATCGTACCGGGGATTTGGCCCGTTACCTGCCGGATGGTGAGTTGGAATTCCTGGGCCGCAACGACCAGCAGGTTAAAATTCGCGGTTTCCGGGTTGAGCTGGGGGAAATTGAAACCCGGTTGGTGGAACACCCAGCGGTACAAGAGGCGGTGGTGCTGGCGCTGGATGATGAGCTGGGTAAACGGCTGGTTGCCTATGTAGCGGCGGAAGCGTATGAGAGATTGACGGCTGATTTACGTGAACACCTGAGCGCTGTTTTACCTGACTATATGATACCTGCGGCTTTTGTGCGTCTGGATACCTTCCCGCAGACTCCGAATGGTAAGTTGGATCGCCGGGCATTGCCGGCACCGGGGGAAGAGGCGTTTGCTCGTCAGGTCTATGAAGCCCCGCAAGGGAAGATAGAAACGATGTTGGCCGCTGTCTGGTGTGAGCTACTGGGCGTTGAGCAGATAAGTCGGCATGATAGCTTTTTTGCGTTGGGCGGCCATTCACTACTCGCTGTGCGCGTGATTGAACGATTGCGGCGTATTGGTTTGGGCGTATCGGTACAAACGCTATTTCAACATCCAACACTCCGTGTTTTGGCACAGTCTCTGGTTCAGCATAATGAAATTCGGGTGCCGGACAACCGTATTACACCGGATACTACGGTGTTGACACCGGACCTGCTGCCGTTGATTGACCTGACCCAGCCTGAAATTGATCACATCGTCGGGCAAGTGCCGGGCGGGATGGCTAATATTCAGGACATCTATACGCTATCCCCGTTGCAGGATGGCATTTTGTTCCACCATCTATTGGAGAAAGAAGGTGATCCGTATCTGTTAGTCACCCAGATGGCTTTTGCTGATCGCTCTCTGTTGGATCGTTATCTGACTGCAGTTCAACGGACAATTGATCGGCACGATATTTTACGTACCGCCTTTATCTGGCAAGGATTGTCAGTTCCGGTGCAGGTGGTTTGGCGTCAGGCCCCATTGTCAGTGACTGAGCTGACACTGAACTCGGCTAACGGGCCGGTCAGTGACCAGTTAGCCCGGCGTTTTGATCCGGGTCAGTATCGTCTTGACCTAAGTCAGGCGCCGCTACTGCGTTTTGTCATTGCCCAGGAAACCGATGGTCGCTGGTTCCTACTGGAATTGCATCATCATTTGATCGGCGACCATGAAACGATGGAAGTGATGCACCGTGAAGTACTGGCATATCTGACTGGTCAGGAGGACAGCCTACCTGCGCCGGTTCCTTTCCGCAATTTGGTGGCTCAGTCTCGGTTAGGTGTCAGTCAGGAAGCGCATACCCGCTTCTTTACCGATATGTTGGCAGAGGTGGATGAACCGACTCTACCGTTTGGGTTGGCGGAGGTGCATAGTGATGGTTCGCAAGTGGTGGAGTTTCACGGGATGTTGGCTCCTGAGCTGAATGATCGTCTGCGTAGTCAGGCTCGGCGTTTGGGCGTCAGTTTGGCGGCGCTGTGTCATCTGGCCTGGGCGCAGGTATTGTCGTGCACCAGTGGTCAGAAGAACGTGGTGTTTGGCACGGTGTTATTTGGGCGTATGCAGGCGGGCAGTGGTGCTGAGAATGGCATGGGGTTATTTATCAATACGTTGCCGTTGCGGCTGGATATCGATGAGACCCCGGTACGGGATAGCGTACAGGTAGCACACACCCGACTCGCCGGATTATTAGAACATGAGCACGCTTCACTGGCACTGGCTCAACGTTGCAGTGGTGTGCAGGGTGAGATCCCACTCTTTAATAGCCTGTTGAACTATCGACATAATGCCTTGCCGGAAACGTCAGATGAATTGATAAGCGGTATTGAATTTCTTGGCGGACAGGAGCGGACCAACTATCCGTTTGTACTGTCGGTAGAGGATTTTGGTGAGTCACTGGGGCTGACGGCTCAGGTAGTGCAACCGTTTGATCCGGAAAGCCTATGCGGCTATATGCAACAGGCGTTGGAGAGTCTGGTGGCGGCGCTTGAACAAGCGCCAGAGAAGCCGGTACGTGAATTGAACATCTTGCCTGAAGCGGAACAGAGGTTATTGCTAGAAACGTGGAACGCGACTGAAGCACCGTATCCTGACCAACTATGCATTCATCAATTGTTTGAGCAGCAAGCGAAGAAAACCCCAGAGGCGACGGCACTGATAGCGGGAGATAAAATCCTGAGCTATGCGGAGCTGAATGCTCGTGCTAACCGGTTGGCTCGTCAGCTAATCGAACAAGGGGGATGTCCCGGTGATCATATTGCGACCTTGTTTGCACGCTCCATTGAACTGGTAGTAGCTCAACTAGCAATTCTCAAAGTCGGCGCTGTTTACGTACCGATAGATCCTAGCGTGCCGGATGAGCGGAAAAACTGGTTGATAAACGATTGTTCAGCTAAGTTGTTGATTACTGATGTGCAATCTGATGTTCCGATTGGCCTCCTTGTTCCGCTGTTTTGTCTCTCTGATGAGACAGACACGGTCAGAGAGGAAGATCGCATCAACCCTGATTTACCACGTTCTAGCGCCGAGTCCGCGTATATCATGTATACCTCCGGTTCAACCGGCCTGCCAAAAGGGGTAATAGTGCCGCATCGTGCGGTGGTCCGGCTGGTTATTAATAATGGCTATGCTGAAATCGGACCGGATGACCGGGTTGCCTTTACGGCTAATCCGGCTTTCGATGCCAGCACGTTTGAAGTTTGGGCACCGTTGCTCAACGGCGGTGCTTTGGTGATTATCAACCATGCTACCTTGCTGACACCACAGGAGTTAGTACAGGATTTACAAGCTCACCGCATCACGGTTCTGTGGCTGACTATCGGGTTGTTTAACCGGTTGGCGGCAGAGTTATCCCCGGTTCTTCCGCGGATTAAGATCCTGATTTTCGGGGGAGATATACCCGATTTACATGTGATTGCTCAGGTTCTGGATAATCGTCCGCCACAGCAATTATTGCAGGCTTATGGTCCGAGTGAGGGCACCACTTTTACTACGATTTATCCGATTGAGGCGTTACCGCAGGGAGTGACTCGGATTCCCATTGGTCGGCCAATCGCTAACACGCGTGTTTATCTACTGGATGCTTATGAACAGCCAGTACCGTCAGGGGTTATCGGTGAGATTTATGTTGGGGGAGATGGGGTTGCTCTGGGTTATTTCAATCGCTCTGAGTTAACTGCCGAACGTTTCCTTGTTGATCCGTTTAGTGACAATCCGGATGCGCGCATGTACCGGACCGGGGATTTGGCGCGTTACCTGCCGGACGGTAATTTGGAGTTCCTTGGCCGTAATGACCAACAGGTCAAAATCCGCGGTTTCCGGATTGAACCGGGGGAAATTGAGACGCGTTTGGTCGAGCACCCGGCGATACGTGAGGTTGCTGTGTTAGCGCTCGATGATGGGCAGAATAAACGGCTAGTTGCCTATGTAGTGGCGCCAGAGGATGAAGGGTTAGTGAATAGTTTGCGTGATCACCTGAGCGCCATTTTGCCGGATTATATGGTGCCGTCAGCCTTTGTGCGTCTGGATGCGTTTCCACTAACTCCGAACGGTAAGTTGGATCGTCGTGTGCTACCGGCACCGGATCATGAAGCCGTTGCCCGTCAGGTTTATGAAGCCCCACAAGGAGAAACGGAAATTGCCCTGGCGGCGATTTGGCGTGAATTACTGGGGATTGAACAGGTTAGCCGGTATGACAGCTTTTTTGCGTTGGGCGGCCATTCATTGCTCGCTGTACGGATGATTGAACGCTTGCGTCCTCTGGGGTTGACATTGGCGGCACGTGATTTGTTCCAGTCTCCGGTGCTGTCAGATTTGGCTCAAACGTTGGGTCAGCATCAGGCTGTGATGGTGCCATCTAACGTCATTACACCGGAAACCACGGCGTTGACGCCGGTAATGTTGCCGCTGATAGATCTGACTCAGTCAGAGATTGACCGTATCGTCGGTCAAGTACCGGGCGGGGTTGCCAATATTCAGGATATCTATGCCCTGTCACCGTTGCAGGACGGTATTTTATTCCACCATTTACTGGCAAACGACGGTGATCCGTATTTGCTATCCGGCCAGATGGCATTTGCTGATCGAGCTCTGTTGGATCGTTATCTGGCAGCGGTACAGCAGGTAGTTGATAGACACGATATCCTGCGGACCGCCTTTATCTGGGAAGGACTATCAGTGCCAGCTCAGGTGGTTTGGCGTCAAGCATCCTTGTCAGTGACTGAACTAACACTGGACCCGGCTGATGGGCCGGTTAGCGAGCAATTGGCTGAACGTTTTGATCCTTGTCACCATCGTCTTGACCTAAATCAGGCCCCGTTATTGCGGTTTGTGGTGGCGCAGGAAATGGATGGTCGTTGGATTGCCCTGCAATTGCTGCATCATCTGATTGGTGACCATACCACGCTGGATGTGATGAACAGCGAGGTTCAGGCGTACCTTACCGGACAAGAGGGCAGCCTGCCTTCCCCAGTATCTTTCCGTAATCTGGTGGCTCAAGCCCAATTGGGAGTGAGTCAGGAAGCCCATATCCGCTTCTTTACCGACATGCTGGCTGAAGTAGATGAACCAACCTTGCCATTCGGATTGACGGAGGTGCATCGTAATAGTTCACAGGTGACGGAATCGCACCGGATGTTGGCTCCTGAGCTAAATGACCGTCTGCGTAGTCAGGCCCGGCGTTTAGGTGTCAGTTTGGCGGCACTGTGTCATCTGGCCTGGGCGCAGGTGTTATCGCGTACCAGCGGACAGGAGCAGGTGGTGTTCGGTACCGTAGTATTTGGGCGCATGGCGGTGGGGAAAGGTGTTGACAGTGGTATGGGGCTGTTTATCAATACCTTGCCGCTACGGTTGGATATCGATGATACGCCGGTGCGTAATAGTGTACAGGCAACACATACCCGGCTGGCGGGATTGTTAGAACATGAGCATGCCTCACTGGCGCTGGCTCAGCGTTGTAGTGGTGTACAGGATGGCGCTCCTCTCTTTAGCGCCCTGTTGAATTACCGGCATAATGATCAGTCGATGGCTGCCGATGAGATTGTACAAGGCATTGAATTCCTTAACGCGCGGGAGCTTACCAACTATCCGTTTGCCTTGTCGGTAGAAGATTTTGGTGACGCATTGGGGCTGACGGCGCAAGTTGTCCAGCCATTTGAGTCAGAACGGGTATGCGGTTATATGCAACAGGCATTGGAGAGCTTGGTGGAGGCGCTGGAACAGGCCCCGGAAACGCCGGTGCGGGTATTGGAGATCTTGCCAGAAGCGGAACGGAAATTGTTGTTGAAAACCTGGAATGCCACAGAAACAGCGTATCTTGACCAATGGTGTATTCATCAACTATTTGAACAACAGGTAGAGAGAACGCCTGATGTCACAGCGTTGGTCTATGAAGAGCAGACGTTTAGCTATGCAGAGCTGAATGCTCGTGCTAACCGGCTGGCCCACCAACTGATTGCGTTGGGTGTCGAACCTGACCAGCGAGTGGCGATTTGTGTAGCACGCTCACCGGCGATGGTAATGGGATTGCTGGCAGTGCTGAAAGCGGGGGCAGCTTACGTGCCGCTAGATCCGGATTATCCGGGCGAACGTCTATCGTATATTTTGGCTGATGTTTCACCGGTTATTTTATTGGCCGATGTCGCCGGGTGTACAGCGCTGGGCGAAAAAGCACTTGCCGGGCTGACGGTACTTGATCCAAATGCATTGCCTGACCAGCCGGACAGTAATCCGCAGATATCTGCATTGACCTCACGGCATCTGGCCTATGTGATTTACACCTCAGGTTCTACCGGTACGCCGAAGGGAGTGATGGTTGAACATGGGCAACTGGTCAATCAAATTACTTCACTGAACACGAAATGGTCGTTTAATGCATGTGACCGTATATTACAATTTTGCAACCTCTCTTTTGATGTTTGTGCATCAGAAATATTTTGTGCAATAACACAGGGGGCACGATTAGTCTTGAGGACAAATCAGTGGGTCCTAAGTGCACAGGAGTTCTGGCGTCTGTGTGAGTCCTATGAAATTACATATATTGCGGTACCTGCCCAATTCTGGCGGATAATATCCAATGCTAATGAAGACGATATCTATAAGGGCTTAAGGATTATTTGCATTGGTGGGGAAGCGATATCTGATCATGAGTTGCAACGCTGGTTATCGGTTCACCGTGAATACCCTGTTCTGGTTAATTGTTACGGTCCTACAGAAACCACGATTACATCGACGATATCCTGTCTGAACAAAATGGTAGGGCAGGCTAATATCATTGGTCGTCCACTGCCGAATACACGAGTTTACCTGTTGGGCGTCGATGGTCAGCCAGTACCGCTAGGGGGGGTAGGGGAATTGTATATTGGAGGGGCCGGTGTCGCACGTGGTTACCTCAATCGTCCTGAGTTAACGGCTGAACGTTTCCTGACTGACCCGTTTAGCAATGATCTTGGGGCACGCATGTACCGAACCGGAGATTTGGTCCGCTACCTGCCGGATGGCAACCTGGAATTCCTTGGCCGTAATGACCAACAGGTTAAAATTCGTGGATTCCGTGTTGAACTGGGGGAAATTGAGGCCCGGTTGATGGAGCATCCTGCGGTAAGAGAATCTGTTGTATTGGCGCTGGATGACGGGCAGGAAAAACATTTGGTCGCCTATGTGGTGGCGCAAGCGAATGAGGGGCTGGTTAATAGCCTGCGTACCCACCTGAGTACAATTTTACCTGATTATATGGTGCCGTCAGCGTTTGTGCGTCTGGATGTGTTTCCGTTGACTCCTAACGGTAAATTGGATCGTCGTGTTTTACCGGCACCGGACAATCAAGCCTTTGCCCGTCAAGTTTACGAAGCACCACTCGGAGAAATAGAAACCGCATTGGAAGAGATTTGGCGTGAGTTGTTGGGGGTTGAGCAGGTCAGCCGATATGACAACTTCTTCGCGTTGGGCGGTCACTCACTGCTCGCTATGCGAATGACAAACCTTGCTGCTGGTCGGGGTTTGGTTTGTACATTGAATGCGTTGTTCCAATTCCCGGTACTGACTGAATTGGCCGCAAAAATCACATCAGATTCGCTGTCTGAGCCACAAAACAGTGCCATATCGGTACGTCTTGATGGAACAGAGCAGCCATTGTTCTTTGTTCCTAGTGGAATGGGGGACTATTCCTATGTCTTCGGGCTGGCTAATCATATGCAATCTGGCTACCCGATTTATGCACTGCCCTGGCAGTCTATCGATGAGGCGCCGATGGCAACGATGGAAGAGCAGGCAGCCAGAATGATCACCTTGATGAAAGCGGTTCAGCCGGAGGGTCCGTATCGGATAGGAGGTTACTCCTCTGGCGGTATATTGGCTTATGCGATTGTTCAGCGGTTTTTGAGTGCCGGTGAGACGGTTAATTTCTTAGGCTTGATTGATACACCTGCGCCTCATTATTTTGGGGAACAGCTTATGCAACCCAAACATCATTTCTTTAGTGAGTTGGCCCGACAGTCAGGGGAACAGCACACAGAAGCGGTCGCGGCGTTGTACCAGCGAATTGATGAGCTGAATTTGGTGCAATTTATTGAGGCGGCACAACAATTGGCATTATATCCGGCAAATCTGAGTGCTGGTGTTATTGCGAAACGTTGGGAGCAGATAGAGAACTATACGCAAATAGTCGGAGATTATCAGCCGCAAGCATTAGCAATAACGTTGCATAAGTTTTACGCTATGGAGCCTTCTTCATCGACTTCTTTCGTCACGGATGAAAAGCCAGAGCCGTTAAATATAGAACCGTCGCTAGGCTGGGAACAGGTGATGCCTGATATTTCACTTCGGTTGATTGCTGTTCCGGGTAACCATTTTAGTTTATTGGAGGATAATGAGAATCGAATTGCTTTAGCTCAGGCTCTGAATATGGCGTTGGCAATCGACGGTGACGGGGAGGTTTTGTCATACTGATATATTAAGAAATATGGAATTATTTAGTGTTGATGTGATAATCCGGTATACATTGTTTATACCGGATTTTTTCTGCATTAAAACAGAATAAGGCAAGTGATAATTCCAATATAAGTTATTTTTCAGGCTTATTTGTTATTATTGCTGCTATTTTCTGTTGTGTGATCTAAATCGGATTTTATTGTTGGATTTATTTTGTTTTTTTTGATTGCCTTGGTATTCCAATCATATGTTTAATTGTAGAGTTATTGTTGGAAATATTTCTTGCAATAAATCATTAGGAGAAGATAATTGAAGATGTGAACATGGTAATGTGTTTTTTGGTGATGATATAGGCTGATTTAATTATCCTTAATTTCATGATCTCGCTTTGGAACATATTCTGTTTATTTTAAATAACTCGTGATCATTACGAGCCTACCTATTAGGAGTGATTTCTGGAGGCTGTTATTTTGAATAAATAGTTAACTCGGACAGCAAGTATGAAAAATAGCCCTGTGTGATAGGCGGTAAGAATGAAAAAGCGGTAGAGAACAGCCTAAATGTATACGTTGTGAGGTATATGAAAATTGAATAATAGTAGATTTTGTCTCAGCTTGCACAACACGACAGTAAATATCGTGTGGCGTTCTAAAAATCGCGTAAAATAACGAACCAGACTTAATTATATATAATAAAATCAATATCTTATTGCGTTGATTGTTATGTGGGGTATGCTATTTTATTATTATGAAATAATCAGTAACGAAGTTAATTGTAATTTATAATGTTTCTTTGTGTTATTAAGTGGTAACAATATTTTTATTGGTTTTATGACTTAACTATTATTAAATAATGCCGGGTGTGATTATTATTAATCTAAGATTATATTTTACCTGATAGGCAAATAAATGCAGTCAATGATGCCATTTTTAGTTATGGAATTAAGCGTCAGACAATAAAAATTTGGGGGGGTATCTAAAAAACAGCAAAATAGAATATTTTATTTCGATTCATCAGGTGAGTTATTTACTCTGTTGTCCGGAAAATTATTGCTACATAGTTGTCGCTTTTAATAACTATTAATTGGGCTATTGCATTTAGAGCCTAATAGAAAGTGCTGCCTAAGTATCTTGATTAATGCTTGATGTGTTTGTTGCATTCTTCCTCAGTCAAATGGACAAAAAGTAAGAAAAAATATTTGTGAAGATTTCCATGACTGACCGTTTTCAAATATCCAATAGATTCGTTGAGGTGATAATAGATGAAAGGTAACATTGCTACAGAGGGAAATGTTCTTAAAGCCGAAGCTCTCTCTCAAATGCCATGTGAAAATATAATTAATAGTGCAAATGACGCATCGATTCCATCACGAATGTGCGTTGTTGTAGGGGGAACGACTCTTGCGGTGTTCTGCGCTGAACAAATTCAGGCGGCTGGGCATATCATACAAGCAGTACTATCTACGGATATTGTTCTACAAACTTGGGCCGCCCAGCAAGGGATTGTTTGTGTGAACTCTATTGATGCCTTACAAGAACAAATCGCGTTACACTCTGTCGATTGGCTTTTCTCTATAGTCAACCCAATCATCCTGCCTGTGTCGCTGCTTGAACAGATTCGCGGCGGGGCTTTTAATTATCATAATAGTCCGCTGCCACGTTATGCGGGCAGTCATGCAACTTCTTGGGCGTTGTTAGCGCGGGAGACAGATTACGCTATTTCCTGGCATTGTATTGAAAGTGGCGTAGATGCTGGCGATATTGCTATGCAATGGCCGGTATCGATTGAAGAACAGGATAACGCTTTCTCGTTAAACCTGAAATGTTATCAAGCTGCCCAGAACGGATTTATTGAACTATTGAACAATCTGGGTCACGGTACACTGGTGACTTATCAACAGGACCTCTCGCAACGGAGTTTTTATGCTTTATCGCATCGTCCTGATTTTGGTGGGTATTTGTGTTGGGAGCAGTCTGGAGAAGCACTGTCAGCGTTGGTGCGAGCATTAGATTTTGGGGAAAATTACTCAAATCCACTGGGTTGCCCGAAACTATTACTGAGACAGGGTACGGTACAAATTTCCTGGCTTCAACGATTGAACGCGTGTTCTGAGGGGGAGCCGGGCACGTTGATTAGCGTGGAGGAGGATGCCTGGCAGGTGACGACCGGCAGTGAGGATGTTCGGATCGGAGGTTTTGCCACCCTTGAAGGTAACCTTCTGTCTGCCAGGGAGCTTGCTGATATATCGGAACTGAGGCCAGGTAAACAACTTCCCCGGCTTTCTTCACAGCAGACTCAGGATGTAAGAAATACCCTTCAAGCACTCGCATCCAGTGAGCCATTTTGGTATGGGCGTCTTGCCTCTTTGCAACCCCTCCAGTTACCTTTTGAAATGACGGGGAAACAGCTAGAACCCCGATGGGCAATCAGTCCATGGCAGTCTCCATTACCAAAAAACGATGAAGAGGCCCCGTTACAGTCACTATTGCAGGTATTTGCTATCTATCTTGCACGTTTGACTCAGCAGACTGAATGCCAAATCGGCTGGTGTGTGGATAAGATAAAAGATAGCCCGACCGATCTGGCGCAAATGGTACCGATGACCATTGAAGTGGCGTTTGATCAACCCTGGAGTGCGGTCGCTGATTGGGTTGATGATGAACTTGCCCGATTAACCCGGCACCGTACATTTAGCCGTGATCTCCTTTCCCGCTATCCTTCATTGCGGGCTATCCCAGCATTAAGAACAAAGCGACCGTGGCGAATCGCTATCGATGTGATACAGGATGACAGACAGTGCGATCAGGAGGCGTCCGGCGAATTGTTGACACTCCAGATGAATGCACAGGGGGATTTTCGTTGGATCTATGATGAAAATCATCTGAGTCCGGAAGTGGTTTTACGGATGAGTGAACATTTACAGGTGCTGGCGTCGTCAAAAGGGATAAGTGATGAAATCCCTGTCGGGCAACTTAATTTGCTGCCTGAAGCTGAACGTACATTGTTGTTGGAAACCTGGAACGCGACAGAAACCGCCTACCCTGACCAATTATGTGTTCATCAATTGTTTGAACAGCAGGTGGCGAAAACCCCGGACGCAACCGCGTTAGTGTATGAAGGGCAGACCCTCAGTTATGCGCAATTGAATGCCCGCGCCAACCGGCTGGCTCATCAGCTGATGGAGCTGGGCATAGAACCTGATCAGCGGGTGGCGATTTGCGTATCACGTTCCCCGGCCATGGTGGTGGGGATCTTGGCGGTACTGAAAGCCGGTGGGGCTTATGTGCCACTGGACCCGGCTTATCCGGGGGAACGTCTGGGCCATATTCTGACTGATGCCGCCCCGGCTATTTTACTGGCGGACAGTACGGGATGTGTCGCACTGGGTGAGGAAGCCCTTGCCGGCCTGATTGTGCTTGACCCGAATACCCTGCCAGAGCAGCCAGACCGTAATCCACAGAGAGCGGCATTGACGCCACAGCATCTGGCGTATGTGATTTACACCTCCGGCTCTACCGGCGTCCCCAAAGGGGTGATGATAGAGCACCGGAATACGGTGAACTTCCTGTGCTGGGCGCGGCAGGCGTTTGCGGCGGAAGAGAGCCGGGAGACGCTTTTCTCAACGTCGATGAATTTCGACCTGTCGATTTTTGAATGTTTTATGCCGTTGTCCCGGGGTGGGGCGATTCATCTGGTCGATGATGCCCTGTCATTGATGCAGCATGCCCTGCCGGTGAGCTTACTCAACTCAGTCCCGTCTGCCATGAAACCGTTATTGCAGGCGCAGGCGCTGATGGCGTCGGTTCAGACGGTCAATCTGGCGGGTGAACCGCTGAAACGGGCCTTAATTGAACAGATTTTCGCAGAAACGCAGGTGCAGCGGTTATGTAATCTCTACGGCCCTTCGGAAACGACAACCTATTCTGCCTGGCTGCCGATCCGGCGGGGAGAACGGATTGTTGAGAGTATCGGACGTCCGATAGCCAACACTTGCCTTTACCTGCTGGATGAGTACGGTCAACCGGTGCCGTTGGGGATGGTGGGTGAGATTTATATCGGGGGCGCGGGGGTGGCGCGGGGCTACTTCAATCGCCCGGATTTGACCGCGGAACGTTTCCTTATCGATCCGTTCAGTGATAAACCGGATGCCCGCATGTACCGTACCGGGGATTTGGCCCGTTACCTGCCGGAGGGCAATCTGGAGTTTTTGGGGCGTAATGACCATCAGGTTAAAATCCGCGGTTTCCGGATAGAGCCGGGGGAAATTGAGGCGCGGTTGGTGGAACACCCGGCGGTGAATGAAGCGGTGGTACTGGCGCTGGGTGACGGGCAGGAGAAACGGCTGGTGGCTTATGTGGCGGCGGAAGCCCATGAAGAGCTGGTTAATAGCCTGCGTACCCATCTGAGTGCCCTGTTGCCGGATTATATGGTGCCGTCGGCCTTTGTGCGGCTGGATGTGTTGCCATTGACCCCGAACGGTAAGCTGGATCGTCGCGCACTCCCGGCACCGGATAGCGAGGCGTTTGCCCGTCAGGTCTATGTGGCACCGCAGGGGGAGACAGAAACCACCCTAGCTGCCATCTGGTGTGAGTTGCTGGGGATTGACCGAATCAGTCGGCACGATAATTTCTTTGCCTTGGGCGGCCATTCGTTGCTGGCGATGCGGGTGATGAACCGGGTAGCGGCGTTGGGTGTTGAACTGCCGCAGACCACCCTGTTTACATTCCCCACGTTGATGGCCTTTGCTGAGGTTATGCCGGCCCGGTCTGGTCAACAGAGCGCTATATTGCCAGCCATCCTGCCGATATCCCGTGAGGAAGTGCTGCCGCTGTCATTTGCTCAACAGCGCCTGTGGTTTCTGGCTCAGTGGGATGGTGCCAGTGAGACTTATCATATCCCGATGGCCCTGCGCTTGTGTGGTCAACTGGATATCGTGGCCTGGCAGCAGGCGCTGGATACCCTGTTCGCCCGTCATGAAGCGTTACGCTCTGTCTTTGTCTCGGTTGACGGTCAGCCGCAAGTACGGCTGTTGGAAGTGGATAGTGGCTTGCCTTTATCTCAACATGACCTGCGCGGACTCCCGGATGCCGACATAGTGCTTGAGCGCTTGAGTGCCGGCGAAGTCCATACGCCATTTGATCTTGACCGTGGTCCGCTTATCCGTGCCTGCCTTATCCGGCTTGCCGATGACGAATACCGGTTCCTGCTCACCCAGCATCACATTATTTCCGATGGCTGGTCTGTCAGTGTGCTGATACGTGAACTGAACGCGCTCTATACGGCGTTTCTGGCCGGGCAACCGGACCCGTTGCCACCGCTGGTGATTCAATACCCGGATTACGCCGCCTGGCAGCGTCAGTGGCTGTCGGCTGAACGTACCCAGACTCAATCCGACTATTGGCGTACCATGCTGGCTGACGCGCCGGTTCTGCTGGATTTACCTACTGACCGGCCCCGTCCGCCTGAGCAGTCGTTTGCCGGCAATGTCGTGCCGGTTAACCTGGATGCGGAGTTAACGACCGCCCTGAAACGTCTGAGTGAGCAACATGGTGTCACGTTATTTATGACGCTGTTGTCCGCTTGGGCAATGGTCTTGTCGCGCCTGTCTGGTCAGGAAGATGTGGTGATAGGCACGCCGAGTGCCGGTCGCAGTCGTCAGGAAGTGGAACCGTTGATCGGGTTCTTTGTGAATACGCTGGCGTTGCGCATGGATTTATCGGGCGAGCTGACCGTGACTGAATTACTGGCGCGTGTACGGCAAACCGCCTTAGCGGCACAGGAGCATCAGGATTTACCGTTTGAGCAGGTGGTGGAAATCGTGCAGCCGCCACGCCGACTGGCGCATACGCCGTTGTTCCAGGTGATGTTTACCTGGCAGAACAATGAAAATACGGAATGGAAACTGCTGGGGCTGGATGTATCAGCGGTCGATCAGGTCCTTGATGTTGCCAAGTTTGATCTTGATCTCAGCTTGTCGGAAGAGGCGGGCGGGATTGTTGGTACGCTGGGTTATGCCACCGCGCTGTTTGATCAACAGACCATAGAACGGCAGGTGGGATATCTGCACACGGTACTGCAAGCGATGGCAGCTCATGCTCAACAGCGGATCGGGGAAATCAATATCCTGTCCCCGGCAGAGCGCAGGTTGTTACTGGAAACCTGGAATGCGACGGAAACGGCGTACCCTGACCAGTGGTGTGTTCATCAGTTGTTTGAACAACAGGTAGAGAAAACCCCGGATGCAACTGCGTTAGAGTATGAAGCGCAGACTCTCAGTTATGCGCAATTGAATGCCCGTGCCAACCGACTGGCCCATCAGCTGATTGCCCTGGGCGTGGAGCCGGACCAGCGGGTGGCGATTTGTGTATCACGTTCCCCGGCCATGGTGGTGGGGATCTTGGCGGTACTGAAAGCCGGTGGGGCTTATGTGCCACTGGACCCGGCTTATCCGGGGGAACGTCTGGCCCATATTCTGACCGATGCTGCTCCGGCTATCTTACTGGCGGACAGTGCCGGATGTGGCGCATTGGGTGAGAAAGCCCTGACCGGCCTGATTGTGCTTGACCCGAATACCCTGCCAGAGCAGCCGGACAGTAATCCCCAGATAGCGGCGTTGACGCCACGGCATCTGGCGTATGTGATTTATACCTCCGGTTCAACAGGGACACCGAAAGGCGTGATGCTGGAACATCGTGGTGTCTGTAATTACCTGCTATGGGCGCTGAGTTACTACCGGACTGAAAGGCAATTCGATAGTATCGTTTCGTCACCGATAGCCTTTGATGCCACGGTCACCAGTCTTTACCTGCCCTTATTGTGTGGCGGTAAGATCCGTTTGCTCCGTGACGGGCAAGAATTGGTTGAATTGCTCCCTGCACTGTTGTCAATGGAGTCGGGTGCTCTGGTTAAAATTACTCCTGGTCATCTCTCAGCAATAGGTCAGGAATTAAAAACAGCGGGACAAAAATGCCCTGCGCATTGTTTTGTCTTGGGCGGGGAAGCTCTGCCCAGTTCCACAGTTGCATTCTGGCGAACGTTATCGCTTGGATCACGCATCATCAACGAGTACGGCCCAACCGAAACTGTCGTGGGTTGTAGCGTGTTTGATACTAATCACCCGAGCGGTTTTGTCGATAACGTACCGATTGGTCGCCCGATTTCCAATACCCGAATCTATATTCTCGATACCCACGGGAAACCTGTCCCAAGGGGTGTTGTTGGTGAGCTTTACATTGGGGGAGTCGCTGTCGCTCGTGGCTATCTGAATCGGCCAGAATTGACGGCAGAACGTTTCCTGACGGATTTGTTCAATAATAAACCGAATGCACGGATGTACCGGACCGGCGATCTGGCCCGTTACTTGCCGGATGGCAATCTGGAATTTTTGGGCCGTAACGACCATCAGGTTAAAATCCGCGGTTTCCGGATAGAGCCGGGGGAAATTGAGGCGCGGTTAGCGGAGCATCCGGCGGTGAATGACTGTGTGGTGCTGGCGTTGGGTGACGGGCAGGAGAAACGGCTGGTGGCTTATGTGGTGGCGGAAGCCCATGAGGAGCTGGTCAATAGCCTGCGTATCCACCTGAGCGCTCTGTTGCCGGATTATATGGTGCCATCAGCCTTTGTGCGGCTGGATGCATTCCCGTTAACGCCAAACGGCAAGCTGGATCGCTGCGCACTCCCGGCACCAGACAGTGGGGCGTTTGCCCGTCAGGTTTACGAAGCGCCGCAGGGAGAAACGGAAATCGCGTTAGCGGCGATTTGGTGTGAGTTGCTGGGGATTGACCAGATCAGCCGGCACGATAATTTCTTTGCTCTTGGCGGCCATTCACTGCTGGCGGTACGCATGATTGAACGCCTGCGTCATCAGAGATTGACACTGGCAGTGCGTGATCTGTTCCAGTCGCCGGTGTTGTCTGAATTGGCCCAAACGTTGGGGCAGCATCGGGCTGTGATAGTGCCGCCTAATGTCATCACACCGATGACCACGGTATTGACGCCAGAGATGTTGCCGTTGATAGATCTGACTCAGTCAGAGATTGACTGTATCGTCGGGCAGGTGCCGGGCGGGATGGCCAATATTCAGGATATCTATGCGTTGTCACCGTTGCAGGACGGAATTTTATTCCACCACTTGTTGGCAAGCGAAGGTGATCCGTATTTGTTAGTCAACCAGATGACCTTTGCTGACCGGACTCTGCTGGACCGCTATTTGACGGCGGTGCAACAGGTGGTTGATCGTCATGACATCCTGCGGACCGCCTTTATCTGGCAAGAGTTGTCTGTGCCGACTCAGGTAGTCTGGCGTCAGGTACCTTTGTCGGTGACTGAATTGACGCTGGACCCAACTGATGGGCCGGTTTGTGATCAACTAAAGCAACGTTTTGATCCCCGTCATTATCGTCTCGATTTGGGTCAGGCACCGTTATTGCGCTTTGTGGTCGCTCAGGAGACTGATGGCCGCTGGATTGTGTTGCAATTGCTGCATCACCTGATTGGCGACCACATCACGCTGGAAGTGATGAGCCGAGAAGTACAGGCGTTCCTTGCTGGGCAAGGGGATAGCCTGCCTGCGCCGGTCCCGTTCCGTAATCTGGTGGCTGAGGCCCGGTTGGGCGTCAGTCAGGAAGAACACACCCGTTTCTTTACCGACATGCTGGCGGAGGTGGATGAGCCAACTCTGCCGTTTGGCTTGACGGAGGTGCATCATGATGGTTCACAGGTGACGGAATCGCGGCGGATGTTGGTACCTGAGCTAAATGACCGTCTGCGTAGTCAGGCCAGACATCTGGGTGTCAGTCTGGCGGCGCTGTGTCATCTGGCCTGGGCGCAGGTATTGTCGCGTACCAGTGGTCAGGAGAAAGTGGTGTTCGGCACGGTGTTGTTTGGGCGTATGGCGTCAGGTGAAGGTATCGACAATGGCATGGGGCTGTTTATTAATACCCTGCCGTTGCGGCTGGATATCAATGAGACCCCGGTACGAGACAGCGTACAGGCCGCCCATACCCGGCTGGCCGGATTATTGACGCATGAGCATGCTTCATTGGCGATGGTCCAGCGTTGCAGCGGGGTACGGGGGGATATTCCACTCTTTAGTAGTCTGTTGAACTATCGACATAATACTTTGCTGGAAACGTCAGATGAATTGATAAGTGGTATTGAATTTCTGGTTGGACAGGAGCGAACCAACTATCCGTTTGTGCTGTCGGTGGAAGATTTTGGTGAATCGCTGGGACTGACCGCTCAGGTGGTACAACCGTTTGATCCAGAAAATCTGTGCGGTTATATGCAACAGGCGCTGGAAAGTCTGGTGGAAGCGCTGGAGCAAGCCCCGGAAATGCCCGTTCGGGCATTGGAAATCCTACCGGAAGCGGAGCGTACGTTGTTGTTAAAATCGTGGAACGCGACGGAAACTGTGTACTCTGACCAATTATGTGTTCATCAGTTGTTTGAACAACAGGTGGAGAAAACCCCGGACGCAACCGCGTTAGTGTATGAAGCGCAGACCGTTAGTTATGCACAATTAAATGCCCACGCCAACCGGCTGGCTCATCAGTTGATGGCTCTGGGTGTGGAACCTGACCAGCGGGTGGCGATTTGCGTATCACGTTCCCCGGCCATGGTGGTGGGGATCTTGGCGGTACTGAAAGCCGGTGGGGCTTATGTGCCACTGGACCCGGCTTATCCGGGGGAACGTCTGGCCCATATTCTGACTGATGCCGCCCCGGCTATTGTACTGGCGGACAGTACGGGATGTGTCGCACTGGGTGAGAAAGCCCTTGCCGGCCTGATTGTGCTGGACCCGAATTCACGGCCAGAGCAGCCGGACAGCAATCCCCAGATAGCGGCGTTGACGCCACGGCATCTGGCGTATGTGATTTATACCTCCGGCTCTACCGGCGTGCCCAAAGGGGTGATGATTGAGCACCGGAATACGGTGAACTTCCTGTGCTGGGCGCGGCAGGCGTTTGCGGCGGAAGAGAGCCGGGAGAC
>NZ_PUJW01000032.1 GCF_011189575.1 Photorhabdus cinerea
GTGATAACATTCAGATGGTAGTTACCCTGATTGCACCAATCGCAATGGACCAGGGTCTGCGCTTCGCTATCCGTGAAGGCGGTCGTACAGTAGGTGCTGGTGTTGTTGCTAAAGTTATCGCATAATTGCTAATAATTAAGTTTCTGGTTCTAAAGTAGGTTTACACTCTAGAACTTCGACAGTAAGCACCTGATGTATTACATCAGGTGCTTGGTAGTTGGATTTATGTGATTCTTCCTTGGTTGTAGATTTCTACATTGTCCTCTAAATCATCTTTTATATTGTTTAAATGTCTTCGATTTGTGCCAGTGGTAGTTTATTCTTTAGGATTCTCATCAACCCATTCTGTTAGCGCATCCTGATATATCAGGTACATCTCTCTATCATCAGCATTCAGTAATGGTCTGCAATTTTTTCGAATGAATCAGACTCAGATAAGCTGTTCTTTTAAATACAGGTAAGCAATATTTGAGGCCCATATCTGTTCTGTCTCTGTTAGTAAGCACTGACATAGGTAGTTGGTATGGAGCCGAAAAATTGGAACAGATAATTAAATGCAAACGATTATTGAAATAATACTCATTATTATTTACCATGGGCTATAATATGTACCAGAGAGTGCTGTTTATGTATGTCTGCCTATGTAATGCGGTGAGTGATAGAACAATACGTAATGCGGTGCGTCAGCATCACGTTCACTCTATCAGAGAGTTAAAACGTATTGTTCCTGTAGGCCGTGATTGTGGGAAATGCATACGTCAAGCCAGAGAGCTAATTAATGAGGAAATTGCCCAACTGCCCAAGATAGATAAAGTTGCTTGATAAAAAATAAGGCAAGTTTACTACTACTCTGCTGAATAGGTACTACACTTTAAGTACTGGAAGCGGAGGGTTGGACTATGAAAGGTGATAAAAAAATCATTGCTTATTTAAATAAACTTCTTGGAAATGAGCTTGTCGCAATTAATCAGTATTTCCTGCATGCCCGGATGTTCAAAAACTGGGGGCTTACCCGCCTTAATGAGAAGGAATATCATGAATCTATTGATGAGATGAAGCATGCTGATAGGTACATTGAACGTGTTCTTTTTCTTGAAGGAATTCCTAATTTGCAAGACCTAGGGAAACTTAACATCGGAGAAGATATTGAAGAAATGCTCAGATCCGATTTGCAGCTTGAATTACAAGGAGCTCACGACCTGAGAGAAGCAATTGCTTATGCTGATTCGATTCATGACTATGTCAGCCGTGATTTGATGATAGATATCTTAGATGCGGAAGAGGGGCATATTGATTGGCTGGAAACTCAACTTGAACTAATTGAACGCATGGGGATTCAAAATTATTCCCAAGCGCAGATTCTTGAAGGAGAGTAGTCACTATAAATAATGCCCTATCCTACTACATTATACAGTTAGGGCATTCTTTGTTTCGTTCCATATTTTACATTTCCTCTCCGAACAGATTCTCATCTGTATCTTGCTTTGCTAATTGATTTGCGTATAATACGTGGGCTTACTTATGTGTAGGTCTGATTTGTCAATCAGCGAATGTGCAGAGCTTTTTACTGCCATTTAAAAATACTCCCGATATGGGGGTTATACATTGAACGATTACACTCTCCCGTCAATCGAAATGGGTACGAGGAGTAATTATTTACGTTTATAAAATAGTTGGAGCTCTGGTCTCATGCAGAACCAAAGAATCCGTATCCGCCTGAAAGCATTTGATCATCGTTTGATCGATCAATCAACTGCGGAAATTGTCGAGACCGCTAAGCGTACTGGTGCGCAGGTTCGTGGTCCGATCCCGCTGCCGACTCGTAAAGAGCGTTTTACCGTTCTGATTTCTCCGCATGTTAATAAAGATGCGCGCGATCAGTACGAAATTCGCACTCATAAGCGTCTGGTTGACATCGTTGAGCCAACCGAGAAAACCGTTGATGCTCTGATGCGTCTGGATCTGGCTGCCGGTGTAGACGTGCAGATCAGCCTGGGTTAATCAGGTCATTGAACGATTGAGAGGTTGAAACAATGATTGGTTTAGTCGGTAAAAAAGTGGGTATGACTCGCATCTTCACTGAAGATGGCGTTTCAATCCCTGTAACTGTTATCGAAATTGAAGATAACCGCGTTACTCAGGTTAAAGACTTGGATCATGATGGTTATCGTGCAATTCAGGTTACCACTGGTAGCAAAAAAGCTAGCCGTGTAAACAAACCTGAAGCAGGGCATTTTGCTAAAGCTGGCGTTGAAGCTGGCCGTATCCTGCGTGAATTCCGCCTATCTGAAGGCGAAGAATATGCTGTAGGTCAAAGCATTAGCGTTGAGATTTTCGCTGACGTTAAGAAAGTCGACGTTACTGGTACATCTAAAGGTAAAGGTTTTGCTGGCACTGTTAAGCGCTGGAATTTCCGTACCCAAGATGCTAGCCACGGTAACTCTTTGTCTCACCGTGTTCCGGGTTCTATCGGTCAGAACCAAACTCCGGGCAAGGTATTTAAAGGCAAGAAAATGGCAGGCCAACTGGGTAATGAACGTGTAACCGTTCAAAGCCTGGATGTAGTACGTGTTGACGCTGAGCGCAACCTGCTGCTGGTCAAAGGTGCTGTTCCAGGTGCGACTGGTAGCAACCTGATCGTAAAACCGGCTGTTAAGGCGTAACGTCGAGGAGATAGGAATGGAATTGGTAATGAAAGACGCGCAAGGCGCGCTGACTGTTTCCGAAACTACCTTCGGGCGTGATTTCAATGAAGCGCTTGTGCATCAAGTAGTTGTTGCTTACGCAGCTGGTGCACGTCAAGGTACTCGTGCTCAGAAAACCCGTGCTGAAGTTTCTGGTTCAGGTAAAAAACCATGGCGTCAGAAAGGCACTGGTCGTGCACGCTCTGGTTCTATTAAGAGTCCAATTTGGCGCTCTGGTGGTGTAACTTTCGCAGCTAAGCCACAGGACCACAGTCAAAAAGTTAATAAAAAAATGTACCGCGGTGCTTTGAAAAGCATCCTGTCTGAGCTGGTACGTCAAGATCGTTTGATCGTTGTCGAGAAGTTCTCTGTAGAAGCTCCTAAAACTAAGCTTCTGGTTCAGAAACTGAAAGAAATGACTCTGGAAGATGTGCTGATTATCACTGGTGAAGTTGATGAGAACTTGTTCTTATCAGCTCGTAATCTGTACAAGGTTGATGTCCGTGATGCAGCTAGTATCGATCCAGTTAGTTTGATAGCCTTCGATAAAGTGGTTATGACTGCTGATGCTGTGAAGCAAGTTGAGGAGATGCTGGCATGATCCGTGAAGAACGTCTGCTGAAAGTACTGCGCGCGCCGCATGTATCTGAAAAAGCTTCTACAGCGATGGAAAAAAGCAATACCATCGTTCTCAAAGTTGCAAAAGACGCGACTAAAGCAGAAATTAAAGCTGCTGTACAGAAATTATTTGAAGTCGAAGTTGAAGGTGTTAACACTTTGCTGGTTAAAGGCAAAACTAAACGCCACGGTCAGCGTATTGGTCGTCGTAGCGACTGGAAAAAAGCTTACGTTACTCTAAAAGAAGGCCAGAATATGGACTTCATTGGTGGCGCAGAGTAAGTCGGAGGAGTAAAGAACAATGGCAATTGTTAAATGTAAACCTACGTCTCCGGGCCGTCGCCACGTTGTTAAGGTGGTTAACCCTGAGCTGCATAAGGGCAAACCTTATGCTCCGTTGCTGGAAAAAAGCAGCAAAACCGGTGGTCGTAACAACAATGGCCGTATTACCACTCGTCACATTGGTGGTGGCCACAAGCAGCATTATCGCTTGATTGACTTCAAGCGTAACAAAGATGGTATTCCTGCTGTAATTGAGCGCTTGGAATATGATCCAAACCGTTCAGCAAACATCGCCCTGGTTCTGTATAAAGACGGTGAGCGTCGTTATATTCTTGCACCTAAAGGTTTGAAAGCTGGTGATCAGATCCAATCTGGTGCTGATGCAGCTATCAAAGCTGGTAACGCATTACCAATGCGCAATATCCCAGTTGGTTCTACTGTACACAATGTAGAAATGAAACCGGGTAAAGGCGGTCAGTTGGCTCGTTCTGCTGGTGCATATGTTCAGATCGTTGCTCGTGATGGTTCTTATGTGACCTTGCGTCTGCGTTCTGGTGAAATGCGTAAAGTTCTGTCTGACTGTCGTGCTACTTTAGGCGAAGTTGGTAATGCAGAACACATGCTACGCGTTCTGGGTAAAGCTGGTGCAAGTCGCTGGCGTGGCATTCGTCCTACCGTTCGTGGTACGGCGATGAACCCGGTAGATCACCCACATGGTGGTGGTGAAGGTCGTAACTTTGGTAAACATCCTGTAACTCCTTGGGGCGTTCAAACTAAAGGTAAGAAGACCCGTAGTAATAAACGTACTGATCAGTTCATCGTACGTCGCCGTACTAAAAAATAATTAGAGGATAAGCCATGCCACGTTCTCTCAAGAAAGGTCCATTTATTGACCTGCACTTGCTGAAGAAGGTAGAGAAAGCGGTGGAAAGCGGAGACAAAAAGCCTATTAAGACTTGGTCCCGTCGTTCAACGATCTTTCCTAACATGATCGGTTTGACCATCGCTGTCCATAATGGTCGTCAGCATGTACCTGTTTTTGTTTCCGACGAAATGGTTGGTCATAAACTAGGTGAATTCGCGCCGACCCGTACTTATCGCGGCCATGCGGCCGATAAAAAGGCTAAAAAGCGCTAAGGTAGGAGGAAGAGATGGAAACTATCGCTAAACATCGCCACGCTCGTTCTTCTGCTCAGAAGGTTCGCCTTGTAGCTGACCTGATTCGCGGTAAGAAAGTGTCGCAAGCTCTGGAAACTCTGACCTATACCAACAAGAAAGCTGCTGGTTTAGTGAAGAAAGTACTTGAGTCTGCTATTGCTAATGCAGAACACAACGATGGTGCTGACATTGATGATCTGAAAGTCACGAAGATTTTCGTAGACGAAGGCCCGACCATGAAGCGTATTATGCCTCGTGCAAAAGGTCGTGCAGATCGCATCCTGAAGCGCAGCAGCCACATTACTGTGGTTGTGTCCGATCGCTGAGACTCTGGAGACTAGCAATGGGTCAGAAAGTACATCCTAATGGTATTCGCCTGGGTATTGTCAAACCTTGGAACTCTACCTGGTATGCGAATACCAAAGAATTCGCTGATAACCTGGACAGCGATTTTAAAGTGCGCCAGTACTTGAATAAAGAATTGGCAAAAGCGTCTATTTCACGCATTGTTATTGAACGTCCTGCTAAAAGCATCCGTGTAACTATTCACACTGCTCGCCCAGGCATCGTAATCGGTAAGAAAGGTGAAGACGTAGAGAAACTGCGTAAAACTGTAGCGGAAATCGCTGGTGTTCCTGCGCAAATTAATATTTCTGAAGTGCGTAAGCCTGAACTGGACGCAAAACTGGTTGCTGATAGTATCACTTCACAGTTGGAACGTCGTGTTATGTTCCGCCGCGCTATGAAGCGCGCAGTCCAGAACGCAATGCGCTTGGGTGCCAAAGGTATTAAAGTGGAAGTAAGTGGCCGCTTGGGCGGTGCTGAAATCGCGCGTACTGAATGGTATCGTGAAGGTCGTGTACCATTGCACACATTACGTGCAGACATCGATTATAACACTTCAGAGGCGCACACCACTTATGGTGTACTCGGTGTTAAGGTATGGATCTTCAAAGGTGAGATCTTGGGTGGTATGGCTGCTGTTGAACAGGCGGAAAAACCGGCTGCGCAACCTAAAAAGCAGCAGCGTAAAGGCCGCAAGTAAGGAGAGTCGCTGATGTTACAACCAAAGCGTACGAAATTCCGTAAAGTGCACAAAGGCCGTAACCGTGGTCTGGCAGCAGGTGCGGATGTTAGCTTCGGCACTTTCGGCCTGAAAGCTGTGGGCCGTGGTCGTCTGACAGCACGTCAGATTGAAGCGGCACGTCGTGCTATGACTCGTGCAATTAAACGTCAAGGTAAAATCTGGATTCGTGTATTCCCAGACAAACCAATCACTGAAAAGCCACTCGAAGTACGTATGGGTAAAGGCAAAGGTAACGTAGAATATTGGGTTGCCTTGATCCAGCCCGGTAAAGTCCTTTATGAAATGGACGGTGTGTCTGAAGAGCTGGCTCGTGAAGCATTCAAGCTGGCAGCAGCGAAACTGCCTATCAAAACCACCTTTGTAACTAAGACGGTGATGTAATGAAAGCACAAGAGCTGCGCGAAAAAAGCGTTGAAGAGCTGAACACAGAGCTGCTGAACCTGCTGCGTGAACAATTTAACCTGCGTATGCAGGCAGCAAGTGGCCAGCTACAACAGTCTCACCTGTTGAAACAAGTGCGTCGTGATATCGCACGCGTTAAGACTTTATTGACTGAGAAGGCGGGTGCGTAATGACCGATAAAATCCGTACTCTGCAAGGTCGTGTTGTTAGTGACAAAATGGAGAAATCTATTGTTGTTACTATTGAGCGTAAGGTGAAGCATCCTCTGTATGGTAAATTCATCAAACGTACGACTAAACTGCACGTACATGACGAGAACAATGAATGTGGAATAGGTGATGTGGTGGAAATCCGTGAAACCCGTCCATTGTCCAAAACTAAATCTTGGACCTTAGTTCGCGTTGTAGAGAAAGCGATTCTGTAAGCTGACTCGAATAGAGTAAACGGCTCAGGCAATGAGCCGTTTATTTTTTCTATCCATATCTGAGATGTGGTGTTATAATGCCGCGCCCTCATGATATGGGGTATCTGAACGGCCTCTTTATTTTATATAGTGAAGTAGGCTCAGTAGTAGTTGACATTTAGCGGAGCACTAAAATGATCCAAGAACAGACTATGCTGAACGTGGCCGACAACTCCGGTGCACGTCGCGTAATGTGTATCAAGGTTCTGGGTGGCTCGCACCGTCGCTACGCACACGTCGGCGACATCATTAAAATCACCATCAAGGAAGCAATTCCTCGTGGTAAAGTGAAAAAAGGTGATGTCCTGAAAGCGGTAGTGGTGCGCACCAAGAAGGGTGTTCGTCGCCCTGACGGTTCTGTCATTCGCTTCGATGGCAATGCTTGCGTGTTGTTGAACAACACAAGTGAGCAGGTTATCGGTACGCGTATTTTTGGGCCGGTAACTCGTGAACTTCGTAATGAAAAGTTCATGAAAATTATCTCCCTGGCACCAGAAGTACTCTAAGGAGCGGACAATGGCAGCGAAAATCCGTCGTGATGACGAAGTTATCGTGCTGACTGGCAAAGATAAAGGTAAGCGCGGTAAAGTAAAACAGGTTCTTTCTACTGGAAAGGTCATTGTTGAAGGTATTAACTTGGTTAAAAAACATCAGAAGCCTGTTCCGGCTCTGAACCAACCAGGTGGCATCGTTGAAAAAGAAGCTGCAATCCAAGTTTCAAACGTTGCAATCTTCAATGCGGCAACCAGTAAGGCTGACCGTGTAGGTTTTAGATTTGAAGACGGTAAAAAAGTTCGTTTCTTCAAATCTAACAGCGAAACTATCAAGTAATTTGGAGTAATACGATGGCGAAACTGCATGATTACTACAAAGACGATGTAGTCCAAAAACTGATGGCTCAGTTTGACTACAATTCTGTCATGCAAGTCCCTCGGGTCGAGAAGATCACCCTGAACATGGGTGTTGGTGAAGCGATTGCTGATAAGAAACTGCTGGATAATGCAGCAGCAGATTTGGCTGCAATCTCTGGTCAAAAACCATTGATCACCAAAGCACGCAAATCAGTTGCAGGCTTCAAAATCCGTCAGGGCTATCCAATCGGCTGTAAAGTTACCCTGCGTGGTGAACGCATGTGGGAGTTTCTTGAGCGCCTGATTTCTATTGCTGTACCTCGTATCCGTGACTTCCGTGGTTTGTCTGCTAAGTCATTTGATGGTCGTGGTAATTACAGCATGGGTGTACGTGAGCAAATCATCTTCCCTGAAATCGATTACGATAAAGTGGATCGTGTTCGTGGTTTAGATATTACTATTACCACAACTGCGAAATCTGATGATGAAGGCCGCGCACTGTTGGCTGCTTTTAACTTCCCGTTCCGCAAGTAAGGCAGGGTATTCATGGCTAAGCAATCAATGAAAGCACGTGATGTAAAACGTGTGAAATTGGCTGAAAAATTCTTCACTAAACGTATAGAATTGAAAGCTATTATTTCTGATGTGAATGCATCTGATGAAGAGCGTTGGAATGCTGTTCTTAAGCTGCAGACACTGCCACGTGATTCCAGCCCTTCTCGTCAGCGTAATCGCTGTCGCCAAACTGGGCGTCCGCATGCATTTTTGCGGAAGTTTGGGTTGAGCCGTATTAAAGTCCGTGAAGCCGCTATGCGCGGTGAAATTCCGGGCCTTAAAAAGGCTAGCTGGTAATTGTCACCAATTGAATCACGGGAGTAAAGACAGATGAGCATGCAAGATCCCATCGCGGATATGCTGACCCGTATCCGTAACGGTCAGGCCGCGAACAAAGTTGCGGTCACCATGCCTTCCTCTAAGCTGAAAGTGGCAATTGCCAAGGTGCTGAAGGAAGAAGGTTATATTGAAGATTACAAAATCGAAGGCGACACCAAGCCAGAACTGGAATTAGTACTGAAGTACTTCCAGGGTAAGGCTGTTGTAGAAAGTATTCAGCGCGTAAGCCGCCCAAGTCTGCGCATCTATAAGAAAAAAGATGAGCTGCCACAAGTTATGGCTGGTTTAGGTATTGCTGTTGTTTCTACCTCTAAAGGTGTAATGACTGATCGTGCAGCTCGCCAAGCTGGTCTTGGTGGCGAGATTCTCTGCTACGTAGCTTAATTCGGGAGGAAAGAATGTCTCGTGTTGCAAAAGCACCCGTCGTCATTCCTGCCGGCGTAGAGGTAAAACTCAACGGTCAGGTGATTTCGATTAAGGGTAAAAACGGCGAGTTGAGTCGTACAATCCACAGTGCAGTTGAAGTTAAACATGCAGATAACCAACTGACCTTCGCTCCACGCGATGGTTATGTAGATGGTTGGGCACAGGCGGGTACTACTCGTTCTTTGCTGAATGCTATGGTTATTGGTGTTACCGAAGGCTTCACTAAGAAGCTTCAACTGGTAGGTGTTGGTTATCGTGCAGCAGTCAAAGGCAATGTTGTTAACTTGTCTCTTGGCTTCTCGCATCCAGTTGACCACGAACTGCCAGCAGGCATTACTGCAGAATGTCCGTCACAAACTGAAATCGTACTGAAAGGTGCTGATAAGCAGGTAATCGGTCAGGTTGCGGCAGAACTGCGTGCCTATCGTCGTCCTGAGCCTTATAAAGGTAAGGGTGTTCGTTACGCCGACGAGGTCGTGCGTATCAAAGAGGCTAAGAAGAAGTAAGGTAACACTATGGATAAGAAAGCAGCTCGTATCCGTCGTGCGACCCGCGCACGCCGCAAGCTCCAGGAACTGGGTGCGACTCGCCTGGTGGTACATCGTACCCCTCGCCATATTTATGCGCAGGTTATCGCACCAAACGGTTCTGAAACTTTGGTGGCAGCTTCTACTACAGAAAAAGCTATCAATGAGCAGTTGAAATACACTGGAAATAAAGAAGCCGCAGCAGCAGTTGGTAAAGCAATTGCTGAACGTGCACTGGAAAAAGGTATCAAAGATGTATCCTTTGACCGTTCTGGTTTCCAATATCATGGTCGAGTCCAGGCACTGGCAGATGCTGCCCGTGAAGCTGGCCTTCAGTTCTAAGGTAGAGGTGTAAGATGGCTCACATCGAGAAACAAGCTGGCGAACTGCAGGAAAAGCTGATTGCGGTAAACCGCGTATCTAAAACCGTAAAAGGTGGCCGGATTTTCAGCTTTACCGCACTGACTGTTGTAGGTGATGGTAATGGTCGCGTTGGTTTTGGCTACGGCAAAGCACGCGAAGTTCCGGCAGCAATCCAGAAAGCGATGGAAAAAGCCCGTCGCAATATGAAAACCGTCGCACTGAACAGCGGCACTTTGCATCATCCAGTGAAAGGCGCACACACCGGTTCCCGCGTGTTCATGCAGCCTGCTCATGAAGGTACTGGTATCATTGCTGGTGGTGCTATGCGTGCTGTTTTGGAAGTGGCTGGTGTTCGTAACGTACTGGCTAAAACCTATGGTTCCACTAACCCAATTAATGTGGTTCGTGCAACCCTGGATGCTTTAGACAGCATGAAGTCTCCAGAAATGGTCGCAGCTAAGCGTGGTAAATCCGTCGAAGAAATTCTGGGGTAATGGCCATGGCTAAGACTATTAAAGTAACACAAATTCGCAGTTCAATCGGTCGTCTGCCTAAACATAAGGCGACTCTGGTTGGTTTAGGTCTGCGTCGTATCGGTCATACAGTAGAGCGTGAAGATACTCCGGCTATACGCGGTATGATCAACTTGGTTTCCTATATGGTTAAAGTTGAGGAGTAACAGATGCGTTTAAATACTCTGTCTCCGGCTGAAGGTGCCAAGCATGCGCCTAAACGTGTAGGTCGTGGTATTGGTTCGGGCTTGGGTAAAACTGGTGGCCGTGGTCACAAAGGTCAGAAATCTCGTTCTGGCGGTGGCGTGCGTCGCGGTTTCGAAGGTGGTCAGATGCCTTTATACCGTCGCTTGCCAAAATTTGGCTTCACTTCACGTAAGGCAATGGTTACAGCAGAAGTTCGTCTGTCTGATTTCGCTGCCGTTGAAGGCGATATTATCGATCTGAACGCACTGAAAGCCGCTAACATCGTTGGCATTCAAATTGAATTCGCGAAAGTTATGCTTTCTGGCGAAATCAACCGTGCAGTAACTGTGCGTGGCCTTCGTGTTACTAAGGGTGCCCGTGCTGCAATTGAAGCTGCTGGCGGTAAAATTGAGGAATAAGTAACAGATGGCTAAACAACCAGGATTAGATTTTCAAAGTGCTAAAGGTGGACTGGGCGAGCTGAAACGCAGACTGTTGTTTGTTATTGGAGCGCTGATTGTTTTCCGTATTGGCTCTTTTATTCCTATCCCTGGTATTGATGCCACTGTGCTTGCCAAATTGCTCGAACAGCAAAGAGGCACCATCATTGAAATGTTTAACATGTTCTCTGGTGGTGCTTTAAGTCGTGCTTCTATCTTTGCCTTGGGAATAATGCCGTATATTTCTGCGTCTATTATTATCCAGTTGCTGACAGTGGTTCATCCAACATTAGCCGAGATTAAGAAGGAAGGGGAAGCTGGTCGTCGTAAGATTAGCCAGTATACCCGCTATGGTACTTTAGTGCTGGCTATATTCCAGTCAATTGGTATTGCTACTGGTTTACCGAATATGCCAGGGATGCAAGGACTGGTAATTAACCCAGGATTTGCTTTCTACTTCACGGCTGTTGTGAGCTTAGTCACTGGGACGATGTTCCTGATGTGGCTAGGCGAGCAGATTACTGAGCGAGGTATTGGAAACGGTATCTCTATCATAATCTTTGCTGGTATCGTTGCGGGTCTGCCGCCGGCTATTGGCCATACCATCGAGCAAGCTAGGCAAGGCGATCTGCACTTCCTCCTGTTGCTGTTGGTTGCAGTGTTAGTGTTTGCAGTAACTTTCTTCGTTGTTTTCATGGAGCGTGGCCAACGACGTATCGTTGTTAACTATGCGAAACGTCAACAGGGTCGCCGAGTTTATGCAGCACAGAGTACACATTTACCGTTGAAAGTGAATATGGCTGGGGTTATCCCTGCGATTTTTGCTTCCAGCATTATTCTGTTCCCTGGTACCATAGCTTCTTGGTTCGGGGGTGGAACCGGTTGGAACTGGCTGACTACTATTTCAATGTACTTGCAGCCTGGGCAACCGCTTTATGTGTTACTCTACGCGTCTGCAATCATCTTCTTCTGTTTCTTTTATACTGCGTTGGTTTTCAACCCGAGAGAGACAGCGGATAACCTGAAGAAGTCCGGTGCATTTGTACCAGGAATTCGTCCGGGAGAGCAAACGGCCAAGTACATTGATAAAGTAATGACACGCCTGACTTTGGTTGGTGCGATGTATATTACTTTCATCTGCCTAATCCCGGAGTTCATGCGTGATGCTATGAAAGTACCATTTTATTTTGGCGGTACTTCACTACTTATCGTAGTTGTGGTCATCATGGACTTTATGGCTCAAGTGCAAACTTTAATGATGTCAAGTCAATACGAGTCTGCATTGAAGAAGGCAAACCTTAAAGGTTATAACCGCTAATTGGTTTGCTCGAGAAGTTACGGAGAGTAAAAATGAAAGTTCGTGCTTCCGTCAAGAAATTATGCCGTAACTGCAAAATCGTTAAGCGTAACGGTGTCGTTCGTGTGATTTGCAGTGCAGAGCCTAAGCATAAACAACGCCAAGGCTAATAAAATAGCATATTTTTCTTGCAAAGTCGGTTTGAGCTGGCTAAATTAGCCAGCCAATCTTTTTTATATCACAGCAACATTGTTTGAGTATCCTGAAAACGGGCTTTTCAGAATGGTGTTGCCGTAAATAATTGTAGGAGTGCATAGTGGCCCGTATAGCAGGCATTAACATTCCTGATCAGAAGCATACCGTAATCGCTTTGACATCGATCTACGGAATTGGTAGAACTCGCTCTCAAGCCATTTGTGCTGCGGCGGGTATTGCTGAACATGTTAAGATCAGTGAGCTGTCTGAAGAGCAAATTGACAAGCTGCGTGACGAAGTTGCCAAATACGTTGTAGAAGGTGATCTGCGTCGTGAAGTAACCCTGAGCATCAAACGTCTGATGGATCTTGGTACTTATCGTGGTTTACGTCACCGTCGTGGTCTACCAGTTCGCGGTCAGCGTACTAAGACCAATGCACGTACCCGTAAGGGTCCACGTAAGCCGATCAAGAAATAATCGGGGTATTGTATAATGGCAAAAGCACCTATTCGTGCACGTAAGCGTGTAAGAAAGCAAGTCTCTGACGGTGTGGCTCATATCCATGCTTCTTTCAACAACACCATCGTGACCATTACTGACCGTCAGGGTAACGCTCTGGGTTGGGCAACTGCTGGTGGTTCCGGTTTTCGTGGTTCTCGTAAATCTACTCCGTTTGCGGCTCAGGTTGCGGCAGAGCGCTGCGCTGAAGCAGTGAAAGAATACGGAATTAAGAACCTGGAAGTTATGGTTAAAGGACCTGGTCCTGGCCGCGAGTCAACTATCCGTGCGTTAAATGCGGCAGGTTTCCGCATCACTAACATTACTGATGTGACTCCGATCCCTCATAACGGTTGTCGTCCACCTAAAAAACGTCGCGTTTAATAGCGTTTACTTTTTTAGGTTTGTTGGAGAAAGAAAATGGCAAGATATTTGGGTCCTAAGCTCAAGCTGAGCCGTCGCGAGGGTACAGATCTATTCCTGAAATCTGGCGTTCGCGCGATTGACACCAAGTGTAAATTGGAACAACCACCTGGACAGCATGGCGCACGTAAACCGCGCTTATCTGACTACGGTGTACAGTTACGTGAAAAACAAAAAGTTCGTCGTATTTACGGTGTGCTGGAACGTCAATTCCGTAACTATTATAAAGAAGCAACTCGTCTGAAAGGCAACACAGGTGAAAACCTGCTAAGTTTGCTGGAAGGTCGCCTGGACAACGTTGTTTACCGTATGGGCTTCGGTGCAACTCGTGCTGAATCACGCCAAATGGTGAGCCACAAGGCTATCATGGTAAATGGTCGCGTTGTTAATATTGCTTCTTATCAGGTATCCCCGAATGACGTAGTCAGCGTTCGTGAAAAATCGAAAAAGCAGTCTCGTATTAAGGCGGCTTTAGAGCTGGCTGAGCAGCGTGAGAAACCAACTTGGTTGGAAGTTGATGCTGCGAAGATGGAAGGTGTGTTCAAATGTATTCCAGAACGTACCGATCTGTCCGCTGACATTAACGAACACCTGATCGTCGAGCTTTACTCTAAGTAAAGCTTAGCACCAAAGAGAGGACACAATGCAGGGTTCTGTGACAGAGTTTCTAAAACCGCGCCTGGTAGATATCGAGCAAGTCAGTTCGACGCACGCCAAGGTGACCCTTGAGCCATTAGAGCGAGGCTTTGGCCATACTCTAGGCAACGCACTGCGCCGTATTCTGCTTTCGTCTATGCCGGGTTGTGCGGTGACTGAGGTTGAGATTGATGGTGTACTGCATGAGTACAGCACCAAAGAAGGTGTACAGGAAGATATCCTGGAGATTCTCCTCAACCTGAAAGGGCTGGCGGTAAGAGTTCAGGGCAAAGATGAAGTTATTCTTACCTTGAATAAGTCTGGCATTGGCCCTGTGACTGCAGCCGACATTATCCACGACGGTGATGTCGAAATCGTCAAGCCGCAACATGTAATCTGCTACCTGACAGACGAAACTGCTTCTATTAGCATGCGTATTAAAGTTCAGCGTGGTCGGGGTTATGTGCCGGCTTCTGCCCGGATTCATTCGGAAGAAGATGAGCGCCCTATTGGTCGTTTGTTAGTAGACGCTTGTTATAGCCCAGTAGAGCGTATTGCCTACAATGTTGAAGCAGCGCGTGTAGAACAACGTACCGATTTGGACAAGTTGGTTATCGAAATGGAAACTAACGGTACAATCGATCCTGAAGAAGCGATTCGCCGTGCAGCTACCATTTTGGCTGAACAGCTGGAAGCTTTTGTTGATTTACGTGATGTACGTCAGCCAGAAGTAAAAGAAGAGAAGCCAGAGTTTGATCCGATCCTACTGCGCCCTGTTGACGATCTGGAATTGACTGTCCGCTCTGCTAACTGCCTTAAGGCAGAAGCTATCCACTACATCGGTGATTTGGTACAGCGTACCGAGGTTGAGTTACTGAAGACACCTAACCTGGGTAAAAAATCTCTCACAGAGATCAAAGACGTACTGGCTTCACGTGGCTTATCTCTGGGCATGCGCTTGGAAAACTGGCCACCAGCAAGTATTGCTGATGAATAACTAGATCACAGGTTAAGGTTTTACTGAGAAGGATAAGGTCATGCGCCATCGTAAGAGTGGTCGTCAATTGAACCGCAACAGCAGCCATCGCCAAGCTATGTTCCGCAACATGGCAGGTTCTTTGGTTCGTCATGAAATCATCAAGACGACTCTGCCTAAAGCGAAAGAACTGCGTCGCGTCGTTGAGCCGCTGATTACTCTTGCCAAGATCGATAGTGTAGCTAATCGTCGTCTGGCATTCGCCCGTACTCGTGATAACGAAATCGTGGCAAAACTGTTTAATGAGCTGGGCCCGCGTTTTGCGAGCCGTGCAGGTGGTTACACTCGTATTTTGAAGTGTGGCTTCCGTGCTGGTGATAATGCTCCGATGGCATACATCGAGCTTGTTGACCGTGCTGCTGAGCCTCAAACAGGAGTTGCTGCTGCGGAGTAATCTGTAGAGGCATGTAAAAGAACCGGGTTTATCCCGGTTTTTTTACACCTGTATATTCGAATATCTCACTTATTTCTTTCTAATTCCTGTTATGCTGATATTTCAAGCAATGTTGTCTATTGTGTAGGAGATATAAAGATGTATCGTATTGGCCAACTAGCTAGATTAGCGAATGTGACCCCTGATACAGTGCGTTTCTATGAAAAACAGGGAATGATGGAACATCAGAACCGTACTGAGGGTGGATATAGGCTTTATACCGAACAAGATCTACAGCGTCTTCGATTTATACGTTATGCCAAGCAGTTAGGGTTTACATTGGAAGCTATTACTGAATTGTTGTCTATTCGTGTAGATCCTGATCATCATACTTGTGAAGAATCTAAGCAAATTGTGGACTCTAGGTTGATGGAAGTAGAGGAAAAACTTCTTGAAATGCGAAGGATGCGTGATTCACTTAAGAGGTTAAGTGATGCCTGTTGTGGTAGTTCTCACATAAGCACTTATTGTTCCATTCTTGAAGCTTTGGAGCAAGGTGCTTTAAATAAGGAATAAATAATTTCCCTTTATTATTGGGAATTCAGCAAGTAAAATTGCTATTTTTTAGGCAAATTAAGATGATAGAGGAATATTATGATTGTATATCACCATAAAAAGGGTGTAATAAAGGATAATGCTATTGAAGCTCTATTGCGTGATCCGCTGTTCAAACAACGAGTTGAGAAAAATAAAAAAGGGAAAGGAAGCTATCAGAGGAAAGGAAAACACAGTAAGTCAGGTAACTGGGAGGCCAATGGTAAGTGATCATTAGATTTGTTACCACTGGCTTTTTAGTTTGATAGACCCTGTAAATAATTCTGTGTATTTGCCCTTTAGTTAAAGGTGGTCGTTTAAACGATCACTGAACTCAATAATAAAACGACTCATCGCCTGTTTCCAGTTTTGTATCGGTATACTCCATTTTTTAGATGCTGTTTCGATGGCTAAATAAACGATTTTTCGAACTGAGTCCTCTGTGGGAAAGATTTTACGTTTCTTAATGGCATGACGAATAACACTGTTCAACGACTCAATGGCATTCGTGGTGTAAATGGCTTTGCGAATATCTTCTGGGTAAGCAAAGAAGGTATTCAGACTTTCCCAGCGGGCATGCCAGCTTTTACTGATTTGTGGATATTTGTCATCCCAGGTTTGAGCAAATTTCTCAAGCTCCATCAAGGCTGAAGCTTCAGTTGCTGCGCGATAGATTGTTTTAAGTCCGGTTGTCACCGCTTTATAATCTTTCCAGGAGACATATTTTAGGCTGTTACGCACCATGTGGATGATGCATAATTGGATTTGCGTTTGTGGATACACACTATTTATCGCGTCTGGAAAGCCGTTCAAACCGTCAACGCATGCTATCAGGATATCCTGAACAGGGATAAAATTTGGTTATCCATCTGGGTGATGCGTGTCTGATTTTTCTTGATGAGCTGAGGTTCAAAGCTGCCTTCACGGTCACGTGGTGTACTCAGTTCAAACTCACCATCATCGGTCAGGCGTGTTTTAGAGGAATAGCCATTACGAGTATTCGAGCCTGATTTTGAGGCATTTTTTTCATGCCCAAGGTGTTCGGTGAGTTCAGCATTCAATGCTGTTTCAACGGTCAACTTTGTTAGCATTCTCGTGAACTGATTGAGATCAGCGTCAGTTTTAATGCCTTTAGCAAATTCAGCAGCAAGTGCTTTAAGTTTTTTCTCGTCCATAATGTGCCTGCTTTGTTGTTGGATTTAACATATCAAAAGCAGGCAAATACACAATTTAAATTACAGTCTCGTTTGATAAGTTTGTTTTACTACTTCAGTAAACTCCGAGTTTTTGTGAATGATTCTTTTAATAGTTTGAGTGTTTAAATAGCTATGGATACTGACCCGATGCAAGAAGCATAGATGTGTTTTTTATTGACATGGAAAGAGCATCCAGGATTCTGTGTCGCGTTAAAAAATCATTACAACGTTATTACGCTATTGAGATAACTTTTAAAATAAATCGCTAATTGTGGTAATGTCAAATTCCAGCGCTGGATGGGTATTCCATTTTTCTTGTGAGTTTGAGACCAAATGAAATAGCTTCAATAGGTTGTCTTAACTCGGGAAGGCTTATTTTTGTCTTTGTCAGTTTCCTGAACTGACAATGTACCGATTGGGTGGCATTGGTAGTATTAATCATTTTGATTATTGTTGGTTAGATACCGGAAATAACTTGACAGATTCTCCCGTGTCCTACTCCAAGTTCATCTCCTACTGGCATTTTGGCTGCAATACTCGCCACAGCAGTTGGGTTACCTATGCTCCTTCTGGAGCTTTGAGCTTTTTGTGTTGAAGATCAATATCTGTTAAAGATTAACTTGTCGGTAAGTACGGCTTTACCTCTATTTATGTCGGGCTGGAATATATCTGACAACTCCTTGGCTCTGAATATGATGAAAAAGATGGTGCGAATTACCGATGTCTTGTCCAATTGTTTAGAGAAACATCCCGTATTTTATGAAGATGAAGTCGATATTACGTATAACTCCAAAATCGGCGCTGATTGGTATATCAAGGGGCTGTAGAACCGTATTGCCACCCCGGGACAGAATCAAAAATGGTCGCCTTGATGCCCAGACAGGGGCAGTGGCTTATGTCGGGGGATTGAGTAATAACTCAAACTTATTGATTAACATGTTGGAAAACTCTGTCGTGAATACCATCATGCTGGAACGATCATCTTGATTTTGGATAAGTATGGTATTAATAAAAGCTGGAAAGTCACCGACTGGTTAAGAAAGAATCCAAAGTTTAAGCTTTTGTTCCTAAGTAGCAATGCAATTTTGTACAGATGTTGTGTCAAAAATTACCTTTCATAATAAATCTGTTAGTCGATTTAAAAAGCTCATTACATTCCTTCAATTATTATGTTAATTAAAGTATACCAAGCTATATTAGTTATTGTGTTTTCATCATTTGACTGATAGATAATTATATTTTAAGCCATTAAAGGAAAAAAGGGCTTGGTTGGAATAGTTTCTCCACTTCAGGAACAAATTTCTTATCTGTAATAAACATAATTACATGATCTCCTTGTTCGATGACGCTGTAATCATTAGCAATAATTACTTCATCACCGCGAGCTATTGCCCCAATTGTGGTACCTGGTGGTAATTTAATATCACCTACAGCTCGACCGACAACTTTTGAAGTCTTTTCATCTCCATGAGCAATCGCTTCGATAGCTTCAGCTACTCCACGACGTAATGATGAAACACTTATAATATCTGCTTTACGGACATGGCTTAGTAAAGCTGAAATAGTTGCTTGTTGTGGAGAGATTGCAATATCAATGACACCGCCTTGTACCAAGTCGACATATGCACTACGTTGAATGAGAACCATGGCCTTTTTGGCTCCCATGCGTTTAGCAAGCATTGCAGACATGATATTTGCTTCGTCATCGTTGGTTAGAGCAATAAACACATCTACCTGTTCTATATGTTCTTCAGCTAGTAATTCTTGGTCTGATGCATCCCCATAAAAGACAATGGTGTCATGTAATAATTCGGCTAGTTCTGTAGCTCTTTGCTGATTCCGTTCAATCAATTTAACTCTGTAATCTTTTTCGAGGCGTAGTGCGAGTCCGGCACCGACATTACCACCACCAACGATCATAATACGTTTGTAGGGTTTCTCTAAGCGTTGAAGTTCACTCATTACAGCACGAATGTGTTGTGATGCAGCAACAAAGAAAACTTCGTCACCAGCTTCAATAATTGTAGAACCTTGTGGTCTTATCGGTCGATCTTGACGAAATATTGCAGCAACTCTGGTATTAATGTGTGGCATGTGTTCACGGAGTGAAGAAAGTGCATTTCCTACAAGTGAGCCGCCGTAATAAGCTTTTACTGCAACAATACTTACCCGACCTTCGGCAAAGTTAACAACTTGTAAAGCGCCAGGATATTGAATTAGTTTGTAAATATAATCTATGACGAGTTGTTCTGGTGAAATAAGATAATCAATAGGAATATCATCAGGGAGAAAAAGCTTTTCTGCTTCGCGGATATATTCTGCTGCACGTATTCGTGCAACTTTATTCGGTGTATTAAATAAAGAATATGCAATTTGGCATGCAATCATGTTAGTTTCGTCAGAATTAGTTACAGCAACTAACATATCAGCATCTTCGGCACCAGCTTCTCTTAATACTCTGGGATGAGAACCGTGACCATTGACTACTCTGAGGTCGAATTTATCCTGTAGCTGGTGCAGACGGTTGGGGTCAGTATCGACGATAGTGATATCGTTATTCTCACCTACCAGATTTTCAGCTAATGTACCACCGACTTGGCCTGCACCAAGAATAATTATTTTCATAGTGTTCTCTAATTTATTAGAAGCAGATAATTATCTCTATAATTTGTAGATATATATCACTGTTTAATTAATCGAGCGTAGAAAAAACCATCACCACCAGTTAATTCAGGTATTATTTGTTTTCCTGGGTTTTCGCTTGTTTCTGTTCTTGCTAACTTTGCATCTGGATGGCGCTTTAAAAACGCACTGATCTGCTGGCTATTTTCATCCGGTAAAATAGAACAGGTTGCATATACTAGTGTTCCACCTTTCTTTAAATATGGCCAGATTGCATCAATAATCTCAGATTGTAATTGAACTAACTGAGCAATATCTTCCTCGCGGCGTAGCCATTTAATATCAGGATGGCGGCGGATTACTCCTGTTGCTGAACAAGGAGCATCCAGAAGAATACGATCGAATTGCTGATTTTCTGCCCAATGTTCAGGGTGGCGTCCATCACCGGTTTTTACTGTAGCGTGGCAATTAAGGCGTCGGAGATTTTCTTCTACTCGTTTGATCCTTTGCTCATTAATATCTACAGCTAATACTTGAGATTCTGGTGCTATTTCTAGGATATGTGTTGTTTTCCCTCCTGGTGCAGCGCAAAGATCGAGAATTTTCTCTCCATTAATTGGTTGTAATAACTCGGCACACCCTTGTGCAGACACATCTTGAACAGTGACCCAACCTTTGTCAAATCCAGGTAATATTGCTACAGGGCAGGGGGAAATTACACGGATAGCAAAGAGTAATCCGATAGCTGGTTCCGCATCAATTCCTGCTTTATGAAGAAGAGTAAGATATTCATCCCGACTGTGGTATATACGATTAACTCGTAACCACATAGGTGGTTTTTGATTATTAACATTAATAAGTTGCTGCCACTCTTGTGGATAGGCTTTTTGGATTCGGGTTAATAACCATTCGGGATGTAAGTGATAGCTAGAATGATTTTGTGAACGTTCTGTTAATTGTAATTGTTGTCTCTGAAATTGGCGAAGGACACCATTAATCAAACCTTTTAGCTGAGGGTATTTCAGAGTTACGGCTCCATTCACTGTTTCAGCAAGAGCTGCATGAGCAGGAATACGGGTATAGGCAAGTTGGTATATTCCGACCATAAGAAGGTAATGAAGAATACGTTGTTTACCTTTTAATGGTTTTGCCATTAATTGGCTTATTATCCATTCTAGCTGAGGCAATACACGCAATACCCCGAAAGAGAATTCCTGCAATAAGGATTTATCTTTATCAGTTATATTCTGTTGTAGTTTAGGTAAGACTGTACTGAGAGACTGTCCTTGAACCAGAACTTGATTGATTGCTTTCGCAGCGATACTTCGCAGATTATATATATTTTTCATAGTTAAAAAGGCTGATAAAAGACAGCATTAAGAGAAAGTTATTCAGCTAATTTTATGCCTGGCGTAAACCATTCACGTTTGGAGTTAAGTAGATTTTCTGCTGACATTGCCTTTTTACCCGCCGGTTGTAATTGAGTGATATTCAGAATTCCATCAGCGGTAGCAATGTGAATGCCTTTTTTATCTGCTTTTAATACAGTTCCTGGTTCTGCTGAAGTTTGTTCTTCAATGGCGTCTGCTTTCCAAATTTTAACAGGCTGTCCTTCTATATCGAAAAAGCTCATGGGCCAGGGATTAAATGCACGAATACAGCGTTCAAGATGGGTCGCAGATAATGCCCAGTTTATTCGGGCTTCTTCTTTGCTTATTTTTTCAGCATAGGTGGCCAATTTTTCGTTTTGAGTTTCAGGCCGGCTTTTACCTGATGCTATTAACAATAATGTTTTAAGCAACGCATCTGACCCAATATTGGCCAGTTTTGCGTATAAACTGGCACTAGTATCTTCAGGTGCAATAAGGCAGCTTGCTTTATATAGCATGTCGCCGGTATCAAGACCTATATCCATTTGCATGATAGTTACTCCCGTTTCCACATCACCGGCCCAGAGTGAACGTTGAATTGGTGCTGCACCACGCCAACGTGGTAATAGGGAACCATGTACGTTCAGGCAACCTAATCTTGGAATGTCCAAAACAGCCTTAGGGAGGATTAATCCATATGCTACAACTATGATAACATCAGGTTGCTGTTTGAGAATCCATTGTTGATTTTCTTCTGAACGCAAAGTAGTTGGCTGAAAAACAGTAATGTTATGTTTTTCAGCCAGTACTTTCACAGGACTGGGTGTCAGTTTTTTACCCCTTCCGGCCGGTTTATCTGGTTGAGTGAGAACACCAACTACCTCATGTTGAGACACTAATAAAGTCTCTAAATGGTGTGCTGCAAAGTCAGGTGTTCCGGCAAAAACAATACGCAAAGAATCAGGCACGTTTATTTCCTGTATTAAATAATTTATTGGATTCGGGCTCTTTGTTTATCTAATTTTTCTACTTTCTGGCGTATACGTTGGCGTTTCAGAGGAGATAAGTAATCCACAAAAAGTTTACCAATTAAATGATCCATTTCGTGCTGAATACAAATAGCCAGTAAGCCATTAGCTTGTAATTCAAATGATTGTCCATCGTAATTTAAAGCCCTAATTCTGACCTTTTCAGCTCGTGGCACTAGGGCTCTCTGATCAGGAATAGACAAGCAACCTTCTTCAATCCCAGTTTCGCCACTCTTTTCCAGTAACTCTGGATTTATCAGTACAAGACGTTCATTACGGGTTTCTGATACGTCAATAACGACAATACGCTGATGAATATCAACTTGTGTTGCTGCCAAGCCAATGCCTTCTTCTGCATACATAGTTTCGAACATATCATCAATGATACTCTGAATCTTTGCATCAACTTTTTCAACAGATGCTGCAATAGTGCGAAGCCGCTCGTCTGGGTAATGTAATATTTGTAATACTGGCATATATGTTTAGATCTGTATCCAAAATGTGAATGGTATTCTATGTCTATTCTAGACATTTCCCGTTTGGATTGACAGTATTGATTGCTAATTAAGCAGTTTGATTTGTCCGTCAATCTCAGTCAGGATGACAACATGGAAGCTATAGAAGTATGGTTGCGAATGAAGATGATCTCTCATTTGGCAACAGAAAAAGCAGCAAATATTGCAGAAAAATTATTGCATGCTGGGAATTGTTATTCCACAGTGTTGAAAGACAGTGGGTTATCACCAGCACAATGTTTGCAATTTACTAAAGCGAATAAAACAGTGCTAACTTCGTGCTTAAAATGGCTTGAACAGCCAGAACGCCATTTATTAACATATTCTCACCCTTCGTATCCACTTCTATTAAAGCAGATACATGCCCCGCCTCTTGCGCTTTTTGTGTCAGGAAAATTAGAACTTCTTTTAAAGAAGCAGGTTGCGATGGTAGGGAGCCGGGCCGCAAGCTATTATGGTGAAAAATGGGGAAAAATTTTTGCAGGTGAGTTGGTTGGGCATGAATTAGTTATTACTAGTGGTTTAGCTATCGGTATTGATGGTATTTGTCACCGGTCTGCACTGGATAGTGGAGGTGAAACAATTGCTATATTAGGTAGTGGGCTTGGGCATATTTATCCTCATAGACACGTGTCATTAGCAAAACAGATAGAGGAGAATGGTGCTCTTGTTTCTGAATTCTTCCCGGATATCCCTCCGCGTGCAAAGAACTTTCCTAAAAGAAATCGGATTATCAGTGGGTTAAGCTCGGCAATTATCGTTGTAGAAGCGAGTAAAAACAGTGGTTCATTAATTACAGCTCGTTGTGCCCTTGAACAAGGAAGGGATGTATTTGCATTACCAGGTCTTTTGGGGAATCCAATTAGTGAAGGAAATCACTGGTTAATAAAACAGGGTGCATACCTGGCTACAAACGCAATGGATATTGTAGAACATGTTTACAGTTCACTACAATGGTTGCATATGGAAGGAACGAAACAAGAAGTAGAACCACGGTTTGAGCAAACTGAGTTGCCATTTGCTGATGTGCTAGTTAACGTAAGCGATGAGGTAACTTCTGTCGATATTATTGCTCAGCGTTCTTCATTACCTATAAATGAGGTAATGACAAAGCTCCTTGAACTGGAATTACTGGGTAAAGTGGCTGTAGTTGCTGGTGGTTATGTGCGTGTGGATTAATTAACTGAGTGTCCATAGTCTTGTTCGACGTCATATAAAAATAAATTTCAAGTGAAAAAATGGTATGGCAAAAATGGTTCCTCTCTCCACTAATGAAACTGAATGTTGCCCTGAATGCGGTTCTCTGTTAGTTATCCGTAATGGCATTCATGGCCCGTTTCTTGGATGTTCTGGTTATCCATCATGTCAATATGTTCGTTCATTAAAAGGGCAAAGTGACGGTCATGTGGTGAAAGAACTTGAAGGGCAGACATGTTCTGCATGTGGTGCTAATTTAGCTTTACGCCGAGGGCGTTATGGAATGTTCATTAGTTGTAGTCGTTATCCTGAATGCGAGCATACAGAACTGATTGATAAACCGGATGAAACGTTAATAGCCTGCCCTCAATGCAAACAAGGGCAACTATTACAAAGAAAATCACGTTTCGGAAAAATTTTTCACGCGTGTAACTGTTACCCTAATTGTCAGTTTGTATTAAATAATAAACCAGTCGCGGGTGAATGTGTGTTTTGTCATTATCCGTTACTGACGGAAAAACGAATATCACAAGGTGCAAAGTTGTTTTGTGCCAGTAAATTGTGTGGAAAACAACAAGTAAATGAAACTGAGTCACAAACATGAGTAATGAAGCATCACCTGCATTTGAAAATGTGTTAACTGCATTAAAAACAGAAAAAGTGATTGCCTATCCGACTGAAGCTGTTTTTGGACTGGGATGTGATCCTGATAGCGAGAAAGCAATAAATGAACTGCTTATATTAAAGAAGCGTCCGTGGCAGAAAGGGTTGATTCTTATTGCAGATAATTATGAACAATTACAACCATATCTTGATGATAAGCTTCTAACGGAAAGACAAAAAGAAGCCATATTTGCTTGTTGGCCAGGACCTATGACTTGGGTAATCCCTGCCAAATCTAGTACATCTAAATGGTTGACTGGGCAGTTTTCCACTTTGGCTGTTAGAGTTAGTGATCATCCTTTAGTAAAACAATTATGTACTTTTTATGGAAAACCGTTGGTATCGACCAGTGCAAATTTAAATGGTCTTGAACCATGTAGAACAGCAGAAGAAGTCAGACAACAGTTTGGGGATAAGCTTCCTGTATTAAGCGGTAATGTTGGAGGGTGTGAAAAACCTTCAGAAATTCGGGATGCTCTAACTGGTGAACTTTATCGTCAAGGGTAGAATAAATATGAATCAATTCGCTGTTTTTGGTAATCCTGTTACGCACAGCAAATCTCCTCGTATCCATCAGTTGTTTTCTGAGCAAACTGGTATTGAGCATCGTTATGGGAAGATTTTGGCTCCTGTAAATAAATTTGAAGAGACATTGGCTGTGTTTCTTAAACAGGGCGGGATTGGAGCCAATATTACTATACCATTTAAAGAGCGAGCATTTATCCGAGCAAATGAGTTAACTGAACGCGCAAAATTCAGTGGTGCAGTCAATACCTTGAAATTGCTGGATAATAATCAATTGATTGGCGACAATACGGATGGTATAGGGTTATTAACAGATTTGATGCAACGTGGATTTATTACACAGGGGCAACATATTTTAATTATTGGAGCAGGTGGTGCAGTCAGAGGAGTTTTATCTTCATTATTAGAATTTGGTTGTGAAATTACAATTACAAACCGGACGTTCAGTCGTGCCGTCCAGATTGCTTATGATTTCTCGTCAATAGGCAACATTCGGCTTGTTGAAATGGAAACACTAAATAGTCCTGAATTTGATCTGATCATTAATGCGACTGCATCTGGTCTTAACGGTGAGATTCCAGAGATATCCCCGTTAATATTTAATGAAAATTGTGTTTGTTATGACATGTTTTATCAGGCTAACTTGACACCTTTTCTTTCCTTTGCCAAGAAACATGGTGTTTCTAGTTATGCTGATGGGCTGGGAATGTTAGTAGGGCAGGCTGCTCATTCGTTTAAATTATGGCATGGTGTACTGCCAGAAATTGTTCCTGTATTGCGAACATTGGAACAGGAGTTACATTCATGAATCAATCTATCCAGTTTCCTGATAGAGAAGAATGGAATGAACAAGAGCAGGTAGTTATTTTTCCTGCTCTGGTAAATGGGCTATTGGTTCAGTGTGTTATAGGTGCTAAGGAGCTTTTATATCGTTATGGGGAAGATCATCATCCACTAAGCCTTTTCCGACAAAATCGTTGGGATTTAGAAGAGGAATTTGAATCAGTAATTAACAACGGGAATGATGATCATTTGGGACGTTACATATTATCTTGTAGGTAGTCGTTTTTCCAACAGACATAATTGCTTGCTGAATAACGTAATGCCTCTAATTCTTCAGGTTTTAGTTTTCTTACCTGACGGGCAGGACTGCCAACATAAAGGTATCCACTTTCTAATATTTTTCCTGGGGCTATTAAGCTGCCCGCTCCAATAATAACGTCTTCTTCAATGATTGAACCATCAAGCAGAATGGAACCCATACCGATGAGTACTCGATTACCAATAGTGCAGCCATGAAGTATAGTTTTATGCCCGATGGTGACATCATTCCCAACAATTAAAGGGAAACCGTCAGGATTATCAACAGATTTGTGTGTTACATGTAATATAGAGCCATCTTGGATATTAGTACGCGTGCCAATAGATACATAATTAACGTCTCCGCGGATGACAACTAAAGGCCATACGCTGACATCATCAGCGAGCCTGACATCACCAATGATTACACTAGATGAATCTAACATGACTTTCCGGCCAATTTTAGGTTGAGTACCAAGGTAACTGCGTAACACTCCAGACATATATACCTCTAATGAAGAAATAGGGATTTGCTGTTTTTAAGGATCTTAGTGAGGAAAATACCAGTATGCAATGAAAGAAGGTGATTGATCTTAGTTAAAATCGATTAAATTTAACTCGAAAAGAGCAAAAAAACGCCTATTGGTGGTAAATCTAAAAAAAAGTGTTGTGTAAAAATTTAAGCTCCCTATAATGCGCCTCCACTGACCGACACCCCGCTGAGAAAAAAGCTGGTGGGGTCAGGCAGAGCAACGTGAATAAGCGCTTGACTCTGCGGGCGAACAGTGTAATATACGCAGCCCGGCTGACCGG
>NZ_PUJW01000033.1 GCF_011189575.1 Photorhabdus cinerea
CAAGAAATTTAGTGGGATTGCACGCCGGAAACGCCGAAATGCACATAATGAGTTTTAGTATTGATGCGGAACTGTGCAATAAATAGGCTTAGCGTAGGATATTTTCCGTTTTCCAAGCGGACCCCAACAGGCAGTTTTTCAAACAAACTGGTTTGAGTTCAGAGTTCCTACAACAGGGACTTTTCGCACCGTCTGGGAGAATGTTGATGAATGGGTGTAATCAAGAAATTTAGTGGGATTGCACGCCGGAAACGCCGAAATGCACATAATGAGTTTTAGTATTGATGCGGAACTGTGCAATAAATAGGCTTAGCGTAGGATATTTTCCGTTTTCCAAGCGGACCCCAAGAAGCCTGATTACATGGAAATGGTGATTCACAGTTAATCAGATTCAGTACAGAGGGCAGATCCTGATACATAGTCATAACGTTAACTCCTTTAAGCAGAAGTCACGCTACGTTGCCGAAGCAACATAACGTGACGTTGCTTCAACAAAAATGATTGGATGTAGTGCATTTAAGCCTGTACAGACCGTAGTCTGTCTGCACCGTGACAGGCATTAATTACTTTAGCATAAAAATCAGACAAAAAAACAGTAAAAGGCGACTCAATATTGACGGAGTTCTACGGTAAAAAAAGGAAAAATCCCACATCCTTTTATGTGGGATTTTGACATCCTTATGACGTTTTACAAACCCCGCGATTCGCGGGGTCTGAACCTAATCAGCACTCCATTAAATAGCGGTGCGCTTTTGAAGCTGCCGCCGCCGCTTTGAAGATGTAACGTTTATCATCACGCAATGACTTTAACCAAGAAGCGATATAGCTCTCATGCTGAACGTCGCCGGTAATGCCTAAATCGGCCATCAGAAAAGCACTTCCAAGCTCTGCGATCAGTTCTTCAAATGCGTACCCTTCCGATCCGAACCGTCCGCATTTTTCACGGTTTAAACGGCTTTTTGCCCCTGTCCAGTGAACAAGCTCATGAAGCCCCGTAGCGTAAAAGTTGGCGGCATCGGTGAATAAATGACGCTCCGGCAACCAGATTTCATCTGTAGCCGGACGGAAAAAGGCTTGCTGGCCGCGCTCGGTGATGTTCGCGCCGGTGCGCTGAAAAAGTGCTTCAACATGCGGCAGCGGATCAAACTCGCTTACCGGCTCGGCGGTGTCTTCTTCTGTGAGTGTCAGCCCGTCGATCTGCTCAACATTAAATACAGTGAACGTTTTCAGCATCGGAATTTTTTCTATCTCGCCGTCTTCAGCTTCTTTTTCTAACGTCTTGTAAAAAATGGCTGTCGTTCCGCGCTCCCCTTTACGCACCTGTGCGCCCTGCTCCTGAGCCTGCTTGTAGGTCAGCCAGCGGGAATCATTAAATCCCTGCTTTGCCGCACTGCACCATAACAGCATGATATTCATGCCGCTGTAGGCTGTACCGGTCATAAAATTTGAAGGAATACCAGACACCGAACCGTTACGCTTCCACGGACACACCCACGGTTTAACCCCCATTTCAAGGGCTTCTATAATGCTGTCTGTCACTGTCTGATAAATATCTGTTTTGGTTTTGTTCTTAGAAAATTTCGTTTTTGTGGAGCCTGACTGCTCCAGCGGGGATACGCTGGCCGCCGCTGCGGGGTTAGGGGCGCTTGTCTGGGTGTGCAGATTCATAGTCATGGTTGTTTCTCCGTCAGTGTGAATTTCGTCTTCGTATCGCCTGACGGTTCGACGCCCCGTTATCGTTCTGGTCTGCAAGGGCGCGGAGCGTTTATATACCCTTGCGGAACAGGTTGTAACGGGGAACGATTACCGGAAGCCTGATACGGAGGGGAAAGGCAACACAGGAGAAAATGACGGCCAGCACACACGGACTTAGCGCCCCTTACGCTGTAGTGGCGGAATGGTTTTGACCTTGCTTTTGATTTTGTTGTTAATCAGTAGCCTATCGACTTATCCACCGTTTCTGTGGATAACGCTATATGTTGTATCGGTCGCAGCTGACGGACATACTATATGTTGTGTCTGGCGGGGCGGGTTTCTTTCAACCGTGGGGGTGTGTTTGTGTCTGCCCCGCCACGGCCATTTAGTAAAACGCCGCACCGGAGTGACATTTTAATATTGGTGCTACAAACGAGGGGCGCGTAAGAGCCATTATGTTAAATTCAGGACTTTAGCGCCAAAAAACACTGTTACCCTGTCACACAACCGCCCTACCCGCTAAAACAGGAAGTCTTCTGTCAGAAATCCAGCCAAAACACCGTTGTTTGTTTTTTGTTAAACTTACAACAATTAAGAAACATTTTAACAAAATTATACTTCACCGTTTTTGTTCGCCCAACGCTTGATAAGTTGAGTTATGCAAACGATTAATCAAAGATTAACTTAAATTGTTATCTTTTGATTAATCATTATTGATAATCTATGATTATCTTGATATGCTTAATCATAGATTATCACTGTTTAATGTCTAAAGATTAATCATTACCGATATTCATTGATTAATCTTTGATAAATCCAAATGAGAGGTAGGGAAAATGATTATAGTTTTTGGATCAGATAAAGGTGGAGTAGGAAAAACCACAATTACGGCAAACTCAGCAGTAATGTTGCAACAAAAAACGGCGTCTGTAGCATTAGTGCGAACAGACAAAAACGAAGATTTGAACACATGGCAAAGTTTACGACGAGAACAGCCCGTCCCTGATATCCCAATTATGACTTGTTACGGAAGCAATACACATAAAGAAATAAACAAATTGCACGGCGTTACGGATGTAATATTGGTAGACACTGCCGGACATGATAGCGTCGAGCTTCGTAGTGCATTACTTGTTGCAGATGTATTTATAGCTCCTGTAAGCCCAACATCTATGTTAGAAGTTGTCACATTGAATAAATTATCATCCATTGTGAACGAAGCTAAAAAGGAAAACACAAAGCTAAAAGCCTTTGCTTTACTTAATCGCTGCCCTACTTCACCATTTAATAATGATGCAGTAAAAATCACACAATATCTTAACGATGATCCCCTGCTTCTATCCCCATTCAAAACCCGTATATCAAACTTAAAGGCTTTTGAAAAAGCCATAAATGAGGGGTTGGGAGTACATGAGCTTAAAGGTAAAAATGTAGGATCAGCCAAAGCACAATTAGAGCTTTTATTCGCTGAACTCATTGATTCTGTTCAGGATAGCTAAGAAAACAAAACAATTGAAAATCATTGATTAATCATATATGATTAATCAATGATTAGCTTTGCATTGAGGTAGATTATGGATATAAATAAATTAAAAAAACACGCGCCAATAATTGAACAGTCAGAAAGCAAGACGGTTAATGATTTTATCGCCCAAGGGGATAAAAAGCCGACAAAAAAAGCAGAATCTATCATGGTAGGTTTTCGTATGGATGAAGATACTTTAGAACGTTTAGACCGGCTGACTAACGGACTAGGGAAGAAACGTATTAACATTTTACGGGCTTCGCTGCTTGCCTTTGAATCACTATCACCTAGCGATAAGGCTAAGTTTTTAATAGAGATAATGAGGTAACTACAATGCTTGAACATAAATTCAAAACAGTTAGAGAACTTAAAGATGCGCTTAATGAATGCCCTGATGATGCCGAAATTGATATAAGTGAGCTATCTAATAACATATCAAGACACGGTTTAACCACGGTTTTTGATGGTAAAAAAGTCTTAATTTGTGAATATCACGATTATGAAATAATTAACAAATATCGTAATATATTCAGTGAGTTATCAAAAACAGAACAATCTCGTTGCGGGTGTGTCTATGAAATGTACCAACGCAACTTGAGCACAGCAATTGATGGTTATTTAAGTGAATTAACTCAAGAGGATAAAAGAAAAGTAATCCAATTGGCAAGAGCTGAATTTGATTATATATCACCAGAGGAAATAACCGAAGCTATTCGACAAAATCAAGAAGATGGTTATTGTTCACACGGTTTAGATCCTAATTGCTGCCCTTTAGGTTGTGGTGATATTTAACCCCCAAAATAACGAATGGAATAATATTATGGCTACATTTTTATTCTGGATTACTATAGTTGGCGCATTTACCGGACTTATTGGTACTTTTATTGTTTTTTTCACATCAAATAAATCTGACATAGGAAAAGATTTAGGCTTAATTGGTGCGTCGCTTACCGGTTTAGGCGTAATCAGTTTGTTGTGGATGAGAGCTTTTAATTAAATTTAGGAATCGTAACAGCGAGAGACGGGCAAAACTGGTTTTTGTCGTCGGGGTCGCTGTTGAGCAACGAACGGAGAGAGGCGGTAGGCTGAACGTCGCTACGGTGTGTAAGTGCTTTTTGTCACATCGGTGAAATTCCGCTTCCTCGGTCGTTAACTCGCTACGCTCGGCCACGTCCTGCGGCGAGCGTTACGGGTTTTTTAAGTTCTATGTTTAAAATCCTCCTCAGTGCTGCTGTAGGACCCCCTGTACGCAATTCTATTTTTTAGTCCTTCCCATTCTATGAATTTCTTTAAAAAAGTCGTCTATGTGGCTTACGTGACGTTTTTGATGCGGTGTGAAGCGTAAGTCAGCCCCTTTCCCTGCCAGACTGTGAGCGAAGCGAACCAATTACACGGAATTTAAAGCGGAGAGATTGCCGGATGGTCGGAGACAAAAGAAATGTTCAGCGATTTGCCCGCTTGCGGGTGCTAACTCAGGAGCGGAGCGACTAACCGAACCGGCGCGGCCTTATGGCCGCTGCAAGGGCGGTCATTTTTGAGTTGTCCACAGGACAACGGCTGAACAGGTTTTATTTTTAATAGAAAGAAAACATATTAGTTTAAAAGAAAGATCTAACAGATCTTTAAAAGGAAGTACGCACTTTATTTTTACCTCGTAACGCACTTATAAAATCCCTCGGCTGTCAGTTAACTGTCATACCCTCTTGCAGTTAATTGTGAATAATAGAATCCAGTATAAATACGTGCAGCAGATCACATTTTTAGTCCGGCCAAAATTGCTGTCGTTATCCCTGATTTGCTTCATCATGAACAGAACCAACAAAAGCGGGTTAATATTTAACCTTTTTTGATTAACAGACGTGCGGAATCCTCCGGCATGGCCGGATAACCGAAAAGATAATCAGGCAGGTGATGATAAGCGGGTATAATTACCCCGTGACAAGATAGTTCGTTCTGTCGTTCGTCGGGCTATTTCTCTGCGTGCAGCGGCCATATCGACAGGGAAGCGGCCAGCCGCGATTTCTAAGGACACTTCGCGTTTTACCTTAGCTTCGATTTCTTTGCGGCTGAGAATGGATTCCCGCTTTGCTCTGGCGCGTTTTAAGCCTTGTTCCCGCCGTTCCTTGTGATACTTCCTGAATCCGTCACGGACATAACGAAATGCATTAGCGGCCAATTCCATGATATCAAGACGGGGTAAGCCTTTTTTCTCGCGTCGCTGGTTTTCCCACTCCGCACGGCTGTTACGTGCCGCCGTCAGTGCTTCGGGGGAAATATCGAGGGCTTCAAACAATGCCGGTGTAAACTCAATATCTGACGGCACATTGCAGCCGATAACAGGGTCAAACTCGCTATCATAACGGATCAAACCAAAATCGTTAGCCAGTGATTCCAGCGCACGGGTAACACGGGTAATAGATAAATTTCCGTTTTCAGATTCTGTCGCCAGTCCGCACTCTATCGCAAGATTAGTGACGGAACGCTGAACACGGCCAGTTTCCCCCGCTAACGGGTCATAATGGAAACACATTGCCTGTAATAAAACATCAATCACACGGCAGCGCAGAACAGGGGGTTTACGGTGACGTTTTCCGATTGAACGGGAAAACGCAACATGAACGAGGAAATCAAAGCGATCTGTGAACCCTTGGGCTTTTTCCATCAGTTTCAGACAGAACGGAAGCGTCCCTTTATCCTTTGGTTTAACAAACAAAGGTGTCGGGTTTTTGACCTGTATGTAGTTGTTAGTTAAAGAAACATTGCGGCTAGTCACAAAGACCAGCGCTTATGTTGTTCAGAAGGAGTTGAATTTTATTACTCATCGGGCTACACTCCTCATCAGGTACAACAATACCTGATGATATTTATGGATGCCCCGATAATCTTTCTAAGTTTGGCGACTGTGAAGATTAACGGGGTTTTCGCTTTTCTGGCTCCGGTAAAACCTCAGAACCAGTTCCCTGCTGCTTTATGGCGCAACTGACCAAAAATTCATAAATCTAACCCTCGAAATCTAACACTTAATTTCATCGGGATCAATTTCAGGATCTTAAAATAGATAAGATCCTCAGTTTCGTTGTCCCCTACGGATTGATGATATTCACCCCGTAGAACAAAACCTGTTTAAATACCATCGAGAAGAAAATCAATAGCATCCTTGATCTGCTTACGATAAGAAGAAGCATCACAGAACGCAGCCCCCAAAGAACGAGCAGGAATACTCGCCATTTCATGAGTCATGACTACATACTCATTATCATCAACCAGCCTGATAAGCGGAGTCAGGCGCTCCGGTCGCATACCATTAGGGTACATTCCAACAGGTAACAGGGGGATAACAATCCTCCGGTTTAACTGGCCGATAATATCGCTTGTTACATCAATCAGCAGGGGATAAACGGCACTTTTCCCTGTATTACTATATACAGTGAATTGCATTCTTAAAATGTCCTGTATTCATCACTGAAACAGCCGTGTTCGTCGTGGAAGCGATTGAGGGCTTCCAGTGCTTCGCTGTTTTCCTCTTGCCACCTCTTGGCTTCGTACTGACGTAATTCAGCATCGAGGGCAGCGGTCAGGGTGGCGCTCAAATTAATTCCAGCCTCACGCGCACGGGTGAGCAAGGTTCGTTTTACCGTCATGGTTACGGTTTGCATTGGTCGTTGTGTTACAGCCATAAACACCTCACATCTGATACTGTTAGATTTAAACAGCCAACTAAACATACAATAGCATTAGAAAAGGTGATATAGCAAGCCTACTTAGGGGGTTCTATGCAAAATCTGAGTAAAAAACGGGTATGTAATCCCTCAGATTTTGCGCAGCGGGATATTTGGTAAGAGCCTTAATTTTTATGACTCGCTCCTGCACCATGTGAAAAAGAATTTTTATTAACGTGTTTACCTCTGTTTAAAGTATTCTTTAAAAGAAAAATACCACTGAAAGCAATAATGCAAAATGAATAGTATTTTATTATTTCAAGTGTTCCACCAAATAAAAGTTTATCCGAATCGGTATTGTGAGTTAAATAAGAAAAAAATTCAGTCGGGTTATCGGCTACAAATGAAACAAACAGAATAAACAGTGAAGCCGCATAAAATAAGGTTCCTTTGTAAAACCCTTCTAATAAACTAGAAATGATAGTGTATAAATCGTTTAGCGCTGAACTAAGAAATCTGTTAATTATGTTCATACTGATTACTCCTTAATAAATAGAACTTCATCATCATGTAAAAAATTTTAATGTTCAAAAAATAAAATAATATCGTTTCCTTATGTCATTCAGAACGGGATATCATCAGAAAAATCAAGTGGGGGTTCATTGGTCTGTTTAGCTGGCGCAGGAGCACCGCCACCGCTGAATTTTGGGGATTCTTGAGCTTGTCCACTTTGATCTGTTGCTGGAGCATCCCCATTTCGCCCCCCTAACATTTGCATTGACCCGCCGATATTAACAACAATCTCTGTTGAATAACGGTCTTGACCGCTTTGATCTTGCCATTTACGGGTTTGCAAAGAACCCTCAATATACACTTGTGACCCTTTTTTCAGGTATTCTCCGGCAATCTCGGCTAGTTTGCCGAAAATCACCACCCGATGCCATTCGGTTTTTTCCCGCATCTCGTTAGTTTGCTTGTCCCGCCACGTTTCAGACGTTGCAAGGGATAGATTCGCTACCGCACCACCATTAGGCATATAGCGGATTTCAGGATCTTGCCCTAAATTACCAATAAGAATGACTTTATTTACGCCTCTGCTAGCCATATTCTGCTCCTTATTATCTAGGTTAATGATTTGGCTGGTATTCAGGCAATATGATGTCTTTATTTACCAAGACATTAAATTTATACCCTGCTCGGATGTGTAACGTTGGCTGAATATTCAGATTTCGGCGCACGACTTCTGTACCAACGGTAGACCACTGTCTACCTATTTCAGCAATCATCTGCTCTCTTGCCGTCATACCATTGTTACCGTTATTACTATTATTGTCTGGTTGAGAAAGCTGGAACCCTGCACCAATAATCGCAAGTAACGTTGCATTACCAAAGATGCGTAAATAATGATTGTTAACCTCATCGTTAAAGCCGGATTGCCCCATGCCATCTGTTCCCCCCATATTACCAAGGGCAAGTGTTGAAGTGTCTGGGAACTGGACTCTGTTCCAGACGACTAACACGCGCTCTTGCCCCATAGCTACTTGTGAATCATAAGAGCCGATGAGTTTTGAACCTCTTGGGATCAGTATTTTTCTGCCTGTTAAACTGTCGCGCACATCTTCGGTTATCTGTGCGGTAATTAATCCTGGTAAATCAGAATTGATTTCTGTAACAAGTACAGCCGGTAAAATCATTCCGGCCTTGATTTCTGTCTGAGACAACGCGGCTTCTCTTGTCTGAGTTGAGTAGCCAAAGGTACGTTCTGTATTCACAAATTTTTCTTTGTTTTGCTGCATGTTGGCATACAATTCTCCGTTTTCCTCTTTCGAGGCGGCGGCAAGTTGCTCTGCAATTGAGGCATAGTCTGGGGCTGAACTACCACGCTCCGGACTGTTATTATCACTGAGCGCATCAACCCGCACCGTTGTTTTGCTGTTTAGTGCCTCCATATAGGCTTGTTGCTTCATCCTTAAAACATTTTCCGCAAATTGATCACGTTCCTGTGATTGAGTTTGTGTGCTATTAGATTGTGGCTGACTCACATTTGCTGTTTGTATTGTTCCAGTTGCAGATGGGGCTTTATCTGGTGTTGCAGGGGGTGTTTGTAAGTCAGTATTTTCTCTGAATCGGGAACGATACAGATTAGCCTCATAGGATGGGTCAGCAGGATCACCTGATTTATCCTTGGCATCTTCGTAACTTTGCGTTTGACTATCGGTATTAGTCCCTAAACTCATAATAGAAATAAAAACAACAAAAATAATGAGGACAGCAGCAAATCCTATCGTCATTAATAATTTTTGTTTTTTAGTGAGCTTTTTATTTTGTGAGGGGTTAGCCATGATTAACATCCTCGGTTTTATTTTGAATGGAAACCTCACCAATTTTATTTAATTGATAGTCATAAGGTTGGTTAATTCTGTATTTATCCGTAATAATTGAAAGAGAATAAATATCCGGCGTTATTTTCTTCACAATTATGCCCATATTTATTTTTTTATAGTTTATTTTGTCTTCTTTATTTGTAACGATAACAATAAAACCTTTTCGCTTTATATTTTCAATAAAAGCAGTTGCTATATTAGAATGTGAATCCTCAATATAAAAAATAGTATTTTTTGAATGAAGTTTAGAAAAAATAACATCAACGCCATATAACATTTTTTGAATACTGTTTTTCCCTATTGTTCCCTGTGTACCATCATACGATGAGATATTAGGCTTACTAACACACCCTGCTAATACCATACATACAAAGGCAAAGAATAATTTGTATTTCATCGTTTACCCCTTTGTGATGGTAACTTTTTCCTGATCACCGCCAACATCAAGTGTCAGAACAGCTTTGTTAAACAAGCGGTCAACAACAAAGGTATTATCCACATAACGATAATTAACTAATTGCTGTTTTCCTGAGCCATTAATGACAAATAATGCGGGAGTTTCCTGTAGTTTTCCATCCATTTGAATAAACACCTGAGCACCATTGTCGTAAACCCGCAACGGTTTCATTTTATTATCGCCTTTAATGGTATAATCAAAATTTATAGGGGCAAGTCCCGTTTTATTTCCGGCAAGTGAGATACTGCTATTATCTGCACCTGAATTTTGATAGTACGCATTCCACGCTTTTTGGTTTTCATCTTCTGGATAACTGAATTTGACTAATGGAGTATAGTTTTTACTGTTTGAAATTAATTTAATGTGATAAGTACGGCGGTCTGTGACGACAACTAAATCCGTTGATAGTCCTGTGTCCGTTGGTTTTATAATAACATTCGTCTGATTCCCCTGTTTTACGGGGGTAGCGTGCCAACGAACAGAATCACCTAACTGAATACCCTCATTAACAATACGTTCGCCGGATTCAAGCTCAAAAACACTGAGTTTTAGCGGTGTGGCAATAATGGCCGCCTGACCTGCTCCATATGTGTACACGACTTCCTGACCGCCATTAGAAATATACTGTTTCCCGTTAACCCATTGATTTGCTGTTTTAATCGCCTGTTGTTCTTTTCGGCTTAAAGGTAAGTCTTTACCACCTAAGAGCATTGAAGATGGCATAGCCTGCTGTGGCGTTGTTGGTTGAGAGGTTGCACCTGTATTAATCCTTTCTATATTACTGACAGAAGGCACAACAGGATCAGCTAATGCAACGCCTGAAATCAGCAATGAGGTAAATAAAATTGTTTTTTTCATAACGTTATATCCTATTTATATTCTTCTGTAATTTGCATATTTTTAAGATATAACCCGATAGGGTTATTGATAATCATTTCAGCAGAAATAGTATCTGCATACTCAACCTGAATAACCGCTGAATAGTTTCGTGACAGAACATTTTTACCATCAGGCATAGCTTTCTTTTCTACCCATTCAGCCCGCCATGTATCTTTACTTAAAGGAAGAATGGCTTTTATTTCCACCTGATTTAAAAATTTCTGATTCATCGGGTCATCAACAGAGAACATCTCCTGAACATATTTGTAAGGTTGCGAGTTGGTTTTGATGAAATAATAGACTGATTTAATAGCGTCTAATTGCGCTTCTTTATCTCCCGCATAGACTACCCGCATATTTTTGATGATCGCCGCCAGTTGCGAACGTGTAACCGCATCTTTGCTTTGCCCTAAAGATTCTAGCTGATGAACCTGCAACGGCGCGTAATCTTTATTAACTTCAACAACAAAAGGTACATATTTCACCTGAGAAGAGAAATAAATACAGCCAGAAATAGAGATAATAGCCGCGACAGCGCAAAGGATAGTCGTCCATCGGTAGAATGTAACTTGTTCTTTAGTCTTGCCTAAAAAACTGTTCCAGCCAGACGATTTTTTGAATTTATCATCACTCATTGATTTTCCCCTGTATCATTATTTCCCTTGTTAGGCGTTTTACTGTTTCCGCTACTATTATTTCCGGTGCTTTTTGCATACGGACTGGCAATAGGTTTACGTGGGCTTTCTGTGGATTGGTGACTTTGTGCCACATTATTTAACGCTGCACGGGTAATGTTTGCTGCCGTAGAGCCTCTGCCCCCTGCCGCTTTATTGAGTATTCCCTCACCAACGGATTTAGCGACGGCTTTCAGGGCTGCTCCCGTTCTGCTTTGTTGTGGTTTTCCTGATTCAGTACCCGCTGCATTGTTACCCGTATTTTTAGGCGATTGTACTTTTCCCTCTTTCACTAACTGAGCACCGGATTTCCCCCCGTTAGGCAGTGAACTACTGCCGCCGGAACCGCCCCCACCGGCAACACCCGAGCCGCCGCCTTTGCTTAACGCATTCGCTAAATCACCGCCGGAAAGTCCACCTGTAGCGGCTCCACCTCCTCCTGCTGCATTGGCCGCCCCTGCCGCTTTAAAGGCTGCGGCTCCGGCATAACAGGCAGCGGTAAATGCAGTGGCTGCGGCGGCCATTGTCGCCAGCGTACCGCCAATATTCATATTGCCGCCGCCTAAACTAGCTCCAGTTACCATTGATTGCGCCATATCGGGGATCTGTTCTGCTATAAACATCAGCATTAAAACGATACAAATCATCCCTAAACAATTGCCTAGCTCACTCATATCAAAACTATTGACATAACCCGCGATAAAATTAGTTCCAAAACCAACAATGAGTAGAGTTATAAATAATTTTATTCCACATGATAGAACATAGGTGAAATAGCGTTTTGCATAGTCACTGGTAAAAGATAACCCCCCAAAACCTAGTAGAATTATTCCTGCATAAGAGATAATCATTGTTTCTAAAATTACTTTTAGAACATAGAATGCTATTTTTGCATAAATAACAATGAGGATTAATGCACATATTAACTGTCCAAGCAAAGTAATAGGATTATAACTACCCGCTATCGTTTTACCTGCAACAATAAACCCTTGAGTAATAACACCGACGGGCGTTGCATCTGCTGACGATGCATTAGCTTTAACAGCTAATTGAGAAAAACTATCTATAATTGCATTAGTCCAATCCTTAGCGTTTATTATAAAGGCAAACCAAATACTAATAACTAAAACAAATATAACCAGCTCTTTTAATATCTCCCCCAATTCTGCACCTTTTAATATCAAAGGAATAAATAACAACACCAACCCAATAATAGCAAATGTAAACAATAAATATTTAGCAGCCTTTTCAATTGGAGCTATCCATTTATTAATCTCTTTAGTAAAGGTACTTGTAAACTTATCTACAAAACTTGGGTCTGCTTTTATTTTTCCGTATGATTTAAAATTATCAAGCTCTAAACATTTTTGTTCACTACCCTTTGAACATTCAATTGTTAATTCATTTAGTTTTTTTAAATCTTCTTGCGCTTGATTATATTTTTGTTCTGCCTCCTCCTTACTTTGCGCCATAGATTGCGCTACTTCATATTCCCCATATGCAAGTACATGGGGAATAAAAAATAACGAGAACAAAAACACAATAATTCTTATCATATAAAACCCTTATTATTGTTCTCTGGCTCGTTTAAGCATATCTATTGCTGAAGTGTTTTTTTCTGGCAAATTCACCGTAGGTGTTGAATTTATTTTCTTTGTTATTTCTAAACATTGGTTTAGAGTCTTTTCTTGTTCATTATGCAATGAATATATTTCTGTCAATTCATAATGAAATTTAACCATATAAAAACCAGACACTAAAGTTGTTAAAAAGAACACTACAGCTAACTTTGACGATAATGTAGATAACATAATCCCCCCTTAATTTTGTCTGGCATTTTTAAGAATATCAGTTGCAGAAGATTGTTTTTCAGGCACTTTAAAATCCCAATTAGAACGTTTTAAAGTATCAGCCCTTTCCACATCTTTCTCGCTTTGCTGAATGGCCGCCTGAGAGGCTAACAGGTTATTTTGCGCCATCTGCAATTGTCCCAACTGGCTGAGACTATCCAGTTGAGCATTGGCTATCTTCCCTGCTGCCTGTAAAGCAGAAACAGTTCCTGTAGAGGTATTGAGCATACGGTTATAATCCGCAACTTCGCCTTGTCTGTCGTTAAACCAATCCATTGACAAATTATTTTGTTCTAAAACCCCTTTAACAGTGTCATGATTCTGGGTGCTCCATTTGTTGAATAACTGAGGATAATTCCCATTTTTCAGCGCATCAGCAATATCAATATTTCCCATTTCACGATACGTTCTTTCAAGATCTCTTGCAGAATTGGCAATATTCTGTCCTTTTTGATAAATATCTTTAAGATCTTGAAATGTTTTTAGAATTTTTAATTTATTGGAACCAGAATTAATCAGATGTGCAGGCATACTTGCCATATCTTGTATTTGCTTATCTATAGAATCACTGATTCGCTTTATAGTATTAATTTGTTCGTTAACTTGCTCAACAAGTTGTATATTATTTAACCACTGAGTAGCTTCAGTAGCGACGCCATGCCAAGCAAGGCTATTCAGCGTTGTAAATGTGCTTATTGCAAACACACCTGCAATTAATATCTTTTTCATATTTCACCCCTTGATTTCAGTCTGTCTGTCAGATACTGCACATAGCCACTATCAACACCTTTAAAATCAAGCCACTGGTGCAGTAATTCTTCTTCACTGGAATGTTCAAAATCTAATTTATCTATCTCTTTTAAATCCTTTTTAGAGCTTGCGGCAACGGTAGCAAGTCCGATGTCACCCTCAACCATATCGAGGCTGAATGTCCGGCGAAAATCACCTTTTTTCACAAAATACTCACGCTTCGGCGTTAAATGACGGATTCTGCGGATTTCAGCGGCTTTGCAGCCAAGAATTTTATAAGCATTGATCGAAACTTCTTCCTCGGCGGCGGGGTTACTAAGAAACAGTTTTGTCGGGCAAGCCATAGCGATTTCTGAAAATACCAGCGGAAAGGCTTTTTCGATAATGTGCAGGTTCTGGGTGGAAATAACCACGGCAGCATTGCTTTTACGCCATTCACGCAGCCATTGTAAAAGGCGTTTACCCGCAACAGGTTCATCTAAAAACTTCCATGCCTCGTCAATATTAACCAGTGTCGGTCTTCCGTCGAGTTGTCGCTCAATCAGGTGGCAGAGATAAAAAAGTACCGGCAGTTTGATTTTATTGCCCCTGTCCAGTAATTCTCCATACTCAAAAACGGTAAAGTTACTGAGTGTAATTTGTTCTTGTGGCTGATTAAGCACTTCACCGTATGCCCCGCCGGAGCCGTACTGACTGAACAAATCTTTCAATTCGCGGTCTTGCAATTTTGTAATCAGTGAATCAATGTTGCGGTACTGGCCGTCCTTATTATCCATTCTTGAGACAATTTTCAGGGCTTCATTCAGTTTTTTAACTTTTTCAGAATCCAGCTTTACGCCGTTAATTTCGGCAATATCCTGTAACCACTCAAACGCCCATATAAACTCACTCGGTTCATCTATACGCGCCAGCGGTGCAAAGTTAAGAGAATGCTCGCCCGTCATAATATCGTAATACTTTCCTCCCGATAGTTTGCAGAACACTTTTGCAGAACGTCCCTTATCAAAGGTAAATACCTGAGAATCAGGATACCGGTCATATTGAGAAGAAATTAATGTGACTAATGATGATTTCCCTGCACCTGTTTTACCGCCGATAATGCCGTGTCCTACATCGTCCTCATGCAAATTAAGATTAAACTCGGAGTTACCCGTTGTACTGACCTTCATCAGCGGCGGACTGTCCGGCGGAAAGAACGGGCAGGGTGATGTTTCTTCGCCCGTCCACAACGTGGAACAGGGCACTATATGCGTCATATTTCCGGTATGTAAAAGGGGGCGTCTCACATTCTCATAGGTATGAGACGGCAGACTGCCAAGGTAGGCATCCATTGCATTAACTGTCTCAATTCTTGCATTAAAATTGACGACATTTTTAATCGTGGTACGGATAAGATTTGTCGTTTCATCCAAACGGTCAATATCTTCATCCATAATCACTATTGTGGGCGTAAGATACAGATAGCGAACCGTATTTGAGTTATTTTCACCTTTAGCAATCTGTGCATCCTCTTTCATCGTGGCTGCATCATAATTAATATTATCGCTGTGTTTACCCATAAGTTGATCGACAAATCCACGAACTTTCTGCCCCCAACTTTTACGGTATTTTTCAATTTGCTTATCCGCATCTATCGGATCAAGAAATATGGCGCGGGTCGTCCAGCGATACTCACAAGGTAAATTTGATAACGATTGCAGCATCCCCATCACTGAACTTGCCGGATAAGCATCAATGCAAAGCACACTGATATATTTATTACCAATTTTAAGACGAGGCTCAGTATAAAAATCATCCGTAGACAAAACAGCATCAAGAAACTGATTATCCGGATGAATGACCGGATAATTATCACCACTGATACAATGATTGAAATATTGGACTAAATCATTATAAACAACACCTGTAGCGTTATCATGGCGTACCCCAAGCCGGTGCAGAGTAAATGTTCCGCTTAATTGTCCGCTGAGTTCTGAAATAACGCTTTCAAAGTATTCAATGTGTTTATCTGTTAATGATTTTGATTTTTTAGTGCCGGATTCGTCGGTAACAAAGAAATCACTTAACCGACTTTTTGACATACTTTCAGGTAAATAAGTAATGGAAAATGAAAGCACACTCGAAAAATGCGCCCCTGCGCTTTCCCATTTGATCCGGCGTTCTTCATCAATTAATTTATTCAGTAATGACGTAAAATGACTTTTTTCCGGCTGCGGATATTCTGAGGTTTCACTCCTTATTACCGTAAAATGCAATGTGATACCTGTACCCAACCGGAGATAGGCAGCATTAAGTGCATTAACCAAGTCATTTAATTCAGAATTATCAGAATTTTCATAATCCCAACAGGTATAAACTAATCCGGCAGTCAGTGAACCATCTTTACCCAACATTAAGTTGGGAGTGATCATCACGCCAAAATTCAGTAAGTCAGCAAAAGAAAGTGATGTATTGTATTGTTTTTTATATAACTTCATTGTTTTTTCCTTCTGAATTTTGCACCAGTTGCAAACGGTGTGCTCCTTGCAGGGTAATAATAACGATATCGGATAGCCCGCTGAAAAATCAGCGACATGAAAGGATCGGCTTTCGCCATACGTCGCAACAGGTAAACCCCCACGCAGAAAACAACAAGACCCGCCCCCGCAATATAGAGGTTATAAGAAGAAAAAATCATAACGGCAGCAATTAAGCCCAAGCAATATAACGGTTTACGTTCACACCCAAAGACTAAATCAGGACGATTTAACGAGCGGTGAATAATAAAACTAACCAGCGGCTCTTGTGTTTTCATGGCGTTTACACCATAGACAGAGGGATCAATGCACCGTTACCCTGCCACATGTTGATAACCACACTTGCCCCTAAAATTATAGAGATAACCAGAACCACATAAACGATACGCTTGGTGAAATCAGACATTTCACCGCCCCAAATCAGCATCATTCCCGCAACGCAAATCCCGAGAAAGGAAATAGCCCCCGCTACGGGGCCGGTTATGCTGTTTTTGATTTTCTCAAGCGGACTTTCCCAAGGTAAACCTTGCGTCTGACCTGCCATTGCATGACTGCTTAACAACATACAGACCAGTAGCAATGCACCTAACACTATCAGTTGCTGGGTCAGTCTCGACTGGCTATAGTAATATTTCTCTAACATAGTTTTTCCTTAATTAACATAATCAAGCACAAATTCACTGCCGTTAAATTCTGTCACATTTGCGACTTCTTTGACTACCCGAACACCTTGTTCCCGTTTCAGGAAAATAACACCGTCAATCGCCCGTCCAATCAGCCGGTTCACCCTTTCTGACATATTAATCCCGCTTTCTTCAATCAGATCGTAAAGGCGGTCAAACCCCTCAAGGGCACTGTCGGCATGAATGGTACATAACCCTCCGTCATGCCCTGTATTCCATGCTTTCAGCATAGATAACGCCGCTGCATCAACAACTTCACCAACAATAATACGGTCAGGGCGGTAACGCATCACACCGCGCAGTAACTGATTCATCGTCACATCCATTGTTTCAATCAGTTTTGAATAATTTTTTGCGCGGCACTGGATTTCGTCCAGCGTTTCAAGAATGACGATACGATCATCAGGTGTAAATTGTGCCATCAGGTCAATAAAGGCATTAGAAAAAGATGTTTTACCGCTACTGGTTCCGCCGACGACTAAAATATTTTTACGTTCTTTCACCCATGCAACCATCGTCGATTTCTGATTTTCGGTTAATTTAAAATCATCAAGAGAGAATATTTTTTTAGGTTTTTTACGGATAGCAAAGGTGGGCGCACTTGAAACGGGGGGATAGAACCCCTCAAAACGCGCATCATTAATAAGCAACGTTCCCTCAAGGCAAGGGTGGCGATTATCTATTGTTTTCCCCATGCTGTGTGCAATGGTGGCAAATAATGATTGAGCGTTATATAACGACATTTCGCCAATACTGAACATTGGCTTACCGATCTGTTCAACCCATATATTACCGTCAGGATTGAGCATGATTTCAATAGTGGTTTCATCCCTGAGATAAGGCGCAATAATATCGAACTCCCGCCAAAACATTTTGGCAAGGTCACTGATTTTTTTATCATCACCCGTATTCATAAATCATCCCCGTAAAAAGAGTCTGCATTAAACCCTACACTGGAATCTGCGTTATAAGGAGTGACAACCGTTTTTGCCAGTGAACCGGAAATGTTTCTTCCCACATACTTACTGACGTAACCATTTTTAAATCCGTTAACGTCATTACCCGTATTGTAAATACTCAATGATTTCATCAGCCGGTCGTTCTGGTGTTCTTTGGATGAAGTCATGTTCCATGCAGAAAGTAAAATTGTTGCTCCGTACTTCACATTATTGCAGGGTTCAAAAACAGAGCCTAAATCAGTATCAGTAATACCCAACATTTTAAAATTGCGGCTATTTACCTGCATTAAACCCACATCAACAGAATAGCCTTTTGCTATCCAGTATTGTGTCGCTGCAACGGCATCAGCCACGTTTTTCGGTTTAGGCTGGCTTCCGGCGGACAGCTTATTGACATTAACGGCAAAAGGATTACCGCCACTTTCAACCATAATAATTTTCTGTAACGTATCTGCGGCTATCTCCGGCGCACATGCAGACACACTCGGCATATCAATCAAGAGAACTCCTTTATTCAGGTGATAGCTACCGCATAAGGCGGTTCTATCAGCCCCACAGATAAAAAATTTTCACCTTAAAAATCAGTCAAATAAATAAAAAGGTCTGATTTTTGCGGTAATATTCCGGTCTGTTACTACACCAAAATAACGACTGTCAAAAGACAGATTATTTTGATTGGCGACAACGATATACTCCGTTGATTTTAATAGAATTTCCCTATCGATAATGTTCCACTGCTTAATTTTCCTGGCAATTGGCGCGGTATTCGGGACTAAAACATCATTAACAACAATGCCTTTATGGGTCACTGTTACCCTGTCCCCCTCAGTTGCTACGATTTTTTTGAGTAACGGTGCTGAATGCCGGCAACCTAAACCATCAGCAATGATGTGATGATCAACAGACCATCTTGCTATCTCATCATCGAGACAAACCAAAACCGTATCATTTTTTGTATAAGATGCTGGATAACTTTTGAAGTACACTCCTAACGGCATACTTTTAGTAAAATTGACAACGAAATAATGCTGATAAAGCATAACGCAACCGGACAAAACGCCGAAAAAGAGAAGGGTATTTAAAAACTTACGTTTCAGTGTATTGTTTGTGATCACAATCCGTACCCATAAGCTGCGTGAAAAGTAGTATAGGGTTAACATTGTTACCAAATACTGTATTATATATAAAATACAGTACACCAACACCAAAGACAATAATTTATGAAAAAAAATTTTTTTGAATACATAGAAGAAGCAAAAAAGCTAACTATTTGTGATAGTTACCGAAAAATAGCCCAATATCTGGACGCTCCACCGATAAAAATTTCACAATGGAAACAGGGAAAAGGCTATGTCTCTCCCGCAGAATGCGCACACCTCGCAAGATTACTGGGGATCACAACAGAAGAAATTGCCTATGTAATCAAGGCAGAAAGAGAAGAAATCCCTGAAAAAAAAGAATACTGGTACAAAGAGGCTGAGATTTTTTCACGCCCGATAAACCCCCCTGAATCATTAAAACTGAAAAACAAAAAATCTTAATATCATTAAATAAATTAAAAATTTTTTTTTGGCAGACTTCACCAAAGGAGTTTGCCATGATCCCCGAAAGACTAAAAACCGCCAGAAAAAAAAGACATTACACACAGGAGCTGCTGGCTATAAAAGCAGGTATAGATGAAAGCACAGCGAGTTCACGAATCAGCCAGTATGAAAACGGCTACAGTGTCCCCTCTTATCAGCTAATGCAAAAAATAGCGTCTATATTACAGATCCCAACCTGTTACTTTTATTGCGACGATGAAGAATTGGCTGATTACCTGATTAACTATTATCGCCGGTAATCAGTCAAAACCTGTTTCTGCGCACGGTTCTATAAATTTAAGTGAACAGGCTTCCCTGCACACCATGCTGAAAGGCTGGTATGACAGGCATCAGCATTCGCCAGCCAGAATTTGTAATCATCCTTTGTCGGAGTCAGGTTAATCAGCACCCCGTCACCTGAATACGGCATCGGCTCATTGATCACAACTGGCACTTCCCTGTTCAGAATACCGGTTAACCACGCTTCCGGTGTCAGTTGAGCCTGTGCTGCGTGTCGCTGCCAGCGTTGCCACACCTCATTTGGCAGCTTCATCTCGACTCTGACACCGGATTGCGGAAACGCCGTCAGATAGGCTTCATATTCGGCTCGGGTGGCAAACAGAAAACGCCCTGTATACGTTCTGACATCAGTCAGAATGCCTTCAATCATCAGTTCATCAAAACTGTAAAACAGGGCTGCCGCTTTATCCCGCATAGCTGAATCAGGCAGGATATACATCACGGTATTAATAATGGGGTCATTACGGCGCATCCGCAGACAGTAGTTCCGAAAAATATCACGGTAACGTTTTTGGCTTTTAAACGTGCGTTCGACTTCTGCCGCAGTGCCACCGTACCAGTAATCCATAATTTTATCCGGCAGATGCAGATAGCGGACTTTCGCCCCTGCTTTCATCAGCAACGCCGTGTAGTTCTGCATTTCCAGTGTATGCAGCAGGGCTGACGGGGCATGAGCACGGCGACTTAATCCGTTGAACCGTGGTGTAATACCAAGTTCTTGTTCAGCAAAAGCCTGACCTTGTGCTGTCAGATGATAAAACCGTTTGGTTCTGCCAAGAAATCCATCCTCGAAATAGGTAACTAATTCATTATTTATCAGGTTTTTAAGTAACAAATAGATTTTTTGGTTTGCGGAAAAATCAAACAAACGGCTCAGACTGTCAATAGTAACGCTGCGTTCCTGCGCCAAAAAACTTAATATCTTATGTTGATTAAATTGGCGTTGTTCCAGTCGCTTTTGATTACTCAATGAACCGTAATCAGCTATGCTCATGATAATTATCTCCGTGATTATCATCTGGCATGATTAATTCAGCCATAACAGAATCTACCCTATCCGCATCTACAGCACTGTTTACTCGTTCACGGTTAACCATCGTGCCGGATTGCGGATTATCAACAGGTTTTGTATTTCTGTTATTTTTCACTTTTTTATCGCTTGCAGTTTTCGGTTTATCATTTGTTTCTCTGATACTGGCTAAAAACTCACGGGAAGAAATCGCTTGTGTTTCAAATGAAGTAACGCATTTATCACTTTTTTCGACAAGGATCGGACTGCTGTACGCGAGCCTAGCCAGTTGTCCGTCCCCCACTATTAACCCGCAACGTGACGGAAGATTTTGAATAACTGAAATATCAATATAATTAGCTTTCTGCTTAAATATTGTCGCTTCTTTTGAAGCCATTTCAACATTAGACTGATTAACAGAAAGATTACGACGCTCTACATCTACCAGACCACCCGCTGTAAAATCACTCGCCCATTTTGCACTCTCATAATTATCTGTCCGGTAAATCCAGCGTAGCCCTGCACTATCTTCAATCACTTTCCTTGCAGTTTGCCCGTCAATTTCTTTGGTGGAAACCTCTAAATCACCTCTGGATTGATGGGTAAAAAGAATATTGGCCTTCTTATCTCTGAGCGTCCCCATTGCTTCAAGAGCACTTTTGGAAATAAGATATTTAATTTCATCAAGCATAATATTTACGTGGGTAACATCTTTATTTCTGTTTCTTTTTTCAAGGATTTGCACCATCCGTAAAAAGAGCATTTTTTGTGCCTTAACAACAACCTCATCACGCAGCGAACCTGTGATATAGATAATCTTTTTATTTTGGTTATTCAGTATATCGACTAAATCAATGCCATCATGAGCACTGATAGAATCTAATTGTCCCAATTCTTCAAGAAGATTAAAAAAGTTTTCGCCAGTCCGGTCATATGATTTTCGGAAATTTTCATTTAAAGCGATGCTTAACAGTCCGCGCAAATCTGTACCTTGTGTAAAATTCTGTGATAAATCACGGCATACCTTTCTGTCGCCAGTCTTGTAGAAATCGGCATCAGTTCCTTTTTCACCCAAGCCAAAACTGGCAACTAACAATTCGTTAATTTCATCAGAATTAGCCCCTTTAAATGGATTAACCTGTGGCAACTGCCCCCGATTTAAATCAATATAGAGTAAATCATCTTTAAAGAAATGCTTAAATACATGGTATGCCCACTCATCATTTTTAGGGTCAAAAATAATATTAATATCGTTATATAACTCCACACACTGAACAAGCGCAACGGTAGAAAGAACCCCCTTACCACTCCCCATTTTACCAATCACCTGAATATTTGTTTCATCCCATTTTAACTTAGGGATTAATATTGGCTTGTTGTTTTCGTCGATCCCCAAGAAAATACTTTTTTTACTTTTAGCCTCATGAAAGTAATCAACAGGATTATAATTAATACTGTCTTTAAAATTAAAATTTCGAATATCGGTTAGTTTATCATCTCTCATTTTTGAAGATTCGCGCCGTGAAATCGCTTCTTCATTAAAAATTAAATCTATCTCTCCGAAAAATGGTTTAATAAATGAATGGTATAAGAATGCACTAACAATATAACCAACAAGCGAACCAACTAAAATAATTGATAATCCATACATATTAGTTTTAGTTAAAAGATAATATTGTGCTTTGTAAGGTGTAATCACATAATCAATATCAAAAAAAGCAGAAATCAGAGTAACAATAAAAAATGCAGCCATAAAAGCTATAATAAAAATCAGCAGTATTTTAATAAAAAAACCAGCCTGTCTTAAAAGCAATAACGAAAAGTAAGGTTTGTCATATTGCATAGATGCAAACACGCCACGTTTTTGACGCTTACCATTAACCTCTACATTCCTTGAATCTTCTCTGTCATCATCAGACATTCCGATGAAAATAACATGATTTAAACTTCTGACAATGATACTGACAATCAAAACAAAGAAAGCCCAAATGACGAAAAGCACTAACCAGTGATGATACAAAAATACAGATGAAAAGTTATCAATCACATAACCAAACTGCCTGAATCCATAAAGCCCCTGCTCCATAATTCACCCTGCGCCATCAGATTACAATAGAATAAATGTAAGTTAAGGGATCGATTAAATCAACAAAAACTGAGCACAATCTGGACAGCGACACGGAACTTGATGTTCAGTTTTTTTTCTTCAATTTTGAAAAAATTGCTAAGAAAAAAAATGAGTGAGACAACTTGCCGCTGTGTGTATAGCGGCTTGTGTCGTCGAACTCATCATCAGCCGTCGCGCCAAAAGCGACGATGATGACGGTTTCGGGGGGAGCCAAAAAGGGTAATTGCGCCCACGCAATTGAGCGCGACCTAGCGCGACCTTTTTGGGGGGCAGCGCCCCCGCACACCGTCACGAGTAAGGATATTTTGCGGCTTTATCGCAAAATTCCGCGCGACTGACCACCCTCAAAAAAGCCAGTTTTCGGTGAATTTTCGGCAGTATCGAAAATGAGCCGTTAAAAACGGCGTCTTTTTGGGGGTGGTCAGTCGTGGAACGACTGACGGTGTGCGCCTCTTTTGACCTTGAGGGTTTTGACCGACGTTCAGGAGGTCATTACCCTCATTGCCGGTAACGGCAACATTTTTGTTGATTTATCAGAATGATAAATCAATGCAGTTGACAGGGATAGATTAACTATCTATCCCTGTCATGCGGATCTATGTATATCCGCACATTTTTAGCTTGTTGACTCATTTGTTGACAGTAAAACAACAAGTGAGTCAACAAGTAGACCAACAAGCAATCAGCTATTTACACGCAAAAAAAGAGCCTTTACAGGCTCTTTTTTTTGCTACTTTTTACTGCCAAAAAGCAGATCTAAATTTTCCTTTCCGAGTAAATTCTCAAGCTCCTGTCTCTTATCATCGAGAATTTTTTGTGCTTTTTCAGCGTTCATCTGTGACTCAAGTTTATCAATTCTTGTGATTAACTTTTCTCGTTTTTCGTCTAATTCAGTGAGTTTACTTTTTAAGTTTTCTATCTTTTCTTCAATAGCATTATTTGGTTTGTTCACATTTTCCATACATCACCTATTGATTTTCCGGCAGGTTTAATACTTACTTATCAGTAAGTGCAAAGATGGCTATCTAACATCAATCACAAAAAAAAGGCAATGCAATAATGAAGATATTGATTTTTTTAGTTTTGATGATTATGTCAAACACATCATTCTCAAAATCACTTTTTATCGGTGATTCTCTGACTTACAGTCTGGCATCAAGTTTTTCAAAAATCGAACCTGTAGATGCGAAATTTTTAGAAAGTACAGGACTGAAATCCGATAACATTCTTAGCTGGACTGACTACATAGAAACAATGGATTTAAGCAACTATGACAGAATATATATTGTGTTAGGTATCAATGATATGATAAACGAAAATGATGAAATACTTTATCAAGACCGTGTAGATACCTTTATAATGTCACTATTAAATAAAAATAAAAATATTATCTGGTTACTTCCTCCGGTACTTAAAAACGCAAAGCATGAGTCTATGTTGCTTTACACAAGGTCAATCATCAAAGCTGCATGTATTGAGCACAGTGTAGATTTTTTTGATATGCGTGATGTACTGGGTTATAACTTTATGCAGACAGTGAATGACAGAAACATCAGAACAGATGATGGCATTCACATTACCCCGTATGGTGCAGACAGGGTGATCACTAACTTGCTATTGAGGTGAATATGTTCAGATTAGCCACACCAGAGGATTACGAATATTTACCGGATATCGGATTATATGAACTGACGTTTGATAAACGTCCGGTGCAGGGCGTTCGATGTGAAGATCCAAAACAGGGAGCCGCAGATTACAATAATTTCAGAAAAAAATTCAAGGCAGTTATTCACAAAGAAAAACAACGCCGGAAAAATTTTTATCAGCTCACTGAGATTTCTTGGAATGCCGTTTTTGATTGGGCGATTGAGCGGGGAACACAGGAAGAATGTCGTTTATTACAGGCAATGTATCATGCCGAAAATAACAAAAAATATCAGCAACTACTCCTTGAATTAAGCAAACACTACGGGTTTATCAAAGAATCAAATTTACTCATTCCATTGGGATTGATACTTTGCAACCAACGGATCGCAGATACAGAAAAATTAATTGCTAACAGCGTTAAGGCAGGTATCTGATGGAACGGACAACAATTAATTTCAGGATTAATGATGATGCGCTACTAGCGCAATTTAATCACGCAATGGCTAAAGAACAGAAAAAATATAAATTCGCCACTGACGGGATAAGAACTATAAAAGATTTAGAAATTATTTTCACTGCCTCAAAAATTAAAAATTTCAGAGATAACGAACATTACCTCATAGCGTCACTGGCACAAAAACAATCCCCTTTAATACTCAATGTATTGAATGAATTAAAAGATAAATTTGAAAAAATCTATCAGGAAGAAAGAAACATCACAGGTCAAATAATCTTTTTCAAAAAGATATTAGAACAAGTTGAATATCACGATAAAACACAAGATATTGATGTATTAATTTCACCTCACGTTATGTTGTTTATTAATATTACAGCGTTGGCTGACAATATCATTAAACAATTAAGAGTCCAGTATTTGAATGGCTCTATAGATGAAACCACCTTACTGATAAAAAGAAATAAAATACTGAAACAATATGCCGCTTTACGTGAAAAATTGCATGAAATGAAGCAGGAAAGGAAAAAATTGTTTAAAAAAGTGAAAGATAACTTATAAAAATAAAGGGAAAGCATTAGCTTTCCCTTTCATGCACTTAATCAGTTAGAAATGATCTAAGTGTTGGCGTATTTGTTCGACAAGATATTCTGCTTCAAGCGAACTTATCTTATCAGTAAACACGGTATAGGCAATGAGATTGACAATACCTGTTTTCATGTTAATACGTGCATGTAATATCATGTGATCGTGGTAAAAAACCTTAATCAAACGATTGAACCTGTCAACGTAAGACAAATTCCATTCATGCAAATTACCTGCTGATTTATGCGCAACAATAAATTCGACAAACGAGTTTTTGTCCGCGATACCCTGAGCACAAGAAGGGGTCCGCTTGGAAAACGGAAAATATCCTACGCTAAGCCTGTTTTTTGTACAGATTGATATCAACTGATCGTAACGGACGGTATTTTCCAGCTCCTAACTTAAGATTATTACGCCAGATGTAATCTCCACTCAGATTGATATGGGGTCCGCTTGGAAAACGGAAAATATCCTACGCTAAGCCTGTTTTTTGTACAGATTGATATCAACTGATCGTAACGGACGGTATTTTCCAGCTCCTAACTTAAGATTATTACGCCAGATGTAATCT
>NZ_PUJW01000034.1 GCF_011189575.1 Photorhabdus cinerea
TACCATCCAGCAACTGCAAGACATGCTTGTTCTGGCAAAAAGGGCGTCTGATGAAGATTCATCTGATGCAGGTCGCAGACTAAGAAAGCGACAAGATGACCTGGTTACTCTCAATAAAGCTGAAAGGATGATCAATGATATTAGTCAGATAGCTCTCGGTTTGGTTGGGGGAGGCGCAAAAGAGGTTACACATGAACCACGAACAATTTATTGAGAAGAACGTACAGGCCGAGTTAACCAAGCTCGGCTTTTCTTCATCTATAGCAGGTATGGCAAGTGATAAGGCAGTCGATCACTATCGTCGCAGTTCGTCAGCGAGCAGAAAGGGCAAGATGTACGATGATTGTTTGCACATTGCTAAGGCGTGGGCGAGTAAATACAGCTCTGGTAAGCCGTCCCCAAAGTGAGGACCTCGGAAAAATCAATGAGATATCTATCAGAAACAGGAAAAATACAATGTTCAGATATAATTTAAAGCAAGCTGTCAAAATCAACATCAGCGGTGAAGTGGGTGAGATTAAAGGCCGGGCTGAATATATAAACAACCTCAATGACTATTTAGTCATCTATAGGGCATCTGACGGTCGAGCGGCTGAGGCATGGTTTGATGAAAGTGAGATTTCATCGGCAGACGAAGAGTAACTCATTCAGAGCATTCTGCTAATAGAGTGCTCGATAGTAGGGATTTCTTTATGGGCACCCGGCGGGTGGATACTGACTTTTTAGCAGGAAATTCTAATTCCAACTGTTTCCGGGTTGGAAAGGGTTCAGTGAGGTTAACAATGAAATTTGAAGATTTAACAATCGAATCACAAGTCGCAGCCCGTGAAGCTCTGATAAATGCACTAAATATAGAAATGGAATCTCGACGCTATATCGATAACGATAGGGCGAAATATATCGCCCGGAATATTAGAGATAGCTTTATTGCTCTTGAGACAGAGAACCCAAGGCGAGGCTATGGGGACGATGAAGTTGAAGCCGAGGATTAACCTTCATCCAAACCAGACCATCTTCTGGTTCCGCTTGATTTAGTGACAAGAATAGCTGGATTAGATTTTACTTTCTTTGCTGTATCACGAGCCAGATCCTTAATTTCATCTGTGGATTTATCACTGGTGATTGAATATTCCGCATCTGGCAAATGATAGATCTTGCCACTTGTGGTGGTAATAGTGCGCTCAAACCCAGCATTTTCCATTTTTTCATGTAATTTCTCATAATCCTTAGAGTTTGCATCATGTAATTCAACTCTAACGGTGAAATTTGCCATTTTTCTTATTCCTGATTTGACTGTGGAATGACCAACATATCAATTTTTCTTGACTGTGGAAAGCAGGAAACCCGCGCCGCCTGAGTGGGTTATCAAAGCAGGCATGTAATCAGATAACAGGTCGCTCACGCGGCCTTTTTATTTAAGGGAAAGAGACAAGCAGAGAGGTAAATATGCCTGAGCACCAGATTTCTCCCCATCTTGCGCCATCACTACGGCGTCATATCGCGGAATTGGCAGAAAAAAAAGCCAAGATGCTGGTTAGTATTATCAAATTAAAGCGATATCACGGACTGAGTAATGAAGAATTGGAGCATGTCATGAAAATGGCATGTGAGTTATCGAAGTAAGGAAATTAAAGAATGGCACAAAAGAAAGTCACGCTCACAGATGAGCAGAAGATTCTTTTCGATGCCCTAACTCCATTACAGCAAAAATTTGTCACTCACATTCTTAAGGGTAAGAACTTAACAGATGCTTACAGGCTGTCAGGGGGGAAGGCTAAAGGAGAATCAGCTTACACCCAAGCAAGTAGAATGATGAGTTTTGATAAGGTCAAAGCCTTTCTCGACGCAATGAACCAAGAAGCCGTTTCTGATGCCGTTATGAGCCGTCAGGAAGCCTTAGAGCGATTGTCTTCGATGGGCCGTGTCTCTATCTACGATATCGCTGAATTTCGCAACTGTCAGATAGGGGAAGACGACGAGGGCAAGCCAGTCTTTCAAGCGTCATGGCAATTCAAAGACTCAGCATTACAAGACCCGATGTATCTCAGTGCCATCTCAGAACTGACTGCGGGCAAAGACGGCATCAAGTTAAAGCTGCATGATCCGAAAGCCGCTATCAAGCAACTGTCTGAACTGATGGGCTGGGAAGCGCCGAAGAAGACGGAGGTTACTGGCGCGGATGGTGGGCCGATACAAATTGACTTAACGGATGAGCAACTTGAAGAGAGACTAAAGGAGTTCGGATATGGCCGTCGCTCAAGTCAGCTCAATGAGAAACTTACAGACTCTTGATGCATACAGACGTAGGGCTATAGAACAAGCAAGAACATCTCTGATGGATTTCACGCTCTATACCAATTCGCGCTATGAAACCGGTTGGTTCAATGAGTTGTTATGTTTAGAACTCGATCAGTTCCTGAGGGATGTTGAGAACGGCAAGATGCCGAGGCTGATGATATTTGCACCTCCTCGGTCTGGAAAAAGTGAATTGGCATCCAGAAGATTGCCAGCTTACGCGCTAGGTAAGCATCCAAATTGGCACATTATTTCGTGTTCGTATTCGTCAGATCTGGCTAATCGCATGTCACGCGACACGCAGCGCATTATTGATACAGAAAAATACCATGATGTGTTTCCCAATACTCGACTTAATGGAACGAACATCAGGACGCTTGCTGGTGGTGCCATTCGTACAGCCGAGTTGTGGGAAGTACTGGACGCTAAAGGTCAATTGCATGGCGGTTCTTATCGCGCTGCGGGTGTAAACGGTGGTATCACCGGGCAAGGGATGAATATCGGTATCATTGATGATCCTGCAAAGGACTACAAAACGGCCTCGTCACCGGTTTATCAAGAATCGGTAATGGACTGGTATGACACGACCTTTTTTACTCGTGCTGACCCGAAATTAAACGGCATCGTGATTATCCTCACGCGCTGGCATCAGAATGACTTGGCGGGGCAACTTCTTAAACTGGCTGAAGAAGGCGGCGAGTCGTGGCGCGTGGTCAGCTTTCCGATGGAAGCCGAAAAAGAAGAGATCCACGAGCTGAACGGCAAAACGTACAATTTGAGAAAGCCGGGTGAAATCCTGTTCCCTGAACGCATGCCACAGGATTTCGTCGATAAATGCAAACAACGGGGTTCACTTGTCTGGAATGCCTTATATCAGCAACGCCCTACAGCAAAAGGCGGTGGCTTAATCAAATCCGAGTGGTTTAAAGAGTACGCAGTCTTACCCCCGATACGTTGGAGTACGGTCTATGGCGATACAGCTCAAAAAATCAAAGAAGCCAATGACTTCTCTGTTTTTGAACTATGGGGCTTGGGTGAAGATGGCAAGATGTACCTGATTGATCTCATCCGTGGCAAGTGGGAATCGAAAGAGCTTAAACGTCGTGCAGTCGCTTTTTGGGCGAAATGTAAGGCGAGAAAAGATTGCGGTTCTTTGATTTCGATGAAGATTGAAGATAAAGCTTCTGGCACTGGACTGATCCAGGAAATCCAAACAGAGGCTCTATGCCCCGTAATCCCCATCCAGCGGGATAAAGACAAGTTTACACGATTGATGGATGTCCAAGGTTATATCGAGTCTGGATACATCTATCTCCCGGCAGAAGCGGAATGGATAAATGATTTTCTCACTGAAATGGAATCTATCACTCCCGATTTCAACACGCACGATGACCAGTTAGATCCGATGATGGATGCCATTTCTGATATGAAGTCCGGTGATTTAGGCGTATGGGAAGTTTTGGGACGATAACACTAGAAAATAACGGTTTCACACCAAAATCATCCTGAAATGGTTTTGGTGTTTTTGTTAACAACTCAGTAACAAATAAAAGCGCCTGATTTAGCAAAGAAGATTGAGGGTTTTATCCATCTTGGCAACAAATTTAAGTGAACCTCAAGCCCTCAGTTCACTTAAGAGTCATTATGTTAAAAAGTGCCAAATTTTAACAAATTTCAGTGAGGGAGCAATGACCCGTAAAAATCGCCGTGACGGCGCGAAAAAGCCCGTTAGGACTGCTGACGGGTACAACAACTTTACCGCAAAACTCGGTGGGTATACATCGAACATTCAGACTGGCGGTACCTACATACCCGGTTACATATCCCGCAACAGAGTTCAGATTGAGTTTGGTTATCGCAGCTCTTTCTTAATTGGTGCCGGTGTCGATGCGATGGCTGACGATATGACGCGTAAGGGAATTACTATCAGCTCACGGATGAAGCCAGACGCAAAAGGTCAGCTCGAAACGCTCTGGGAAGATATCGGACTGTGGGATGAATTAAACAACACTTTGACGTGGTCTCGACTCTACGGCGGTGCGCTGTTAGTTCTGCTGATTGATGGGCAGGATATGTCAACGCCTCTCAACCTTGAGACGATTGGTGAGGGGCAGTTCAAGGGCACGCTATGTCTTGACCGGTGGATGGTCAAACCAACAGACAGTGACTTAGTAAAAGAGTACGGCCCGCACTTCGGGAAACCCAAGTTCTATAACGTGGTGATCAATCAACAGGGAATTCCGCCCTGGAAGATTCACCACTCACGAGTGATACGAATGGAAGGCGATACGCTGCCATTTCAGCAAGCTCAAACAGAAAACGGCTGGGGGATGTCAGTGGTAGAGCGCATTTTCGAGCGCGTTCAGGCGTTCGATACGGCAACGGTAGGTACGACTCAACTCATTCACAAAGCGCATTTGCGGACGTATAGCATTGATGGTTTAAGGAAAATATTGGCTACAGGCGAAGGAAGTCCCGTATATGCTGCACTGATGAAGCATATGGATATGATCCGCGAATTCCAGACCATCGAAGGCATGACGTTAATGGACGCACTGGACACTTTCCAGACGCATAGCTATTCGTTCGCCGGTATTGCAGATGTCATCCTGCGTTTTGCTGAACAAGTCTCTGGAGCAACGGGAATACCCCTTGTGCGTTTGTTTGGTCAGTCTCCATCGGGTTTCAGTACGGGTGATGGTGACTTGGAGAACTACTATAGCCGGGTTAACACGCTTCAAGAAAGACGTCTCCGCCGTCCGTTGAGATGGCTGCTTGATATCTCACATCGGTCGCTATTTGGTTCGCCATTGCCTACCGATTTTACGTTTGAGTTTAATAAATTATGGGAAATGTCGGACACAGACAGAGCAACGATGGCGAACAATGTAGCGTCTGCAATTGGCACATTAGTAGATCGGCAAATTCTGCCAGTGCATGCAGCAATGACGGACTTACGCAACATGGCGGATGTGATCGGCATTGGGGGTTCAATCACAGATGAAGACATTGAAAGCGCAAAAGCAATCTGGGAGGAGTCTGAATCTGAAACCGGCCCTCCGCCGACGTTCGGAAATCCAGTATCGCAAAAGCCTACAGGCGATAGTCAGCCAAATAAATCAAATCATCACTGGCTCTTACGATGGTTCTCAGGCTAGCGCTGATGCCATCTCTGGTCATCTTATCGATTACTCGTATGTTATTGATGATTGGATTGCATCCGTTGCACATAAAATGTTCCTTCAAGTGGAGGGTGAAGAATGGCGCCAGTGGCGTTCCGTGTCGCAAGAGATTTCGGCAGGCTTACGGGATGTGGTTGGAAACACCCCGGTTGGACAAGTAGCTCAAGATATTGTTTATCGACAAATCCAACTGATGAAGTCACTACCGCTTGAAGCTGCTGAACGTGTACGGGAAATTCAAGACCGCGCGATTCAGGCCGTTATCAACGGTGAGCGACCGGACGAACTCTATCAGATGATTATTGAATCCGGGAATGTGGCCGCGAGTCGGGCAAGGATGATAGCACGGACTGAAATTGGCCGCGCGACAATGGCCCTTACACAGGCTCGCGCGTTATCAGTCGGCTCAGAAGGTTATTGGTGGCGTATTGAAGGCGCAGGCACGCGACCCTCACACAGGAAGATGAAAGATAAATTTGTGCGCTGGGAAGATCCGCCCACACTTGATGGGATGACAGGGCACGCAGGATGTCTACCTAATTGTAAATGTTGGCCGGAAGTTCATATACCCCCACCGAGAGAATAACAGGTCGCAAATAGCGGCTTTTTTAATACCTGAAAGCAGGTAACCCATGAAATATTTTTTTACGACGAAGCTTGGTGAAACACGCTATCTACAAGCCGATGGCTCGTTGTTGTGTAAAGACGTACCAATAGCCCGCACGGGTACGCAAACCTATTTGCCTGAAGAAGTTGACTTACAGCCCGATGCTAGTGGGCTTGTCACAGTATACCGGACTGAGGATGAGGTTTTTTCACCGGAAACAATGGCAAGTTTTGAAGGGGTGGCCGTTACGCTCGATCACCCGGAAGATGAAGAAGGCAACATTGTTTTTGTCAATCCGTCCAACTTCTCAGAACTGGCTCACGGGCACATCCAAAACGTCCGGCGCGGCACTGGCGATAAGTCGGATTTGCTGGTGGCTGACATGCTCATCAAGCGCAAAGAGGCTATTGATGCAGTGAATGCTGGAATGACCGATGTCAGTTGCGGCTACGATACGCAATACAAGCAGATAGCGCCCGGTAAGGGCAAGCAATACCAAATCACAGGAAACCACCTTGCCATTGTTAAAAAGGGTCGGGCGGGTTCCCGTTGCGCAATCGGGGATTCAGCCCCAAATTTCAAGTTCAAGAAGGAGAAGCCGGTTATGTCATGGCTTAAAAAGTTGGCGACAGCCGTTAAAACAAGAGACGATGACACGTTAGCGAAACTCATCGATGAAGCACCGGACCTTCCATCGGAGGGGATGGCCGCTATTCCGGGCGCGACAATCAACATCAATGTACCTTCTCAGGCAACCGCATTACCGCCCGCGGAGCGCACCACGGTTGATGACAAGCCCGACAACCCTGAAAAAAAGACAGAGGATAACGACGTGCCAGAATGGGCTCAAAAATTCATGGACTCAATATCAACGCGTTTAGATACGTTAGAGGGAAAAACGGCGGACAGTAACCCTGATGACGAAGAGGAAGACGCGAAAGTGACGGGTGATGCTGCCTACCGTCGCAATATCATTGCTGACGCGGAAATCATTTGTCCGGGATTCAAACCCACAGGGGATAAGTCCCTCAAGCGTCAAGTTCTTAATCATGCTGTACGTACTGGCGATAGCTCTTATCTGAAATCGTTCGGCATTTCGGATTATTCCAAGGCACCGAAAGCCACGGTCGATGCTGTTTTCAACGGGGCAGTCGCGGTTAATAAAGCAAAAAACCATATCCAACCCATTCCAACACGTACAGGCGATCATGCTCAGGCTGTCGCTCGCACTCCGGCAGAACTGAACAAAGTTTACGCCGATTTCTGGAAACGCAACAAATAAGGTAATCACACATGGCAGGAACATCCTATTTAACCCGTATGCCGCTTGGCTTTAACGGGACGGTCACTCGTTTGCGCGATTTGACCACAGAACCCGTCATTCTTGACCAAACCAAGGTATTCGGACAATACGGGCTGGCGGGTAAATACCACGGCGATAAGTTTGTACCGCTAGGCGATGGCGATTCCGCTGATCTCATTGTGGGCATTCTGGTTCGCCCTTATCCCATTCAAGCCCAATCCGACATGGCGCACCTTGGAATAAAAGCGGGCACGACTGGCGACATCCTAAAACGTGGCTATATCGCAGTCGCTGTAAAAGGCGCAGAAAGCGCAAAGAAAGGCGGAAAAGTCTACGTTCGCGTGAAGGGCGCAACGGCAGACAGTCCATTGGGATCGTTTCTTATTACGCCTGATAAGACCGCTGAAAATACACCGGAATTACCGGCAGCTAAAGTGATGGGGCCGGGTGATGCATCAGGCCATATCGAAATCGCATACAACATTTAAGGAACACTATGTTTACTATTGATAAAGCGACAAGAGACTCTACCGGTGTGTTTCTTGCCGGGGAATTAGAGCGCATTGACCAGACGCTTAATTTGCCTCTGGTCTCTTTCAAATGGAACCGCGACATGTCGCTCCGTTCCGATGTGTCTATCGCGGATGAGGTTTCCTCTTTCACTAACACTGACTTGGCAGCAATGGGCGGGGTTAACCCGAACGGGAAAAACTGGATTGGCAAGAACTCGACTGCCGTTGCCGGTATCAGCCTGAACATTGAGAAAACGCCACAGCCATTGACTTTGTGGGGTATGGAAATTGGCTGGACGCTACCAGAGCTGGCATCGGCTCAACAGGTGGGGCGTCCAATTGACACTCAAAAATACGACGCCATGCAATTGAAATGGAATATGGACGTCGACGAGCAAGTGTATATCGGTGACGCCGAGCTAGAAATGACCGGGTTGCTTAATTTGCATCAAGTAACTCCTCGCGCGGCGGCTGCGGCGTGGACGAAAGCAACGTCCCCGGATGATATTGTTGCGGATATCAATATTTTGCTGACGGACGCCTGGCTGGCGTCAGGTTACGCGGTATGCCCGCGCAAAATCGGTTTAGCGCCGGAGCTGTTCGGTCTGTTAGTGAGCAAGAAGGTTTCAGAAGCGGGCAATATCTCTGTACTGGAGTATATCAAGATCAACACGATTGCTTTTCAGGAAAACGGGGAGCCGCTGGAAATTGTCTCCATGAAATGGGCTTCTAAGCGCGGTGCACGTGGTGCCCATCGTATCGTAGCGTACACCCAAGAAGAGAAATATATCCGCTTCCCTCTTGTTCCTCTGTTGAGCACGCCTCTAGAGCCTCGCGGTTTGTATCAGTTGACAACTTACTACGGGCGTCTGGGACAAGTCGAAGTGCCATATGCGAACACCATCGCTTATCTGGACATCCCTGTATCTTGATTAATGGCGGGTTAGTCCCGCTTACTGAGGTTGATATGAAACGATATATGGTTACAGGTAGTGTTACGCTAAGTTTTCCTGATGGCCGCGAGGTAGTGCTTTCGCCGGGTGTCCACGAGTACACTGATGATGTTGCAGAACACTGGGCTTTCACCTCCTATGCGCAAGCGTTGGACAATCCTATAGAGGAACAGGACGACAAAAAGGGGAGGGCCGGCAATGGCAAAAAACAGTCTTCTTCCGACAGTTGATCAATTCCGCACCGACTGTCCTGAGTTTTGCGACAAGACCCGCTACCCAGACGCCGCAATCAATTTCTATCTTAGCCAGGCTGATAGTCTGCTCGATCAAAACGTACACGGTGACCAGTTCGTCTATCTGGCTGAACTCTTCACAGCACATTACGTTGAATTGAGAGGGAAAGCTATCACGGGTGTGGCTATCAGTGGCAGCGTAAGCACTGCGGGTGGCGGCGTATTGACGTCGAAATCCGTAGACAAAGTTTCAATGAGTTACGACACGTCAGGGATTATCAACCCCGATGCCGGATTCTGGAATAACACGGCATACGGAAGAGAGTTCTTTTGGTGGTGGTCCATGTTCGGGGCTGGTGGGAGGCAACTGTTATGAAAAGCGGTCTGACAATCAAAGCTGACAATGCGGCTGCCATACTGGAATCCCTCAAAAAGCTGTCAGGTATGGATGTGCTGGTGGGTATCCCGGCCGAAAATGCCACACGTGAAGACGGGGAAACTCTGAACAATGCGGAAATTGGCTATCTACAGTCTACTGGGGCCGAGGTAGAGCTTAACGGACAAACGGTCACACTTCCGCCGCGCCCTTTCCTTGATGTAGGAATAGAGGATTCACGTGAGGTCACCACGGCACACCTGAAAGCCGCGGCAGAGCTGGCGTTGGAGGGTAAGCAAGATGCCGCTATCCGTGAACTGGAAAAAGCAGGACAAATTGCTCGCGATGCTGCCAAGAAAGTCATCGGTGACGGCGACAGGCTTCACCCCTTATCAGAAAAGACCATTCAGAATCGACGTGATCAGGGTATCCCCGGCGATAAGCCGCTGTACGCCCACGGCTATCTGTTGCGCTCTATCAACTATGTTGTGAGGGATAAAAATGCCACTTCTTGATGTGACTGATATTTTATTTGATCCCGATTTTTGCGATACGACACTGAAATATACCCGGCGTAAGGTCATGGTAGATGATGATGGGTTCGCGACTTCTGAAAAAACGACAAAAGGTTTTGCCGGGGTAGTGACCGTTGATAGTGCTCTTGAGGCCCAGATAAGAATGTCCGGGCAAGTCGTCAGCGGTAATATCCTGATCATCACCACAGAACGGCTGATATCCGGGGAAACGGATAAAACGGGCGATGTGGTGACATATCAAAACCGGGATTATCTGGTTAAATCGGTTGATCCTTATACGGCTTATGGCGCCGGTTTTGTTCAAGCCCATTGTGAGCTGTTACCGTTTGATGGAGGGATACCCATTGAGTGATAGCACCCAACCCGGCTGGCTCACCCCGGTATCGGCACCGGTCTATGACCGCGAGGTGGAACGAAAGTTATCGCGCTGGATAAGTGCAGTAAGTGGTTTACCGGGGAAAATGATGTTCCCGAAATGGCAACCGAATGACGAAACGCGCGTCTTTCCCAGTAATGATGCTGACTGGTGCGCGTTCGGTATCGTGTCGATGATTTCCGATGATACGCCCGCTTTCGTTAATCAGACGGATGAAAGTACCGAATTATGGCGACATGAGAAAATCGAATGTCTGGTTTCATTTTATGGCCCGGCAGGGCAGCACCATTGCACGCAATTCCGGGACGGGATCACCCTCAGTCAGAACAACGACGAATTAGGGCGTTTCGGTCTATCACTGAGCCACTACGGTCGTATTTTTGCTGCGCCTGAACTCATCAACAATCAATGGGTGCGTCGTTATGACATGACGATCACCCTGCGGCGGAAAGTCGTGCGTGAATACGGTGTTAAATCGCTGGTGGAAGCGCCAGTTAAATTCTTTGGAGATTAAATTATGCAGGGTTTACCTGTTTCAAATATCGTCAATGTCACGATAAACATGGCCCCGCGTGCCGCGCAATCCCGAAACTTTGGTTCCTTATTAATAGTGGGTGCCAGCAATGTGATTGATACCCATGAGCGTTTACGCTTGTATTCCGATATCGATGGCGTCGGGGCTGATTTTGGGCTGGATACACCAGAGTACCAGGCTGCGGCACTTTATTATTCCCAGTCACCGCGCCCGGTTGATCTGTATATTGGCCGATGGGTAAAAGATCAGGCGCTCGCTGTCTTAAGGGGCGCGATACTGACGAAGCAACAGCAAGCCATCAGCAACTTTACGGCTATCACAGATGGATCTTTTAAGTTAACGATTAACGGTAAAGAAGCGGTATACAGCGGCATTGATTTGAGTAAAGAGACCAATCTGAATGGTGTTGCCCAGCGGATAGCGGAAAAGCTGAAAGATTGCACAGTGACGTGGGATACCTCACGGTTTGTTGTGACGTTACAGACATCGGGTACGGTGGGTTATGTTTCATCAGCCAGTGCAGGGACTTATATCGGTGACCTGTTAAAACTGGATCAAGTCGCTGGCGCTACGGCTATCGAGCCGGCCAAAGCAGAAACCATTGCTGAGGCGGTGGCAACATTGGGAGCGGTGTCCAGCGGTTGGTACGGATTAGTTATCGCTGATGACACGCTGACGGATAAAGATATTTTGTCTGTGGCCGACTATATCGAATCCGCATCCGTTTCCCGTATTTATGGACATACCGCACAGAAAACAGCGGTATTGGAGGCTGATGTTGATACCGATATCGGATCACAACTGAAAGACGGAAACTATCAGCGTACCCTCTGGCAATACTCATCGGGTAAACCGTATACCGTGGCTTCTCTGATGGGGCGAATGTTTACCGTCAATTTCAATGGCAATAACACCACCATTACCCTGAAATTTAAACAGGAACCGGCTGTGACGGCGGAAAGCCTGACAGCAACCCAGGCCAACGCCCTGAAGAAGAAAAACGGCAATGTCTTTGTTAAATACAACAATGACACCGCCATTATTCAGGAAGGTGTTATGGCGAACGGGGATTTCATTGACGAGCGCCACGGCCTGGACTGGTTACAGAACTACGTTCAGAACAATCTTTATAACCTACTTTACACCAGCACCAGCAAGATCCCGCAAACTGACGCAGGCGTTACGCGCTTACTGACCAATGTTGAGCAATCACTTGGTCAGGCTGTTACTAATGGGCTGGTGGCCCCTGGAGTTTGGAACGGTGGGAACATTGGACAAATCCAACCGGGCGATACCTTAACTAAAGGCTATTACGTCTATGCGCCGCCCATTGCGACACAGGCACAAGCTGACAGGGAAGCCCGGAAAGCACCGGTTATCCAGTGCGCCATCAAATTAGCGGGGGCTGTTCATTATGCTGATGTCATTATTAATGTGGTTCGTTAAGGGGTAAACATGGCTACTTATTCATTTATGGATGTTTCGGCATCAATGACAGGGCCGACCGGGGTTATTGATCTCGGCTATGGTTCAGCGACGTCAGAAGAGGGTATCACGGTCACGATGACCGAAGCCAAAAACACCATGACCATTGGGGCCGATGGTGAGGGGATGCATTCATTGCACGCGGGCAAATCAGGCACCCTCACAGTGACTTTACTGAAAACTTCACCGACCAATAAAAAGTTGTCACTGGCGTATAACGCGCAATCGCAATCGTCAGGAACCTGGGGGAATAATGTCTTTCTGATACGTAACCGGGTATCCGGGGAGGTGACAACAGCGCGGGGCGGTGCTTTCCAGAAACAACCCGATTATACCAACGCTAAAGACGGTGGAACCGTTGCCTGGGCATTTGACTGTATCAAGATAGATCAAGTGTTAGGGGAGTTCTAACGATGGAATTTGAAATCAATAATATTCAATACCGTACGGCAAAGCTGAACGTCTTCGATCAGTTGAAAGTGTCACGTAAGTTATTGCCCGTTCTGGCTGGGCTGGTGTCTGATATTCGTGCGGTACAGACAATGGCGCAAGGCAATAATATGGAAGGCGCTTTAGAGAAGGCGCTGCCTAAGATTGCACAAGCCGTTTCTGATTTAAGTGACGAAGATTGCAATGCGATCCTCTATCCATGCTTATCAGTGGTATCGCGTCAGCACGGCAAAGGATGGACCGCGGTGTTTTCACAAGGGGTATTGCATTTCGATGACATTGACTTGCCAACCTTGTTGCAACTTGTCGCGAGAGTGATCGGGGACTCTTTGGGAAATTTTTTGCACGCACTCCCCGCACAAGAGACGCCAATCCCGCCAGCGGCTTAACACTCGATACTCTGCCTGATGGGGAAGATTATCTTATGCGCCCCGTCGATGCCGGATATATCCAATATCCTGATCTCTTAAGCGGCACCGTTGACCTGGCGGATATCGCCCGCATGAACGACTGGCTGGATTTAAAAGCCGATAACGAGGCCCGCATAGCACGCTGGAGAGAGGCAAATGAGCGGTAATGTTGACACAATTAAAGACTTCCTTATCAGTCTGGGGTTTGATGTAGACGAGAAAGGCCGGGGTAAATTTGACGCTGTGGTGAAAGGCGTCACTGCCAACGTGCTTAAGCTGGGTACCGCGGTTGAAGGGGCAGCACTGACTATTGTCGGTTTTACCACTAAAATCGCGAATGGTCTTGATAAGCTTTACTGGCAGTCGCAACGTACCGGGGCAACAGTCGCCGGCATCAAAGCGCTCAGTTATGCCGTTTCACAGATGGGCGGAAGTGCAGAAGCCGCACAAGGCGCACTGGAAAATATGGCGCGGTTTATGCGTAATAATCCCGGTGCGGAAGGGTGGCTTAATCGGCTCGGGGTGCAAACTCGCGATTCGTCGGGGCAGATGCGTGATGCTGCCAGTATACTTGCGAGTGTCGGCCAGAAACTGAGTAGTATGCCGTATTATCGGGCTAATCAGTACGCTCAGATGCTCGGTATTGATGAAAATACACTCATGGCGATGCGCCGTGGGTTAGCCAGTTTCACTGCCGATTATCAGATGATGTTGCAGAAAACCGGGTTCAATGCTGACAAAGCCGCGCAGCAAGCCAATAAATTCACTACCGCACTACATGGCTTTAACGCGTTATTGGGTATCCTCCGAGATAAAATTGGCGCAAATTTGGCTGGTGGTTTAGCAGGTTCCTTCGACTCGTTACGTCAGAAGATACTTGATAACTTCCCAAAAATTGAAGCCACACTCACAAAGATCATCAAAGGCATCTTATGGTTTGCTGATGTCTTTAGTCGCATGGTTTACCGAGTCGTACAGGGCGTCGGGGAAATTATCGGCTGGTGGAAAGGACTGGATGAAAGTAGCAAGATGCTGATTGCCATGTTCGGCGCGATTGTTGTCGCGTGGCGTCTTCTGAACAGCGCGTTCCTGATGTCACCCATCGGCATGATCACCGTGTTAATTGGTGCGCTTCTTCTGCTTTACGACGACTACAAGACCTGGAAAGAAGGTGGTAAGAGTCTAATCGACTGGAGCAAATGGGAAAAAGATATCGACCGCGCGGTGGATGCCTTCAAAACAATAGGGAAATGGATCAAGAAAGGTGTTGACGGTATCGGCGGCTGGAAAAATGCTTTCCTAATTCTGGGTGGCGTCGTTGCAACTACCTGGGCTGTGAAGATGCTCGCTGGATTCGCCAAGGTTTCTGCTGCACTAACCCCCTTGATGGCTCGTCTCGCTCCACTCTTGGGGCTGGTGGCATACGGTGGATATCTGTACAGTGATTGGGACAATATCAAACAAAGTGCAGCGACGTCGTGGGACTATAACACCCGGCAAATTAAAAGGGGGATCGGGGACTTTGGTCAATGGTTAGGTATAAACAATGACTGGGCTAGCAAACATCAGGGAGGCTTGCCAAATCCGGTCACGGCAGATATCCCTGGTATGCCCGGTGCACCGACTCCACCCCCTGCGCCTGAATACAAGGAGAGGGGCTTACGCAACAACAACCCCGGCAACTTGAATTTTGCGAAGCAACGAGGCGCTGCACTGGAGAGCCCCGGTGGACGTTTTGCCCGATTTGAAACGGCGTTTGACGGTTTGCGAGCGCTCTCACGACAGTTAACGTTGTATGCCTCGCGTGGACTGACAACGATACGCGGCATTATCACGAAATACGCGCCACCGGAGGAAAATGATACCGAAGACTACATTGCTGTTATATCTAAGTTGCTGGGTGTTGATCCGAACGCCCAATTAAATTTACGGGACCCACAAATGTTAACCGCGCTGATGAACGGCATCATCCAGCGCGAAAATGGTCGTAACCCATACAACAGTGAACTTATCAGCAAGGCGGCAATTGCCGGGAGTGGTGGCGTTCAGCAAACAACGAACATTACCGTTCATGGCGCAACGGATGCGAAAGCCACGGCGAATGAAATCGCGAGTCGGCAAAATGGGGTGAACGCACGGTTAATACAACAGGTGAGCTAATGGATATTTTATCAGCGATTTTTCAGCAACAAACCCGGTCGTTTGGCACTGAAAGCATGTTGCTTGTGCCGAGCGTCGTTATTGCTGAAAAGCACACAGACGCGCTTGAAATCACAGAGCACCCTGTCGAAATCGGCGCTGCGGTCAGCGACCATGCCTACAAAAAACCCTCTGAAATTGTGATGGAGCTGGGTTTCGCTGGTGGGGGTTCGCTTCTCGATTTTGTTGATACGTCAAAGATTGGCTTGAGCATGGGCTTAAGCCCGAAAGAGACCTATCAGAAGATCCTCAACCTTCAAGAGTTACGAGAGCCCTTTAATGTCATTACCGGCAAGCGCACTTACGAAAACATGCTGATTAAAGCGATTGAAGTCACTACGGACCGGCATAGTGAGAACGTGCTGTTATGTACGTTGACGTTACGTGAAGTGATTATTACATCAACTCAAAAAGTACAGGTCGCGGAAAAAGAGGTCATGAAAACCGGTGTAAACACATCAGCGGTTGAGAACTCAGGCACAAAAACATTAAAGCCGGTCAATGAGTCTGCTTTATCAGAAATAAAAGAAGGCGCCGTTAATGCATTTAAAAGTTATATAAAAGGAGGCGGCTGATGCAAGTATCAGAAATTCCGCTCACGGCGAACAATCAATTTTTTGCAATTAAGCTGGGAAATACCGATATCAAGATGCGCCTGATTTACCGGGATGCTGCGGGTTGGGTGATGGATATCCAGGATAAATCGGGGGTGGATCTGCTGGTGGGGGCACCACTCATACCGGGTGTGAACCTGCTTGAACAATATCCTTATCTTGGTATTAACGGCATGTTAGTTATTGCCAGTGATGCAGACAGCGCGGAATACCCGACAGACACAAATCTTGGGTTATCCAGCCATTTATATTTTGTACAACCATAAGGTAAAAATATGAGTCAGAATTGGTTACGTCATTTTGAATTAATGCTAGTAGACGATCAGGGGAAAGGGATAGTTCTGTCAGATTTTAAAGTGACCTTTAATATTGAGTGGTTCACTATTAGTAATCCGCGCGTTGCAACGTTAAAGATTTACAATCTGTCAAAAGATACCAGCAATCGGATACTGGGTAGCGAGTTTTCGAAGATAAAAATTATCGTTGGGTATGACGGAATAACCCCAACCGTTCCTGAAAGCGAAGTCGGTAAAGCCCGCACCGTTGAGCCGGGAACCACTGGACAGCGTGACGGCAAAAATTACGGGGAGATCTTTAGCGGAGATATTCGCTATACGATGACGGGTCGTGATAATCCCACTGATACCTACACTCAAATTCAGGCGTGTGACGGTAACGAAGCCTTTATTAATGCTTTCACCAATCAAACCCTGGCGGCAGGGTATACTCTGAATGATGTCTATAACCTTGCTTTGCGAAGCCTGGAACCTTACGGTATCACTGCGGGAGCTAAACCCAAAATGCCGGATACTGTCTTTCCTCGCGGAAAAATGTTTTTCGAAAAGACGCGATATGTATTAGACAATATCGCGCAGCAATGTAAGGCCAAATGGCAATTTGTGGACGGTAAAGTCGAAATGCTGACGGATGAAATGGCCGTGCATAATGTTGTGGTGTTAAACAGCCGGACAGGATTAATTGGTATGCCGCAACAGACCATTGGCGCGGGCGTTAACGTGAAGTGCTTAATTAATCCGAATATCCGGGTAAATGGGTTAATTCAGTTAGATGAAGGCTCGGTATATAGAACAGTGCTGCCTAATGACGCTATAAACAAATCAGGTGATGAGCAGCAAAAAGATAATAAACAACAACGGGAAGGTAAACTCGTAGAAAAAAATGATAACGGGAACCTTTACGTCAGCGGCGTGTCTAATCCTCCAGCGAGTATAGCTACTGACGGTGTATATATCGTCAGGGGCATTATGTATACTGGTGATACTCGCGGCAATGCATGGTACCAAGAAATGATGTGTGAGGCGCGTGGGGCTGCGGATTTATATTCTGCTTCTGCACAACAAAGGGTTTATTCATGAGACATTGTTTTGTAAAGATAAGCCAGTTAGCGGTTATGCTTGGGCTTTTGATAAGTGGTTCAGCTTTAGCTGACCTGCAATGTGGTGGGTATACGCTCCATGCGGGTAGTGATGGCTGGACGAGAGTAAACGGTGAAAAAGTTACGTCTCAGAAAATTAAATTTCTGAAAGAAAAAAATGACTGGGATCAGATAAAAACAGACATGGGTCTCATGCCTGCCCGCGACGGTAACATGTACGGCTTCCAGTTTATCAAACGGAACGGCAAAGCGTGGTTGAATGTTCAACTATTACAAAACGCGATGGACGCACCGAAGATCATCGGCTCGTTTCCGTGTAAGAAAGTGGCGGATTAATCCGATGTATCAGCTGTGAAACAGCGGCAAGAACACACAAGAGGTCTGAATGAGTTCAGAGAAAATAGCTTTCATTTTTCCCGCTACAAAAGATGCCAGAGATAGGGAAGAGCCGATCCTTAATTTTCGATGTCCAGCGTTGCCCGTTGAAACGAAAATCATTATTGCTGCCGCTTTTGTTGGGCTTCACCAATCTAAAGACTATCTAATTTCTATCGATATTACTGACAGCAACGGCACAACAATTCTACATGGTCGGACAGAAGATATACCCGCAAAGGTATCAGTAACCGCTAATGATCCCGATGCAGAACCAACAGACGTGCCGGGTTTTTTGAGTGCTTCGGTTTCGATTAGGGTGATAAATGCTGGGATTTATGTAATAAAATGTTCTATAGCTCGCGCTGATACGCCTGACGAGACTATTCATAAATCAGAAGCCCGCTTTAGAATGGTTTCATCGGAGGCGCATAATGGGTAGTGAAGATTCTGTCATTGATGGCATGCGATTTTCTGATGGCCGGTGGTCATATACCGATACGCCATCAAGTAGACATTCACTTGATAATGGTTCATCATTCAAACAGGGTGGCGGAAACGGTGGAGGTGATGGCATGTTGGAAGCTCGTGTTGCGAGACTTGAGTCTGATGTTGAGCATATCAAAAAGTCTATAGACGAGATTAAATTGGATTTCAGGGACGCGAAAAAAGATATATCTGCAACAGCTAAAAAGATAGCAGAAATGGAACCCTCCTTGCTGGGGAAGATTCAATCCACTGAATTATCATTAAACAATAGGATTCAGTCAGTTGAATCATCGTTGAACAACAAAATTCAATCGGTTGAATCCACGTTAAGCAATAAAGTTCAATCAGTTGAACTATCGTTATCTGAAAAAATTAGCAGTGTAGACAAACGGATAGACGGCACTAAGGTTTGGTTTCTAAGTATACTGGTATTCTCAATTGCCATGCCTATCATCATGTTTTTACTTAATCTCTACCTTAAGAAATAACCATTTAAACCTATTTGCCATCTAACAATTAAGCCGCTTAACTGCGGTTTTTTTTATGGAGTTTCCCCCATGCCAGTATCAACTGAATCCAGAACCGGCGATTTATCAGAAACGCTGAAAGCCATAAATCATGCTCTCTCTTCTCAGCTTAGAGTTGCCATGCCGGGTATCATCCAATCGTTTAATGCTGAGGCGGCAACGTGTGTTGTTCAGCCTGCAATTAAAAGTGGTATTGCTGATCCTGAGGGGAAAGCTACCTCGGTATCCTTGCCGTTGTTAGTCGATGTACCTGTTATATTTCCAAGAGGCGGAGGTGTGACGTTAACGTTCCCGGTAAAAGCGGGTGATGAATGCCTGGTTATATTTGCTGATCGCTGCATTGATTTCTGGTGGCAATCTGGTGGCGTACAAGAACCGGCAGACCAGCGGCAACATGATTTATCTGATGCCTTTGCTATTGTTGGACCGCAATCACAGTCAAAGAGAATATCGGGCATCAGCACAAACACCGCTCAGTTGAGAAGTGATGATGGCGCAGCGTATATCGAACTCGATCCCGGCAGTCATAATGTCACGGTTGTTACACCTGCAAAACTTATTGCAACTGCCAATGGCGGTACTGAAATCACCTCACCTGAAATCACCCTGAACGGTAACGTCACCATTAACGGCAACTTATCGCAGGGGATGGGTGCGGGTGGCGGAACGGCAACGATGCAAGGTCCGGTCACCGTGAATAATGATGTGATAGCGGGTGGCATAAGCCTGAAAAACCATGTCCATAGTGGCGTGCAATCGGGCGGCAGCAAGACGGGAGGTCCCCAGTGAGATATCGACGTGAAGACGAGAACGGCGATTACAGTTTCGGACAGGGGGATAATACGTTTCTGACGAATTCGCCCGAAGCCGTTGCGCTGGCAGTAAAAACCCGGCTTGCACTATGGCGTGGGGATTGGTTTCTAGATATGAAAGAGGGTACACCCTATGTTCAGTCAGTGCTCGGAAAACAGCGATCTGATGTTTATATCCTTGCTGTTCGGGACCGTATCCTAAAAACCAAAGGTGTTAAATCCATCATTTCTTTCGATACACGCAATGACGGCACGACACGCCGCCTCACATTCACCGCCACTATTGACACCCTCTACGGACAAATCACGGTAACAAGCGAGGCATAATGTTAAATCTAGATACGTTAAGGCTGGCCGCAACTGTGACAGCTTCAGGCATCAGTGCGCCTGATTACCAGACCATTCTGAATAAAATTACGGAATTTGCTCGTCAGATATACGGTACCGATGCTTACTTGGAACCCGATAGCAAAGACGGGCAGATGCTAGCAATTTACGCGTTAGCAATACACGATGCGAATAATGCCGTCATAGCGGCTTATAACTCGTTTAGTCCGGCAACAGCAACCGGCGCAGCGCTGTCTAACAACGTCAAAATCAATGGGATAGCGCGGCATACTTCTACTTATTCAACTGTTGATGTCAAATTAATTGGTGCTGTCGGTACTACGGTAAAAAATGGCATTGTGCGAGACAAACAAGGTTATGCCTGGACTCTTCCTGATACGGTTTCGATAGGTCTGCATGGGTACGTAATAGCAACAGCGACTTGTCAGACTAAAGGTAAGATAACCGCATTGCCGGGAGACGTTACTATCATCGGAACCCCGACGCAGGGCTGGCAAAGCGTAACTAATTTAGCCGCAGCAGCTACAGGCCAGCCCATCGAATTGGATGCCGCCTTGCGAGAACGGCAACGTAAATCTGTAGCGCTGCCATCTCGGACTGTGTTAGACGGAATTCAGGGCGCCATCAGCTTGATACCGGGTGTCGTTCGTCGGCGTGGGTTTGAGAATGACACTAATGTGACGGACAACAACGGCATTCCGCCGCATTCGATTGCAATGATAGTTGATGGTGGTGATGCGAAACTGATAGCGAAGACCATAGAGACAAAGAAAGGACCGGGAGCAGGAACCTTTGGCGATACTGAAATTAAGATAGCCGATAGCTATGGCATTCTGCACCCGATTCACTTTTCACGCCCGAAAGACGTGCCGGTATTCGTTGAGATAACCTTGACGGCATTTGAGGGATATACAACGCTGGTAGGCGATAGAATTCGTGCAGCAATCGCAAGTTATATCGATGCTCAGTTAATTGGTGATAACGTTTATTTAAGCCGTTTATTTTCTCCCGCTAATTTACATGATGAAGAGGGTTTAACTTATGACATTTTTGAAATTCAAATAGGCAGGTCAGAGGATGAGGTATCACCGAGCAATTTAATTGTTGTATTTGATGAAGCGGTTACATGTAAGCCAGAGCATATTAAGCTAATCGCGAGGTGACGATGAGAGATTATTTATCACTGATTACCCCTCAGCATAGAACGGCAAATAAATTTGTTACTCACATCGATTTCATTACCCGGCCACTATCTAATATTGCTACTGTTGCAGGTTTTTTGAATACCCAATTCTCAATTGATGAGGCGGTTGGGGTTCAACTAGACGCAGTAGGAGAGTGGATTGGCATATCTCGGTATGTCAAAACGCCGATTGTCGGGGTGTATTTTGCGCTCGATACGGAAGGCGTGGGGCTAGATGAAGGGAGCTGGAAACGGCAATATGACTCTGATTCCGGCTTTACAGAGCTTGATGATGAAACTTACCGAACCATATTGCGCACAAAAATTCGAGCGAATCACTGGGATGGTACGAATGAAATGCTAGCTGAGATTTATCAGGGAGTAATTCCCGACGAATCTGTATTAATATTTTTCGTTGATAACCAAGACATGACGATGGATGTTTATGTTACTGGCGGTGTCGTGCCAGAAGTTGTTAAAGCGGTTATTCAGCAAGGATATTTAAATATTAAACCCGGAGCAGTCAGAGTTAATAATTATACCAATTCAGAAAATAGAGGAGTTATTTTCGGATTTGATTCAGACAGTAAATATATTGCCGGTTTTGATACTGGTTGTTGGTCCATTCTATTAAATTAAGAGTAAAATAAATGGCTAAGAATGAATTTCTAACCTTTGGTATGGCCGAAGGCGCTAACGTATTGTCAAATGACGAGTACGCAGCGTTAGCAGCGAGAGTAAATGGGTTTAGTGCGGGCGTTGCAAAGTCCCGCGAATTAAATAAAGCCTGGCGGCAATCATCTATTATTACGCATATTCTTGCTGATTTTATCGCAAAAGAATCTGGCAATGATGTTCTGGATAATGGGAATATCGACGCTCTGAAAAGTAATTTGGCATTAGCAATTAAAAATGCCCTGCCGGAAGTCCGTGACGCCACACTCACAGAAAAAGGCATAATACAATTAAGTAACGCTACAGATAGCACCAGTGAAAGGCTTGCTGCTACTCCTAGGGCCGTAAAATACGCTTATGACTTAGCAAATACGGCAAACAATAACGCCAACACCAAGTTATCAAAATCCCAAAACGGCGCGGATATCCCAGACAAGAATGCGTTTGTGAAAAACTTGGGTTTAGTGGAAACGGTGAATAAGGCGAATAATGCGTATCCAAAATCTGGTGGTATTGTAAACGGGTATGTGGATGCCACTGGATATATTTCCGGTAAGGGTGTGTATGAAGCACCCGGTATTCGGGTATATAGT
>NZ_PUJW01000035.1 GCF_011189575.1 Photorhabdus cinerea
AAGAGACTGAATCGTAACGCGGTGAGTTGGCAACGACACGACGGCAGAGACGGGCGACGAGTGCGGCGTCCCGTTCGCCCCGGTCCGGTATTGGCAATCTCCGCCACCACCATCCACATCTGGCGGGTCTGATTGAAGATAATACGATACAAGTGTCTATTCATGGTTATTCTCCGCGAAGGTGTCCTGAATGTGCTACGACGCGCGGGCAGCACTGTGAGGCTAAAAATCGCGGGTCAATTTCGAAGCGGTATTAACCCTAAATTTAACTTAGTGATCAATGTTTGTGGTTTATTATCACTCATGGCAACTAAAAGAGAGGATTTGGTTAAGATAGCAGTAAAAACAAAGAGTTATATTTTATTGCAAAAAACAGACCAATGTTATTATCATGTTACAAATTGTATAAAAAATAGATTAATATTAATCATTTAATAATCAAGGGTAATAATTTCAAATTAATTTTACTTTTTTGTTTTATTTTGTGATGAAAATCACAAAATTAGATCTCATTTCAGGAAAAAGGGACTTGCAAAAAGAGGATTTTCATTTCTACATGAACAAGTAAAACCATTTACCCAGGTCTGGCGACGTTGAGGCTACACCACGCCGATTAATGGTTGACGAAAACCAGGCGCTCATTGTTGAGACGCTAAAATCGGCCAACATGATGAAGGATCACCGCATTGCTCGCGCTATCGGGGATGCGGGCTGGCATGGCTTCATCAAGAAACTGGAATACAAAGCCGCAGCGGCGGGACTCGTCGTTTCTGCCCACGGAGGCCAGTGTAAATCCGTCATAAAGACGGTGGCGGCCTGAGAAGTGGGAAGCCTCGCCGTTTTTTACGGCGGGGAGCAGTCACTCAGTGACAATATTAATAACTACCGGATAAAGGTATATATCCTTCATCTTTCAAGCTGCTGCTTTGTTGGCTGCTTTCACTTACCGCCGCGCTGCAACTTGAAATCTATTGGGTATAAATATTTGTCAATTTTTTATAATAAACATCATAAATCTAATATTAAAATATAAATAAATTAATAAAAACATTCACAAATAAAACTCAGAAATAGTTTCCCGAATAAAAACTCAAAAAAATGGCCCACATTTCTGTGAGCCATTTTTATTTTTATGACAGCTAATTACAGTGAATTAATTAAGCAAATTTTCCCTTACCAATGGTTACATCGGTCCATGCCGTGGTAACAGCCATTCTCGCCTTACTGTCCAGACTCTCAATAAAACCATTATCACCCGCTGTCGGAGAAAAACTACTCATTGCCTGAATCAATGAATCAACGGCATTGTCAGAAAGTGCAGTAAATTCACGCTCGCCTGATTTGTCTTTATCCCCCATCGGCCTCACCAATTTGGCTCGATGACCATTAAAGTAATCATCAAAGGTGACTGTACCCACCGATTCAAAGAGTCCCTGAGCGGTGTGAACGCTGTTGTCCTGAGTATGACGGTTCACTGACAGCACCAAATCATATCCGCTGCGTTGGAACCATAGGTCTTTCCAGCCAACACCGTTAAACAAGATCATATCTTCTGCGTTGATATCGTTAACCCGGTTATCAATCACTTCTCCGCTGACCACAAAGCTATCTACATCTGTTCCGCCCTGGAAGCTGTTCTGATAACCGCCCAGCATTAACAAATCCTGACCATCACCGCCGTTAAACTGGCTGAATTTCGAAATCGCAGCGGCTATCAGGTGATCATCACCGTCCCCGCCATTAATCACCGCATGGTAGCCCATCAATTTAATCGTATCATTGCCGGAATGACCGTCTATCCGGTTGTCATTACCAAACACTCTGGCAAAGTCATTGCCTTCACCTAAATCAACCCGGTTGTTATTGCCGATGGTCACCGCATAGTCCTGACCTGCTCCGGTATCCACCCGGTTGTAGTTACCGGAAGTGACGACGTAATCCTGCCCGTTACCCGCATCAACAAGGCCACCTTCACCAAAGACAAAAGCTTGATCATTACCTTCGCCCGTAAAGACATGGTTAATACGTCCGGCTACCACTGCGGTATCATCACCATTGCCGCCAAACATCCAGTTTTCACGCCCCATCAGGACGCCCATATCATTACCTTCACCACCAGCAAAGATATTGGATGTTCCTAGTGAGTAGTAAACATCATCACCGCGACCACCCCAGAAGTTGTTGTTATCACCCAGATAGGCACCGAGATCTTTACCGTCACCACCCCAGTTGAAGTTATAATTTCCCAACGACACATGAATATCACCATCTCCTTGCAGATGACCACTGTTACGCAGGAAATCAAACGTTTTTTGCTTCATATTGAGCAGATCTGCTGTCAGATTTTCTTTCAAGTTAGCCACTAACAACTTCATCTCTTGTTGCTTATCTATGCTAAACATTGTTGCAAACAGGTTAGGCAGATTCAGCGAATTAAAGCCAAATGCGCGTTCTGCTTTGCTATTAGCTTGAGCGCTATTTCCGTTGACGCTAACCCCAGCACCTTGTTCCCGATTTTTATCAGGCGCTTTCTCTGTCAAACCATGACTTTCCGCAAATTTTCTAACTACATCTTTTCCCTCATTGATGCCAGCCTTCAAACTATCCTCCAATTTATCTGGATTGGTGAAGGCTTCCAGTTGATCACCGCCAAATTCCCTTATCACTTCCAGCATTTCTTTTAGAATAGCTTCGCCATCAACAGGCTCTCCTGCCCGGGAAACAATACGTCCATCTGCGGTGTAATCTACACCAAAGATATCCGCTAAGGTCGTATCCTCACTCACCCCCGATAATCGGCCAAGCAGCTTATTCTGAAGCTGACGCGGTAAGTCCTGCGGGTTGTAGGTAAAGGTTGTTTTCGCCATACCCGTTGTTGAGTACTGCTGGGTCATCAGGCCAAACAACGAACCCAGGTTGGTATCCAAAATTGACTGAATATTGTCACCGAACGTAAAGTTCCAGTTACCGGTCGTAACCTGAATATCAGCGCCACGCCCGCCAACAGCAAAGTTGAAAGCCAGCTCCTGATTAGCCTGACGGAATTTATCTGCCCGGCTCATTTTGCCTGCATTGACACTATTGTCATTTTCGCCTAACCACTGATTAAGTTTCTTATTCAATGCTAATTCAGCATCATATTTTAAACCACGGCTACTACGCTCATGCTGAGAATCCAAATTAAGCAGCGTTTCGTAATCCACGCTGCTGGTTTGGTCTAAACCAGATATATCACGCACAAATTTCTTCGCACCGGCGATTGTCCACTGCTGATCTTGTGCTGCTAACCAATCCTGCTCGTCACCGGAACGGGCAATACCTTTCAATACGCCAGCAACACGGGCAGCACCATCAAATGGATTAACCAGCGGCGGCGTTGGGATGGATTTATCCATCATCACAATCAGGTCATTACTACGACCTTGGTTGAAGCTGACGTTACGGTTACCAATAAACATCTGCCCCCCTTCAAGCGCCTGATAGCCGCCAATATCAAAGCTATGTTTACTATCACCATCACCGATGTGCACCATCACATTGTTATCACCGAAAGCCAGTGATTTAAAACCACCGGTTCCCACTTTAATGCCTACGTTCGATGTTCCCCAGTTGAGCACGGTAAATTCTCCGTCACCGATATCTCCCTGGATACTACCGGAGTAACTGAGCTGACTCTGCGAGTTATCGCTGGTGTTAACCTTGTTACGCTTCTGTGGCTCAATGAAAATTTCAGCGTTATCCGCAATCGCCCCTTGGGTAACCGAATCAGCCTTTGTATACCCGACTTTAGCGAAATTGATATCGCTTTCAGCAATACCACGACGAACCTGTTCTGTATGAGTTATCAGTTTATTCTCTGCGTCCCAGCTCAATACAACTTTGTTATCAGGCAAGTTGTTAACCCATTGGTTATTTTCATCACGGGTAAACTTACGGCCTGTTGCGTCAACCGCGACTTCGCTACTGCGGGCAGAAACATCACTGCGGATACCTTGTTTATCCAACTCAGTAATAAAGTGACGAGCAAAACCATCCCGCTTATCATCACTAATCAGTGAACAACCCACCAGACTGATGTGATCGGGTTTGCTGATGGCCTTTTCGCCCAGCTTAATCTCCTGATAAAACTGCTTTAGTTTCGTTGCCAATTCATCCGCGCTGTAACCACTCAGACGAATGTTATTCTGCTCTGATGTATCACGACCATGACCGACAACCTGCCAGCGTAATTTGTTCGATAATTTAGACAGATCGCCATAAACAACACGATATTTACCGTTGGCATCGAGTTGAATAACTACACTGGAGTCCGGGTGTTTACCCGCCAGATTAGCAGCTGCTCTGGCAGCTATCGGGTCATCTTCCATCTGAAGGATGATCTGACCATCAAAGCGAGTTTCACGGCTATCAGTCTGTCGAGTCACTTCCACCGTTTGCCAGCCATCAAGTGGTTTGTTCAGATGACTATCGTCGATAATAACAGGTTCTACCCCTTTATTTTTGCCAGATAACCCATCTAAGTCTTCCACCGCAGGACGGCTTTGCGGTTTTACCACCGCATACTTCTGATAAAACTCCTGAGTTTCTTTAAAAGCATTATCCAGCGCCTGATTTACCCACGCCTTACCCGATTCCCCAGCAATATCTGCCAGATCCTGATAATTGGCAGTGTAGCTGTTCAGTTTCTGCTTCTGCTGACGCTCATCACCGGTTTCCTGTAATGCTTTGTAAACCGCCAGACTTTCATTGACAGAGTGACCACCATCAAATACCAAAAATGCCAGAGTATTGAGATAGCTTTGCCCGGTTGGGAAGTTGGGTTGCTTGCTGGCAATATAGTCATTGAGGTGAACCATGATATTGGTCGAACCAGACGCGCCAGTCACTACAGATTGACCTTGAGCTAATGCATTATGCTCAAATACAGTTTCCCGTCCTGGGGTCAAAATCCGACCTGCCGCGACCTTCCTGCCATACAAAAAGTCGTCATGCTTACCATTCGCAGGCTGGTAGGGCAGCGCCGTGCCATAATCATTGGTCTGCGTTTCCGTGATAACGACTTTGTGCGTAATATCAGCCCCGGTAGTCAACTCAGCACTGGTTGAACGGGCTTTGGTGATCACATTCTGATAGAAAGAATCCCCTTTTCTCTTCCAGTCAGCACTATCCATCCCCATTCCCGGGGTGGTCGCCATTTTTACCGCCAGAAACGGCACCTTAATCACAGAAAAACCATCATCAACCTTAGTCATCATGGTCTTGAAATTGGTAAAAGTTGGATCGTTCAGGAATGTCGTTACCTCAGGCACCCGGCTGAACCAAGGGCGAAAATCCTTATCAATAGCCTTAGCAAAAGCTTGCATCTTGCCAGCAATTTTCTGGTCACGTTCAGCACCTTCGCGATAAAAACCACTTATCCACTGTTCAAAATCCTGTACCAGGAAGTTACCTGTTCGTTCAGCGGTATCTTTCGCTTCCGGTGATGCCGTTTTCACCAGTTCATAAGCCAGTTCAGAATCAAAATGGCGGCCAAATAGGTTATCAATATATTGTCCGGTGGCCTTCTCTTTGTTGGCATCGGCCAACAGCTGTTGAGCCAGAATGTGCAATTCAGGATGCGTTTTCAACTGGGTAACAGCATCCTCAAATAATTCTTTGGTTTTCTGATGTGTTACTTGCCCTGTAAGCCAAAGTTCTCTAGCGCGTTCAATCAAAGGCTTACCTTCTGGGATAGCTTCTTGTTGTAATCGGCTGACGAAAACGATAAGGCTTTCGCTTTCGGTCTTAGGTGCATCCCGCTCCGCAGCGGAATTAATCTGGGTTAATGGCTTAATTTGTAAATCAGTGAGACGATTAATTTCGCTTTGCGCAATATCACCTTTCAGGCCCACCACACGCCCGAAACCGTCAAAGGATACCTGCTGACCAAACTGTGGCACTTGCTCAGGTGGCACAGTGATCCCCAAAATCCCGGCTGACTCAGCTCTCTGGGCCTGAATGTGAGCAACCAGTTCACCCATCTCAAAACGTAAGCTTTTCACCAATTTACTACGCTGAGCGAATTCTTTGGGATCATACTGCTGCCAATGAGCCAGCGCTTGTTCAAGCTGTAATACATGTTGTTCATCGGGCCGTTCGACGGTGCTGTTAAAAGCCTCACGCACGGCCACCAGCGCCTTACCAGGCCGATCGGTATTTATCGAACCAAGACGTCTTTTAGTAGAATCAATAAACCGTTTGTCTCCCTTGTTCAGTAAGACAAGCTCTAATTCTTTAAGTGAAGAGCGAGATTGATGGCTATTTCCCCCTAATCCTTGCAGATCAATACCCGAAATCGTCGGCGCTTTTCTGGTTAACTCTCTGGGTTCATTTAAGGTTGGTTCCACCGTGCCACCGGATGATGTTTCGGTAAACGATGATGTTTCGCTAAACATTGAAATAACCGCAGCACCGGTATTTCCTGAGCGAATACCCTTGTTGAGCTGTAACCGATTGACCGCTTGCTGTGCATCATTCAAGGCCGCCAAATCTTCTGCTGTTAATGTTAAATCTTCACTGAGCCAACCGTCAGCTTCTGTTTTCGATGCAGGATCGATATGACTCTTCGATTTCTCCACCTCGATCGGTGTATAAGCTTCTCCAGACAAACCACTCCCCGTTGCCCCGATACGCTCTGGTTTAGTATCATCAGCCTGTTTCACGCTTTTTGCATTCTTTTGCGCCTGTGCAGCTTTATTTTCCGCCTCTAAACTATCTCTTTCACCACGCTGTTTCACTTTCTCATACGCGGTATTGGCGTCACTTACCGCTTTCTCAGCCCGTTGTTTCTGTAATAATGCCTCTTCTTTTCTCTGCTCTGCTTTTTTCTCAGCGTCTACAATATCTTTGTCTGCATTATCTATATTTTCGAGACTTTTCCCTAAACCTGCCTCTGATTTCTCAATTGCTGTTTTTACTACTTCTCGTTTATTAATAAAGTGCTGCTGTGCATCAGCTAATTTTTCTTGTGCCGTAAGTTTGGCATCATTTAATTTATTCTGGATATTATCCAGATATCCAACCGCAAACCGATTACGCCACTCATCACCTGATTTACCATCATAATTCCCATAGTTATTAAGCGCATCCATACCTTGAGCCATAAGCATCAGTTCTTCTTCGACTACCCTGGACTCTTTACTTATTGCATCACGCTGTACTTGACCATTGGTATTCAGTGCATCTTGATTGGTTGATTCCAGTTGGAATTGTGATTTTGAAATCGTTTTAAGCTGTTTATCTTTCTCTTGTTCCAGAAGCTGACGATTCATCTCAGCTTTTTCTTTATCGTTTAACGCATTTTGCGCGGCTTTATCCTGCTTCGCATGTCTGATAACCGCATCAGCTTGCGGGGATGTCTGATCCTGAGCTGAACCAACATTATCTCCAACCTGCAAGGCATTCTGGATAACCTCGATATCAGGCGTCTCCACCGGAGTTATTGTGCCACTCAAGTTGTTAGCCAGATCCGAACTAATTTCATCAATTTTATCCATCTGGAAACCATCAATGGCAGACACTTCGGTTAAGTTAATCGCGCCTCTCCCTTTATTGGTTCCAGAAGTATTAGCCTCATTACCATGGATCAAATAATTAATCGCATGGCTACCTTCCACACCTAATACAGTTTGTTTAAAATTTTTAAACAGATAAGAGAGATTGTTGCTTTTCGTGTTACTTTCCGCAATAGAAAGGCTGTAAAAATCGCCATTACCAACCTTAATCGCCACATTATTGCGGGCATAAGAGGCATTAAAACCCAAACCATCACCAATATGAATATTGGCATTGCCTTTGCCTTTCATAATCGCAACATTAAGACCATTGCCAACTTTGGTATTGACGTTATATTCACCCCATACGGCATTGACTGAAACGCCGTCTCCCACCTTGGTATTCACATTCTGGTCACCATGCGTCGCCGTCACACTTAAGCCATCACCCACGGTAGTCGTGATATTAACTTTGCCTTTCGCCACGGTAACCTGCGTACCGTCACCCACCTTAGTCACAATATTGCCTTCACTCCATAAGGCATTAAAACTATCGCCGTTACCAACTTGAGTCACAACGTTGGCATCAGCTTTAGCAAGCACCACATTATTCCCGTCGCCTACCTTCGTAATAACGTTAGCTTTGCCCCAAGCTCCCGTGTAATCATCACCGTTACCAACATGGGTGATAATGTTGGCATCGCCCTGAACGACTGTGACTTCTCGCATTCCTCCCACTTTGGTAATGATATTCGCTTTACCTTTGGCGAAATTGTAACGGTCGCCATTACCAACATGAGTCAGGATATTAGCTTCACCCCAGACAGCGTTAACCCCTGCACCTTCCCCCACTTTAGTAATGATATTGGCCTTACCTTTCGCGAAACCAACCGTTGTGCCATCACCAACGTGTGTCATGATGTTACCCACATCGGAAATAAGCAGGCCGACCGTTGTACCATTACCTACTTTCGTCAGAATATTGCCTTTACCTAATAGCACGGCAGCCGTCGTTGATGATCCCATATGAGTAACAACATTAGCCTCAGCCGCTGCCACAACCCCCATAAAACCCTTACCCACTTTAGTGACAATATTGGCTTTACCCAGTGCCAATACCCCAGTTAAACCGTCGCCAGCATGGGTCATGATATTAGCTTCACCAAACATTGCCGCCAGCGTTGTACCATCACCCACTCTGGTCATCACGTTCAACTTACCGGCAAACAAGCCAATACTTGTCCCACCACCATCATGGGTATAGATATTGGCATCACCAATCATCAAGCCGACAGTCAAATCATTACCCACTTTCGTCAGGATATTGGCTTCCCCGATCATAGCGGCAAATGTCTGACCATTACCGACATGGGTCATCACATTGGCCTCGCCTATCATCGCTGCCAAGGTCACACCATTACCCACTTTGGTTGCAACATTACCTTCCGCCAGCATCAGGGCAACGCTCATCCCATCCCCAACGTGGGTAAATACATTACCAGCGGCTATCATCAGTGCCAGCGCCTTACCATCCCCTACTTTGGTAAAGACATTACCCAGACCACCCATCAACGCCCATGCATCACCCTGACCAACATGGGTAAAGATATTGCCAGCACCAATCATAGCCGCAATTGCGGTTCCATCTCCCACTTTAGTAAAGATGTTACCTGCTGCTCCCATGACCCCCAGTGTCTGACCGTCACCGACATGAGTCAGCACATTACCAATTCCAAGCATAATGCCCGTGGTGTCACCATCCCCTACTTTGGTTAGGATATTGGCTGCCCCCAACATCACCCCCGTCGTACTCCCACCACCAATGTGAGTCAGAACGTTTGCGCCACCGCCCATCACCGCAACAGCATCACCTCTTCCTTTTTTGGTGAGGATATTGGCTCCACCCAACGCAATTGCCGTGGTGTCTGATATTTCATTATCACTACTGATATGTGTGATAATGTTGGCCCCCCCTAACATACCGGAAATCAAATCACCTGCGCCAAGCTTAGTTAGCACATTAGCGCCACCCAAAAGTACTGAGGAAATATTCCCTTTACCTTTTTGGGTCATGACATTAAAACCGCCTGCACCTAACCAATTCGCGCTGCCATTACCTATTTGAGTATGGGTGTTATATCCTCCCAGCATGGTAACCCGACTATCACCGTTACCCTGGTGGATAGAAATATTGCCAATCGCCAGAAGATGCGCCAGATACAGCCCATCACCGACACGAACCAGAACGTTTACCGCACCGCCAGCGTAAACATCCATGTTTCCATACTGATTTTGGTGGACAAGGACATTTGCCAGACCTGCGCCACGAAAAGTCAAATCACCCTGTTCACCACTTTTCACAATGACGTTGGCAGCACCTGCGCCTTCAAAATGCGTATTACCGAATCTCGAACTATGAAGAATGACATTAGCAATCCCATCACCTTCAAAATTAACATTGCCATCTATTACACTGGATTTAATAACGTTTCCGCCACCCATACCGCTAAAATTAACATCACCGGAGCTATCACCAATATCCGAAGATGACTTCACCAATTCCTGATGACTATATTCTTCAATATGTTCTAAATGCTCAGAGACACGGCGTACAGTATCGACTTGATATTGAAGCTTAGTTAGCGAATATCCTCCCACCTCCATCGAGCGATAATCATTGTCGAGTGAAAAATCTTCATTGGCCAAATCACCGGTATGGTCGCCTGCTTTGTACCATGCACTGGCATAATATTTCAGCTCTCCGGTTTTAGGATCATTTGCCAACTCCACCTTGACCACTTTGGTATATGATTCGACATATTTGGCATAGACATAAGTATTTGCCCGACCATTCGATTTCACCGCCGAAACATCTAATATCAAACCATCAGAATGGATTGAACGCCCATGCATTTTTGCATCAATCAATGTGATATCTTCTGCTTTAGCGGTGGTTCCGCTGGCATAAGTCACCCACTGATTTTCCTGCAAATCTTCTTCAACAATATGCTGAATAGTCACGGGGTGATGATGTTCAAAGATTAAATTGGAAAGACGATAATCATCATTGCTTATATCATCATTGCTTATATCATCAAATCCATTCTCTAAAGAGATATTTTCCGTAGCAAGATTTTCGAGTTGATTACCATTTTTACGCCATGAAGTGGCGTAATAACTCAGTTTACCGGTTTCAGGATCATTTCTAAACTGAACTTTGCTGATCTTAGTATCTTTTTCGTCAGCAAACGCAAAGAGGTAAGTATTAGGCTCAGTCGTTGATTTAATGCCTATCACTTGCTGGGATTCCTGAACGCCCATCTTCGCCGTTGTTAAGACAATTTCTTCAGCTTTAGTGTATTCCAAAGCTTTATCATACGAATCGCTATCTTCACCTATTCTTGATATTTCATTGTAACCACCCGCACCGGAGAAATTGATATTACCATGAGCTATATCAGAATAAATTTTGTTATAAGCGCCTGCGCCTTCAAATTCGATATTACCGCGAGTCTGTTCATATTTATCTTTGCTTTCTCGCAAGCGTTCAATGCGGTTTGATGCCCCGGCACCATGCAAGATAATATTGCCTTCTCTCCCTTTACGAATAATGTGGTTATCAACTCCTGCACCTGTGAAATCAATATTACCACTTTCAACCCGCGAACTAATGCTATTTGCCGCACCTCCGCCTTCAAATATCACATCTCCGTGGCTTTCCTCATAGCGGTCATACCAGGTACGATCAATTTTATTACCCGCTCCTGCGCCACTAAAGCTTAAATTGCCCTGATTAGTTTCGTGCCATAACTCGTTATAACCACCGACACCTTTAAACGTCACATCACCAGATTGTCCTTTACGGCTTAGACCGTTATAAGCAGCAGCCCCGGAGAAATTCAGGTTACCGCGGCTTCCTCGGTGATCCATAGAAATACCACCTGCCGCGCCAGCAAATGAAATATTGCCATTACCGTTTTTATCAATACTTGCGTAACCTGCGGCGCCATGTACATTCAGATCACCGTCAATATTCACTATTTTTAAATACCCGGCACCACCATCTACCGTCTTATCGCCAGAACTGGCATAGATTGTCGCCCCTAGCGAACCAACAGTAATATGATCATTTCCTCCTTTGGCATAAATCTCCCCTCCCACTCCAATGGCAACAATATTATTCCCATCATCATCATCGTAATATTTCCCAGTGAAGAAATACTCTGTACTGCGGTTTGATGATTTCCCCATAAACAATCCCTTAATTTAGTTGAGGTTAAATAGAAAACCACTGCATCTGACAGATACAACAGTTGTTTTGAGAATCTAATTTCCCGTGGGCAATACAAACCCTCTGACCTTCCCACGGCAAAAAGCACAATGACAGCAATCGATTAAGTATTCTTTATATAATTTGCTTTAATTCAGGCTGATTACTGTTCTCAGATATTATTTCATTTATCTAATTGTTCAGTCGTTACTCAATGAAATAAATAGAAAAAATGCCTTTATTACAACTAATATCAAAGATGATTTATTCTAGTTTTTTAGGCATATTTCCACTCCAAAACGCAATTTATTGACAATAATCTGTACAATATGAGATATTATACCCACATACATAATGAGATTATATGTATTAAAAATACTGTTAAATAAACAAGTAAAATAAAATAATATAGAGCAAAAACTCAAAATCAATATTTATCCATAAGAAAGTCCGTTTACCCCCTATATATTGCCCCATATCCCCACATTGATGCAAAAAACGCAAATAAGATAATAAAAATGAAATCGAGCCATAATGCAAATTTCCATATAATCAACCGTTCATATTAACATTTGTTAAATAATTTTTCATAAATAAAATTAATTAAATTATTAACATTGTCATACTGGAAATATATAAAATATTTTATTTATTTCGTCAAAATAAAATAACAAATCATCTCCAGAAATATTGTCTAACAATAATAGTCTAATTTTTTTATAAAAATAAAATAAATACAAATCATTGAAACACAATATTAACAAAGAAAATACAAAAATATATCATAAATAAAAATTTATAAAAAATAGAATTAAAAATAAATTAACTATCGATCCCGATAGACGTAATTGCTGTATACCCTTCATCCTTCAAATTGCTGCTTTGTTGGCTGCTTTCACTTACCCCGGTCACATCGTTATCTATGCTCCTGGGGATGCGTTCACTTGCCGCCGCACTGCGGCTTAAAATCTATTGGATATAGCTCATCTTACAGAAATATCGTGATAATTTACTCGATTTGTGGAGATTTCTCCGTAGTATCTCCATTTAGTGCAGTGCAGCACGGCACACCACAGGTCAATATTCAGACACCCAGTGCCACCGGCGTTTCGCATAATGCCTATCGCCAGTTTGATGTCGATAAACACGGAGTTATCCTCAATAACAGCCAAAAGGAGACCGATAACTCGGCGGCAAGTATGCCGGTAGGGCAAGAAGCAGTCACATTATATTCTTCTTGTACCTACGCTCCTGGGGATGCGTTCACTTGCCGCCGCGCTGCAACTTGAAATCTATTGGGTATAAAAGTAAATAAAATAGATTAATAGAATTGGCTATTAAGCATTAGAGCAAATTATTGTTCATAAATTAACAACAAAGAATATACAAATAATTTCGGGTATAATCTACGCTCATTTACTATTGATAATACACTCTTTCTAACCCAAAAATGTTTAACATCAGGAACAACAACGAGCGCAACAACAGCTGATAACCCTTTTTTCCAACAGACCATTTGAACAATTTTAACACAAAATAGTAATTACAGTTATATTCATTCCCATTTAAAATTTCCCTGTTAAATAGTAAAAAATCAATTAATAAATATATGATTTTTGACGAGCAAGTTATTATATTCTATTATACAACCAGATCACTTGAAGTATAATCGGCCAACTAACCATTCAAATAATGACTCAAATAAAGATTCAGGAGTTACTATGTCAAATATAAAAAACCAACCCAGCAATATCACTCCACAGTTAATTCTCATGTGGGAGAGAAGTGATGAACCTTGGGGAGCCAAAGATCTCCAATCAAGATTTATCTATGCCAATCCAGCTTTTTATCAATTACTTAACCTCCCTAAAGATTTCGATATTACTGGGCTTTCAACAGAGGAATTACCCTCACCTATTGCAGAATATGCAAAAGAATTCCATCAGCAGGATCAAAAAGCTCTTCACACAATGCAACGAGTCACTTCACTGGAAACGCATCAGTTTGGAGAAAATAAAGTCAAACAGACTTATCTCTGCGACAAATTCCCACTTTGTGACGACAAAGGTGACTGTATCGGGATCATTTTTCATATGTATAAAACTCAAGATTTTTCTGTTTCTTACTATTATGAAAAAACATCTCTAGCAGCCCTAGAACTCATGCCACCTAATGACATCTTAACGCAAACTGAATGGGAAATTCTCTTTCTTACCCTTCGTTCATTGGATGAAGAGAGCATTAGTAAAGAATTAATGATAAGTACAGAAGATGTCGTTAATTATACTCAGTCAATTTACCAAAAGTTTAATTTACCACGACATATAGAATTAGCCGATTTCTGCAAAGAAAATAAATTTGATCACTATATCCCAGAAAGATTTGTCACTATTGGCAGCAGAGAATTATAAGCTCATTATTAACTGAAAATAGGATTCAATCATGAAAAAATTTAATAATCTAGATATCTCACTTCAGGTCATTAATACAATGCAGCAAAGTGATGAACCTTGGGGAATTAAAGATCAAAATTCATGCTGGATTTATGGTAATCAGGCAATGAGATCTGCACAGAACCTTCAAAACTCATTTGATTATGAAGGACGGTATGATGATGAGATCCCTTGGGACGGAGCAGAGTTTGCAAAAGAATTCATTATTCATGACAAAAGTGTAATGGAAAAAGGAGAAAGAATATGCTCACTGGAAACACATATGTATGGGAAAGATAAATTTCTATCCTCACTTTTCTCAGAAAAATATCCACTATATAATGATGAAAATGAATGCGTCGGTATCTTTTTACATGGATGGCCAGCCCAAGATTTCTCATTAACCCGTTTATTCCATGGTAAACTCCCTGCATCTATTATGTTCCAACCACCCACTGATTTATTTACCCAACGGGAGTGGGATATTATTTTCCTCTCGCTACAAAAATATACCAGCAAACAAATGGGTAAAATATTAAATATTTCCTATCGTACTGTCGAAGTCCACATGTCAAGAATATATAAAAAAGTGGGTGTTAACTCCAGTTATAAGTTAGAAGAATATTGTCGAACAAATGATTTTGATCTATATGTACCAGAAAGATTTGTACATCCAGAAAGCAGACTATTTAGCCCTAACTGATAACGGAGTTTTTATGAAGAATAACCATACGATATCACCTCAGATTATAAATACCATAGAAATGAGTAATGAACCTTGGGGAATCAAAGATAAAAATTCGTGCTGGATCTACGGTAATATGGCATTAAGATCCACTCAAAATTTGCCAAGCTCATTTAATTATGAAGGATTATATGACAATGAACTCCCTTGGGAAGGAGCTGAGTTTGCAAAAGAATTCATTACTCATGATAAAAATGTAATGAAAAAAGAGGAAAGAATATGTTCACTTGAAACACATGCATTTGGAAAAGAGAAAATTCTGTCATCTTATTTCCAAGAAAAATCTCCACTATATAATGATGAAAATGAGTGCGTCGGCATCCTCTTACATGCATGGAAAGCGCCAAATTACTCATTAACCAGCCTACATCAATATTATAATGAACTACCTGCATCCATCATTCTCCAACCACCAACAGATCTTTTTACTCAATGTGAATGGGATATTATTTTCCTCTTTTTACAGCAATACAGCAGAAAACGGATTGGGGAAATATTAAACATTGCTTATCGTACAGTTGAAACACATATGGATCGGATATATTGCAAGATAGGTATTAACTCCAGTCAGCAACTAAAAGAATACTGTCTGGCTAATAATTTTCACCACTATGTACCAGAAAAGTTTTTATTGTCATAGAAACTCTGTATATACCCTATGGATTTCAAGATGCGTTGCGACGGCAAGGGAGCGAATCCCCGGGAGCATAGATAACTCTGTGACCGGGGTGAGTGAGTGCAGCCAACAAAGAGGCAACTTGAAAGATAACGGGTATATCCGATTTTTCGTAAGCCCCGGCAAAAACTATAGTTAAAAGCCGGGGAAAACTCATCATGATCATAGGAAAAAATATAGCGGAACGGCACCATAACTGGTGTGCCATCGTGCAACTTGCTCATTCTTTGCGTCACTCAGAAAATGGCAGAAGAATATGAAATTGTAAAACGTGTTCTTGGCAACCTACGATCACTCCGCGCTTTTGCGCGGGAGTGTGATTTTGAAAAACTACAGGCGTAAAAAAACCGACACCATTTCGTACCCATAACACGCCCTCATATGTATTACTTCCGAACCATTAATTCAAAATTCGGATGTATTCCGGCTATTAATAGTAACATTTCGTACTCAGCAGGTTTTAATAAACGTTTATTAGAACTTCTCTCTTGAAGAATCTCTTTTCTACGCCACGAACTGCCATCATGTAACCCAAAAAGTGATGCAGCTTCCGCCGTAGTTAGGTTGGCTGTCTCTCTGGCTATTTTAACTTCAGCCGGTGTGGGGGACACCATTAGTAACTTTGATTTGTCTATCATAATTTAGGTGTTACCTCCATATGTTAAGTTTATGAAAATATTGGCTAGAATCGATCTATACTTCGGATTGCAGAAGATTCTTTTTCTAAACTATCAATGAATACTAATGTCCGTGTCAATGTAGAAAGTTTTATTATTATTTGAGAGTATTTGAAAATTGTTAACGGCAGTTGACACACTGAAATGTTGTGCTACACTCAATATAGTAATGAGAGGTAAAATGATTAAAGTAAATCGAACGCCCGAAGTAGAGAAATGGTTAAAGTCTTTGAAAGACAAAACAACGAAAGCAAAAATAATTATAAGAATTGATAGAATGAAAGAGGGTAATTTCGGAGATGTGGAACCTGTCGGAAATGGAATATCAGAATTAAGAATTCATCAAGGCAAAGGATATAGGGTGTATTTTGCTAATAGAAATGATGAAATTATTTTGTTGCTGTGCGGTGGAAATAAAAATACACAACAACAAGACATAAAAAAAGCAAAAGAAATAGCTAAAGAATGGGGATTTTAATATGAATAAAGAACTTAAAGAGTTTGACGTTGTTGAATTTTTAAATGATGATGAAGATATTCAATTATATTTAAATGCAGCGCTAGAGGAAAACGATACTAAATATTTATTTATTGCATTAGGAAATATCGCAAGAGCAAAAAATGTCAGCCAGCTATCAAAACAAGCAGGAATAAGTAGAGAGGGTATTTATAAGGCACTTTCTGGAGAAACAAATCCCTCATTTAATACTGTAGTTAAAATAACCAAAGCATTGGGTTTAAAATTACATTTCACTGGGGCTTAATTGCCCCATTTTTTCATGCCCATCAGGGTTAGTTATTTTATTCATCTTCAAATTTTCGATTGCCTGGCAATGGAACTGTAAACGCCTTTAAGCGGTCAATTTAAATAGCCAAAAATCGGGTGGCCAACTTACACGTGAATTGCTATTTTTAACCACCCCCTCTACTGATAGCCAAATCACCTATACTCATTTTGGACGTATATTCATAATAGGTAATGTAAAACTCATAATTATTTCATTTTATGAATATTAGCCATTCTATTTAACCACTTATCAGTACTTATGGTTCCGTTGCTCCTCAAACCCCAATAAATCAACGGCGTCAATGCCCTGAAGTCCTCCATTTTCATCCTTGGGAGCCAGTTTGGCTCGTTAAGAACCTGTTGAATCATTAAGGTATTCACGTATACCAAAGAGATCTGTAACAAATGTAGTGCCAGTACCGACCAACCGATATAGAATCACACATTTCACTCACAGGGTGTTCCACTGAATATCAGAGGGAAAATCATGGATGAGAATGAAACACTGCTGGTCGCCGCAGCCAGTGGCGCAGCAACAAATGTTGGCCGCTGGCTGATTGAGACGCAAGGTTTTCCTGTCGAACACATAAAGAACAACGATCCTTACTACAGTCACTACGGTCGTTCCCCGCTGCAAGCCTTAATGCGCTTCATGGGTGAAACAGGCTCCCCACGCACGAAATCATTCTCGATGCTGCTGAAAAAACACGGTATCAACCTTGACGCACTAGACCAAAACAAAAAAACGCCATTGCAAGAAGCCATTAGCGATCAAAGAAACGATATAGCCCGGCTGTTGATTGAAGCGGGAGCGAACACAGCCCTCCTTAATAAGGATGAACAGCAAGCACTGAAGATATTACTGGCTGAAAAGAATAATGAATATCTGATTGAAGAAAAATCGTGCTCGAAAGCGTGACAAAGCATCACCCAAATCCGTTTCGATAACAAAGAATACCGCCTGATGAAACAGTGAGTTAATCCAGATGCCCTTGCTGACGTAAGTGACGGATCAGTACCTGCCCTTCCGGTACAAATTCCGTGCTAAAACGCACCAGTCCTACACCTTTCAATTCCGCGTGGATGTCATAACGCAGATGGGCCGGTTCAAGCATCGGCAATAACGTCACCGTGATCTGCTTCAAACGCGGTTCATAAGTCAATAGCGTATGTTCGATCGTCGCAATCAGACGCTGGGACGACGCAGGCAGCGCTTGCAGAATGGTACTGAGATCAGGCAGACCATAATCCGGTAAATGGGCGAGCGTTCCCGCCCGGCAGTTGAGGATGCGCTGCATATTGTCCAGTACCGATAAAATCACCTGCTCTTCTTCACTGACCTGAGACAACGCCAAACCACCGGTAAAACTTCCCGCCAGGCTGTCGTATAGAGAAGGCTTTTTCATTGTCGTTTTCTTTTTCATTCCTTTCACTCCTGCTCAGGTAACAAAACCAGCCCCTTGGCATTCAACTCAATCGTCCGGGGCTTATCCGGTAACAATTCGTGACGCGTTATTATCCGGCGCCAGGTCCCTTTAGACAGATCAGGGCTTCTGAACAACCCCACTACCGCCACATATTTCGCCTGCGTCGCCATCGGCATATCCAGAGACGCATGACCGCCCGGCTTCACCACCACCTCCTGACTCGCCAGACTATCGGCGCTGAGTACCCGGTCACCGTCATTCAGTAAATCCGCATAATCCGCCGCCAATATCGTTTTGTTATCCCGCAACTGATAGATACGTACCAGTGTGGGGACAGACAGCGCAATATTTTCTCCACCATCAGTATTGACCGCTGCCCGCGGGATAAAATCCAGATGCAACGTTTTTACCTGCTTATGGAAAAGTGATTGTGCGACTGAGACCGTGCCATCACTCACCGTCTGGGTCAGACCGCAGCCGGTCAACAACAATGTTATCGCCGCTATCACCGGCATGGTTTTATAAAAAGGCATAATTGACATGGCGTCCTCCTATATTTTCATGGTTATCTGGCGTGATGCCCTGATAATTCCCCAAATTCACTGTTATGTTGTCAGGTATCATCGCTGGAGGATGTTCCGCCTTGAGCCCTAACACCCCGGTTAATCCCAACTGAACCGGTGGACCACCCAGTAACGGTGGCGGCAATATCCGGGTCGGCAAAGTCAGTTGCAGTCTGGCCGGGTAACGCCAGCCCAGATAAACCCGCAACAATACCTGAAAATCAGTGTGCAACTGCCCGCCCGGTAGCCAACCTCGTGCCTCCTCCGAACAATTCGTATGCAATGCCACCAAAAGCTGACTATTAATATCGGTACCCATTCTACCCAGCACCGTGCGCTGCGACAGAGAAACCGGATGCGTGTCTAAAAAACCCGCCGGGTGCGTCAGATGGACCTGCCGGGGGCAACAGGGGGTCACCACCGAGCGAGTCTGCGGCGCCAGCAATGTTACCAGTGCTGAGACACCTTCAGCGGTACGAGTCGGCAGACGCATCACACTGAGCAGAGCCAGAAAACGGGACACCGGCGTGGTAATATGCTGCCGGCTACCTGGGATACCTAAGCCAATCAGCCCCAGTAAACACTGAGACGTCCCATCTGTTCCTCCGGCGGCAAAAGTAGCCGGGTAGGAATATTTACGCCAGATACGGTAGAACTGAGTAAATATCCGGTGATTGAAGATATCCAGAAAGGCTGCAATCATTTCATGCCCGTCCCGGTACCGGGTAATATCGTCCAAATAAGCCGTCGGCAGCGGGGAATCCACCCCATACAATCCCATAAATGTGGTTCTGGCCGTCGGAGGATAATCTGGGCGTTCGCTATCAGTTTCTATCGCTTTTAACTCGCTGACCGGAAAACCCATCCCTGGATGAGGACGGAAACGTATCGCATCATCGGCAGGATTATCTGTACTGCCCAGCAGCGGCTGGTCAGGGGCGGCTCGCTCAATTATCTGACAGAATGAGTAGAAATCGAGTGTCGATATATTGGCCTTTAGTACGGCCATCAGCCCGGAATGTGCGGACAGTGGTGTTCTTCCCATAACAGTCGTTCCCCAGTGGGTTGCAAAATCAGCGTGAGCCGGTTAAACAGATGAATATCGGTGTACAAGGCAAAGAAGCGACTGAGCATTTCACCGAACAGGCAAATATCACCCGTGCCGGAGAACCCCTGGCTATCCAACGTCACTTCAATGTGAACACCCCGGCGCAGATACCCCTGCTCAAACCGTTCGATAAGCGAATGTTTCACCGCCACAATCGCATCCAAACGACGGGTGTTCATCTCATCGTCAGTCCAGTCATACAGAGCCAGCGTGCCGCGCAGCACATCCGGGTTATCCATCATACTGAGGAAGTTGGAACCGAGATGACTAAGTATCCGCCAGTGAAAGCGATCCTGATTCGGCGGATAACAGGGCAACGTCGGTTCACACAGGTTACGCACGGTCAGTCCCGCCAACGGAGAATTGACGGGCGTATCCAGCAATGTATCCTGCAATGCCCGACGCGGCAGTTGCCCGTTGGTGCCAGTTAAGGTCAGCGACAAGTTTTCTTCTTCATCCAGTTCATCGTCATCAAAATCCTCCCCGCCTAAAATCAACCACGTGTCGTACAAACCTGACGGCCCCCGTTTCACCCGGGTATGGTAATAACGCTCCGGCGCATCATGTCGCATCATGCCCCCTTTATGACGAAAACTACTGAACGGCACATACCCCTGATGACCACTGCGTTTCGAGGACAGCACCGCATCCACCGAATAAATCTCAATATGCCCATCCTGTAAACGCATCGGGCGCAGCAGATATTCGGTCTGCAATGGTGACAACTTCAACGGGTCAGATTCCAGCGAAAATAGATTAATCACCGGAGAACAATGCAAACGGATATGCTCAGCAGAAAACAGCAAGTCACCGGACCAACGTTCACTCAGCACCACATCCAGCTCAAACCACGGCGTCTCGTCGGGGAGCGTCAACATTTCCAGCCCACAGAGCGCAACAAACATAAATTTCTCCCGGAAGGTGAAATACTCCAGCAGCAACTGATAACCACTGAACGCACTTTCCCCTTTCGGCCACAACCTATCCGCCTCCCCAAATCCCAGCGGCGAGAATCGGCCCGCAAACGGCTGGCGGTCAGGCTGACCCGGCAGACGTAAATACAGTTGTTGTGTTTGAAGTGTGAATGCCTGATGTAATGCACAGGCCAGAGGGCTATCCGCATTCAGGTATAGCGGCAAACGACTCAAATCAACCTGCCGCCAGTCCACCATCTTCCCACAGTCAAAACGCAGCCGGATAACAGAACGACCATCCGGTTCCGTCTGAAAGGATGCGGCTGTCAGCGCCAGAGGCAACAACTGAACCGCCTGAGTCGTGGTATAACGGCAACGGGTCCGGTGCAGGCCAATCGGCTGCGACAGCACTTCAAACCCCTTTTCCACCTGCTCGGATTTTTTCATCTGCGCCCAGTCCGGGGTCAGTTCAACAATCGACAGTGACGGAATGGTGCGCAGATAATGCGGCCATAGCAAACTGACCAGCCCTTCTGTCAACTCCGGCAGATCATCATCCAGTTTTTCGCGCAAACGCCCCATCAAAAAGGCAAAGCCTTCGAGCAATCGTTCAACAAAAGGGTCGCGGATACTGCTCTTATCCAGATTGAGCATCGCGGCCCGGTCTGGATACGCCTGAGCAAATTCTTTGCCCGCTTCACGCAGATAGCGCATTTCTGCCTCGTAATAGCGCAGGGTTAAATCATCCATTGTATTGTCCTCAAGAAAGGGAATAAAAACAGAGTTACCGGTTCAGAATGCCCGAACCGAAAAGTGATAAAACTACCAAGAAGTAAAATGACATTGGCCTGCTCAGCCATGCCGGGAAGATCAACCGTTGCCACCTCATTCCGCCTCCCCATCCTCATCCATGACTGGCGCTGACGTGTCATCACCGGGGGCCTCCACGAAGATCTCCTTCGGCAACGTAAATCCCCGCAGTTTCAGCAACGCCAGCGGTCCCCCGCCCACTTCCGTGCGTAAAATCCACGTCAGCGGCAAACCATCCGGGG
>NZ_PUJW01000036.1 GCF_011189575.1 Photorhabdus cinerea
GCTTTGACGTGCTGGGTGGGGACGAGCCTGACGGTATAGCCCATCGCCTGTAACGTTCTCCCCCAATAATGAGAAGTGGCACCGGCTTCCATGGCAATGACGGTTGATGGCGGGAAAGTCCGCACAATATCAAGGAGTTTTTGCCGTGAAATCTTTCGGTTAGAGGCACCGGAACCGTCCGCCATCCAGACGCAGACCTGAAAAACATTTTTGGCAAGGTCAATGCCAACCACTTTGATCGTATTCATGAGTTGTTCTCCTGAAATTCAGTGCATCGGAAAAAAAGAGGGCACTGTTTACCGCTGAAAAAGGGGACGTCCATCACATCATCTTATTGAATTTTTTCCGCGCTTGGCTATCCCCGCAAAGACCTTATGTCGAGGGATGCGAATGTTATGGCAGACACTCAAACGGGTGGAATCAATAAAAGTAATGCCTGTGGGTTTCCCTTTTAATTGCGTCAGATAGCTGCATAGTGGCACCAAAACGGAAGGGGCCACATTGACAAAACGGGTATAACTGAGTAAGGTGGGAAAATTGTTGTGGTGATATTTCCAAATATGTTCTAGATAAAAATGTTTAAAATCCCGGTAATGCGACCGATGAAAAAGGATCAAAATGGTCATGATTTCACTGGGAGACATGTGACCTTGTCGGCGGCGTAAACGATGCCCGCTATCGAGACAAAATTGTTCCCATTGAGGGATGAAAAAACGGCAAAAATCATCGACATGACAGAAAATTTCAACTAAGTTGTCCATAGCCTGTTCCTCCCCGGAGCTGTTTTCGGCGTTCACCAAAACTTTGCTCCTGGAACAGGCTTCTCGTCAATTTCTCATCCAGAATTCGGGTTAAATAATAATCATTTTATTATGATTTTGATTGTTTTATTGCCTATGTTTTTTATAAAATTGTTTGAAAATAGAGGCTATCGCTGTTATGTCTGTTGTAAGGTCTTTCAGCTGGAATACACTTACCAAGCCTATAAACTTGGGATTAAAGAACAAGTTGTCAATATGGTGATGAATAATGGAGGTATTCGCGACACCACTTGTGGACTGAAAATCGTAATGGCCACCATCATGAAAACGTTAAAAAACTTAATCCCCCGGAACGTGGTTAAGTTACCTGTTGGTGGAAATGATCTTCAACTTATCTGTGAAATGGATGATCAATAGTCGTTTATGGGAAGTAATAGTCTGTTCAGAGCCTTTACTAAAATATATTTATCATTTATCACCTGCAATGATAAAAGTATACCCAAATGATATTAGCCACACATGACTGCGATACGACAAAAATTACGTCAGCGCCAGACCTTGTTAAAGGCTGTCGCTGGCAAACATTAAACTCTTAACAATAAGGGGAATGCTGAAAGGTTGTTCTGGCAACCATAGCGATGACAAAGATAGGTAAGACAGTGATTCGCTAAATCTGAATGATTTTATTGACTTAAAACCCTAAGGAAAAATGAGGAGTTAATTAGCGAATTACATAGGGGCTTGCAGTTATCAGGCTGCAATAAAAGCGGATATAAAGTTGTAACCTACCTGTCGAAGTCTAAACAATGGATGCCGTTGCAAGCGGGATGTGTTCATATAATAAAGATGACATTTAACGTTCTCGGTTATGCGACGCAGTCGCCCAAATCACCATTGGCACCGTTTTATTTTAAACGCCGAGATCCGCGTGAAAATGATGTAGTGGTCGACATCCTTTATTGCGGTGTATGCCATTCTGATTTACATCAGGCATTCAACGACTGGGGAATAAGTCAATATCCTATTGTGCCGGGTCATGAAATCGTCGGCCGGATCAGACGCGTGGGCTCTGAAGTCAGGAAATTCAAACTCGGCGAGTTAGTCGGCATTGGCTGCATAATAGATTCTTGTCGAGAATGTTCTCCCTGTAAAAATGGGCTGGAGCAATATTGCGAAAAAGGCTACATACAGACTTATAACAGCTTTGATCGCCATGATCATACGCTGACGTACGGGGGATATTCTCGGTCGATTGTTTGCCCAGAGGATTTCGTTTTACGTATCCCTAAGACGCTGGATATCAAGGCTGCTGCGCCTCTATTGTGTGCCGGTATTACCACGTGGTCGCCGCTACGCCATTGGAACATAACCAAAGGTAGCAGAGTAGCAGTAGTGGGGTTGGGTGGACTTGGGCATATGGCTATTAAACTGGCACGTGCGCTAGGTGCGGAAGTAACTCTGTTTACACGATCACCGAGCAAAGAGGCCGATGCTTGGAAACTGGGTGCGAATTATGTGGTAATTTCCACCGAAGCGTCGAAGATGGAAGGAGTGAAGTGCCGGTTTGACCTGATTATTGACACCGTGCCTTACGCACATGACATCAATCCGTATATATCAACTTTGACTTTGGATGGCACATTGGTTTTCGTTGGTTTTATCGGGGATATCGACCCAATTCTGAATACCATGCCTATGGTTCTCGGGCGGAGGTCAGTCGCGGGTTCCTGTATCGGCGGTATCGCACAAACGCAGGAAATGCTAGATTTCTGCGGTGATCACAACATTACCGCGGATGTCGAGATCATCAGAATGGACGAAATTAATGGAGCTTTTGAGCGCATGTTAAGAAATGAGGTAAAATACCGCTTCGTGATCGATATGAGTACATTGGACGATCAGTGATTCTTAAGGAAACAGACCCGTAGATAAGCACGGTGAATCTGTTTCTTGCACCACTACCGACAGTTACCCGAGATCCAAAGAGGCGACGCCTTTGATTAAACTGGTTTTCTCATCTGGGGGAACTCCTCTGTACATACGGTATGTGTAAAATTGTTCGGTCATCCCAGAAGCATAGAATAACACAAGCGCGTCGCGAGCAAATTCTGGAACATCCACGGTCACGCGCTTGTTTTTCGGTAATAAGGAGCAGACCTTCTTAAACAGTCGTTCGAGCGTCGCGGAATTGACGGCATAAAGCGGGCCAATGCGGATACCCGCGGTTGAGTTTCTGGCGCTTATCAATCCGGTAATAACACCATTTTCGCGCGTGATGAACCCCCAGCGACCTTTACTGGAAAACCAATTTTTGAGCATTGGATCCCGCCGGTATCCGATGCAGACTGCATCAAAATCAATAACTTCTGCAAGATTTTTGGAATTAACCTCCTCCACTGCGAATTTTCCCGAATATAATGGCGGCTTAATGATGCAGGACAACCGGAATATTTTATAGCTGGCTACGTATCCCCACTTCTCATAATTTTCACGTTGATTGATTACGCTATCGAGTCCCGATGAACGTGGATTAGCGCGGCTGATGCATTGCTCCCAGATTTTCAGCCCGAAACCCTGCCTCCTTTTATCCCGGATAACCAAAAAATGGCCGATGTGAGAGTATGTATCGTTAAAGTTGACGATGGAAAGTGAAGCGACAGGCTTACCATTATCGTAACCGATAAAAAAGCCATTGGGATCTGCACGAATAAAGTTCGCCTCATCGTCGAGTCCTAAATCCCATTGTTCTGCTTTTTCCCATTCAACGACCTCCTGCCATGCTGCAAGGGAGACACTTAAAATTGAAAACGTTTTAGGGTTCATATATTCGCTGTTGTCATTAAAATTTGTAGAGTCAATAATATTGGACTGTAGTGGTCCACTAATTTAGGACACATTATTAGCCTTTTCCCATCATCTTTCATATTCAACGGGTGAAATTCCCCTATTAAAGTTATACTCGCGATGTCCTAGTCAAAAAAAGTACTGCCGTCGCCAGTATGATAGTAAAAGTCACCAGTGGCCAGGCGGTATCCCCCCCCATGCTAACGATAGCTGCGGTACCCAAAAGCGAAACTATGATACTTTCACCGCCCCAGTAGATAGCCACCGCTAGGCCAGCACGATCACTGAATGCGGCAAGCGCGCCGTTGGCGGTCACGGAGACAGTGAAGACGATCCCTACCGCCATTATACACATCGGCAGAACGAACGTTGCAAACGAAGGCTTACTTAATGTCCAGGTTAGCGTCAAAACTCCAGCGCCAAAAATTAGAAGCGTCATTCCACGTCGTACGCATCCATTCGTCCCCCAACGGGCAACAAACCGCCTTACGAAAAAGGTCGTGACGATCATGACCAGCGCCACGGTCGCGAATGCAAGGCTGAATTGCAGTTCGGAGTAATTAGCCTTTGTTATCAGCACCCGAGGCGCGGTAGAGAAAAAGACGAAAAACGTTCCCATTGCCGTACCGAAAGCCAGCGTATAAACCCAGAACGTACCGCTTGTCAAAATCGGCATGGCCGACAGGCTTTTGGAGGCCGCTGGCACGCGTGTTTCATGCCAGCGGGATGCTGCGTGCAATAACGGCAGTACCGTCACCAGCGCTAGGAACCAGAAGATCGCCCGCCAGCCGAACCCATCAGCCAGAAAAGCGCCCAGTATCGGCCCTAGAGCGGGTACGAAAGCCAGTATTGAACTAAACAGGCTGTAAATCACCGTGCTCTCCGGGCGCTCAGCATAAACGTCACGTACTGTGGCGAAAATCGCAACCAGAGTCGCAGACGCGCTGAGCGCTTGAATAAGCCGAAAGGTCACGAAGAGGGAAGGTGAGGAAAACAACGCTAGCGCGACGGAAGCAAGGACGAAGATAGTTCCACCGCCGAGCAGTACGGGGCGGCGTCCGATGCGGTCGGAAAGCGGACCAAAAATCACCTGCCCTAGCCCCAATCCCAGCAAGTAAAGGCTCAGAGTAAGCTGGATGACCGAAGGGCTCGTGTTCAGCGCACTGGGCATGGAAGGGACCACGGGGAGATAAATATCCATAGCCAACGAGGCGATGAGATCAAAAGGTACCATCAGCAAGAGTGTCATTGATATAGTCCAAACCGGAAGTTTGCTAGACATAAAAATTCTCCTTTCAACTCTATTCAAATTTCAAAATATTGGTTTATACATAACCGTAGGCGGTGAATTTGTTAATTTGACTAAGCCCGGCAATACGTTTTTAAGTAGGAAATATGATATAAGTAAAAATTTCCAGCTCTACATTGACGATATTCAATAGGTAATAACCATGAATGTCACTTCTCCTCTCGCAGTGAAGATATGAATTATAAATTTCGACGCGATAACATGACTCACTGAAGTCGATTTTAGTGGATATCCATTTCATTACCTACCCGCAGGGTACCCATACTTTGTCGAGTTGCACAAAAAGACCATCACACCTTTATCTAAGAGCACATGTTTAACTAAATTAGAAACATCACCATTAAGGAAAACAACTTCGAGAACAGAAATATAAAACAAGCATACAAAACCCATTCTCAGAAGTTTCATCAAAAGATGCCATATTTTCTGATATCAAAGATGTTCTTTATTATTTAAAACATCAAATATTAGACAGCATTTATTTGCATGAATATCAACCAAATCACCCAATTCATTTGTACTCGTCAGTAACTCCGTGCAAAATTGCTGCGAATTATCCGCACTAATCCAGCCCGATAGTTTTGTCAGGATATCATCCATTTGCCAGCGGCACACACCAGCATAGTCATTGTGTTTTTGTATATCCCAATAGGCGATTGGTTCATTATCCATAATCCGGGCTGCAAGGCACATGAGTACCTGCATAGGTGGTGGGGCGATGGTGAGTATAGATTTTAGCTCATCCCGGGACTTCGGTAGCGACAGGAGAAATGTCAGAATTGCGGCATGCGGCAAGACTTGGCAAACTGACATAGCACGATCATGTTCCTGTGCGGTCATCCAAGTCACATCCATCCCAGCTAGGCGCAACAGGCTCGAGAGCATTTCCCCTGCCTGCGTACGACTGTCCTCGCAAACAACAACAGGGCGTCCTGCACAGTCAAGCTTCGGTGAGAACATGGGATTAATACCGACCGAAACTGCACTCGGACAGATTTCCGCCGCCAAGTCCTGAAACGGATGCTGTATCGAGCAAGTATTGATCAACCAAAAGTTTTCCCGCGTATGGCCGGCGCACCGCGCCAAGACATCAAGACATCTAGGGCGGTCAGCTCAGGCAGTGCGAAGATTAGCGCATCCGTGTCTGCCAGCAGATGAGCGCCCTGCCCAGTGAGTTCCGCTGCGTCCATCACCAGTGTTCGCCCGGTGCTGCACGTTTATCAATCACCACAACATGGTGTCCGTCGGCCACCAGAAGGCGAACAAGGCAAGCACCGACTACTCCCGCACCACCAATGACCAAAAATTTCCTCTTATTCATGACAATGAGACTTCCCAGAGTTGATGCTGTAGAATGGTACGCTTGCCTTAACCAGCGTTTCCTCCATTTCTTCGACAGGATCTGACGCTGCCACAATGGCACCACCGATGCCGAACTCTGCTACACCATCACGCACCACCGCAGTCCGAATGACGATGCTAAGATCGGTATAGCCATCAAGGCCGATCCACCCAAGTGCGCCGGAGTAGATCCCGCGAGCAGATGACTCCAGTCGATCGATAAGCTCCATTGTACGTAGCTTAGGGGTGCCGGTCATCGATCCGCCTGGGAAACACGCCTTGATCGCGTGAAACGGGCTTATGTCAGAAAACAGCCTACCCTCCACCGTTGACTCCAGTTGATATACTGAAGAATATTCTTCTATTATCGAAGGATAATGGTACCTTTACCGAACCTGGGATGCAGATGCTGTTCAAATCATGACGCACCAAATCGACGATCATTAAGTTTTCCGCACGATCCTTTGGCGAATTAGCTAAATCGCTCTTCAACAAGCGATCCTGATCGGGCGTGGTTCCCCGTGGACGGGTTCCTTTTATGGGTTTGGACTTAATGACCCCGGCTTTATCAATCTTAAGAAAGGTTTCGGGGGAAGAACTGAGTATAGAGAAAGATTTATCCTTAAAAAAGGCACCATAGGGTACCGGGCTTATCATGCGCATTTTCAGATATGCCTGCACTGGTTCTCCCGCGAATTTTAATCGTGCACGATTGGTCAAACATATTTCATATGACTCGCCGTCTGAAATTTCCTTAAGGCAGGATTTTATTTTTTCAATATAAATCGAAGAGCTATCCTCAAGGGAAAGGGCGTCTTCCTCTACCGCCCCTGGAGTGAACTCCAGAGGCTGGATTTTCACATCTTCAATCATCAGATCCGATATGACCAGCGGCTCACCCCATAGGTTGCAGGCCCAGGATTCGTCTGTCAGATGATCAAAGACCACGATGTTTTTCGGCAGGTAAAATACCGCATCTGGCATGTCGGACGAATGGCGGTTAGGAGAGCCAGTTAACGCTTTCAGCTCATATCCCAGATATCCGACAACACCAGCCTTGAAGGGAAAAGGTGTTTCATCGGCCGTATTGAAATTAAATGTTCTTAAGATTTCATCCATAAGCAGAAACACATCACCGCTTATCTGCGAAGAGCCGTTCGGTCCCGTCATAGACAACCTTTTATTATTTACATTATAACTGAACTTAAGGGAGGAACTTGTGTCACATTCCCCCATGACCGAATAACGGGAATTCGACCTGTTTGATAGTTCACTGTCCAGCCAAAAGGCAGAGGAACACCCCGCAAACAGATGCATGAATGTCTTTACGGGACTGCAGCGTCGCTCCAAAGGAATAAATTTGCACTTTACCGTCGCTGGTCCACCGATATCCAACAACGCCCTTTTTTAGAGCACAATCCTGTAACGTGATCTCTTTTTTCTTTTGTGCTAAGCGGATAAAGTTCAGGATTATCAGGTGACCATGTTCGGAATCGATCGATTCTGGATGGAACTGAACACCATAGACCGGTCGTTCGCGATGGGCTAGTGCCATGACTAGCCTATCTTCGGTACGCGCCGTAATCTCCAGGCAATCCGGCACAGATGTGCAAATCAAGGAGTGATAGCGAACGACTTCGAAATCTTGTGGAACCCCAGCGAACAGCCCCCTCCCACAATGCTGGATCTTTGCGCGGTAACCATGAACTGGCCGCGGCGCGTGCTCAACTACGCCACCGTAAAAGTGATTGATGCCCTGATGTCCGAGGCACACACCGAGAATCGGCTGCATTCCTTGGGTTAGGATGTAGCGGCAAACGCCAAAATCAGCCTCTTTACATGGATGGCCTGGCCCTGGGGAGAGGATCACCGCATCATACTTAGTTAAGTTCAGAGAGCTTTCCTGCGCGGTATTTGGCACTACCTCCGGTACGAAACCGCAGGCTTCATAAACATACTGGGAAATATTATTAGTGAATGAATCAAAATTATCGACAATAAGAATATTCACCACCACCCGCCTCTTAAAAAATAATAATAGTCGATTTCACCTAAGAAACGAATAAATTCGTTAAAAAGTCCTTAGAATACATGGTACAGCCCGATACGCCCTGAAGAGTTAATTATCTGATTCTTTAACGATGACCTCTTCAAGTCGGCATGCTTCATCGATGATGCATCCATACAACTTTTCAATAAACGAGGGATCTAGCCCCAAGGTGCGGCCAAATGTGGAATTTTTGCGTTTTACCTCCAGCACTCGGTTAGGTTGCATGACTGGTACGTCATGGCTTCGTTTAAAAGCGGCAACTTTATTGCAGATTTTTAATCTTTTTGCCAGAAGAGCGACTAATTGTTTATCGATTTCGTCAATTTGCATTCTGAAAACATCGAGCTTATTCATGATTGTGCTTCTTCCTTCATTCTCATGCCCTGAACTATTGACTCGTTGTTGGTTAGGCGGAAGCCGGAAAATCCGGTCTCATTAGTTGCTTAAAATGAAATTGCACGTGGTCTGCAATAAACGATTGAACAAAATGCAAACTGTGATCATATCCGGGCTGTAATCGATAGCGTACAGACCGATTATTTAGTTCACATTTTTCGACGAAGTTATCTACCAGTAATTGGTCGAAGCGGTGTTCATCCTCATCGCCGAGATCCAGGAGAACTTCGCTGGGGAATGGTAAATGTGAAATAAGTTCGGTCGCATCGTTTTCTGTCCATAAGGAAGAGTATTCACCGAAGTATTCATTGAAAGCGTCGATTCCCCAGGATACTTTACTGGGTGAGCAAATGGGCGACAGAGCCGAAACCGAACCAAATGTATCTGGGTGCTTGAGGGCCAAGGACAATGCGGCGTGTCCCCCCATGCAATGGCCTGTTATGCCAAAGGGAAGGTCGTCTATCGGAAATTCCTGCCGCAGTAAACCTGGAAGTTCCCGCGCAAGATAAGTTTCCATCTGCCAGTGATCGGCCCAGGGCTGTCGTATCGCGTCAATATAGTGGCTTGCTGATGCTCCGAAATTATATTTTCCGGTTTTTTCGTATTCCCCGCTTTTTCGAGGGCTAGTATCCGGTGACACTAGGATTATCGGGTATTTCGACGCTGTGAGTTGTGCAATACCCATGTCTAAAAATGTTTTATAGGTACCTGTAAATCCAGAGAGATATATTAACGCCGGAAGTTTGTGCCGCTTGGCAGAATCGGGAACAAAAACCCCCAACCGCATTTCAAGACCAATAACGTACGAATCATGTTTAATTGCATACTGCGTTCCAGAAAAGCATCGGCTTTGAGAAATAATTGTAAAACTCATCACAGACCTCTTTTAATCGCTGATTGTGTTCCAGGCTGTTATTATGAACGCCCATGGAGCACTTTAACTATTAATAAAAAAGATAACAATATCGGAAAGTTAGTTATTGATTAGGAAATTAATATTTCTTGGATTCACATAATAAGTGCAACATCGTTAATCCGGAAGTAAACATGTTCGTATTCCTTTAAATAATTCATTCGGTGTTTTCCCTCCCAGTGTTTTTCGGGGGCAATTATTTAATCGGTTTACCAAAAAATTTATTTCCTTAGCTGAGACTTCATTAAAATCGGTTCCCTTTGGAAAGTATTGTCTAATTAACCCATTGATATTCTCATTGATCCCTCTTTCCCAAGGCGAGTAAGGGTGAGCAAAATAAATTTGGGCTTCTAATTTTTTACTCATGATTTCATGCTCTGCGAACTCCAAACCGTTATCGAATGTGATGGTTTTAATCCTTTGTTTCAACGGGTATAATACTTTCACTACCGCTTTTGCGACTTCTGATGCCCGCTTGCTATCAAGTTTAACAATTATGGTATACAATGTTTTGCGGTCAACCAGGGTTAATAAGACACTTTTTTTATCTTTCCCCATTATCGTATCACCTTCCCAGTCGCCAATACGTCCTTTTTTACCAACGACTTCCGGGCTCTCATCAATACTGGTCCGATTTTTAATTTTGCCTCTTTTTTCATAGCGACCATAGCGTTTACGATAGGGTTTTCTGGCAATTCGAAGATGTTGCCATAAATCACCCCCCTCTATTTTATCTTGATAAATCAGCCTATAAATCGTCTCATGATGCAGAAATATCCCTTTATGCCGCTTCAAATAATCAACCACCTGTTCAGGACTTAAATCTTGCCAAATTAACCGTTTTATCTATTCTTTGACTTCCGGCGTTATTTTTACGGCTTTTTTAGCAAAATGACGACGAGCCAATCCCTTCAAATGAGCCTGTTCAGGGCAATAGGTTTGAACTTCTTGATTTCTCTTCAATTCTCTGCTGATGGTCGGAGGGCTTCGCTTAAGTGACTCAGCAATGAAACGCTGTGAAAAACCGGCTTTTTTTAAACTGGAAATTTGGTATCTTTCTGTTTCGGTCAGTTGTGTATAGGTCATTGTGCATTTTCCTGTGGCGGGAAAGATGCCTACTATAGCAACTGACTGCCCTTCTGAAAAATTGCACTTGTATCATAGTAATTATGGTGGTTAGCTACCATCATAAGAAACAAGGTGAGCCTCAAATTGTACATTTAAGCGAGACTTTGTTAATAAGCTAAAGCCCCTTGTTTCACCTTCCACGCCAGCACCAATATTGAACGGTAACCAAGAGCAATGACTCTGTATATACAAGTGAAATTGGCGTGATGGCATCAATAAGAGAGGGGGGTTATCATGTATTATGTCGGAATAGATGTTAGCAAGAATAAACTGGATATTTGCTTGTTATATGATGGAGTTAAAGGTAAACGCAAAACAAAATCCCTTCTGAATAATGCGCATTCAGCCTGTATGTTAATAGAGTGGTTAGCTAAGCATATTCCTGCCCTGCAACAAGCAAATATCGTTATGGAAGCCACTGGAGTCTATCATGAACGGTTGGCTTATGACCTTCATCAGGCTGGGGGGAGGATTGCAATAGCTAATCCTTTACGCGTGCGTGATTTTGCTAAAGGTATGGGAATATTGACTAAAACAGACAAAGTAGATGCCTATACTTTAGCCTGCTACAGCGCATTAAAACAACCCGATGTCTGGCAACCTCCCCCTATAGAAATTCGCGAATTGAAGGCTCTCCTATGCCGTCGGGACGCGTTATTAGAGGATATCCAGCGTGAGCGTAACCGGTATGAGAAAAGCGGCTCAACCCATACCTCAAAAAGGGTTATTGAGTCCATAGAGGCAATGATGCATCACATGAAAAATGAGTTAGCTGAGCTTGAAGTTCTTATTGCTGAGCATATAAACCACTATCCTGATTTAAAAAAAGATTTTGAACTTTTAATATCAATAAAGGGGGTTGGATCTCAGATTGGTCTTAACATGCTGGTTATCTTACGTACGAATACCTTTACTAGTGCAACGCAAGTAGCTGCATATCTTGGTGTCATTCCTATTGCAAAACAGTCAGGCACATCGGTGCATGGTCGAGTGCGCTTATCTAAAACAGGTCCTGCTGAAATCCGCGCTAAGTTGTTCATGTCTGCACTCACTGCAATTCGTTTTAACCCCCACATAAAGGATTTATACCCAAGAAACTTCAAGATGCAGTTTTTAGCACCTGAAAATGGTCGTTAATTCTAGACATCAGCGAGTCCGCTATATCAGGTAGCGTTGTGGTAAAAAATTTGAATACTTTGTCTCGAAATTCATGTTTATCAGCGAAATAACGGTTATTTCGAACATGTTCATTCATGACCTTCCATAATCGCTCTATCGGGTTTAAATTTGTGCTGTATGGCGGAAGGTAATGTAACTCAATATTGCTAACATAAGCCCACTCCTTCACAAGATGCGCTTTGTTGTAACCCGCCCTATCCACAATAAGATGAATTTTTTGATGATAGTCAGGATAAGACTTTCTTATTTCATTGAAAAAACAGCACATGTTGTCGTCATTGATGGTTTGATATTCCTGGAACACCGTACGACCAATAGCATTCAGGTTGAGTGCACCCAATATATTCAGGCGAGTTCGGCTTCCTGTTGTTTTGACTGTTTTTTTCTCGCCTTTTTGCATCCAACCCTAACTGAGTTTAGTACCTTGAGTCGGGTGAACAGCGTCAAGAAAGAGGATGGGTTCGTCTTTCGCTGTGACTTTAAGATTTTCATAATATTCAATAAATTGTCTCTGTTTTTCTGCCTCGAATTTATGAGGGACACCACAAGGTTTTTTATAAGAAAAACCCTGACGGTGTAGCCATTTATTCATGCCTGGAATGCTAAAGGTAATATTCCAGAGCTGAGCAACATAGGCCACAATTTCATGGGTGTGATGGAAAAGATGTTGAGATAAGTGGTTGATTAAAAAATCAGTTTGCTCACGAGAAAGTAAACTATCGGACCCCCCATTATCAGATTTAAGTTTACCTTGATTGAGGTAATCACTGATATGGCGGTCAACGGTGGTCTGATGGAGTCGCAATGCCTGGGCGATCATCATAGAACTCCACCCTTCAGAAGCCAGAAGGATAGCTTTTATTCTGTCTCGTACTTGACCATCGCGAGTGGTGTCGTGAAGACGTTCAAGTTTGATTTTTTGTTCTGATGTAATAAATATTTTCATAGCGAGGATAATGATCTCCATTTCGGATAAAATCAAGCATCTTCAATGATTACGGGTATATATAATAGATTGATTAATAAAGGAAAGGCAAAAGTGTTGGCTTTAGGAGCCGCGATGCGTAAATTAGTTCATTTGTGCTACGGAGTACTAAATACGCAGCAATCATATGATGAAAACTATGCTATTAAAACTTGACCATCAAGACGGTAGCTTATTAGTCGAATCCGCCTTTTCTATGTTTAAGCTCTCCCGTTTATTTTTTGATAAGATACTGAATCAGGTTGTTTTAAGTAATATTCAGAATAACTATCGGTTACGTATGTGGTACATTATTGCGTAATAAAAAATAGATGGTGCCATGTTTGTGGTTATTGATATAACATTGCATGATTCACCTGTCAATTTATCGTGTTCTTTTTGTGATAACCAGTGATTATTATATTTTTTGATCTTATTAAGGTAAGTTTTTACCGTTTTTAGAATATTTCCTCAATTAAAAAATAAGAAAACTATATTCTAACATAAATTAATATTGAAAAATTCATATTTCATAGTGAGTCATGTCACACTTTATAAATTAATAATGTCATTTTTTATAAATTAACAATATCATGACTTATATACCCGTAATCATTGAAACTGCTTGATTTTCGCCCAAATGAGGCTCATGGTATCAGTCATGAAAATATTCATTACCGATGAACAAAAGGCCGAACTTGAACACCTCCATCACACCTGCCGTGATAAGAGAGAGTGATCGCATCAAAGCGGTCCTGCTGGCCTCTGAGGGCTGGAGTTCAGTCATGATCGCTCAGGCCCTGCGTCTTCATGAAACGACCGTTAATCGTCATATCAGCGATTACCTTAATCACCGCAAAATCAAGCCTGAAAATGGCGGCTCTCAGAGCTATCTCAGCGAAACACAGACTCAGGAACTTATCGCTTATCTGACCGCCAATCTTCTGCCCACCACACAGGCGGTTATCCGTCTTGTCGAAGAGAGGTGGGATATCAGTTACACCGTTCCCGGCATGAATAAATGGCTGCACCACAATGGCTTCAGCTATAAAAAACCGACCGGCGTACCACACAAATTCAATGCGGAACAGCAACGGGCCTTTATGGAAACCTACGGGAAACTGAAGCAGGAAGCCGGAGACCATGAGCCCATCCTGTTCATTGATGGCGTCCATCCTACGCAGGGGACGAAACTGGCTTATGGCTGGAGGCCGCCAAGGCCAGAAAACTACGGTGAAAACAACGGGAAGCCGTACCCGTCTGAACCTGATGGGAGCCCTGAATCTGGCCGATATCAGTCAAACGGTAGTACGCGAGTATGACCGTATCGACAGTTATCACATCGCCGAGTTTTTCATTGCCCTGCGTGAAACCTATCCGGTCAGTCAGAAGGTTCATATTATCCTTGACGGAGCCGGTTACCACCGGAGTAGGCGGGTGAAAGACTGGGCTTATGTCATGAATATTGACCTTCATTACTTACCGCCATACAGCCCGAATCTGAACCCGATAGAAAGGCTGTGGAAGGCGATGAATGAACAAGTCAGAAATAACCATTATTCCGCCTCGACGACCTTGTTGAGGCAGGCAATACATCGCTTTTTTACGGAAATATTACCGGAACTTGCTGGCAACTTGTCGTGTCGTATTAATGACAACTTCCAGGTTCTGAATCCTGCATCTTCAAGTTAAGCGGGTATAAATTAGTAATGTTATATCTTATAAATATGATAAATTCCTATGGAGATATAAACAAGATAATATATTGTCTCAGATGAATTTTTTATGGGTTATTATTTATATCATAATCATCCTAATATCATTATTTCTGTCTGACATTCAGATATTCTTTCGTTGTGAAAAAAGGGGGGGTAATATGCAGTTTGAGCGTTTGCTTGAGCTTAATTCCATCGATGATATGTCGATTCAGGTAAAAAAAATAGGGAATGATAATATTCCACTCATGGTTGTCGATAATTTTTTAAAATATCCAGAAATGGTACGGGAATTCGCACTTTCTCTTAATTACAATAAACCCGTGGGCAGTGATTTATGGCCGGGGATACAGGCGGTTGCATCACTGAACCGAAAAAATATTGAGGAGTTTATCGTCCGCTACTACCTCGAGCCCATCTTGGAACTTGATTGTAGTAACTATCACTTCCCAGCGGTCCGCCCTGGCACAAAAGCCGATCAATGGTCATCGTGGTTTCTATTAACACGATTCGGTGCGGTCACCATGCCATTTGACGAAGCGCCGTGGGCCAAAAATCCGCACGTGGATTATTTCGGTTTCATAGCGTCAGTGCTGTATCTGTCATTACCCGAACAGTCGCGTGGGGGAACAGTGTTTATCCGACACAGGGAGACGGGGATCGAAACAATCCCCCCGGCTGCCCTGGGCTTACCCGATAGGCTCCGCTGTATATTAAAGGAAACCCGTTCTCATGAAATCATTTACGGAAAAATTTTTGATGAATGGTGGGCCGAACACGGCAAAAGCTGGGATCACGAAGAGCCACTAAAAAAAGATGAGGGGCAGGTGCTCACGGAAAAAGGATTTGACATTGTATGTCAAAGAATCATGACCGGGAATACCCCGACCTCTGGTTATTTAACTCAATCGAATCCGGTATGGGAAATCACGGATCAGGTTGATGTGGCGTTCAACCGCTTAGTTCTGTATCCCACTTGGCATCTTCACAGCATTAGCTGGGATCCAACCTGGTACGGAAAGACGCTAGCTGAGCGGCGGCTAACGATGATGAACTGGCTGAACTTTCCCGTGGAGGGGGCTGAGCCATAAATAACATTTGTTGTCTGGTGAGATAGCAGATCCCTATTTCTCAACGCTTCAGAGGAGAATTAATCGTGAAAGATAACGCCATTACTGTTCCTGCACAAATACGCCCGCTCCGTGTGCTTGTTTCGGGCCAAAGCGATTTTGGTGCCGCAACTCTTCGCGCCGTAAAAGAACGGGGGCATATCGTTCCCCTGTTTATATGCACTAACCGAAATGAATCTGTACAGGATATAGCAGAGCGCACAGCCTATGAGTTGGGAATTGAGACGCTCAGAGTGTCTAAGTTAGACGCGGCTCTGACAGATCAATTGGGGCGATTAGTGACAGATGTTGGTTTAATGGCGTACGTGACACTGAAGGCGCATAGCTCTTTTCTCTCTCTGCCCCGCCACGGCTCAATCCAGTATCACCCATCGTTACTTCCGCAATATAGGGGACCAAGTGCAATAAACTGGGCGATCATTAATGGCGAAAAGACTACGGGTTTCACCATCTTTCGCCCGAATGAAATCCTCGATGACGGCGATGTACTTCTGCAGCACGAGGCGAAGATCCTTGAAGATGAATCTGCGGGAGAGCTGTACCGAAGGATCCTGATGCCGGAAGGAGTTAAAGCTCTGGTCCAATGTATGGAGTTAGTGGCCTTCAACGGGCTAAAGGGGCAGCGACAAAACTCGTCGCTGGCCACATATCAAAGCTGGTGTACGCGAGATACAGCCCGCATCAACTGGGAGCTGAAGGCCGATGAGATCCATAACCTCATTCGGGGATGTGATCCGCGGCCTGGCGCTTGGAGCTATTTTTCGGGTGAATGCTTCGCGATATGCAAATCACGTATTTCCTCCTTTTATCCCGAGCATCCAACCGATGTGCCCCTCGGCGCGGTAGTGACACTGACCACAGAACACATTACGGTAAAATGTGGGCACGGATATCTTGATATTCTGGAATACAGGGATGACGTAGGAAAACGCTGCCCGGTGGCACGGCTTATTCAGAACGGTAAATTCAGTGTAGAACAGTTGTTTTTTAGTGAATGACGTCTCATGAAGAAATAAATAGTATTTTATCGGTCATTCTCTTCACTAAATGAGCTGATTCCGGATGAAAGTATTCGAGGTTTTCATGTGCTGATTCAACCCGGAATTGATTTAGGTTAGAACTACGAGAAAAGCAATATTCAGAGGAAATCGCGATGAGGAAAATGACTATTTCGCGCCAAAAAATACTTTCCCTAGAATGTGGTAAAAATGGCGATAACCAAACACCACTATGGCGGGCTTTCTCCAGCGCGGCGAGTCGGTCACCTCAGGAGGTAGCATGTTGTGGCTCGAAATCAACGGTAACCTATTCACAGATGTATTCGATGGTGCTGTGCTGCTCCAATTATCTTGCTCAGGTCGGCGTTAAAGAAGATTCGCGCGTAAGCTTGATTTTACCCAAAGACATTCAGTTATTGGTATATCTTTTAGCATGCTGGAAAATAGGAGCATCGGTGCTTATTCTCGATGAAGACGCGCCTCAGGAACAAATTAACCACCGGATCCATACGGCAAATGCAGATATCATTATCGGTAGCAACTTTCCGGAATATAATACAGCTGCATTCGACATGGTTACGACATTAAAAAGCGGTGAACTCAATCAGTTCAGCGATAACACTTTTCAATCCGGTATTATTGATGAGTCGTTAAGTCCGCAAGTCGACAGACTTGCGTCAATGATATTCACTTCCGGTTCGACAGGGGCGCCGAAATGTGTCGGCCTGTCCCACATCGGTTTACTGAATACCATTATAGGACTGGTGGGTCATTATAAGCTCAGGGCGAGTTCCCGGGTAGCTTGGGCAGCCTCCCTGAGCTTTGATTCCGCCATCGCCGAACCGCTGTTGGCATTATTGAGCGGAGCAACTCTGATGATACCGGATACTCGAGAGCCGCTCATAGGTTCGTACTTGGAAAAATTTGTCCACCAGAAGGAAATTACACATCTTATCCTGACACCAACGGTATTGGAGACGACGAAGCCACAATGCATTCCGGCGGGAATAACCATAGCCCTCGTTGGCGAGCCACTTTCGCCGGCGACGTTAACGCGTTGGGCCGATAACAGGACACTTTATAACGCCTACGGACCTTCTGAAGCCAGCATATGCGCGACGATTACCAGCCCTTTGTGCGCCGGAGACGAGATCACCGTCGGTTGGCCGCTACCCGGCGTGGAAATCAGCATCGTGGATGAAAACCTTGAGCCAGTACCTAACTATGTGATCGGTGAGATCATCATCAGCGGGTTGGGTATTTCTTTGGGTTATCTCAACGATGCCGAAGCAACGAAGAGTGTTTTTATTAACGCAGGTCCTGACGGGGAAAGATGCTATCTGACTGGCGACATCGGGTTTAAAGATGATTACGGTCAGTTGGTACTCAAAGGGAGAAAGGACAGCCAGGTTAAGATTGACGGCCGCAGGATCGACTTGGCCGATGTCGAGCGAGTTCTTGGCTTGTTCGGCCCTATACGGCAGGTCGCCGCCGTAAAGCAGGATCGGAACGGTGGTAAGGCTCTCCTTGTTGCCTATATTGTCACCGACCCGGGTCGACCGCCCCCCACTGTACAGGAACTTCGGGGGCATGCCAGCAAATCTCTTCCCCACCATATGGTGCCATCAAAATGGTATTGGGTGGCAGAAATGCCTGTCACCCAAAACGGAAAGCTCGATCGGAGAAAGCTCGTAGACCTTGCCGCGGAAGAACTGATGTGCGCGGGATCTAGGCCCGCAGAAGGAGTTTTGGAAGCGCGCATTGCGGATATTTTTTCGCAAATACTTCAACTCGATCGAATCGGTCGTTCTGATGATTTCTTTGCACTTGGAGGTACTTCGCTGGATGTAATACGCTTTATTGAGAAATTGCGAATAGTATTCGAAACGGATTTTAACTCTGGGGATCTTCTCGAAGAGCCGACCGTCGCAGGCGTGGCTAAAAGATTGTGCACGGCTAAAGTGTATATCGAACAACCCAATAACTTACCCCCAGAAACTGAGCCCGATGTTTTACCGTCCAGTGTCGCTTACACGCCCGTCATCTGGCATGAGCATTATCCCCAGAAGGTCTTCCTGACTGGTGGAACGGGTTTTTTCGGTTCGGGGATTCTCGAAGCCTTGCTGACGGAAACATCCGCACTCATAATCTGCGCGGTTCGTTCACCCGTTGCAGGGCAAGTCACGAGACTCACCTCCGCAATGAGAAAAGCAAGAACATGGAATTTGCAATGGGAGAAGCGAATTAAAACGATACAACTCGATCTTACCGACCTTCACGTGCAAAAGGATAAAGTTACCAAAACCGTTGGCGACGTTGATCTTATTATTCATTGTGGTGCTAATGTCAATCTTGCATACGACTATAACTCGTTGAGCCGGGAGAATGTTTTCTCAACTTCGGTGCTAGTTGAGCTCGCCGCAACAGGTACAGCAAAGCGCTTTCTTTATGTATCTTCCCGCTCGGCGATCGATCCCACGGATATCAGCGGTTATGGTCAATCCAAACGGGCCGCGGAAAAGATCATGATCGCGGCATTCAAACGGGGGCTAGCAGGCTTAATTGTCAGGCCAGGGAGAATAACTGGCCATACAGAGCAAGAAGGTACCAATCCCAATGATTTCATAGTCAGATATTTAACGCTTTGCCATCAGCTGGGCAAATATCCACGGGGATTAGGTGCTTTTTACGGCGTACCGGTAGACACACTTTCAAATCAGCTTGTCCGCGCCATCATAGCGCCTTCCATCGCCGATAATCCGATTATCGAGCCAGCCGACAGCGAAATGTACGTGTTTGATGAAATCTTCGAGCAAATTTCTATGTTGGGCACGGAGGTTCAGGCAGTTGATGTGCAGGAGTGGCTAAGCACTGTTTATGACGTAGAGATGGTCGGTTTGGAAGTAATGTATCCCGACGTGCTCATCGCGGTCAGAGATTATTGGGAACAAATGAAACACACCTACCTGCTTGAGCAAAGTGCCGCTTATTCAGCAACGACTCCTTGCTCGCGCAGTAGACGTACTTCCGCTTTGGCACGGTTTGTTGCGAGGAAGCGGATTTAGAGTAGTGTCTGACCCAAAAATGAGGGGGAAATTATGTACCATCCTGAAATAGAACTAGTCCGCGATACAGCGAGAGAAAAATTAGTATTGGCCGGCGTCCCTGACGCCGAAGGAGACATTGAGCAACTCACATATCATTTTTTGCAAAACTCCGGAGACGATTCACTGGCTCGATTTATTGACGCTGTCGAGTCACGCTCGAAAAGAATTCCGCTCGGCTATATTTTAGGCTATGCTGAATTCGACGGGTTGAATTTTATCGTGGGCGACGGAACTTTTGTACCCCGTACTCAGAGTCTCCCTATGATTAATGCGCTTTGTAGCAGAACATCGTCGCCCGTTGAGACAATAACCGATCTATGTGCGGGTGTCGGGCCGCTTGGCATCAGTCTTATGCTACGTCTCTCCAGCTCTCGTGTGTATTTTGTTGAATACAACAAAACCGCCATTGGGTATTTAAAGAAAAATATTAAGAATTTGGTGCCTTCCAATACGCAAATACATATTTTGGAAAACGACATATTTTCGGTAGATGATTTTCTTAGTCCGGCGAAATTATCCGATATTGTCATCGCTAACCCACCCTTTGTACCCAACGGTCGAGCTAGCCTTCCAGAGTTCTCCCAGCATCATCCACAGGACGCAATATTTTCAGGTGAAGATGGCTCCATCGCCGTCCGGCGCTGTTGCCTACTTACGAAAAAGATACTTCGGCGACATGGGATCATGGGTATCGAGCATCATGAAACTCATGCTGACATCGTCAGGGATATTCTCGCCACCCTTGATTTCAGGGATATAAGACAAATAGCAGACAGTGACGGTAAGATGCGCATCACAACTGCGTTGAACAGCTGATATCCTAAATTGAAAGAGGATCTTACGAAGCAAAATCTCGACCATATTGTTTCACAGGACCCGAGATTAGCCACTGTGATTAAAGGTAATAGTGGTGCCAATTATGGTGTGGGAACTGGTACTCAAGCAGATGCGGATAGATTAGGCAAAATTTGGATAGGTGATGGAGCAATACCTACAAATGATGGAACTGGATTAATTAACCCGAATTCTGTTTAAACCGTCACTGAAAAATCGTCTTCTGAGTAGAAAACTTTCAGTGATGGTTTCTTCCATTTAAGGCAGTAAGCAATCAGGCCGCCTAAAACAGTCAACATAAATCCTTTTATACTTCGGTGGCGCGAATGCTCTATTTGAGAAATTGTTTTTAATTGTCCATTAATTGTTTCGATGATAAAACGCTTTGATAACATTATCTTATTCCACTCAGCTTGCATACACGCTTTCATGTTTCGGCGCTTTTTCGTGATGAAAGTGACACCCGTTTTGGCTAAATCGTCAGCGAGCTCCTGACTGAGATAACCCTTGTCGGCGTAAAGAGAACCCGTT
>NZ_PUJW01000037.1 GCF_011189575.1 Photorhabdus cinerea
ACTATATACCCGAATACCGGGTGCTTCATACACACCCTTACCGGAAATATATCCAGTGGCATCCACATACCCGTTTACAATACCACCAGATTTTGGATACGCATTATTCGCCTTATTCACCGTTTCCACTAAACCCAAGTTTTTCACAAACGCATTCTTGTCTGGGATATCCGCGCCGTTTTGGGATTTTGACAGGCGAGTGTTGGCGTTGTTGTTGGCATTTGTGGCGCTAGTGTTAGCTGCATTGATTGATTTATTCAGTTCTGAAGACACGGTATTCAACTGAGCGTTTGTTGCATAGTCGCCTTTGTCTTGCTTATTATTAATGGCATCAGTAACGGCCTTTTGGCTCATTACCTGGATTGTAGATTGGCCTGTAGCTTGTGATACATCTGACTTATTGAACTTCTTATTAAGATTATCGATAAGAGATGATGTATTCACCAGTTTCCACGCTGTGTCTATATGATCTGGTGTGTCTATGTTAAAATTAATCTTGTTGTTATCAATAAGGCTCTGGTATTCCTTAGATTCATCGTCAGATTGAAGTATTGCCCCCTTTGGGTAACCACCTATTTGTTCTGTGTATTTTGTTGAAAACTTGAATTTACCGCCTTTCGATAAGTGGACTATGTTTTCAGAAATTTGATTTAAAACTCCATTAAAATCGCGTCCGCTAGGAGGAAGACCACCCGCTGTAACTGGTAACATGGTGATTGGTGGAAAGCCGACATCCCATGTAGCCTTCTGATTTGCTAACTCAGATGTGTGAGTTGCGGGAATATCATCCCTCTGCCCATCTTGTGCGAAAGGCGTTGGAATTAGATTTGGATTTTTCATTTCTCACCTATATTAAGCGAATGGAGCCTGTCCGAATGGTTGAAAACCTGTACCGAAAAAACCGAAATAATCCGATGTGGGTATTTCGTTAACACTGATTTGAACGCCTGATGGTCTTGGTAGAATGTTGTGACGATGTATTAGGTTTTTTTCGAACCCAGATAATCTGTATTCAAAAACATACCTCGCCATCATATGACCTGTGATTAAGTAATATGCCCTTCCGCCTTTAAATGCCGTTTTCAGGAATTGATTAATATTATGTGCCGTGGCGTATAATATGTTTGAATAAGCTTTAACCATGATAATATCTTTGAAAGTTGCATCATCCATCATATAAGACATTTCACTATTTTCTCCCCCATAAAAAGGAGCCTGATTGAACGGAAGATACTTTTCTGTTTCATTGAATCCGAAATAATCGACATTCGGATCGGGTATAGAGATAGTCCGATTTATGCCTACTATTCTTCCCCAGATATCAAGGCCAAACCCTTTTGCTGTCAGAACATTCACAGCCAGATTGTAGAATTCAGTAGCATTTATTCTCGGATCTACAGTCTCATTCACTGACTTCAATATTGAGCAAATTATTGGGCTATTCGCATACTGGCTAAGTAATGTTTCTCTGATATCTTTCATCACTCAATCCTTATATCATCCACAGACAGCACTGGAAATTCGTCAATACCAAACTCAAGATAATTGACTACACTCCCCTTTTTTCTTGCTACCTGAATCGAAATGAGCCTCTCAGTTGTAGACTGAGCAACTGTGCAAATGTAGTCGCTTGCAAGAAGCTTTTTAGCTATCTGTCCCTTACCTTTTCCGGTTTCAAACTCATTCAGCACCGCATTTCTAATGGCTTCTTTATCCTGATGAGTGAGTTTCAACTTATCTTCAAATGTGATAATGAACTCGACAGGAATGTGATTTGGTCTGATAAATTTAATGTCATAAACAGGCGGCATATAAGGGAAGTTTTCTTTATCCTCATAAGTTACAGTGGTATTTCCCACAAATGAACACCCCGTTCCCGCCTTAATGAGGATTTGCTTGGCGATCTCGTTATCATCACCCCCTACAACCGACACAGCAATTGAGTTACGTATCAGCGGATAGTTTGTTTTACCTGCATTAATAGTTACATCTGTTGGATTATCAATGACATAACAATCAATAACTCCTTTAACGTTCGCAACTGCGCCATAGGTTGCTGCATTGGTATTTTTAGCATTCACAGCTATTGATTGCTGGCGTCGTAATTCAAACTCTTGCCGTGTCTCTTCATTTTTACCAACAATGACCGCACCTTTATTGATAACAGAATCTACGCCGTTAATATTCTTAACGATGCGGTTAATGGTTCCAGTTGATGCCTCAACCCTGCCGGCAATATCGCAATAAACATTAGTCGTTACCAGTCCGTTGTCACCTATTATTGTTTCTGTCTGCGTGCTCCACGTCTGACCGGAATCATCTGAAACTTGAAATCCTACGGGGATCGTCGTTCCTGACAGCCCATTAATAATGATTTCTGCAACTGATTTTGTGGCCTGTTTTCGTTGTAGGAAATAGATGTAACCGATAGCATCCTGCATCATGCCATCGGCATATCGAGGGTCAAAACTGTTTAGTAGGTTAACAAGATAGTTGCGCTCATCGGTGATAATTGCCGCAAGCGTGGTAACTAGCTGCCCTTGCGGTGTATCCATTGAAACATTGAGATTATCACCAAAACATTCCTTCATTAGTTGCCACAAACCATCTATGACCGCTTGGGGTGACGGCGCTAATATGCCTTTCTGTGTGATTTTTAATGCAGGGATCATAATTCTATTACCCCTTTTCTACCGTCAACATCAATAAATATGATTCTGCCTTTCACTATCCTGTCATTAGCGGTACTGAGTTCCGCATTTGCAGAAATAACCCCATCGACGGACATTGCAGCATCCTCAAGATATTTTCTGTACATTGCCAAGGAGTAACGATTTTTACCAAGTATCTGCTCTAAGTAAGGGATGCCATCATCTTGCGAGTAATACATATCACTCAGGAATACACGACATTTATTAGCTACTGACTGCGCTCTGGCGTACTGATCTGAGGCAATAGCAAGATTCCCCGCCGCATCAAGAGTTAAATCCCATGTGGCAGGCATTAAAAATAATGTCCGCATGTTATTAAGCCTTTTGGTTAGGTGGGCTGGTATTTGAGCCTTGTCCGTTCTCGTGGTGGGTATGGCTGTTATAGAGCGATCTCATGCCTGCCATAGACTGAGAATTGGAAGTTGTATTATCAGTGATATCACTCCTAGCCTGAATGGTGCTGGTTGCCTCTACGGGTGCATCCAAAACTATCTTTGAGCCTTTGATATTCACCACCCCTGTGGATACCACATCAATCCCGCTATCAAGGAAATGAACATATTGGCTCGGTGCACCATTCAACAAACCGCCAATGTACAGGCTATCTGACATATCATATTTACGCTTGCTTCCCGGGGGCGCAGAACCTTTTACTCGCTTCACTTTGGAAATATCCCGACTGGCAGTAAAGCAGAAACCCAAGTCATCCACCTTGGGATCAAGAATGACCGCGCTCTTGCCGCCTTGATACCGGAAATAAGGCACGTTATAGATAGTGGCGTTATCATAGGTATTTCCTGCCCCGTCTACTTGCAGCACCAAAGGCAGAATATCGACATACCCAACAGGACTCACCCCGCCATTTTTTACTTTGATCACCTTGCATATCGTTACCGTACCCACCCGACCAATGAGCGACCAGATAATGGCCTCTTGGGTCATGGCTCCGCCTGTTGTTACCTGTGGATCATATAGTGATATTTGTTCTTCATTTCTTGATTGCGGCATAATTATCCCCCCTCCGGCTGGCTGCAACTTCCATGAACCATTGAGCGGAGTCTTGCTCTGTCTCCAAAATCGTCCTGATGCCATAGATCAGCCAGTCACCATTACAAATAGATATCTGGCTGCCAGTAATGCGAACAATGCCCCCGAACCTTACTAAAGGGTCGTAAAAACATTTAAATTGAACGCCGATCATTGTAGGGGCCGGATAACTGATTAATCCTGTTTCAGGCGAAATAACGGGAATTTTCAACGTCCGGGGCTGGCCTTTCTTGGTCACACTGATTGTATTACTTTCGATGTATAAGTTCAGGTTTGCAGCCTCTGCCAACCACTTAACTTTTTCTATATCCGTATTGCACAAATACACATTAGATAGTTTTTCACTGACACCATTAGATTCAAACGAATATCCCATACGTTTACAGATGTTACCCATGATATTGACAACATCATGTTCGCCCTCATAACTCTCAGCATCTGTTGGCGTCATCTTTTCCAGAACGGCCGTCTGAGCTTCAATCACAAGTGCAACATTGGGCGCATCACCGAAATCGGGATAAGCAAATGTGATCCCGCCTTTAAACGCCTGTGACAACTCTTCTCCCTGCTCGCCCGTTTCAATTGTTACGTTATTGCGTAGTGCCTTTATATCATTCCATTTGATGCGTAACAGCTTTTCCATTGTCTCCATCGGCAAACCGTAAGCCTTGATGCGAGCATGAGGAGCAATAGCACCATTGCCGTAGTTGACTTCGGCATTGATTCTTAACCCAGTTGCTGAGAGTTTGTTTTTGTTATCTGAAGTGAACGATTCGTTTTTGCCCGATAATATCAGTGTTACCCTGATTACCTTGCGATTAAATTTCATCATTCCATACCAATTTATAGCGGGAACCGAGACCGGAATATTCAGGATCTGAGTTACCCTCAATATCAACAAATATCAGCCATCGGCAGAGATAAGAAAGATTTCGACAAATACGATTGCAGACCAGGTACTCCTCATTTTTCTGTACCGTGGCGAAAATCTTCCCCAATCTAGACTCTAGAGTTACATCAATTAAGTCCCCACTAATGGAAAATGAGGTTGTTTGATTAGGGATCGGCGATAATGCAATCTCAACAATCATTGCTGTAACCCTCCATTAATCCATTGATTAACCATCTTTACACCCTCATCGAAAAACTTGGCTCCCCAGTCTGTAGCCCATTTAGACACCCCATCTTCCTTTATCTTTTGGAGTTCTGAACGGTTATCAGGAGCTTTCTGTACCTGAGACTCAACTTTCTGAGTCTGATTACCCGTATCTTTTTTCTTGGTATCTTCGGGATTCTTGACCTTTTCTTCATCATATTTAACCTTAATCTCTCTAATTTCTTCGAGATGCAGGTTAACTTTTATGAGTGTTGCCCCATCTTTTGCCTCTCGCGCCATGTCATAGCCAACAATAGCTGCGTTGGTATAGACAAATTCAGGTGTGACAACATGAAATTTCAGCGTACTTTTTGCCAAAATTTCAATCTGAGACAAGAAGGCTCCTCGCTCTAACGTTCCGCCACTGCCTTTACTCAACTGGACAGTGACTTTGTACGGATCGCTGATTTTGTTATAACTGGCAAAGGAACCATTTTCTATCGGCGCACTTACCACTCGATATTGATTTTGGTATTGCAGAGATATCACGTTGTCAGCAAGTAAGAGAGGAATTCCATACTGATTGAAGATCCCCCAATAATTACCAAATAAAGTGTTAATCAATGCAGCACCACCGAGACTGATACCAGCATCTACGGCAGCGTTAGGTATACCTTTCCAATTGGGTATCTCTGGCATTCCAAACATATATCACCCCATTGACGGTATTATTTGAGATAATTGCTCTCTGGCCGCCTGGCTAGCATCAGAGATCGTGCCGGTTATCGTGCTGGCAGTGGTCTGTACGTTAATATTGCCGTTTAGGTCCACCTTAACATTGTTCACGTTAGATGCATGTTGAGTACCTATTTTGTTAGTTTGAGCAAGAAATTGATTTGCGCCCATATCGAAATTTGGGACGAGTGTTGGATTTTTGGGGATGTGAGTCAGTTGGCCCGCCTTGTGTCCCTCAGCCCTTCCCATTGCATCCATGATGAGTTTTTTTTGTTCGTCACTATATTGAGACAACAGTTTATCTTCTCCGCCTACAGCAGCTAAAACGTTTTTAACATACGTTGGCGTATCATTTATCCGCTCTCCATTATGGTTAAACTCTGGCGCATACTTATCGAAAATAGCATCAGACAATTTCATATTTTTAAATTTCTCAAACATAAGCTCACGGCGTGCTCTCTCTCCAGTTTCCCAATCAGGGAAAATAGCCATAACATGTCCTGCCGCTTCTTTGTCATGACCAATAGCCCCCATCTTTTTAGCAAATGGCCCATCAATGATATTGCCGGGATTATTATTCCTCCAAGCTCGATCACCGCTCTCTTTAATATATTGACCGTTAGCAGTGGTATAAACTCGCTTATTTTGATGGGGAACCTCAACGGATGATGCAGAATTTAAAGAACTAGTAACACCTTGAGCGATCTCGCCTAATCCGTTAACAAAACCATTTATTGCCGCATTAGCCTCATCAAGAGTCATTTCGCCACGCTGAACTCTGGCTTTTAGCTTGTCAATTTCAGGATCGCCCGTGGGAATATCTAAGGTCGTTTCGGTAATCTGAGCACCTGTTTTCTTGTACCTATTATCAACCCACTTATCACCAACCCATTTAGCATCTCCTTCACCTATTAGGGCCAACCCAGCATATTTCCAGTCTGGAGCAGTTCTGAATCTTTGGAACCAATCATGTTTACCAAATGCCCAATTGAGAGCGGAATCTATATAATCCTCACTCTCATATGCCGCAGCGGCGGCCATACCAATAAGCCCAGCCCTTCCTGCTACACCTAATTTTCCACCTTTCCCGCCTGGAATTTTTATATTTTTTGCAGCCTTTGATACCTCACCAAAAGTGCCTAAAATGCTTTTCAGCCATTTAGTACCCAAATATGCAGCAAAACCAGCGAATGCCACTTTCAGCATATCTATCTCACCATTTGTATCCTTGAACCAATTAGACAATGGAGAGCTTTTGAACCATTCTCCTAATTGCTTAAGCCAGCCAAGAACCATCTCTATGGTTTCAGACCATGCAGACCAATCAAATAATGAATCCCCCCCTTTCTTCCATGTCTGGTAATCGTCATAAAGCAACAGGAACGCAGCAGCGAGAGCAAGAATCAGGCCTGTTGTACCAAGCAAGGGAGCAAAAGCCGCAAGCATTACTGCACCAACACGCCACAGAACGGGAATTAATGTTGCCGCCAGAAAAACCGACAGTGTTTTGAATATGTTGAGCGCCGTATCTCTGTTCTTATTCAGATATTCAAGAAACCCTGTAACTTTTGCTGAAAGAGTAAGCAAATGTGGGATCAAATAATTGGCTACAATGGTTTTTAATCCTTCCCACTGCTGCCCAAGCACTGAGTTTTGTTCCCGCAATTTGCGATTTAGCTCCAATTCTTCTTTCGTGGAAATAACAAGGTTCTTCTGTGCATCAAGCCTCTTTTGGATTGCGTCACGCCCTTGAAGCAAGGTGTTAATTGTCCCCTCATCAAGTCCCATATTTTTTGCAATGTTATATGCCTGTGGTCTTTCCAACTTCGACAGACTATCAGCGATATCAAGGAGAATATCATCAAGATTGCGAATTTTACCTGACGCATCGACTACGCCGACACCAAGCGCATTGAAATATGGCAGGATAGAGGTATCTCCCATCGTGACCAAATCCCACAGTGACTTATTGAGGCTGCCCATACTTGCAGCCATGCCATCAGCACTACCACCTGACATTTCTGCCACGTTCTGCCATTTTTTGATTGTCGCCGCACTTATTCCTAAGTTTTTACTCAGGAAATAAAGTTGCTCATTTACCTGAGAAATATCATTAATTAGTTTAGTTAAGCCAGTAGATGCAAAGATTGCGGAAAACAGACCGGTTAGCGCCTTAATGCCGTTATTGATAGATTTACTAAAATCATCTGATTTCTTAGATGCACCCTTGAGGTTATCAGATAACCCCCCTAGCGAACCGGATGCGCTGTCTGAAGACTTGCTAACCTTATCGGCGGATTTAGCTAATTTATCATTGGATTTGATCGCCTTGCTTGAGTCACTTTCAAAGCTGCCGCCATCCAATTTCAATGAGACAAGTAAAGTATCAATTAGAGTTGCCATTTGCGATTTCTTCTATTAGACGTTTGTTATATTCGCTCACCTGATGTATTTCAATCATGTTCAGCGCATCTTCAAGGCTGTATATCGTTGAAAGCTCATGCAGCGTTGCATATCCTTTATTACCTGCCGAGATAACCTGATACACAACGCTGGAGACGTTCACAGTTTCAGCAAGTACACCGTCTTTCAGTGGCAGCCCGGCTTTCAACTTTTCTAATCTGAGCCACCGCCTTGTGTTAAAAAATCGATGTGGATTGCGAGAGCCTCTTTTCGCAGAATGAACATGGTTTTGATATCACTGATATCAGAGTTAAATTCGATACTACGAGCATTGCCCCCTGACGGGACGATTTGGACGCACTCTAGCAACTCATTTAGCAGAGGAATGCCGACATCGGCCCGAATGCCCGACAGCGCTTTAATCGCAACCTGAGCCATGCCAAGCATCCCCATTTCGGGTTTGATATCACCAATATCAATACCACCATTTGCAATAGCAAATAGGGCACGCATAGCCCAGTTATCAGCCTGAACGATGGGCATTTCAGTGATGACAAACGTTTTACCCATGTCACGACCTGATTCGATAGTTATTGTCTTGGATTTCAGAGTCATTATGCAATTTCCTCAGCACCATTGGTTACCATGTTGAAATTGTAGCTGGTTCCGTCCAGCAACTTCTTACCGCTGGCCCCACCTGTCATACTAATTAATGCACCGGATCCAGAGTAGCGTTTCCCAATTGATGGAATTTCAACAACGATATCGATAAAACGTACTTCCATATTGGAGTTAAAATCTTTGCGAATATTTTCGAGAATCTGAGTAGATGAGCTGTTGGCTTCTAAGTGCAGCGTCCATTGCGTTTCATGCGGCGTGTAGCCAATAGATTGCCTGCCATCCACTCCCATTCGGGTTTCTCCGATATTAACCTCACCGAACTCCCACGCATTGTCTGCCTGAAAGCCCTGAATCGTGACGTAATCGTCATAAATGCCTTTACACCTCAGCATCAATACAGCGTTAGCTGACGTAATCGTGCGTGGGTTATGTCCCATTGGCATAATACTTTCCTCTTACTGAATGTTAATTGATGGGAGGGTTACTTGCTGGACACTGCCGCCATCTGCATACCAGAGTTTCAACGGCATAGATTTACGCATTCCGCGAGTTTGTGCTGGTGTCTCACCGATGCGCAGACACCACCCTTCTGTCTGAATTTGCGCGGCAGCATCGAACCCCGCCTCGACATTGATCTGCTTCTTCTGTTGCTCAGACAGAACAATGCCGCGCTGAATAGCACCGAAATTCAGCATTTGATCAATCGGGTCTTTGATAGCAGCCCGGTGAATGGCTCGCCCCTGCTCGTTATACGGGATGCTTTTGAAGTTGGTGAGCATAGTCATTAACGCTAATTGCAACTGGCTATTCAGATAAACCTGATTAACATAGCTATCCAGCCATTTGAATTGACCAGAGACAGAACCTTTGTTTACAAATACAAATCGGTCGTTTGCTGTGCCGTAAGCGCCGTAGAAGTTAAAACCGAGTCGTAGTAGCTCATCAGCCAACGCCTTGCCGGTTACGGTTGGAGTCAGGCCCTCCTGACGACGAAATGCAAATGTCGCGCGACCATTCAGCTCGTTAAAATTGAGTGATGCCGCATAGGTACAGGCAAAAGCACCATGTGTATGATTGCCATACATCAGGCAGGTGCCTCCTATTTCAGATTCTTTAATCACATTAGCCACAGCTTCCAGTATCCCGTTTTCATTGCTGAACAGATAAAGGACATGCACGTATCGGTTATCTTGCAGTGATACCCATCGGGAAATAGCCAGTTTTTCGTCTGAGCTAAAATCACCAATCGCCATGATGGAGACGAAGTTACGAGTCTCTTTCGTGATCCGCGGCATCAGTTCGTCGATAGTGTCAGCATTGATGCCATCGTTTTTCTGTGCGCCAATCTCCTCAGTCAGCCCTATGTACTCAGCCAAATCACCAGAGCCGAATCCGATAGTGCCAGCAATGCCTTTTGTTGTCCCCTCAATGGTGAAAGTACGACTCGCAGTGTCATATTTGCATGTGCCAGTCTTCGCCAATGAAGCAGATACCGCCTCCGCCAATGCTGAATAACTCTTAATATCGGCGGAGGTAATGGTAACTACTGTGCGCTTGCCGTCGATATCCAATGCTAAACCTTGCGGAATGTTGCTAAAATCGGTTCTTGTTGGCACTTTGCCACCTACCAACTTCGCCACCTGTGCAGTCGTCATCATTGACGCGATATAGAGCGTTTCGGGTCTTGTTGTTGAACCAACAAAACCAGCAAAATAAACTTGTGCGGCCTCGTGCTCTTTGGACGTTGTACCAAAGATCTCCGCGACCTGTTCGGCAGAGCCGAAGGCTTTCACACCCAACATGGCCTGTGGTGTCTGCTTAGTGATAAACACAGTGTTTAATGCCAGTGCGTTTCCGCCAGCACCAATAACGCCGGGCAAGACGCTGACAATGTCACTCGCCGGAATAGTTGTATTCATATTATTTCGCCTTAAAGATTGTTGATTTCTACAGTGAATGAATCGGAGTTGTCGATTGAATAGGTTGTTTCAGGGTTGTATTGCAGTTTGATTTCAAGCATGACACGGTTTTCGTATTGGTTGGCTTCATTAACCAGTACGTTTTTCTTGGGCTGTTCGCTGTAAAGTGGTTGGCATTTTTTCAGTCGTTCTGTGGTGTAACTTGATTGCCAAAGATTCGCTATCACCCGCGCCCGTGAATCTGCGTCCACCCCGTAAAAATCCAACTGTATAGTCAATTCTACGGAGCGTTGCGCGGTGATTTCTGACAACTCGTGATGGTAATAATTGGCAATGTAATCAATGTCTCGCTCAAACAATACGTGCATCACAATGCCGTTTTGGGGAACTGGGACGCCATTCTGGTAGCCCTGAACAACATCACATTTGAATAACTCAATGAGATATTTTCTTAACTCAATGAAAATATCTCTGTGAGTAACGGTTATTGTCGCCATAACAACACCTTAACCCACGAAGGATATGACTCAATAACCTGGGTCACATTCCATTCTGACGCCTCATCTTCCCCGTAAGCCGCAAATCGCATCATGTCAGAGCCTTTATCCTTAGCCCTGCGCAATGCTGATATTTGCCCTTTGGCGTAGGCATAGATAAACTGCCCCTGCTGGTTGATGACGCCGAGATGATCCAAATCCCGCGTACTCAGGCTTTGTAACTGCACAGTAATACCATGCTCTGAGTAATCGGGGATTTGCTCTCCAGCCTCATCAATTGTGTAACCGTTATTCACAATCAAAACGGATTTGATATTTGGGTTAACTACCAATGTTAACCCGTTGGCTATGCCTCTGACATCAATCATCATTCACCTCATAACTGAATGAACGCGACAGTTGCGCAGTTTCTACCAGTGGTTTATCAAAGCCCTTTTTCGCTACCGTTAGTGGGCTATTCGGTGGTGCCGTCCATGACAAAACAGATGCCTGTAATTCATCAACGATGACTTCTCCGAGTGCTGACATTGCCTGTTTTACATCACCGTCATAATGCTTGATGCCCCTTGCTAAAATTCCAGACCATTCATGATTACCATTGGCGATCACTATTCTAAAAAATGGCCTTGGCGGTATGTTTGCTTCAGGTGCACCATATTCATTGATATAACCCGCCGTAGCTACGGGTGTTCCATCGGGATAAGTGGCCGATTCGAATATGCCAGCCCTTAATTCAATGTTGCCATTGATGTACTTTTCCAGCGCTTCTTCCAATTTGCTTTTAGCCATAATCACCTCCTGACACGCATTGGCATCTGACCGATTACATAGAGGAATGAGCGGTAACGGGCGGTCAATTGCCAATATTTCGCCCCGTATGGCGTTTGGATGTACCATTTCTCGGCATCCGTGGTGGTGCCGTAATCCAGAGATATAGACACACTGCCCTCACTGGCGCTTGCCGCCCTGCCAACCGAGTTATTGCCTGCATCCACATTGTTTTGCAATGTCGCAATATGGGCTATGAGCAGATAAAGCAGCATCTCACGTTCTTTCAGATTATTAACACAGCTATGTTCGGTGTTATTCAGGAGCATCTCGGATTCAACGAAATACATTTCTAACTGCACATCAGTCGCATAGATATTGGGATAGAGTTCGCGCCACTTTGTTATATTGAGTTCAACAATGTTGCTCATACTCGCCTCCTATTAGGCTGCTTTCTCAACCTCTTTCACCTGATCAGGTTGAATGCGCTCAGTACCGGATTTTGTTTTCTGCTTTTCTTTGGCTTCCGCATTAGCGCTGGTCTCTTGTTCGTGGGCAAAAATAAGGCCATTTTTCACCAAGTCTCGGTCGCGATTTTCAGCTAACCATGCTTTCCAGAGTCCTGCGTTAACACCATAAGTCAGGCCAAAGCCATTCTCATCAATGAAGCTACGGGTAGCAAACCCATTAACAGCAACACGCTGCTCGCCTACATCTAGATACAGACCGTTAGCCAATTTACACGCGACAATTACAGTAGACATATTTCACCTTTGAAATAAAAAACCGCCCGCAGGCGGCTGTATTGAAATGATAACGAGACTCAGGAAACCAGCATTGAGGCGATAAACTGAGGCCGATAGACCACAGCACCGAACGAACCCTGAGAACGCTTCTGCTTCCAAGAAGACGTCTCTTGAATCATCGGATGAACACGCATCTTTTCAGTGAAGCCTAAGTCAAGGGTCTTTTGCCCCTCGTATTCCTCAACGACCAGCCTCACTAGTTCTCCCGCATCTGTGGACATTTCAGGGATGCTAATAACTTCCATGTTAGGGAAGTTTTTCTTCAACTGGTCTGACACGTTGACGTTGTACTGGTTAGTTTTGGTCAGGTTGACTTCCATCTCAGGAGAGAGCGTTAATTTCATCTTGGTATTGCGATCAATTAACCCGCTAGTTTGCTTAACCAGCTGCTGGTACAATTTGCGGATAGATTCGTAAACTCCTTCACCATCCAGTTTTGCCCACGCCTCAGAAGTGAGATTTGGCAACAAACCGGGGTCATTCAGATAGCCATAGTTCTCTAGTCCTGCGACGCCGTAGAGATAGGTTTTGTTCTGAAACTTGTTCAGGGTCAGCACTGCCGCGCGTTGTTTTGCGGACGCCCAATCCAGTTTCGCCGCTCCTGCCATCTCCATTTCACGCTCACCAACACGGACAAACGTTTGATAGTGATACGGCTGGCGACTAGGCCAGTTAACGTTCGCACCTGTAAACCCGTTGTTGTTGTAGTCGCCGTAGGTGGATGTCTCACCTGTTGATTCAACTACCGGAAACGCGGCAGTTTGGGTTGTCCAATCACCACGCTTCACTTCTTGGAACGCCTCCGCCATACGCATTGGCGTAACCAATACATCAATAACCTTCGGGTCAATGAATGTGGTGAACAGTGACAGAATGCCCGCGTTTGGCGTAGTTACCAACCCGCTATCCATTGCCATATGGCGGTTTTGGCTGGTCAGCTCTTGCGTTTGATAACCAGTAGCAAACACGACACCAGCCCGTTTTTCTAAAGCACTTAAATTCAATGGCATAATATTTCCTTACAGAGAACTAGACATTTTTGTCAAGCCGGAAGTGACGGTTTTCGCTACACGAAATTTGGTTGGCTCGAATGCCTTATCTTCTGGGTCGATTTTATCGACAGCTTTCGCCTCTCCAGTGTCCACATCAGCCACAATGAACTGGCCAAGTTTTCCACCAGCTGTCAGCACGACGAAGTAATCACCGCCAGACATCAACGTAACTTCGCGGCCTTTGGGGATTTTCATAGAGGCTTCTGCGCCGTACTGATCGATAATCGCCTGATTATTGCGATGAACGAACCCCATTATTGCACCGTCAGTTTTCTTGTTCGATACAAGCCCCTTATCATCAGCCCATGCAAACAAGCCAACCGTTACACCTTCCGAACCACTTTTAAACTGCCCCTCACCTGCCACAACAGAAAAATGAGGGTTAGCTGATGCGAAATCACCGGCTACACCCAATGGCAGGTCGTTATTCATTATTCTTTGGAAACCGCTCATAATTTCTCCTTAACCGAAACGAGCCGTTAATTTGTCATCAGCAAAGGAATCATGATCCATTGCTACATTGGGTTTTGTTGCGGATGCCTGATTGCTCAGTAACATACCCACCATTGATTTGTAGGCGCTAGGATGAACTCCGTTGGTATCCACACCTTTCTGTTTCAGTGCCGCAGCGTAAACATCTTCTGCGCTGTCCATAGCCACAACACCGATCAGGGGTTTAACATCCTCACGCGCCTGAAACAAGGCAGTGACACGCTCAACAGCACGCTGTTCTATCATTGCTGCATCCATTGCTGGCTTCTTATCCTCTTCTCCATCCTTAGCCTTTTTATCGTCGTCCTCATCCTTGGCCTTCTTATCTTTGTCATTTTCTTCATCACTTGCCCCCTCTGGCTTTTTCCCACCTTCTGGTGGCTCAGGTGCGGTATCTTTTGCACCTTCTGGCTTTTCATCAGGGGTTGTTTTCTCGATGTTTTCCATCACCTCATCAACAACACCTTTCAGCCCTTCGTCAGACAAATCCGAATCCATAGCCAAGCGAATTTTCTCGGCAATTTTAGTCAGTGCCCCTTTCTTCAATTTCATCTCTTTCTCCAAATCAACCGTTTTATGGTCTGAAATAATTGCGTCTGGTCCAATCCTGCCTTTCTCCACCAGCGCCACATGATTTGCGCGAATGTCACGCATCACGCCGTCATACTTAACCCCTTGATACTCCCCCGCTGTCATGTCAGGAACGTAGGCATAGCCCGAAGAAAGCTCCTGCATTTTCCCGCTCTCGATTAACTCGATAGCATATTCATCCCACACGCCCAGGTCGCCGTAGAGCCTGCCATCCTCAAATGTGATGTCAGAACCTATTGCACCTATAGTGTCTTCTTTCTTGGGATCTGATGCGTTTACGGGGATGTGTCGGATAAGTAGCTGTTTCTTGCTGAATGTACTTGCTGCTTTCTCCAGTTCGTATGGGTCACGCAACATGTGATATACCCGTTCTGGGTCGAGTCCGAGCTTCTCATAAGCCGGTATTTCCTTTCCCCGATACGGATTTACCGCCGCTTTTGACAGAATAGTACGTTCAACGATGAGGTGTCCGTTACCGTCTTTACTGCGCATTGATCTGTCAAAGGCGAGTTTGTCAGTCATTAGCTCACCTCTTAAATTTGGACGTAAAAAAACCGCAATTAAGCGGCATGTGTACATAAAAAGCCCATACGGCTATATTTTCAGGTTAATCCCGGCCTGCCTAAGAATGGCGTTAGCTGTATGCTTAGAAACTATGGTATATGGAACACTGAAATTTTTGTTTGAGATATCGCTACGCCATATTTCATGACTGCCTTTACCTTGCCTTACGAAGTGGCAGCCATTAGCAAGAAGTAGCTCACGCAATTGCGGATAAAGTCCTGACCCCATAAGCTACAGTGCTATCCTTGAATCATAAGATTGTTCCTGAACGAAACTAATCCTCATCCCATCGGGATAATTACCCAGCCTATTCAGCTCGTATAGTTCGGGAGCTATCTCCCACACTCGCTCTGTCAATTCATCGTATGACTTAGCTTCAGTAACAAGGCCAAGCTCATCACATTCAGCAATCCATACGCCATCATGAGTGACCCTCACAACAAAATTAATTTGCTGGTCACAAAAATGTGCTTTGTAAACTGTGTTGTTCATAACACCCCCTCGTTGTTTGCTACTGGTTAATAATAACCCACACAATAATGTAAGAAAAGGTGATTATTTAAGCCATCCTTGGCTTGGGCTGTAACTTTCTAAGCACCTGTAGAGCAGTGCATGAAAGGCCCTTAGTGGGGCTATTTAGTAAGCATTCATTCTTTCGCACTTCCCTAGAACTACATCCATAGCAGTGAAAGCCTGATCGCTCTTTAAACGTACAGCCAAACCATATTTTTCAGATGCTATATAAAAAGCATAGTTATTGCTATTGAGAAACCCTGTGTATGTTGTATTAGCTTTGTTTTTCTTATATAACTTCAATTCAGCAGCAAATTGAGTTCCGGGCACATTTGGCCCAATATCAAAGGCCATATCTGGATAAAGATGCGCTGTTATGTATTTTCCTTCTTTTGTGGATTCAATACTAAACATGGCCTTATGTAATGATCCTGATGGAAATCCGTCAAATTTATCAAGCATATCGCTCGGATAAATTTTACAAAAATACACTCCATCACTAGCATCAATATCATTATTATCGTCGCGATACATGCCATTGTTAGCCAATAAAGCACACGGGAAAAATAGTAACGCAACAGCAATTTTCTTTAACATACTCTGCCCTTAATCACGCTTCATATGTTTTAATTCAGCGATAATACTGTCCTGCTTCTCAATTATTTCTTTCAGCATTGCTATTTGTTGTTCTGTTTTTGATGCTTTCTTCACAATAAACCACGCTATAGCGAACAAAATCACATACGAAACGATGGTAATTATTGTTAAATAGGGCATTCCTGCTTCCATGTTAGACCTCACTGAGTAAATTAAACTGACTCAATTATAGGCCAACCGCTCAAACAAAATACAGAAAAATCAAAATGGCAGTATCGACTTACTGCCGCATTTGCACCGGATCTTTTGTCCTGGCAATATCCATTCTCCGTCTATATACATCCCTTTTTCGACGTCAAACTCTTTACCATGTGCCGCTAGGTGTGACGGCCTCGGTTGCTTGCCAGCATGGGAGTGAATCCAGATGGCCCTCTTGATGCCAAGTTCTTTGCGCCTCGCCTGCTCAATAACTGCATGGGCTTTTGCTGCTTGGTCGGTCGCAATAAATTCAGCCCTATTTCGCGTGACATGGAAATCATGCTGTAGGTTTTCGGTCAGTGACGCGAGATCATAGCCTCCTGTTACTGACTGCCAGACATGCTGCTGAACTTTATTAAGGTATTCAACCCCGATTGATTTAATTAATCCGACATTTTCGCCCATTACTGCCTTGAGCGCGTTGAGTGTTTGCTCGCTGTTCTGCATTCGAACAGTAAACCCTCGTTTCCGTAGTAAGTTAGCCAGCCGGATATCATAATTACTCACGGTCTTATCAACGAACAATTTAGCGATATCTTGAGATAATGTGTCGAGCCGCTTATTCCATTTATCGAGCATGTAATCAACAGAGTGGGCTATCCAGTCTGAAATACCATCTTTAGCCAGCTCCACCCTTGCTTTATCCTTGAATTCACGCACCAAAGCCGCATCCACATCTTTCCGCATATCCTGGATGATATCCATGAGGGCACGATAGTAGTCACACTCAATAGTAACGCTGGGCTTGATTTCTGGCATGACGTTATGACCGCTCTTTATCGGCCTCAGTGTCGTTTTCTTCGCCATAGTCTGGAACTCCGAACGGTGACGTGATCATTTTATCTGGGTCGATGAAACTGAATTGGCTGTCATCATCCGATGATATAGCCTGCCTGACTTCTTCACCGTCCACCGCCCCCATCTGATGGTAAACCTGCGCAGTGTCGGCTTTAGTTTTCTGCGTCGTAGCTCGCTGCTCGTCTGTCAATTGATGCAGTGAGTTGAACTCAAAATAAATGCCGTCATCAATTTCACCGAACAGATGAAGCTGAACCAGCTTAAGAATAATCGTCACTTGTGGCAATAGATGCGCACTCTGCAATGATGCGATATAGTCGTTATAGACTCGAATCTCACCCTCGCTGCTGGCATTCAAGCCGCTAGGAGTTAATCCCAGTAATTTTACTAGAGGCGTATGACTCGGTGCAGCCATCTGCTCTTGAGCCTGTCTCTGTAACGCATCCAAACCAGATAATGGCGTGTTGAACTGGAAGAATTCTTCTTTATTCTTGTCCGTCAACATCAGGTTTCGATTGTCTTTGTAGAGAGAGAATAACTGCGCTCTCAATGTGATACTTGCGTTACTTCCACCACTCAAAACATCTTGCATATCCGTAGCCAATCCCGTCATAGAGAACGAGCGAATCAGTTCGCTGATTGAGTCAACTGTACGTTGCCAACGCTCTACATAGGGTCTCATGAGCTGCAACATACTCACTCCACTGAAATTGTATGCAGGTTTCAGGATGTCGCTCACTGGCCTCATTATCAGCGTCATTAGTCTGTCGGCATGGACCTCTTTACCCAATACGAACCATTGTGACGGCTTGAAGAAATCACCAGCCATCGGATCATAAGCGTTATACAGGCTGGGTGTTGCCCAAATAGGCTCTACCAAGCTGAATCCCGCGAGACTACCTTTCTTGATGCCTGACGAGCCGATTACTAATGGTAAATTAGCTTTATCTTCATGACCTTTGATACCGATAAACAACTGAGAACGACCAAATATCATTTCATTCTCAATATGTTTTCGCATTAGGTCACGGATTTTCAACCGCTCCATTTCCGCGGTGATGGCTGCGATTTTGTCTGTTTTGTCGGCATCCTTATCTTTGCCATTGTTTCGTGCTTTAACCTTACCCCACTCGCGCGTCATCTCTTTTGCCGTAGTTTCCGGTACACTCCGGTAATCACTAGACTGAGACATTACCGCTAGTGTTGAATAACCGAGGAAGCCGGAATAAAACTGTGGATCAGCATTAACGTATTGATAAACGCCATTACAGGCAGAGTCCATTGCAACAGGTGCTTCCTTACCCTTGGGAACTACGGACGGATGAATTTCAGGTGGCTCTATCTTGATAGACTGTTTCGCGCTATTGCTATCATTCATGATGTTAAGCAACACGCGCTCATACGCTTGTGACTGTTCCAACTGCGCTTTTGTCCGTTCAGCTTTAGCCTTTTCAATAGCAAGTTCCCGCACCAGTTCTAACAGGCGCAGCTTTTTACCAGATTTAAACCATTTCATTTAGATACCCATAAGAGCATTAGGATTGATACGAATACCGGCGCTGATAGTGGCAAATGCCATGATGAAAGCATCGGCTTTGTTAGGGCTTGGAATACCGCGCTTTTTCATGTCTTTTTTACTTTCGACTTTGACACGTCCGTTATTGTCGTAATCAACTTGTGGGCGTGACAACTCAGCCTTGAGATACTCTAAATCTTTCATCTCCTTTGATAGGCTGATTAACCGGTCTTCGGGGAATTTGTCGCCATGATTGACGGCTCTCCATGTGTTGTAGAAGCGGTTAGCTACCAATTGCCATTGCTGTGCTTTGATGTTCGCAAACATGTCTTTGTTGGTTTTGCCTGCCATGTATTCGTTATCAGGGTTTTCAACCGATGCTCCAGCATTGAACCCAACCGTTCTAACCCTCTGGTCTTTACGGTTAAATTGCGCCTTAACACCCGCACCTACGCCAATGCTATCGAATATGACCGTATCGACACCGTTTCTGGTTGCGTAGTCATAAACATGGTCAGCACTCCAAATAACGTCATTACCTCGCCACTCCTGCACATCAATAGCTACAGAACCATGACGCAATACAATGGCATTAGCATCTTCACCATCATCAGCAACATCGAAGCCAACGAACTTATGGCCAACAGCAGCAAAACCGAGCTTCAGATGAGCATTAACCGCCGCTTCAATCCATGCAGGCTTGATGATTGCCAGTGCCGAATCAGCAACAGGCTCACCTTCCCATATGTGACGGTAAAGATCATAATCACGTTCTTTGCACTCTTCCATTTGCTGAGGAAGTGGTGTGTCATAAAAATACGGGTTAGCATCGTAGTTTGCCTTGATGACTATTGCGCCTTCGGGGGGATTAACAACAAATCGCTGATAGGTATCATCAAGAATGTTTTTGGGGTTAAATGACACCCATATCTCAGCGTTTTTATCACCGCGAATAGACGGAAGTAGCACATCCCATGAACCTTTTGTTACTGCTTCAGCCTCCTCAATCCAACAGATGCCTACACCCTGAATTGATTTAATCTTGGTGACATTGTTTTTTATCCCGGCAAATACGAACGTCGCGCCAGTGCCAAGATGGATAATCGTGTTTTTCTGTATCTCAAACTCTCTTTCGTAGCCAAGGCGATCTATCGTCTCGCATAACAGCTTATGCACTGAATCGCTGATAGAACCTTGAAATTCACGAGTGCACAAAATCACTGTCTTTATTCTGCGAGATACTTCGATTGCCAACTCTGCAAAGAAATATGATTTGCCACTCCCCCTTCCACCGTAAGCCACCTTATAAGGTGCACTTTTAGCAAATGGCTTGAAGTACGGATTAGCCATCAAAAATATCCTTGATAGATTTGGTTTCGACTTTGATAGAGCCTGATAAATCTACATCCTGCTTATCTCGCCACTTATCTTTTTGTCGGTTTTTAAGCCAAAATATTGCGGCTGTTGTATCGGGGGGATAATGCTTTTCAAGTGGTGTTTCGACTATCTGATCATTAATAACCCTGATATCAACATCAGGCGCTACATACCCCATAGCCCGTAAATAAAGACGCTCTGCCACATTTCCATCAGCTACTTGTTTTCCCTTTTTTATGGACTCCGAAAATTCGGGATAATCAATCTTCCATTTGTTTACAGTTGACTCGCTGACTTCAAAGAAATCAGCCAATTCGGCGTCTGTATATCCCAACAAGCACAGTTTACGTGCCTGTTCAGCATACGCCTCCTGATACTTGGTTGGACGTCCCATCTCTTTCCCTTAAAATAAAAAGGCCGCTTAGCGATCGGGTGAACCCTTTCCAACCCGGAAACAGTTGGAATTAGAATTTCCTGCTAAAAAGTCAGTATCCACCCGCTGGGCACCCATAAAGAAATCCCTACTATCGAGCACTCTATTAGCAGAATGCTCTGAATGAGTTACTCTTCGTCTGCCGATGAAATCTCACTTTCATCAAACCATGCCTCAGCCGCTCGACCGTCAGATGCCCT
>NZ_PUJW01000038.1 GCF_011189575.1 Photorhabdus cinerea
GTCAAGAGCGGTTACAAACAATCGGCTATTATCCCAGATTGGAGCAATTAATTAAGAAGTTAATTTTATTAGAGATTCGTCGTGATGACATTAAATCACTGCAAGATATGAGTGATAAAATAAATCAAGTTGCAACGGAAATTTCATTGAAAATAAAATAGGGTTAATTTATGTCAGACTTCCGAGGAAGTAATACCCCAAGAGAACTTCGTGATAAATGGCAAACCCCGATTGAGATATTCACAGCGTTAGACATAGAATTTGGTTTCTATTTAGACGCCGCCGCAGATTATAAAAATGCTTTATGTGCTCATTATCTCACGGAACGAGATAACGCACTGGAATGTGACTGGGAGAGTTACGGCTCTATCTGGTGCAATCCCCCCTATTCCAAGATTACGCCGTGGATAAAGAAAGCAGCTATCGAATGCAGGAAGCAATTACAGACTGTTGTTATGTTAGTTCCAGCTGACACATCAGTCGGCTGGTTTAAACTAGCAATGAACTCTGTAGATGAAATCAGGCTAATAACAGGAGGTCGTATTTCATTTATTAATGCTGGCAATGGAAAGCCAGTGAACGGAAATAACAAAGGGAGTTTGTTATTAATCTGGCGTCCATTTATCAAACCGCGCGGCATATTAACAACAGTTGATAGAGATAAATTAATATCAATTGGCTCTAATATATTAAAGGAAATAAAATCACATGAAATTAATTAGCTTAATAAGACCAATCGAAGTTGAATACTTTGGCATTGAATTATTAGTTCCGCATTGGACTAAATTTATAGTCACAGAAAACAAGGGATTTGTATTGGCATGGAACAAAAAGCCATCTCAATTAAAAGGAGACTGGAACTCTAAATCACCACGATCTCAATATGAAATTGTAGCCATTGTTGATTTAGAAGATATGGACTGGCGTGAAACTCTCGTCGAACTATGAATGACCAAGTTCTTGAGAACGGACGCCGAAAAATAGCAAGGGAATGCTTAAGCGAACTGACAGCTCTCAATAAATACGACGATAAAGCAGTAACAGCAATACTCGATAAATATACGCAGCAATTCAAATTAATTATGTCTGAGCATCAGAAGAAAAAAGCCAGTCCGAAGGGGTGGCTTTCTCAGTATGTGAGAAATTTGCAAAAAGAACAAATATAAATCCATCAGATAATTGAGGTCAATATGGATGCGCAAACCGGCATTATTAGCGACACAGATATCGCAGAACTAACAGGATACAAAATCCCATCCAAACAATGCGAAGCATTAAAAGAGGCTGGAATATTTTTTGTAATCCGTCGAGATGGTAAACCGAGGACGACATGGGAGCATTTCAACAATCCGTTAACACAAAGAATTAGAAATATCCCTCCTCCTCAGGAACCCAATTTCGGAGCTTTAGATTAATGGGAAGGAAACGTAAAAACTCCGCGGATAATTGGATGCCCCCACGAGTTCGCAGAGGGCGATCGGCTTATGAGTTCCTGACGCCAGATGGCCGAACTATCCGTTTATGTAGTTTTTCATCTACTCAAGCAGAAGTTTGGGTAGCCTATGAAAAACTACTATCTGAGCAGAAAGAACAAGAAACACTTGCAGGGCTAGTGAAGGCCTTCTTCATCTCACCCGACTTTACAGATTTAAGCGCGGAGACTCAAAAAGATTACCATAAGTATTCAAACAAATTACTGCCTGTTTTTGGGAAGATGCTACCAGATAATATCAAGCCAGAGCATATCAGAAAATATATGGATAAGCGCGGGTTGAAGAGTAAAGTTCAAGCAAACAGGGAGAAGAGCTTTTTATCCGGCGTTTATAGATGGGCTTATGAGCGTGGATTTGTTAAAGGAAATCCATGCAAGGGTGTGCGGCAATTTAAAGAAAAAGTGCGAGATCGGTATATTACCGATGATGAATATAATGCCCTCTATTCTGTTTCCCCTCCAGTCGTTAAAGTGGCAATGGAGCTGGCTTACCTCTGCTGTGCCAGGCAAAAAGATGTTCTGGCTATGACATATGCACAAATAAGCGATACAGGAATATTTATTAAGCAGAGCAAAACGGCGGTTGCACAAATTAAAGGGTGGACAGAGCGACTAAATAACGTTATTGAAATGAGTAAATCGTTACCGCTAGCTGACGGGATCAGTAGTATATATGTAGTTCATCAACGTAAAGGTTCCAGATATACAAGGGATGGATTTAATAGTAGATGGAGCAAAGCGCATGAAGAAGCTGTCAAAAAATTTCCGGAATTAAATTTCAATTTTACATTTCATGATCTGAAAGCCAAAGGGATATCTGATTTGGAGGGCCCGCTAACAGAAAAACAAAAAATTTCAGGGCATAAAAATATTACTCAAACTGCTAGATATGACAGAAAAGTGCAAATAGTTCCTGTTGTTGGTGGTCAAGGAAAATAGCTGTTATATGTGATAATTTAATGCCAAGGGACTTATAGTCCTTTCTATTTCGAGCCCTTTTATCTTCACTATATTAATTATTTACGGTTTTTAACTAATTGATTTTGTTAATCGACAAAACTTCTTTTTATAGTGAAAATAGAAAGTAACTATCTGATAAATATCATTATAACACCTGATTTAAAATCCCTCGGCTGTAAGGCTGTGCGGGTTCAAGTCCCGCCCTGGGCACCATATAAAATTCACTGATAAAACAGTGAGTTAGGGAAAAGAAAAGGCCACCGCAAGGTGGCTTTTTTATTTGACACAAATCACATTCATAATATTTTCAGAATATGTTTTTTCAAAACTGAATAAACATTCGCACGTTACGACTATCTATCAATAGCGCAAAACGGCCCTGTTTTTATCACTTCGGCATCTCAGGCCACAGCACATTTGGCGCTTGATTCACATCTACACGAGTCAGCAACACTCTGTATTTTCTCCATTCGAGTAGAGCTTCTTTCTCTGAGTCTGTAGCGACTTCTAAGTCAACAGAGTCTTGTAGCAATGACAGTGTTTCATTTGCTTGTTGTAACAGTGTAGCTTGCTGTTGCTTTGCTTCGTTAATCTGATGAGACTTCAGAAGGTCTTTATCAACTACCCACTCTTTACCGTCCCACTTATCGAAATCTGTGGGCGGTTTCTTGAATGTCAGTGTATCGGGTAGCTCACCGATTTCCGTAATTTCAGCCCGCTCTCGCGTTAACGTGTCGTAAGCGATTTTTCCGCGATAATCCGGTAAGATTTCCCAGCGGCTTTTATCTTCACTACGACACACAGCTTCGTCATGAGATTTCGGAAGTTCTGGCGCATCAGGATAAGCTCCGGCTGATAGACTGACACCGAGCATCACAGTTTCCGGTGCATTAGCCCAAACACTCGATATCTCAGAGGCATTGATAGCACGAACACGAGATTGGTAACGTCCTGCATAGATGTTATCGACTTCAAAGCCTAAAGCTGACGTGCGTGGCGCTGATACCCAGTTCCCGTTGTCTTTTCTCCATTCCGATTCATAAGCTATAGCGCTGTCAGCAGCATCCCAATCAGCTCGCAATGTAGTTACAGCCAGCCCCTGCACTATTTTAGTGTAAGAAGATATGCGAACGTTTTTTGCTGGTGGCTGAACACCGGGTGGGATAACTGTTATTGGTTTTTCATCAATTCGAGCACCAGTATCAATATGACTATACTTATCGGGATTGTGACAAACACCGTTAATAGTGAATGTATTATCATTGTTGTCATCAATGCTTGTGACACGATACAACTGAATAGCCAAATCATCAGCATCAACTGACCACACCGCATTTTTTTGTGGCATTTCTGAATATGCCGTCGTGACAGTAACGACTTTGCCGTTGATTGCTTGTACCGTTCTTGCTTCTGATTTGCCGGATGGCAAATTAACTAACAGCCGATCACCAGCTTTTGCGCCTGACTCTCTGTCTAGCGTGATGTTTCTACTATTGCATTCCGATACTCTGCCACCGATTACACGCCCAGAAAACAGCTCATCAGCAACGCCAATAATATCTCCCGGCAGCGGTATCTTACCTTCCAGTCCTGTTGCAAATGATACAGTCCTGTCATTAGCATTAGTTAACAAAGCCCATCTTCCGCGCCGATTAGCTTCGCTCTGACGAGTACAACCAATTGCGGTGATTTCGGTTTGGTTTACACCGTATCGTCTAACCAATTTATTATCAGAAACCCTTTCGATTGCGTCATTGTAGTGATTACTTGGATCACCATATGACACCAGAGCATGAGTATAGCAATTACGCAAACTACCACCACTGCCATTGAATTTTCCATCAACAACCGATGCTTTAGTAAAAATACGACTAACATCACGCGGCATATCAGCAATTGCAAAAATCTTATTATCTGACCAATACGTCATTCCACGAAAAATTGATGCTAAATCACGTAATACTGTATAAGCCTCATTTTGTGCCTGTATATATACATCACATATAAAACGCGGCTCTTTTCCGTTACCGCCCCGACCATCTGTGACCAATTGATCGCAATACTGAGCAATTTTATAAAGCTCCCATTTATCCACTTGATTCGCTTCTAATCTGTCACCAAGCCCATATAATTTACTTAATAAGATGTCATAAAAAACCCAGGCTGGGTTGCTACTATGCGCTAATTTAAATGTACCATCCCACATTCCAGAATACGTTCGATTGATAGGGTCATAGTTTGATGGAACTTTAATCAATAGTCCTTTAGATAAGATACTAATTTTTGGAATTCGATTATTAAATTGTTCGGCATTAAATGTAACGAATAAAAGTGCGGTATTTGGATAACGTAATTTCACGTCAATAACTTCGGCTATTGCTTGAATATTAATTTTATCAGCATATCGACCTGAATTTTTATTCGGCGTTAGTCTACGTACACGGATTTGCCAGCCAGTTGCCGCACCGGGTAAATCAATACGATGTGAGCGCTCATAAGTTGATGTTGTTTTTCCATCGAATGCCGCTTTAACTACCTGGTTAAATCCCGCGCCATCAGTGTTTAAATCTATTGCATATTCAATGCGATAACCAGTTGTATCTCCATTATCACGCTGCTGCAATAATTGCGGAACGGAAAACCGGACACGCACGGCTGAGAGCTGAGTGTTACTAATAGAGCGTATCCAATGTTGATCACTTTTAAGTTCCATTCCTATGTTAATTTCATTATCAACACTCGGCATCCCTTTGATGTATTCTTGATGCTGACTACCCGAACGAAATTCCCATGTAACGCCCTCAAAATTCCTTGAACCATCAGGATTTCCAAGCGGAGTACCATCTAAAAATATCTTTGTATCATCCAAGCCACTCGCTATCTCGCCATTGCTGACTGCAAGCAATATTTTTGCTGTAGATGTAGATAGCAAGTTATCTGGTGATTCAACAGGCGTGTGCCCTTTGCCACCCCCGCCCTTTCGCCACTGAATTAATTGAGTTGCCATATTTTACCCATAAAAAAAACCTCGCTGAAATTGCGAGGCTGATTAAATAAAAAAACCGCAGTTAAGCGGCATAAATGAAAAAACCCGCAATGTGAGCGGGTTTAATACTAATTTGTATATTTGGTTTTATTATTTATTCTTCCATATGAAAGGTTAAAACCACCGACTTTAGTCGGTGGTTGTTGAGTTAGTGTGGTCTGGCAACATAATTTTCTCAATTAGCATTAGTGCTTTTTTGTCTCTATCACTAAAATATTTTGGCGCGTGTTTAGGTAGCCAAATCGTGTTGAAATGTTCTTTAAAATCAGCCAAATACTCATTTGGGTATAATCTAGCCGGAAAAATCCTACCATCAGGGTATTCATGGTTATAAGTAGGAAAAGTTTTAGGCTCAACACCTCTGTTATCTCACAGCCATTGAGAGAATATCTTCCCTTCAGATATATCTGGAACCATATTCTCTGGTAAGGTATAGCCTGATTGTTCAAGTGGAGCAACCAAGTTGAATGTAAGTTCATTAAGTATAGAAAAATGTGTATGGGGGATAGCTCTACGATTAATCATATACCTTTCTAAATGAATAGGCAGTTTTGCTTTAACACTGCCGCCACTCATCCATTCATGAACCCATCTAGAAACTCTAACAGCAAATTTTGGTGACAACCACTGAGCTAAATTTATGCCAACTTGGGGGTGAACCCAAGTTCCTTGGTTTTCTGGCCTACCGCCCGTAAATGATTGAATCAGCTCCGTTATGGGAATTCCCATATCGCTCGATAGCTCATGTAAGAATGCTGTTGTAGTTTTTACCCTTGCGTAATCAGCAAATAATTTCCCTGCTGACTTGCACATGGCTGTGGCATTTATATAACCATCCTTAGCCCTTAAGTGGATCACCTCTCCTTCAATCTCATGTGGAATTAGAGCTAGAGAAAATTGTTGCATAACTTATCCTTTAGATTGTTTTTGATGATGATTTAATTGTACAAGTTACACAATACGTTAATTCTGTTAATACACTGTACAGTAGTATCCAAAATGTGATGCTGATAGGGTTTTGAGAGGCATATAAAAGAAAAGCCCAAAAAGGGCTCGAATTTAGTCAAAAAGGGCGCTTGAGAGCCATGCTCAACAACAAGAGATGACGGGGATTGCTCCCCGCCGTTGCTCTTACTTGGTTTCGTAATCCATGAAAACAGCAACCTCGGTTTGTCCGCTTCGAATGCGAACTTCACAGAGGTCCTTTCTCGTGATAAGTACCGCCGCTAAAGCGGCAACACAGATAACGATGGCGATAAATATCGCTTTTTGCTGTTTCATGGTTAGCGTCTCCTTGCCTTTCGGCGTGTAAGAGGCTAATCTTATGTTGCTAAGCATAAAGAATATGCCTCAAATTGATTGAAAGATCATTTGGGGCTTTCTTCTATCCGCTCCAGCACGCCAGAGACAGATAGTCTCAAGCACCCGCCAAAAATATACCAAAGCAAAATATATATATCTACACATTACGCTACTGAATTTATTTGCAGTAAGCCATCCCTAGCTTATAATTTACTGTTGATCTTCGGTATATATCCCAGCCGAAATAATCGCTCCACCGATTTCACGGGTTCCGTACAAAACAGGAACGGGATTACCTTGTGCTGTGGTATTGACAGCCCCACCAAAAGCATAAGAAGGTTTATTATCTGCATCTTGTCGCGTTGATAAACCTGGCGGTTGTGGGGCTAGCATTTGAACAACGCCACCCAACGCCATAGCGGCACCACCCAATGCAATCGCTCCTCCCCATGTACCTGCTGCACTAAATGCCGCCCACCCAGCCGGACCTGTTAACATTGCAGCCCCAATAAGTGCGACTCCTAATATTGTTTGAAAGAATCCACCGCGCTTATTACCTTTTATGATCGGGGCAATGCGGATTTCTTCGCTGGTAGTTAAGTGAAGCTCTTCATTGCTAATATTTCGCTTGCCCTTGAAAATAGCGAATTCAAGCCCTTTCAAATGAGCTTCATTTAGGAACTTTTCAAAACCTTCACAGCGAACGCTAAGGGATTTTATCGCCTCCCCCGGTGAATCTATAGCAATTTTGTGTTCGCGCCCAAACTGCGCCCCAAGAGTGCCGTAAAGCCGAACTATTTTTAACTGGCTCATACCAATTCCTTACGCCTGACTATTTTTACTGTTCTGTTACGCCAATAGTCGCTATACGGGATGATCTGACTTAACTGTCCGTACAAATGATGAAGCAGCATCCCACTATTCACAAAAATGCCAGCATGATTGGGCACATCAGATTGAACTTGCATGATGATCATATCACCATCTCGTGGGTTATCCGTGATCTCGACAAAGCCCTCTTTCTGCCAGTTCTCTATGTAGAGATTTTCGCCTTCTTCCCACCAATGACGATCAACACTGTAGTTATGGAGAAGTAAACCATGTTCTTTCTTGTAGTAATCCATAATTAATGACCAACAATCAGCATAGCCAAGTACAAAAGCACGACCTGTTAATGGCCTGTCACCACGCGGCTGTATCATTTTGATATCACCCTCCAGCCATGAAGCAATAACCCACAGAAGCCCGGTAGCATCACACTGCAAATAATCCAATTCACTTGGTTGCGTTGTCACACCATCCCCACAATGGCTATGAATAATCGCGGTTATTGTTCCCCAGTCTTCAGCTGCTGCATAATCTTCAGGTGACAACTCGAAATGTTCCGCGGGTTCTTTTGATAAGTTACGGCAACGGAAATATTTCTCTACTCTGCCTTTTTGAGCAATAACACCACAACACTCATTGAGATATTCTGATTTCACATGCTCAAATATTGCAGCTATAGTTTTTTCTCTCATCATCACCTCGAAATCAAGCCAGATGCCGGGAACCCGCCGAAATCCAAAGGATTATTTTTACCAAACCGCTTTTTACAGTCTGACAGTAACCCTCCACATTCATCTTTTGCCGGATCATCGGTTGGCTTTCCGTCTTTATCAAAATATTTCGTACCCGTGTAACCACAGCCGTTTCCGGTCCTGTACCACCCGCGCATACACCAGGTACAAATTGTGTGGATTTGCCGGGTTGGAATACGTAATCCTTGCAGATCAAACGGGCTAGATAATTCAAACTCTACAATCTCACCGGCTATCTCATTCGTTTTAGTATCAATATAGAAAACTTACTTAAAGCATTCATCAGGATTCTCTGTTGAATTACCCTCTGTGAAATTTTTCGCGTCAAGATAGTGTGCAAATGTTTCAAATATCGTTACTTTTGCCTGTAACATATCTTCAAATTTCAAACAAAGAGAAGAGATAAGGCTATTGATATTCGAAACAATTAATTTTGGCCGCGGCGGTGAACCATCACTTGATTTTGACATTCCGTCAATTTGATAAGGCCAAGCACCATATTCTTTTCCCTGCCACCATATTGATTTTGACTTAAGATCTCCACCAGCTTCTATTTCTTCCTCTGTGTGCGGCAAGTTGTGAGCATGAAACCGCAATACAGGCCCACCGAACTGACTACAGTCAACTTCAATTAGCTGAATTCGATTGCCCGGTTCTAATTTTTGTACATCTGATGTGATTTTCATGCTGAAAATGCCTGTTCAAATGTCGCATTAATTGTCAAAGCCGTAGGAGATAACGGCGTCATAGTGATAGAACTAGCATCAACTCTGTAAAGCCCCTTTTGACCAAATGGGGGGGTCCATATGAAGCTTTTAGCTGTGTGCTGTCTGATGAAATTGAGTATCGGTATTACTTCATCTTTATGTCCCGTGTAAGTAAAAGGCCATTTCTGCGACTCAGGATTAATACCGTTCACAGCAACCTGGGAATACCCATCCCCGAATTGCACTTTTCTTACATTATGTGCGAACTCTCCCGCGGGACTGCTTTGTATCTGAGTTCGCCACTTGAATTCTTCTGCCATTTATGACCTCGTTTTTAAGATACAAAAAAACCGCAATTAAGCGGCGTATATGAAAAACAAGTAGTCGTCTATCCAAAAATTCTTTTTAGTCCATTCTCATATTGTTCTTCATTGTCACTCATTTTTGCCAAGCTAAGTATGCGGCCCTCACTTTTAGCTAACGTTTGATATATCTGATTCTTGCCTATCAAAGGTAATCTATAAACCAAGCTCTGAGTGAGAGCCAAGGCGGACAAGGCGCAATGTATCCGCATCGGGTTTCTGATAAATCAGTATCAAGTCAGGCTTAATATGACAATCTCGAAAATCCTTCCAATCACCAGAAAGAGCATGATCACAATATTTCGGCTCTAACAAGCTATCAGAAGCCAATAATTCAATCATCAGCATCAGGGCATCATCAAGAATTTCACGATGCCGACCTTTCTTTTCTCTCTTGTAATCTCGCTTGAACTGGCTTGCGTAATCAATCGTCCTCATTGAGATCGGCCATTAAATCTTTTACTGTTGAGAATGATTTACCGCAACCTTTACGAGCTTCTTTCATGGCCTCAATGGTTTCAGCATTGGGTATCAAAGGCTCAAATGGCAATGCTTTTTCTCTTGCTACTCGCGTTAACATCATGCGAACGGCATCTGATACAGTCAGGCCCATAGCAGCCAGAACCGCAGCCGCTTCTGCTTTAATCTCCCCATCAATACGGGCTTGTACTAATTGGTTTGTAGCCATATTAAGATCTCTCATTGAATGACACTGTCATGCAATTATAATTCAATGAATATCTTTCAGCAAGGAATATTGTTGACAGGGTTACTCTCTGGGGTTATCTTGCGCTTTCGAGGCTTCGAAACCTCTTACAAGCGGACCAAACCAACCCCGTTAGCGTTGGATTTTTTATGCCTGTCATTCAGTGGACGCAATGCGCGGCCACACCCCCGATCAAAGTCGGGAGGGCGACGAATACAACACCCAGTAATGGGGAATAAGTCCGCGGTACTTGTAGCCGTTTCGAACCTCCCGGCACCATCATATGGTTTCTCTTCGAAAAAGATACAAGGAGTCAGCAATGACTAATCAAATTTCAGCTCAAAACCTCCAAGCTATCATTCATAACAGTATTCCAGTAATCACAACTGAATTACTTGCTGAACTGTATGGAACTGAAATCAACAATATTCAGCAAAACTTCAAGCGTAATAAAGAGCGCTTCACCGAAGGTAAGCATTACTTCAAAGCAACTGGGGATATCCTCAAAAATTTGCGACTGACAGTTAGTCAGTTACAAATTTCTAGCAAGGTAAGAAGTCTGATTCTCTGGACCGAACGCGGAGCGGCTCGTCATGCTAAAATGCTCGATACTGATAAAGCCTGGGACGTATTTGAAGCACTGGAAGATTGCTATTTCAGCCAGAAAGATACAATGGCGACACCCACTAAAACCACAACAGACGAGCGCACACCTCTGCGTGATGCTGTAAACATGCTGGTGGGTAAAAAGGGGTTGATGTACCCGGAGGCTTATAGTTTCATTCATCAGCGTTTTAACGTCTCTCATATCGATCAACTGCCAGCGGAGAGAATTCCCGAAGCTATCGAGTATGTTCATAAGCTGGCATTAGAGGGTGAGTATCTTGGCAAAGAGACCTCACTTTCGTTAAACGGAATCCAGTTCCCCGAAAATGGCAAAATTCTTATAACGATGCGAAATAGCACGGTTGATAGCTGCGAAATAGTTCGCCCGGATAGCCACGTATTGACTCTTAACACATTCATGGAGTTAGCACAAAAAGCCGGTTATCTCATTATTCATAGAGAAAATCTGTTGAACATGAAAAACAGTTGGAAGTACTAACCCCAAGCCAAGGATGGCAGGGTTTAACTAAAAGCTCTGAGTCGCATCAATCATTCCAGTGTCTTTTCTGAATTCAAATCGCTACCACAATGCTTGCACTTTATAGCCTCTTTTCTTATTGCTTCAGCACAAAAAGGACATTTTTTGTATTCAACACTTTCACCATTGATTATTGCTTTCCTCTCATCCGTAGATGTAGATAGAGCAATAATCAAACCAAGAAGCGGGGCCGTAAATGCCATGAATCCGGCGATAATTCCATTGCCATTAGTAATATTAGAGGTCAAAACAACGATGCCAAAAGATACAACACACATAGCGATTAAATAACAAAAACCAATAAGGGCACCATTTCTTTTTCCTGCTACCACACTAACAACGATTGCAACTATGACATAAATAATAAATCCAAATATAGGTTCCATGATATTAACTCCAATTAAAACAGCAGTGCTTAAGTTGTTTTGATTCCTATTTGATACCAACGACCAACAATGACTATCATGGTCTTAGTGAATCCAACTTCTCCTGTACTGCATTTCTCGACTTATTATCAGTTATTGGCATTTGCCTCATTTGCCCCATTGCCATTTGTGTCTCAACCCACATATCAGCCCAAACTTTAATTGAGTCGTTCACACTGCCAATAGTAAACCTTATTTTACCTATTGGAGTTGTAGAATAACTATTGCCAATCATTAACTGAGTTAAGATAGCACTACCACCTTCCGTTTCTTTAGAGCAAAGTACAGAAGATGTTGACGACTCAACAACCATAAACCCTTTTTCGTTACAGTATGCTACCAACAAATCTCTGATGGCTTCTTTTGTTGTATTAGTGTAGATGCCCTCCGGTTTTCCTGATTGAGTTTGTTTCTTTAAAGGAACGTTATTGGCACACCCAGACAGCAAAACCGATCCTATCAATAAAGCAGTTAATTTCTTCATCATTCATCCTCTCATTTAAGTGATAAGAGTTTAACCGTTATCGAGTGCAAATCAACGCAAAATCACGTCCGTGTGAACTGGGTTTATCTTCAGCCTGGTTGGATGTCGGGATTCACTAAATAATACTTTAGGTTAAGTTAAGTATTCAGCCAAATCTTAACTACAACAGAGTGATGGCTGATTACCTCTGAATAAAGGAAATAGAATGGACAAAGAATTGTTAGAGCATCAGCTTGCATTTTTATTAGCCATTTCAATGGCCGAATCAGAAGATGCGGTAGCTTTGCGTACAAGAATTACCAGCTACATGGGTAAACTGGCAGAATCAGATAAATCCATGGTTGGTAAATCAAAAGCGGAAGCCCTGCTATCACTTTATGGCAAAGCTGATAATATTTATTTCAAAATAATTAAAGATTAAAAATAGTAATCCCCAGTTATTCGCTGGGAATATTTAATGACGCTATCACTTTCTTAGCATATTCAAACGCCCTTTTTTCAAATCCACTAAATGATACATCCGGCAAAAAATCTTCTTCATATTTAAACAAAAGAGTCGCATGCGTCATGTCACAAAAACCCCAAACATTAACTTCCGCAGTTAATGTATCTATAATCCCTATGCCAGGCTTATTAAACTCATCATTTTTGACTGCCTTACTAATGCTTTCCCTGTCTAATCGAATGTTTTTTTTCGGAAATGAAACTTCAATGTTCATACTTCACCTCATAATATAAAAACAGGGCCATTATTGCCCCATGATTTAGTTAACGCCTACCGTATGTGGCATTCCAAAGTGGAGAACCCGTTTTGGTTAGCTGTACCGTTATGGCTTTATCTATCGCACCGTTGATTTGCTTTGTAATGCCAGACATATCAACAGAGCCTGCATCAGCACCTTTCTGCTGAGAGCCTCCATCAATATAAACACTGGTTTGGACTGTTAAGCCACCAGCTACCGGAGTCAATCCGTATTGAGGTGCGGGCTGTAATACCTAGCTATTTAGCGCTTGAGCGCTGCCAACATAACCACCGTTAGCATATCCTTGTGCACTGTGCATCATAGCATAGAGATTACTAACCCCAATTCTGCTGGTGGCTTCTTTCGTAAATACAAATTCACCACCGTGAACTATGCCCTTCGGTTCGAACTTCCCGCCGGGACCTGTGTAGCCACCCTCTGATTTTCCAGGAAGAGAAAAACCAAAAGCACTAGCACCCATCTCTATCGCCTTAAACACGAGCATTTGAGTGATCATCTGGGTTATCTGCTTAAGTATGGATGTTGCAAAGTCCTTGAAATTAGCTTTGCCTGTTGTCAGGAAATCACTAAATGAATTAGTCATCCCTTGAAATGCGTTCTGGGAAATATTGGCTACATTACCATAGACGTTAGTCGCAGCATCTTGATATTCAGCAAACCCTTTCTTAAAGCCCAATTCCCAATTACCACGAAGTTCATCCTCTTTTTTGTAGCGATCGTCCTGTGCGGCTTTCATTTTATCAAAATCAGGGTTCTTAGAAGATAATTTGAGTTGCTCCCTTTCTCTGTTTCTTTGCCCTTCCCTATCACTGACGCCAGCACTACTCAATATTGAATTAGTGGCCGCTTCTTGTTGCGCAATAAATTTGGCAGCTATTTCCTTCATCGAATTGAGTTTCTTTTGTTTCTCAATTTGATCACCCAAGTTAGCAAGTTCTTCTCTTCTGGCAAGAAGAGCGTCTTTACTTAAAAGAAGTGACTTTTCATCATTAGTGAGTTTTCTCTTATTTGCTGCATCTTCAATAATAGAAAACCTGGCTTGTTCTTCCCATAACTGCTTGCGCTGAGTGCTAATCACATCATTAATCGATTTGTGCTCTTGCAACACTTTGTATTGGGCTTGGAGAGCTAAAAGCTGCCTATTTGCGGCATCTTCAGTTCTAACACCTGCATCGGGCTGGTAAGGCTTAACTTTTGGCGTTGTGGGGTCTTTATATAAGCTTTCAATGCCCGCTCTCGCTTTATCTATTTCCTCCTTAGAGAATAATTTAGCCCTCCCCTCAGCGGCGGCTTTAGCATTGTCTTTAATAGCCTCATTAAGATCTTTAGTGGCTTTAACTCTCTTTTCATTTTGTTAACGTTAATTGAGCATCGATTGCATCTTGATCAAGCTTTGCGATATTTTGTTTTTTCTTTGCCTGCTCATCGATTGCAGCTAACTCTTTCTTCCATTGGGCCAAAGTATCATCACTTATGTAAGACAGCCCTTTACCCTTACCGTTATAGCGTCGCGGGTCGTTTTCTGCTGACCTAATTTTTAAGGCTAACTCAGCTCTTTTTTCTGCATCGGATGGGTCTCTTCCAAGTCCCATTATCCCATCCCACATTTTTGAGGCAGAACGCCCTATCTCATCAAAAAACTTGGGTAATGTTCCCATATTGTTACGGATTTCATCAGCCCGTTGCTTCATTGCGCCATTCAAAGCATCTGTAGCTGCTGCTACTGCACCAGCTTTATCACCCTCCTTTTGCAATGCTGCAATATGCTGATATTGCGCCGCAGTCAGGTAATGCATATTCTTAGTTAACGCGAGTGAACCACCAGCCGGATCATCAGAAAGTTGTGAAAATTGCTTAACTAAATCATCAATTGACTGACCGGAATAGCGACTGAACTCTATTATTGATTGAGTTGCAGCCTTTAAATTCACTGATGAGTTAATGCCAGCACCAGCGAGTTTACTCAGTACTTCCGATGCTTCACCAACAGTACCATTGCTTTTACCAATTTCACTCGCCATGCTAGCGAGCTGCCTGGCTGTCACTCCCGAATAGCTACCAGTTAAGATGACAGCCTTATTAAATGCACTGCTCTCTTTTTCAGCAACATCATATGCTTTATATAAGCCATACAAGGCAACAGACGCCGCACCAATTGGCCCTGCAATAGCCAATCCTCTTAAGCTAAATAATTGATCAATCAGCCCAGAGCGATTAGCAAGCGTAATACCAGATCCACGCAACGCCCCGAAGTTCCCACGTGCCAGCTCACCGACCATCACACCCAGTTCTTTACGAGCTGCCGCTGTTTTCAGACTAAAATCATGTGTTGCATTACCGACTTTCGATAGTTTTTTAATATAGATATCAGCAGCAGAGCTAACATTAAGTTGAGCGGCGCGATACTTTAATAGCTCCTGACGGCTCATGTTTTGCGTTGCAACTTCGTCTCTTAACTTTGCAAGAAATGCCTGTCTTTCTCTGTGCGCTCTTTCTGCCGCCGTTGTTGCAGCCCGCTCTTCTTGTGCTTGTTCTGCTAGTGCTCTCTTTAATCCCCTTGAGGCTATTTCTGCGGCTTTCTTTTGTTCTGTCGCTCTCTTTTCTGCTTCTTCCTGTCGTTTAATTTGAGTTATCAGAGGGGTCATTTCCTTTGATACACCAAGTTGAGCGGCTTTATACTCCAGCATCTGAGATTTTGAAGCACCGTATAAGAAAACTTGCTCATGAAGTTTCTTAGCAAAATCATTGCGGGCTCTGCTTAACTTATCTGCATTGATTAGAGCTGCTTTGCCTACCTCTGTTTCAGCCTGGGCAAATCGACCAAGCCGGATTTCTGTCGATGCTAATATTTCTTGGTAATTTTTATAATCATCATCCGGGACACTTCCTTCTTTCCATAACCGATTAAGGCGTCGTTGAGTCTCATTTAATTTGTTAAGAGCTGCCGTTGCGGGGCTAATTTTTTTAATGAGCTTTTGGAATGACTCAGCTTCTTTAGATACACCCTCTTCCTCATCTTTAAGACGTTTCAAGTGCTCTTCACGGATTTCAGCACCAACTTTAAAATTGTCATTAAGACCCGTTGACGCCTTACTTGCTTTTTCAGCAACAGATTGAAATTTATTTAGCTCCTGATTTCCACGCTCTAAATCAGATGTTTCAAGTCTCAGAGAAATAGTTGCTATATCAGACATGCTGACCTCAGATGTAAAAAAACCGCAATTAAGCAGCCTAGAAATGAAAAACCCGCGCGGGGCGGGTTAGCTATATAACTTATCTTTACTTATGATGTTGACTAGATGTTGGCAAGGTTCCATTGCTAGTTTCATTTTCGAACCCCACAGAGCCATGTCATACTGATCTAATCCTATGGCACTCCAAGGCAAAACACCATTAATTCCGTGACCATATGGTGTTAACACATCTACAAATTGTTTTTTTGTGCAGTCATAGACCCTGACTTCGCCGATTTTTATCATTCCTTGAGCCCATAACCGACCACCTAGAATTGTTTGTATATGGTCACATATTAAATAGTCATGTTTCAAAAGTAGACACTTATATATTTGTTTAGCAGCTCCAACACCTTGATAGCTGCTTAGTATTTCAATGCCTCTTATCTGTTTGCCTGTTTTCAGTGCGCCGCCATCATAAAAGTTAAAATCATTAAATGCTACTCTGCCAATCAGTAAATCTTCACTTGGTTGATGCATACCTAATGACAATAACTCCTCGATTATCTGCCATTCTTTTAATCTTGCATTCTTTAATGTAGTTGCATGCTCAGAATAGAAATCCTCTGTTCCACATCCCATTGCTACTAGCTCGCAATAGTAATCAAACTCACCACCAATTAATGCGTACTCAGTCACTTTGACTAAGTCACCATCAGAAGATAGGTAATAATATGTATCTATTTCTGTCTCTGAAGTGCTGAAAGGCTTATGCTTTAGGTTCTTAGAATAACTTTTGGTGAAGTTTGGAGCCAATTCCTTATCTCCAGTTTAGTGAGCAAATAATCTATTATACTGTGACATATAACTCATAATTGAAGATTTGATCAGCTCTATCGCGCTATCAGCATCTGTGCATAATTCAGGGTATTGTGCTTTAGGATCGACTATGACATTAATCTTGTTACGCCTGTATGATAATTCAGCGAAAGGAACAACGTAAAAATCATCGCTTTTTTTATCGTTACTTATCGTCACGATGAATATTTGCCGATTAAGATCGTGCCTGAAACTTAATCGTCTAACGGAGAATTCCTTCTGTGATAGTTCATCAAAGAAAGAATCAATAACTTCTGTCGAGTGGCTAATAGTCTGTATAGATCTGGTATGTTCAGTTCTCATATAGCCCCCTAACATCATGAAATTAAAGTGAATAGATATTTAGCAGTTATCAAATTGCGATATCGCTATGGTGATAATAGTTCGATTGAACCTCTAATTCAACGGATTTAACAACCAAAATTGTATTCTTATTGTTCTGTGATGTATCAAAATGTTTCAGATTTGCCATCCTTGGCTTGGGGTTAGTACTTCCAACTGTTTTCCATGTTCATGAAATTTTCCCTGTGAATAATGAGATAACCGGCTTTTTGAGCTAACTCCATGAATGTGTTTAACGTCAACACGTGGCTATCCGGGCGGACTATTTCGCAACTATCAACAGTGCTATTTCGCATCGTAATGAGGATCTTGCCATTTTCTGGGAACTGGATTCCATTTAACGACGGGGAAGTCTCCTTGCCAAGATACTCACCCTCTAATGCCAGCTTATGAACATATTCAACCGCAGCAGGTAATTGCTCTATTGGTAACTCGTCAATGTGGTTAACATTGAAACGATGGTGAACAAGCTCATATGCTTCTTTGTAAATCATTTTCTTCCGACCAACTAGGAAGCTAACGGCTTTGCGTAACGGGGTACGCTCGTCTGTTGTTGTTTTGGTCTTCTTAGTTACTTCACCTTTTGTCCAATATTCATAGAGAACAGTAAAGCACTCTTCCTGATACTGGACTAATTTGTCCCGAATGTCAGAACGTACTTTTTCAGGGTTAATGCTGAACAACCAGCCATTAAGTTTTTTTAGTGGCAAGCAAAGCATTTTTTGTATGCCACCTTTTGAAGGTATTTCGATATCGAAACACCCAAATTTTTCCTTTTGTTTGTTAAGCTTAACTGTTTGTGAAGCCCAACTTAACCCGATGTTCTCAACAATCGGTTTCATTGCGACATAAGCTATACCAGCAACCATTGCAGTAATAATTTGCTGACCATGAAATGGCACATTGATAGTGTTATCAATTGCATTAATTGTTATAATCGACATGTCTAGATTCTTTTGGATTGGACAAATTAGGCCCTGACTATCCCCACGATAGTTGGGGCTTCACTCTTTTGGGGGAGAACAATATCATCTTGTTACTCCCATGAAATTAGTCGTTTTTGTTACAATATTTCAATCTATTGTTTTGCCTTGATATTTTCCTTTAAATTGTCTGATATTGGAATTTGACTCTCCCGGAAATGGGAAAACGCTCCCAACTTAGCCGTCCGTGGCCTTAAATCTGCTATTCCGCTCCGCTACTCAGAATTTTAGACATTTTAGCTATACCCTTAGCGGTCAATAAAACCTGTTCAACAATTTTCTCACTGCCATCACTGCGGGAAACTGTTGTTACTTTGTGCTCAAGGCATCCCTGTTGAATCTTATCTTGATACCCAAGCCAGCTTTTTCCACCAGCACGACGATAAATCCAATGTTTCTCTGATAGAGTCTTGAACAATAACTTTGGCTGAATTTGTAAGTGTTTAGCTGCATTAGTGATGCACATACTGCCATCAGCTTTGGCAATACGGTCATACGCTTCAACATCTGGTTTCATTTCTTCAACCTGGCTTTCAAGAGTGAGTACCTTCTCTGTGTATGCCAGTAACAGCCCACGCATAGCAGCGGGATCATTCAATACCTGCATTGGGTCAACTGACACAGGTGCCAACTTGCCAGAACGGTAATCAATAAAAGTTTGGTTAACCTGCAAGCGGAACTTTGGCGAGATCCACCCTGCATACTCAACAGCTAGAAGTTCGTGGGCAAAAGTGCCACCATTACGGCCATCAAGTGAAACAGTGCAAATCTGCATAGTTTCTTTTTCTA
>NZ_PUJW01000039.1 GCF_011189575.1 Photorhabdus cinerea
GGTGAGAGTGAAATAATCCCTGATAGCGGGGTCTTCCAATCTGGGGCTGGCTGCATTAACCAAGCCGGAGGGGGAACCGGCTTCGCCCTGACTACAGGTTGCCGCGATACGCAACCGGCGACGACCATTGACAACATCATTGCGAAGAACGTCGATTTCAGATTTGGCATTGGCAAGTTCCTGTGTGTGCTTCACATCCAATTCGTTCAACATGGTAATGTGTGAGTTCTGATAGTCGATAGTGTCTGTGAGTTGCTGAATGTCTTCTTGCTGCTGCTTTGTAACATGACGTTCTCTCTGTAACGCAGAGTGATAGTAATACGCTGTCAGTGAAATAACGATTAGTGCGAGTATCGTGTAGTAATGAGCATTGAATTTCATGACCGTCTGCCAACAAATTGATTGTATTTCTCGTTTAAAAAACCGAATCCAAAAACAATTGGCATCAAAATAACAAACAGCGGCCACATGAGTGACATAAACATAATTAACCCAAAACTTTCCGGGTCATTAGATCGTTTTTCTATCAATGTAAAAATAATCAATGCCGCAATCACACCGAGAAAATAAATGACTGGAACCAGAATCTGAATAATGCTCATCACTCAATTCCTTATAGCAACTCAAACGCCCGTTCGAACGTCTCCGGTGAATAGGGTTGCTGATTTGCGTTCTCCATCTTGATAATACCTTCAGCTAAAGCGAACAAGGTTATCTTGTCTTGGGTAGATATACGCTCATCCGCAGAGACGCCCACCTTCTTAGCCGCAAACTGAATATAATTTTCCGTATTATTCTCGTGGGGCGGTGCGTAACGATTGATAATCTCTCTGACTGTATTCAGTTTGTGCTTGCGTTGGTAGTTTTGCAGCAATTTGAACAACGCCCGGATACCATACTCCGGCGACTCAAACCGGCAGAACCGAGGTTCAATCGTTGGATCAAGAGGTAATTGACCGAGCCAGTCGTTGAAACGGTTATAGTCAATATTGCCGGGATTATTGTTTCGTATGCCCCTGCTTATTATACTCATTCTTTTATCCCCGCTTTATTACGCAAAGTCCCGCGCATTAATTGGCCGAAAAAATCCGTTCCCAGATAGCCAATAATCACGCTGCCGATATAAGCCAGATCCGTACTCAGATTTAAGAAGACGAGCAAGTCACGAATAAACCATGCAATAAGTGCACACATCAGCGCGTCAATCATCGTCTTCCAGAACTTACCGCCGTTATATCGGCCTCTGAGGTAAGCCATTGTTGCAGCCAGTGCCGCCCCTAAACCTTGTTCTTTGACTGATAACAGCCATAACCATAGCTGCATCCAGATGTCAGGCTGCTTGTCCATGAGTTTCATATCCACCCCCATAAAATGGGCGTCCGTGGGGTGAACTATGTTACCCCTGTGAGTTGTAGTTAATTAAAGACGCCAACCGCAACAAAGATTGGAGTGTTGAGACGTTGCGGCGGCGAAATGAAAAACCCGCCGAAGCGGGTCGTGATGCTGATAAAGCGCCAAGGGCTAGGTTACTCTTTATTCATTCCATCATCTTGTTCTGTTTCTAAAATTAATTTCGGATGAACGGTGTCAACTAAGTCATAAAATTGCTCAGGGGTTTTTGATATTTTAAGCAAAGTGACAATAGATGCTAAGTGCTCTCTGAGTTTTGGGTGCCCAATATCATCAGTTAGCCACTGGTGTAATTTTGCTTTTCTCTCTGATTGAGAAGCCGCTTTTTTTAATTCAGGTAATAAATCGGGGGCTAGTCGGCTATAAACAACGTTGTTTGTGACGGTGCCAATGAAGCTTGGTCTCCAGTTCTTCTTTCCCGCAGGAGGGTAATCAAGACCGTAAATTCTGAAAAGCCCTTCGTAATAATCTACTGGGAAAGTGCTTACCCAAGGTTTCAGTTCCTTAGCTACAAATGCTTCTAAAATTTTAGCCAGAGCATCACGTTCTCGATCTCTTTGATAACCAGTAGCTTCATCAACAAGTGCTATTGCTCCAACCCTTGCAAGCGCTTTATAAAGTGCATTGGCTTTTATAGCTGTATTAATATGATTTCTTTGTTTTAATACACCCGCTTTATCCGCCTCTATCCATACCTCACATATCGCAGGTAAAAGTGTGACATCAACACCGTAAGCAGCACCACCTCCCGTTCTATAAACAATTGGCTCTGCTAATTCTCTCCTTAAATCATCTGGAATGAACTCATCTAATTCGCCAGCTTGAAGAACGTAAGGAAGTTGTCCGGGTCTTCCATTTGGAATCCATCTAGGCATTTTGGAGCCAATGGAAACACCAAACGTTTCAGCAAGTCCCCCAGTACCCTGCATAGAAATAACCCTTTTGCCATCGGGCAGTACGGCACATTGAACACCATTTGCTGCCATTACCCCAGTATGAGTGGCTTTTGGTGCTCCACGGATAATAGCGGACATAGCTGATGCTTTACGTGCTCTTTCTTTTGTGTTCATAAAGCGACCTTTTTTTATTAGTTGAGGCCATATTAGCTTAATGAAAAATAAACATCAAATTATAGCTAAAAATAAAATTAGCTATAAACAATATCATTTTATAAAAAAAATATTTAAATCATATGGTTAAATTCATTTAACTCTTAGCAAAAATCTATTTTAGCTAAAAAGTACGCCAATGTTTTGTTTAGCTATATTATTGGATCTTTTGGTCATTTTTTTAATAAAAACACACCGATATGTAACGCAATCATCGCCGAGGTTGTGTCTAGTATTTTTCATCTTCATGTTCCACCCCCGTTGGGGATTAAGATCCCGTTCAACGGGCGTGAAAAGAAAAAGGCCACACCAAAGTGTGACCGTAAATTGATGCCAGAATAAGCGACTGGCGGCACATGCCCCTATCTGCTATCGTTAAATCGCCAAAAGTAACCATGCAAACGAGGAAAATTAGATGGGAAAAGTAATCAAAACAAATAAGTTTATAGGTGACAGTATGCCACCTGGACTTGCCAGAAAAATATACGAGCAAGCCAAACAGCAACCACAACAATCACCAAATAAACCAAATGAACAATCTCCTGCTTCTTCGAGTGGAGGTTCTAGTAAAAACCAGTAAAAAATAAGGATAATTTATGAGCCGAGAAAACCTGCTATATCTAATCTACTATTCATACCAGCTTCACATGATGTTTAGTGTATTACTCGGTAGAATAGATAAAGTACTTTCATTTTTTCTACTCTTACTCGGCTCGTCCGTTATTGGTAACCTTGGGAATCAGGTCATTATCGGTATTGCAATAGCAGCCATTACTGCGCTTAGGATGGCATTTTCATTTGAGAAAACAGCCGAATCAGCCAGAAAACAATCTATACGCTATCTAAACCTATATACCATTCACGCTCTTACTGCTCCTGAACAGGAGTTAGCAAACTATGTTTCCGACATGCAAAATGACGATCATATTGTTTGGAGTCCTTTAGTTAATCCGGCAGACATAATCACAAGAAAACATCTTGGTGAGCCAGTAGACATAAAACTTACCCGTTGGGAAAGATTTATGTCATGCATAGCCAGATAGTGAATAAACCATTCTGTTTATTCAAATAAAAAGGCTACGCATTGCGTAGCCCGGAATTGATGCCACATCAGCCATTAGACAGACTGAAACTTTTATCTGAGAACGGGGGATGTGGGCTTTATATATGAAAAAACCCCGAGGAAACGAGGCTTAGGATTCTTTTGCTTTCAACGAAGTGCAATAACCCATCGTTGGGATAACGATAGGCCATTTTTCCGAAATCGTCAATATATATTTTTCACAAAATAACAATTAAAAAGAAATAAATTCTCTCTTTGTTAATTCTGATAAAATATAATCAGCACATTCCTCCTCTTTAAAGCATTCACTTACTAACCGTTCAAACAATGGTTGATATTTGTCATAGCAGGTTGTTTTAGATATCCCTGTTAGTGGCTTTATTACTTCAAAGACTTCTGTAAATTTCAGTCTTGAATATCCACGCCCTGAGCATTTAGGACATACTTTGTAAATCGGTACACTTTGCAACTTGGTCTGCTTTTCATCCAGAACTTGCCCACGTCCATTACAGCGACAAGAATGACTCACAGTACCCTTCCCTTTGCAAGACCTGCAAAGCACTCTACATGTTTCTTCTACCTCCCGAATTGAGGTAATAAAACGCTTAGGTTTTATGTTTAATGCCTTAGCAAGCATTCCTTCACTACTTCCGTATTTTGTAGTGAACTTACGAACGGAGATAAACCCACCTTCACAATCAGAACACGGCTTCTTGCTGGCGGCACTTCTCGCATAATCCTGAAATGCATAATTTGCGAGTAATTGCAGAACATTTTGCTTAACATTCTCATCAAGCTTATCAATGGCACTGTGTTTGTGAACCTGAGTCAGTGCATATTGATAGAGACTCTCCACCGCTTCATCTGAGCTATTGATCCCCTGTTTCGCCAAAAACAGTTCAATACCAAGCCTCGCTTTTGCGGACGCCAACCCTAGCGCGGCCATCACATCGGTAATTGAGAATGAATCAGTAGCAGTTGCGGCTGGAGAGTCACTAAACATGATCCCTTTGGGTGAAAAATACTTCGGTAGTAATTCAAGGTTCATTTTCCCACCTCTAATAAAACTGAATGACATTTGTCATACTTAGTTGAAAACATGACTGAGTGTTTTTTGCCCCTGACTCTCCGATCATGAATAACTTTCAGTGAACCATATTTGCATTGCAAAACAGCAAATGACCTGCCTGTGATTCCACTTCTGAAGCGAGCATCTTCTATCGCTGCTTCAATATCAGTGAAGATTGTCATTGCTTAAGCTCCTGAGCTTCTCTTTGTAGTAATCGCGGATCTGCTCGTAATCATCACGTTTCCATTTCGGCAAAGCATGATGAGACATCAATCTGTTGAATCGCTCTTGCCCAATTTTCTCAATCAGACAAGGTTTATAATTAATTATATTTCCCGATAAGTGATTATTACAGGGGGCGCATTGCTTATGAACATTATCTTCATCAAATCTCAATTCTGGATGAGCTTTAATTGTTAGATAATGCCCTGCGTGATATTGCCCATTATGAAATCTCCCACAACTAATACATGGCTGGTACTTATCTCTTTCTCTGATAAATGCATTAAACGCCTGCTGTGCCTGATTTCTAAAATAAGAGAGTGGCTTTACTGCTAACTTGCGTGCTTTAAGTTTATCTTTTTTCTCTGCTAATTCTTGTTGCTGTTTCTTTTTAAGTTCCCGCTCTGCTTTATCTCTGTCTCTATTCCGCTTCTTAATTGCTAATTCCGCGCCATGTTCTGGATTACACCAATAAATATTCGAATACTTTGGCATAAACCATTCGCAACATATTTTACACTTTCTCCTCACCGGCTTTTTCATTATTCCAGCTCCTAGATTTCTTGAATTTCAGATAATCCTATAATTTCAGGCGTGGTGAATAGACCAACCTCTAAATCACCGTCTATCATTCTGATTATCCAGTCTTTCATTATTTATCTTGCTCCTGTTTTAATTTCATATATTCGCTATTTGCCGGGATAGTCACGAAACAACCAATACTCACAGCCCATTGCTCAACTCTTTCCATAAACTGAAACATATCCCCTGTGTCGAGTTTTGATGTCCGCTTAAGCGTCCTGACACGCTCTGTAAGCTGCGTAGTGACATCCATTATCTCGATAACTTCATAGCCTAGGAATGTGTGTTTCAACATTTCCTTAACTTCTTCCAGTGAATATTTAGCGCCATTAGCACACAAATAACGACTTATCTCACCAAACCACAAATGTGCCGTGGCATTTTGAGATAATGAGCGTTTATTTTTCCAAGGTTTAATGATAATTCGATGCGGTTGTTTCGTTTGAAGTGTTTCTTTCAATATTTCCCATGCCTGAGATTTATTTGATTCATGAAAACAAAAATCAGCTTCCATTTATCCCCCATTATTTACTTTCTTATTCCATGCGATCTCTGATTCTTCTAGCGTTGGATATGATTGGCTTTCATTTTGACAGCGACGGCATTTGTGATAATGCCACCTGCCTTTACTTTCATCGTTATAATCACGCAGCACCCAGCAATTGATAGCTTTACCGCCACATTTACATGGTAGAAATGTTCTTTCTTCACTCATCGTTATTTACTCTCTTATTCCAGGCTTTGATTGCCATTTCATGCTGTCGACGGATATCATCATTAATAAACTGGGCTGTTTGTGCATCACAATTGAAGCATCTGACAATTGATGAACGATACGGACAGTCATCTTCATATTGCCGAAATACTCCAACATCTTTGCTACCGCAAAACGGGCATGGCTTAATTTCCTTCATATCAAAAATCCTTCATCTCTGTAACTGCTCTTGAAATACTTTGGCACCATTGATCAGCATATCGTTGAAATCCCCGGCTTCGGGCCAACGAATGCTGACAAGTTCCACATCATTGTTACTCAGAATATTTTTATTACCACACTCAAACGCCGCAGCAAGCCCTGTCCCGTTACTGTCCCTGTCTGCGAAAATAATTAAGTGTTTCACTCCCTTGGGAGCGCGGAACTTCCGTAAAAATCCGGCATTCAGAGTTGACCAGGTGTTGCAGCCGTATATCTGTTTGCATGACAATGCTGTTTCTATCCCTTCTGCTATCCCCAAAGTTGAAGAGACTGGAAACATGCGGATAGCAATGGAATTAGCAAAGTTCAGATAGTTATCTTCCTGCAATTTCAGCATCCGCTTATTACCGTCAAAATCCGCTTTTTTCTCTCCGTCTAGTACCGTTCTATGGAGATAACAGCCTGCCCCTTTATCATCCGTAGCAATTGACCAGATAGCCTGCTTATTCCCAAATGGCGTTTTTTCTTCCGTATTGAAACGAATATGGCCGGACGGTAATTCAAATATGCCGCGATTGAACAAGTAGTGTTGAGCGGCGGTATCGTTTAGCGGGGGTAGTGTTGAAAATTTACTGATGACTTTTACACGGATTGTTTGAGTTTCTGGCTGTTGCTGCTTATCATGACCTCGTTTGTAGTTGTAACTGTTTCCTATTAGTGAATCAATTTCTCTTGCTAATGTCTTGAAATCTTTTCCTTGGGTTAGTTCTAGCAGCTTCCACCCATCACCGGCACCGCAACTACATATCCACGATCCGGTACCGTCCTTGTCATCGCATCGGTATTTTCCTTTTCGCTTACATGCTGGACACTCTCCTGCATAATGTTTCTTTCCTGTAACATTGGGTAAATCGTAGTATTCAAAAATTTCAGGCCACCGCCCTCTCACTGCTTCCACTGTTCGCATTTTTCTGTTTCTCCTGCATCTTTGCCCACGCGATTTGTTTAGAACGAATGAAGTTGTAAACTTCCGGTGAGATTTCAATTAAGTGATCGCTTAAGCCGTGCGGCCAGACACCGAACTTTTTCTTGTATGTATGAGCGCACCAGCCATCGGAAATGGGTTTCCCCTGATTTTCCCGTTCACGCTGATAATATTTAATTTGTGACCACCAGCTTTGTTTCTCTTCCTTGCTGTAAATTCGCTCGTTCTTCCCTAATTTTTTCAGCCCGCGAGACTCATCAACATCAACGTTCTCACCAGCAAGCGGCTTGAAACCGCATTTCGGGCAAACATAGACGCCAGCCGGTTTCATGTAATGACAGCCATGGCATTCTTTCGGGATTTTCTCTTGTTTGACTTTCTCGCTAAAACTTGATGAAGATTTCATGCCATCATTTTTGGATGGCAACTTGTCATACTCAATTTCATCAGGGAAGCCGAGAAGATGGACGCTGCCACTGTGATCGAATATCAAGCATTTATCTTTGCCCTTCGCTGTTCTCAACCCTCGCCCAAGGCATTGCACCCATCTGATTTCTGATTTTGTAGGCCGGGCATAAATGATACAGCGCACGTCACTATCAAACCCGGCAACAAGTACACCGACATTGACGATGATTTTCGTCGCACCCTGTTCAAACCTGTTAATGATCAACTGCCGCTCATCATGTGGGGTTTCTGCTGTCATCACTTCGGTGTTAATACCAGACTTGTTAAACTCCATCGTGACATAGTTAGCGTGCTTAACATTCACACAAAAGCAGATTGTTGGCCGGTCCTCGCCGTTCTCCAGCCAGTTCCTGACGATATTGCCCACCAGCGTTGAATCGCCCATGATCTGGGCTAGTTGCTCCTCGTTATAGTCATTACCAAAAGCCGCTAAACTTGTTGTTTTCACGCCGGTCAAATCGGGCCTGTCGGGCGCATAGAACTCATATTTGCTCAGATCCCCAATGCTAATGAGTTCTTTCATCGTCGTTGGCTTAATCAACTTCTCGTAATATTTACCCATCCACGTCGCAAATGGCGTTCCTGATAAGCCAACAACTCGAATGTCGCTATCTCTGATAATTTCCAGTAACTTACGGCGCTTCATGTGGGCTTCATCAATGATCAGTAAGTCGATGTTGTCTGGAAACTCACGACGAATAAGCGTGTCAGCCGAAGCAATTTGAATTAGTCGATCTGGGTCATGTAGTGGATGATTTCGCCAAACGTAGCTGATTTGATCTGCTGGCAGTCCGTATTCAACGAACCGGGTCGCAGTCTGATCGAGAAGTACTGTGTACGGGGCTACGAACATCACTCTCATACCATGACTGACAAATCCGTCAGCAATAAACGCCGCTATTGCTGTTTTTCCAAAGCCTACACTGGCCGATAATAAAAACGTTCGATGTTTTTTCCAGTCATGACGAAGCATGTTAAGCGCGGTGACCTGCTTAACCTTCGGTGTTATATTTAACATATTGAATCCTTTGAAAGTCGGTTCGGGGTCGCTCGCCAAAGTTTCCGAATCGATTTTTATTGATGATTTCGCTATGTTTCCTCTTCAAACGTAGCGGGAACAGTGAATGAATCTGTAGCAGCGCTGGCAGGGTTCAATCTGTATTTCACATTTCTTGCCCGGTTTGATTCAGCAAAAAACAACGCGGTATCTCGTAACTCCCGCTTGCCTTTCCAGAACCCATCCGGGTTTATCTCGTAAACTTTGCTGTACCTGCTGCGTATCATCCCTGACTCTTTCAGGGTTTTTATCGATCTGTACACCGCACTTTTTGACAAGCCGGTTTGTGATATGAGCGTTGATACATCGACCATCAGCGCCCCTGTCTCTTTGTCCATGTCCTTGATCATTTTTAAATACAAAATTATTGTTGCGTTATCTCTCTCTTGTGCACATTTAGTAATAAAATCAATACCTTTGTCGTATGCCTGAATGAATATATGGCCTTTAGTGTCATGATTGGGTATAATTTCAACATCGTGTATTTTTGACTGCTTAGTCATCACTTCACCCGCCAAATTACTTATAACCCACTGTTTTTAAAGACTTTCCCATACTGTGGGACAAATTGTCCCATACTGTGGGAAAAACGCATTTTTAACCTATTGATTTTAAACATATTTTTAAGTCGTCCCTTCTATGATTCTATATGTCAGATTCTGTGACTCGATCCGCCGTTGACCTTGACCTTGTTTTCCGGGTTTTGGCCTTGTGCAAACCTCGACTTTCAGCACTTACCAGAAAAGAACCCTCCACGGTGTTTAAGCGGCTCCGGTATGGGCTGGTTTTGCTGGATAGTGCCTGTTTTCAGCAACTCAGTGGGGGTTGTTACATACCCCTGACTGAACGCAGCATATTTCCTGACAAACTCCCTAAGCCGGATATTTGCATGACGCCGTGCGATGTTATCTTTCCGGTACGATACCGGCTCTTCATCCCAAGCCGCTTCATACACTTCTGAATAACGCACCGTGATTTTTCCGCGAGTGGACGGATCGAGCTGCAACAGCATTTCTCGAATCCATTTTTCATCATCACGAAAGAAATTCGCCGGCATCAAGACATTGACGTGATAGTCGAAACTGTCCATAATCACCTCGCTATGTTAGGGGAAAGTGAGAGCTCCCCTATTGACTTATATTTGATTAGCCTCATCTGCTGTAACAGACGGGGCGCTTTCTCTTAAGTGAGATAGCATCTCTTGCAACGCTTTAGCTATCTGTGCTGTTTCTTCTCCATGAATGATCACTTCGCTTACAGGGGTTTCAAACCCAATAGCAGCCAGTAACTTAGCGGCTTTAGTAACAAAGCCCGTCTCTTCTGCTTGCCAGCGGCTTATCTGTGATTGATGCACGCCAACCGCATCAGCAACATGCTTCGGACCGGTAACGATGATCCCCTTTCTTATTCGTGACTCGATTTCTTTAGTTTTGCGTTCCATTGCGATATTCATTTGTCATACTTTCCTAAATTAATTAAAAAGTTAATAACCCAATAATTGGGCTACGCTCCCCGTTTGGCAGGGAATCCCTATTGCTTAAACAGGGAATCTACACTTTGTAGCGTAGGACGCGGATTGTTAAAGAGCATGCGAGCTATACCGGCTCGCGCGGTTTATTTACCTGGCTTGGAAACGGCTTAATTTCCTCAGCTTCAATTCGCCCATCACTGTGAACAATTACAGTGATCTTTCTCCCAATAGAGAGAGCTTTGCTAATTGCGCTTTGGTTAATTCCAAATAAAGCAGCTGTTTCTTCTTGACCATTTTTGGATACAAAATCTGATAACGGAATTCTGTCCATAGGATTCTCCTAAACAATAACAACACAAGTATCACTCATAGTAATAAAATAGTCAACACTAACGGTGATTTGTAATTATGACTTTAAGTTATAAAATCTAACGATGAAGAAGATTCCATTGACAGATAGTCAAATTGATGACGCACAACGTCTCAAAGCGATTTATGAAGCGAAGAAAAAAACATTGGGGCTTTCCCAAGATATATTGGCTGAAAAAATCGGAATGGGTCAAAGTGGTGTCACGCAATTATTAAATGCAAAAAATGCAATAAATGTATTCCATGCAGCAAAGTTCGCTAAAGTTCTTGAAATCAATATTGATGACTTTAGCCCCTCTCTTGCTGCTGAAATCGCAGAATTGGCAAAATATATCGTTGATAAAAATGGAAAGAATGAGATATCTAAACGTTTAACTCAAGAACAAGAAGAATTGCTTAATATTTATCATGGACTGCCAAGCGAAGAAGCTCAAAAATTTCTACGCGAGATGAAAGCCAAGAAAGCACATTTTGATAAAATTTTTGAAGAGATGCTTGCGAAGAGGGGCAGTAAAGCAGGTTAATGATATAAATTTCAAGTGCAAATATTAACGTGTGAAATTGTTACATTTGTCATGTTTTTAATAATCAAAGTGTTTCCCGTTCGCGGGGATAATGGCTGTCGAGACTATGCAGCCGCATAAATAGCCGCAAGGTATCCATTAACAAGAAACCAAGTGTGAGATAAAAACCAATTTATTCAATCCAATAGGAATACTTGATGAAAATAAACTTTTATGCGATCTATTCTCAAAATCAGCGCACTAAAGACAAGTACAAGTTAGATCTGCTAGATTTACTGAATAAAAAAATTATTGAGCCAAAATCTCATGCTTTAGATTGTGAAACTCACCATCTTTATTTACATCGTATTGATGACAAAACGTTTCTTTTTACAAAAACCAGTGATAGCGAGTTAATAAAAAAAATTAACAGATCAAATTCCTCTGTGAAAGACATCAGGGACAGCCTTACTGAAGACGAATCATTAGGGTTTCCCTCTTTTATCTTCATTGACGGGAATGTGATGGGGTTTGCCTCTTCAATGTACGGCCCTAGAACAAGGGAACTAGCTGAATTCGTAAAAAATAAAAACCTTATTCAGCATAAACACCACTATATGGTAGCAGAGCCATTGATGAGAGATATGTCAAAAGATGATGCTCTTAAAATGGATTTCATTGGTAGGACCACACTAAGAGTTGAGACAGGTAACAGAATATGTAGTGAAATACTAAAAGGGTTAGGCTGCAAAAAAATAGAAGAAGAATTACTCGACGGGTTGGAAATTATTATAAAACCCAAAAGAAACAAAGATATAAAAGGCATAACTAAAGATATTATAACCAATAAAAACAATTCATTCAGTGATGTTCATATCAAAGCCAGAGAAGAGGCGGCAGATATACTAACTGAGTACTATCTCTCTGGCAAAGGACATCTAGGCGCCAACTTATACAAAGCATCCAATGCAGATGTTGCTGAAGAAATCCAGTATTGCTTCATTCGAATGAAGACATCTATAATAAAAAGTTTTGATCAAACGTTAGGTGATGAGCTGAAACAAACTTAAATAGGGGGTTACATGAGTAGAAAACACAAGGTTAGACTAGCCTTTATCCTCATATTAGTACCCTACTTATTAGTGATCTTGGCTTGCTGCGTGTTTAAGCATTACCAGCCCGAGCTTTCATTCACAAAGAATAGAGAGGTGCTAGGCGCGGCAATGAGTTCTTATGCTGGAACTACAATAGCAATACTGATAGCAGCCCTGACGTTTGTTATTGGGCTAAGGGGAAGAAATATAGCTAAACTTGAACGCTATGGATACATGACATCTGTAATTATTATGTATTCACTTAGTTTTGTTGAGCTTGGTATTCTTTTCTTTACAGGAGTGCTTTTGATGTCGAATCTGGAAGGGATACCTCTGTCATCGATAGCTATAATCATAGCCGCCTCATCCTTCATGCATATCTGCTTTCTACTAATTCAACTATTTAATTTCTCTAAAGAACAATAAATTCTAATAAGCCACCCACCCGGTGGCTTTTTTATGCCCTCCCCCGCCAAATCAGCTCAAATCTCCCCATCCAGAAAAATTTTTTCAAAATAAATTGTCTGTAAAAACAAGGTTATCACTCATAGTAATAAAATATTATCACCGTTAGTGTTGACTATTTTATTACTATGAGTGATACTTCAATCATCAAAGGCACACAAGATAGCGAACAGGCAAGGAAAGCCCACGAAGTAGCCGCTACCGGCGTATGAAAAGGTAGATGATTCGCAAGTGCTAAGAAACAGACGCAACGAACAATAGAGGATAGTCACGATGAACGCATACAACAACGGCGCATACCACAACAACGCATACCACAACGGCGCATACTACAGCTACACATACAACAACAAAGCATACTACAACAACACATACTACGACAACGCAACAATGTACGTAGATAAATTCACGGGTAAGCAATATCTCGTACAAAACCGCAACAGCGGAAGAGTTACACAGTATGCACCAAACGTACAGGTGTATCACGACTGGTCATGTGAAGATGGCGGCAAATTATGCACTACAGTTTTCAAAAGCCGCAAAGAACTAAATAGCTGGCTTCGCATGATGGGATTCAAGAACTAACTAAAAGGAAGTTCCGCTCTTTAACAATATGACGATTAATCGCTCTGAATAAGTGTTAGAGCAACCCCACGAGTAGGTTTTGGTGTGGAAGTCCACAACTAAAACTTACTGAGGAGGCAAAAAAATATGGCTACTTCAAACCGTCCTGTTCTCACTCTTAAGAGTCTGGCAGACAGCGAAATTAAACCAACTGTCACTGTTAAGCCCAAAAAAGACAATGCAAAGTCTCGTCGCCTGGCAAAACAAATGGCTTTTTGGGATAAAAAACGCGCTGAGTATGAAGCAAAACCCAGAAGTCGTTCAGTTGATGAAATTATCGATTCAATTATTAAGCCAGTCGATGAAACTGATGTCATTGCAAATCTGATTATTGCTTTAAAGAGTAATGATAAGCCGGAAATTACGGGTAGTCGCTGTTTGCAAGATGCTTGGCTTTATTCAGTTAGATAATATGAGGCATTAATTATGAAAAAATCATTTTATGTTGTCGCTGGGAAATATGTAGAGTACGAAGGCGAACAAACTGAGGATATCAAATTCGCTCATTCTTTCAACACAATGGAAGAAGCAGAGAAATGCGTTATTGAAAATGAATTAACAGTGTGCCAGATATGCCGAATTGAAGTTTATTTCAATTAACTAATTACAGCTCATTTATAGATTGAGTGGGCTGTGGTGAGTTAATCATAGGAGAATAAAAGTGGAACTAACAGCAGAACATCAGAATTATATGAAATGTATCGCAAATGATATTATCAATCTTTTCGAAGATAAAAATCAGTTGCTTGAAATAGTAAAAGAGAACGGAGATTTATATAACTCACTTTTCGAAGCTTGTACTAAAGACTTTTTCAAGCGTCAAAAAGATATGTGTGAAATTGCAATTACAGACATGTCAAAATGCTCAAATATAGTGCCACTTGCAATTCTAAAGCATATGCAAGATAACAATATGATTGCATTAAAAGTTTAATTTCGCCACACCGGGAAAATAGGGAGTTACTGGCAGGGATGCTATTAATTAAATAGAGGATTAAACAATGTCAGACAATAAAAGACACGTGCACGCTGATTCAATGCTTGAATATGCGATTGATGCTTCGAAGACAGATAAGCCTTGGGAGCTGTGGGAACAATTATGTTCTGATGAAACTGGAGGAAGTAACAGGCTTATTCCTGTAGAGGTCACTAGCACTGATGGTGTCATAGCATCAGAACTAGATCCAATTGGAGACGTTCAGGAGCTTAAAAAAGAACTAGCAGCGTTAGGTATGACAACTAATGAGGCAATAGAAATTTTACGTAAGTCTAGGTTGAGTAAGCAGGATCAAAGGAGAGCTGGGAGGCAGGCTTGCTGAAATACAACGTCAGAAAGACGAAGAAATGCGACGGCAGGCTGACATTGAGCATCGTAAACGCATTAACAATGAATCTCTGCAAGAGTTAATTAAAGCCGGAATCACGGAAGAATGTGCAAAAAATTGCATTAAAGTTATTGCTTCTGGAAATACGACTCACTTAAAAATCATCTATTAATTATGAAAATAAACAAACATATTTTTAGTTTAGCTCAGTCTAAAGCCAGAATGGCACATAATATAGATAGCCAAATAATATGGAATATAGCAATGCAATATTTGAGATTAGCATATGAGTATGATTAAAGAGTGGCTCTTTGCTATGTTATATCCGTCTTGTTTGATTCTGTTTGCAACAATTATTTTAATCTTCGTGAGGTAATTATGCTTATAGTCAATTGTGACTCTTTTAAAAGCTTTACAAAAAATAAAGGATTTGAGATTGAGGTTGAAGATGGATATTTCATAACAAAAGGAACTGCTGCGGAAATCATTGGAAACTCTAATCTTTGCTTCAATGAAATAAAGGAATATTTCGAGCAAAAGGGATACAAAATCGAGGCTTTATAATATGAATCCATACGCTACTCAAGATGAACTTGAGGAAAAAAGATGGAATGATTTTCACACGGAATGTTTCAGGGAAGAAATTGAAGGCATGGATGCTGAAACCATTTATAATAAACTCCCGCTCGAATCCACCAAGCTATTCTCAGATATAACAAATAAATATTTCGGCAGTATATTTGAAGACAATATCGAAGCAATGAATTTGCTCAATGACTTCTTATATGCAGCGTGTCTATTGGCAGTAAAACAAAAGGGGTAAACAATGAAACCCGGTATTTATTATGATATATCGAATGAAGATTATCATTCCGGGGCTGGAATAAGTAAGTCACAGCTTGATGATATAGCAATAAACCCAGCCATTTTTCAATGGAGGAAAATGGCCCCAACTGATGAGGAAAAAACAAAAGCTCTGGATATAGGAACGGCTCTTCATTGTTTATTATTAGAACCGAATGAATTTAGCAATCGATTTATTGAAGCGCCGGAGTTTAATAGACGAACAAATGTAGGGAAAGAAGAGGAAAGGGAATTCCGTTCTCGATGCGCAAACTCAGGGAAAATAGTCATGGACTACGAACAACATCGGAAACTGAAAATTATGCGTGAGAGTGTCATGTCTCACGCAGGAGCCAGATATTTACTTGATGCAGAAGGACACTGCGAAGCATCAATTTATTGGAATGATACAGAAACAGGAGAGTTATGCAGGATTAGACCGGATAAGTTTTTAAAAGAAAGATCTTTGATTGTTGATGTGAAAAAAGTTGCTGACATGAGTAGATTTTCACGACACATCGAAGAGTTTAGATACCACGTTCAAGCAGCAATGTATTGTGAGGGATTTAAGCAGCATTTTGGGCAATCCCCGTCATTCGTCTTCATTGCTGTTAGTGAGTCAATAAATTGCGGTAGATACCCGGTTCGATTGTTTGTTCTTTGTGATGATGATCACGATGTTGGTTATTCATTATTTAGACGTGATATCGAAACATATCACACGTGCAAGGCATCAGATAATTGGGGCCTTGGTTTTGAAATAATTCAACGCCCGAAATGGGCAAGGAACAGAGATGAATAACGTAGTAGCAAACCCATTTGGCCCGGCAGGACAATCAGCTCAACAGGGAACCGGGATGATTGCCGTTGAACAACAAAGAGCCATACAGGAAGTCCAGGCGGCAATGATAATCGCCAAAAAATTCCCGCGCGACCCAATTGTCGCAATGGATAAAATTTTGCAAGCATGTACTCGTCCTACGCTGGCCGAGGGTGCGTTGTATTCATATAGCAAAGGAGGGGCAGCAGTAACAGGGCCTAGCATCCGTCTCGCTGAAGCGCTTGCTCAAAACTGGGGGAATATTCAATTTGGTATTAGAGAGCTGGAACAGAAAAACGGCGAATCGTCTGTTGAAGCGTTCGCGTGGGATATTGAAACAAATACTCGTCAAGTTAAGACCTTTACTGTTCCACACGTCAGGTATACACGCAATGGCAAGAAAAAGCTGGAAGACCCGCGAGATATCTACGAAATGGTAGCAAACCAAGGTTCAAGACGTCTTCGCGCATGTATCCTCGGAGTCATACCGGGTGACGTTATTGAAGCCGCAGTGGGTCAGTGTGAGGTCACTTTGAACAGCCATGCTGACACGTCAGCAGAAGCTATTAAAAAGATGGTCGAGGTCTTTAAAAATGAATTTGGTGTTACAAGTGAACAAATTCAGAAACGTATACAGTGTCGTGTTGAAGCAATGCGTCCCGCCCAAATGGTCCAAATGAAAAAAATCTATGCGAGCTTGCGTGATGGAATGTCAAGCATAGATGACTGGTTCGAGAAATCAGAAACAACTCAAAATAAAGTTGATGAGCTAAATAATATGGGGAATTCAACAAATGACAGAGGAACAGAATAAATATATCGGCATACCTATTACCAATATCTAACCTTCCCTATCACTATATCACTACGCCGCATAAGCAGCGGAGGATTATTATGACAGTCCAAAAAATGGAAGCTATCGTTTACTACTCTCACACAAGAAAAAGGAGATATTTCAGCAAAAATGCGGCAATTAAGGGTGAAGCCAATGCTCGAATATATAAAAAGTATCCACTAGAACAAATGGAATCCGAGAGCGGACGCGTTACTTATCCGGGTTATGACATAGCTGTAGATCATCCTGAATTTTACCGACGAGCAATTCGATATTTAACTTATTTACTCAAGAAAAATACATGATTCAGGAGACTTGTTATGGAAAAAACACCGTGGAATCCAAGTGTTAAAGCAATCCAGCGGGTTAAAGACCCGTTACCAATTCCGACAGAATGCAGATATTGCAAAGGCGACGTAACAATAGCAAGTCACAAGGAAGTGTTCGGGAGGAATTATAGCAAGTGGCCGTGGTTATATATTTGTACTGAGTGTAGGGCTTATGTCGGCATGCATCAGTTTACTTGTATCCCACTCGGTACGCTGGCAAATAAAGCAACTCGGAACGCTAGAATGAATGGTCATTATCATTTTGAGGAAATGAGAGAAAAATGTAATTTAGGGCGAACGGACGCGTATAAATTTCTAGCAAGAAAATTAGGAATTAATTTCAGTGAATGTCACTTCGGCTGGTTCGATATTGACACGTGTTATCGAGCGAAAGAAATTTGTGAAAATATGATTATTAAAAAAGGTAATTATCATGACTAAAAATACAGAATCTTTAATATCCGCATGTCAAGAATTAGCAAGAACTGCGAATTGTGACGATTATTTAATTTTGAATGAGATTGCAGATAGATTGGAATTTCTTCGTAAAGAACACGATAGCTATAAAGAAATGTTTATTGAATCGTGCTTGGGCCTTGCTGCTATAGCTCGCGCTGCTGGAATTAAAGAAGAGAATGATTCGGGGTCGCCGGGCCAAGTAATAGAGAAAATTAACTCAATGCTTAATATAGATTGGAATTTCACAGAGCATCCAGATATTAAAGCTGGCGAAGAAATAAAATGCTGGGCTTATGTGGAAAGAACTATTCGACAATTTGATTATTGTGATGTAGATGAGAATGGAAAGGCTCAATATCATTATCACCCAGTTGAATATAAACGTTATGTTACTACTTTAACTTATCAAAACAAACCGAGCCCTACGGGAGAACATATTTTGTCGCGGCATGATGATATTCCAGAATGGGCAACACAAAATTATGAATATGACTGGGTTCATAGTGTGGGTTGGTGTTTAGAATATAATCATCCTGATTACACTTATTACTATGAAGAATTAGATAAAAATCAAAAAGTTTTAGCGTGGGCAGAACTTAAATATCCATTGTCACCGGAACTAGATCTAGATAATGAATGAATACTTATGTCATCACTTTTATTTTATCTGGAAACGAATGTTCAAGCGATACATGATAAATACTCTCGTGTATCGCGGCACTAATTTATCAGAAGCAAAAGACATTGCTGCATGTGAAATTGAAACATATTCTAAAAAGCGTGGATATTGGA
>NZ_PUJW01000040.1 GCF_011189575.1 Photorhabdus cinerea
ATTTTCGGCATATTTTTACGGAACTTCCCAAATGCCATTCTGATGATTCATTGCACGATCTGTTACCGTGGAATGTCAACATCAGCGACATTATGTAAACTGCATTGCTTAATTGGGCGCTTACGTTGCACGAGAGGTGCAATATGGATTACAGATATGGCAGCCACACAGTATTTCAGATTGAATATCATTTTGTGTGGGTAACGAAATACAGATACAAAGTGCTGACAGGTGAAGTCGCTCTACGCGTGCGAGAGTTAGTTCGCCAGGCATGTGAAGCATTTGAAATCAGGATATTAGAAGGTGTCGTGAGCCAAGATCACGTTCATATACTGGTAAGTAGTCCCCCAACATTGGCACCCTCAGAAATCATGAGGAGATTGAAGGGAAGGACGGCGAGTAAGTTGTTTGAAGAGTTTTCGCATCTGAAAAAGCGTTACTGGGGTCGACATTTTTGGGGCAGAGGCTATTTTTGTGCCACGGAGGGTCAGTTAACGGAATAGATGATAAAGGCTTATCTGGCGCATCATTTTGAACCTAACCCGGATGATAACTTCAGGATGGACAATTGACGCATCGTTCAGCCGATGCGTATCCGGACTTTCAGTCCGTTAATCACTAACCCACCGACTTCAGTCGGTGGTTGTTGAGTTTCTTTACGAAGCTGCAATAACTCCTGTCGCTCTTCAGAGGTTAACGCTCCGGGTTTGGCTTGCTCCATAGCCTGTTTTCGCCATGTATACAGGAGTTTTGTTGAGATACCCAAAGTTTCAGCCGCCAGTGGGACGGTATAGCCCTGTTCAACAATTAAATTGACGGCTTCTCTTTTAAAGTTATCAGTAAATTTTGGGGGCGATTTTCGTTTCATAAAGACACCTTAATTAAAGTTATTCTATTCCTTTACCAAAATGTCCGAATTTATTAAAGCACAACAGTAATTGACTGATTAAAAATCAGTTTAGGTTATGATGTTGAGGGTGTGACCAATTTTTATCGGTCACATAATGTTAGATCATAAATTTCTTTTAGTAGTTATACACTCATGAGTGATTCAATAGAATATTAAGCTTTTTGGATATTGCTGGAGCAGCTCCAATAACGAAATCACCTTGGATTATTATATCTGCTCCAGCTTCACTAGCTATTAACGATCCTGCTGCTAAATCCCAATAACATAGGTCATGCTCATAGTAAGCGTCTAATTTCCCAGCAGCGAGCCAACAAAGATCTAAGGCCGCTGAACCACAACTTCGAATATCTTGCACTTCGGTCAGAAGTTTAGATATTATTTGAGCTTGCTTTCGGCGAATTTCAGGATTTTTCGAAAAACCAGTTGATACAACAGCGTCTGATAGATTGAAAGTGCTACTAGATTTAATTTTATAACCGTTACACCTAGCACCTAAACCGAGTCCGGCAGTAAAGGTATCTTGATGAGATGGATCATATACTGTTCCTGCAACAACTTTTCCATCGACTTCAGCAGCTATTGAAATAGAGTAAGCTGGGATTCGACGAGCAAAATTTAATGTTCCGTCAATTGGATCTATTATCCATTTAACTTTGGAGTTTCCATTATAGTGGCCGGTTTCTTCTCCTAAATAGCTGTCATCTTTGTTTAGCAATGTTAAATTTTCCAGAATTTTTTTCTCAAGTACCTTATCGTATATTGTTACAGTTTCTCGATATGGTCCTTTACTGGTTATAGTCAAAAACTCTTGACTAGTAGTTCTAGGAAGATATTTAGCTGCTTCATGTGCAGCTGTAACACTGCGCGTAATTAAGTTTGTAATGATTTTTTTTGTAAGGTAAGTATCCATATTTTCCTTTTGCATATATTTGGAGGCGTGATGACAACTTGAATTCCTAAATTCTGTTGAACATATTGTCTCGCTGGAGGATTCTTCAAATTTGATGTGGGCCATGGTTATTATTGACTGCAAGGGTTATGTAGATTGCAGAGAAAATAAGCGATTAAATTTTCATTATTTGGATGAAGTAGATACATTTCCGGTGGTGGTAGGTTCGGTATATTCGTTCATATTTATTCAACCTACCAGCCTGAATCAACTATCAACAAATAAGATTCGTAGATTTGTCACCTTTTATCTTGACCTAAGCAACATGAGCTACTTTTAGCAGAGTTATAGCCTAAGTAAGATCAGAAAACATTGCGTCTACATGCAGAGAAAGAGATTTGTTGCGCTCAATGCCAATCCAATGGCGTTCAAGTCGATTCGCTGCATGACAAGTAGCGCCGCTGCCTGCAAAAGGGTCTAAAATGGTTTGACCGGTCACAGTCAGTAGTTCAATCAAGAAAGCTGGGAGAATACTTGGCCAGCGATCTAAATAGGCACTTTCTCCTCTTTTCGCAAGAAAGGACTCATACTGTTGGTCATATTTATTCGAGGTGTCGAATTCAAGTAAGTTTCCACGAATATACTGCGCATACGGCTCTCGCTCAGAAACCGGTATTTGATAATGCCCAGTATAGCTCCTGCTCACCACCCAAATTGGAGTAATCGAATCAGGCAATCGAGGTAACCCAACATTAGGTTGGGGACGAAGGAGTTGGGGATTAAAGTAAAAAAGCTCTTGAATTAGCTTCCAACCACGGGAAGTTAGATACCGTAAAAAAGAAGACTGCTGTATAGATTTTCCTGAAGCGTCAGCAAGCCACATACCGCCAAGCTCGAATGCAACTACTCCATGAGTGGGCAGTAGTCGTTCAAATTCGTTGAAAAAATTTGCAAACCAGTCGACAAATCTTTCTCCCATTCTATCTGCATCGCTAATATTCAAATCACCTTCAAAGGGGGGAGAACATATCACTACATCTATGCTTCCATCAGGGATATCCCGCATAACAGATAAACTATCACCCCATAAATATATTCCTAAATCCGTCTCAATACATATATCTCTATTCATTATATATTTCTCCGACTGGGATCTGTTGTTTTAAATTTGACCATTCAATTACTTCATCCGTCCGTACTGTCACCCTACTGTTAGAATATCCTCCCAAGTAATAAACCAAAGTAGGTTTAAAGGTACATGCAAGGCGTACACCGCGTTTGAGGAGCGAGTAGAATAATTTATCGTCTTCACTTGTAAGTGTTTGAGCGTCATCTATGCTAAATGTTTCTTGAAACGGTACGGACAAGAGCAAATTTCGGTCTAAAAGCCAAGCACTTGTATCAACTGGGACGTCTCGAACTTCAGGACGGTCGTGGATCACATTGGATCCTGGTATTAAAATACCTCGCTCCACATAGTCCCTATATTTGTTTTCACCTTCCTCCTGTGTGTGTGCCCAAGGCCATCTGTGTTCCAAATATGGTTCCCCTTCTGCAGTGAAAAGAGCAACTTCGGAATATACTGCGGGAGAATTGCTCTGGTGAGCGAGTGCAATAAGTGATGATAAGTGATTGGGTAACCACTCGTTATCATCATCGAGAAAGGCTATCCAAGGGTTCTCTGCCATCTGTACCCCGATGTTTCTCAAAACAGATGAACGACCAGGACCAGATACATCACTTAATTTCCGAGGTATCAAATGGACTTTACATCGTTCAATGCTACTAAAATCAATAAATGCTTTTACACTTTGCTCAATCTGATGATCTCCATCGACCAACACAATATGTTCCGCAGCAGGCTCAGTCTGCTGTTGAACACTCATAATTGCTCTTTTAACTTCTACTGGTCTATAACGTGTCAGTGTAATTACGGAAATTCCAGACATAGTTTACTCCACCGGATAAATTTCAGATAATCGCAGACAACTATCATCGGCTGTTATGTCTTTTCTACAAACTGTTAAAAAATCTCGGCTAACTAAATCTTCATATTTTCCTAAAGGCCTCCAGTCTGCTCTTCGTAATTCCTTATGTGGATGAAGTTTTCCAACACTTCCTAAACAGTATTCACAAGCTTTAAGTGGTTGTGAGCGTGTAAGAAACTTATATAGAGATTCTGCGAACTCTGGTTCATCGCTAATGCGGAGTCCATCTACTTCATTATTCCATCCCCCTGCTACACCTTGCTGAGGGATAAAAATGCTCTGAGGACAACGGAAAAACCAGCCGTCGATAACCGTGTGAGAATGCCAAAAATGAGCCATCTTACATGTATCGTAAACATCTTGAGTTAGAGAAAAATCTTCATTTTTTTCTTCTGAATAACTGAAGCGGAAATTATCATAATAGTTAATTCTTAACTTTACTTTATGTAATGCAGCCTTATATTTGAAAGATTCTATCTTTTCCTCATTAGGTAATTTACTAGGATAAAGAGAAAGCTCAAGACTATCTATTGCTTCCCATAATTCATCTGGTGCTTTATGAAGAAGTGTTGCGTTTGTGGTTAACAATATTTCATCTGCAATACCTGAATTAACAACAGCTTTGATTAATTCAAGTAAATTGGGGTTTAAAAGCGGCTCGCCTCCCATAATTTTCGCATAGGACGCGTGATACGAATGACTAAGAACTTCTAAATAGTGATACATTGTGCCTGGATCAGTATTTTTTTTCCTAAATAGAGGTGACAAATGTGCACAAGACTTGCAATTCATATTGCAATGTAAGGTTGCATTAATCTCAATTCCTTCAGGATTAAATACTTTTCCATTTCGAAACTGGACATTTTTCATTATTTCTCCCGAAGCTTTTCCAAATTCCGCAGTATTTTTAATACGGCAGCTATAATATCATCCATATCTTTAGTGGTGCCTAGTAGGAGGTGATGAAGGAATGCAAAACTACTATTATAAGCTTTATGTGAAAATGGTAATTCAAATCTCTTTGGATCTAATTGGGAAATCAATTCCTTTGTATTGGCAATTTTAGATAGTAGTGGGTTATAAAGAAGGTTTGAATTCATTGGTGCATCTAGTGTTTCAACGAAAGTACCAAGCTCTGCAGCCATTGCTTCGACCACTCGATGTATAGAGAAAGGGCCTACAATGTCGGCACTTAATTGAATCACATAGTCATAATATGTTCTGCGGGTTAATCCGGCTGGTGGGGTAATGGTATTCACACCAGGTATTTTTTCTAAGGCATTCGCTAAATAGGAAGCATTAGTTTCACGAACTGCATTTTGTTCATCCAGTAATTCAAGTTGAGCTAGTGCAATTGCAGAGTGAATTTCTGATAAACAGTGATTAGCCCCATATACTTCTCCCATTTCAACAAGTTCCAATTGTCCTGCCGCAGGAGAGCTGGAATATATTCGACCATTTCCTCGATACTGTTGGAGACGATTATAAGCATCTAATGAGTTACATGTAACAATTCCTCCTTCTCCACAAGTTAATACTTTCGTTTGTTGTAGGCTAAAAACTCCTAGTTGTCCAAATGAACCTAGTTTTTCCCCTCGCCATTCTGCACCATGGGCTTGTGAACAATCTTCGATTAAAGCTATACCGGTCCGATTAGCAAGATCTATAAAGCCATCAATGTCAGCAGCAGAGCAGTATGCGTGTACCAAAAGGATTGCAATGGTTTTATCGCTAAGTGCTGCTTCTGCTGCTTGTACAGAAATGCTGAGCGAGCTAGGATCTATATCTGCGAGTACTGGTACGGCTCCCAGTTCAACAACTGTTGATGCACAAGCTACCCAAGTCAAGCCTGGTACGATAACTTCAGTCCCTGGACCTACACCAACTTCTTGCATTGCAATTTTAATTGCAGCAGACCCGTTCGTAGTTGCAATAGCATAAGAAGAGCCTTGATAGTCAGCAAATGCTTGGCAGAACCTTTTTTCATAGCCTGTAGCACCAGTGTAGGCTCCGCTAATAGCCCATCGTCCCGAGAGCATGGCATCTTCAAGGTTAGCCATAGTTTGTTTCGTAGCGGACGGCCATGCTGTCCATGGTGAAGTACGAACTGGGTTTCCCCCAATAATTGCAAGTTCAGAGGTACTCATAATAATTTCTCCATTTTAATTAAAATTACCTAAAAATCTTAAACGAGCATCTTCAATACAATGCTGAACTGTTGACTCATCGGCTTCATAATTAGCGAAATTATTTATCAAAGCCATGCCCACATCAGCAATTTCCCACGGCGTATCAAGATCGTAAAATTGAAAAAGATTACTTGCTCGATCTATTATTTCTTTCCCCTTAGCTAAATCGCTTCTATTTCCAATATTAATATCTGAACGGGTAGGTAAAGCTGTAATTAATTTTGTCGCTAATGTTTGAACGTTTCTTGAACCTAAGTGAAGCAAAAAATCACCAGAATCTTGCAGATTAATTGAATGTCCTGCAGCAAAAAATCCATCGATAGGAGTATCTTCTCCAATAGCAACATTTTCATTTATTATTGGAAATCTAAAAAAGTCTAGTTCTTCGATATAATCTGGAGGCAAATACTCATCTTGGACATAGCTTCCAATCAAAGTCATTCCAGCTTTACCATTCAACACTGTGGCTACAGCTTCTTCTTCATCATAAGAATTTGCTTTACCGATAAACCAATCGTTTCTTTGCAATTTTCTGAAAAATGAAAGCACAGTTTTAATTCTTGCATCTGTATATGGTATTTTTAAATCCATAAGTTGTTGATGAAACTCTGGACCGTTTAACCTCATATTTAAATAGTCGAACCATGCTACTGCTGGACACCGATAACGTGAACCTAACGAAAAAGGTACAATACCTATTGAACGTAGCTTTTCAGCCGCAACGGTAAGTTCATGCCAACTATTTATTGGCATATTGATCCCTGCTTGTCTAAAAACTGATGGACGATAATATATTGCCCACCAAAAATAAGAAGTTGGAATAAAATATTGTGCATCTCCTTTATCAAACATTTTTTGAAATCTGGGTTGAAGTGATTCATAGAACGTCTCAATTCCCTTAATTGATTCAGTATTAAGCATGAGTTTACGCTCAATAAAAGATTTCATACGATTTCCAGCAAACCAAGTCAAAACATCAGGTGGATTTGTTTGAGTAAGATAATTCTCAAGTGAGTCTCTAAGTTCCTCATGATCTATGAAAGTGAGATTAACTGGCCTATTCGGTTGATTCGTATTCCAATAGTCTACTACCTGCTCTATAAAAAATTTTGTTACAGGTGTAATTTGATCTGTTATAAATGAAATAGTCACTTTATATCTCCTGTAATATGTCCACTTAATTTTCGCAATTTTAATAACATTTCATGCATATTCTCCTTGTTATTAAAACTTTCCTCTATCGATATGTCATTACAGCCAATCACTTGTAATTTTTTTAAAAATGACAACTGATACTCTTCTCTGAATACACCTGAACCACGAGGAATAAATGAAGTATGAGCATGCATTATTTTGCTTTTATATAGCTCATCACTGAGACTCAGTTGTTCAGTGAAAATATGATAGCAGTCAGCCGTTATTGAAATATCAGGAATATCATTTATTACCCTCTGTGCTTCAATACAGGAATTTATGAAATTTGTTTCACCACTATGCAGTGGCTCAATACTAAGTATTTGTTTTCTACTTGTACACACATCCTTGGCTTTATTTATAAAATCTATAAATTGTTTGTATGCACAGATGCGTTTGAAATGTTCAGGTACAGAACGTGCTTGACCACTACCTAGTGTAACTTTTTTTATTCCAAGTATTACAGATAGATCAATCAGTTGTGTAAAAATTTTAAGCGCATATGTATGATCCGAATTATCTCCAACAATTTTAGCACCAAGTTCCCGTGGTAATGGAGATGTCATGGCTTCGAAAGATATATTTTCAACTTTTAGTAAATTATCAAAATCTCCGTCTCTAAAAAGTTGAAGAAGAAAATCACCTTTTATTTCGAGGTAATCAAAACCGCATTCTTGAGCCCATGCTAGTTGTTGATTATTAGAAATAACACATCCAATACGCATAATAATCACCCCTCAAAAGGATAATTTTTGATAATCTTAGAAAGCATTTGTAGTTCACTTTGTATAACCAGCAATCCTTCTCGAAGGTCAAAATCATTAATAGATAATGGTGGGTATAATCTAATCCGACTTCCATATGCCATAGCGATAACGCCACGCCGAATCAAAGAATGAAAAAAATGGCGAGTTAACTCAGCAGGTAATGGATGGTTTGTGTCTGGACAGACTAGTTCTAAGCCAATCATGAGTCCTAGTATTCCAACATTTCCAACTACAGATATATCATTAGGCCATGATTCAATGATGCTTTCTGCTAGTTTGCCTAATTCACAACTTCGTTCAACTAGATGTTCATCTCGAATGATTTCAACTGTAGCTAAGGCTGCTGCACTAGCTAAAGGATTACCACTAAATGTTGAAGAAGCTGCACTCGGAGAAGAAAATGATGTGTCTTTAACCAAATTAGCATCGCTAATTATGGCACTTACAGGTATACCAGAACCCATGGCCTTACCAAGAACCAAAATATCGGGCGCTACATTTTCGTGTTCATAAGCGAAAAACTGTCCAGTTCTTCCAAATCCTGTGATTACCTCATCAAAAATCAATAATGCTCCAAAATCGTCGGCTAGTTTACGTATTTTTTTTAGATATCCTGGAGGAGGAACGATATTTCCATTAGTACCCTGAACAGGCTCTATAATTATGGCTGCGATATTTCCTGTTGTACTCTCTTTTATTGTATTTTTTGCAAGTTCAACACAGGCATATTGACAGTCAGGGAATTTGAGTTTTAAAGGACATCGAAAGCAATAGGCATAGGGAATATGATGAATGCCTGTTGGTAAGGGGCCAACATCTTTTTTTCTTGGTCCGGCATGGAGACTGATAGCGCCTTGAGTTTTGCCATGAAAACCGCCCCAGAAACTAATTACTTCTTCTCGACCACTTGCTGCCCGTGCAAATCGAATAGCAGCTTCGACTGCTTCACTTCCTGTTGAAAACATATGTATATGTTGCAGGTTTGATGGTAAAAAGTCTGCTATACTTTCATACAGTTGGGCACGAACGTCTGTATAGAAACTACCAACAGTACATCTAGAAAGTTGTCCCATCATACGTTCTTGAAATTTCGGATGAGAATGCCCAATATTACAAACACCAACCCCGGTGAAAAAATCGATATACCGATTTCCATCGGAATCCCAAATATGTGCATTTTTTGCGTAATCTACTACAATGTTCGCATACTCGGTAATTATTGGCCCACCAGGTAATGAGTATTCTGAAAATTTCGAAATTATTTTCTCAGTGATAGGAGATGAAAGCTTATCCTTTCTATTTATCATATTTCCTCCTCGAGTGTTATTCATGCTTTTTAGAAGTAATTAATCGTTGCAAGACTTCTCCACCAAGGCCTTTGGGATGATTTGCTGCTAATATTGATTGGAGTAATTTGATGTCTTCTTTAGCATCAAGCACATCAGTAATTACATTATTATTATTGATAACACACTGATAGAAAACTCGTAGTTCTTCTTTGAATGCATTATCATAAGAAACCTCTACTTCACTAGTGATTAATTTCCCATCTTGCATATATTCCTGAGAAACTATCGTTGGTATATTTTTCAAAAATGGAGAGCTAAATTTTGCTTTTATACGTTCAGAGTCTGAATAAACTGAAAGTTCTTCAATATAGTTTCTAACTCCAGACAAATAAGACCAAGTTAATATTATATGGTGATTTTCACCATAATCTAAGACTGTGCTTATAGTTGGATAATAAGAATAAATAGGCCATATTTGTGTTGACAGAACACCGATTGGTTCGCCAAACATAGCACGAATTAGATTGATATTGTGAACCATACTACTAAGCATCGCATCATGATAAATATATTTAATATTTTCTTCAATATTTCCTACTGCGCTAGCTAAAATCCTATTTTGTTCTTGAATCTTTTCTTCTTTTATATCTTTGGGTATATCATTGAATCGAAGAACTTCATGCATATCAAAATATTGTTGTTCGCTCGGATGAAGAATTGTTACTTGGGTATAACGAGGATTTTCAATTTTATTAATAATATCAAGGGCATATTTAAATCCAGGATCGTAACGTTTCATATAACCAATCATCACGATTTTATCAATTTTCTTTAAAATTATTTCAATTTCTTCGGCTTCTTTCACTGTAAAACAAAGAGGTTTTTCGCAGAAAACATGTTTTCCTGCCTTTAAAGCTTGTGAAACAAGTGGGGCATGAGAGCCTTCAGTTAGAACAAAAACAGCATCGATGCCTGATTCAAGAAATTCCGTATAATCTGTATATCTATATTCATCGTCAATGTTATATTTTTTCCCTATTTTATTTAAAAGGCTACTAGAAATATCGCATATCGCTTTAATTTCAAAAAGTTCATTAAGTTCTTTTAGATGTGGAAAATGCATGATTTGAGCAATTGCACCACATCCAACTACTCCTACTTTTATACAATATGTCTCTGGCATTTTTATCTGTCTCCGCTTCCATTAAAGGGAAAAAATTACCGAATAATAGTATGAAAAACATATTTATGATATAATATCTAGATGCAGTATTTAAATAAGGATATAACTATTTTAGATTACTGTATTTTTAAAATATAACTAACCAGTGATAATAATAAATTACTATTAATCATCCATGTAAAATATAAATATCACTTGAAACTTATCACCCATAGTTATTTTAACTAATAACTAATAACTAATAACTAATAACTAATAACTAATAACTATTAATTCATAAACAATATTTTATTATCATCTCTTAAATAATTAATTTTGTTTTTTTTTGAGTGCTCCATTTATATCAGGGTAATATATCCCATTTTTTCAATAAATTCTACAGTCTATTCAATTACATATCTCTATGTTTTTCTAAGGAGATAAATTTATTCTGATATAAATAATTGTTATCACAATATAGATAAATACAACGTCGAAATTATTTATAATCTGACCTATCAATATAGAAAATTATATTTCACATAACTGCCGTTGATCTGGAAATTATTATTTAATGAATTGATTTAATTTAATCCATTGTGGAATTTTTTTCTAACATATTATTTGTAACAAGATCGTTAAAAATCATTATTTTTTTTATTTTTTTTGACTGTATTATCATCACGGTTATAAATGAGCATAGACAGTTGATATATAAGCCTAGCAGTTTGTGTTACCTGATGTGAAAGCTCAACGTTTATCAATAACAAACAATGAACTTCAAGGCAGATTCAAAGGCATTCTTAAATATAAAATTTTCATGAAATGAAATTAAGGGAGAGTCCAATGAAAAATGTCACAGTGGTTGGAGCTGATGGATTTATTGGAAACACGATGGTCAAAATACTCCGACAAAAAGGTTACAACCCAATCGCTGTCACTCGAAATAGAAAAATTGAAAATTATGATACAGACATTGTACTCTATTTAGCGGGTTCAACCACACCACATAACGCAAAGAGTGATTCCGAACACGTAGATTTTGATTTGCTTAGTCTTATTCAATTTTTAAATAAATTAAAAAATATTAAAACACGTCCTTTATTCGTATTTGCTTCTTCTGCGGGAACAGTATATGACCCTGCTGATACTCAGCCTTATAAAGAGTCTTCATCGTTATTACCGGTAAATCTTTATGGATGTAGCAAGTTAGCTCAAGAGGCAGTAGTACGACAATCTAACTGGGTGGAACCTCTTATTTTAAGATTATCGAACATCTATGGACCCCATCAAAAACCTAAGCCAGGATTTGGAGTCATAGCTCATTGGGCACAAAAAATATGTAATCACGAACCAATAGAAATGATGGGAAATTCAGGGCGAGATTATCTCAACATCTTTGATTTAGCAGAAATTATATTAAAAATAATAAATAATTATCAATCCTGTTATACAGGATTAACTGTCAATGTTGGATCTGGAGAAACGGTAACTCTTAGCGATCTTTATGGAATTTTTTTGAAGGCCGCTGCTCAACCAATAAAGGTGATCAAAAAATCTGCCAGAACATTTGATGCAAGTTCTGTTTCAATAGACATTTCCTTGGCAAAAGAATTGTTTAATTGGCAACCTAAAATATCACTTAACGTAGGCATAAAAGGTGTTTTAGACGCTGCTTTTGCATCTAAAAAATAAATTAAATACATCCAATATTATTTATTATTAATATACTTTAAATAGATAAATAAAAAACCATCACCAATTGATCCTTAAATTATTTTTTAAAAAATTTATTAATTGTATCTTCATTTGAAGAAGCGGAATGAATAACCTAGCACTCTTTAAGATTTTGGTAGTGTTCAACGATTTATTATTCATAGGTAATTTCAAGGAAAAAATATGACAAGTTCAAAAAATCCTATTCGTGTGGCAATTATTGGTGTTGGTAACTGTGCATCTTCACTAATTCAAGGTGTTGAGTATTACAAAAATGCACCTGATGATAAAAATATTCCTGGTCTAATGCATGTCCGCTTTGGAAAGTATCATGTTTCTGATATTGAGTTTGTTATGGCCTTTGATGTTGATGCAGCCAAGGTCGGTCTAGACTTATCTGAGGCAATTAATGTATCAGAGAATAATACTATTAAAATTTCTGATGTTCCAACAATCGGAGTAGAGGTACTTCGTGGCCCAACGTTGGATGGTTTAGGATATTATTATCGACAACTTATTCAAGAATCTAGTGAGCCACCAGTTGATGTGGTTTCTTCATTGATAAGCGCTAATGTTGATGTTTTGGTTTGTTATCTTCCAGTAGGCTCTGAAAAGGCAGCCCGTTTTTATGCACAAGCTGCAATTGATGCTTGTGTTGCTTTTGTGAATGCGTTACCAGTGTTTATCGCTAGTGAACCCGAGTTAGCAAAAAAATTCGAGGAATCAGGCATTCCAATTATAGGTGATGATATAAAATCCCAAATTGGCGCAACGATTACTCACCGTGAGTTGGTAAAACTTTTTGAGAAAAGAGGAGTTACTCTTGACCGTACATATCAATTGAATGTAGGTGGCAATATGGACTTCAAAAATATGCTGGAACGGGAACGCTTAGAATCTAAGAAAATGTCCAAAACCCAAGCAGTTACTTCAAATACTTCGGCTATATTGTCGAAGAAAGATATACACATAGGTCCTTCTGATTATGTCCAGTGGTTAGATGATCGGAAGTGGGCATTTGTCCGTTTGGAGGGGCGTAATTTTGGTGATGTTCCTGTCTCAATAGAATATAAACTTGAAGTTTGGGATTCACCTAATTCTGCTGGAGTGATCATTGACGCTGTGCGAGCAGCAAAAATTGGTTTAGATCGTGGGATTGGGGGACCATTAATTTCTGCTTCCAGTTACTTTATGAAATCTCCGCCAGAACAATTTTCCGACGAAGTGGCTCATGAAAAAGTTGAAGCTTTCATAAGGGGTGAAATACAGAAGTAAAAATCCAATTACATTCATTGTGTCAATCAGTACCAACTACTTATAGGTCAATATGGAGTAATATTAGTCTCTTAAGTACACATAATTCACTACAATTTATTGAAATTTAACTTTTAATTAGTATGATTTTTTAACCAACGCACAAGAAAAATGTAGTGGAAAATATAAAGTAAAGTGATGGATATTTATTTAGTAAAAAGTAACTTTTAGATCTGTGTCTAAATATTAATCTGGTGGTAATTAAGTTCTAATAAATCTTAAGATTTATAAATATAAATCATCGCCAGATTAATAACATAACTGTACTGTCATTTGAAATTGTTTCTATGAAATAGTTACTATTACCTATCCTGTATAGATTTGGGTGTATGATATTTTTTTTGAAGAATAAAATGAAATAATTTCAATGTATAACTAATAAAAACACAAAATATGTGTTGAAATATTGTAATGAGATATTAATTTTATTAAATTTATGAGAAATTAATTTCTAAAATAGTATTAGATAAAATTATAATATTGATAGTTTTACCAAATAAGGAATATAAAAGTTAATGATAATCAAGTAAATAAATATTACCTTCCTTGGGTTCACATGTTAACACATAATATACTGTACTGTAGGCTCATAGGTAATATTATGATTAATTTTTACAAAAAAACGGAATTAAAATATTAGTTGTTTTTGTGGTTGTTTTTTCGGCAGTTCTGGTGCTAAATTATATTGTTTTTCACAATGGATTTGGAATAAAAAATAAAATAGAAGAAGCCTTTAGAGCTTATAATAAAAATAAAAAAGAAACTGGCTATGATAGATTTATCACTCCATACCATAGATAGCCTTTATATACTCCATGGCGCTAGCACATTATTTTAATGGCACTTTAAAGATGATTATTTTTCAAAAATTAACTTTTACGGTATTTGTATCGAGTAAAATGTAGTCACAAAAGCAATTTTTTAAACTTTTATAGAAAACCATAGGATTAAAGAACAATATTTACATTTTGATAATAAATATTAATCAAAGTATGCTCGCGCCCTGTATATACTCTATAAACTTTAATTTGAAAACTATAAGATAACGTGATTTATTATATCTTCCCTGCTGCACGGAGAAATATAAAATGCACCTTGAAGTTAAATTGGTATATGAAAATTAAATAAATAATTTTTTATTAAGATGAAATTATCATGGCTACTAATTTTGTTAACGTTAATATTAATGAAGTTTCTATGTGACATTATATTTTAAAAAATTGTTCCATACAAAACAAAAAAACTGCCATAGGTTTAATATTTACATAAACTCTAATCTAAATACCCATTGAGGTAATAACACAAAATTAGTTCTATAACATAATGAGGTAACCAATATGAAAGGCGCAATTATAGGTTTTGGAGTAATAGCAACTGGACATCTCGCAGGGTATCGGCAGTGTAATGGATTTTCAGTAACCTCCATTGTCGATGTGTCACCAGAGAGACGACGTATAGCGGAAGAAAATTTTGGTCTTACAGCTTACTCTACATTTGAGCAACTTGTTAAAGCTGAAGATCTTGATTTTATCGATGTGTGTACTCCTCCTGACACTCACGCTATCTATAGCGCTAAAGCATTAGATAGTGGATTCCACACGTTATGTGAAAAACCTGTCTTTTTGCCTGATCTATCGGGATATAAGGACCAAATATCCAAAATAATTTCAAGCGATAAACTGTTTTATCCTTGTCACGTATACAAGTTTTCTCCAGTACTTGCAGAAGTAAGAAAAATCGTGCAGGCAGGGGGGATAGGAAAAATTGTGCGTGCAGATTTTAAAACCTTACGCTTAGGTCACGCCTTAGGCGTAAAAGGTTGGGATCCAGATTGGAGGAGAAAATTGAGCATATCAAAAGGAGGGATTCTTCGCGATCATGGACCGCATAGTATATACGCAGCAATGCACCTAACTAATTCCACTCCCCTATCAGTTTCATGTATCTCAGGGCAGTTTCGTGATGGGTTTCTAGACACTGAGGATACAGCTTTTGTTCGTATGCAGTGTACAAATGATGTAGAAGTAAGTTTTACGTTATCATGGTCGGCTGACCATAGAAGTACCTGCTATAGCATATCAGGAACTCGAGGTTCAATAATAGTGAATGATGATGAACTAACCTATGCATCAGATGGAAAAATCATTAAAAAAACAATCAATTCTGAATTCAATGACCCTACACATAAGAGTTGGTTTCGGGATATGTTTCTTGATTTTAAAGATTTAGTTATGAATCCAATACGTCGTGCTCCACTAATCATTGAGTCGCTCGTGACATCGGCGACTATAGACGCAGCATATGATTCCAGTTGCCAATCAGGAAAATGGATTGATTTGGATGTTCCTGATTACTCAGCAGCTTGAATTGTGAGTTTAACTTTAAAATAATAATAGGGATTTCTCTTTAGATTTAGTTCTGTGAGTAATTATGCTTTGCTACTCAGACGCAGCTAGATTTATCAAAACTTATAATAAATTGATTCTAGAGCAAATAGGAGGGTTTTAATGTCAATAAAAACAGGTCAGCGGATAACGTTGAACGAATCACAATCTTGGCTGGCACTTTGCCTGCTTTGTTTACCAACCGCTGTGCTTGCTTTAGATATGAGTGCATTATACTTGGCTTTAGCGCACATAGCTGCCTCTCTTGACACTACGTCAGTAGAAGAACTGTGGATTTTAGACATCTACCCACTCATGATTGCAGGATTTCTCATGCCAATGGGAGGAATGAGTGATCGTTGGGGAAATCGTCGCGTCTTATTAATTGGGGGCACTGCTTTCGCAGTGCTTTCAGCTGTAGCTTCTATGTCACCAACCTCCTCTACGCTAATTATAGTAAGGGCAGCACTAGGCATTGCTGGTGCAACACTTATGCCAGCGACCCTTGGGCTGATAAGTGAGCTATTCCAAAATCCACACCAGCGTAGACGAGCAATTGCGATATGGACTGCTGCTTTCATGGCTGGATTTGCTCTTGGGCCAATAATAGGTGGCGCTTTATTGGAATTTTTTGGATGGGAAGCTATTTTTCTCTTAGCTGTTCCCGTAATACTCCCCTTGCTAATAGCTGGTCCGATAGTTTTTCCTAAAGGATTTAAGCTTGAAAACCAAAAACAATACGATTGGATTAGTAGTATACTTTTTCTTGCTACTATACTTCCGCTTGTTTATGGGTTTAAAGGACTTGTCAGTACTGAAATAAAGCTAAGTACTACTGTGGTTTTAGCGTGGGGGTTTATTGCCGGAGGAGTATTTGTTATTCGCCAACTTAAAGTCAATAACCCTCTTCTGGATCTTAAAATGATCCTATCTAATGCAGGGCTAGCGACTGCATTGATGGTACTTTTATTGGGGCCTTCTATTATAGGAGGTTTAACTCTTTTTGTACCTCAATATCTCCAGCTGGCTTACGGATTAAGTCCTGTTGCTGCTGGCGCATCAATTGCACCTGCATCACTTGGACTGCTTATAGGAGCGCTTATATCTCCCACTCTTTCAAGGAAAATGAAAAGCAGTGGAGCAGTTATTGGGACAGGATTTCTCGTGATGTCAGTAGGTCTTGTTACTATAGCGCTTGGCGTTCAACTAGGCCCAGTGTGGGTGGTAGCAGGTATTGTTGTTGTGTATTTAGGGTCAGGTCCTTTCGATGCACTAGGTACTGATATCGTGATTTCCTCAGCTCCCGAAGGTAAGAGTGCTTCAGCAGGTGCAGCAGCTGAAACAGCGACTGAACTTGGTATGGGACTAGGTATAGCCCTTTTCGGTACACTAGGGACAGCTGTTTACCAACGAATTTTAACCGGAGGTCTTGCTAGTAGCGATATTAATAGTTCTATTGTAGAACATGCTGCGAATTCATTTTCTATCGCTATGGCAGAAGCTTCCTCATTGGGGGGAATTAAAGGTGAGTATCTCAGAGAACAAGCAAGTGATGCTTTTGCATCAGGCCTTGCCGTAGTCGCGGGTTCAACTGTAATACTTGCCATATTTTTATCCATAGTATCTTTTATTTTTCTTCGAAAAACGGCTTAAGCCAGTTTCCAAACCGAGAGATATTGTGGTACAAGAGTTTTTAGCACCTCACAAGATTATTAATGGTATTAACCCTATGTAAATTTAGAGCTGGAGCTATGATTGATGAAGTATATTGTCTCAGGGTTAATATAAATTGGAGGCAAACCATTTCTATGGTAAATGGTTTGCCTCACGTGGAAACTGCAAGGAGCACCCATCGGGTGACGTACGAAAACTCCCGTAGCCTGAAAGGGAGTGCATGCAATGCGGTACATCTGCGCACTTTTGTAAGCAGATATCCTCGGACACCTAACCCTCCGTTTGAGGATGAAAGTTTCCCGGTGGTATTCATCACCGGCTACCCATACAACAGAGCAGAATTGGCTTTGTCTCACACTGATCGATACTGTTTTAACCGGTACAACATTCACCTGCATTTTGCATTTATCACGATAAACGTCCCGAAAACGGCGCGGCGTCCAACGTCCAGAGCACGTAGAGCCTGACTTTACGTAACCGCCTAATTAACCCCACATATCCGACAGATTAATCTTTTGTCATAGTGAGTTTTCTTTTATTGAGAGGGCGAATCACTATGACACTCACTGAAAAACAGCAACACTGGGCGGCAGTTATTGCTTCCCAAAAGCAGAGCGGGCTAACGGTGACGGCGTTTTGCCAGCACCATGAGATTAATCCAGCCACATTTTACTATTGGACAAAAAAGCTCC
>NZ_PUJW01000041.1 GCF_011189575.1 Photorhabdus cinerea
GAATAAAGGCATCAGTTTTCCAGAATAAATATCTGTCGATACTACCCAATTAGGCAAAAGCCCTACCCCAAATCCATTAACCGCGGCCATTCTCAATGTTTCAAAATCATCACTGCGAAAAATCCTGTTATCATCGTTGAAGTTAATAGCACTTCGATAGCGAGACCAGCAAATACTAGCGGGGTCATGATGTTTATCAAGTAAATAATGTTCACCCAGTTCAGTAAGTGTTGTCGGCATTCCATGCCTTTGAATATAATCTGGGCTGGCACAAATAATCCAAGTTTGTGTAGAGATGCGTTTTGAATAAAGCGTGCTGTCTTTTAATTCACCAATTCGAATAACGGCGTCGAGACGATCCCTAACGGGATCTGTCAAATGTTCTGTTTGATCAAGTTCAACCTGAATTTTAGGATATCGCGTAAATAGCTCTGCCAGCATCGGAATAATATGCTGACGCCCAAACGTTGGCAGGCAAGCTATGCGTAATGTCCCTTGCGGCTCGCCATTCAACGCCGCTAACTCAGCCTGGACATCGACAAGATCATTGATAATATCTTGCGCCCTTGAAAACAAAATCTCCCCTGCATCAGTCAGTGATAAGCCACGGGTAGAGCGAAAGAATAGTTTTGTCTCTAGCATCTGTTCAAGATTGTCTATTTGACGAGTGATAGAAGATGCAGCCATACCTTGTAAACGAGCAACGGCAGAAAAACTCTGTGAGCGGGCAACATGAATGAATGTTGTTAGCATATCGGTACGTAATAAATCTTTCATCACAATTTTTACCTTCGAATATTCAAACACTTCATATATTAAAAATAATACACAATATCTGGTAGCGCTATCATTTTTGCATTTTATGCAAAACAATTTCGTTCGTTATCCTTATTCCCTCGATCTTCGGATAGTGCCAAAATCATCCCATCATAATTCCAGCCAAATGCTGAGAGTTCCCATGTCAAATACCGTAATTAAATCAAACCCTATTTCTTCCGTTTCTCTCATTTTATTATCTGCTGCCTGCGGTTTTGCTGTTGCTAATATTTATTATAACCAACCATTATTACCAGCAATTAGTGCAAGTTTTGGCGTTAACGGTTCAATATCCGGTTGGATCGCGACACTAACTCAGATTGGTTACGCCACGGGACTTCTCTTTTTTGGACCGCTTGGTGATACGCTAAACCGTCGAAAACTGATTTTTTGCCTCTTAATCGGCAATATAGTCAGCCTTATCTTATGTGCCAAAGCTGCTAATTTCACATGGTTACTGATAGGTAGTTTAACCTTAGGGCTAACTTCTATTCATCTTGAAATCCATTGGGTATAGATAATTACGGATGAATATGTTAATTCTGTCGCTTATTTCCTGATAGAAAACTTACCAGCACGACGCCAATAAAATAGATATTTATTGGTTATCCCTCTTTTTTCAATGAGATTACTCTACACTCTTTGATTCACTATTTGGAGGCCAATTTTTTCCAGTTTGAAATGGAAATATATAGACTCTTACGGGACATTTTAGCCAGGTGTGATATTAAGAATATCCATTAAAATATTCACCTATAAAATTAGTGGTTATTACAGCTACTCGATTATAAGCAAGATCAAAAATTGATATATAAATCACATTTTCACATCTCATGAAACCGGTTACATGAACAGCAAACTTATCTCACATTCCATCTAAAATGAATTCGTTACTCTATTGTAACAAACAATTCGAAACTGGAGTTTGAACTGTATGATTAGGTACAATCTTAATCTGGGACCACTCATGCTGTTAAGATCATAGCAATACTATATCCCTATAGAACGACTGGCTGTTTTTGCTGATTGTTAAAATATTATTCTATTTATACCCAATGATTATTGAAGGTCATATATGAGTCAAATTACCCCTCAGTTAACAAATATGTGGGATAGAAGTCATGAATCATGGTTTGTAAAAGATAAGAAACTTCGTTTTATATATGCAAATAAAGTATTTATTAAACTAAGTAAGTTACCTGAACACTTTAATATCACGGGATATACGGCTAAAGAATTACCTACACCGTTTAATCATCTTGCTCACCTTTTTGAAGAGCATGACCGTAAGGTTTTACAGACTATGAACCGAATATCATCTATCGGGACTTATCTTGAAAGCGATAGCCAACAACTCAAGCCCTATTTTTGTGAAAAATACCCATTAATGGATGAAAATAATCAATGTATTGGAATAATTTGTCACATTAAAGAAATAAATCATCTTTCAGTACATCATTATATTAAAAATGATACAACTATATCTGTTAAGCTTAGACCCCCTAATAATATATTGACAGAAAAAGAGTGGATAATAATCTTTTTATTCTGCCGCGGCATCAGTAATCAATGTATTGCTAATGAAATAAAAATTTCATGCCGTACTGTGGAAAAGTATTTTCAACGTATCTATGAAAAATTATCAATCGGCTCAATGATTGAATTAAAGCTATTTTGCGAAAAGAATAACTATGATCTATATATTCCACCAAAATACTTTCAATCTATTGGCCATTTTTTGTTGGATTAAGAATGCTCCCTGCGTTCCATATATTCTGTCACTTAATCAGGGCAAGTGACAGAATATGACACTCAATAAATCCATGACGTAAATCAGCTTCATAGCTCATTTTCAAAGCCAAGTCGTAGATTGGGTTGTTAAGATCTTTATCGTCGGTACATTGAGAATCCAATTCATATTCCCAACCGCTCTTATTCTATATAATCGGGATATGATTTATTTTACATAACTGCTGGGGAGAGAACATGACCACGATGAAAGACGTAGCATATCAAGCTGGAGTATCTGTAGCCACTGTAAGCCGCGTCATCAACAACACGACCTACGTCGAACCAGGCACCCGGGAGCGTGTAGAAAAAGCAATGCGTAAGCTCAATTATCACCGTAATTTTGCCGCACTTGCACTAGCAAAACGATGCGGGAATATGTTGGGTTTACTCACTGGCAACCTAGCTGATCCTTTTTTTTCCCTTTTGGCACACGGAGTTGAAAAAGTTGCTAGGCAGAAAGAGGTAAAGTTGATGGTTTGTAATGGAGGATATCAAGCTGAACTTGAGAAATCTGCCTTAGATTTTTTAATTAATCAGGGATGCGAAGCAATAGTAGCGCATATTAGTATGATGAGTGATATAGACGTATTACGTTATGCAGCTCATACACCAGGATTGGTGATTATCAATCGATATTTCCCCGCTATCGCCAACCGATGCATCTGGTTAGATAATGTCAGTGCTTCTCAGGCGGCTACCAACTATCTTCTTCAAAACGGTCATCGAAAAATTGCTTATGTAACAGCAGATCTACCGATTGATAATAGAAGGTACCGCCTGGAGGGATATCGTGCTGCAATGACTAATGCGGGTATCACAGTACCTGGCGATTGGATTATTAGTGTTGCATTCAATGAAAGGGGTGGAGAACTTGCAGCAGAAAAGCTCTTAGAGAGCGGCATCGGCTTTACTGCGGCAGTAACATTTAATGATGTCATGGCTGCCGGTATGATGCGATCCCTACATCAACGGAAAATCAAATTACCGGAACAACTGTCGATTGTTGGGTTTGATGATATTGTCCCGGCCCGATATCTCTATCCATCCTTAACTACCATACACAACCCAATAGAACGAATGGCCCAGCAGGCGGCTAATTTGGCATTACAGCTCAGTACCCAAAAAGAAATAACTCCACAGATGAATATGTTCTCAGCCCAACTTGTCATCAGAGATTCCGTTTCTCCTATAGGGTAATAAAAAGCATTGCACATCAACATAAGAGTAAAAGTGATATACAGATCATATTTCACATCTCATGAAACCAATTACATGAACAAGTAATCTCTGTCACATCTCATTCGAAATAAATTCATTATTCTATTTCAACAACCTATCTGAAACTGGAGTTTTTATATGGATGATAAGAAAAAGCTTAATTTGGGACTCGCTATACTGCCAATCGCAGCAATGCTCTTACTATTGGTTATTGGATATGGTCAACTGAATTTACGCATTGAATCTTTATTACTCATATCAGCAGGAATAACAGCAGCCTTGGCATATTGGCAAGGTTATCGTTGGAATGACATTATTGATGCGATTGTAGCAAAGCTAGCCAAGGCAATGCCGGTGATGATGATACTGATTTGCGTCGGAGGGTTAATTGGGACCTGGATGTTCAGCGGAACCATACCTTATATGATGTATTGGGGGTTAAAACTGATTAACCCTCAATACATACTGATTGCTGCTTTCTTTATCACGAGCATTATCTCAGTTTGTACCGGTACGTCATGGGGGTCAGCCGGAACAGCTGGCGTCGCTCTGATGGGAGTCGCCGCTGGCCTTGATGTGTCTTTGGCGGCAGCGGCGGGCGCGGTTGTTTCAGGCGCGTATTTCGGTGATAAAATTTCACCGTTATCTGACTCGACTAACTTCGCTGCCATCGTTGCTGATACTGATCTTTACAGCCATGTTCAACATTTGATGTATACCACTATTCCCGGTTTTGTTTTAGCCGCTATTGTTTATTTTATTGCTGGTCATACAAGCTTGACAGGTAGCGTGGCAACACCTGAAAAAGTCACAGAAATCGTTCAATCTCTTGAAAGCCTGTATCACTTCAATTTATTGTTGATTTTGCCACCGATATTGGTTTTGTGGGGAGCAATAACAAAACGTCCGGTGATACCAGTCATGCTGGCAGCATGTGCATTGGCTATTGTACTTGGTATAGGTTTCCAAGGGTTCACCCTTAAACAGGGCCTTAATGCGTTGATAGACGGCTTCAATCTCTCAATGTTCTTTGATCAGGGACACAACATCACCGGAGTCGTTAGCGATGTCCCCCGTCTGCTCAATCGTGGTGGTATGTTATCGATGATGAGTACTATCCTGCTTGCATTTTGTGCATTCGCGTTCGCCGGCGCTTTAGCACTCACTGGTGCCTTGACCATCATCATTAACCGGCTTCTACAAATTGTTCACACAACAGGGCAACTTATCGCTGCAACCCTAGCAACAACTATTCTAGTAACGGGTGCAACCTGCAACGGAAAGTTGGCTCTCCTCATCCCGGCGGAACTGTTCAAAGGGGCTTATCGTCGCATGGGACTGGATAATAAAAATCTGTCACGAACAATAGAAGATGGCTGTACCGTCATAGAACCGTTGATCCCCTGGACTGCTGCCGGCATTTATATGGCGACTACATTAGGTGTCAGTACGCTTGAGCTACTGCCCTGGGCTATCCAGTGCTATGCTGCCGTCTTTTTGGCTCTTATCTACGGCTTTACCGGTTTTGGTATTGCAAGAGTCACACCAGAAAATTCCCTGAATAAAAAGGAAGCCCAACGTGAAATCGCCTGATTTCAACCAGATAATCGATCGCCACAATACAAACTCTGTTAAGTGGGACTTTTTAAATCGTTACTTGGATTTAAATAAGACTGACCTTCTTCCAATGTGGATATCTGATTTCGATTTCCGATGTCCGGAAGAGGTCTTACAAGCATTATACGCACGAGTTGGCCACGGTATTTTCGGTTATAGCGAACGCGACGATCACTATTACCAGGCTGTAATAGACTGGTTTTCAAGACGCCATCAGTTGACCTTATACCGAGATTGGTTCACTACAACAGAAGGTGTCGTACCTGGGCTGGCTTTACTGATACAAATGTTGAGTAAGCCGGGTGAGGGAGTCATTATACAAGGACCTTATTATAGTTCGTTCGCCAAAATTATCACCATGAACGGCAGGATAGTTGTTGAAAATCCTCTACTTGAAAGTCCGGCAGGTTATAAAATTGACTATGCTCATTTAGAGCAAGTGTTAGAGCAACACCGACCACCTTTGCTATTGTTATGTAACCCACATAATCCTACTGGCAGATGCTGGGATCGTAACGAGCTGACTCGGCTATTAATACTCTGCAAACAGCACGGTACGACCGTTATTTCTGACGAAATTTGGGCTGATTTAGTTTTACCTGGAGAAACATTCACATCGATCCTGCATCTGGGGAGTGAATGGCATGATAATGTCATTGCCGCCACCTCAACAAGTAAGGCATTTGGACTTTCATCACTCCGTATATCAAATTTCCTCATTCCAAATCCCGAACTTCGACGTGCCTTTATCGATCGGTTGAATGCTCATGGACTAGATGTATTCAACGCGCTATCTATGGCTGCGGCTACAGCAGCATATCAACATGGAGATGTATGGCTTGATGAACTACAGCATTACCTGGCAGAAAACCGTTGCTGGTTCAAGCAGGCTTTAGCGTCTGCCGTTCCCTGGTGCCGAATGACCAAAGCGGAAGGTACATATTTGGCCTGGCTGGATTGTCGCGATTTAGGCTTAGATGATGATATTTTACAACGGGCCTTATTACAAAAAGCTAAAATAGCCGTTTCAATGGGATTGAGTTTTGGCGATAAGGGGAAAGGGTTTATCAGAATAAACTTAGGTTGTCCTCGTGCCTATCTTGAAAAGGCAATCGACGGTTTAGTTCAATTGACTCTATAAAATAAAAAATTTTAACCAGAGCACGATAATAAAGCAGGGCATTAATAGCCCTGTTTTAATTCTATTATCATACCTGAAGCTTTCCACACGAAAAATTTCAGGTAATCAGGTAATCAGGTAATCAGGTAATCAGGTAATCAGGTAATCAGGTAATCAGGTAATGAGTTTCCTCTCATTAATTTTTATATGAGAAGTTCATGTTAATTTTAAAAATAGCAATTCATTTAAAATATCTGCTTGGCCATATTTCGCAAGGCTCACAATTCAAAGCGGTAGCAATGAGCTGTTCACCTTTAGGCCATGGTCGATGCAGTGCACTACTTAACGTGGATGATGCAAGACCCGCTTCTCTTGAAACAGCAGATAACGACGTTCCCCGTTTTTTAAGTCCCGCAATAATATCCGCTGGGTGCCAGTCGTTTTTTACAATCATTCCTTTCTCCTCAGTTTGATTATTCAAGGTGCTATATTCATACTCTCTTCAAATTGATATTCTTATACCCGTTATCTTTCAAGTTGCCTCTTTGTTGGCTGCACTCACTCACCCCAGTCACATAGTTAGCTATGCTCCTGGGGATTCGCTCCCTTGCCGTCGCGATACATCTTGAAATCCATAGGGTATATATTTATTTCTACAGCTTTTTCCCTGAGTCCGCACTGGCGCGGAATGCTAAAAAATAGCTGTACTAAGACATTAAACCCCGCCAAGTACAGCCAAATATTCTCCGAATGGAAAATGTTATGTCTAACGACAAAAAGGTCACAAATTAACTCTAATTATTCAAAATTGAACTTTAAATGTTCTTTTTAGAATACCAGAATGTTAAAAAATTTTAGTTATTTTTGGGAATGCTGGAAGGGTATGAAATACTTTAATGAATGTCTTAAAGAAGCTCTCCAGTTGCGAGGAATGACACCCACTAAGTGAGTTCTAAGTGAGTTCATCGAATCAGCATGCAAGGTGAAGCTGGTTATATTCCGAAACTTCTTTCAGGGCAAATCAACAAAAGTACATAGACGTAATCAGTGAATGTCTCAATGTCAATGTTACGTGGCTTAAAAGTGGAGATGGGCTGCCTGTCGTAGGAACTGAGACACATTATGATAATAAAGAATTATTCATATCATCTCGATTTGACAACATTAATAGCCTTAATTGGGTACTTAATACAAATAAAAATCTATAGCAATCAATAAAGCTAAAATTTTAAGAAAGATCGTGGCCTTTTATGAACAACCTTATTTAATGCACGTGTAGAAGAAAAACCGCTAAATGATCACACCAAATTTAAAAATTCTCATGTAACATATAACAACATAATATCTCATATCTTTATAAGACAATTCATCTTAACAAATTGTGATGTTATGTACGTGCAATTTTTAACTGGAAGAATAAACCACTTAAATATTTTCAATAGAAATGATATTTTTGATTATATTATTTGTTATTTATAATAACACTATAAAATTAATCAACATGTAATATTTTTCTGGGTAATTGTTATACTATATTATATACTTAAGTTATTTTATGTATAACCAGAAAACAATTCATTCAGATAATGATTTAATAATAATTAAGGAGTTACTATGTCAAATATGAAAAATAAACCGAATAATATCACTCCACAATTAATTTACATGTGGGAAAAAAGTATTGACCCTTGGGGGGTAAAAGATCTTCAATCAAGATTTATTTATGCCAACCCTGCTTTTTACCAACTTATTGACTTACCTGAAGATTTCGACATTGCAGGGCTTACTGCAGGTGAATTACCCTCACCTATTGCAGAATATGAAGAGGAATCTTACCGTCAGGATCAAAAAGTTATTCAGACTATGCAACGAGTAACTTCAATGGAAACTCACTCATTTGGAGAACGTAAAGTTAAACAAGTTTATCTCTGTGATAAATATCCATTTTGTGATGAAGATGGCAATTGTATTGGGATCACTTTTCATATGTATAAACCTCAAAACTTTTCTACTGCTTATTATTATGAAAAAACCTCTCCGGCAACGCTGGAATTCACCCCTCCTAATGACACGCTGACGCAACTTGAATGGGAAGTTCTCTTTCTAACCCTGCGTTCATGGGATGATGAGAAAATCAGTGAAGAATTAATGATAAGTCCCGAAGATGTGGTTAATCATATTCAATCAATTTACCAAAAATTCAATTTGCCATTACATGCGGAATTAAAGGATTTCTGTAAAGAACATAAACTTGATCTCTATGTCCCTGAAAGATTTGTCACTGTTGGGAGTAGAGAACTAAGCTGATTAATGTAATTCAAACATGATAAGGAACGATGATATGAATAATAAAGTAATCATTTCACCTCAAATAATTAACACATTGGAAGCCAGTAACGACCCTTGGGGAATAAAAGATAAAAACTCATGCTTTATTTATGGCAATCTGGCACTTAAGCATCTTGAAAATCTCCCAGATTCATTTAATTATGAAGGACGGTATGATTATGAACTTCCTTGGGATGGAGCTGAGTTTGCAAAAGAATTCGTTCTTCATGATCAAAGTGTAATGAAGAGTGAAACAACAGTATGTTCGCTTGAAACACATATGTATGGGAACAATAAATTCTTATCATCTCATTTTTGTGAAAAATACCCACTATATAATGATGAAAACGAATGTGTCGGAGTCATTTTCCACGGATGGGAAGTTCAGGATTTCTCATTAACCCGTCTATTTCATGGAAAGCTCCCCGCTTCTATTATATTTCAACCACCGACTAATTTATTTACCCAACGGGAATGGGATATCATTTTTCTCTCTTTACATAAATATACCAGTAAACAAATTGGCAGAATATTAAACATTTCTTATCGTACTGTTGAACACTATACGGCACAAATATACAGAAAGGTTGGTGTTAGGTCTGTTCAACAATTGGAAGAATACTGTCGCTTTAATAATTATGATCTTTATGTGCCAGAAAGATTTTTACATCCAGCAAGCAGCATCTTGACTTGAGTCTCAAATCTTAGCGATGCTCACGGCAGGAAGTAACGGCTTAACCAGAATTCAGGTTAATTAACAAACACCATCTTGCATTCTGCCCAATACTGCACGGAGGAAACTGATGAAATTTCCTTTTCGCTGTCTCTTATTAGCCACTGCTTTAAGCTGTAGCTTTCCGTCAATCTCTATTTCTTTAGATAGCCTTCCTCTTATGCCGTGGCCACAAAATATTTCAGTGCAAAAAGGACGTCTGAATATTGATAACACACTAAAAATTGAAATCACCGGTGATGAAATGCCTGACGCGATATCATACTGGCGCCAGCGAATTGAAGCACAAACTGGCTGGATATTACTGCCACAAAGTACTCACAGTGAAGCAATTATCAGGATAGAAATTGCTAATAAAACGGCCATAGTGCCTCAGCTCAGTAACGATGAAAGCTATCAACTGACTATTGATAACCATGGAATCAAACTACTAGCGGCCACCCGCTTTGGTGCAATGAGAGGTATGGAAACCTTGCTACAATTGTTGCAAAACGATGCTAAAGGTACTTGGCTACCCCTGGTTAAGATCACAGATAAACCGCGTTTTTTATGGCGTGGCCTGTTATTAGATTCCGCCCGACACTTTATTCCTGTCAGTGCAATAAAGCGGCAACTGGATGGTATGGCCTCAGCCAAAATGAATGTTTTCCATTGGCATCTGACCGATGATCAAGGATGGCGTTTTGCCTCTGACCACTACCCTAAACTACAGCAATTAGCCAATGACGGGCTGTTCTACAGCAAACAAGAGATGCGTGATGTGGTTGCCTATGCTGCAAAATTAGGGATCAGGGTAGTGCCTGAAATTGATTTACCGGGACATGCTTCAGCGGTTGCCGTTGCCTATCCGGAATTAATCAGTATCACTCAACCCTACGAGATGCAACGTCACTGGGGAGTGCATAAACCAACTTTAGACCCCAGTAATCCGCAAGTTTATCAATTTGCTGACACGCTGATTGCTGAAGTTGCCGACATTTTCCCTGATCCCTATATCCATATTGGCGGTGATGAAGTAGATGATTCCCAATGGAAATCATCAGGAAAAGTACAGGTTTTTATGCAAGACAAGGGGTTGCCGGATTCCTATGCACTGCACGCCTATTTCAATCAGGAATTAGAAAAAATTTTACAGAAACATAAACGTCGGATGGTAGGCTGGGATGAAATTTACCATCCGGCATTACCACGTTCCATAGTGATCCAATCATGGCAGGGACAAGATTCTTTAGGTAAAACATCAGACGACGGCTATCATGGAGTCTTATCGACCGGCTTCTATCTCGATCAACCTCAGAGTACAGCATATCACTACCGTAATGAAATTTTACCCCGTCCATTAAGTATCAACGATACAGTGATGAAAGGGGAAAATGCGCAAAGTTGGTCATTTACCATGCCTCGCTTAAAAGGCAGCCCAGTAAAAGGCCGTTTTACCCTGATTCACAACAGAGAGAATTGGCGCGGGTTCATTGATTTTGCCGGGAAATCACGCCGGGCAATCAGTGACATCGTCTGGAAAGATCAAACGGTAAAATTTACCGTTGACAGTTGGATGGGAGAAACTACCCCCATTGTTCAGCTCGATCAGGATACGAAGACGCTTACCGGTTATATTCTGGTAGGTAACGTTCGCTATCCTGTTAGCGGTGAACGCCTAATCAATGTACCACAAGGTAACAAACCAATCGTTCCCAATGCCCACAATATGGTCAATATTCTGGGAGGTGAAGCGGCTTTATGGTCAGAAAATGTTACCGCCGAATTGCTAGATATAAAACTATGGCCACGAGCTTTCGCAGTGGCTGAACGGCTGTGGTCTGCAAAAAATATTACCGACGAACAGAGTATGTATCAGCGCTTGCAAGCAATGGACACATGGACATCTGTTTCTGTCGGTTTACAACAGCAAGCAAACAGCGCTCGGGTTATGATGCGTCTGGCAAACAGTACTGATATTGGGCCGTTGCAGATCCTTGCAGAAGCAGTAGAACCCGCTCAGTACTATTCTCGTCATCATGTCAAATCCCAAGCCGGTAATTACCATCAGTATGAACCACTGAACCGTTTTGCAGATGCATTAGGACCTGAAAGTCAGGTGGTCAGGGAGATGGATGGCTTAGTCAGCCGGTTACTGACCAACAGTCAAGATTATCAGGCTATGCAAGCGTTACGTCACCGTTTACAGCGCTGGCAGGATAATCATGAGCCGTTAATGAAAATCGTGGAAGCCAATTATATGATGCGCGAGCTTATCCCTGTGGCTAAAGATGTGAATGAAATTGCCGGGCTAGGGCTACAGATACTGGACAGTCTACAGTCAGGAAAAACATTGACGACACAGCAACGGCAACACGCGAAACAGCTATTAGATCACAGCGCACAAATGCGTGATGAGGTTGTGATTCGAGCTGTATATCCTCTGGAACGGCTGCTAGATCATATATCAGCGCTTCACTCTGTCAGGTAACTTGCTTACTACACAAGCTACCTATTCGTTTTATCTGAACCGCGCTTCTCAGCGCGGTTACTTAGTGGGAAACTAACCCGATGAAACCGCTTCCATCCCTACCAATCCCACTTTCAAATAACCAGATTTACGCAGAGAATCCATTACACTCATCAGTGTTTCATAATCCACGGTTTTATCAGCCTGAAAGAAGATGGTTGTCTCTTTATTAGATTGGGTTGTCTGATCCAATACCGCCGCTAAAGTATCATGATCTACCGGCTGATCACCGACATAAAGCTGACGATCAGCCTTAACCGTCAGGAATACCGGTTTTTCAGGGCGAGGTTGCGGTTTTGCCGACGAAGCAGGTAAATCCACTTTAATATCAACGGTTGCCAGTGGTGCTGCTACCATGAAGATAATCAACAGCACCAACATCACGTCAATAAACGGTGTGACGTTGATTTCGTGCAATTCGCCACTATCGTCTAAATCTTCATTAAGACGCATTGCCATAAATCACCTTGTCTTGCTATTTGCCAAATCCAAGTCACGGCCAAGTAGTAATAATGACTGGGCCGCCATATCACCAACCTGACCACGGTAAGAAGCTATCATACGAGCGAAAATGTTATAGATCACAACAGCTGGAATTGCCGCCACTAAACCAAGAGCAGTCGCTAACAGAGCTTCTGCAATACCCGGAGCAACAACTGCAAGGTTAGTTGTCTGTGAGTGAGCAATACCGATAAAACTGTTCATAATGCCCCACACCGTACCAAACAGACCAACGAAAGGAGAAATCGCACCAATAGTCGCCAGATAACCATTACCACGCCCCATATAACGGCTGATAGCCGCAACTGAGCGCTCCAGACGGAAAGAAGCACGTTCTTTAGTGCTGTTCAAATCAATGCTCTCAGAAGATAACTGGCGTTCTGTCTGTACTTCACTCAACAGCAAACGACTGATACTAAGTTTACTGAAACCTTCTGCAATTTCAGCAGCCTGATCAAGACTCTTAACTTCCGCCAGCGCCAATTGCTCTTTACGTAAACGACGACCAGCCACCAGCAATTCAGCACCTTTTGAGAAGAACAGAGCCCAGGTAATAACAGAGGCAATCACCAGACCAATCATAACGGTTTTCACAATAACATCGGCATTCTGATACATGCCCCAAATAGATAGATCGGTTGCAAAGCCACTAGAAAGGTTGGCTTGATCCGCTGGAACGTCAGATAAACCAGCATCAGTGACAACCGGAGCCACTTGGGTAGACTCTGTAGCAAGCGCAGTTTGTGGAGCGACCTGATTTGCTTGCGATACAGTCGTATCTGAAGCTGCGGCGGTAGCTGTCGGAGCAGGCGCAGCAACCTGTGCGGTTTTTGCCGTAGGATTGTTGTCTGTTGCGGATGCTGGTGCTGTATCAGCCAGTGCTGTGCCTGTCAGTCCGAACGCCAATATTATTGAAGCAGTCAAATTACGCATCAGTTGGCCTTTGCTCCCTTTCTTATAAACCTTGTTATTTAGCTGTGAATTGCCTTTCGTCATCTCGCTAACCTTAATTTACCCTGAGTCTCCTCTCATCTTTCACCAGATCCAGATGAGTAAAAATGCAGGCTGATAATATCAGACATTAAGTGATTTGATAGTAATTATCATTATTGTTTAATAAAAAAGTGTTACCCCTTCACAAAATAAAGTTAAAGAGGCCCCACTCACAGGTTATCAGATGAATTTTCGTCAAGTTGATCTAATCCCTTTGTACAAAAAGAACTAAATCTTTTAACGTGTTAACCATGTTTTTTACACCATTTCAAAAATCGAAATTAAGTGGCAATGTATCATGACAGAAAAAAAATTGGAGACTTCATTAGTTAGTGCAGGCAGAAGCCATAAATTTACTCAAGGTGCAGTAAACCCGATCATTCAGCGAACATCTTCTGTAATTTTCGATTCTGTGGAATCCAAAAAGCGGGCGACAAAGAATTGCGCCAATGGCGAGCTATTTTATGGTCGTAGGGGTACACAAACCCATTTCTCCTTTCAGAAAGCAATGACTGAACTGGAAGGTGGTGCAGGCTGTATGCTTTACCCTTCTGGTGTTGCCGCAATCAGTAATGCCATTCTTTCTTTCGCTGCTACCGGTGATCATATTCTATTAACCGGTTCGACTTACGAGCCAACACAAGCCTTTTGTGACAAAATATTGTCACGGATGAATATTACTGCCGATTATTTCGATCCTATGATTGGTGAGGAGATTGCTAAACTCATTAAGCCCAATACTAAAGTGGTGTTTCTTGAATCCCCAGGCTCAATCACCATGGAAGTACAAGATGTTCCGGCGATTGTCCGCTCTGTACGGCGAGTCAATCCAGATATCGTCATTATGATAGATAACACTTGGGCTGCGGGTGTGCTGTTTAAAGCACTAGAGTTTGGCATCGATATTTCTATTCAATCCGGCACCAAATATATTATTGGTCATTCAGATGCCATGTTAGGTATTGCCGTAGCTAACGAACGTTGTTGGACACAACTGCGGGAAAATTCCTATTTGATGGGACAAATGGCCGATGCCGATACGGTTTATATGGCAAGTCGCGGACTACGTACTTTAGCGATTCGCCTGAAACAGCATGAAAAAAGCAGTATAGAAATAGCGCGCTGGTTGCAACAAAGAACCGAAGTTGCAGAAGTCTATCATCCAGCCCTACCCTCCTGCCCTGGTCACGATAATTTTATCCGCGATTTTAGTGGCTGTAATGGCCTGTTCTCTTTTCAATTGAAAGAAAGGTTAACATACCAACAATTCTCAAATTATCTGGATAATTTTCACCATTTTAAAATGGCATTCTCATGGGGCGGTTTTGAGTCTTTGATTCTAGGTTATCAACCAGAAGAGATAAAAATGATGCGCCAATACCCTATCCCACAAAAAACAGGCTCCTTATTCCGCCTGCATATCGGGCTGGAGAATGTTCAGGATTTGATTGATGATTTAGCTGAGGGATTTAGTCGAATTTTTGCTGATTAATATTATTGATTTCACGTTGCATTTAAGTTTAGTTAATAAAGAAAATCTCCTTATAACAATTTATTAAATATCAATTAGTTATTGGAATAATTTAACTACGCTAGTGAAATACGAATCTCCTTCACTATTTTTGATCAAGCGCATTAAGTGGACATTAACACCATAATAATGTAGTTTTAATGTCTACTTAAAATAAAACTATCATTAATTAAGTAAACATTAAAACCACGAATACATAGAGCTACTGTCTACTAATGGATAGATCCACTGCACTTAATCGATTAACTGACTGGGACAAAAAAGGACGATATATCTTCACCCTTGCCGATCTCAGAAAAATCTTTCCTGAAGATGGCACTAAAACACTTCAGGCAGGCTTAAATCGCCTAGTTAAAGAATCGGTGCTCTCGCGGCCTGTACGCGGAGTTTATCTATTTAACTTTGCTCACAGCCGCGATAGTTACACCATTGAACATATCGCCAAAGCACTACGACGCGGTGAGTACAACTACGTTAGCCTTGAATCCGCATTAAGTGAATATGGGATCATTTCACAGATCCCTATCGACAGACTCACCGTGATGACAACAGGCAGGAAAGGTGTTTATTACACTCCACTTGGCACTATTGAATTCACCCATACTAAACGCCAACAGGAAGATATTTTAGCCAGTATCACGCAAACAGGCCGCCCTTTAAGACTCGCCAAACCTGAATGTGCACTACGTGACTTAAAGCGAGTTGGTCGCAATATCGATTTAGTCAATAAACAGGAACTCATACTTGACATCCTCCCCCACCTTCGCACTTCGTGACTCAGGAGGGGGATCCCCGTTAGTGGGTGACGACTGATTGCTCAGTGTCTGGTTCCTGCTTCGACAGGCGGCCTGACTGCACCCTCCCTCCACAGGCAAGCACGGCATGTCCTGCCGCTAAAATGTTACGAGCGCCGTTGACATCTGCGTTCGCGG
>NZ_PUJW01000042.1 GCF_011189575.1 Photorhabdus cinerea
ATTTTCGGCATATTTTTACGGAACTTCCCAAATGCCATTCTGATGATTCATTGCACGATCTGTTACCGTGGAATGTCAACATCAGCGACATTATGTAAACTGCATTGCTTAATTGGGCGCTTACGTTTAATTCGCGTCGTATGCATGCAGTTTCTCCGGGTAGCAGTGGCATTCGTTTAAGTTTGTCATGTTTTATCGGGTATAGGGGTATGGCAGAACCTTTGTCATTTTGGAGTTAATGTGTCCATTTTTCTACATGAGTTTTTAGAGCTAGCTTTAATCCACTTTTTAGCTGTTGTTGTTCCGGGGCCTGATTTTGCGGTCACGGTGAGACAGAGTACGAGTTTTGGTCGAAAGGCGGGGATCTATACCCAATAGATTTCAAGATGCATCGCGACGGTAAGGGAGCGAATCCCCGGTCACATAGTTCGCTATGCTCCCGGGGATTCGCTCCCTTAAGTTATTTTAACCAGCCTTTAGCTTGAGCTGCTTCCAGTTGGGGTAACAAGTATTGCCAGAATTCAGGATAAACATCGGCAATAAATTTATTGCGGTTAATCACCTGCTCCAGGCGAATATCATTTTCTACCCAGCTCTGGCCTTTATTATGCAAATTCATCAGAACGGGCATCAGTCTGTCCAGCATTTTAGCAAAACGGGCATCCTGACTTTCTCCTGTTTCATACTCCTGCCACAGCGACATAAAGTGATTTTTCTGAGGTTCGGGTAATAAACCAAAAAGACGGTTGGCGGCTTTAACTTCTTGCTCATGAATGGCTTCACGGGCAGCTAAATCGTAAACCATTACATCACCAGCATCAATTTCAACAATATCGTGAATTAATGCCATCTGAATAACTCGCTGAGTATTTACCCCTTTCATATAAGGTGCAAAACTCATTACAGCAATAGCGAAATGCCAGCTATGTTCTGCGGAATTTTCCTGACGCTGGTTATCTAATAACTTAGTCCGCCGTTGAACATTCTTCAGCTTATCCAATTCCATCAAAAAACCAATTACATCAGTAAAAGGGCCAAAATCAACGGCAGGTACTGCTAACGACATATAAACCTCATTAATTATTTTTCTTCATCGAGAGAATAAGGAAGAGGCTGAATAGTGAGTGAATGTCCTTCATCGTCACGGACACGGAATACACTATTACTTTCCATATCATTATTCATGACGACTTGTACCCAGACACTATCATCATTCAGCTTAACGGCAGCTAAAACAGTACCCGTTCTCCGCCACTTATCTCCCAGTTGCCATTCCAGATCATCTCCGGCGACAGGAATTTTGGTCGCACTGCCAGCCAACCAATACATTGCCCGTTTATTTGCTCCACGGTATTTAGCACGGGCCACCATTTCCTGACCGGTATAACATCCTTTTTTAAAACAAATACCGCCTTCCAGTACTTGAAGGTTAGTTGCTTGTGGAATAAATTGTACGCTATTTGCTGCATCAATAACTGGGAAACCGGCTGCAATATCCAACGCCAGCCACTGTTCGCTATTATTAAACTGGACCGGGAGTTTTTCTGTCAACTGATCAGCAGTTGCTGTGTCGGTAACCAAAAGGAAACGCTCAGATGGCAGGGTAAAATGGAGTAAAGTTGTAGTTTCATGTTCAACGACAGCATTATCAGCATCGGGTAGTGTTGGGAAAATATTATTCAGTGCCTCACGGCAGCCTTTACCTGCAACACCTAGCAACACCGCATTTTTATCCTGAACTAGCGTAATTTTAGAGAATACCGCATATTTTTTCAGTTCTGTAAGCTGGTTTTCCAGCATGCTGCGACGCCCAATATAAGCAAGACTTTCACCACGATGAAAGAGGCGTAGATTACTCCACATTTTACCCTTTGCATCACAATGTGCACTAAGAACGTGTTGATTCGATGCCAGTGCGAAAATATCTGCTGTAACCTGACCTTGCAGATATTTTTCTGTATCCGGTCCAGTTGCTGTTACCAGGCCCCAGTCATCCAGAGAGATTAAAGTCAGGGGAAGGGTTGATGAAGATAATGGAGATTGTGAAGAAAATGGAGTTTTATAAGCCATGACACATCCTGCTAATCAGATATTTGAGCCAATGATGTATCAATGGTAAAAGAGCTGAAGCACAATGCAAGTAGTTATTATTGCTATTAGCTGGCATGATGCATGAGTTTGCTGGGCGACTTACTGGCTAATGGATTTAACACAGACAATGAGAATAAAAAAGGGGATTTTTTGAACATGGATATTGATAATAAAGCACGTATACATTGGGCATGTCGGCGTGGAATGCGTGAGCTTGATATTTCAATCATGCCGTTTTTTAAGTATGAATATGACTCACTTAGTAATGATGATAAACGGCTTTTTATTCGTTTACTCGAATGCGCTGATCCTGATTTGTTCAACTGGCTAATGAATCATGGTCGCCCGGAAGATGAAGAGCTATTCCGTATGATTAAACTTATTCAGAATAGAAATAAAGATCGTGGTCCTGTGGAAATGTAATCTCAGGGTATCCTGGAATACCCAGCTAATTTCTACCTGTATCCATGGTGCGATAGCGTTTATCATATTGCTTGCTCCGTGGCCTACGGATGACGCTATTTTCTGGATTTTCTGGCTTCCTTTGGTACTGTTGATTATTGCCAGTTGGGGGCGTAGCCAGAAAAATATCCGAAAATCACAGGGGCTTTTAGTTCTGCTCAATGATAATAGGTTGCAATGGAAGAAACATGAGTGGCAAATTATCCGGCAGCCGTGGCTATGTCGCTATGGAATATTGATTACAGCTCAATCTTTGTATAATCAGAAAAAAATCCGTTTATGGATAGCATCCGACAGCATGCCACAAGATGAGTGGCGTAATATCAATCAATTGTTGTTGCAATATCCTGATATTTGATTGAGCTGAAATTGCTCTGATTAAAGCAGTGGTTCCATTTCTTGCAGGATTTGCATACACCATTGTGATAAACGCTCATCGGTTTGTTCATACTGGTTAACATCATCCAAAGCCAGCCCGACAAATTGTGAACCATTATCCGTTAATGGTTTCGGGCTGGTAAACTCATAACCTTCCGTCGGCCAGAAGCCAATAAAATGCACACCTGAAGGGAGTAGATGGTGATATAGCATACCGAGAGCATCAAGGAACCATTCGCCATAATCAATCTGATCACCCATACCATACATGGCGATGATTTTTCCCTGTAAATTGAGGGAAGGAATGTGATCCCAAATAGCCTGCCAGTCTTCCTGTAATTCACCAAAATCCCATGTTGGGATGCCGAGAATCAGTACCGAATATTCTTCCATTAATTCAGGTACTGTTTCTTTGATATTGTGGAGATCAATTAAATCTTCACCGAGTATATCGCGGATTTTCTCTGCTACCATTTCGGTGTAACAGGTGCTGGAACCGTAAAAAAGACCAATTTTCATCGTTAATTATTATGGTTTTTGAACATTAGGGCTGGCATTGTAACAGAATAATTGCTTTTTCAGGCATAATAGCCAACATAGATTTGCAAATTTAAGGAAAGAGTTTCGTGTCAGAAGAGCAGACTCAGTTGATAAATCCATTGATAGAACAATTTCTTGATGCTATCTGGTTGGAACACGATCTTGCGGAAAATACACTTGTTTCTTACCGGTTGGATTTACAGGCACTGGATAACTGGCTGGTGCATTACGGTCATGATTTATTATCTGTTCAATCGATTGATTTGCAATCTTTTCTGGCCGAACGCGTAGATGGAGGATATAAAGCCAGTAGTTCAGCGCGTTTACTCAGTGCTATGCGTCAAGTGTTCCAGTATTTTTACCGGGAAAAAATGCGGGCAGATGATCCGACTGCGCTTTTATCTGCACCGAAATTACCTAAGCGGTTGCCTAAAGACTTAAGTGAAAAGCAGGTAGAAGCTTTGCTTAATGCGCCTCGGACAGATCAGCCCTTAGAACTGAGAGATAAAGCGATGCTTGAGGTGCTTTATGCTTGTGGTTTACGGGTATCTGAGTTAGTGGGATTGACACTTTCCGATGTCAGTCTACGTCAGGGGGTGGTGAGAGTCATTGGTAAAGGAAATAAAGAACGGCTGGTGCCTTTAGGAGAAGAGGCAATTTACTGGCTGGAGAATTACATGGAATATGGGAGAAACGAGTTGCTGAATGGTGCAACGTTGGATGTGCTTTTTCCCAGCAATCGGGGGCAACAAATGACCCGACAGACTTTCTGGTATCGGATTAAACATTATGCCGTACTGGCCGGAATTGATACTGAACGGCTATCTCCCCATGTTTTGCGCCATGCATTTGCAACGCATTTGCTTAATCATGGTGCTGATTTACGAGTTGTGCAGATGTTACTGGGGCATAGCGATCTATCCACAACACAAATATATACTCATGTAGCAACAGAACGACTCAGATTGCTACATCAACAACATCATCCGCGTGGGTGAGCATGGATTTAAAGGAACTGAAAATGAAAAAAAGCGTCTTATGTTTTTCTCTTTTGCTGGCCTTGTTTAGCGGAAATGTACTTGCTGATGATGGCGCTGTTCATGGAACGATGCAAAAATTGGGGATTAAGGTAGAAAATATCAAACCATCACCTATTGTTGGTTTAAATACGATAGTGACCGAGCAAGGTATCATTTATCTATCTGATGACGGTAAATATTTATTGCAAGGGCCAATTTACGACGTCAGTGGTAGTTCTCCTGTGAATGTCAGTAATCAATTGTTGATGAAAAAGCTGGAAGCAATGAAAGACCAGATGATTATCTACAAAGCGCCAGAAGAGAAACATGTTGTGACTGTTTTCACGGATATTACATGTGGTTACTGCCATAAGCTGCATGAAAATATGAAGGAATACAATAAACTCGGGATTACTGTTCGCTATTTGGCATTCCCTCGTCAGGGCATGCAGCATAAGTCTGCTGAAGAGATGCAATCTATTTGGTGTAGTGCAACGCCACAGAAATCGCTGGATGCTGCGTTTAAAGGTAATGATATTTCGCCAATCAAGAGCTGTAAGGTGGATATCGCTAACCATTATAAACTGGGTCTCCAGTTTGGCGTGCAGGGAACGCCTGCGATTATCCTTAAAGATGGCAATTTGTTAGGTGGATACATGCCACCAGAAGCTTTGGCAAAGGCATTAGATCAGAGTGGTAAATAAGTTTAGTGAATATTGAAACACAACTCCGCCGCCGCCCGGCGGTGGATGACAGTCACCTTCCACAACAGATTCATCCGTTACTGCGTCGTTTATATGCCATTCGGGGTATCCAGCAAGCTAATGAATTAGAGCGTGGTGTTCAAGGATTGCTCAATTATCAGCATCTGAGTGGTGTGGAACAGGCGGTATCGCTATTACTGGCAGCGTTGCATCAACACTGGAGTATCGTCATTGTTGGCGATTTCGATGCTGACGGCGCAACCAGTACGGCGCTGGCGATCCGATCATTACGGGCAATGGGATATCGTAATCTGGATTATCTGGTGCCAAATCGTTTTGAAGATGGTTATGGCTTAAGCCCACAGGTGGTAGAGGAAGTCGTCAAAAAAGGTGCAGATCTTATTATTACCGTGGATAATGGTATCTCTTCTCATGAAGGGGTTGCGGCTGCCCATCAGCACCAGATAAAAGTGATTGTGACAGACCATCACTTGCCGGGTGAGATTCTGCCAGCTGCTGATGCCATTATTAACCCCAATCTGTCTGATTGTTCGTTTCCGTCTAAATCATTAGCGGGGGTTGGCGTCACATTTTATTTGATGTCTGCTTTGAGAGCGGCTCTGAGAAAAGAGCAATGGTTTGAAAAACAGGGCGTTGCTCTGCCGAATTTGGCAGAAATGCTGGATCTGGTTGCGTTGGGAACCGTCGCCGATGTTGTGCCTTTGGATACCAATAACCGGATTCTGGTTTATCAGGGATTGAATCGCATTCGAGCCGGGCGTTGCTGCGCGGGGATTCGTGCATTGCTGGAAGTTTCCAAACGTGAAGCTCATAAACTGACCGCCAGTGACTTGGGCTTTTTTCTGGGGCCAAGATTGAATGCCGCAGGTCGTCTGGATGATATGTCTATTGGCGTCGCTTTATTGCTAACTGACGATATGGCAAAAGCGCGTCAGATAGCTTGCGAATTGGATGGACTTAATCATACCCGTCGTGAAATAGAACAGGGAATGCAGCAAGAAGCACTGCAAATCTGTGACAAACTTGAACATGCTAGCATTGAACTGCCTTATGGACTGGCGCTCTATCATCCCGAATGGCATCAGGGGGTGGTGGGAATTCTGGCTTCCCGTATTAAAGAACGTTTTCATCGGCCTGTTATCGCTTTTGCGCCGGCGGGTGACGGTATTTTAAAAGGTTCTGGCCGTTCAGTTCTGGGGCTGCATATGCGTGATGCCCTTGAGCGGCTTGATACTTTACATCCAGGACTGATACTTAAGTTTGGTGGTCATGCAATGGCTGCCGGCCTGTCACTTGAACAGGATAAATTTGAACAATTCCAGCATCACTTTTCAGCTCTGATGGCAGATTGGTTGGATGTTTCGCAACTTGAAGGTGTTATCTGGAGTGATGGTGAGTTGGCGATTGGTGAACTGACCCTGGAGATGGCTGAAATGTTGCGTGATGGGGGTCCCTGGGGGCAAGCCTTCCCGGAACCTGTTTTTGACGGTAAATTCAAGCTACATCAACAGCGTATTGTCGGAGAACGCCATTTGAAAGTGATCGTGGAGCCATTAAATGGTGGGCCGATGTTAGATGGTATCGCATTCAATATCGATCCAACTTGCTGGCCGGATAACAGTGTCCGTGAAGTGGAACTTGCTTATAAACTGGATGTTAATGAGTTTAGAGGCAATCGTGATGTACAACTTTTGATCCAGCATCTTTGGCCTTATTAACGTTCTTAAAGGTGTGCTTAGCGTTATAAAAGTATTGCGAGCCTAAAACGTTGCTCTTCAAAAAACTGATGCTTACCCTGAAATGGCTTTACTTCCGATTATGTTATTACTGCATAACTTCCGGTGTCATTTCAGGGCTAGGTTATTGTCATGAACAGGTTATCTCGCCTTTTATCTGCTCCCTTGTGAACTTAAAATAGGGTCGAATTCCTGCACTGTTGAATATTCATAGCAACGGGAGATAGGAAAAGAAAAGATCAAAAAGTTAATTTTTATTGGATAGGGGACTATTTGGCGGATAACCGAGTTTGGCCTGTTATCATGTTACTTGAAGAGGTAAATTATGTTTTTTCTGTTTGTAACCGTGTTCATATCAGCAAAAACGGTATCATTTTGCTGATATATCTGCCGTGGTATACAGAAAAAAGCGGCATAATACCGCTTTAATTTATTGATAAATGTCATCTCTAATGATGTTGCCAGCGTAGTGTATTTTTGATTCCTGATTCAGGACTGTGACCAAATTAACACGACTATGCTGTCATCGTAATTATTATTGCCTCCATTGCTGGCGCCGATAATGGCTGTTCCCGGTTTTTCGTCAAGGGTATTATAGGCGTAACGGAGTTTGCAGGGTTTACCGTCTCCTATAATTTCAATGCAGACTTTGCCGGTGCCTGATGAGTAACTTTTAAAGCCCAACACACTGTTGACACTTTGGCTGATTAATGTATCGACTAACTGATCGTCAATATACACTTTTATCGTTTGCTGGTGGGTAGTATTACCATAGGCTGACAGGCTAAGCCACCACTGATGTTTTCATTTATGAATAGAAAATGTCGGTAGCGGCTTAACTCCAAATTAATTCTATATATTATGTATGACACAGCACCTAATCATTGAAACTAATAAACTAAACTAAATGATTGTACTGAATAACCGCAGAGATAGATGCATATGAATCGATATGTACTGTGCTACCACGTACATTACTCCATTGAGCTTTTATAGTAGAAACATTAGACGCAAGAGAACAACGGGTAACTAGTGTGAATGGCATACGTCCATAGGATTCTGGGTTCTTATTGCTGTAAGTAAATCCACCGAAAGCCAATTGTTCTCCTTGATCAGTTACAATAATAAAGTTCCCTCCAGGAAAATTGTTACCTGAAGCATAGGGAGTTGGTATATTTAACGTGATTAATGCTGTTAAGCATGGTGAGTTCGAATACTTTGAAACATCAAGTTTCAAACCGGGTATATCAACATAATTTTGACTTGATGTTTGTAGGGGATTGCTACGTGGATCTATTGATGCAAAAACAATTGACATGATTAATACTCCTAGGTTAGTTATTTTCGTTTTTTCTTATTTAGTTCCCTCTAAAATACTTATCCTAATTTTTAATTTATACAAATCACCTTATCATAAGACTCTATTATTTACTTTTTTTAAAATTAAACAAACATCATTGTTTTTTATAAATAAAGCTCATAGCTCAACTAATAGATAGATTGTTTATATTATTTGTTTCTGATTTTAACTCAATGTTCATATTTAATTGACAGATAATTGAGATACAAAAATTTAATCATTTCTCTTGTTTTTATATCTGATATCGTTCATTGCGGGGGTATCAGTGCTATGATAGGCATATCTCAGTCCGTTTAGTGGTTTTGGATTTTTTGCAATTGATCAGATCACAAAAATTGGATTTAATTCTTTCCAAGTGATCTACTGTTTTGAAAAATTATTTTGTATGTGGAGAAATTAATACCATTAATGGATTATAAGTAAGGTTATATGTTAACGATTCATTGGTGAATCTAATGTTGTTTGTTTTTGTATGATTTTTTTAATTTTCTGTAGCTGGTGATTTATTTTATCTGGGTGGGTTTCTCTTCTTGTTTTTTCATAATTATGAAGGTTTTTACTTATTTTAGAATTAAAGTCAATCTTGACTTTAGGTATAAAAATAAGATTAAAGTGTAATTTTATCTTTATATAGGGGGATATTTTAGTCATGAAATTAGAACAACATGAAAGTCAAATCTCAATTGAAGGTTTATCTAATTCCACTGCGGTTCCAATAACGGTATGGGAACCAAATTTATATCCTGAAGGTCGATGGATAGATGCGACAACACAGTGAGCTGGCGTGTTGTTTAAGGACTCAGGCTATGGGACTAGCGCTTGGGATATCATCAGTGTTGGGGGAAGGAAAGCTTTCAAGGCACAAACGTTGTCTAAATTTGGCAATATTGGCAGTCACTGTCTCGGGATTGCAACAGATACACCTGTTGATGCCAGACATTGCTATTGTGAGCTTGACCTATTTTGTAATCCATATCCTGACATTTCAGTGAGTGTGTTATCCAAGAAAACGAGTGCAAGCGGGACATATCAAAATATTGGTTACGGCTATATGGCGATTCACTTGACTGGTGGGTATCAAGGTAAGCCTCAATGGATGCCATCGAACATTCCATTAGGTACTTCGATTGATACTGCAACGCCTTATGTCATGGTTTGGAATCTTCAGGCTAATTTGATTCAGTCAGTTAATTTTGTTGGCAAACAGATAGATGGTATTTATAAAGGGCAACCGACACTAGGTAATACTCATTCTGGTGTTCCGCTGAGTTATGAATGGCCGAAGAATTCTTGGTCACGTTGGCGTATTTGATTGCTTGCGGCAAATAACGGTACATTAATCATTGAGTGGTATAATGCTGTGGCAGATAAATGGAAGGTATAGCTTTGCCAATATAATATGAACACCCTTATGACGGGAAATCTTGCGTCTGGTCAGATAGGGATTATTTCTGGTATGTCTTCTCAGGCTACTACAATAGATCAACAAAATTCTCTTTACCGAACACCGTTTGATCGAGCGATATTTTTTCAAGATTTTTAATATGGAATACTGAGTCTGATTATTTAACCATCTTGTATGATATATACCAAGGGGCTTTCTTACAGGCCCCATAATTGTTGTAATATAGAAAAGTGATTTTAATTATAATCTTATTATCGTTGTTAAATGTGGCGTACAAGAAAAGCGGCATAATACCGCTTTAATTATTGACAGAATTTATCGCTAGTGAAAATTTTTAACTCACCAGTTCAGAATGATGACACTATCCTTGTACTTATTGGCGGCGCCATTTTCAGCCCCAATAATGACAGTTCCGGGTTTTCCCTCAAGAGTGTTATCGAAATAACGGAGTTTGCAGGGTTTGTCATTACCTGTAATCTCAATACAGACTTTGCCTGTACCGGATGCATGAGTTTTAGTCGCCATCAGGTTATCTATCCCCTTGCCGGTTAATGTATCTACCAGAAGATCGTCAATATAGACTTTTACCGTTTGTTGATGAATATCAGTATTCGTGTAGGCTGTCAGCCTAAATTTGGTATTTTGAGGTAATTGGAAACAATATTTACCGGTGTTACTGGTACCACATTTTCCGCCACAGTTTTGACTACCTAATAAATCTGAGTCAACCGATACCATAGCTTGAACTTTATTAAAAGTGACGCCATACCAATAAGTTTGGATGGATACAGGTCCGATATCAATAGTATTTGATTTTGTATTGTATCGGATATAATGGTTGTCTTTGAAGAAGTAAATAAGAGAACCTGCAATGCTTTTCCATAAAAAAACGGTATCCAGATTTGCATTGAATCCTGCGTATTTTTCGATAGTCTCCCATCTATCTGAAATAGTTTTCCTACTAATCGTGTGTGAACTGACAGTATAATCAATGCAGTCTCGCCCTTTGAAGAAACAGACAACATCTCGTTTTGTATCGACAAACTCGGTAGCTGCATCTATCCCATTTTCAAATTCGGTGCCTCTCAATCCAGGCCATCCTTCTATAATATGTTTTGGTCCCTCACTTACCTGAGCTTTTGCGATATCGAATTTAAGATATTGTGAGCCTTTGAAGAAATATAAATAACCATTTAAATTAATCACATCGTCAATATGTCGTTGAAACTCGACAGGAAGGTTAGGCCAGTCTTTACTGATAAGTTGGGGAGTGTCCCCTTTGTTGATTTGTGGATCATCATAATATTTAATATTTTCTGAATTAAGAAAGAAATAGGTATTTGTATTCATTTATTGTATATCCTTCATGGTAATTGTATTATAATATTATTATTCAAATTTCTATTTTTATTGAAAATAGATTAAAAGTAGCGTCGAAAAATTTTATTTAATTATACAATCTCATTATATATTTAGTATTCCAAGATGATTTTAATTATTGGAGGTTAATGTCATTGGGGGTTGTAATCAAGGTTATATATTAACAGTTCATTTATTAATTTAATTTATTTAATTATTATTAAAGAAATAAAAATACATGCTAAGAGATGAGGGGTGTATAAATTAAGTGGGGGTTTGGAACGCTATTTTTTATTTTTATGATGATATTTGAAAATATATTTTCGATGTTCCAATTGCAATAAAAAGCGGCATAATGCCGCTTTAATTGATTAGTAAATTTTATTTTTCTGGTGGTGAAGTTTACCAAAGTATTTTTAATTTACACCAGCGGCCAATTTAATATTACTACACAGTCATTGTAATTATTATTGGCGCTATTTTCGGCCCCGATAATCGCTGTTCCCGGTTTACCATTAAGGGTGTTATCGAAATAACGCAGTTTGCTAGGTTTGCCATTTCCTTCAATTTCAATACAAACTTTTCCTGTACCTGATATGTAGGTTTTGGTCGCCATCGGATTATTTGTGCCTTTACCGGTTAATGTGTCTACCAGACGGTCGTCAATATACACTTTTACTGTTTGCTGAATGTTCGTATTATTGTAAGCCGTCAGGCCAAATCGAATACTTTGAGGTAATTGGAAACAGTGTTTACCGGTGTCATTGGTGCCGCATTCTCCACCGCAATTTGAAGGGTTGGTAGGAGGACAAGGATCATTGATTTTTTCCATTTTCCACTGGTCTACCTTTATTGTTCTACGAGTGCTATTACCAGAAAGAGATACACCATATAACGTGTTTGGTTTGTTGGCATCACCATAACTATTAAGGAAACCTTTCTTTCCCCATCGATTATATAGGGTGATAATTGCTCCTTCTATGATATTTCCGTTTATGGAATAAGGTGTCTCGCAATAAACAATCCACTCTAATGTTTTTGGAGAATAAGTATTTATATCTGATGTGATTATCGGATATACTTCTCCACTTGGTACTGGTTGATTTGGGCCATCATAATATCCCAAGTAACCACCATCGCAGAAAGATAGATTATGAAGTAAAATAATATCATCATTAATTATTTCACTGCCGATAGCTTTTCCCGTTCCTGATTTTATTCGCCATATTCCTCCTAGATCAGAAAAAGAAGGTGCTACAGTTAATACGCTATGTTTTGCACCTGGTATGTCATTTCCTCCATATGTACTGAGATATCCTCCTTGCCAGTTATTGTAACCATTTAATATTCTTACTGTATCGCCATATTTAAGTATATCAGCCATAGTTTATCCTTATTAAAGTTTTGTGATTTATTTTTAACAATGAAAATGATGCTGGAATTACCTTAGCTTAATTACCCTTTCTATAACTTTATGGATTATCTCAAAATAGGTTATTAAAATAAGATAAATGCTCAATTTTTTCTTGATCTTAAAAATAGTGATTAACGCCTTATTTGGCTAATTATGAATGTTAATGGTTGTCGAAGAAAGGCAGAGGATTTGTTTCTTCCCTCTGACAATGAATATATCACTAAAAGTTCCTTTGCTTAATTTCCTATATTTCTGTCCTGAGCTGTGTAAGAATCGCATTTACCGTTTCATTTACTAAATTAAATTATTTAATAATGAACTCTATTTCCATGAAGTAAGAATTTTATTTGTGTTTTAAAAAACAAATAATATAACGTCAATAAGAGTATAAATAGGACATATTCAATGCGTAATAGACTTTTTCTTTGGTTACTTGCTTTGCCGTTAGTATTAAGTTGTTATGGTTGCTGGCAATATTACCGAACCAGTGAACTGACTGAATCCCTCGATAGTATTAAATTATTACATGCCAAAGCGACACAGTTGTTGCAAACCGATCCCAATATTACCATGAAATTTGGCGACACTTCTTTATCAATCTGATTAATAACAACAACCAGCCCGTTTGTGATAACGGGCTGGTAATAATGAAATATACCCGTCATCTTTCAAGTTGCCTCTTTGTTGGCTGCACTCACTCACCCCGGTCACAGAGTTATCTATGCTCCCGGGGATTCGCTCCCTTGCCGTCGCGATGCGCCTTGAAATCCATAGGGTATAGGTAAATGATGAAAAGGGTTTTTCCAATCCTTTTCATCACAACCAAGTAATATCCCGTATGCAGGTATCGAGTGGCTGGTAACAATAGCTTCTGTTGTACCTATTCC
>NZ_PUJW01000043.1 GCF_011189575.1 Photorhabdus cinerea
CTCGTAGTCTGGTTTTTGCATGTAGTACAAAACACAATTACCAGCCCCCATGAAGTACGTAATCTTGCGGCTTCTCCGCTACAGAACGGACACGGCTTAAGTTTCTCTGTCATATCAAAAATCCTTCATCTCTGTAACTGCTCTTGAAACACTTTTGCACCGTTGATCAACATATCGTTGAAATCCCCGGTTTCAGGCCAACGAATACTGACAAGCTCCACATCGTTATTACTGAGTATGTTTTTATTACCACACTCGAACGCCGCCGCGAGTCCCGTACCGTTACTATCTCTGTCAGCAAATATAATCAAATGATTAACTCCTTTCGGTGCGCGGAATTTCCGTAAGAACCCGGCATTCAGAGTTGACCACGTGTTACAGCCGTATATCTGTTTGCACGACAAAGCCGTTTCTATCCCTTCTGCTATCCCTAAAGTTGAAGAGACTGGAAACATGCGGATAGCAATGGAATTAGCAAAGTTAAGATAGTTATCTTCCTGTAGTTTCAGCATGCGCTTATTGCCATCGAAATCGGCTTTCTTTTCCCCATCCAGTATCGTTCTGTGTAGATAGCAACCCGCCCCTTTATCATCTGTAGCAATCGACCAAATAGCCTGCTTATTCCCAAATGGCGTTTTTTCTTCCGTATTGAAACGAATATGGCCGGTCGGTAATTCGAATATGCCGCGACTGAACAAATAATGTTGAGCTGCAGTATCTTTTAGCGGGAGTAATGTTGAGAACTTGCTGATGACTTTTACGCGGGTTGTTTGAGTTTCTAGCCGTGGCTGCTGCTTATTATGTCCCCCGTTGTAACTATTTCCTATCAGTGAATCAATTTCCCTTGCCAGCGTCTTGAAATCCTTTCCCTGAGTTAATTCTAGTAACTTCCACCCATCTCCCGCCCCGCAGCTACATATCCATGATCCCGTCCCGTCCTTGTCATCACATCGATATTTTCCCTTTCGCTTGCATGCAGGACACTCTCCTGCATAGTGCTTTTTTCCTGTAACAGGGGGTAAGTCGTAGTATTCAAAAATTTCAGGCCACCGCCCTTTCACTGCTTCCACCGTTCGCATTTTTCTTCTCCTGCATCTTGGCCCATGCGATTTGTTTAGAACGAATGAAGTTGTAAACCTCCGGTGAGATTTCAATTAAGTGATCGCTTAAGCCGTGCGGCCAGACACCGAACTTTTTCTTGTAAGTATGAGCGCACCAGCCATCAGAGATGGGTTTCCCCTGATTTTCCCGCTCACGCTGATAATATTTAATTTGTGACCACCAGCTTTGTTTCTCTTCTTTGCTGTAAATTCGCTCGTTTTTCCCTAATTTTTTCAGCCCGCGAGACTCATCAACATCAACGTTCTCACCCATTAATGGCTTGAAACCGCACTTCGGACAAACGTAGATTCCGGCTGGCTTCATGTAATGACAACCAGGGCATTCTTTCGGGATCTTTTCTTGTTTGACTTTCTCGCTAAAACTTGATGAAGATTTCATGCCGTCGTTTTTTGAGGGCAACTTGTCATATTCGATTTCGTCCGGGAAGCCGAGAAGATGAATAGAGCCAGAATGATCGAATATCAAGCACTTATCTTTACCCGATGCTGTACGAAGCCCTCGACCAAGACATTGCACCCATCGGATTTCTGACTTTGTAGGCCGGGCGTAAATGATGCACCGGACATCACTATCAAACCCGGCAACAAGTACACCGACATTGACGATGATTTTTGTAGCGCCAGTTTCAAACCGATTGATGATCAACTGCCGTTCGTCGTGCGGGGTTTCTGCTGTCATTACTTCGGCGTTAATACCCGATTTGTTAAATTCAATCGTGACATAGTTAGCGTGCTTAACATTCACACAAAAGCAGATTGTTGGCCGGTCTTCGCCGTTCTCAAGCCAAAATTTAACGATGTTACCCACTAACGTTGAATCGCCCATAATTTCAGCAATTTGTGACTCGTTATAATCGTTACCAAAAGTAGCTAAACTGGTCGTTTTTACCCCGGTCAAATCCGGCCGGTCGGGTGCGTAAAACTCGTATTTGCTCAAATCCCCAATGCTGATTAATTCCTTCATCGTCGTGGGCTTAATCAACTTCTCGTAATATTTACCCATCCATGCAGCGAACGGGGTTCCTGATAAACCGACAACACGAATATCGCTATCTCTGATGATTTCTAGTAGCTTGCGGCGCTTCATGTGGGCCTCGTCAATGATCAACAGGTCGATGTTGTCTGGAAATTCACGACGAATGAGCGTATCCGCTGAAGCAATCTGAATAAGTCGTTCGGCGTCATGTAGTGGATGATTTCGCCAAACGTAGCTGATCTGGTCGGCGGGTAATCCGTATTCGACAAACCGGGTTGCTGTTTGATCCAGTAACACGGTATACGGGGCAACGAACATGACGCGCATTCCGCGAGAAACAAATCCCTCTGTGATAAACGCGGCGATAGCCGTTTTACCAAATCCCACACTAGCCGATAATAAAAACGTCCGGTGTTTTTTCCACTCGTGACGAAGCATGTTAAGCGCGGTGACCTGCTTAACCTTCGGTGTTATATTTAACATGTTAAGTCCTTCGAAAGTCGGTTCGGAATCGCTCGCCAAAGTTTTCCGAATCGCTTTTGTTGATGATTTCGCTACGTTTCCTCTTCAAACGTAGCGGGAACGGTGAATGAATCTGTAGAAACACTTGCAGGGTTCAATCTGTATTTCACATTTCTTGCCCGGTTTGATTCAGCAAAAAACAGCGCGGTATCTCGTAACTCACGCTTGCCCTTCCAAAAACCATCCGGGTTTATTTCATAAACTTTGCTATACCTGCTGCGTATCATCCCTGAATCTTTCAGGGTTTTTATCGATCTGTACACCGCACTTTTTGATAAGCCGGTCTGTGAGATGAGCGTTGATACATCGACCATCAGCGCCCCCGTCTCTTTGTCCATGTCCTTGATCATTCTCAGATACAAAATTATTGTTGCGTTATCTCTCTCCTGTGCACATTTTGTAATAAAATCAATACCTTTATCGTATGCCTGAATGAATATATAGCCTTTAGTCTCATGATTGGGTATAATTTCAACATTGTGTATTTTTGACTGTTTAGTCATCACCTTACCCGCCAAATTACTTATAACCCATTGTTTTTAAAGACTTTCCCATACTGTGGGACAATTTGTCCCATACTGTGGGAAAAACGCATTTTTAACTTACTGATTTTAAACATATTTTTAAGTCGTCCCTTCTATGATTCTATATGTCAGATTCTGTGACTCGATCCGCCGTTGACCTTTGTTTTTCGGTTTTTGGCCTTGTGCAAACTTCGACTTTCAGCACTTACCAGAAAAGACCTTCCACAGCGTTTTATTTAGCACCTGTGTTTAAGCGGCATCCGGTATGGGCTGGTTGTTCTGGCTAGTGCCTGTTTTCAGCAACTCATTTGGGGTTGTTACATACCCTTGACTGAAAGCGGCATATTTCCTGACAAACTCCCTGAGCCGGATATTTGCCGCTCGTCTGGCTGCATTGCCCTTTCGATACGAAATCGGTTCCTCATCCCAAGCCGCTTCATACACTTCTGAATAACGTACCGTAATTTTTCCGCGAGTGGATGGATCGAGCTGTAACAGCATTTCTCGTATCCATTTCTCATCATCACGAAAGAAATTCGCTGGCATCAAGACATTGACGTGATAGTCGAAACTGTCCATAATCACCTCGCTAGTGGTATCGGGGAAAGTGAGAGTTCCCCCGCTTGATTCACATTGAAAGTTCGATTTGATTAGAAGCCTCAGTAACAGTTGGGGCTTTTCTTTTTGGGTATCTGATAAGCTCTAAAGCAGCCAATAATGCTTTTGCATCCTCTCCTGTGATCACAACGGATTCATCTTTCGAGTCATACTCAATTGCAACTAAGAAACGAGCCATCTTTTCGATAAGACTGATATCATCAATTCGTTGTGGTCGTTGCCAGCGTGCAATTTGGGATTCATGAAACCCGATAATTTCGGCGACATTCCTCGCGCCTTTCAGCACCAGTTTTTTAATTAATCTACTTTCCATCTCTCGAAACTTGCGTTCCATTGCGCTTTCCATATGTTAAATTTCCTAAATAAGTTAAATTTATAGCCTTGATTAAGACTACGCTCCCCGATAAGCAGGGAATCCCTATTGCTTAAATAGGGAATCTACACTTTGCAGCGTAGGAGGCTGATTGTTAAAGAGCATTAAAATCAGGCGATAATTTCGCCAAATAATTCAGATAAATCAGGTCTCAATTGGCACGCTGGAACTAATCCGTTTGTTGCACGCTCAATACGCATGGCATTTGTTGCAGATGGTTTTTTACGCCCATGCAACCACGCCCAAACAGATGGTTGTTTTACGTTACATATGTCAGCAAGAGCTTGCTGGCTGCCAACCATGCCAATAGCCCGTTCGATCAACTTATTCGTCATAAAAAATAACCTCCACTGTTGAATCAGAGCAAATAATAACTATGGCTATTCATAAAGTAAAGCTTTAGTTATTTGACGAAATATAGCCCAAGCTATAAATTGTGTGATATGGAAAAAATGAAACTTGCAGAACGGCTAAAACTAGCCATGAAAAACAAGGGCTTTACTCAAGCCTCGCTAGCTGAGGCTGTTAGCATGTCTCAGCCCAGCGTTTGGAAACTGACATCAGGTAAAGCCACCAGTTCCAGGAAAATAATTGAAATAGCAAAAACTTTGATGGTTGACGCTGAATGGTTAGCGACTGGAAATGGCGACATGTACGGCAGCTCAGGAGGGCAATCGAGCGATAACACGATTTCATCACAAAATAGTAACTATGAGAAACAATTTAGTAGTAAAAATTCTCCGTGCTCCTATAGAGTGAATCTACTGGATATTCAAGCGAGCGCGGGGTCCGGCGTGATTGTTAATTCTGAATTTATCGAAACAATATGTTCAATTGAGTATACCGAAGATGAGGCCAGGAAATTATTTGGAGGCAGACCAGCCGATTCAATAAAAATGATTACAGTCAACGGGGATTCAATGTCAGGAACATTTGAACCGCGAGATCAAATTTTTGTTGACATAACAAAGCATCATTTTGATGGCGATGGTATCTATATTTTTATATTGGAGAACCAGCTATACATCAAGAGACTACAGCTACAGTATAAAAAATTAGCGATTATTTCAGATAATAAGAAGTATGAAACTTGGTATCTTGATGAAGAGGAAGCACAAAAGTTATACATTCAAGGCAAGGTAATGATTAGCCAATCAATTAACTATAGATACCACAGTTAGTAATCAAATTTTAGCCCCGTAATGGGGCTTTTTTGTCCCCCTTCCCCAAAAAGACCTTATCTAAATCACACATCAAAATATTAATTAAAAAAATATATCCTTTTCTATCAACGATTTAATGTCTTTTTCTATTTTTATATAACTTTGGCTATTTACATCAAAAATAACTTTGGCTATATTAAATCACATCAAAGGCACACAAGATAGCGAACAGGCAAGGAAAGCCCACGAAGTAGCCGCCCGAGGCGTATGAATATCGGGATGATTCGCAAGTGCTAAGAAACAACGCAGTACAAGTAATAACAGGAAGCAGTAACTAAAGGGATGTTCGCTCTTTAACAATATGACAAGTATGCCGCGAGGTGTACACACTTTAACTACAAGGACTCATCATGGTTTATTAACGCGGTTATACCGCTGCCAGAGCCTGATAAATTCAGGCTACGACGACTGTAGATAGGTCGAGTTCCCACGGCGACGTAGTGAGGGAAAGGAGGCATTCAGGCATCACTGAGTTCCGGTTAGCGCCCGGTTAACGCATAAGTACGCTATAACACTCCACCGCTTTGCGTTTGCGGCGCGGCCACTGCGAGAGTGTGGTAACTAATGAGGTATCTATGAGTGCCAAACAACGTTGTAAGTTACGCAGGAAGAACCAACGTATGGAAGAGCAAAAGACTCTTAAAGCTAACCGCGATCTTGAAAGAAAGATCGTCACCACTTTAACGGGATGCTCAACAAAAACATTAAAGGCTCTTTCACTGTCAGTTATCAAACAAAGCAAAACAGTAGAATCATTTAATAACCGTTTATTACCGAATACCTGGCTTTATTCAGTTAGATAATATATGAGGATTTAATTATGAAAATCAGTAAATCAACAGTCAATTTCTCGAAGCAAAGAGGAATTGAAATTCGTGAAGGCGCTTATGAAATATCTGTCAGCAGAATTGTCAATGATCTACTCTATGTGCAAATGTTTTCTATGATTAGAAATAGAGAAACATTGATTTGTTGTAGTAATTTACCGCTTCCACAAAAATTAAAAGACGAATTCCGGGTAATCAAATCAGAACAACAGCTGAAAGAGATGATTCTCTTGTTAGAGAAAGAAATAGCTTACGGTTACATCTAATTAATCGCACAAATTAGCTAATTACAGCCCATTTAGTGGGCTGTGGTGAGTTAATTACAGAGAGGCTAATCATGGAAATAGTCAATCAACAACAGTAACAGCGAGGGTATAAATATGACTCCACAAATGAAATTTGCGGCTGAATGTAAAGAAAATTTTGAACGTTATCGTCAATGGGCTATATCCGAAGCTCCACGCTCTGAAATCAGACGTCGTTTAGCTAAGCTATGTTGGATCGAACGTAAATATTATCGTCAATGGTTGGCTCTCAGTTGACTAATTACAGCTCATTTATAGTGGGCTGTGGTGAGTTAATTATAGGAGAATAAAAATGGAACTAACAGCAGAACATCAGAATTATATGAAATGTATCGCAAATGATATTATCAATCTTTTCGAAGATAAAAATCAGTTGCTTGAAATAGTAAAAGAGAACGGAGATTTATATAACTCACTTTTCGAAGCTTGTACTAAAGACTTTTTCAAGCGTCAAAAAGATATGTGTGAAATTGTAATTACAGATATGTCAAAATGCTCAAATATAGTGCCACTTGCAATTCTAAAGCATATGCAAGATAACAATATGATTGCATTAAAAGTTTAATTTCGCCGCACCGGGAAATAACAGGAAACATCGGCAGGGATGCCAATTATTAAATTAACAAACAAAGGTATTTATATGGAAATATTAAGTGAGAAAAAACATAAAGATGAGATGACATTAAGGGATTATTTTGCGGCTCAAGCCATGCAGGGAGATTGGGCTTGTCAGGGGGATGATACGGGTATGTTTCTACTTAACACAACCGACGATACGTTAAATAACATCGCCATTCTCTATTACAGAATGGCAGATGCAATGATGAAAGCACGAGAAAAATAACAGGAATTATCGGCACGGAAGCTATTTATTAAATTAATACTAGGATGACATATGAGCGAAAGAGATTTTAAATACTATCGTCTAACTGGTGATATCGTTAAACAAATTGACGATGAGTATCAAATTATCGAAGAGAAGCGCGCGGAAGTTATTAAAGCCGCGAAAGATAACATCGGCGCAAAAGGGGCGACATTTCAGCATGGGTATGGCGTAAATGGAACGTTAATAGAAAGATTTGCTTTTCCAATAGAAAAAGAATTTGATTTTGCTGTAAAAATCATTGTGGAAAATGATGAATTAAAAGTAGTTCATGCAAAAAGCAATTCAAAAGCTGGGAAGGAATTTAATAAAAAGATTTCTGATTTAAGAGAAGAAACAAACAGGAAGTTAAAGAACCTACCCACTTACAAAGATTTTCTTATTGAGAAGTTCAACATTAGTTGCACAACATTAGGAACTCCAAAACAAAATCAACGCGGCATTCCGGTGCTATCAACAGTAGCAGGAAAGGCATCAAAAGATAAGAGCATTATTTTATTCGCCATTCCTAAGGCAGAGAAAGAAGGTTGGGATAAAAGGCCACAAGTTCCTGAATGTTTTGAAGAGATAACTTACGGTACTTTTTATGATTTAATCGAATGATTACTTCGCCACACTGGGGGAAAATAGGGAAATATCGGCAGGGATGCTTTTTCTAAATTACAGAGAGGATTAAACAATGTCAGACAATAAAAGACACGTGCACGCTGAGTTAATGTTGCAGTATGCACAAGATGCTTTGAAAACCGATGAGCCGTGGAAGCTGTGGGAACAATTATGTGGTGGTGAAGAGTGGAGAACTTTAACTTTTCATCCGCAGTGGCTCATTAATTCTCTGTATCGCCGCAAGCCAGAGATGATAACGGTCGGCAAAGTGAGTTTTCCTAAGCCTGTTGATTATGAATTGAATAAAGGAGATAAATACTATTCTGTAATAAAACCAATAACAAGTGATGAATTAAGTTATTTGACTTGGTACAGCGATAATCTTGATTATTTATATCTTAAAAATGGATGTATTCATTTAACGGAAGAAGCCGCTCAGCAACATGCAACAGCATTAATCAAAATAAATAAGGGTGAGTTTTAATAACATGGAGTTTTGAAGCCAGCGGAGGGCTCATGGAATATAACAGAGGTAATAAAGTATGTCAGATAAAAATGAATTAGTTGTTATTGAAAAACAAAACGCGCTCTCTGTATTTACAAATAACGATGCAATAGAGCAAATTATTAATCAAATTGAAAGTGAAGTAAAAAGAATTATTCCAGATTTAACAACAGTAAAAGGACGAAAAGAAATTGCATCACTCGCTTATAAAGTCTCTCAAACAAAAGCATACATTGATAACATCGGGAAAGATTTAGTTGCCGAATATAAAGAAATACCGAAAAAAATTGATTATAGCAGAAAGCAAATTCGCGACAGACTTGACTCTTTACGTGATGAAGTTCGTCAGCCATTGACAGACTGGGAAGCCGAACAAGAGCGTCTTGCTCTTGAAGAAGAGGCTCGAATAGCAGCGGAGGAACTGACAAAACGGGCTGAAGTCGATCATGAGATTGCTCTGTTAATGAATGAAAAATTTGATAGAGAACTGGCTGAAAAGAAAGCTGCTGAAGAACGCCAGCGCCTTGCTCGTGAAGAAGAAATTAAGCGTCAGGCAGCAGAACAAGCCAGGCTTGATGCAGAGCAAAAGGCACGCGTAGAAATCGAAGCCGCAGCACGACGCGAAGCTGAAGCAAAAGCAGCCGCAGAGCGGGCAGAACGTGAAAAATTGGAAGCTCTAGAACGTGCTGAGCGTGAAAAACAAGCTGCAATTGATGCTGAGCGGCGCAAAGCAGAATCCGCTGAGCGGGCCCGACTCGCTGAAATACAACGTCAGAAAGACGAAGAAATGCAGCGGCAGGCTGACATTGAACATCGTAAACGCATTAACAATGAATCTCTGCAAGAGTTAATTAAAGCCGGAATTCATGAAGAGCACGCGAAGAGTTGCATCAAAGTTATTGCTTCTGGAAATACGACTCATTTAAAAATCATCTATTAATTATGAAAATAAACAAACATATTTTTAGTTTAGCTCAGTCTAAAGCCAGAATGGCACATAATATAGATAGCCAAATAATATGGAATATAGCAATGCAATATTTGAGATTAGCATATGAGTATGATTAAAGAGTGGCTCTTTGCTATGTTATATCCGTCTTGTTTGATTCTGTTTGCAACAATTATTTTAATCTTCGTGAGGTAATTATGCTTATAGTCAATTGTGACTCTTTTAAAAGCTTTACAAAAAATAAAGGATTTGAGATTGAGGTTGAAGATGGATATTTCATAACAAAAGGAACTGCTGCGGAAATCATTGGAAACTCTAATCTTTGCTTCAACGAAATAAAGGAATATTTCGAGCGAAGGGGATACAAAATAGAGGCTTTGTAATATGAACCCATATGCTGTTTATGATGACATCGAAGAAAAGCGGTTAGAAGATGAGCACTATGGGGAAATTATATTAGAACAACAGGGCATGGATGCTGAAACCATTTATAATAAACTTCCGCTCGAATCCACTAAGCTATTCTCAGATATAACAAATAAATATTTTGGCAATATATTTGAAGACAATATCGAAGCAATGAATTTGCTCAATAACTTCTTATATGAAGTTTGCTTATTAATAACCAAAAAAGAGGAGGTTACGGTATGAGTACCGCTTTAGTTTCGCTAACAGAGACGCTAGCAGAAAAATTAGGGATGAAAGTTCAAGAAGGGGAACTGATTGAAACATTAAAGGCTACGGCTTTCAGGGGCAATGCAACGGAACAACAATTTGTTGCCCTGCTTATTGTTGCCAATCAATATAACTTGAATCCGTGGACGAAAGAAATTTACGCTTTCCCAGACAAAACAGCAGGGATTGTGCCAGTTGTCGGCGTTGATGGGTGGGCAAGAATTATCAACGAAAACAAAAATTTTGATGGCATGGAGTTTGAGCAAGATGATGAGTCATGTACATGCAAAATTTATCGTAAAGACAGAACTCACCCGACAAGCGTGACTGAATTCATGAGTGAGTGTAAGCGTTCAACGCAACCATGGCAGTCTCACCCAAAGCGAATGTTACGGCACAAGGCTATGATTCAATGCGCCCGGCTTGCATTTGGTTTTGCTGGTATATATGACCAGGACGAAGCAGAAAGAATTACCGCTGGAACTGCGACTGAAGTCATTAACGGACAAGAAAGTCACATTGATCGCCAGGTGTTGATCACTCGCTGTGAAGAAGCTGCAAAAATCGGCATGGAAGCATTTCAAAAACTATGGATAGAGCTCTCACTGGAAGAGAAAAAAATCATCGGCAATATTGAAAAAGAACGGATTAAAAACAGTATTGCTATTGACGCTGAATACAGTGAGGTGAGCAATGGAACAGAAAACAACTGAATGGTACAAAGCCAGGTTGGGGAAAGTAACGGCTAGTGGGGTGGCTAACGTGATGGCTAAAACTAAGAGTGGTTACTCCGCATCTCGTCATAATTACATGGCAAAACTCATATGTGAACAACTTACAGGGAAGTATGAGGAGGGGTTTAAAACTGCTGCAATGGAACGCGGTAACGAGTTAGAAGCAGTAGCAAGGGAAATGTATTGTCTTAATGAATTTGACGCCACGGTTAGTGAAACGGGATTTGTTGAACACCCCAGCATTGAATTATTCGGTGCGAGTCCTGATGGGCTAGTAAATGACAATGGATTGCTTGAAATAAAATGTCCTAACACATGGACACACATTGAGACAATTAAGACACAAAAGCCAAAGCGTGAATATATGCTACAAATGCACGCTCAAATGATGTGTACGGGCCGAAAATGGTGTGACTTCATCAGCTATGACGACCGTTTACCCCCCAATCTCTCATACTTCAGGATGCGGATTGATTTTGATGATGAGCTTGCACTTGAAATTGAAAAGGAAGTCACCGCTTTCATCAGTGAACTTAAGGATGAAATTCAAAAACTCACTCAATTATAGGAATAGAGATGAAACATGCTCACGACAATATTCAAGTCGGAAGAATTTATTGTCCATATTCTGATTTCCACAAGGGCTGGTTAATTCCGGGAGGGGAAATAACCAAAAATCCGCTTGCAGCATATAATGCCGCTGAGGAGAAAAGCAATTATCTTAAGTCTCTTGAAGACGAATTAAATAGACTTGTGATACAACAATCCAAATAAGGACAATTATGATATATGGCGAAAAATTTAATGGCGACCCGTGCCCTCAGGGGCACACGCTAAGATACGTGTCTAATGGTAGCTGTATTGAATGTCAGAGCTGTAGAGATAAAAAAAGGAAAAAGAAAAAAAGAGAAATCGAGAAAAAAGTAAAGTCGTCTGACTTTACTCATAGCGTACTTATTATTGGAAATCCTGAAAGATGTAAGGAAAAATAATTAATTCAATGAGGTGATTTATGGCTGTGAAGTTAGAAATTCTTATCTCGTTTAATGAAGACTTAAATAAGCATCATGTTGAATACTCCACAGCATTTACTTCATGTAGTACGCATGAAGAGCGACAGATTCTTACGGAATTGAGAACTAAGTTAATTGCTGAAATGGACAATGAATATATTGGCAATCGTTATATTAATTAATAATAGAGGTGACTATGATGCAGAAAACACCGTGGAATCCAAGTGTTAAAGCAATCCAGCGGGTTAAAGACCCGTTACCAATTCCGACAGAATGCAGATATTGCAAAGGCGACGTAACAATAGCAAGTCACAAGGAAGTGTTCGGGAGGAATTATAGCAAGTGGCCGTGGTTATATATTTGTACTGAGTGTAGGGCTTATGTCGGCATGCATCAGTTTACTTGTATCCCACTCGGTACGCTGGCAAATAAAGCAACTCGGAACGCTAGAATGAATGGTCATTATCATTTTGAGGAAATGAGAGAAAAATGTAATTTAGGGCGAACGGACGCGTATAAATTTCTAGCAAGAAAATTAGGAATTAATTTCAGTGAATGTCACTTCGGCTGGTTCGATATTGACACGTGTTATCGAGCGAAAGAAATTTGTGAAAATATGATTATTAAAAAAGGTAATTATCATGACTAAAAATACAGAATCTTTAATATCCGCATGTCACGAGTTAGCAAGAGTAGCAAGCTGTGACGATTATTCAACTTTAAATGCGATTTCAGATAAATTGAAATCTCTTCAAAAAGAAAGCAATGATTACAAAGAAATGTTTATTGATTCTTGTAAAGGTCTTGCTGCTATAGCTCGCGCTACTGGAATTAAAGAAGAGAATGATTCAGGTTCGCCGGGTCAAGTAATTGATAAGATTAACTCAATGCTTAATATAGATTGGAATTTCACAGAGCATCCAGATATAAAAATCGGTGAAGGAATAAAATGCTGGGCTTATGTTGAACGAGCTATACAAAAAACTGAATATGTTGGACTTGATGAGGAAACAGGTAAAGCTTGTTTTAATAGAACAATAATCGATCATAAACGTTATGTTACTACTTTAACTTATCAAAACAAGCCAAGCCCCACGGGAGAAAATATTTTGTCATATTATGATGACATTCCTGAATGGGCAACACAAAATGATGAATATGGCTGGGTTCATAGTGTGGGTTGGTGTTTAGAATATAATCATCCTGATTACACTTATTACTATGAAGAATTAGATAAAAATCAAAAAGTTTTAGCGTGGGCAGAACTTAAATATCCATTGGCACCGGAACTAGATAATGAATGAATACTTATGCCATCACTTCTATTTCATCTGGAAACGAATGTTCAAGCGATACATGATAAATACTCTCGTGTATCGCGGCACTAATTTATCAGAAGCAAAAGACATTGCTGCATGTGAAATTGAAACATATTCTAAAAAGCGTGGATATTGGA
>NZ_PUJW01000044.1 GCF_011189575.1 Photorhabdus cinerea
AGATTACATCTGGCGTAATAATCTTAAGTTAGGAGCTGGAAAATACCGTCCGTTACGATCAGTTGATATCAATCTGTACAAAAAACAGGCTTAGCGTAGGATATTTTCCGTTTTCCAAGCGGACCCCTAGATCGATAAGAGGGTTTTCATCATCGGTATCGATCAGCCGCTCTACTATCTCAAGCGCTTGTTCATAGTCATCGCGTCTATTGCTTCCGCCCAACAAGGGAATGGCATTTATCAAGGTTTCGGTAGCACTTAACGCTACCTCATAGTTCTCATAATTATTTACAGCCATCATTCTGGATTTCTTCGGTAGTGATCAGTGAGCCGGTCATACTTTTTGTGGGTCACTATGTGTTTTATAAACACGTTCTGAGTTTCAAATTTGATGTACGCAATGATACGAAGATTGTTACCTCCGATACCAATTAGCTTTCCTCATAAGCAACGGATCAACTGGTAAAACTAGATAATAAATTTGTAAGCATCAAGGGCTTTGACTGTCATAGGCAATCCTTGTTTTAACAACATACCTAAAAATTCACTTGTGGACATCGGTGGGTTTTTTAGTGCAACACGTTGCTGCCTGACAGCTTCCAGCGTAATGGCGTGGTTTAAATCCAAAAGGTCTGAAATAAATTCGTCTGGGTGAAGTGCTTCAATACCAAATTCATCTAAAATATCGGCCGGAAAGTCTTTCAGATTCATAGTGACTATGACTTCTGCGTTTGCACGTATGGCAGTAGCCAGTATATGGCGATCGTCTTTATCAGGTAGTTTTAGCCCTTCAATCAATGACTCAAAACCCGTAACATTGGCATCTGGCAATGCTTTATTCATTAGTGCTGTTGTGCGTTCCAATATTTCAGGTGCTATATCAGAGCGTTGTTTCAGTAAATTTCTTTTCCATTCGTTCTGAATAGTGTCCGACCATTTAGGTTGGTACAAACCAGCCAGACCTAAATGCATCAACAAATCACGTAATCTTGCTGGGTACAGGACACATGCATCAAGTACCACAGGATAAGGAGAATGTTTCATCCTTTAATAACCTAGTCCAAGTTTTTGTGCCTGATCTGCAAGTTCTTGCATAGCAGCTAAACTATCAGCATCACGTTTCTTTTTGTATTCCATCAAGTCGGAAAATAACACTCGGCGATGTCTACCCGTTTTATGGTGAGGTAATTGGCCTTCTTCCAATAATTTCACCATATGAGGGCGGGACACATTCATTATGTTTGCCGCTTCTTGTGTCGTAAGTTCAGCGTGCACTGGTACAATTTGCACGGCATTACCTGCTGCTAACTCGCCCAGTATGTCCATCAGCATGGTTAATGCTGAGGTAGGTAGTTCAATTTGGTGAAATGTGTCATCTGTACCTTTAATGCTGATTTGTTGCGTTTCTAATGTGGTGGAAAGAAATGCGGCCAGTTCTCGCTGACTGCGCATCGCGATTTCGATCTCATGCTTTGCCGGAAGGCTCAAGCCGACTAGGGTTGAATTGCTCATATATATACCTAATGTGTTAATGTTCACATTAAGCTTAATCGAAATAAACGAAAATCGCAATAAACGAAATGGATAGGAGTTCCTTCAGGAAGTTTTTTAATTGGAATTGATCTGTATGTTACGTAACATGCGTTTTGTTTCTGATAATGAGAAAAAAGGCCATCATTAAGATGACCAAAATAGTGAGACTTATCATTTTCAAGGCTTTTTGTTCACTATGCGGTGACGGCCTTTAGATTGTTATTGTTTAATGCGTTCATAAATTGAAATACAACATCCATTGAATTCGTGTTTCGGATGGATAGTGCTGTGTTAATAGAGCCAGTAATACGGGCTTGCTCTACCAACTCATTGTCGATGATCTTGTTTTTGGCGAGCCACTCAGCAACATCAGTCCAGGACCATAACGGACGACTACTATCTACACGCAAAAGAGGCGTCGGGAAATCACCTGCTCCTCTGCTTCCCTTACTGTATCGGGATAATGCCGCTTTGGTAGTGCCAGCCAATTCAGCCGCATCACTTAAGCTGACGACATCACCAATATCGACAGACAGACACATTAACCCTGAAACAGACTCAATGTTAGTAATAGCGGACAGGACTGCATTGGCGTAACTTTCTCTGTTACGTGTAAAATTAACATATAATGTACCATTGTATGCTGCTGGGTGAGCATCGCTGCATCCTGCTTCATACAAAGCATCAGATATATCAAACAAATCATCGTCGGTAGTGATTCTCTTTCCGCCTACCACAATATCGAAACTGTATTTTTTCATAAATTACTTTCCTATAAGGAATGTGTGAGACTTAGAGAAAAAGGCCGCCGATTGACGGCCTCGGTATTATTTGCATTTATCTACTAATGAGGTAATGTCCTTTGCATGGTCTTGGGGGCTATCAGGTGTCCCCCAAACTGATTTTTGGTGGCATTTATCTTCATTACCACAGCGTAAAATCCCCACAGCATGACCTTTCCCTTTACGTTTGATGTAGATCCAACCTTGGGTCAAGGCATATGCAATTGCAGCGTTAATTTCTTTGTTTTTGTGATACGCGATAAACAACACTCCTTTCAAGTTAAGTCTCACTTTGTTAAAGAACAAGGTTGGCTAAAACAGCCAACTAACGGTAACAATAGTAACCGAAATATCTTTTTGTGTCAACTTTTGTTACCGTAATTGGATTCATAATAATCGCCAAGCATTATCAGCTCCGAAAGAATTTACTGTTCGGATACCATATAAATGGTGAAACTGTAGTTTTTTGTTCAAATCCTCCTTCTAGTAGTCCAATTTCCATTTCTCCCCTTTAATTTACAAAAGGCTTTTAAAGCAATTAGAAAAGTCAGTCATATCAAGGATAAATTATGTCCTTCACTCGTATAATTGACATAACAAGATATAACGAAAATCAAAGCAATTATAAAGATCGCAATATTTTCCTGTTGCTGCGGTATTTTTCTACAACCTTCATCATGGCCAGATTTACAACATGAGACGAAACGATGAGTACTCAGAAGAAGATATTTTGTGTCTCTTTGTTAGGGCGTGAACAGGTTCAAGCTACAGCGGTGTTTGATAATGACCTTTTGGTGGTTGTGAAGCTGGAAAAAATCACGGGTCCGTTTGGGATGTGGAAGCAACGGCTAAAAAAGGAGCTGAAGAAAAAGCACGAAGACGGATTCCATATGTTAGTTGAAGAACGTGGTGATGATTTCAGTGAATACGCACACAAAATATTGCTGGAAGATGCAGATCCAACCGAACGGCGGGGCTACATGAATATCGCCTTTGACCATTATTTTAACCTAATCCGTATAGGCGGAATTTCGGACGGTAACCAACAAGGCTGTTTAGTTCTGAATGAGGGCTTAGAACGCCATTGGATCCGTGAACAGATGGTTAACGTGATGCCTGATGACCGTGGGCGGTATTGCTACGAAATCGACCACAGCAAGTTCTCTGGTTATCAGCGAGCCATATTATTGTGTGTGCTGTCTGCGTGTGAATTTAACCAAATGAATGAGAGTTATCTCGATTCATTCCTTTCAGGCATTAACGCAGAGGAAGACGAATCCGCCTACTCTACGTTCCACAGCGTCATTATTAACAAAGACGTGGCCACACTATGACTCAAATTTCGCGCCTTAGTCCCCTCAATATTCAGGATGAATTGATTCGAGCACGATTTTATAAGGAATTGCGTGACGGGTTATTTGAATGGGTAGAGTGGGAGGTATCTCTTGATGAAATAAGGATGCCTGAGCTTATTTCTCTGCGTTATTACGGAACGACCAGCCTGAAGAAAGTTGTTGCTGTATGTGCCGGGCTTGATGATATGCGAGAAAATCTGGGGGCAGGAAGTTTGATAAAACTCCCAACGATTTTGTGGGTGAGAACACGTATTCGTTATTATTGCCAGTTTGAGCAAGAGGGAACATGACAAATTCACTCCACGATCAGGACAAAGAATTTAACGAGCGCCGACGCAAGCAAAAATCAGTACGCCAGTACGCAAGGCGGACATTGTCACCCTCAGCAATTCGTGAAGCAATACGTGCTGGTGAACTTCCTGTTTATCACTCTGTTTTGTTGGGTTCGAAGCAGGACGGTGCTCCATTCACCATTGATGATATACGCGCTTTTGATAAGGCCCGTAAAGCAACAACTAAGAAGTGGAGTCGTACTCGTGGTGCTCCGTTGGATCAGCTTATCGTGGCTTCACGTAAAATCGATGTGCACCGTGCCAATACTGAAATCAAGACTGCCAGATTTTATAAAATCCGTGGCGACTTACTGCACTTTAATGTGAGCGCTTCAGGAAAACATGGTGAAGACAATTATCAGGTGCGCATTCGCCTTGAGAACTGGATGGAAGAGTTAACCCAGACGCAACGAAGCTGGGCTGCAGCTATCAAACGAATCTTGTTGGGTTATGTGTCTATCGACTGCCAGTGCGGACGATACCAGTATTGGTATCGCTATGTTGCTACCGCTGGAAATTTTGCTATTGCTCCCTATGAAAAAGATTTCCCTAAGATCCGAAACCCACAACTGACCGGGTGTTGTTGTAAACACCAACTCAAGGCATTAGCCGCACTGAAATCACCAACAGTACAGGCTCAATTATCTAAACAACTTCAATCCCAAGCAGAAAAAGAAGGCTTTGCCGGTGACAATAGCGATACTTTCTTAACCAAAGAAGACCGCGAAGAATTGGAGCGCGCTCGTCCTCGTGATGTGGATAAAGCCGCTGCTATGCAGGTTATTCAGAAGATGAAACAGGCGAAGCGCGTATTTAAACGTCAGGTTAAAGACCCTAAGTACATCAAGAAGCTGGAAAAAGAAGTCGCAGAATTGCGTAAGCAGTTAAGTAAACAGCAAGCACAAGCTTCAGTCAGTAAAGTCAAGGCAAAATCCGCCATAGAGAAAAACCAGAAGAAAGCACAAAACGCCGATCGTGATCAGCTCAAGGCCATGCTACGTACTGAGTTAGATCGCGCCAAGATGTATGGCGCAGACAAAGAAAACGCGGTGAAAGTGTTCGCCAAGTTGAACAAGCTGCCACTCACTGAAGCACAGAAGCTAGCCAAGGAACTGTAATGAGTAGAATTACACCTATCGACCGCCGCCATGTGTTTCAACAAATTTACGGCGATCTGCAAAAAACACTGGATATTAACCCTAATGCCTTTGACTGCCTGTTGTTTAAAGCCAATCTCAATGCGTTAGAGCATCTTAGTCAAGATGATGTTGTCGGAAATCTGGAATCGAGAGAGGAAACATTTTCTTATAGTAGCCCGACCATTACACGAGCCATAGAATTGCCCAATGATAGCAGCTCTATTCAGATGATGGCATTTGGTGATGGTACAGATGAAGGTGAAGAAATCTTCCAGATGCTGATCAAAGAACTGAACGTACCAGAACAGAGTGTGCTGTGGATTGAAGAGCTGACCAGCGATGAAACGGTACAAGTTCGTTTACTGTACATCATCAAGGCCGAGCCTATCGGTAAGAACGGTGCAGGCGGATTTAAGTATCACCTTATGCCGTTTGATGTCGGTAGTGATTTCTTACCTGATAAGTTCAAACCAGAAGCCGGTGAACCGATTGCATTCTTGCCTAATCCACATCCAGAGCCAAGTTTAACTAGTGTAGTTAACAAACTCTCTCAGATGGCAAGCAAAGATAAAATTGCCGCTTTGCGTAAGCCGGTGCCAATGGTGAATGAACAGGATGAAGTCAACGAAAAGAATTTGAATAAACAGGCGGCGGCTCTACAAGATAAAGTGGGTTCCATTGCTGATATTTTTGATGTGTTTTAAGGGAAAAGTGAGTGAGTGGTATCGATCCTAATGCACCCGTCGAGATTAAATTGACGCCAGTGACTGGCGTGGATGGTTCAGCGGTCAAAGCACCGTCCCCCGGCAATATTGTGACCCAGCCGATCCAGAATAAGGTCACTATTCCTGCTGTTTCAGCGCCACAGGCTGTTGACTTCTCGCTTGTATCGACTGCCAATGAGGTTAACGATGAATCTCTAAACCGCACAGCCAAAACACTGCGCGATGATGTTAATGCCAAGCTGACTTCATTCGCTAATTCTGTGTCGCTCATATTGGGCCAACTGGGAACCGAACACAGTCAACAAGTTGTCGAAGTCAACAACAAAATGGTTGCCCTGCGTGACTCGATCAATGTTGAGTTAGCCACAATCCGCACTGATAATAAGCAACAGAATACCGACATGGCAACGGCGATAAACCAACGTCTGTCGGTAGTAATGACTAATCTGACAACGCTTTCCGGTGCCATCAAGAATAGTCAGGACAAAATTGCGGCTCTTGATGCCACTTATGCAACGGATTCAGATATTGCCGCTAAAGTTGCAACTATCAATGAAGCATTGGCACAACTGAGTAAGACTGACACAGATGTACTCCAGCAAATGCAGGAAACCGTCAATATGGTTAGTTCTATGCGTAAGCTCAAAGAGAAAAACATCACTATTTCCAGCACGTCCGGTACTTATGATTTTTTGACGATTCAGGAAGGATTAGGCAGTTACGCACAGGAAACTGACTACATGGCGACAGCAATTGTAGAAGGTAATCAATAGGTGGAAGCGCACATCACTAAAAAACTCGCGGTTGGTTTCACCATTGCATTGAAATCTAAAGGTGTTCATTTCCGGCCACAACCGCATGATGCCAGCGTTACGCCAGTTTCAGTGCTGGTTTCATTGACCTCTACACAGAGCTAAGTGATGACGATTGTTCCTAAGCGTTATGGAGAACTGGCAACTGAAGCTCAATTGATCACGGCGAAAGAAGAAGCTCAGACTGGCGCTCACCAAGCTCGAATTTGAACAGTTTAAGCAGAATATGCTGAAAGTATTTGTTGCCATCACGAAGCAAAACAATGAATCAGCGGATCGAATAAATGGAAAAACTAATGTGTAGAAAAACGATGAGAGGTTGTCATGAGTGATTCACAATTTCAGGCATTGATAGAAAGTAATCGCCGCTTGAATAAAACCGTAGAAAAGCAAATATCACAGATTAACTCAACATTAGATAGTAGTGTTAATAGTCTTAATCAGTGGAAAAATACCACCAAAGCCATTGATATTAGCGGTCAAGGTCGTTATCTAACGACATTAACCGTTAAAGGCGACAAGGATACCTTTTACCCTGTTTTTTTTAGAATGAATTCAGGTGATGAAACAGTTATTCAAATACATCGCTCTTTTGGGTGGAACAGTAAAGAAAAAGAAGATCCCAGTGATTTTGATGCAACACATGTCGCTTCTGCGTTGGTTATTTTGCGAGGGCAGGCTGATCCGTGGCATGGTGATGCCAATTATTTAAGAACAATTGTGAATGTTCAACGTTATCGTCAATGTGTTGCTAAAGTAGGGTTTCTGGCATGGTGCGAGGCTGTTAAAGGTGATCCTGCTGGACCTGATACGAGTTATAATCGTAACGAAATTGGCTATTTAGCCAGACAATACTCATCTTTTATGTTGCGAGGGGGGAACTTGATGTATGAAATATATTCTAATTCTCCTATCAGTTTCCGATTGCTTAATGATGGTGATGTCATTGCTACGCATCCCTATGAGAATACAAATGTTAAGTGGGTGGCCAGAACAGTTGCATTAGCAAATGCAGAAGCAGGAGATGAAAATAACAATCATGGAATTTCATATATGGCATATTCATCCAATTCGGATGTTGTCAGTGGGTTAGCTTGAGTTTCTTATACTACAATAAAAGATAGGTACTTATATGATCCCGAAGTTACTAGTTAATGATGAAGTTCTGATTAATATTCCAGCAGATAAAAATGTTCTTCTAGAACTTGGTTTATCAGAAAGTGAAGCAAATAAAATAATTTCTGATCATTGGTTAGAGATAGAGTTAAATAAAATCCGTTTTCATAGAGAATCTCTTTTGGCTGAAGCAGATCGCTTGGTTAATGCTGCGTTAGATCAGCAGATAGATATTACTCCATATAGAGTATATAGACAAAAATTAAGAAATATAACAAATGAATATCATTTTTTATCTGATGTGGTATGGCCTGAAAAACCAGAATTACCAGTATAGATACTATGGGTGCTGTTTTTTATTTTAAATAGATGGTTGAATAACAATCATCATTGCTATTGCATACAAGAATTATGAGAAGGTATTATGAGCGACCCTTTGCGAGAAGTAATAGAAAGCACCAGAGATCTCAATCATGCTGTAGAAACAAAGATTAATGATATTGACAACAAAGTAGATAACTCTATTAGAAATTTAGAAAATTGGAAATCTAGTGCTTCATATATACAAGAGTATTACTCTGGATTTCCAGAAGCATTTCTTGTTCAAAACACAGAGAATTGGCATGTAGTCCAGCTATACAGAATTAAGAATAAGTTAACAACATTAAATCCTTGGGTTCATATCGCGCTGCACGGTGGTAATAATGTTGGTTCATTATCATTTCTTAGTTTATCTCAAGCTCACGCAGGTTACACTGGTCAGGTGGGAATGATATTGAAGCGTGGTAATCCACGGGTAAAATTTTTTATTGATAGAGCAAATGAAAATGATGCTCCAGTTCTCATTGCTGTACAAAATTCTTCACATAACAGCGCTTCGGTTGAGGTAAAAGCAGCCAGCTATATGGCATTAGATTTTAAATTTGTTGATACGATAAAAGAAAAAAACTTCCCATCGTCATGGGAAGAAATTAAGAATATCTTCATCGAAGATGGGGTCTAAATATGGAAAGTGTAGTTTTTGTTAAAAATGGTGTTCACTATAGCTTAAATGATGGAAGTAAAACACTAGAAGAATACCATAAGAAATTTGGAGACGTTTCGATTGTTGATACCAATACTATCCTCGAAATAAAATGGATGGATATCAAAAATAAGCGAGATCGCCTAATTACTAATACAGACTGGACTCAAGTGCCAGATTCACCACTGAGTGCTGAAAAAATGACAGAATTCGTTAAATATCGCCAGTTATTACGCGATATTCCGCAGACGTATGCGGATCCAGATAGTATTGTTTGGCCTACAATGCCATCCATTTAACATTTCCCTGTTGGCGATCTCAGTTCAGAAAAGGGGTAGCGTTATTGCTATCCCTTTTTTATCGGGTAACGACCATGACTGAGATAACAGAAAAGAACGATATTACTGATTTCTATCCCATCGATGTAGCCTTTGGCAGCCATATTGTTGATGCATTAGCCGTGTTGGATCAGGAAAGCTGTCCACACCATATTAAATCGTTCTTACAGCGTGACTCTAGGCAACAAGTCTTTCGTGGTGACTACGATTCTCCCAAATCCTTTATTCAGGCTATTCGCCAGTTTCAGAAGCCACAAGGCAATGACGGTTTACGTAAATTCAATGCGGCTCGATTGCCTTTAATCAACTACTATCGACCGATAGGTTTTCGCAGTGCATCAGCTGAGTATGCCCAGTTTATAGAGAACGCGACTGGCTGGGATGATGCATTACTGAAGAAAACCAATATCAGTATCAGTTATCTGGAGCTGACCTATCGCATTGTCTTTATGGGTAGCGATAAGGCATCTGTAGAACGTTTGTTGCTTGCCTGGCACATGTATATCGCTCGCCGACGTGTTGGAGGCCATCGTTTTTATGTCACTTACTCGCTGTTCGGTGAAGACATCAAGCTACCAATTACGATAGAAGACTCACAAACTATCGAAGCGAATAACCTGAGCCATAACTACGCAGATGGCCGGCTCTATGCCGTTGAGGTAGAACACAGCGTAAATGCCCCTATTTTGTATGGTAAAGGGGTAAATCATGTTAATCCGATTCATTGGACAATAGCTTTCAGACCACTTGAAGAGGTATTTTCATGAGCCGCCATCAACACCAGCTGGTTCAGTCGATTATATTCAACGGAGAAGAGCTGGATCTATCGTTTCTAAAAGAAGCTACCTTCATAGAAACGACGACATTAGACGGGCCAAAACTCATTATTGAGTATGATGATAAAGAAAAGTACCTCAGAGACGACCTCGCCATTACCGAACAAGAAATATTCACTATTGTACTTTCTGATCCGGTGAACCTCGATATATTGAATTGGGAAACGGAGTGGGTAGTCATGACTATGCCAGTCAATCAAGGCGATACCATCACTTTTAACCTACTTCTGCAAACGCTGTATGCTCTTAAACAACCATCGCTGATTGCTCGCTGTTTTGTCAGAGAACCAGTCAGCAAAGTGCTTCGTCAATTAGTGCCAAACCTACCAATAGATGTTGGAACATTTCCCATTCGGCTGGATTTTCATTTACTACCGGCGCAACGCCCATCACGGTTAATCCGTCAAATGGCAAAAGAGCTGGGCGCGCTTGTGTTTATTCGTCGAGGTACGCTCGTATTTCGCACTCTGGCTGAACTTCAAACCATGAAGTCAACGTTTACTTATCACTACAACGATACCCGTGAAAAATACCAAATTGCTCAATACGCTTTGCCGAATGACAGCTCTTTGATTAGGGATTTAACTCAGCGTCGCTTTGTCGGTTGGGATGATAAAAAAGGTATGGTTTATTCAGGTAAGCACACCAATACACCAATCGAACATTCTGGCGTAACGAGTAAATTTGTGCTCGATAACCTGAGTAAAATCCCCATTCCTGTACTTGATGTTTATATGTTCGGTAATGGTGGGTTAAGGGCTGGTGATGTCATTGAAGTGGTATGGAATCGTTCTGATTTAGAACGTCCAATAGACGAAAGCCTGCCAACTCTTGTAGTTATTGGACTTGTTGCACATAGCTACAAAAACAAAAAGTTGTATGCTCGTATTAAAGGCATACTAGATAAGTAGTAAATAGATATTTAATAAGAATTAAGTAAGTATCTACTAAATACAAAAAAGGTATCAAATGGATAACCCAGCCGATTTACTCCTTCAGCGACCAGAGCTAGAAGCTGTGGTAGTTAATGTACAAGATCCAGAAAAACAAATGCGCGTACAGGTACGTGTTTTTGGTGTATTTGATGATGTGTCAGATGAAAAATTACCGTGGGCGACTTATAAGCTCCCCATTGGAGCCAGAGTAAGCGAAGGTGACTTTACCCCAGTGCAAGTGGGCGACTTAGTTTGGATAGATTTCCCTTATTACACTCACGGCAGAAAAGACACTCGTCGTCCAAGGATCACCGGTTCAGTTCATCATAATCCAGATGGCATCCCTAATCTTCCGGCAGAGGCCTTTGCTGGTGACGGACGTTATCAACACAAACGCAGTCATAAAGAGCCTCAACCGGCACAACAAGGTTATCACGAAAGCAAGGTGTATATTCTGCATGGCATGATGTTTGAGATAGAAAAAGACGGTGTTTATCGCGTTACCCATATGCCAACAGGTACTGCATTTGAATTTGATGCCAGGGGTAACTCAATTTTGCATGTTGAAGGTGATAGCCATCACTCGACAACCGGAGATATGGAAAATCATTCAACCGGTAATATCATAAATAACTCAGGCAATAACTTAACTGAGAAAGTCGGTGGATTCTGGCGTATTAATGTGAGTGGTTCTGCTTATATAGATGCAACAAGTATTCACCTAAACAAAGGAGCAGGAGTGGTCACAGCCGAGTGCCTTTGCTCCTTTACTGGCAGACCACACACCGATTTTTCATTGCGAGTCACGGCAGGTAAATAATGACTTTAAATAGCAGTCAACTGAAAGAAATGATTGAAGTCAATTTGACTTCATCTGGGTTTGCAGCCAATGAACACGGCAGAATGAACGACTTAGCCGAAGCTATCGCAAAAGCAGTTGTTGAACATATTACCGCTAGTGGCCAGGTGATTGTTATAGGCGGTGGCAACTACAGTGGAGAAATTGCCAAGATAGTGTAGTTGGCTTTTTCTGGGTTTTAGCGTGAGAAATGCCTGAAAAACCTGTCGCTAACTGGGTATCCAAAAAGCGTTTGATATCGTCGTGAAACCCGCCCTGATTGCCTTTTAATGCCAGCACATAATCGGCTCTGTTCCCGACAATCTGGTCAGCGATTTTGTACTGGCAGCCCATCGCGTCAATCGTGATGGTCGCCCCTTCAATATCCAGCAAGGCCAGCAACTTGGGGATCGCGGTGATTTCGTTCGATTTATCCGAGACTTTCACCTGACCAAAGCAGAGTTGATTCGCGACTGACCAGGCGTTGACCAGATGGGGAGCCGGCGCTCCATTGGCTTTGTCGAGCGTTCCCCGCCGCGTTTTGCCATCCAACGCGATAATATCACCAGAGATTTTGGCTAAGCTCTCCACCCATGGGGTAAAAGCGTGCTCAAATTCTTGGGGATCAAGCCGGTTTATCACATCGTTAAAGGTATCATGGCTGGGGATGCCATTGGGAAGATCCAGAAATTGCCGAAACCAGTCTTCTTTGGATTTACCGTACTCTTCAATCGCATTAAAGCCTTCACAACCACAGATTACGGCACAAATCGAAATGGTCAGAATATCGATGAGGGCATACTGTTTAGTTCGGTTAACACGTGGATCAGTAAGGTGTCCAAAGGCATTGCTGATAGTGGTGGTTTGCATGGCAGTTTCTACGGTTATCATTGACAGGATGCGAAGTATAAATCACAAACAGCGACCCATCCTATTCCTCTGTACCGCATGCACTCCGTTAATCATGTTGATCAATTTAGACCCGTTTGCCCTGAGCTGACTCTGGATATCCGGGTCATAGGGATGCTCTAGAAATTCGGCTAATTTCATCTTTTCGCGCATGTACCGGGTGACATTATTCTTATTGAGCAGGTTGACCGCCTTTCACGTCTGGATGAAGCGGGCTGGCAGAAACTTAAACAACTTATTCAGGAAAAACACCTCGTGATTGTCAGTCTTGATCTGCCGACG
>NZ_PUJW01000045.1 GCF_011189575.1 Photorhabdus cinerea
GCCCGCTATCTGCCGGACGGAGATCTGGAATTTCTGGGTCGTAACGACGAACAGGTTAAAATCCGGGGCTTCCGGATTGAACTGGGGGAAATTGAGGCGCGGTTGGTGGAGCATCCGGCGGTGCAAGCGGCGGCGGTACTGGCATTGGATGATGGATATAGTAAACGGCTGGTTGCCTATGTGGCGGCGGAAAAGAAGGCGGGATTGGCTGCGGATTTGCGTGAATACCTGAGTGCGATTTTACCGGACTATATGGTCCCGGTCGCTTTTGTGCGGCTGGATACCTTCCCGCAAACCCCGAATGGTAAGCTGGATCGCCGGGCGTTGCCTGCGCCGGGGGAAGAAGATTTTGCTCGTCAGATTTATGCCGCCCCGCAAGGGGAGTCAGAGGTCACTCTGGCGGCTATCTGGCGTGAGTTATTGGGGATTGAGCAAATCAGTCGGCATGATAGTTTCTTTGCGTTGGGTGGTCATTCACTGCTCGCTGTGCGGATGATTGAACGCCTGCGTCACTTGGGGTTGACACTGACGGCGCGCGATCTGTTCCAGTCTCAGGCTCTGTCGGAGCTGGCTCAAGCGTTGGGACAGCACCAGGCTGTGATAGTGCCGCCTAACGTCATCACGCCGGAAACCACATCGTTGATGCCAACAATGTTGCCACTGATTGATTTGACTCAGACTGACATTGACCGTCTTGTCGAGCAGGTACCAGGAGGAATGACCAATATTCAGGATATCTATGCGTTGTCACCGTTGCAGGACGGTATCCTGTTCCATCATCTGTTAGAACAGGAAGGTGATCCGTATTTGTTGCTCTATCCGGTGGCTTTTGCTAACCGGTTACTACTGGACCGTTATCTGGCAGCGGTACAACAGGTGATTGATCGTCATGACATCTTGAGGACGGCTTTTATTTGGCAGGGATTGTCAGTCCCGGCGCAGGTGGTTTGGCGTCGGGCACGGTTGCCTGTGACGGAATTGACGCTGGACCCGGCTGACGGCCCAGTGATTGATCAGTTAACCCAGCGTTTTGATCCGGGTCAATATCGTCTTGACCTAACTCAGGCGCCGTTATTGCATTTTATTATCGCTCAGGAAACCGATGGTCGCTGGTTCTTACTGGAATTGCAGCATCACTTGATCGGCGACCATGAAACGATGGAAATGATGCACCGTGAAGTACAGGCATATTTTGCCGGGCAAGGGGAATGCCTGTCTGCGCCGGTACCGTTCCGCAATCTGGTGGCGGAAGCCCGGCTGGGGGTGAGTCAGGCAGCGCATACTCGCTTCTTTACCGAAATGCTGGCGGAGGTAGATGAACCGACGCTGCCGTTCGGACTGACGGAGGTGCATCGTGACGGATCTCAGATGAGGGAATCTCACCGGATGCTAACGGCTGCGTTGAATGACCGTCTGCGTAGTCAGGCCAGACATCTGGGTGTCAGTCTGGCGGCACTGTGTCATCTGGCTTGGGCGCAGGTATTGTCGCGTACCAGCGGGCAGGAGAAAGTAGTGTTCGGTACCGTGCTGTTTGGGCGTATGGCTGTGGGAGAGGGGGCTGATAGTGGGATGGGGCTGTTTATGAATACCCTGCCATTGCGACTGGATATGGATGAGACCCCGGTACGGGACAGCGTGCGGATGGTGCATCTGCGACTGGCTGAATTACTGGAACATGAACATGCTTCACTGGCGCTGGCTCAACGGTGCAGTGGTGTACAGGGTGAAATCCCACTCTTTAGCGCCTTGTTCAACTATCGGCATAATGATCAGCTATCGATTCTGGATGAAACGATGGATGGCATTGAATTTCTGGGCGAACAGGAACGGACTAATTACCCCTTTGGACTGTCGGTGGAAGACGGTGGTTCCACGTTGGGGCTGACGGCTCAGGTGGTACAGCCGTATGATCCGGATCGGTTATGCGGTTATATGCAGCAGGCGCTGGAAAGTCTGGTAGAGGCCCTTGAGCAGGCCCCGGAGACACCGGTACGTGCCCTGAACGTCTTGTCTGAAACGGAACGCACATTGTTGCTGGAAACTTGGAATGCTACTGAAACCGCGTATCCTGACCCGTTATGTCTTCATCAACTGTTTGAGCAACAGGTGGAGAAAACCCCGGATGAGATAGCGTTAGTGTATGAAGAGCAGCGCCTTAGTTATGCTGAACTAAATGCCCGCGCCAACCGCTTTGCGCATCAACTGATTGCATTGGGCGTAGAGCCTGACCAACGAGTGGCGATTTGTGTGGCACGTTCGCCGGAGATAGTGGTGGCGCTGTTAGCGGTGCTGAAAGCCGGCGGGGCTTATGTGCCACTGGACCCGACTTATCCGGGAGAACGTCTGGCGTATATTCTGAATGATACCGCCCCGTCAGTGTTACTGGTTGATGAAGCTGGTCGAGCGGCGCTTGGTGAAGAAGTGCTTACAGGGTTGACAGTACTTACTCCGGGTACCTTGTCAGACCAGCCGGACAGTAACCCACAGCTACCCACGTTGACGCCACAACATCTGGCTTATGTCATCTATACCTCTGGTTCAACTGGGCAGCCGAAAGGGGTGATGGTGGAACATCAGGCAGTGTATCAACGTCATCTGGGTTTTAATGAGATTTATGGCGTCACTGTGCAAGATCGGCTGTTACAATTTTCCTCTTTTGCGTTTGATGTTTCAGTAGAAGAATGCTGCTTGTCCTTGTGTAATGGCGCCACATTAGTGATGCGCGATGAGCGTTGGTTAACTTCTATGCAGGAATTTATTGCCTTAGCCTGGCAAAACCATATCACGGTGATGTCTCTGCCGGCGTTGTTTTGGTCCGAACTGGTTGCCAGAGACAATGGATTACCGCTACCGGATTGCCTTAGACTTATCATCATTGGGGGCGAGGCAGTGAAAAAGAGCGCTGTTCAGGAGTGGTTTGCGCGGGAAGTCCACCGTCCACGACTATTGAACGCTTATGGCCCGACGGAAAATACCGTGACGGCAACCTGTAAGGAGATATTATTCCCGACAGACGATAGTTCTATTGGCCGCCCGGTTAAAAATACCTGTATCTACCTGCTGGACGTAGATGGTCAGCCAGTACCATTGGGCTGTGTTGGCGAAATGTATATTGGTGGTGTCGGTGTAGCGCGGGGTTATCTTAACCAGCCGGCATTGAGCGAAGAACGTTTTATACCAGATCCATTTAGTCGGGTGTCTGGTGCGCGGATGTATCGCACTGGGGATTTGGCCCGTTACTTGCCGGACGGCAATCTGGAATTCCTGGGCCGTAACGACGAGCAGGTAAAAATTCGAGGCTTCCGGATTGAACTGGGGGAGATTGCCACCCGATTGATGGAACATCCGGCGGTCCAGGAGGCGGCGGTGCTGGCATTGGAGGATGGGCAGGGCAAACGTCTGGTTGCCTATGTGGCAGCGGAAGCGAATACGGAGTTGGCTGCCAGTTTACGCGAACACTTGAGTGCCATTTTACCTGATTATATGGTTCCGGCAGCCTTTGTGCGTCTGGATACCTTCCCTCAGACCCCGAACGGCAAGCTAGATCGCCGGGCATTACCGGCACCCCGGGAGGAGGATTTTGTCCGTCAGGTTTACGCAGCTCCGCAAGGGGAGACTGAGATTGCCTTGGCGGCCATTTGGCGTGAGTTATTAGGCATTGAGCAGATCAGCCGGCATGATAGTTTCTTTGTGTTGGGGGGCCATTCCCTGCTCGCTGTACGCATGATTGAACGCTTGCGTCGCTTGGGATTGACACTGGCGGCGCGTGATCTGTTTCAATATCCGGTACTGTCAGACTTGGCCCAAACATTGGGACAACATCAGGCTGTGGTGGTGCCACCTAACGTTATTACACCGGCCACGACAGCGTTGACGCCGGCGATGTTGCCGCTGATTGAGCTGACTCAGACTGATATTGATCGCATCGTCGGGCAGGTACCGGGCGGAGTTACCAATATTCAGGATATCTATGCCTTATCGCCATTGCAGGACGGTATCCTGTTCCACCACTTGTTGGAACAGGCAGGTGACCCATATCTGCTGCTCTATCCGTTGATCTTTGCGAATCGGTCTCTGTTGGAGCGTTATCTGGCGGCGGTGCAACAGACGGTTGATCGCCATGACATCTTGCGGACGGCTTTTATCTGGCAGGGATTATCAGTTCCGGCGCAAGTGGTTTGTCGCCGGGCGCAGTTGCCCGTGACGGAACTGACGCTGGACCCGGCTGACGGCCCAGTGATTGATCAGTTAACCCAGCGTTTTGATCCGGGTCAGTATCGTCTTGATTTGAGTCAGGCTCCACTACTGCATTTTATTATTGTTCAGGAAACTGATGGCCGCTGGGTCTTACTGGAACTGCAGCATCATTTGATTGGCGACCATGAAACGCTGGAAGTAATGCACCGTGAAGTACAGGCGCATTTTTCCGGACTGGGGGAGCACTTGCCTGAACCAGCTCCTTTCCGCAATCTGGTAGCTCAGGCTCGGTTAGGGAAAAGTCAGGAAGAGCATACCCGTTTCTTTACCGAGATGTTGGCGGAGGTGGATGAGCCAACGTTGCCATTCGGACTGGCGGAGGTGCATCGTGATGGATCTCAGATGAGGGAATCTCACCGGATGCTAGCGCCTGAGTTGAATGATCGTCTGCGTAGTCAGGCCCGGCATTTTGGGGTCAGTCTGGCGGCGCTGTGTCATCTGGCCTGGGCGCAGGTGCTGTCGCATACCAGTGGTCAGGAAAAAGTGGTATTTGGCACCGTCCTGTTTGGGCGCATGACAGCGGGGGAAGGGGCAGACAATGGCATGGGGCTGTTTATGAATACCTTACCGTTGCGACTGGATATCGATGATACCTCGGTACAGGATAGCGTGCATGAGGTGCATCTACGACTGGCCGGGTTGCTGGAGCATGAGCATGCCTCATTAGCGTTGGCACAACGATGCAGTGGTATTGCCGGCGGTACACTACTGTTTAGTGCGCTGTTCAACTATCGACACAATGCCTTATCGGCAACGCCTGATGACATTATCAGCGGTATTGAATTTCTGGAAGGACAAGAACGGACTAACTATCCATTTGGGCTGTCAGTGGAGGACGGTGGTTCCACTTTGGGGCTGACCGCTCTGGTGATACAGCCATTTGAGCCAGATCGGCTATGCGGTTATATGCAACAGGCGCTGGAAAGTCTGGTGGGAGCACTGGAACAGGCACCGGATACGCCGGTACGTGCGCTGAACGTGCTGCCTGAAACGGAACGTACCCTGTTATTGGAAACCTGGAATACCACGGAAACCCCGTATCCTGACCCGTTATGTATTCACCAACTGTTTGAACAACAGGCAGAGAAAACCCCAGAGGCGACTGCGTTAGAGTATGGAGAGCAACGTCTCAGTTATGCCGAATTAAATGCCCGTGCCAACCGGCTGGCCCATCAACTGATTGCGCTGGGTGTAGAGCCAGATCAACGAGTGGTGATTTGCATGGCACGTTCGCCGGAGGTAGTGGTAGCGCTGTTGGCGGTGCTGAAAGCGGGTGGGGCCTATGTACCTCTAGATCCGACTTATCCGGCAGAACGTCTGGCGTATATTTTGAATGATACTGTGCCATCAGTGGTATTGGTTGATGAAGCTGGCCGGGTGGAACTTGGCGAAGAAGCGCTGACGGGGTTGACAGTACTTACTCCGAGTACCTTGCCAGACCAGCCGGACAGTAACCCACAGGTGCTCACGTTGACGCCACAACATTTGGCTTATGTCATTTATACCTCTGGTTCTACCGGGCAGCCGAAAGGGGTGATGGTGGAACATCAAGCTGTGTATCAACGTCATCTGGGTTTTAATGACACTTATGGCGTCACTGAGCAAGACCGGCTGTTACAATTTTCCTCTTTTGCTTTTGATGTTTCAGTAGAAGAATGCTGCTTGTCATTGTGTAATGGCGCCACGTTGGTCATGCGTGATGATCGTTGGTTGACTTCTATGCAGGAATTTATTTCCTTAGCCCGGCAGAACCGTATCACGGTCATGTCTCTGCCTGCGTTATTCTGGTCTGAACTGATTGCCAGAGATAATGCTTTACCGCTACCGGATTGCCTCAGATTCATCATCATTGGTGGTGAGGAGGTTAAAAAGAGCGCAATTCAGGACTGGTTTGCGCAGGAAAGCTACCGACCTCGACTATTGAATGCTTATGGGCCGACGGAAAATACTGTGACGGCGACCTGTAAGGAGGTTTTATCCCCAACCGATGATTGTTCTATCGGTCGACCACTTAAGAATACCTGCGTCTACCTGCTGGACAAACACGGTCAGCCTGTACCATTAGGCAGCGTTGGCGAAATGTATATTGGTGGTGTCGGTGTGGCTCGTGGCTATCTTAACCAGCCGGAGTTGAGCGCAGAACGTTTTATACCAGATCCTTTCAGTCCAGTATCCGATGCGCGTATGTATCGTACCGGGGATTTGGCTCGCTACCTGCCGGACGGCAATCTGGAATTCCTTGGCCGTAACGATGAGCAGGTTAAAATTCGAGGTTTCCGAATTGAACCGGGAGAGATTGAAATCCGGTTGGTGGAATACCCCGCTGTGCAAGAGGCGGCGGTGTTGGTGTGGGATAATGGGCAGGACAAGCATCTGGTTGCTTACGTGGTGGCGGGTACGGATGAGGGATTGATTGCCAGTTTACGTGCTCATTTGAGCGCCATTTTACCTGATTATATGGTGCCGTCAGCGTTTGTGCGTCTGGATGCCTTCCCGCAAACTCCAAACGGCAAGCTAGATCGCCGGGCATTAGCGCCACCGGGGGAGGGAGATTTTTCCCGTCAGGTCTATGAAGCACCGCAAGGGGAAACTGAAATAGCCCTAGCGGCGATTTGGTGTGAGTTGTTGGGCGTTGAGCAGGTCAGTCGGTACGATAATTTCTTCGCATTGGGCGGCCATTCATTGCTCGCTATGCGAATGATAAATCTTGCTGCCGGTCAGGGGTTGATTTGCACATTAAATAATCTGTTCCAATTCCCGGTACTGACTGAATTGGCAGCAAAAATCACATTAGATTCGCTGTCCCAGCCGCAAACCAGCGCCGTATCGGTGCGACTTGATGGAACAGAGCAGCCATTGTTCTTTGTTCCCAGCGGGATGGGGGACTATTCCTATGTCTTCGGGCTGGCTAATCATATGCAATCTGGCTACCCGATTTATGCACTGCCCTGGCAGTCTATCGATGAAGAGCCGATGGCAACGATGGAAGAGCAGGCAGCCAGAATGATCACCTTGATGAAAGCGGTTCAGCCGGAGGGTCCGTATCGGATAGGAGGTTACTCCTCTGGCGGTATATTGGCTTATGCGATTGTGCAGCGGCTTTTGAGTGTTGGTGAGACGGTTAATTTCTTAGGCTTGATTGATACGCCGGCGCCTCATTATTTTGGGGAACAGTCTATGCAACCTAAACACCAGTTCTTTAGTGAGTTGGCCCGACAGTCAGGGGAACAGCACACAGAAGCGGTCGCGGCGTTGTATCAGAGAATTGATGAGCTGAATTTGGTGCAATTTATTGAGGTGGCACAACAATTGGCGTTATATCCGGCAAATCTGAGTGCTGGTGTTATTGCGAAACGTTGGGAGCAGATAGAGAACTATACGCAAATAGTCAGAAATTATCAGCCGCAAGCATTAGAGATAATATTGCATCAGCTTTATGCGATAGAACCTTACCCCGTTATTTCTTTTGTGACGGATGAAAAGCCAGAACTTGCAAATATAGAACCGTCGTTAGGCTGGGAACGGATAATGCCTGATACTTTGCTTCGGTTGATTGCTATTCCGGGTAACCATTTTAGTTTATTGGAGGATAATGAGAATAGAACTGCTTTAGCTCAGGCTCTGAATATAGCGTTGACAATCAATGGTAATGGGGAGGGGCAATAACACTAATATATTAAGCGGTATTGACTAGTTTAACGTTGGCGTGATAATCCGGTATATATTTATGCCGGATTATTTTTATGTAAAACAAGGTGGGTGATAATTGCTATATTAAGTTGTTTTGTCGTATTCTCTTGCCATTTTTTTATTTTGTTGATTTTTTCATATTGAAAATATATTTAATTGTATGGTTTTGATTTTCACGAATGATTTATATGTAATGACCTAATATTAAATCAGTGATTACAAATAATAAAGTGAAAACCACAAGGGTAATATAAAATAAAGGTGTTTTTTATTTTTTTGGAAAAAAGAATGGATGTATATAATGAAATTGTAAAAATAATCATGAAACAAATAAATTCAAATCCTATAAGAGCATGTAATTTACTTGAAAAGTCATAACTAGAGATAAAGAGCATCATTGTATTATATGCGCTAAACAAAGAGGTTAATATTGTGATAATAATATTTATTGTTGGAAAGTAGAGATACCCATCAATTCCATTTGGCTCTTATCTTCACCTGTAGCACAAAAATCTGATTCATGTAATGCTGGGTTTTCATACTGAATACATTTCATAAAATTTCTCCAAATAGTAATCCAAAAGCTGGATGTTAATTTCATTTATGTGATTTATATTGGCGATAAAACATAAACCAACAACCTATTACGCTAATAGACCACAATAAAAACCGATTTTAATGAATAACAAAATATCAGCTTTAGATAACTCAAAAGGTAACCCATAAAAGATCAAAAAAACGATTCACCAAGTATTCTAACTAAAATAGCCCCCACCGACATACAAACTATGTAGGATATGAATAAATATAACAAACCACCATTTTTCCGATATTTTCATTTATCCTCTCCTTGGGCGCTATTTTAATTTTTCATTTAGCTGGTCATTAATAACTTCTGTAGAAACTGAATTCATTATATTACCAGTCGTCCTCGGTAATGTACTTAGAGGTAATGGCTTCGAAATCCCCATTCCTACATTAACCCATTCATAATTTTTCCCAGGGGATTTTGAACCTGTTTACCTATCCCATAACCAATCCCGGAGGCTACACCACTTATCGCCCCACCTTTTAACGGATCATCCCCTTTCACATAACTCGAAGCCGCCCCCATACCTGCATTCCAGGCTATTGTGCCCCACAGACCAGTATTGGTCGTGAATACCCCCGTCCAGTACGCAAAAATAGCATCATTGGGGTCGACATTGCCATTAGCAAGATATTGGATACCGGTATTGGCTCCGGCACCAATCAGGCCCGTGGTTGCAGCGCTTCCCGATAACAATGGCAAGGCCAAGATACTCCCTTCCGCGGCAACCATAGTCTGACAAGAGAGTGGCGTATGACCACTACAGGCTTTCTGGATTTCGGTTTGCTTGTCCTGTTGCCATTTCTCAACTGTACCTTTTTTATTCGCTTCTGCTGCCGCCAGTAAATTCGCCAAAGAGTTATTCTCAATAACAATGTAAAAGCCCTTGTACGATAGCCAAAGTTGGTCCGGTCATCGATCAAATGGTGGCGTCTTATTCTCGCGATTTTCTTTCAAACGGGATAAGATCCAGATTCCCACTCCTAATGGTAATCCTATTGCTCCTCCTCTTCTTACTGAATCTAAAGTATTATTTGCCCATTCAAAATAAAAATGTCCATCTCTTAAGAAAAAAATAACAGCGACTCCAAGTCTAATAAAAAGCAAAGCAAATGTTATAAGGAAAAAAAATGAAATAGCTAGTTTTATCATAAGCCTAATATCTTTCATCTTTTTCCTTCCCTTGCTTCCAATTGTTTCTGAACTTCCGAGCCGGCTATTTCCGATGCTCCAGCTCCCAAAATAGCTCCTGTTAAATTAGATGTTTTATTCGATATTATTGGTTTCAGTTGATTTCCGGCAGTAATAATTTTACTTCCGGTCGAACCAACTATATTACCAATAGCTGCCCCCGCCACTGGTGCAAGAGGGTTTTTATCCTGTAGTTTTGCCCCAACATAAGCACCTGTTATACTCGCCACTTCTGTAAACCAAAACCCTTTGCCTTGCGTTACCGCCCCCGTTCCCGTGGCTATCAGTGCATCAGTCATGTTCACAGAACCATTTGTAAGCTGATTACTAATGTTGGCCGTTCCACTAATTAGACCTCCAGCAAAAATACTGCCTACCGTTGCTCCCGATGGCAGCAGCACTGGTGCCACTACTGTGGACATCCCCGCGCCCCATGCTGTTATCAATCCTCTTACCGGATCTTGTCCTTCCGAGTGATCGCCTTTGGCATGTTTTGACAATGCCGCTGAAATCTCTTGAGAAGATTTACCTTCATTTAACATAGCGGTAGCCAGACTGGATGCTGACCGACCGTAATCCATCATTCCTTTGGGTAAGCTCAGGGCATTATTATCCGCTATTATCCCGTAATAGACATTTTATTTCTCCTCCTTGTTTTTGTTTGGTGAAGAAAGTTTCTTATAAAATTCTTGTATTAGACTAAATAAATAAATAAATAATCCAAATATTACCCCACCACTACCGCCTACTTTTATACTGAATTTTAATCCATTAATAGCTGGTTGAATGTCTAAAAGAAAATACCCTTCTTTAAAAAATAGAATAAGGTACGTTAAAGGAATGCTAATCATACAACACACTGAAAAAATCATTCCCCATCCCAATACTAGATAGATAAATTGTTTTAGTCTAAAAATAATGCCCCTTTTATTGTTCATTTTTTATTCCTTGTGTTTTCTTTACTCCTTTTTCTGCAATGTAATCTGTTGCAGTTCCAGCATAATTTCCGATAATTGTCCCACCAATCTCTGAAGCTTTATTAGAATAACCTTTAGAAAGCATTGCACTGGTAAACTTCCCCCCCACTTTATTACCAATTACAGTACCAACGGCGTTACCTAACATTGAGGTTGTAGGATCTTCCCCTTTAACTTTACTTCCTAAATAAGCGCCCCCTGTATTCACAAGGGTACTAAATAGCGTTCCTTTGCCTTGAGTTAATGCGCCAGTTCCTACCGCTATCAGTGTATCTGTTGCACTATAGTGTTCTCCTGGTTTCAACGTTAAAAGCTGTTTGGTGGCATCGGTTGCTCCACCTAAAATACCTCCACCAATGACTGCCGCGGCCCCAGCAATAGGGCCAACTATAGTCCCTCCCACAGCAGAAGCACCTGCCCCCCAAGCGACTAATAATCCTCTTGCCGGATCTTGTCCTTCCGGGTGATCGCCTTTGGCATGTTTTGACAATGCCGCTGAAATCTCTTGAGGGGATTTACCTTCATTTAACATAGCGGTAGCCAGACTGGATGCTGACCGACCGTAATCCATCATTCCTTTGGGTAAGCTCAGCGCATTATTCTCAATCGCATTCTTCCCGGCCTGCGCGCCGGTAAGGGCGCTGGCGGTGGAGTCACCGGCAATGCCGCCTGCCAGTCCCGCGGCCAGCGTGGACAGGGTGCTGATAGTCTGTTTTTGCTCTTCACTCAACTCACTAACTTTGGCCCCA
>NZ_PUJW01000046.1 GCF_011189575.1 Photorhabdus cinerea
CTGAGGGAGCACTAGGCATCCCGTATTGGGCACTATGATGCCGGAAATCTGTGAGGCTCCACATCTCACTGTTCATCTTTTGTGCACCCAGTCAATGTTAGGTGGGATGCGTTCATGACATTTCCTTAGATACCATCCAGATTTGGGCTGCTATATCCCTGTTTCTGCTGTTCATGCCACAGGCTAGTCAACCCCCGCCGCCCACACTCTAGCGCCATATCACGAAATACTTTTGGCACCAGACCTTCACGGTCCAGCATCATTTCTACCGCCAGTTGCATATTCGTACCGGTGATAACTTCATAATGTGGATTGGTTATCGCTAGTTGTGCTGCCTGCCGGAACGGTGAGCCACCCAGTAAATCACTGAGAATAATCACACCATCACCACTATCGCAGGCAATGCAAGCTTCCTCCAACAACACCAGCAATTGTTCAGTACTGACTCCTTCAGGAAAATCGACAGCGCAACATTGGGGCTGTTGCCCTACTATCTGTTCCACTGCCTGCAACAAACCGCTGGCGAAACGACCATGCCCGGTGATTACAATACCTAACATTCCATTCCCTCAACGTCGTTTGTTAAAGAAAACCGACAAATTTACCCACAATGCCGAACGCCACCGTCAAACCAATTAACTTGACCGGCGAGAATCCCTTTTTCATCAGCCAAAACACCAACAGGGTGAAACACAACGGCAATAAATTAGGCATCAATTTATCCAGAACATCCTTCTGCAACGCCACACTCGCTTTACCAGCATTCACCACTACCGGCGTCGAAAAACGGACATACGAAGCCACCAGCGCTCCTATCACCGTCATCCCGACGATTGATGCCGCATGAGAGATATTTTTAGTATGTGTTTTTAACAACGCTAATGCATTGATACCCGCCCGATAGCCATAATGGGCCAAACCAAAACGCAAACCGAAATGTACGATGTTGAATAGCAACAAGAATACGATGGGGCCAAACAAGCTCCCCTGTAGCGCCAAAGATGCGCCAATACCGGCACAGATAGGTAACAAAGTCAACCAGAACAATGCATCACCAATCCCGCCCAGCGGTCCCATTAGCGCCACTTTCACCGCGCGAATAGTGGAGATTTTTTCCTTATTTCGCTCCATTGCCAGCACCAAACCGGACAGTAAAGTGACATCAAATGGATGCACATTGATAAACTCCATATGCATCTTCATAGAATTCCCCAGATCCTGCGGGTTCTTATGGATCTTACGCAATCCGGGGATCAAGGTGTACAACCAGCCCCCCGCCTGCATACGCTCATAGTTAAATGATGCCTGTAGCAACAAAGAGCGCCACGCCATACGATTCAGATCGCCTTTAGTCAGCTCCTCACCCGGCATACTGTCCTGATAATCATCTTGCTCAACCTGACTGGTCGCCAACGCCTGTGCCATCCTTTTCTCAGCTTTATCTGCCATAGCAGTATCGGTGTCGTTAAATGCCATCTTCCATCTCCTGAGACTGGGTGGTAGGTGTGCTGCGTTCAGCCACATCTTCCATACGGGAACGGTTAAAGAAATCGATTAGAGCAATCGCAAATGCGCCGAGTGCCACGGCGATAATCGGCATATTAAGGAATGTGACCGAAATGAAACCCAGAATGAAATAGGCAACATAGGTCTTCTTCATCATCATTTTCATCAGCATTGAAAAGCCGATGGCGGGCATCATACCGCCAGCAACCGCTAAACCATCTAGCAGCCACTGCGGTGCTTTCTGTACCATGACACTGGCAGCATCAGCACCGAAATAAATTGGCAAAAATGCCACGATAAAATAGAAGCAAAACAGAATGGTAATACCCAGATAGTTCACCCTCTCCACACCACGCCAGTTCAACTCTTTCACCATCTGATCGCATTTATGCATCATTGGTGAGAACACAGTAAAGAGCAGCGTAATGCAACCTTGTACCGCAATGGAAAACGGCACGGCGATACCAATCGCGACTTTAGGGTCAGCATTCGTCAGAATGGCAAATGCCGTACCAATCACGCCGCCAATCACCACATTTGGCGGCTGAGCGCCAGCCAGCGGCACCATTCCCATCCAGACCAGCTCCAGCGTCCCCCCCACTAATAAACCCGTCTGTACATCTCCTAAAATCAGCCCAACTAATGGACCAATCACTACCGGACGGTGAAAATGGGTCAACCCATCAAAGAGATCCACCCCCGCCAACCCTGCCAATAATCCAATCAATATCGCATCAATCAGCATAACTCACCTCTCAGGCCAGTAACTTAACGATGGGTTCTCCCGCTTCGTCCGGCACTCGCCGTACCTCGCAAGTGACGCCTAATTGCTCCAGTTCACGAAACACCACCACGTCACCGTCATCAACCGAAACCGTTTTATGGATTTGACGTTTGCCTTCGGCAAAATGCATATTGCCCACATTGACAAAGTTAATCGGTACCCCTCCCTTGACCAGCGTCAGTACATCTTGCGGCGTTTTACAAACGATAAAAATCTTCTGGCGTTCAGCCGCTTTATGGATCACATCAATGGTTTTCTGTAAGGTGAAATAGCGAGTCTGAACCCCATCGGAAACCACCATATCCATCAGGTTCTGCTGCACCAAATCACTGGCAACTTGATCGTTAGCCACCAATACCAGATTAGCTCCCAGTGAATTGGTCCAAGTCACACCGACCTGACCATGCACCAACCGGTTATCAATTCGAGTCATTAAAATATTCGGTATCGACATAATCACTCCTGCTACATTCAGTTGTTTGTGAGTACGCTAGAGGGTAAGGATAAATTTCCACCCCTTTCACCACGCGGTTGACCTCCCCTGTCGGACATGGATTGTCTGGCGTTATGCCCAGTGCCAGCGAGGTTTCAAACGCTAACATCTGCAAAAACATCAAATAGGGGAACAACAGCCAGATATCGTCTTGTTCACTATTAATCACGGTGAACCCTTTCCCCGGTGTGCCACTCAGTGCAACAATTTGACACGCCAATCCGTCATGATTCAGCTCATACCATAGATCGAGATCATAACGACGGCGATACTGATCAGCGGAGAGCATCATGACGACCAATGTATCCCGTTCGATCATAAACTTCGGCCCATGACGTACTCCCATTGACGAGTCGTAACGCGTAGCAACATGCCCGGCGGTCAACTCCAACATCTTGAGAGCGCCTTCTTCTGCTACGCCAGTAAAACAACTGGAACCCAAACACATCATGCGTTTAAAACCACTGTGTGCCAGCAACTTAGTCTGTACCTGCCACTGCTTCCACTCCCGTTCACACAACACGGCCATCGTCATCAATGGCTCGCGGCTCTGTTCCAGTGTTAATGGCCCCAGCAGCAACACAGTTGCCAGCGTCATACAACTAAAACTGGAAGTCATGGCAAAACTTTGATCATGAGAACTCTGTGGCATGTTCAGCGAACAAACGTGGGAACGCCCTTCGGCATAACGCGCCAACGCGCCATCAGGATTACAAGTCAGCATTAAGTGATAACAGCGCGGCAACAACTGATCAGCCAGTTGTACCGCCGCTACACTTTCCGGGCTATTGCCGGAACGCCCGTAAGAAATTAGTAATGTTGAACGCGTTGGATCAAGATATTGCAAAGGAGAAGGCACAATGTCCGTCGTACTGTACGCGACCACATTCAGCCCACACTGCTCACGTAACCAAGGCGCCAGAGCGCGCCCAACAAATGCAGAGGAACCTGCGCCGCACAGTACTATTTGTAACTCTGGGTCAGACAACAGAGGCGCCAAAAACGGTTGCCACAGCTCTTCCTCACGTTGCAGGCTTTGATATAACTGACGCCAAAGTTCAGGCTGCTGATGAATTTCTCTGGCAGTGTATAGCCCGTGATGCTCACGTAGCCAGGCTTCGGTATAGGAAAACAGTTCACTCATACTAACGCTCCTTGTACCTCAAATTCACAAGCCTGCGCATAGCTCAGCAACACAGAACAAATCTTATCCAATACCCAAGCGTGCGGATCATTGTCCAACCGTCCCGCATTAACTGCCTGCGCTTGCTCTGGCAGGTACTGACTTAGCAATGAAAGGGAAACTGGACGACAGCGCAGGTTATCCATCAAAGTATTAACGGCCTGTTGTACCTGCGGGTGCGGCCAGTAGTAACGCACGCGATCGCTCAGACTGTATTGACGATCAATAAGTTGTTGATGTGGTGTACCGTGGTAATAGCGATTCCAGTGCTCCGGCTGCTCAAGCATGACCTGTTCCAAAGTGGCACACAGACGAGCGGCTTGCTGTTCACTATTCCATTCACCATCGATCTTATCGAGCGCGAAAAGCGCTTCACGCAGGGCAAACGTCAACGCTGGGCCAACTTTCAGAATAGCGAAATGATCACGTACCAGTTCACGGTAAGCTTGCGCCGTTTGATAATCAGTAGAATGGGCTTCATAGACCAAATACGGTTGAGACTCGATATATTTACTCAGGGCCGTCGCACGTTCAGATTGGTAGTGTTCGACATGATGGTGATCGAACTCCACACCCGGTTGAACCACCAGCGCAATCACTCGCGGCCATACCTGTTCCAGCCCAGCCAACTGCCAGGCTTGTTGATGCACATTCAACGTTGTGGCCGCTGCCTGAGGCGTAGTGACTTGCATTCCTGCCAGTGCTTCTTTAGCGCCGCCCGGGACGGGCACTTCGGTACCTATCACATAAACAGGCGGTTCTCCCTCCACCTGCTGCCAACAACGCTCAGCCACTTGACATAAACGAGCTGCCCGTACCGCAACCTCCTTGTCGCCAAGCGGTATCGGATCATCAGCACAGGACATAGAACAATCAAGGTGGATCTTACGAAATCCCGCAGCCACATAATCATGTATCAAGGTTTCTGCCAGCTTCATTGCTTGCTCAGCGGGACGATCTTGCCAAACATTCGGTCCAAGATGATCGCCTCCCAACCAGATACGATCACGCGGTAAACCAATGCGATCGGCCTGTTGCCAAACTGCATCACGAAACTGAACGGGTTGCATACCGGTATAACCGCCAAACTGATTAACCTGATTAGACGTTGCTTCAATCAGCACCGACGTTTTACGTACTTTGGCTATGCGCAAAGCACTTTCCAATACCCAGGGATGGGCGGAACAGACTGAATAGATCCCCACCGCTTCACCTGATTTGTGGCGACGGATAAGTTGTAATAGTGACTGCATGGTATCTCCCATGCGAGCAAGAACTTCGGTAAGAACTACTCGTCGGCAATAATCACATCCACGCCGAGTTCAGTTAATGCTCGCCTGTAGTTATCGGGGACCCGGCTGTCAGTAATCAGCCGATGAATCTGTCCGGCCTGACGGATCATACAAAAGCTTCTGCGCCCAAATTTACTGGCATCCGCCACAGCAATAATTTCATGTGCCACCTCACACATTACGCGATTAAGGTGGGCTTCACCGGGGTGTGGTGTGGTTATCCCTGCTTCCAGATCAAACCCATCGACGCCAAGAAACAGAATATTAAAGCGATATTGACGCAATTGCTGTTCCGCAGCCGGACCGTAGAGCGAGTAGGAGTTCTGACGCACACTCCCGCCAAGCACCATCACATTTATCTGGTCAAATCCCGCCAACTCATAGGCGATATTCAAAGCGTTAGTCATTACCACCAAATCACGCCGCTCCTTAAGATGTGGCACAATTTGCGTGGTAGTCGAGCCAGAATCAAGGATCAGAGCATCGCCATCCTTAACAAACTGTGCTGCTTTAGCCGCAATGCGCGATTTCACATCACGATTCATCCTCCCCTTATCTTGCAAGGGGCGATCAAAGGCGAATTGCTGATTCAACATGGCCCCACCATAGGAACGCAAAGCGCAGCCTTTCTGCTCGAGATAACGCAGGTCATTACGAATAGTGACGCTAGAAACCCCAAAACGAGAACTCAAATGCTCAACACGTACACTACCCTCATGGCACAGCAGGTCGATAATCTGTTCACGTCTTTTTACGGTATCCACAGTCATTCCGTTATGCTCCTCAGATCTCCAGCGACATATTCACGTCGCCTGTGATGAATTGCTTTCTCTCTCTTTCGGTTTAATTACAGCAAAAGCAATGAAATGAAATTGTGATCGGTATTACAGTCTATTATATAGACAAAAACCAACCGAAAACGTTTCATTTGAAAACCAAACGAAAGAATACTTTCGGTTTTATGATTATTATTGTTTTATCCCGGAATCAGTCCTTATCCACCTTTTCGACGAAAATTGATACCAAAAAACCGAAAGCCCTTTGTTTTCAATCATCGAGTACAAAGTTTTATTTCAACAGGTGATAGAGATCACAACTTTAAGATTAGATGTGCAAATCCTGATAAAATCCAGGACTGAAAGCTCTCGCCTGTAATTAAGGAAACGACACAAATGACAAAACGATTTTCAGTGCTGACTGGCAGTCTGCTGCTTGCCGCTTCTCTCGGCGCTCAAGCCTCGAATACACCCGATCAGACCCGTCTGACAAATACTGTTGATAAGACCATACACTCCCTGATGCAGGAATATGACATTCCAGGAATGGCGATTGCGGTAACGTTCCGCGGTCAACATTTTTTCTATCAATACGGTGACGCATCAAAAGAAAGCAACACGCCGGTCACCAAAGAGACAATCTTTGAACTAGGCTCGGTCAGCAAAACCTTTGCCGGCAGCCTGATTTCCTGGGCGCAGGTGACGGGAGCCATTTCCCTCTCCGATAAAGCCAGCCAGCATTTTAAACCGCTTGCAGGCAGCGCCTTTGACAACATAAAGCTGCTGAATATTGCCACCTACACCGCGGGCGGCCTGCCGTTACAATTCCCTAATGAGATCGACAACAATAGCAAAATGGTGGACTGGTTCCAGCACTGGCAGCCAAAGTACACGCCCGGAACCTACCGCCAGTACTCCAATCCCAGCATTGGCCTGGCAGGTTATATCGTTGCCCAACGCCTCGAAAAACCTTACTCAATACTAGTGAAAAACCAGATCCTTTCACCGCTTGGTCTGCACCATATCTGGTTTAACGTGCCCGCGCAGGAGATGAAAAATTATGCATTGGGTTATTCAAAAGAGAATAAACCGATTCGCATAAACCCGGGCGTGCTGGATGAGGAAGCCTATGGTCTGAAAGCCAGTGCACAGGAGATGATCGGCTTCGTTGATGCGAATATCGATCCTTCCCACGTAGGTGACAGCAAGCTGACACAGGCCATTCGGGCAACCCATACCGGCTATTACCGGGTGGGTGAAATGACGCAAGGGCTGGGCTGGGAGCTTTATCACTGGCCCGTTACCCTTGAGCAGGTACTGAGCGGCAACTCGGCGCAGATCGCTTATCAGGCCAACAAAACTACGGAACTATCGCCGCCAGAGCCGCCAACGGATGCACTTTTTATCAATAAAACCGGTTCCACCAATGGCTTCGGCGCGTATGTTGCGTTTGTGCCGCAAGAGCAAATGGGTATTGTGCTGCTGGCCAACAAAAACTACCCCAACGAGGCGCGCATCAAAGCGGCCTGGCAAATCCTCAAGGCACTGAAATAACGCGCAATTGCGTTAAATACAGTGTCTGTTGGCAGCGACAATGCCTCCCCAGGAGGCGTTATCCATGACATATCGAGTCGTTAAGCCAGTAAGGCTTCCAAACCAGCGGTCACCGACTCCATACGGTGACCACCTGAGATCGCACCACTTATTACACTACTAGCACCGCCCATGATATTGGCCAATCCCTTAATAATGGCCACAGTCCAATAACGCGCCTTACCTTTAGCACTTTGTGCATGAGAGTCATGTCCTCTCTGTATGGCAGTACCAATCCTGCGAGCTGAGGCATTCAGAGTCAGATATTTCAGTGTGGTGGTCAGCACCTTGCCCGGTGACACCTGTGTGCCAAGGCCAGTATTCACATCGTTATCTATGCTCCTGAGGATGCGTTCACTTGCCGCCGCGCTGCAATTTGAAATCTATTGGGTATAACGAATAGCGCTGATATTTTCCTCATTCCATGATACAAGAACAGCAGCATTCTTAATTTTATCAACAAAGATAAAGAAAATAGTTTTAACTTCTGGGACACCATCATAAACATTATAATTATCAATCACCTTTCTATTTTCACCATATTTTGCCACAAGTGAAATTGATTTATGTCCTTCCTTCAACAAAAGAAATAGTCAAATGCTTATCTAGCGAAAAAGGCCCTTATACAATATTATCCTGTGCCTGACATATAAAAGACACAAAAGAAAGAAAAAATAATATAATGCATTTCATAATTCCAATCACTCTCTTTCAATTTCAAGCCCAAGAGTTTCGCCCAGCCGGTCAGCAATTTCTCCATGAGAATTTCCTATTAACCTAATTAGGTAAATCAACAAATTGTTCTTTCAATAAAGAGCGACTGACATTTTCATTTATCCCTGAACTCATCTCACATTTTTGATTGCTAATTAAATTTCCATCTTTCATTATACTGATCCCTGACTCAAAATCAGGATGTCTTCCGACATAATCTTCTGCTCTTATTATTCTATCATATATAATGATAATTATTGTTCTCAAATCTAATATGACTTTCTCCACCACCACTATACCCTGTATAACTAAAATATAAACCACCTTTGCCATTTATTTTTGGATAAATAAAGTCTACTTTGTTATTTTCTTCATGTTTATAATAAATATAATCACTTTTTTTACACACAGAAAACTTACTCTCTCTCATAGTACAATGAAAAACAACAATCTCATTATTTTTACATAAAGTTGTAGCTAACGAATACGAATTCAAAAATAATATGCCTAATAATAAATACTTCTTCATATTATATCCTCATAATATTTTTTTAAATTATTTAATCTTGCAGTTCTATCAGCCAATCCATTCCCCCATTTACCAATTTTGTTACTCTTTTGATATCATCACTGTCAGCAGCAACATTTATATTCTTACTTATCCAAAAAGCAAATGCTGTTTCTAATCCTATAGTTATATCCGTTGTAATTAAATCCGGATTATCAATAAGGTTAACACTACTATTAGCATTATATGCTAAATAAATCCTGCTTATTTCAGCATACATATGTTTTCCTGTTAATTGTATAATTCCGCGCCCCCTATATAAGTAACCATCACCACTATCTTCACTCCCATTTCCCATTCTGTTCGCATAAACATAATTTCCTAATGTTATTAATTCTATATTTTTACTTCTTATCCCATCCAAAAACACCACAGGATGCATATGCCATATTGGCTTCCCACTGTTAAACGGCTTCACCGTCTTTATCCAGCTTCCGTAAAATACGTTCATAACGGGCCGGGACTAACGCATGCTCCATCCGCCTGTCCTGCTTCGCCACCGCCAGTAAATGACGCAACCAGGCTTTCACACACTCCTCTCCCGTCAACTTACTGAAATCCGTGGTCGTTTTCTCTTCCAATAAACGAAATCCCAGCTTATTCAGGTCATGCTGATCGACCTCTTCCACCTGTTCCCCGTTCTGTTTTACCCAACTGGTCTGCGTCACTTTGTACCAGTTCACTCCATTTTTATCCGTAATCGAACTGGTCAATGTTTTTGCCAGCACGATTTCCTGCTGTATCCTGACCCCTAAAGGGGTAAAAATCTTGTGAGTCGCATCATAGCTGTGCAACATCTGGTCAAAACCACAGATAACATATTTTCGGCCATCTGCCAGATGCTTCGTGTTATTCACAAAATCCGGCAGCTTAATTTTCATAGTGTCATGGTGTACACCATCATTCATCTCCCCACTCATCATCCATGACTGGCGCTGAGGTGTCATCACCGGGGGCCTCCACGAAGATCTCCTTCGGCAACGTAAATCCCCGCAGTTTCAGCAACGCCAGCGGTCCCCCGCCCACTTCCGTGCGTAAAATCCACGTCAGCGGCAAACCATCCGGGG
>NZ_PUJW01000047.1 GCF_011189575.1 Photorhabdus cinerea
TTGATTTGGATGAATGGCCGCTGGGGGGAGAAAGCCTGTGGGTCCGGTTAGCCCGCCCGTATGCGGGCAGCACCTACGGTTTCCACTGGCCTTTGGTTCAGGGGACGGAGGTGGCGGTGGCATTTGAACAGGGCAACCCGGACCGGCCCTATATCGCCCATGCGCTGCATGACTCGCGGCATGAAGATCATGTGACCCGCTACAACTACAAACGCAATGTGCTGCGTACACCGGCTAACAACAAACTGCGCATGGACGATGAGCGTGGCAAAGAACACATCAAATTAAGTACCGAATACGGCGGAAAAAGTCAGCTCAATCTGGGCCATCTGGTGGATGGACAGAGACCGCATCCGAATAAACGCGGTGAAGGCTTTGAGCTGCGAACCGACGACTGGGGGGCTATTCGGGCGGGAAAAGGGTTGTTTATCAGCGCCGATCAGCAAACCAAAGCCTCGGGCCAGCAACTGGATATGTCAGTAGTGATAGAGCAATTAGAAACGGCTCTGTCTATCGCTAAATCCTTATCAAAAGCCGCTGAAATCGGCCAGGGTAAACCGGGAGATTCCGCAGGACAGGCGGTGCTGAATCAGGCGCTGGAAGGATTGAAAAAGCCGGGAATATTGATGCATGCGCCACAAGGGATAGGGATTATCAGCCCTGAGGCGGTCAGGGTGGCATCGGGCAACCACAGCGTAGGGGTGATAGCAGGGAAAAATGCCGATATCAGTGCATTGAAAGACATTACCGCTGTAGGTGGTGAGTCAGTGAGTTTATTTGCGCAAAAATCAGGCATGAAATTATTTGCTCATCAAGGAAAGCTGGAGATACAGGCGCAGGATGATGAGCTGTCCATGCTGGCTAAGAAGGATATTGACATAACCAGTGCGGAGGGAAAGGTCACGATTAGTGCCAGTCGGGAAATCGTTCTGTCCAGTGGTGGCGGCTATATTCGGATTAAAGACGGCAACATCGAATTGGGTTGTCCCGGCAATATCCTGCTGAAAGCGGCCAATATACAGAAAATGGGTGCAGAGAATGTTAATGCTCCTGCGCCGGCTCTGCCACGGGGTTTTAGTGGGTTTTTTACCTTGAAGGATCAGGATAGCGGGCAAGTTTTACCTCATAAGCGTTACCGCATTACTACCGCCGATGGGCAGGTGTTTGAAGGGGTGAGTGATGAAAACGGTAAAACCGTGGAAATTCATACTGCGACACCTGACAAGCTGAACATTGAACACTTTTAACTTACTGAGAGGAAAATCGTATGGCCGTAACGACCGGAAGAACCGCGGTAAAACCACAAAACACCGATGTGCATGTGAAGGCAGAGCCGGCACTTTACTTCCATCCGGACAGTGAAACCCTGATTTTTGTGGATAAAGAAGATATCCATGCACTGGAGGCAGAACATAACTTCCTGAGTCTCTGTGTGGAACAGCGCATTGAGGCTGAATTGCAGTTAGCGGCGCTAACTGAACAGTGTACCCAACAGACCATGGTACCCGTTTACGGGCATGAAGCGCAGCTCAAAGCAGCTTATGACGAACTGAATAACGCTTGTGATCGGTTACACAATCAACTGACGACATTGAGTCCGCCAGAATATCTGCCAAAAACCACGTTACTGGATGAAAACGCCAAAAAAAGCGCGATTGGTATCACTGAATTGATCGCAATGAACAAGGGGTATCAAGGCTACAAATACACCTACGTTCGGTCGGACAAAATCAAAAGTCACTGGCGGCGCTATAAGTTGAATGATCAGGACAAAAAAAGCGGTGGTAAAAGTTTCCTGCGGGAAGTGGCGTATACCGATAAAGAGGGCAACAGCCGGACTCGAATGGAGATCGACGGGAAGAAGCTGGAATCACAAATCGGCAAACTAAAACCTGCATTAACCGTAGTGGATGTGAAGCTGATTGATGATCACAGCGGCATCTGGGGACAGTGGGCGCAGGACCTGAATGACAGCCTGAAAACGTCGCCGTATGACGGAGAGCATATTGGGTTTGATTCGCAATCCCAACTGATGCGCTGGTCTTATGGTGCGGGAGCTAAAGCCGAATTGAACCCGCTGGAAATCAGTAAAAATGGGCTGAAAGGGCTGTTGGAGGGTTCAGGGAAGATTAATTTTTATGCCAATTTTGCGCTGGCGGAATCGCGAACAAGGGCGACATTGCATCTGCCGGACAAAACCGGGGTGAAGCTGAGCTATCCGCGCAAAGAGGGTGGTGAGGGGACGCTGGGAATGTGGCGGTTTGATCTTACGCTGATGTTATCGGGCAGTGTGGGGGCTAGTCTGGGGATAGAGGCGGGAGTGAACCTGAAAGGTAATGTGGCGAAGGGGATACCGACCAAGATGGCGCTGGATGGTAACGGTATACCGGGTCGTCGCAAGGTAGATGTTTCTAAGATGCTGGAGGACTCGGATAGCGGTGGGGAATTGAGTATGTTTGCCGGGGCGGAATGTGGTGCCAATCTGAGCGGCAGCCTGATGTGGAAAAATCCTGATAAAGATCCCATGGCGTTTCGAACACTGGCGAAGGTAAGTGTTGGTGTGACGGGACAGGCCGGTGTGGGTATTAGTGGTGTTGTGTCGTTTAGTTACCGGGATGGTCATATTCGAGTTGTTGCTAAAGGTGGTTTGTGCTGGGGAGTAGGCGGTAAAGGTTCGGTTAGTTTTGATATCGATGGTGAGGAGATATGGGAAGAGTTTATGCCGTGTCTGGCCTATATGTTGCGCAATATGGACTATGTGAAATTGTTGGTGATGACTGAGGAGCATTATTACGCATTTTGTATGATGCCACTGATAAAGCTGGGAGAATTTGCTCTAACTGAAAGCACGGAAGGTTTAATTTCCGTTCTGAAGGAATCTTGGGAGGATAAGGAAAAGCGGGTGGCACTGATGGAAAAGATTAATGATAGTCAAGGAGATGTACTGAAGTATGCACCACCAGAAACCCGAGGTGCAGTGATTGCAGCGCTGATTGAGACTAACTTCTGGGATGAGGTTGCTAGCCCGGCCAGTCATCGTGAATTGAAGGGTGAAATCATGACAGTATTCAGCGCGCGTAAGCGGGCAGTGTTAGAGGTATTGAAATGGGTGCAGTCAAAACGTGACTACGAGCATGTGATGCAGAACTTACATAAGGTACCGGGTGAAGGCGGGGAAATCCCAAGTGGAGGAGGAAATAAGTGGAAGGCGGGCGAAGAGGAAGTGATTGCCTTTTTAGGTCGAGGTGAAGCACCACGAGTCTATGGGCGTAGTGATAATTTTGTCCCTTTAGCAGCCAAAGTCATTATTGAACCAAGCCATTATGCAAAAAATTTGAAAGACATTTATGACTGGTTACCCTCTAGTGAAGAGTCAGCTAAATGCTTGAATGAACCACTGAAACCAGTAAATGCAGAGTTGTTTAAGAGTGCTACACAGGTGGTCATTGAGCAGCACCGTTATGTGAGAATATTTAAATGATAGAACGAATAACGAGTTATTCCATGATATCTGGACTGGCATTGTTAATTCTGGTCGGATGTAAAGATGAAAAGAAAACTCAGGCAGAACAGCAGGCGCTGGTAAAAGAAGCTCTGGCAGAAATGGTACCGGTGGCTGGTGGCAGTTTTATGATGGGAGATTTTGGTCACCGAGTGGGGGAACATCTGCCTTACAGCTTTGATTTGGATAACAAACCAGAACATAAGGTAACGCTGGATAGTTTCAAAATTGCCAAATATAAGGTGACGTGGGGGCAGTTTAATCGTTACCGGGCGATTTTGGGCCTGCCGAAAACGGCAACTTATAACAATTTGAAATCTTCAGACCCTGACTACGAATATCTTGACCGGAGTACAGGAGATAACTATCCGGCTTCGGTGAGTTGGCAGGATGCTAAAGATTACTGTCAGTGGTTGAGCAAAATCAGTGCTAAACAGGTGGATTTACCGACAGAGGCACAGTGGGAATATGCGGCCCGTAGTCGCGGTCAGTTGTTTATTTTTGCTAATAACAACAATGTGTATGAGCCGAATAAAAATTTTACGAGCTATATTCGTCCGGTAGGCTCTTATCCGCCTAATCCATTGGGGTTGTACGACATGATGGGTAATGGCACAGATTGGGTCAATGATTGGTATGCCGATGATTATTATCAGCATTCGCCGGAGCATAACCCACAAGGTCCTAAGTCTGGAGAGAAAAAGGTTATTAGGGGACGGGCAGGAGGAGACGGTTTTTTTAGCACAACGGTAACAAGAAATAAATTGGAGTTTAGGAGTAATAAACCTTACCCGCTTGGCTACGGCTTCCGCTGTGCAGTTAATTTGCCTGAAACCAAGAATTCAACTTTAGATCTGAAAAACTCCAGTGGCAGCCAGAGCATATCTGTGGCTAAACCGCTTTCTTCTCAGGAAGGAACAAAATCATGAAACGAATAATTTGTTATCCCTTAATAGCTGGTTTGTTGTTACTAACACTGGCGGGCTGTAAAGATGAAAAGAAAACTCAGGCAGAACAGCGGGCTTTGGTAAAAGAAGCTCTGGCAGAAATGGTACCGGTGGCTGGTGGCAGTTTTATGATGGGAGATTTTGGTCACCGAGTGGGGGAACATCTGCCTTACAGCTTTGATTTGGATAACAAACCAGAACATAAGGTAACGCTGGATAGTTTCAAAATTGCCAAATATAAGGTGACGTGGGGGCAGTTTAATCGTTACCGGGCGATTTTGGGCCTGCCGAAAACGGCAACTTATAACAATTTGAAATCTTCAGACCCTGACTATGAATACTTCGACCGGAGTACTGGGGATAACTATCCGGCTTCGGTAAGTTGGCAGGATGCTAAAGATTATTGTCAGTGGTTGGGTGGTGTGAGTGGTAAGCAGGTCGATTTACCGACGGAAGCGCAGTGGGAATATGCGGCCCGTAGTCGCGGTCAGTTGTTTATTTTTGCTAATAACAACAATGTGTATGAGCCGAATAAAAATTTTACGAACGATATTCGTCCGGTAGGCTCTTATCCGCCTAATCCATTGGGGTTGTACGACATGATGGGTAATGGCACAGATTGGGTCAATGATTGGTATGCCGCTGATTATTATCAGCATTCGCCGGAGCATAACCCACAAGGCCCTGAAAGGGGGAAAGACAAAGTGGTTAGAGGCCAAATGGCAGCTGATATATGGGGGAATCATGTTATTGATCGCAGTAAGAGAACTTTGAATTATTTTGAAGAAAGAAAAGTTAATTCTCCAGGCTACGGCTTCCGCTGTGCAGTTAATTTACCTGAAACCAAGAATTCAACTTTAGATCTGAAAAACTCCAGCGGCAGCCAGAGTATACCTTCGGCTAACCCGCTTGCTTCTCAGGAAGGAACAAAATCATGAAACGAATAATTTGTTATCCCTTAATAACTGGTTTGCTGTTACTAACACTGGCGGGCTGTAAAGATGAAAAGAAAACTCAGGCAGAACAGCAGGCTTTGGTAAAAGAAGCTCTGGCAGAAATGGTACCAGTGGCCGGAGGCAGCTTTATGATGGGGGATTTTGGCATGCGCGACGGTGACAATCTGTTTTACAACTCAGATATAGATAATAAATATGAACATAAAGTAACACTGAACAGTTTTAGCATTGCTAAATATAAGGTGACTTGGGGGCAATTTAATCGCTACCGAGAGATTTTGGATCTGCCGAAAACGGCAACGTATAACAAACTGAGACAAAATAGGACTGCTCAGTATCTTGTCGAGAGTACAGGTGATAATTATCCGGTTTCAGTAGACTGGCAGGATGCTAAAGATTATTGCCAGTGGTTGGGCAAAGTAAGCGGTAAGAGGGGAGATTTGCCGACAGAGGCGCAATGGGAGTATGCGGCGCGCAGTCGTGGTCAATTATTTATCTTTGCTAGCAGTGATAACTATTACGATGAAGAAAAGGGGTTCTCTTCAAGTGATAGCCCTGTGGGATCTTTTCCACCTAATCCTCTGGGGTTGTACGACATGATGGGCAATGGCACTGACTGGATCAATGATTGGTATGCTGAAGACTATTATCAGCATTCACCGGAGCATAACCCGCAAGGGCCTGATCATGGTGATAGAAAGGTTGTGAGAGGTTATGTCAGACTAGGAATTGGGGGGGTACTGAAGAGCACAACGGTGGCAAGATATAGTATGTCATTAAAAAAAGATAAAGTTCATTCTTCAGGTTACGGCTTCCGCTGTGTGATTAATCAGCCGGAAGTTAAAAACTCCACTCTGGATTTGGAAAGTATCCGCAATAATAAAGAAGCGCGGGTTGAATTAATGGAAAAAATCAATGCGAGTCAGGGAGATGTATTGAAATCTGCACCATTGGAAACCAAAGGGGAGGTTATTGCGGTTCTGATTGATACCAGCCTCTGGGATGGAGTAGCGAATCCGGTGAAACACGACGCGCAGACGTGTGGCAAAGGTACAATACTTGATGAACGTAAGCGAGCAGTGCTGGCGGCGTTAAAGTGGGTGCAGTCAAAGCGAGATTACGAGGATGTGATGCAACATCTGGAGATAGTACCGACCATTGATAGGAAAGCGAATTGGCCAGCTAATGAAGCAAAAGTGATTGCCTTTTTAAGCGAAGGTGAAACGCAGAAAAATTACGGTCGCAGTGATAATTTTATTCCTTTTGCCGCTAAGGTCACCATCCAGCCGAGCCATTATGCTGAAAATTTACGGGACATTTATAGTTCATTACCGGCTGTTCAGGCAAACACCAATGAACCATTGAAACCGGTGAATGCGGCGTTATTAAGTAGCTGTACACAAGTGACAGTAGAGCAACATGGTTGGCAGAAGGTAAATGTGGTGACTCATTGAATTATTGGGTTATGTTTTTCGCTGTGTGATTAAATTATTTTGAAACTAAAAATGCGACTCTGAGTCTAAAATTTTCCGGTAATAAATGTCAGCGACTGAGTAACTTTCTTCTCAGGAAGAATAAGTTCGAACATAAGGTCATGCGAGGTCGTGATTTTGACGATGATTTCGAGTTTATCATCGGAACTAATTTTAACTAATGAAAAGGTATTAAAGAGATGAAAATCAAAAAAGAGTGGAGCTTGTCTGATAACGAATCGATGACAAATACAACTTCACTTTCTGAAAAACGCAGTTGGGTGGTAAGGAAATGGAAATGGCTTATTCTTTGCCTTGTACCCCTGTTTATAGTTGGTGTATTTACGCTTGTTATGGGGGCAATGAAATCCTCAGAACCCTATGGGAAAGCATTATCTCTGGCACAATCTAATCCTGTTGTGAAGAGTATTCTGGGACAGCCGATTGAGGCGGGTTGGTTTATTTCTGGTAATATCAGCGATAGTGACGCGGGATTGGAAATACCTATTAAGGGAAATAAATCCAGCGGTACAATCTATGTTGATGCGGAAAAGCATTCAGGACATTGGCAATATAAGACAATGGCTGTTAAGCCTGACGCCGGGGGTGGGTTGATTAATTTGCTGAATCCTAATGTGAAAAAGTAATACCGATTCTGCTGTGTGGTGAATAATCTAAAAATGTGAACTCATTATTTGTTGACAATGGATAGCTCCATACAGTAAAGACTATTTCATTTATATGGTTTGGTTAATTCTTTAATCCTCCAAGTATTTTTTAATGTTATTTTGGCGTAATGAGACTCATTCCTAAAAGAGAAGTTAAGGAAATGTAGAGTTAATGATATTTTATTCTGTGTAATAGAATATCATTCTCTACTATGTGGATTGTCAGGTGATCTCAAGTGTAGCAAAGGTTTCTATGAGGTAAAAATATGGGCTGGAATAAACCCGTAATAGCAATACAGCATGAGCCAGTTACGCCGGTATTATGGCGTTGGTTTATCTCGTTCATTGCGATTATTAGCATTGGTATTGCCTGCTATCTGTTATGGTCTGAATTTTTCAGGCAGCAACAAGGGTGGATGATCCTGGGTGCTGTGGGCCTGATATGGCTTGTTGCCTTTGGACTGCGATTGTATCTCTTTGGTTATCGGCTGGAAATGTATCGTCTTTGGAATCAAGAGAACCAATATATCGAGAGCGAATGGCAATCCTGGGCTGGTCGATATATGTCTGTATTACACAGCAGCGTATTTTTACCGGAAAAGATAACGGCAGCGACTATCATGCAGGAAGAGTCGAAAATTGAAGTTCAATGGGGAATAGGAAAAGCCATCGATTATTTTCCATGGTCGGAGAATAAATGGCGGGATTCAGTGAAGATATTACTACATAGTGTAGAAAATGCCATTTCTGAACTACCGCCTGACAGGTCAATCTGTATAACGGTTATCACCAATTACCCTGAACAGGAATATGAAAAATTGGAAATGATATTGCAGGAAAACTGGCAATCGGCTTTTCCTTCTGGCAGGTCATTATCTCAATTAAATATATCACCTTATTTGCCTGCGATGCATATTGATAATTGGCTAAAAGAACCCACAAGTGAAGTGCAATTGCTTATATTGATACAAATTGAAAGCACCGAGCAATTTTCAGAAGGTTTAGGTGTATTTCTTATGGCAACAGATGATTTGGTGAAAAAATTTGATTTGGTAGAGAAAGCCAGAATCTATCGACCAATGGAAATTAATCCAGAACAATTTGAACGAGAATTCGGAATTTTTATCAACACTCAATTATCTGCTAAAGCGGCAATAGGAATGATAGGAGATGACGACAGTATGTATTTATATACTTCACAGATAATGTCGGTTATCCAAAATCAGCAGGCAGCATTAAAGCTGGAGCAGATTAGAAATATTGAAAAGATTATTGGCGTACCTGGCCCTGGAGCCTATTGGTTGTCTGCCGGATTAGCAATGGATCTGTCTCAATATAATTCAGCGCGTTATTTGGTTTTGTCAAACAGTGAACATCACTGGGTGATAAATACCGTTCAGGTATTGGAGGAATAATGGAAATAATCGGTAATAAATGGACCAAAGCGGGTAATGCCGTGCTATTTATTGTCATTGCTTCTGTAATGGCATTTTGTATCTGGCTTTATGGTGAAAAAGTCGGGTTAGATGAGAATTATAAAAAAACATTTGCTTGGGGATTATCTGTTTTGATCTTTGGCGTATTTCGTCTTCTGCCAATAATTGTCGGGATTTATCGGCAGGAACATATTAGAAGAAAAATAGAACAGGAAGGGTTATACCCAGCCAGAGAAAAGCGTTTAAAAATTCATTTATCGGAAGATGAAAATATGGAAATTATCAATTTTCATCTCAGTCGTCGTTATGGCCGCTTTTGGCGTCGCAAGGTACGGATATTGATGGTGATGGGTGAACGGGAACAAGTGGAAGCCATTGCCCCGGGATTGACGGCGCAACACTGGCTGGAAGGCGAGAGTCATCTGTTGCTGTGGGGGGGCAGTTTGCAGGTGACCCCCGATACAGCGCAGTTGCAGGCACTGCGTAAACTGCGTCGTCGCCGTCCACTGGATGGCGTGGTGTGGGTGATGACCGAAGAGCAACTCAGCCCGCGGTCAGAAATAGATACCGCGTTGCGGATGCTGGAGAAACAGGGGCAACAGCTTGGCTGGCAGGCGCCGGTGTATGTGTGGAATGTGCAATGCAGCCGCTGGGACCAGCGCGACC
>NZ_PUJW01000048.1 GCF_011189575.1 Photorhabdus cinerea
CCCGCCAGATGTGGATGGTGGTGGCGGAGATTGCCAATACCGGACCGGGGCGAACGGGACGCCGCACTCGTCGCCCGTCTCTGCCGTCGTGTCGTTGCCAACTCACCGCGTTACGATTCAGTCTCTTATTAGCCCTCGGCGGTGTATCGCTGACTGCTCAGGCCAATATTGTGGCTGATGGACAGGCACCGGGCCATCAGCCACCGACGATTATCCACAGCGCCAACGGCACGCCGCAGGTCAACATCCAGACCCCCAGCGCCGCCGGCGTTTCGCATAATACCTATCGTCAGTTTGATGTGGATAAACACGGGGTTATCCTCAATAACAGCGCAAAGGCGACCGAGACCCAGCTGGGCGGCATGGTGGCCGGTAATCCCTGGCTTGCCAAAGGGGAAGCCAAAATTATCCTCAACGAAGTCAACAGCCGCGACCCCAGTCACCTCAACGGCTGGATTGAAGTCGCCGGACGCAAAGCCGAGGTGGTGATTGCCAATCCGTTCGGGATTACCTGTAACGGCTGTGGCTTTATCAACGCCCACCGCACCACCCTGACCACCGGTGAGGCCCGGATGGAGCAGGGTCACCTGAAAGGCTTTGACGTCAGTCAGGGCGAAGTCCGTATTGACGGGCAAGGCATGGACAGCCGGCAGCAAAACTACACCGACATCATTGCCCGCTCCGTCGCCCTCAATGCCAAATTACACGCGCAGGACCTGAAAGTGACCACCGGGCGCAACATCGTGGATGCCGCGCATCAGACCATCACGAAAAAATCGGCGACTCAGGAGGCTCAGGATGAGAACCCCCCGCTGTTCGCGTTAGATACGGCCGCCTTAGGCGGGATGTATGCCCATAAAATTCTGTTAGTGGGCACCGAAGCGGGCGTCGGGGTACGTAACGCCGGTGATATCGGGGTGCCGGCGGGGGAAGTGCGCCTCACCGCCGAGGGCCGGATTGAGAACCGGGGCACTATCAGCAGCCGGGATGCGCTGCAATTAACCAGTACCGCCGGAATAGACAATCAGGGCAAACTCCTGTCGCAATCCACCGTGACCTTGCAATCAGGCGAACAACTGAACAATAGTGGCCGGGTGGAGGCGCGGGGCAATATCACCGCCAGAGCAGGAACGATACAAAGTGGTAACGGCAGTGTGTGGGCCGCGGGGCTGGATGATAACGGCAACACGACCCGCCCCGGCTCCCTGACCCTGACCGCGCTGCACGTTCAGGCTAAGGGCAAAAATCTGGCAACCGATACGCTGGCTATCCACAGTCAACAAATTGACCTGAGCGGCAGCCAGACCGCCGCCAGTCAGATTCAGCTGAATGCGGGTCAATCAGGCATCAGTACAGCTCACGCCATCGTCAACGCCAACCGTTTGACGGCGAAAACCCCGGGCCAGTTTAACAACGATGGCGGCCAGTTAGTGGCACGGGAAATTCGCCTCACGACGCCTGATTTATCCAACCAGCAGGGAAAAATTAATCAGACGGGGAGCGGTGAGCTAGCGCTCAATACCCGCACCCTGAATAACCGTGAGGGGATGGTATTCAATCAGGGGAAACTGACTCTCACCACTGACCGGCTCGACAACCATCAGGGCACTATTGCCAGTCAGGGCGAGGACCTGCATCTCACCGCACATCAGGCAGATAACACTCAGGGCACCGTGCAACTGGCGGGCAACGGGAAATTGTCGCTCAACACCCAACGGTGGCTGGGTGATAAGGGCCAGCTGCTGACCAATGGCGCCCTGACGATACAGGCCGGTGAACTGCAACTCAACCACGCCGACACTCAGGCCAGGCAGATTACCGTCAACGCTGACACCCTGAGCCATCAACGCGGTGTCATGCAACAATCGGGCGCCGATACCCTGTCCCTCACGGTCAACACGCTGAATAATCAGGCAGGCACTATTGCGGGCAATGGTCACCTGAATGTTGAAGCGACGACGGTCGATAATCGCCAGGGCCATATCGTGGCGGCCCAACAGGGCGATTTAAGGCTCAAAGTTAAAGATGCGCTGGACAATCAGTCGGGCCGGCTGGCAGCCGGCAATGCGCTCCGGCTCAGGGCGGCCCAACTGAATAATGGTCAGGGGAGCATCGTTGCCACCGGGAACAGCACCACCCTCACTGTTGGGAAAGCCATTCAGAATGCCCACGGTCATATTGAAGCCAAAACCCGACTGACCACCACCAGCCAGACTCTGGATAACACGCAGGGCGTGTTACTGGCACAACACATTAACAGCCAGACCACCGGCCATCCCTTCACCAATACCGAGGGACAGGTGATAGCCGGGGACACCCTGACCTTACACAGTGGGGCGCTGACGAACACCGCCGGGCTGTTACAGTCTGGGGGCGACATGACCGTCGATACTCACGGTCACTGGCTCGCCAACGCCGCCACGACGGACCAGAAAGGCGGCCAGTTATTGAGCGGCGGCCACTTAACTTTGCGCACCGGCGACATCAATAACACCGGCGGGATAATCGCCGCAGACGGCAAAACCACCCTGACCAGCACCGCGCTCAATAATATTCAGGGACAGATAGCCGGCAATGGCGGGCTGGCCATTCACAGCCGGCAACTCACCAACCACAACGGCACCTTACAATCCGCCGATGCCCTGACGCTGGAGACTGACGGGCAGTTACTGGATAACCGGCAGGGGCGGATTCTGAGTGAGGGCACCACCACGGTCACCAGCGGCCCGCTGGATAATACGGCGGGATGGTTACAGGCGGGTCGCGACATGACCGTCGATACTCGCGGTCACTGGCTCGCCAACGCCGTCACGACGGACCAAAAAGGCGGCCAGTTATTGAGCGGCGGCCACTTAACTTTGCGTACCGGTGACATCAATAACACCGGCGGCATGATAGCGGCGGACGGCAAAACCGTGCTGACCAGCACCGCGCTCACCAATACGCAGGGACAGATAGCCGGCAATGGCGGGCTGGCCATTCACAGCCAGCAACTGATAAACCGCGAGGGCACCTTACAATCCGCCGATGCCCTGACGCTGGAGACTGACGGGCAGTTACTGGATAACCGGCAGGGGCGGATTCTGAGTGAGGGCGCCACCACGGTCACCAGTGGTCAGCTGGATAATACGGCGGGGCTGTTACAGGCGGGTCGCGAGATGGCCATTGATACCCACGGCCATTGGCTGACGAATACCCGCAATGCCGACCAAAAAGCGGGCCAGTTGTTGAGTGGCGGACAGTTAACCTTGCGCACCGGCGACATCGATAATACTGGCGGCAGGGTAGCGGGCAATGGCGGGCTGGCCATTCACAGCCAGCAACTCACCAACCACGAAGGCACCTTACAATCCGCCGATGCCCTGACGCTGGAGACTGACGGGCAGTTACTGGATAACCGGCAGGGGCGGATTCTGAGTGAGGGCACCACCACGGTCTCCAGTGGCCCGCTGGATAATCGTCAGGGCCACCTTCAGGGCGGGCAACTGGTTATCCATACCGGGCAAGCCGGGGCTGACAATCGGGAGGGCAAACTGTTGTCCGCGGGCCGGTTTGCCCTGACGACCCAACGGCTCGACAATCGTCACGGTCAGGTACAGGCGGTGGGCGATACCACGCTTAACGTGCAGGAAAAAACCGACAACACCGGCGGCCTGCTCCGGGGGGGCTCACAACTCATCCTGAACACGACTCAGCTGATTAACCGTGAGACCACGCACACGGATAACGGCGTGGAAGCGCAAAACCTGACGATAAACGCCCAACAGGCCGATAATACCGGGGGCGCTTTACGGGCCGCTCACCACCTGCAAGCGAACATCAGCCAGACGGTGAATAATACCCAGGGGCTGATATCCGCCGGCAAACAGCTCACGGTTAAAAGTGAGGCTCAGCAACCGCATCTGGTGATTCACAACCGGCAAGGCACGCTGATTGCCGGGGAACAGGTTAACATTCAGGCTGATGCGCTAAGCGGGGACGGTCAGCTGTTATCGCAGGGCGATATGGCCGTCACGTTAACCGGGGATTTTCACCACACCGGCCACACCGCGGCTAATGGCAAGCTGACCCTGAAAACGACCGGTAATATTCTCAATGACCACAGTCTCAACGCCGGTCAGGCGCTGCACCTTGACGCACAGAATCTCACCAATAGCGCATCAGGCGAAATCAGCGCTAAACACACGCAAGTCAACGTCCACAACACGCTGACCAACACCGGACTGATTGACGGTGACCTGACTCATCTCACGGCTAACACGCTGAATAATACCGGCACCGGACGCATTTACGGGGACCAGCTCGCCCTCCAGACGGGCACGTTGAATAACACTGTCCAGGACGGCAAAGCCGCCGTCATTGCCGCCCGTGACCGACTGGATATTGGCACCACAACGCTCAACAACCAGCATCATGCGCAGATTTACAGCGTGGGCGACATGCACATTGGCGGCCAGTTGGATAACAATCTGACGGCGACCGGTCAGGCGCGTAAGCTCAATAACCACGCGGCGACGATGGAAGCCGGACGCAACCTGAAGATTCAGGCTGACCAGATTGACAATACCAACGCCGGGCTGGTCACTCAGGTGGTCGAAACGGAAAAATCGCCGCATCACGACGCGGTATTGCGCGGACAGACTGCCCGCTATGACTGGTCACAGGTGGACACTTCCCGCCACAACAAATACGGCGTGCACGATGCCATCATGCCGGATGGCAGCCGCAGCGATAACTTTGATGAATATCAGTACACCCGGACCGTCAGGGAAACCCAGGTCAAACAGAGTGACCCCGGTAACATTCTGGCCGGGGGCAATCTGACGCTCAACAGCGAAAAAGTGACCAATCACGACAGCCAGATTGTCGCCGGCGGGGCGCTGGGCGGTGAAATTGGCGAACTGCACAATATTGCCACGCAGGGGGAGCGCATCACCACCGATACCGGCAGCCAGACCCGCTGGTACGCCAAAAAGGAAAAACGGAACAAGCTTGGCCTCGGCGGCACCAAAACCTCGCAGGGAAAAGACACGACCGGGTATAAACAGGGCCCGGTGACAGAAACCATTGACCTGAACACGCTGTCCTGGCAGGACCATACCCGTCCTCAGGGTACCGATATCACGATGACCGACCGCCAGACCGGGCAGGTGCAACAGGCCCCCACCGCCGTGAAACCGGTTGCCGGGATAAACACCCCGCCCTTAGTGCTGCCCCCCGGCCAGCCTGTCGTCTTACCACCTGACCAGCCTGTCGTCCTGCCGCCCGGTCAGCCGTTTGAACTGACGTTGCCCCCGGAAACCGTCAAAGGCCACCCGGTTGACCCGGTCATCCGTGTTATCACGCCCGATATCCGCTTGCCGGATAACAGCCTGTATACCGTACAACCGGGCAGTGACAGCCACTATCTGGTGGAGACTGACCCGAAATTCACCCAATATAAACAATGGCTGGGTTCGGACTACATGCAGCAACAACTCACCCATGACCCGGCGTTAGTCCACAAACGGTTAGGCGACGGGTTCTATGAACAGCGGCTGGTGCGGGAGCAGATTACCCGGCTGACCGGCCAGCGTTATCTGTCCGGCTATAATAACGACGAAACGCAGTTTAAAGCGCTGATGGATGCCGGGGTGGCTTTCGGCAGGGAACAACAGCTCACCCCCGGCGTTGCCCTCAGTCCGGCCCAAATGGCGCGGCTGACCTCGGACATTATCTGGCTGACTAACCAGACCGTGACCCTGCCGGATGGCACCACGCAGGTCGTGACGGTGCCACAGGTTTATGCGCGAGTTCGTCAGGGTGACCTGAGCGGTGACGGCGCACTCCTCGCCGGCAATACGGTGGCGCTCAACAGTCAGGGCGATATTACCAACAGCGGCACGGTCAGCGGGCGAGATGTCACCCAGCTAACCGCCAGTAACCTGACCAACCACGGTTTTATTCGCGGCGGTAAAGTCGATTTAACCGCGCGGCAAGATATCACCAACCGGGGCGGCCAGATTCAGGGGGATGACCGGGTGACCCTGAAAGGCCGGGATATCACCAGTGCCTCGACTGTGCGCGGGGATGAAGCGAACCGCTGGCTGGACCGTCCGGCGGGCATCTATGTGCAGAACGATAAGGGCACCCTGTCGCTTAACGCGATAAACAATGTCCAGCTCACCGCCAGTGAGGTGAAGAACGCCGGGAAAGACGGTCACACCGGAATAACGGCAGGGCATGACCTGACGCTGGAGACCTTAAACACGCAACACACCGAAAGCGGCGACTGGGGCGGCGGTAACACCCGCCACCTGACCCAACAGACCGATATCGGCAGCCAGATAACCGGCGCCGGTGATGTGACCCTGCAAGCCGGGCATGACCTCAAGGCCGCCGCCGCTCAGGTTAATGCGGGTCAGCAACTGACGGCGCAGGCCGGCAATAACCTGACGCTGACCACCGGTACAGCCTCCTCAGACTTAGTAGAACACAGCAAACAGACTAGCCAGGGCTGGCTGGCGAAATCATCAGTGGAAACCCATGATGAAGTGCATGACCGGCAGGCGCTGAGCACCACATTCAGTGGCGATAAGGTCAATCTCCAGGCCGGTAACGACCTGCATATCCGCGGCAGTAACGTGGCGGGCACGCAGGATGTCAGCCTGAATGCCGGTCATCAGCTCACCGTCACCACCGCCGCGGAAGCGCACGATGAAACCCATCAACGGCAGGAGAAAAAATCCGGTCTGATGGGCACCGGGGGGATAGGTTTCACTGTAGGCAAAGCCAGCCAAAAAACCACCACTGACCGTGACAGCCAGCTGAATAAAGGCAGTACCGTGGGCAGCAGTCAGGGCAGGGTCACGCTTAACGCCGGCGACCCGCTCAACATTCATGGCAGTGACGTGATTGCCGGCAAGGACCTGACCCTCACCGGTCAGAGCGTCAATATCACCAGTGCAGAAAACCATCACACGGTCTTGACCAAAACCGAACAAAAGCAAAGCGGCCTGACGGTAGCGCTCAGTGGTACCGCCGGGGGCGCCATCAACAGCGCGGTGCAGACGGCCCATGCCGCGCAACAGACCGAAGACCCCCGCCTCAAAGCGTTGCAAAACACCCAGGCCGCCCTCAGTGGGGTACAGGCGACACAAGCTGCCCGGCTGGCAGAAGCCCAGGGCAGTCAAGACCCAGGCAACAACACGCTGGCCGGGGTGAGCCTGTCCTACGGTCGTCAATCTGCCCGTTCAGAACAGCAGCACCGCCAGACCACCCAACAGGGCAGCCATCTCACCGCCGGGGATAATCTCACGATGACCGCCACCGGCAATGGCAAGTCAGACCGAAACGGCGATATCCGCGTTCAGGGCAGCCAGTTACAGGCGGGTAAAGACCTGCAACTGCATGCTCACCGGGATATTCAGCTGTCATCCAGCCAGAACACGGAACAGACCACCGGTAAAAACAGCCACCACGGCAGTTCACTGGGCGTGGGCGTTACGGCGGGACCGGGGGGCACTGGCTTTACTGCGTCGGCCAATGTCAGTCAGGGCAACGGCAGAGAAAGCGGCAACAGCGTCAGTCACAATACCACCACGTTACAGGCGGGACAGACCGTCGAGCTCAACAGTGGCCGGGATACGACGCTGCAAGGGGCACAGGTCAGCGGCGAACAGATTACCGCGGACGTGAAACGCCATCTGACATTCAACAGCGAACAGGACCGCCAGCGCTATGACAGCCAGCAGCACAATGCCAGTGCCGGGGTCAGCGCCACCGTGGGGCCGCAGCCGGACGGCACCGTGAGCCTGAATGCCCGCCGCAGCAAACTCCACAGCAACTATGACAGCGTGCAAGAGCAGACCGGGCTGTTTGCCGGTAAAGGCGGCTATCAGGTTCACGTCGGGGACCACACCCAGCTGGACGGCGCGGTGATAGCCAGCACCGCTGACAAAGCCAAAAACACCCTCAACACCGGGACGCTGGGCTTTAAGGACATTCAGAACAAAGCGGACTTGAGTGTTGAGCAGCAGAGTGCGGGCGTCAGCGTTGGCAAACCGGCAGCCGGTCAGGTCCTGAATAATCTGACGGTCAATGCGCTGACAGGTTCTAATAAGCGGGGCCATGACCGCAGCACCACCCACGCTGCTGTCAGTGACGGCACCCTGATTATCCGGGATAAGGCACACCAGACACAGGATACCACTCCCCTGAGCCGCGACACCGATAACGCGGCGAATGTGCTGAGTCCAATATTTGATAAAGAAAAGGAACAACAGCGGCTGAAACAGGCGCAGCGGATTGGCGAGCTCAGCGCCCAGATGGCCGAGATAGCCGGGACGGAAGGGAAAATTATCGCCACCAAAGCGGCGAAGGCGAAGTTAGACCATATCAGTGAGCAGGACCAAACCGCTGCCAGAGAAAAATTGATAAAAGGCGGCAATAAACACCCCTCCCCGGCGGCTATCAATCAACAAGTTTATGACACGGCCTACACGCAGGCGCTGAATGACTCAGGTTTTGGTACGGGTGGCACCTACCAGAAAGCGTTACAGGCGGCGACCGCCGCGATTCAGGGGCTGGCGGGGAACAATCTGGGGCAGGCGCTGGCCGGCGGGGCCTCACCGTATCTGGCCGGGGTGATAAAAGAGCTGACGACTGACCCGCAAACCCATCAGGTGGATATCGCCACCAACACGTTAGCCCATGCGATTTTAGGCGCCGTGGCGGCAGAGGTGAGTGGTAATAATGCCCTATCTGGAGCAGCGGGGGCGGCTTCCGGTGAGCTGGCCGCTCAAGTCCTGATAAAGCAGTTTTACGGTGATGGGGCCAAAGTTAGTGAGTTGAGTGAAGAGCAAAAACAGACTATCAGCACCCTGTCCACGCTGGCCGCGGGACTGGCAGGCGGCATTGCCGGTGACTCCACCGCCAGCGCCCTTACCGGCGCGCAG
>NZ_PUJW01000049.1 GCF_011189575.1 Photorhabdus cinerea
GCCCGCTATCTGCCGGACGGAGATCTGGAATTTCTGGGTCGTAACGACGAACAGGTTAAAATCCGGGGCTTCCGGATTGAACTGGGGGAAATTGAGGCGCGGTTGGTGGAGCATCCGGCGGTGCAAGAGGCGGCGGTACTGGCATTGGATGATGGACGGAGCAAACGGCTGGTTGCCTATGTGGCGGCGGAGAAGAATGCGGGATTGGCTGCGGATTTGCGTGAATACCTGAGTGCGATTTTACCTGACTATATGGTCCCGGTCGCGTTTGTGCAGTTGGATACCTTCCCGCAGACCCCGAATGGTAAGCTGGATCGCCGGGCGTTACCGGCACCGGACAATGAAGCCTTTGCCCGTCAGAGCTATGAGGCACCGCAGGGGGAGACAGAAACCACATTGGCGGCGATTTGGTGTGAGTTGCTGGGGATTGAACAGATCAGTCGGCACGATAATTTCTTTGCCTTGGGCGGCCATTCGTTACTGGCAATGCGGGTGATGAACCGTGTGGCCGCGTTGGGTGTCGAACTGCCGCTGACCACCTTGTTCACATCCCCCACGTTGATGGCTTTTGCTGAGGTCATGCAGGCCCGGTTTGGTCAAAAGGACGCTATATTGCCGGCTATCCTGCCGATATCCCGTGAGGAAGTGCTGCCACTGTCATTTGCTCAACAGCGCTTGTGGTTCTTGGCGCAGTTGGATGGCGTCAGTGAGACTTATCATATCCCGATGGCCCTGCGCTTGGGTGGTCAACTGGATATCGTGGCCTGGCAGCAGGCGCTGGATACTTTGTTCGCTCGTCATGAGGCGTTACGTTCGGTCTTTGTCTCGGTTGACGGTCAACCGCAAGTACGGCTGTTGGAAGCGGATAGCGGCTTGCCTTTATCTCAACATGACCTGCGTGGACTCCCGGATGCCGACATGGTGCTTGAGCGTTTGAGTGACGAGGAAGCCCACACGTCATTTGATCTTGACCGTGGTCCGCTTATCCGCGGCCGTCTTATCCGGCTTGCCGATGATGAATACCGGTTCTTGCTCACCCAGCATCACATTGTTTCCGATGGCTGGTCTGTCAGTGTGCTGATACGTGAACTGAATGCACTCTATACGGCATTTCTGGCCGGGCAACCGGACCCATTGCCACCGCTGGCGATTCAATACCCGGATTACGCCGCCTGGCAGCGTCAGTGGCTGTCGGCTGAACGTACCCGGATTCAATCTGACTATTGGCGTACCATGCTGGCTGATGCGCCGGTTCTGCTGGATTTACCCACTGACCGGCCCCGTCCGCCTGAGCAGTCGTTTGCCGGCAATGTCGTGCCGGTTAACCTGGATGCGGCGTTAACGACCGCCCTGAAACGTCTGAGTGAGCAACACGGTGTCACGTTATTCATGACGCTGTTGTCAGCCTGGGCAATAGTCCTGTCGCGTCTGTCAGGTCAGGAGGATGTGGTGATAGGCACGCCGAGTGCCGGTCGCAGTCGTCAGGAAGTGGAGCCGTTGATCGGATTCTTTGTGAATACGCTGGCGTTGCGTATTGATTTATCGGGTGAGCTGACGGTAACCGAGTTGCTGTCACGTGTACGGCAAACCGCCTTAGCGGCACAGGAACATCAGGATCTACCGTTTGATCAGGTGGTGGAAATCGTGCAGCCGCCGCGCCGATTGGCGCATACGCCGTTGTTCCAGGTGATGTTTGCCTGGCAGAACAATGAGAACACGGAATGGCAACTACCGGGACTGGCCGTGTCAGCGGTCGATCAAGCTCTTGGTGACGTCCAGTTTGATCTTGATCTTAGCTTGTTAGAAGAGGAGGACGGGATTGCCGGTGTGCTGAGTTATGCCACCGCCCTGTTTGATCAACCGACCATGGAACGGCAGGTGGGATATCTGCACATGGTACTGCAGGCAATGGTTGCTCCTGCTCAACAGCGGATTGGGGAAATTAATATCCTGTCCCCGGCAGAGCGCAGGTTGTTATTGGAAACCTGGAACGTGGCGGAAACCGCGTATCCTGATGCGTTATGTCTTCATCAGTTGTTTGAGCAACAGGTGGAGAAAACTCCGGAGGCGACGGCGCTGGAGTATCAAGAGCAGACCCTCAGTTATGCGCAGTTAAATGCCCGCGCCAACCGGCTGGCTCATCAGCTGATTACTCTGGGCGTAGAGCCGGACCAGCGGGTGGCGATTTGTGTGGCCCGTTCCCCGGCCATGGTGGTAGCACTGTTGGCAGTGCTGAAAGCGGGTGGCGCTTATGTGCCTTTGGATTCAACTTATCCAATGGAACGTTTGACATATATCCTGAATGATACTACGCCGTCAGTGGTATTAGCGGATATGACCGGGCAGGCAGCACTGGGTAACGAGTCGTTAGCCGGGCTGACTGTACTTGACCCGAATACCCTGCCAGACCTGCCGGATAGTAATCCATTGGTGACGGCATTGACACCACAGCATTTGGCGTATGTCATCTATACTTCTGGCTCTACCGGGCAGCCGAAAGGGGTGATGGTGGAACATCAGGCGATATATCAGCGTCATTTGGGTTTTAATGAGACCTATGCAATCACGGCGCAAGACCGGTTATTGCAATTTGCTTCTTTTGCTTTTGATGTTTCAGTAGAAGAATGCTTCTCGTCATTATGCAACGGTGCCACGCTGGTGATGCGTGATGACAGCTGGCTGGCTTCTGCACAGGAATTTATTGCCTTAGCTTGGCAAAATCGTATCACGGTGATGTCTCTGCCTGTGTCATTTTGGTCCGAATTAATTGCCAGAGACGATGGATTACCGCTGCCGGATTGTCTCTGGCTGATCATCATTGGGGGTGAGGCGGTTAAAAAGAGAGCGGTTCAGGATTGGTTTGCGCGGGAAATCCACCGACCGCGGCTATTGAACGCGTATGGCCCGACGGAAAATACCGTGACGGCGACCTGTAAGGAGATAGTATCCCCAGCCGATGATTGTTCTATCGGTCAACCGCTTAAAAATACCTGTGTCTACCTGCTAGACAGATACGGTCAGCCAGTACCATTAGGCTGTGTTGGTGAAATGTATATTGGTGGCGTCGGAGTGGCACGGGGTTATTTGAACCGGCCAGAATTGAGTAAGGAAAGTTTTATACCAGATCCCTTCAGTCCAGTATCCGGTGCGCGGATGTATCGTACCGGGGATTTGGCCCGCTATCTGCCGGACGGCAATCTGGAATTCCTAGGTCGTAACGACGAGCAGGTTAAAATCCGCGGTTTCCGGGTTGAGCTGGGTGAAATTGAAATCCGACTGATGGAACACCCGGCGGTGCAAGAGACGGCAGTACTGGCGTTGGATGATGGGCAGAACAAACGGCTGGTGGCCTATGTAGTAGCGGAAGTCCATGAAGAGTTGGCAGCCCGTTTGCGTGAACATCTGAGTGCTGTTTTACCTGACTATATGGTCCCGGTGGCTTTTGTGCGTCTGGATGCTTTCCCGCAGACCGCTAACGGTAAGTTGGATCGCCGGGCGTTGCCTGCGCCAGGGGAGGAGGCGTTTGCCCGTCAGGTCTATGAAGCTCCGCAAGGAAAGGTAGAAATAATGCTGGCGGCTGTCTGGTGTGAGCTGCTAGATGTTGAGCAGGTCAGCCGACATGACAGCTTCTTTGCTCTGGGCGGTCATTCACTGCTTGCGGTGCGCATGATTGAACGATTACGGCGTGTCGGTCTGGGCGTATCCGTACAAACGCTATTCCAGCATCCAACACTCTGTATTCTGGCACAGTCTCTGGTTCAGCATGATGAAATCCAGGTGCCTGCCAACCGTATTACACCGGATACTACGGTGCTGACACCGGATCTGTTGCCGTTGATTGACCTGACTCAGCCTGAGATTGAGCGCATTATCGACCAAGTACCGGGCGGGATAGCCAATATTCAGGATATCTATGCGCTGTCGCCGTTGCAGGACGGTATCCTATTCCACCATCTGCTGGAGGATGAAGGTGATCCGTATCTGTTAATCGGCCAGATGATTTTTGCTGACAGGGCTATGTTGGATCATTATTTAGCGGCGGTTCAACGGACAATTGATCGGCACGATATTTTGCGGACCGCCTTTATCTGGCAGGGATTATCAGTCCCGGCGCAGGTGGTCTGCCGTCAGGCCCCATTGTCAGTGACTGAATTGACACTAAACCCAGCTGACGGTTCGGTCAGTGACCAGTTAACCCGGCGTTTTGACCCGCGTCAGTATCGTCTTGACCTGAGTCAGGCCCCGCTGTTGCGTTTTGTCATTGCCCAGGAGACCGATGGTCGCTGGTTCTTATTGGAATTGCATCATCACTTGATCGGTGACCATGAAACGATGGAAGTGATGCACCGTGAAGTGCAGGCGTATCTGACGGGTCAGGAAGACAACCTACCGACACCGGTACCGTTCCGTAATTTGGTGGCTCAGGCGCGGTTAGGTGTCAGTCAGGAAGAACATACTCGCTTCTTTACTGACATGTTAGCAGAGGTGGATGAACCGACCCTGCCGTTTGGTTTGATGGAAGTGCATCGTGATGGTTCGCAGGTGACAGAATCTCACCGGATGCTGACCGCTGGGTTGAATGACCGTCTGCGTAGTCAGGCCCGGCGTTTGGGTGTCAGTCTGGCGGCGTTGTGTCATCTGGCTTGGGCGCAGGTGTTGTCGCATACCAGTGGTCAGAAGAATGTCGTGTTTGGCACAGTGCTGTTTGGGCGTATGCAGGCAGGTGAGGGTGCCGAAAATGGCATGGGGTTGTTTATCAATACGTTGCCGTTGCGGCTGGATATCGATGAAACCCCGGTACGGGACAGCGTGCAGGCCGCCCATACCCGATTGGCTGGATTATTGGCGCATGAGCATGCTTCACTGGCGCTGGCCCAGCGTTGCAGCGGGGTGCGGGGGGATATCCCACTCTTTAATAGTCTGTTGAACTATCGGCATAATACTCTGGTGGAAACGCCAGATGACCTGATAAGCGGTATTGAATTTCTGGGTGGACAGGAGCGGACTAACTATCCATTTGTGCTGTCGGTGGAAGATTTTGGCGAATCGCTGGGGCTGACGGCTCAGGTAGTGCAACCGTTTGATCCGGCCCGGTTATGTGGCTATATGCAACAGGCGCTGGAGAGTTTGGTTGAGGCGCTCGACCAGTCCCCGGAGACCCCGGTACGGGCGTTGAATATCCTGCCTGAAGTGGAGCGGAGGTTGTTGTTAAAAACATGGAATGCGACGGAAACCACGTATCCTGAGCAGTTATGCATTCATCAGTTGTTTGAACAGCAGGCAGCGAAAACTCCAGAGGCGACGGCCCTGATAGCAGGAGATAAGACTTTAAGCTATGCGGAACTGAATATGCGTGCTAACCGGTTTGCTCGTCAGTTGATCGAACAAGGGGTTTGTCCGGATGAGTACATCGTGCTCCTATTGGAGCGGTCGGTTGAACTGGTGGTGGCCCAATTGGCTATCCTTAAGGTTGGTGCCGTTTACGTACCGATAGATACCCGTGTGCCGGAAGAACGGCGAAATTGGTTGATAAATGATTGTTCAGCCAATTTGTTGATTACTGATGCGCAAACTGATATCTCGGCTGGCCTCTCAGTTCCGCTGCTGCGTCTTTCTGATGAGGAAAATACGGGCAGAGAGGAAGATCGTATCAACCTTGATCTGGCGCGTTACAGTACCGGATCAGCGTATATCATGTACACCTCCGGCTCGACTGGCATGCCAAAAGGCGTGGTCGTACCTCATCGTGCGGTGGTCAGGCTGGTCATCAATAATGGCTATGCTGAAGTTGGGCAGGATGACCGGGTTGCCTTCGCCGCTAATCCGGCTTTCGATGCCAGCACGTTTGAAGTTTGGGCACCCTTGCTCAACGGTGGAACGCTGGTGGTTATCGACCGCACTACGTTATTGACACCACAGGAGTTTGTACAGGCTTTACAGGTTCACCGCGTCACAGTTATGTGGCTGACTGTCGGGTTGTTTAACTGGCTGGCGGCAGAGTTATCTCCGGTTCTTCCGCAGATTAAAATCTTGATTGTCGGGGGAGATGCCCTTGACCCTTATGTCATTGGTCAGGTGCTGAGCAAAAATCCGCCACAACAGTTATTAAATGGCTATGGGCCGAGTGAAGGCACCACCTTTACTACGACATACCGTATTAATGCATTAGCGCAGGGAGCAACCAACGTCCCTATTGGCCGACCGGTAGCTAACACGCAGGTTTATCTGCTGGATGCTGATGGTCAACCGGTGCCGCTGGGAGTAACCGGCGAGATTTATATTGGTGGAGATGGGATAGCCCAGGGTTATCTTAATCGCCCTGAGTTAACCGCTGAACGTTTCCTTGCTGATCCGTTCAGTGATAACCCAGATGCCCGCATGTACCGGACCGGGGATTTGGCTCGTTATCTGCCGGACGGTAATCTGGAATTCCTGGGCCGCAACGACCAGCAGGTTAAAATCCGTGGTTTCCGGATTGAACTGGGAGAAATTGAGACGCGTCTGGCAGAGCACCCGGCGGTGTGTGAGGTTGTTGTATTGGCACTGGGTGAGGGGCAGGATAAACAGCTGGTTGCCTATGTGGTGGCGGAAGCGCATGAGGGGCTGGTTAATAGTTTGAGTGAATACCTAAGTGCCCTGCTACCTGATTATATGGTGCCAAGTGCTTTTGTACGTCTGGATGCATTGCCATTGACTGCGAATGGTAAGCTGGATCGTCGTGCGCTACCTGCTCCGGATGGTGAAGCGGTTGCCCGTCAGGTTTACGCCGCGCCTCAGGGAGAAACAGAAATGGCCCTGGCGTCGATTTGGCGTGAATTACTGGGGATTGAACAGGTCAGTCGGTATGACAGCTTCTTCGCACTGGGCGGCCATTCATTGTTGGCGGTACGCATGATTGAACGCCTGCGTCATCAGGGATTGACCCTGGCGGTGCGTGATCTGTTCCAGTCGCCGGTGTTGTCTGAACTGGCCCAAACGTTGGGGCAGTATCGGGCTGTGATCGTGCCTGCTAATGTTATTACGCCAACAACCACAGCATTGACACCGGAAATGTTGCCGCTGATAGATCTGACTCAGCCAGAGATTGACTGTATCGTCGGGCAGGTACCGGGTGGGATGGCCAATATTCAGGATATCTATGCGTTGTCACCGTTGCAGGACGGGATTTTGTTCCACCATTTACTGGCAAGCGAAGGTGATCCGTATTTGTTAGCCAACCAGATGGTCTTTGCTGACCGGACTCTGCTGGACCGCTATTTGACGGCGGTGCAACAGGTGGTTGATCGTCATGACATCCTGCGGACCGCCTTTATCTGGCAAGAGTTGTCTGTGCCTGCTCAGGTAGTCTGGCGTCAGGCACCTTTGTCGGTGACTGAATTGACGCTGGACCCGTCTGATGGGCCAGTTTGTGATCAACTGGCTGAACGTTTTAATCCTCGTCATTATCGTCTCGATTTAGGTCAGGCACCGTTGCTGAGTTTTGTGGTGGCGCAGGAGACCGATGGCCGCTGGTTCTTACTGGAGTTGCAACATCACCTGATTGGCGACCACACCACGATGGATGTGATGAACAACGAGGTTCAGGCGTATCTTGCTGGACGGGAGGGCAGCTTGCCGGTGCCAACACCTTTCCGCAATCTGGTCGCTCAGGCCCGGTTGGGGGTCAGTCAGGAAGAACACACCCGTTTCTTTACTGACATGTTAGCGGAGGTGGATGAACCCACCCTGCCGTTTGGTTTGACGGAGGTGCATCGTGATGGTTCACAGGTGACGGAATCTTACCGGATGCTGCCCGTCGGGTTGAATGATCGTCTGCGTAGTCAGGCCCGGCGTTTGGGCGTGAGTCTGGCGGCGCTGTGTCATCTGGCCTGGGCGCAGGTATTATCGCGTACCAGCGGGCAGGAGAAAGTGGTGTTTGGCACAGTATTATTTGGGCGGATGGCGGCAGGCGAAGGTGCCGACAATGGCATGGGGCTGTTTATCAATACCCTGCCGTTGCGGCTGGATATCAATGAGACCCCAGTACGAGACAGTGTACAGGCCGCCCATACCCGGTTGGCCGGATTATTGACGCATGAGCATGCTTCACTGGCGCTGGCCCAGCGTTGCAGCGGGGTGCGGGGGGATATCCCACTCTTTAGCAGCCTGTTGAACTATCGGCATAATGCCTTGCTGGCAACGTCAGATGAATTGATAAGCGGTATTGAATTCCTGAGTGGTCAGGAGCGGACCAACTATCCGTTTGTGCTGTCGGTGGAGGATTTTGGTGAATCGCTGGGATTGACCGCTCAGGTAGTACAACCGTTTGATCCGGAAAACTTGTGCGGTTACATGCAACAAGCGCTGGAAAGTTTGGTAGAGGCGCTTGAACAAGCCCCTGAGACACCGGTGCAGGCACTGAATATCTTGCCGGAAGTGGAACGGAAACTGCTGCTAGAAACTTGGAATGCCACGGAAACGGCCTACCCTGACCAGTGGTGCGTTCATCAGTTGTTTGAACAACAGGTAGAGAAAACCCCGGACGCAACTGCGTTAGAGTATGAAGCACAGACCCTCAGTTATGCGCAATTGAATGCTCGCGCCAACCGGCTGGCCCATCAGCTGATTGCTTTGGGCGTGGAGCCGGACCAGCGGGTGGCGATTTGTGTATCACGTTCCCCGGCTATGGTGGTGGGCATAT
>NZ_PUJW01000050.1:0-2976 GCF_011189575.1 Photorhabdus cinerea
TACCGGCCAGAGTGACCAGTGCGGTTGTGAACGACCAGTACGGGGATATCGACAAAGACGGGTTGTATCGGGTGTCATTTGACTTTGACCGGGCGAGCTGGCCGCAGGGGAGAGAAAGCCTGTGGGTACGGTTGGCCCGGCCCTATGCGGGTGACACCTACGGTTTTCACTGGCCGTTGCTGGCGGGGACGGAAGTGGCGATTGCGTTTGAAGGGGGCGACCCGGACCGGCCTTATATCGCTCACGCGCTGCACGACTCGAAACACCCGGATCACGTCGCATTTTATAACTACAAACGTAACGTGCTGCGCACGCCGGCGAATAACAAACTGCGGATGGATGACGAGCGCGGGAAAGAGCACATCAAACTCAGTACTGAATACGGCGGTAAGAGCCAGCTGAATCTGGGGCATCTTGTCGATAGTCAGCGCCCGCATCCGAAGAAACGGGGCGAGGGCTTTGAACTGCGCACCGATAGCTGGGGGGCGATCCGCGCGGGTAAGGGGTTGTTTATCAGTGCGGATGAACAGGCTAAAGCCAGAGGGGAAGTACTGTCGATGACCCCGGCGATCAGTCTGGTCAAAGGGGCGGTCAATCAGGTGATGGAATGGGGAACTGTGACAAAAACTCACCTGAATTATTCCCCGGATACCGAGAGCCTGAAAACCTATTTACAGGGGGTGGATCAACTGAAAATGGCAGCCATGTTGCTCAGTGCGCCAGAGGGTATCGGTGTTGTCAGTCCGCAGACTGTGATGTTGCACAGTGGTCAGGCGCTCTATGCCCAAAGTGCGGGCGACGTGCATATGGCCAGTGCCTGCCGCATTGGGGTGAATGCCACTCAGGCCATCTCTTTACTGGCGCAGACAGAGGGAATGCGTCTGGTCTCGGGGAAAGGGCCATTCACGATGGAATCCCACGGGGATGAGTTAGGTCTCACCGCGTTAAAAGATGTCACCGTCAAGTCAACGCAGGGCCAGGTACAGATTATCGCTAAAAACGGCCTGACACTGGCGTGTGGCGGCGCATATATCCGTCTTTCTCCGGCAGGAGAAATTGAAATTCATGGGCCGGGCCTGCTCAGTTTGAAAGGGCAGCACAAAATGGACGCTCCGGCGAAGCAGGATTTTCCGTTACCGGACTTGCCGGAATCCGTGTGTAAAGAGTGCCTGAAAAAAGCGCAGGAGATGGCGCAAGGGTTTGTTTTGAGGAAATAACCGATGAATAACGTTGAAATAACTGACTGGATTGCCTCACTTGAGACGTCAGCAAAGGATGTCGGCATGCGTTGTCTCGATATCATTGTGGATCAGTCCGGGAGCGAGTTCTCGCTGATCCCGGCGTTGGAGAGTTTTTCACCTGAAATCAAATGGTGTTCACTGTTTCAGGAATTGCCCGAAGAGATTGTGGTGGAAGATGCGCCGGTCTTGATCCGGATTGATTTAACCCAACCTGACCAGCGGCAATGGATGCAGGAAATTATCTGGCGCTTAAGGGAAGAACCGTTGCTGTTGATTTTATGCTCGTCATGGTCATTTGACCTGTTGGCTCTGTATTTAATTCAATGTGCGGATGCTGCATACGCGGGACAGGCGGGCATTTTACGCTTTTTTGATCCGCGTATTTTCCCGGTGCTGTTTTCTCATGTGTTGGATGCGGAGCAGCAACAGCAATTACTCCGACCCGTTCTGTTCTGGAGCTGGCTTGATCGTGACGGCGTTTCGAATTTTCTTTTGGGTGAGGGGAATGCCGAGCCAGTTAGTGACGCCATTGAGAAAATTGATCTCACGGATAAGCAACTGGAGTTCCTCCTGTGTGTTTCTGATGCTCATCAGCTAATGTCGCAACTGAATGAGAGCGAATACCCGGAAGCTTCTCATGAGCAACTGTTTAACCACTGTTATGTCTTAATGGTCGAAGCATCTGACAAACCTATTTTACTGGATGATGACAGAGCATCCTTTGTGCTTGAGCATCTCAAAGCCAGATTATCCCTCAATGAAGGAGCGAAAGATGAAAAAACACCGGTTTAAATGGGCGGTTTTATGCCTGTTACTGGCGGCCTGTAGTCAGTTTCCAGCGCAGGCCGGAACCATTGAGGCGATTAATCATACCAAGTGAGCGATTAACCGGTTCAGTGTGGATGATACGCCGGGTATCGATATTATCGGGCCGTATCAGGGCGGTGGCGGTGGCTGTTGTTATAGCGTGCCAGCGAAATGGAAACCGGGGATGACGGTCCGGGTGGATTGGGAGGCCGGTGAAGCATCAACAAAGGGGTTTCCCGGTTTTGCTGATGAAGAAAAATATTTAGCTTGGCGTAATAAATTGCAAGCTAATAATCGCCAGCATAGTCAGGTAGTGCCAGTGCCCGATTATACCGGTCAGCGCACCTGTGGGATTACGGTGCATTTCTTACCCTGTGATCAGGTGAAGGTGACGACGTCCTGCGCTACCTACAATAGTCCCAATTATCCGATTAAAGAGCCGTTGAAAATGAAGGAGCCGAAAGTATGTCCGAAATAATGCCGACAGGCATCTCAAAGCCAGATTATGCCTTATTGAAGGAGAGAAAGATGAAGAAACACCGGTTTAAATGGGCGGTTGTATGCCTGTTACTGGCGGCCTGTAGTCAGTTGCCGGCACAGGCCGGAACCATTGAGGCGATTAATCATACCAAGTGGGCGATTAACCGGTTCAGTGTGGATGATAATCCCGGTATCGATAGTATCGGACCGTATCAGGGCGGTGGTGGTGGCTGTTGCTATCGGGCTCCGGAGAAGTGGAAACCGGGGATGACGGTCAAGGTGGATTGGGAAACCGGGGTGGCTTTCTCCGACGATTTTCCCGGATATGCAAATAGGGAGAAATATTTGGCATGGAGGGAAAAAATCGATGCTCAGAACCGCCAGCATAGCCAGGTAGTGCCGGTGCCCGATTATACCGGTCAGCGCACCTGTGGGATTACGGTGCATT
>NZ_PUJW01000050.1:2986-8562 GCF_011189575.1 Photorhabdus cinerea
GTGCCCGATTATACCGGTCAGCGCACCTGTGGGATTACGGTGCATTTCTTACCCTGTGATCAGGTGAAGGTGACGACGTCCTGCGCTACCTACAATAGTCCCAATTATCCGATTAAAGAGCCGTTGAAAATGAAGGAGCCGAAAGTATGTCCGAAATAATGCCGACAGGCATCTCAAAGCCAGATTATGCCTTATTGAAGGAGAGAAAGATGAAGAAACACCGGTTTAAATGGGCGGTTGTATGCCTGTTACTGGCGGCCTGTAGTCAGTTGCCGGCACAGGCCGGAACCATTGAGGCGATTAATCATACCAAGTGGGCGATTAACCGGTTCAGTGTGGATGATAATCCCGGTATCGATAGTATCGGACCGTATCAGGGCGGTGGTGGTGGCTGTTGCTATCGGGCTCCGGAGAAGTGGAAACCGGGGATGACGGTCAAGGTGGATTGGGAAACCGGGGTGGCTTTCTCCGACGATTTTCCCGGATATGCAAATAGGGAGAAATATTTGGCATGGAGGGAAAAAATCGATGCTCAGAACCGCCAGCATAGCCAGGTAGTGCCGGTGCCCGATTATACCGGTCAGCGCACCTGTGGGATTACGGTGCATTTCTTACCCTGTGATCAGGTGAAGGTGACGACGTCCTGCGCTACCTACAATAGTCCCAATTATCCGATTAAAGAGCCGTTGAAAATGAAGGAGCCGAAAGTATGTCCGAAATAATGCCGACAGGCATCTCAAAGCCAGATTATGCCTTATTGAAGGAGAGAAAGATGAAGAAACACCGGTTTAAATGGGCGGTTGTATGCCTGTTACTGGCGGCCTGTAGTCAGTTTCCAGCGCAGGCCGGCGTGATTATTGCGATTAACCATACCAAGTGGGCGATTAACCGGTTCAGTGTGGATGATACGCCGGGTATCGATATTATCGGGCCGTATCAGGGCGGTGGCGGTGGCTGTTGTTATAGCGTGCCAGCGAAATGGAAACCGGGGATGACGGTTCGGGTAGATTGGGAGACTGGAGTGGGAGATATGGATGGTTTTCCCGGTTTTGCGGATAGAGAAAAATTTATGGCATGGAAGAAAAAAATGGATGCTTATACACGCCAACATAGCCAGGTAGTGCCAGTGCCCTATTATCAGAATGGAGGAGATACCTGCGGGATTACGGTGCATTTCTTGCCCTGTGATCAGATTAAAGTCACGACCTCTTGTGACGCCTACGGTAGCCCAAACTACCCGATTAAAGAACCGTTAGAAATGAAGGAGCCGAAAGTATGTCCGAAATAAATCATAACGATGCGGTCTGGTTGCCCGCTCCCTTTCCCACGAAGGGGCGGTTGCCGTCTAAAAGCTATCTGGTCGGGCAAAATTGTCACCGTCAGACCAGTGACGAAAGAGCCTACCATCAGGAATTGTGTCTGGCGGAGAATCGTCGGGTGGTGCCACCCTGCTGTAAGACCCTGCATGTCAGCCTGTTTTTTGATGGCACCGGCAATAATTTGTATAACGATCTTTATCAGGCTGTTCCTCACCATCCGACTAATATCGTTCGGCTGTTTCAGGCGACGATTGGGGCCGGTTATGCGGGTGGGGCGGCAGGTAAGCCGTTGCTGGATGATGTCGAAAGCACTGGCGGAGAATACTTTAAATATTATATCCCCGGTGTGGGGACCCCTTTTCCGGAAATTAATGATCTGGATTACAGCACGTGGGGGCTGGCTTTTGCTGACCGGGGTGAGGACCGGATCAACTGGGCGTTGCTGCGGTTGATTGATGTCCTTGGCTTTAGCCTGACACAAAAACAGATGACCAACAGTGAAAGTCAAAAATCCCTGGAGGCGATGTCCACCACCTGGCACACACTGGGCTTGGGAGGGGCGCATAACCGTTATGGCGAGTTTTATAAGCAGTTTGCCCGTTTAAAACGTGAGCTAAAAATAGCCCGCAGCCATCTGGGACGAGGTAAGTGTAAGTTGCTGGGGATGAAGTTGTATGTGTATGGTTTTTCCCGTGGGGCAGCGGAGGCCCGGGCCTTTGTCAACTGGCTGGCCGAATTGTTGCCGCCTCCCAAAGGGGATGACCTGAAGCCATCACTGTGTCTGCAAGCGAAAAACGAAACCGACCCGGATTGTAACCTGCCCATCAGTGTGGAGTTTCTCGGGCTGTTTGACACGGTGGCGTCAGTCGGGATGAGCCATGTGGTTCCTGTCGTTGAGGGGCATATGGCCTGGGCAGATGGCACGCAGGAACTGCCATCGGAGGAGATTTACGGCGGGTTGGTGAAACGCTGTGTGCATCTGGTCTCGACCCATGAACAGCGGCTGAGTTTCCCGATGGATTCGATTCGCCGTTCCGATGGGACCTACCCGACCGGTAGCACCGAGGTGATTTATCCCGGCGTGCATTCTGATTTGGGGGGCGGTTATCCACCGGGAGATCAGGGTAAGGCGATAGGGGAAACGGATGGCTTCCTTTTATCCCAAATTGTTTTACATGAAATGTATGCCGCGGCATTTGAAAGTGGGGCTCCTCTTAAAGTACCAAAGATAGCTTTACCTGCGGATCTGTCTCAGCATAGTTGGCGTTCCATGAGTTATGAAGTTGGCTTGGAATTCGATATAGAATTGAAACTCATCAACCGCTTCAACGCTTGGCGCAAAGTCACTTTGGGACTTGATATGCCGGAACAACCGCTGTCCGCCGAAGAAGCCGCCCGCTTTGAACCGATACGGTCAGCTGTGGTGCTGGAGCAGGCCATGGAAAACCAGATGGACTGGCTGACCGCCTGGCGTATCAACCGCTACGCCGGCGGGACGCTGCTCAGTACGCCGTTTTTTCTTGCCGCCCCTAACCGTGACGCGGATAAGACGCATTATGCGAAGAGTGAGCAGGTGCGGCAAGCCGGGCAGGATGCCGTGTCAAAGAAACGGAAAGCACAGCGACTGGAATACATTATTAGCGGCAGTAAAGAACCGCCTGTGTTAGTTCCCGGTGTGCCGGATTTTGACCCGGAAATCGCCCAGAAGCAGTTGCGGGAAGCGGCAGCGGAATTTCGCAGTGACTACCGGGGAGAACGGCGTGGGATATCCGGTACGAAGCAATTTGCTGTCGAAGGCATTCTGGGCAACGCCCTTTATCTGTTGAACAGTGAGGATGAGGACTGGGAATATCAGCAAATGAAAACCGCGGGAGAGGCGTTGGTCGATCGGCTTTTCCAGCCGGTTCCGACGAGAAAAACCGGTCAACCAGCATCACCGGAGTCATTACTGGTGGCCCTGTATGACAATCAGGTGCATGATTCCCGCGCCTGGTTTATGTACTCTACGCTGGATACGCGTGAGCCGGAGGGCGGTTATTTCCGTTACCGGGTGATTTACTTCGGCACAGTGTGTAGTAAACCCCTGTCGCTTTTGACGGTGGAAGGCAATGTGGTCGGGGCAGCGTCACCGATTGGCAGTGCCTTGTTTCTCTTCAAACGGAAAAAAATCGGCAACATGGTGGCGAATGCCATCGACGAAACTCACGTCACTCAGCTGGAAGTGAGCGTACACGATTTATCCACCCGGGAACTTATTCCCATGTTACCGGACGCGGAGCAGACGAAGGCATTCACCCATAATGTGGGTGAGGTGACCCGTCAGCAGAGACAGTTTATCGAAGAGCGGCGAATGCAAATTGCCAAAGAGAAGCTCAAAGCGCGTTGGGCCGGCAGGACTCTGGAACTGACTCCGTCAGGGGGGCCTGAGCAATGAAGAATGTTATCCGTCAGGGCGACAGCCTGCGTGAGTACGGTGGCAAGGTATTATCCGGCCACTACCTCTGTTTTGGTCAACCAATCGCCTGTCAGGGCGATCCGGTTCAGTGCAACCATCACGGCATGACCACGATTGCGCAAGGCAGTGCCGCCTGCCTGATCGATGGCAAGCCCGTGGCATTAGACGGCCATCGTTGTGAATGTGGCTGTACGCTGGTGAGTTCCGGTCCCGATTATCAGGTGGTGTCATGAAAGTCTGTCCCACCTTTCCGCCGTATCGTCAGGCTTCACCGCCCCGGGTTAAACGCTGGTTGGCCGCCGGGGCCGGAGGGGTATTGCTGGTCAGTAACCTCGTCGCGCTGATAAGACCTGAAATCGGTGACGCTTCAGCCTTGTACGCCATGATCCCCGGACTGGCGGCGTTATGGCTGTTATGTCTGCTATTTCGCTGGCTGTTTTACCGTTTTGCCCGGCATAACGCCTGGATTTATCAGCAACAGGTTGAGTGGGTGCAGCAACGTTGGTGGCGTAAACATCGTCAGCAGATTGCGCTGGTGGATTGGGTGTTAGTCGGTCCGCCGGGGATCACGCCTGATGTGTGGCTGAGTGTGATTAATCAGTCCCAGAGTCATCGTCGCCCGGAACCCATCAAGGAGGCGCAGGGTCAGGTGGTGCGTCTCCGGCGTTCCGGTGTCGTTGACATCGAACAACGGGAAATCCAGCTGGCGAAAATGGCGGTGAATCAGTGGCAGAATCAGCATCAGGCGCCGTTGTGTTGTACGCCAATACGTTGTTATTGGCTGGGTTCAGCTACCGTCTGGCAGGAGTTTGTCGCCCAGATGGCGGTGCAGTTTCCTGATGTGGTGTTACCCGAACAGCCGCAATACTGGCGCGGTATTGATACTCTGGATGAGATGACTGACCGGCTGAATGCGACAACGGGCAGTCAGGCGACTATTTTGTGCGCCGGTTGCCAGTGTGTCGCCAGTGAAGCGGGATCAGCCTTACCGGCGGGTGAAGCGGCTTTTATCTGGTTACTGAAAAAAACCGGCAACGTGGCGTTGACCCGCGGTGAATATTTTCAGGCTCAGGATGATGAACCGGTTATGGATGTGGCAGCCCGGGCGCTGGTACAGGCAGATATCCCGCAGCCACCGGAACCTTGTTTTCTGTTTTCCCAGCCGGACGGGCTTGCACTGGAAAAGACCGGCTGGAATATCACTCAACATGTACAGGATCTCAATTGGGGCAATATTAACGAGATGGAAGCGGTGGTGGTGCAAACCCTGGCGGCTATCTCGGCGGAAAATACCGGTCAGCCCTGTGGCTGGTTGGCCCGCGATCCTCAACACACTTTAGCGTTTGGAATAGTGAAATCTTATGAAACTGCAAGAAAATAAATTACAACCGGTTTCGGTGGTGAATACGCTCATCTTACTGGTGGGAACGATTACCCTGCTGGTGACGTTCGCCGGTCTGGGATGGTGGTTTTGGGGAGAACATCAAACCACAGATACCGAGAAGTTCAATCATTTGTTACGGGCTTGTGGAATAGCCTGGGTGCTCATCGTGGTGGTGAGTATGCTGGGTTTTATCACGGTCACCTTGTTTGTCAAAGATAAAGTCACGGAGCCGGAACCAGGTCCACCATTGGCTGCTCCGGTCAGTAAACAGTTTGATTACGATGAATTAGGCGCCCGCCTGCACCGTCGTTATGGCCGGCTCTGGGGGTTCAGGGTGCGTATCTTACTGGTGATGGGGGAAGTCGAGCAGGTGGAGGCCATTGCACCGGGCCTGACTGCCGGGCACTGGCTGGAGGGC
>NZ_PUJW01000051.1 GCF_011189575.1 Photorhabdus cinerea
ACCACTGGAAGTGGTGAAACAATACATTCAACATCAGCGTGGCTGATGATTCTACGGGCTTTTCAAGCCCGTCCAAATTCCCCTCCCGCCTGATGTCGGCGGGAGTACCCTTTGGAGGTAAAGATGGTAGCTGGCTCGGAGGAGAAACTTTCGTCTCTTTCGACAAGAAGGCTGTAAAGTTACTTTCTGCACAGGGAAAATCCGCCCAGCTCCTATATTGTTGAATTAATTATTTAAATTTCTATGTCATTACATCACTATTTTGTAATGTAATGACATTTCATTCGGCGGATGGGGGCAATCTTATCCGCAAGTCTTGACCGGTCTTCGAATTAATTTCCTAAAATGCGGGCATTTGAGTAACAAAGAATTACGGTTTTGTTTTCATTCATAGTCCGCAAATATTTTCATTTAAATAGATGCAGAAAATTGCTGGGGGAGTTTCTCATATTATTCCTTTTTTAAATATAGCTTATGAAATCAAATAATCTGTGCAGTGACAACCTTGAATTGGCAGAGGGTTTACTTTGCGGTGGTTTTAATTTACATCATTTTCACACTTGTTTGTCTCATTATAGAGGTGCGAAGGTAATTAAGAGTAGCGCTTCTAATATAGAAAATTAAGGAAAAATATATTTAGAGGATATCGTAATAATATTCTCATTAACCTATCTGGTTTTTTTTGAAGATTATTATATTTCTTCCCTGTTTCAACATGTACAACTGAATTTATTCTCATTTGCATAATATAATTGATAATCATTCTTTTTTACTCATTTTTTGCTGTTAAATTTCCAGGTTGAAAATGGAATGTTTATAGTGATAAATAGCATAATTAATTGAATAAAAATCAAATAATTATATTATTTTTATCCATGAGTAATCTTGTTGTAACAGAGAAAACAATCTGATTCATGTTATTAAAATAAAGGCAATGTTTTATTAAAATAAATCAAATCTCGTTTATTTTTGGTTTATAATTAATATTTCTTTTCTCTTCTTTACTGGAATTTACATATTATTGGTTTTAATCAAAAAGTGCTTTTTGATTAAAATTATCTTGATTTTATTTAATTATGTTTACAAAATCGTTTCATCAAAGAAATAGATTGTCGGGTCCATGCCTTTATTCATTTCGACGAGGCTTGTCGGTGTTATCTTATTTTCTGCTCGGCTAATTGCCTGTTCGGAAATAGCTGAATCCGGTTTTCTATTTCTGAAATCTGTTATGGCATGACCATCATGCTTTCGTCTTATTTTATTATTGAGGAGCTACTTGTGGCACAGAGTTTTCAAAACGAGATCCCCAAAGCCCGTATTAATATCAAATTGGATTTGCATACGGGCGGTGCGCAGAAAAAAGTGGAATTACCCCTGAAATTATTGGTGATGGGAGATTACAGCAACGGACAGGAACAGCGACCTCTCTCGGAAAGAGACAAGGTTTCTATTAACAAAAATAATTTTGACAGCGTACTGGCTGAATTCAGCCCCGCCCTTAACCTGACGGTTGAAAATACTCTGGCGGGTGATGGAAGTGAAGCGAATATTGCGCTGGCTTTCCGACAAATAAAAGACTTCGAGCCTGAGCAAGTAGCCCGGCAAATTCCGCAACTACGGGCGTTACTGTCTATGCGTAATCTGTTGCGCGATCTGAAATCCAACCTGCTTGACAACGCCACGTTTCGCCGGGAACTGGAGCACATTCTCCAGGATGACCAGCTGAGCGATGAACTGCGGACAGAACTAGCAGCACTAGCGCCGCAACAAGAGTGATGATCACCCTATTTCCACGAAATTTGAGTTAAGGATAAGTTAATGGCAGTACAAGAACAGGCTACATCTGTTGCGGCAACCACGACCCACAGTGAAGGTAGCGTCTATCAATCTTTATTTAAGAAAATTAATTTACAGCCGGTCGAACGTTTGAATGGTTTCGATCTTTTTCAGAACAATGATGCTTTGGCCGATGTGACAACCGATGAGCGGGTGACGGCGGCGGTCAGCGTTTTTCTCTCGCTGTTGAAAGAGTCGGCGCAAAAAGTGAAGCGGCTGGATAAAGCCTTGCTGGATCAGCATATCGATGAACTGGACAGCCAAATCAGTCGCCAACTGGATGTGGTCATGCACTACCCGGCATTCCAGCAGGTGGAATCAGCCTGGCGCGGCCTGAAATTTCTGGTTGACCGGACGGATTTCCGTCAGAACGTCAAAATTGAAGTGCTGGATGTGACGAAAGATGATTTGCAACAGGATTTTGATGATGCGCCAGAAATTGTGCAAAGTGGTTTCTATCGCCATACCTACATTCAGGAATACGACACCCCTGGCGGTGAACCCATTGGATCGGTGATTGCCAACTATGAATTTGGTGCCGGCTCACAGGATATTGCCCTATTACGCAATATCGCTAAAGTGGCGGCAGCGGCACATATGCCCTTTATTGCGGCTGCCGGCCCCGCTTTCTTCGGCAAGGAAACCATGGAAGAGGTCGCATCAATTAAAGACATTGGTAACTACTTTGACCGCGCTGAATACATCAAGTGGAAATCTTTCCGTGACAGCGATGATGCCCGTTATATCGGCCTGACGTTGCCGCGAGTATTGGGCCGTTTGCCCTACGGCCCGGATACGGTGCCGGTGCGGACCTTTAATTACATCGAACAAGTCAAAGGGCCGGACCACAATAAATACTTGTGGACTAATGCCGCTTTTGCCTTTGCGGCCAACATGGTGAAAAGCTTTGTCGGAAATGGCTGGTGTGTGCAGATCCGCGGGCCACAAGCGGGTGGGGCGGTCACTGATTTGCCGATCCACCTCTACGATTTGGGGACCGGCAGTCAGGTTAAAATCCCTTCAGAAGTGATGATCCCGGAAACCCGTGAATTTGAATTCGCCAATCTGGGGTTTATTCCGCTCTCTTACTACAAAAATCGCGATTATGCCTGCTTCTTCTCGGCCAACTCAACGCAGAAACCGGCGTTGTATGACACCGGTGAAGCCACGGCTAACAGCCGGATTAATGCGCGCTTGCCGTATATCTTCTTGCTGTCTCGCATTGCCCATTATTTAAAACTTATCCAGCGGGAGAACATCGGGACGACCAAGGATCGGCGTCTGCTTGAAATCGAACTGAACAACTGGATCAACACGCTGGTGACGGAGATGACCGATCCGTCTGACGATTTGCAAGCCTCGCATCCACTGCGTGAAGCGCGGGTGATCGTTGAAGATATTGATGACAATCCGGGATTCTTCCGGGTCAGACTGTACGCGGTGCCGCATTTCCAGGTTGAAGGTCTTGACGTCAACCTGTCTCTGGTTTCTCAGATGCCGAAAGCCAAAGCATAAGTGGGGGGAACATCATGAAAATTGATCGTCCTCTCTGGGTAACGGGGACCATTTTGTCGCCACAACAGTTTCAGCAGCAGGCCCGCTGGGAGGCTTATACGAACCAGTGTATTGCCCAGTTGGGATGGGTGCATCCTTGGGGAGTGCAAACTGTTGTGTTTGATAAAGATGCCTTGGCGCTGGGACAATTAAAGGCTGATCACCTGTGTGTACGTTTTGCTGATGGAACGCTGATTGATACCGATCGCGCTGACTGGTTACCGCCGGTATTAAAATTGGCGTCGGTTCTGCCAACCGAGGCGCAACAGGCCACGGTATTGCTGGCATTGCCGCACACGTATGCTAACGGCGGAAATTGTCTTAAACCCGATGAACAGTCTGACCGTCCGGTGCGTTACCGACAGGAGTGGGTACCGGTACAGGATGAATTCAGTGATTGTCGTGAATCGATGGCGGTGGCGCGTTATGCCGTATCACTGCGTTTTGACAGCATGGAAAACGGACAATATCTCACCTGCCCCGTCGTCCATCTGTTGCGTGATGCCCAGGGTAACTGGGCCTTTGATGAGCAGTTTATGCCGCCATTATTGCGTGTTGGGGCGAATGCTGGGCTGATAAGCCGGCTCGACCTGTTGCTGACCCGGTTGCGGGCTAAACAGACCCGGTTGATGGGGATGCGCCGTGAAAGCAATGAGCGGATGGCAGATTTTGCCGTGGCGGATGTGTCGTTGTTTTGGCTGCTCAATGCGCTTAACAGCTATGAGCCGGTACTGAGTGATTTTCTGGCGCACGCGGATATACATCCGGAGCTGTTCTACCGTGAAATGGTCAAACTTGCCGGTAGTTTGCTGACCTTTTCATTGGACCATGATGCCGGGGTGATCCCCCGTTATCAGCACGATAATCTGCGCGCAGTGTTTCCCCCATTGTTTGACTTGCTAAATCAATTGCTGGAAACCAGCCTGCCATCGCGGATGGTGGCGATTGAACTGAAAAAACCGGGAGAACAGCAGTGGCTGGGGACTTTGCATGATGCCCGCTTGTGCGAAGCGGCAGATTTTTATCTTTCGGTCCGCTCGTCAATGCCGGCGCATCAGTTACAGACCCGGTTTCCATTGTTATGTAAAGCTGGGGCACCGGACGATGTTGATCGGATGATTAACCGGGCATTGACTGGTATCCCTTTGATCGCACTTAGCCATGTGCCGGCGGCGATTCCGTTGCGGCTGGAGAACCAATATTTTGCGCTCGACCTGAGCCATCCGGCGGCTAAAGCTATGCTGGCGGCGGGTGCTTGTGCTTTTTACGTGCCTAGTATTCTGGGTGATATTCAGCTTGAACTGTTTGCGGTACTTCGGACATGAATTCATCACATTTATCGACTCAAAAAAAACCGCAACCGGATATTGATGCTCTGCTGCAAAACAGCTACCTGCTGGTGACGGCACTGTGTCAGGAAGTGCCAGTGGATCAGGGGGACACGGTATGGCAACACTGTACCAGCGAGATAGAACGGGTTCGGCAGGAACTGCGTGATGCGGGCGTCAGCGAGTCCGCGATTGAGCATATCAGTTACGCTCAGTGCGCCCTGCTGGATGAAACCATCCTGAAACGGGCGAAGGATGCGGGGTATACGGCCTGGCGTGCCGCCTCGTTACAGGCTTATTTCTTTGATACTGCGGAAGCGGGCAACCAATTATATGAGCGGATACGCACCGTTTTGCATGAGCCTGCTCCTGATAAGGCGGTGTTGACCTGTTTTCATCGGGTGCTGATGTTGGGGTTCGAAGGCCACGGTCGGGAAGATACCCCTCTGGTTCGGGAACAACTGATAACCCGTTTAAATGAACAGGTTGTGCCTTTTGGATCAACTCAATCTTCCCCCCTGTTGGATTGTGTATCTCCGTCTGGTGATTGGCAGTATGCCGTTGCCCGTCGGCTGGTCGTGACGGTGGTCGTGCTGGCCGGTGTCTGGTGGGGGCTGAGCCGGTATCTGGCGACGCTATTACCGGGGCTGACACGATGAGTATCATGCTGCAACGGGGGCTGTGGGCATGGGGGGCGGGACTGGCGCTGTTGCTCTGCTTGATCTGGTTGCCCTTATCACCCGTAGGCCAGTGGGTAGGGGTAATCATCATTATGCTCTGCACACTGACCGGAGGGTTTTATACCGGACGATCTCAGCGACGGAAACAACATGATGATCTATCGGCATTGCTGCCACCGGAAAGTGACCGTCACCCGGTGGTGCTGGTGTACAGCGACATTCAGGACAGCTTGTTTGGTGAGGCGTGGTTGCGTCAGACGCCGCAGGGCTGCTGGCTGTGCTTGCCGTCTGGAATGTCTCTGACTGACAGCGTGGAAACTTTGCTGGCTGCCCGGCCATCCTGGGGTGGACAGTTGAGCGTGATGGCGGTGATCAACCCGCAGCAATACCATGATGCGGCGATGCTGGCTGGTCGGGTACGGGAGCTGCGCTGGCAGCTTTCTCAGGTGCGCCAGCGACAGGGTATTGCACTGCCTTTACTGCTGGCCGGTTATTTGGCTGATGGCTTGCAACAGCCTGATCCGACGTGGTTTGAGTGGCTGGCGGGACAATCCACCGTCACGATCTGGCAGGAGAAAATGCCTTTTCAGCCGTTAGCGGATTGGTTGAGACAGAGCCAGATGACCGAACAGATGGTGCGTTTTCAACGCGGGGTTGAGCTGACCGGCTGGGCTGACTGGATGAAAGAATACGTATTACCGGCTTGTCTAACCCCGGAGGATGGGCTGCCGTCCTGTCCGCCATGGGCCATGGTGCTAACGTTTGTGCCAGCGTTACCTAACCAGTTAACCGGCCATCTCTGGCAACAATGGTGGCAGAGCAGAACGGCGCTGAAAGGGGCGGGTAATCCGCTCAACCTGTCAGGTACGATGGAAGCGGCCCCAGCACTGCCTTTCCCGGACCAGGCACTGCGCCTGTTGCCGATGGGGACAGTGCTGACACCGGTACAGCGGGCGCAGCGCAGAGCAATGGGACTCTTTTTGCTGGCTGGGGTGACTGCGCTGGGCTGTTCAGCCTGGCATAACTGGCGGTTATTGCGTCAGGTAGAGGGTGACCTGTTGCACTATCAGTCTCTTGCCATCAAGGAGAAGAGCCACAGAGCGCAGGCGGTAGCGGTACTGAGGGCAGATGACAAATTGCTTGAGGCATATTACCGCGACGGAGTGCCGTGGCGTCTGGGACTGGGATTGTATCAGGGCGAACGGTTACGTCCGAGGTTACAGGCGGCTATTGCCCTTTACGCGGCTGAGCCAGCGGAGAAAAAGCCGGTGACGGCAGCTATCCCGCAGACTGTCAGCCTAAACAGTCTGGCGTTATTTGAGGTAGGGCAGGCGAGGCTGAAAGCCGACTCGACCAAAGTGTTAGTTAATGCGTTGATGACCATCCGCGCTAAACCGGGCTGGCTGATTACGATTACCGGCTATACCGATTCTACCGGTGATGCCGTGAAAAACCGGGTGCTATCACTGGCGCGGGCAGAAGCGGTACGCGACTGGCTACAACACACCGGCGATATACCGCCTGCGTGCTTCGCCGTAAAGGGCGAGGGTGCAACGCGGCCGATCGCCACCAATTCAACAGCTGTGGGGCGTACTGCCAACCGCAGAGTTGAAATCCGTCTGGTGCCTGACGCAGTCGCCTGCCAGCGACCGCAAACCGTACCAGGCTTTTTATCAACAACAACGTCGCCGGTGCAGGCGACATCACACACTCAAAAACAGGAGTAATATTATGGCTATCCCCGCTTATTTGTGGTTGAAAGATGACGGCGGTGCAGACATCAAAGGGTCTGTGGATGTACAGAACCGTGAAGGCAGCATCGAAATTGTTGCGCTGGAACATGCTCTGCATATCCCGACGGACAACAATACTGGCAAGCTGACCGGAACCCGCGTGCACGCGCCGCTAGTGTTCACCAAAGAAGTCGATGCTTCAACCCCTTATTTGTATAAAGCGGTCACTTCCGGCCAAACCCTGAAATCAGCGGAAATCAAATGGTACAAAATTGATGACGCGGGTCAGGAGAAGGAATATTTCAACACCCGACTGGAGAACGTGAAGGTGGTGAAAGTGGCGCCGCTGATGCATGACATCAAAGATCCTGCCAAAGAGAAACACAACCATCTGGAACAGGTTGAGTTCCGTTACGAAAAAATCACTTGGACGTACAAAGACGGCAACATCATTCACTCGGATGCGTGGAATGAGCGTAGTCAGGCGTAATTGCTGATCGGCTGCTATGTCGGAGGAATGACAGCCATTTAATCCAACCGGTGCGGCGTTATTGCTGCGCCGGTTGATTGCCGGAACTGGGTAGGCGAGCCTTCCAGACTAATAATTTTAATCCCCGGGGACGGGCACATTTTGAGCAAAAAATCACGGATGAGATTCAGCCGTGCGGTAGCTATGGCAAAACGGTTTATTCCTTGAGTGTGGCCTGACCTCTTATTAACACTGGAACTTATATGGATACGGTATCGACTTCATTATTGTGCCGCTTACACCCCTATTGCGCGCAGACATTGAACGCGGCAGCGGTACTCTGCCAGATATGGGCACAGGCTGAAATCCCCCTGACCCTCACTGAAACGGAGAGTCAGTCATGATCCCTTCAACCTCAGTGGTCATCTTTGATCACAGTCGCTATAAATTAAAAGTCTGGGGCAACAAGGCACCGCTGGATGTATTAGCGTTTACCGGGCAGGAATATTTAAGCCAGCCTTTTTGCTACACCATTGAATTTACCAGCCCGG
>NZ_PUJW01000052.1 GCF_011189575.1 Photorhabdus cinerea
TTGTGTTGAGAGCGAATATCAGAATAAGTAATTGACATGCCTTTCTCCATAGATTCCTGATTACGAACCAGCATGATTACCACCTTTAATGAAAAATTACTATGACATACATACAAAAAAGGCCACGTCAGATCGCAGCCCTTGAAGTGTTGCCGGGTATTTCACGCCCGGCGCGTGTTTCCTGCTATACCCCTACAACAAGAAATCGGCTAATATTAACTCACCCCTACAATAATGCGAGACTAATATGATTACAGAAGCAGCCGCTGCTATTACAGCGACAAAGCAAGCTTTCGAATTGTTAAAAGTAATAAAAGATGCACGTGATGAAATTACTATCACTAATGCCATTGGCGAACTCAGAGAAAAAATTAGCGAATTACAAATGGCTCATGCAGAGCTCTCCAGCCTTTACCTTGCTGAGAAGCAAATCACAATGAAGCTTACTGAGGAAAATGCCCAAATCAAGATGTTTGCTTTGCAGTCCAAGGATTATGAAATCTATACCACTGATGCCGGTTCGACGGTATACCGATTGAAGGCGCTTCCAGATTCTGATATCAAAACGCACTATCTTTGCGCACACTGTTTCCAGAAAAGAGAAATATCGATACTTCAACCAACAGGTAAAAACATACCGACGACCAAAGGGCGTTTTTGGGAAAACTTTTGTCCTAATTGCACTACAAATATTCTTATGCATAAGATGATCCCAGTTAAATCGAATATTTCTGCTCTCTTGCCTCGGTGAAAATATTTACATCGGTGGCCTTTAATACAAAAAAGGCCACGCCATGCGCAGCCTCCGTAATCAATTGAATTTGTTCCGTTATGGGAATTCCCATATCGGCTATCGTTAAATCGCCAAAAGTAACAATGCAAATTCGATGTGTCTTTATTGATGAGGCTCTTTCGCTTCTTGCTCCCGAGCATACCCGAAAACATACTACTTAATTTCTCAGCAATCAATTAATTTAAAAATATTTTTGCGATAATCGTAATTCATAAAAATCAGCCCTCCATTTCTCGCTTAATAGCGTAATACATTTCTGATTCCAATAGCTCTTCACACCATACAACTCTCTTTCTTGCATATTGAATGTCACACCCAGTCAGATAAGAAAGCTCACGAGCAATCTTTTGCGGGTTTTTGCGCTCACAGTATCGTTTAATTGCAATATCCCGAACGGGATTACCCTTTTTGAAAGTTTTATTTAATACTTTCTCAATAAAAGCGGCATCATCTGATTCTTTGGCGAGAGTAATGATGTCGCTTAATGATTGCTTGGGTGAAAGAATATCTTTAGCTTTCTTAAATAGCTCTTCTCCACGATATCCAAACTTATGCAAGTCTTTCACTACCTTAATGATCCGCTGGCCTTCTGCGTCACTCCATTCAGTACGAATCATAAGACGACCAATAACACTGCATTCACTACTAGGTTCTTCTCTTCCGCTGTGCTGCTTACCCCATATCATCAGCATGTAACGAACCCAAACGCGCTGATTTGGAGTTATTGTTTTCCAGCCTTTTCCCCATGCTCGGCAAAGATCTTTATTATTGGCAATATAGGCCAATAATGAGAATGATTCATTGTGCCTCATCAATTACCCCCGGAGAACTGAATGACATTTGTCATACTTAGTTGAAAACATGACTGAGTGTTTTTTGCCCCTGACTCTCCGATCCTGAATGACTCTCAATCGAGCATGTTCACATTGCAGAACAATAAAACTTTTCCTTGTCACTCCATGCCTAAACCGAGCATCTTCTATCGCTGCTTCAATATCAGTGAAGATTGTCATTGCTTACGCTCCTGAGCTTCTTCAATTTTTCATCAAACTCGGCTTTAATCGCTTTGCACTCTTCGATAGTCCATCTATGACGACCATGATTACTCTCGATATCTTCAACAGCCTCAATACCAATGCGATCAATAAGCTCAATCCGATATGGAACCAGGTTCCCCGAGTGATGCCGATTGCAGACAATACATTGTTTATGTATTTGTCTTATATCAAAGCGTAATTGCGGCGCTGCTGATGTCGTTCTATAGTGCCCTGCGTCCCATTGTGATGATTCTGTAGTGCCGCATGAAATACACGGCTTATCTTTATCTCGATAACGAACATATGCATTAACTGAACATTGGGCTTGCTGAATAAAATAACTGCGGGGCTTTACTGCTAACTTGCGTGCTTTGAGTTTATCTTTCTTCTCTGCTAATTCTTGCTGACGTTTCTTTTTAAGTGCCTGCTCTGCTTTTTCCCTGTCTCTATTCCGCTTCTTAATTGCTAATTCTGTACCGTGATCCGGGCTACACCACCATATATTATGGTATTTTGGCATAAACCATTCGCAACATATTTTACACTTTCTCCTCACCGGCTTTTTCATTATTCCAGCTCCTAGATTTCTTGAATTTCAGATAATCCTATAATTTCAGGCGTGGTGAATAGACCAACCTCTAAATCACCGTCTATCATTCTGATTATCATGTCATGTAGTGGCTCGTTATCGGAATCCCGATATCGGGTTGAGTGATATTCAGCCCTGTCGTGTTTCATGTAGTAATCTATTGCAACTACGTAAACCTTGCCTTTTTCTAGTTTCATTTCTATTTCTCCGTCTGTCCCACTTAGCACGCAGAAGCTCATAAACGTAGTCAAACGTTTCAACTTCGGATTCTGTGGGAACTGGTTTTGATTTGTTATTCGAGGGGACTTTATATATCAGATTATTGATGACTCTTTGAGTCTGTGATGTTTGTTGACTCATTTATTTCATCCGACTTTCTGTTTATTAATACATTAACGCATTGGATAATACACTCATTACAAATATCACTGTTATTCATTCCTGAGACTAAATGATTAACTTCATCTTGTGATTTACCACAAAAGTTACACCAGTGTTTATTACCTGCTATCATTTATCTTGCTCCTGTTTTAATTTCATATATTCGCTGTTATCCGGGATAGTCACGAAACAACCAATACTAGCCGCCCATTGTTCAACTCTTTCCATGAACTGGAACATATCCCCTGTATCGAGTTTTGATGTCCGCTTAAGCGTCCTGACACGCTCTGTAAGCTGCGTAGTGACATCCATTATCTCGATAACTTCATAGCCTAGGAATGTATGCTTCAACATTTCTTTAACTTCTTCTGATGAATATTTGGCACCGTTAGCACATAGATAACGACTTATCTCACCAAACCACAAATGGGCCGTGGCATTTTGAGATAATGAGCGTTTATTTTTCCACGGCTTAATAATAATGCGGTGCGGCTGTTTCGTTTGAAGGGTTTCTTTCAATATTTCCCACGCCTGAGATTTATTCGATTCGTGAAAACAAAAATCAGCTTCCATTTATCCCCCTTCATTTACTCTCTTATTCCAAGCTTGAATAGCATCAGATTGCGATAAACATCTCGCAGTCTGGTTTTTACATGTAGTACAAAACACAATTACCAATTTCCATGAAGTACATAATTTGGCAGCTTCTCCACCACAGAACGGGCACGGCTTAAGTTTTTCTTTCATACTTCCCCCGGTGGCTGTGGCAGTGGCATCCAGTGAGTAACTTTTTTAGTGATATACCATTTTGTATAAAGTTGATTTCCTTCATCATCAAAACCGGCAGTTATATCTTTGAAATAATCTTCTATATGAACCATATCCATAGAATTAATATCAGAAAACCATACTAAAACTGAATCATCTTTTAATTCGGGTAACATTTCACTGCATTTAATCCAGTTCATATTAAAAATCCTTCCTGTGTAATTACTTAACTTGCCGACGATAGCTATCCCACGTGAATCCGATAGCAATCGGCGATCCCATTCTCAGGCGGTCAATCACCCGCTCACCCAACACGTCAGCAAGCTGTTGCTGTGGTAAGTTGGTTAACACACCAACCGGTTTTTTGTTTGCCAGACGCCGATCAACCACCTGAAAAATTATCAGGTCCTCATTCAGATTTTTTCTCTGCACTCCAACATCATCGAGCACCAGCAAATCAACATCACACAAATCATCAACCAAGGCAGATTCACTAATTTTCGCGTCCCGTTGATAAGTTTCACGTACACGCATCATTAAATCCGGCAAAGTAGCAATCAGTATGCTCTTACCGTTTTTGATGAGATGATTTCCGATGGCAGCGGCCAAATGGTTCTTCCCAGTACCAGGATTGCCACTGAAAATAAATCCACCAAATGAGTGACCAAAATTTTCTGCATAACTCCTGGCTTTTGCGAGAACCTTTTGCTGCTCAATTGTATCGGCGATGTAATTTTCAAACGTGCAATTCTGGTGCAATGGACTGATGCCAGAACGCCCCATGATTCTGTTTAAGCGGTTCACCCGATTCTCTTCGGCAATGCGTTTTGAATCAATCTCACCCTGCTTACGATGCCACTCCATTAGTTCCTCAGCATTCGTGAATTTGGGCTTGATATGCTCTGGCATCATCCGGCGAAAACGAGCCAGCGTTTCAGCTATGTTCATTAGAAATTCTCCGAAATGAATTGTTCAGAACGTATTGGCTGAGTAATACGAGTACCAACACGGTGTTGATAGCGATCAGCTTGCTGGCTGTTCTGATAATTCAGCTTATGACTAGCAGTCACAAACCAGTTTTTGGGCTTTTCGGCTTGAAACTCGATATCCAGCCGTTGCAGTTGAGTATCCAGATCGATGTGAGGGAAAATCTTTTTCCAGTTGTCATAGTTCTTTTGATTCAGTTTTATAACCTCTCCCTTGAACGCATATTTATTTTCCACACGAGGAGCTTTAGCGACTTTCGCTATTGTTTTAATAGGTTCATTGACTGGTTCAAAAGAGTGACTGGTTCTGGGTGTAATTTTTACACTAGGGGGTGGTGTAACGGTTACACTAGGTGGTGTAATTTCTTCACTAAGGTGGTGTAATTTTTTAACCACCTCTGGTGTAGTTTTTACACTAGGGGGTATAATTTTTACACCATCAAGATTTAACCTATAAATGTTTGAAGAATTCCCCTTTTCCCCGCTTCTGTATATTTTTCTTACCAGCCCCATCTCACACAGGACATTAATATGGTTAATAGCTGTTGTTCGAGTCATCTCGCACTGATCAGCTATGTGCTGATAGGAAGGAAAGCATTCTCCTTTGTCATTGGCGTTATCAGCTAACTTGAGCAGTACCATCTTTCTTGCCGTACTTCCCACTTTTATTTGCATGGCCTTAGCCATCAGAATCATGCTCATTTTCTTATTCCTTGGTTGGATCTTTCACCAAAGTTTTATGCACAGCGCTGTGATTAAATTTCGTTTTCATGTATAATTAACCTCGTTGAAATGTTGTTCGGGAACCGCTAAATTCCCATCTCAAGTTGCATTTCTAAGACCTCGTCGGTAGCCGCCTTCGAGGTTTTTCTTTTTGGGTATCGGATATACTCAAGTGCTTCTATTAATGCCTTCGCATCCTCCCGATTTATCACTACGTTTGTGTCTGGCGCGTCATATTCAATGGCAACCAAAACGCGAGCCATTTTCGCAATGAAGCTAATGTCATCCAGTTTTTGCGGACGCTGCCAGCGCGTGATTTGTGATTCATGAAAATCAATTATCCTGGCTACATTCCGTGAACCTGTCAGCGCGATCTTGTTAAGCAATTCACTTTCCTTATCTCTGAATAATTTGCGGTAACTTGCGTGTTTCATTCGTAAAATGTCCTAAAGTTAAATTTGGTTAATGTTTGTTTAATAAATAAACGATAGATATCGTCTATCCTGAGATAGATGATGGTGATTTAAATAGGAGATCAGGCTACCCTGATAATTTCGGGTCAGCTTTAACTGCCCCTCTTTAAGAGGTTCAGTTGATTTAGCCTACCAACAAGGGGGTTGATTGATAGGGACTCCCCACACGGGCGGGGCATTCATTGTGAAATGCGGTACTGCTATGCGACTTTGTTATATAGGCTAGGGCTATATTTGAGTTTTCCGTTGGTTATACGGTTTAGTTTTAAGGCCGCTCGTTCGGGAATGACTTCCCTCCATTGAGAAACCGCTGCGTCTGATACGTTCAGCTTCTCAGCGACGGCTCTTTGGCTGCCAAAAAATTTAACTGCGTCATCTTTGAACATGTTTACAACCTCCATTTAAGATGTCTTTAATTATTCAACTAAAGGAATCTTAAGTCAAGAGGATTTAAGATACCTTAACTATGAAAACAACGATTGGTGAGCGCATTAGATTGCGCAGAAAAGAGCTTAAGTTCACCCAGAGGGAGCTCGGCAAGCATGTTGGCGTCTCGCACGTTGCTATTTCTCAATGGGAAAAAGAAGACACAGAGCCAAAAGGAGATAATCTATTGGCACTAGCGTCTGCTTTAGGATTCTCGCCCGAGCATATTCTTAAAGGCGAGAATGACAATTCGAATGTTTCATTTCTCAGGTTTAATAAGGCAAGAGGTGAGTATCCGCTAATTAGCTGGGTTTGTGCTGGAAATTGGAGTGAAGCGGTGGAGCCTTACCATAGAAGAGCTATTGATGACTGGTATGAAACTACCGTCAGTTGCTCTAGTGATTCCTTTTGGCTGGAAGTGAAAGGGGATTCAATGACGTCACCATCTGGATTAAGCATCCCAGAAGGGATGATGATTTTAGTAGATCCAGAAGTGGCGCCAGTTAATGGTAAATTGGTTGTCGCCAAGCTGGAGCGTGAAAATGAAGCAACATTTAAGCAATACATTGTTGATGCTGGAAATTATTATCTAAAGCCTCTCAATCCACAATACAGAATGATACCAATTAAAGGGAACTGTAAAATTATCGGCGTAGTTGTGGATGCAAGAATAATACGACTACCATAATGCATCTAAGTGATATCAAATCAAAAATCAGAGCCCTCAAATGAGGGTTTTGACTCTTATTGACCCTCCTTTCCTGAAGTAAACCCAAGAATAATTCAAAAAATCTTTACTAGAAAATTTAAGTTACTTTAAATTCAATATTGACATTTCTGTTAAGTTATCTTAAATTAAATCACATCGAACAGGCAGGACGCCCACGAAGTAGCCGCCAGTGGCGTAAGAAGAACTGGATGATTCGATAAGAAGCACCAAAAGAATCAAGTTAAAGCAGTACCTACAATGAATGCTCCGCCCGTGTGGAGAGTCTATACCCAAGTGAGTTTTGAGGTGTTGTGACTGAGCCTAAAAGTAATCAGTCAACTCATTCACAGATGAGGCTGTATCAGGACTGTGGAAGGCGCAACTGTGATAGAGCCACAACACAGCGATCACAACACCATCAAAACTTACTGATGAGGGTAATAAAATGAAAAATATCACTATCTTGCCGACTAGTGGTCGTTTGAGTTCAAAGATGCGTCGCTATCATGAACGTGGCAACTTAATTACTCGCAATCGTTTGGAAGAACACATTCGCAAGTCTGAAATAAAAGCTCTTGAGAATGTTATCGATAAAGCTTTTGGCGTAGAAACCGAGCCGCGTCAAGTATTAACTCTCAATCGCAAGCTTGAAAACGATAGCGCAAACGTAATAGCCAGTTTAGTCACTCAACTTAAAGGCAACGAAGAACAACAAGAGCCAACACCCAGCTTTGATAATTGTTGCTTACCCAGCACTTGGCTTTATTCAGTCAGTAAAAACGACAAAGATATTACAGCGAGGGGTTAATTATGGAAATAGTCAAATCAAAGCGCGTGATTATTAAATATCGCACAGCGGACCAAGTTTCTCGAACAGATAATTCATTAGCGGGCTGCTACTCATATTATGCAAAAGCCCAAGATGCATTAGATAGCGGCTTGTTTTGTGAAAAGTTAATTATACCGTACTGGGGTGATGAAAGAATAACTGATTTTAAAGGAAAGCTATTTGTTATCAAAAATAGGGATGAGTTAACTCTAATAGAACAGAATATTGTCAATTAACTAATTCCAGCTCATTTATAGTGGGCTGTGGTGAGTTAATTATAAGAGAATAAAAATGGAACTAACAGCAGAACATCAGAATTATATGAAATGTATCGCAAATGATATTATCAATCTTTTCGAAGATAAAAATCAGTTGCTTGAAATAGTAAAAGAGAACGGAGATTTATATAACTCACTTTT
>NZ_PUJW01000053.1 GCF_011189575.1 Photorhabdus cinerea
ATCAAGAAATTTAGTGGGATTGCACGCCGGAAACGCCGAAATGCACATAATGAGTTTTAGTATTGATGCGGAACTGTGCAATAAATAGGCTTAGCGTAGGATATTTTCCGTTTTCCAAGCGGACCCCTATTGGTTGCAATTCGCCTCAGAAACGCATCCAAACGCTCTCTAAGAAGTTTTGATGACCTACTTGATGGTGATGCCACAGAGTTTGAAAGAGAGCGTCACAGAGGCTCCTATGGCCTTGTACTTCGAGAGCATAAAACGAGCGATAAACTCAATCACATTCATTGCCTGCCCGCTTCATTTTCGGGAATACAATAATCGGAGATTAAGGCGTCAATTCTATCTCTCTCATTGGCAACGATGAGTTGTGCTGAATACCGGCCTCATTCAGCAGATGGCACTGCCCAAGTCATCCCATCACATTCTATCTGGCAGTCGTCCAGCGTCATAAGGACGGCTTCCAGTTCTCGGTGTCATTCAGTCATCTTTTTGGCCGTAGGTTTTTCCACCAAGATGATGTTGTCCTCATCAATGCCTTATTTGCTTCTTGCCGAATGGATACCGCTTCACCCCACTCTCTTGTCGTTGATCAAAACTGTGGTGTATGAGTCTGGTTACTTTGTGTTAGTGGTATTCGTCGTATTTGGCCTCATATACGAGACTTTTTTCTAAGAAAACAGAGTTGTTTGTTTTTTATTCAATTTTCATAAGGATAAATATAAAGATCTTTAGATCTTTGAATAAAGGATTAAAAAATGGTTAAAAACAGGTTAGGCGAGCTAAAAACACGATCAACGCATTGATATAGTTATATTTTTACGACTTATTCCGTGCAACGAACCCATATAGTTCCGTGCAACAAACCCATAGGTTGCCGTGCAGCGTTCCCATATACCCCTTGATCTTTTCCACTGTTATCCACACGGAATCCCCATTTTTTCCACAAGATCCTTTAAAAATAGAGCGTTCGTGCAGTGTTCCCACATAGCCGATCTGTTCTCCGTGCAGCGGTCCCATATATTTGATTGCAAACGTGCAATGCTCCCATATATCAAAATTGGTCAATTTTTGCACCGTGCAGCAAACCCACATGTGATCGGGCAGCGTTCCCATATACCAAAACCCCATTTATGCACAGGAAATGGGGATAACTTTTGGCCGCTTTCTGTGTGAGCATGATCACTTTTTGGATTTTTTATGGTTTGTCCTGATCTGTCAGTCTTTGTTCTTGTTAGTCAATCGTGCAACGATCCCACATATAGAGCCTCTGGAGCGTTTTCTAGCGCTCCAGGCTATCTACCCTTGGCTGTGGCTCATCTATGATGTCGTGGTCTATCATGCGTGCTTAATGGCTCTGAGCTCTGTTTGCTGCTTGCGTTTGTTGGAGGCCATCACCTGCTTCACGAAGTTCTCATGGGGCCTGATGACGTACTGCACGTCGATGACCTTGCGGCCATCTTTTACCTGGTTGGCGTCATAGTCGCTGATAACCTCTTGCTTGATGAGAGCTTCTAGGGCAAGCTTCATTGCTCTGACGTTTTCAGGCATCCGGGGGCTCAGTTCACGAGGACTCTGGGTCAAAAAGCTGATGAGTGATGGCGTGTAAGGCGAATTCGGGGAGGCTTGAGTCCAGTAGTGGCTCATGCGTTTGTAGATGTATCTGGCAAGAGGGGAGCGGATCTGCATTCCTATCTTGTAATTGTACTGACGAAACGACAGGTTCATGATCGATTCGTTTACCAGAGGGTTGAACTGCACGTAGCATCGTGCGTTACCGCCTTTCTTCCTGAACTCGCCTCTGGTGGTTAGTCCCACCATCGGGAAGAAGCTGGAGCTGATAAAGGCTTCGCCGTCGTTGCTGATACATTCGAGTGTAGCGCCGCGACAAACCTGAATTGCTTCCTTGATTTCGTTCAGATTGTACCCGTGGCCCATCTTTGACAGCTCTTTTTGGAGTTCGTACAGAGTGAACATGACGCCAGCCTTGCTTTCGATGATGTGACCTTTACCGTTCACAGCGAGTTTGCGTAGCGCATCCTCCAGAATCTCCTCTCGTTGCCCGGCGTAGATCAACACGGTTCTTCCGTCATCCTTCTCGATGATGGCCGGTTTAACTTTCACGGTGAACTGCTGGTTTCTGATGGTACATTGTCGCGTTACGACAGCGTTGGAGAGATCTTCATGCTCGCGCTTCTGGCCCCAGATGTACTTGGGTAGCGCGTCGTAGATTTCGATGGTGTTGGAATAGTCATCTTTCTTGGCCGGAGATTCGATGATCTCGAACAAGCTCATTTGCGGTGAGTCCTTGATTACATCGAGTTTCTCCAGATCTTTGTCTTTGGTTCTTCTGCTCATGATTGTTCCGTTGATACTTTCTAACTGGTGGTCCATGCCGCCAGCAGTGTCAATACTCTCAATGCTACCGTGGCTGTAAAAGCAGGCTAGTAGATACGGCGCTTTACCCCCGCAGTTCTGCTCATGAAGCTCAGGGCTGCCTCTTCATAACGGAAATGGGCAAACTCACCTCACAGGGTGTTTTCGGTCCCCTGGGGCGATTGTGAACGTTTTGCCGGGGTAGGGAGAGGATGGGCCGCTGACTTCTTGATCATCGCTTCGCATTTGCCCAGCTTCGCCAGTTCTGTGGCTGCTATAGATGCTGTCACACCTCGTCGCTATGTGTCTTGTTTAGCAGGCGCTCGTATTCGTTGAGTGCTCTGCGAATTTTTGCTAAGGCCGTGGCTCGTTGTCTTAACGCGGTATACCTACCTTCTACCTGCTGGATCAGTTTTTGTGCCCAAGCTGGCTCTTTCTTGAAGTGCGACATGCTGTATGCGTGGCCTCGCCCTTTCTTGATATGTGTCGATAGAACTCTTTTCTTTTGACCGGGGACTTGCTCGACAAATCTGTTGCGATACCACTCTGCAACGAGTGATACACCGAGAATCCTGACTCGTGTTCCCACTCGCCCTTGTTCGTCCTCAGGGGCATCTTCACGCGCCGACTTGTGTGCGTTCCAGTACATGTCTGCTTCCTGCTGAGCTTCTACTGCGAGCACCGCTAAGGCGTGATCGAGCTTGTTTCGTACCTCTGCGACAAACTCTCTACCCTCTGCCTCTGGCAGATCCTCTGTGATTTCGGATCGTTTTTCTTCGAGCTTCGGATCTAGTAGATCTAGCCATCGCTCCGTTGGTAGACTCACCTTAAAACCCTCCCAATTCCTATCCACATAACCATCTATCTGGAATTTTGACCTAAATATTCCACTACTGGAATCTAACTCTGAGTGTAGGCTAACCCATCTTTGGAATTTGTCAAATACCCCTCTATCTATCTGGAATGTTGATGCCTTCATTCTGACTGCCCTTTTTGTTGTGTGAATTTCCCATTAAAGATTCCAAATATATTGGAAAAACATGCCAATATTCCAAAAAAATGGGTGGCCGGTGTGGAACCGGATCGCCTCCAGGGATGGTCGCGGACGTTGTGCTGCACGTCCATGCTACTGGTTAAGTTGTTTACGATCCCTTGAGCTAGCTGACAGGAGTTACCCAAGTGTTGGTTTAGGGCCTGAACTTTTCTCTGGAAGTTTTCAATCCATTTCGCACCATCCGGGAAGGCGTTATCCAGAGCAAGTTGGAATGCGTAACCTTTGGCGTTGGCCGCTACAGCCTGAAGAAGTTGCACTATCTGGTCTGCGTTGATGAATGAGAGTGAGCCTCTGAAGAGGTCCACACCACCGCAATCAGCTATCCTGTGACTTAGCTCTGGCAGGGACATTGGTCCTTGTCCTATTTGCCCCTAATGATTTATGCTCTTGCATTGATTCAGATATTGATGCAATATTACATCAATATCTGAATCAATGAGGTAATCAAATGCGAACTACTGTCACGATTGATGATGTGTTGTATGCACAGGCGCTGGAAATGGCCGATCCTAGCATGGACAAAGCTGATATTTTCCGGGAAGCGGTGAAAACATTTGTTCAGGTGCAGGCGGCAAAGCGGCTCGCTTCGCTCGGCGGTACATCGCCTGAAATGCAGATGATCCCCCGCCGCCGCGAGGAGCCATCCGTATAATGACTATTTTGGTTGATACATCCGTCTGGGTTGACCATTTCAAAAACCGGAATGACGGGTTGATTCAGTTGCTGAGCCGGGATCTGGTTCTGATTCATCCAATGGTATTGTCAGAGATAGCATGTGGTACCCCTCCGGCTCCAAGACTGCGAACACTTGGTGATCTAGGTCTCTTACCACCGAGCCATCAGGCCAGTACTGCCGAAGTGATGGCATTTATTGAAAACGAAAAACTGTACGGGCTTGGATGTGGTTTTATTGATATTACGTTGCTGGCATCAACCTTAATAACGCCAGGAGCAAGACTTTGGACATTAGATAAGCGACTTGAGAGATTGGCTAAACGTCTTAATGTGAGTTATCAGCCGATTCATTGACCGGAAACTTATAATTATTTTTTCAGCGGGATTTGGGGTTTGAGGAGTAACGGAACCATAGAAACCCCGAGTCAGCTCCTGGCTCTCCTTAAAGTATTTTTTCGCCTATGCCCCCTATCTATGGGAGTTACGGTCATTTTCTTGAAAAGTTCATTCACTTTCAGCCATTGCATTATGTGGCAAATTTCCCAATTTAGGGGTGTAAGCCGGACAATATTACACCACGCTCCTTAAGTAGAGGTGACTATGTTTCTGGCAATAGGAAGCAATATATAGAAGATCTTGGTGGTGGACTATATTTAGATTTTACAGATAGCATAATAAAACACTGGGATGATGAATAATCACCCCGTTAGTTTTCAAATATTACGATTAATATCAATATTTTATACGTTTTCTTTTAACCTCATTTTCTTTTAATCTCGTTTTCATTTAACCATTTTAAAACGTATTCGTTGATAACTTCTTTCATTGTCGTGTTGTTTTTAACACATGCAGCTTTAAAGCGAATCTGTATATCTTTATCCAGATCTACATTAACTCGCTTTGTTTTTTCTTTATTATTCAAAATCTTATCCAAATCCCGATTTTCACCGAACTTCATTTTGGCATTTTGGTTTGGGGTTCTTTTTTCGAGTGCCATTATAATATCTCTTAAATAGTATTCACTTCATACACGTATGTGTATATACACAAATGTGTTATTGTGTGTTTAGTATTCAAACACTTTTATGATTTCTTTAGTCAGAATTTCAATTTCACCTTTCGCATTACCATCATTAGTTTCAAAGACACTTTGACCATCAAGTATAGACTTTATATAGCTCTGTCTTTGAGATATTGCTGTTTTAAACGATGCAATACCGGTTTCTTTGAGATTTTCTTTTAACACACTTAACATTGATGCTTGCTCAATTTTTCGAGTGATCAGAAAACGGGCTTCAACTTTTCGGCTGTACGCTTGTGCTTCTAAGACTGATGTAACGCTTCCAGCGGCTGAAAAATCAAGGGGACTAGGTGTAACAGGTATAATAACTAAATCACTAACCATGACCGCCGCTGATGTTATTACAGATAGAGAGCCTGCTCCATCCACGATAACAAAGTCGTATTCCACTAAATCTTTGCGAATACTATAAACATCTTTTTCACTTGCCGCCGTGAATACATCAAACACACAGTGACCTTCTTCATACCAATTCGTAAGGCTTAACTGTGGATCAGTATCGACAACAGCAATGGAATAACCAGCCTTACGCATAGCTGTAGCAACGTTTATAACGGTGGTGGTTTTGCCAGATCCACCTTTAGGATTCAAAAATGATATGACTTTCACTCGCAACCCTCATTTGTGTAAATGTGTTTTAACTATTATGTGCATAAGCTAACATTTAATCAATGTGTATTTGTGTAAATACACATTTGTGTTTATGTGTGCTAGCATTACTAATATCGTTTTATCCAATAAGCCTGTGCTATAAACGTAATATATAAAGAAAATATCTATATCACACACCTAAATGAATCAACAATGTTGATACTTACAGAGGTGCGTGCTATTGTATCAACATAGACGATACAAAAGGAGGGTAACATGGCTCAAGTTATTGTTAAAAAATGGGGTAACAGCCCTTCAGTGAGACTTCCGGTTGCTATTATGCAAAGTGCAGCACTCAATATTGACGATACAGTAGATGTGGCTGTAGAAGATGGTCGCATTATTATCACTCCGGTAAAAGCACAAGAGTATTCTTTAGATTTACTGTTGGCTGAAATCACAGCAAAGAATATTCATGAAAAAGTTGATTTTGGGGCTCCAGTAGGAAGGGAGTTAATCTAATGGTTTCTCGTTACGTACCAGATTCAGGAGATATGATTTGGATTGATTTTGATCCCGTAGCAGGACATGAACAAGGGGGGCATCGTCTTGCTGTTGTTCTCAGCCCATTCGCTTATAATAACAAAGTTGGACTATTACTTTGTGTACCTTGTACAACGCAAGGAAAAGGCTATCCCTTTGAAGTTGAACTTAATGCGTCCGATAGCTACGCTCTCTCCGATCAAGTTACATGCGTAGACTGGAGAGCTAGGAAAGTCACAAAAAAAGGGATTGTAAATGCTTCAGAATTGGCACAAATAAGAGCTAAGGCAAAGGCACTAATCGGATAATGAATAATTCAATCTAAGACGTTAGAGCCTCATTAGATCCTATTTTGGATGTTATCTTCACAACAAATAATTACTTATGCTCCTGATAAGCGGATATTGACATAACATATTGTTTCATTGGTATATTTTTAACGACACTCATTAATTCTGATGCGGAGGGAATTTAAACGATTGCCCCACGAAATTTTCGCAATATAAAAATTGCATTTCTAAAGGAATATTTAGACCGGATTTAATGCCATATTGCCCTGAAAAAGAAGATTGTTTCTCATTTTTTTACAAGTTGTCTAAAAAATTATAGATGTTTATTTAAATATATAAATTCTGGCATATAAGTTATTTATTAATCATAATGCTCTTTTGAAATTAAACAATCTGATATAATTGAAAAATATAGAGAGAGGGTAATATGATAGATTATAGGGTTCGTTCAGTTTCTTTATTAAATTTTAGTGGATGATATTCGTAGTAAAAAATTAATACCAGACGCATATTTTCAAAGAAATTTGGTCTGGCGAGAAGCACATAAAGTAGATTTTATTGATACAATATTGTCTGGTTATCCTTTTCCTCAAATATTTATATCGAAAGGGAAAATTGATGTGGATAGAATGATAACAGTTTCTTGTATCGTTGATGGACAGCAAAGAATAAATGCAATAATGCAATAATGGAATTTATTGATGATAAGTTTCCTGTGAGAAATAAATATTTTAATGAATTAGATGGTGATGAGAAAGCTAATTTTTTTACTTTATTCTTGTCTATTGTAGGTAGTGTTAGAAATAAAAATATTATTAATGTATCCTTACTTAAGGAAAAACTGAATTATTTTTCAAATAATCTTCCTGATGATTATAAATTGGCAGCAAGTGAGGCTGTTAATAATAAAAAAGAAAGACTGTTAAGGGCTGTATATATAGATAAAATAGTTTCTGAATGTGTTAACTGGGGTCCGCTTGGAAAACGGAAAATATCCTACGCTAAGCCTATTTATTGCACAGTTCCGCATCAATACTAAAACTCATTATGTGCATTTCGGCGTTTCCGGCGTGCAATCCCACTAAATTTCTTGA
>NZ_PUJW01000054.1 GCF_011189575.1 Photorhabdus cinerea
CGGAACATGACAGAGATATCAATGCCGCGTTGAATATCAGGGAGCAAGGGTTATTTGAATTACAGGCGGCGGGTCTCGTCGTCTCTGCCCATGGAGGCCAGCGTCAGACTTGTCGAGCACAAGCAGCGGCCTGTGAAGTGGGAAGCCTCGCCCGATAGGACGGGGAGCAGTCACTACGATGAATTCCCTACCCTGAAGAACGCAATCTACTACAGGGAAAGGTCTTAGATGTTTTTAAAAAACAGGAGAACCAACCATGTATATGTTTTTACCTTTTTTACTCGCATTATTTGCGGTTATCACCACCCTATATGGCAAGTATAAAACGAGTTATACCCTATGGGGCCTTCTTTTGGTGACGACTGTAGCCTGGTTTATCCATCATGCAACTGATTCGTTAAATCTATCTTTCTAACTGGAGACAATCTGATGAATCAGGTATTAGCAACAAAACAGAAGATCAGCTACGGCATGATATTCAACGTCATTGGATTATTTGGTATTAGTGCCGCACTTACCGTTGCCTTCTATTATCAGTTAGTCCTTTCAGAACTTCCTTGCCCATTATGTTTGTTACAGCGGACAGGCATGATAATGATAGGATTTGGTTTCTTATTTAATCTACGCTTTGGTATTAAAAGCGCGCATTACGGTATCGCACTTATTGGCAGTATCGTGACTGGGATTATTGCGATCCGACAAGTATTCTTACACATAATGCCCGGTGATACCGGTTATGGTTCCGCCCTTTTTGGTCTACATTTTTATACTTGGGCACTCCTTTCCTCAGTTATTGCTATTATTGCCATATCAGTCATGCTGATATTAAAAAGTCTGGAAAAAACAACCGAAGAAAAGGAAAACGCACCTGTTTTCGGTCAGATTCTTATTGGTTTATTTGTCCTATTAATTGCAGCAAATTTAATCTCTACCGTTCTGGAGTGTGGTGGTGGGCAATGTGATGACAACCCAACGTTCTACCAATTGCTAGGTAAATAATCTATCTGTTTAAAAAACTCAGGGCGTCATTGGCGCCCTAAGCATTTGCATGGCAGGAAAGATTACGCCTCTTTACTGCGATACGCACGACGACGTTCGTTTTCTGTCAGATGGCGTTTACGCAGGCGAATAGACACAGGGGTCACTTCTACCAACTCGTCATCATCAATAAACTCCAGAGCCTGCTCCAGTGTTTTCTTAATATGTGGAGACAGAGTTGTCGCTTCGTCAGTACCTGACGCACGGACGTTCGTCAGTTTTTTACCCGTCAGACAGTTAACTGTCAGATCATTTGAACGGGAATGAATGCCGATCACCTGGCCTTCATACACTTCTGCACCATGGCCCAGGAACAACTTACCGCGATCCTGTAAGCTGTAAAGTGCATAAGCAACTGCTTTACCCTGGCCATTAGAAATCATCACACCGTTCTGACGGCGACCAATTTCACCTGGACGAATATCATCATAGTGGCTGAATGTTGCATACAGCAGACCCGTACCGGAAGTCATCGTCATGAACTCAGTACGGAAACCAATCAAACCACGGCTTGGAATAACGTAATCAAGGCGCACACGGCCTTTACCGTCTGGCAACATATCACGCAGATCTGCTTTACGCTCACCCAACGCCCGCATTACATCACCCTGATGCTGCTCTTCAATATCTAACGTCACCTGCTCGAATGGCTCTTGTTTACGGCCATCGATCTCACGGAAGATAACTTTCGGACGAGATACCGCCAGTTCAAAACCTTCACGGCGCATGTTCTCAATCAGAACAGATAAGTGTAATTCACCACGGCCAGAAACACGGAACGCATCCGGATCTTCTGTTTCTTCGACACGCAGTGCGACGTTGTGAACCAGCTCTTTCTTCAGGCGCTCAAGGATCTGACGTGAAGTAACATATTTGCCTTCACGACCACAGAAAGGAGAAGTGTTAACACAGAAGTACATACTTACCGTCGGCTCATCAACAGCCAGCGGTGGCAGCGCTTCAACCATGTTGGTATCACACAAAGTATCGGAGATATTCAGCTCGCCCAAACCAGTAATCGCAATGATGTCACCGGCTTCAGCTTGCTCGCTCTCAATACGCTCCAGACCCAAGTGGCCCAGCACCTTACCAATCTTGCCGTTCCGGGTTTTCCCTTCGCTATCAATAATAGTGACGTTCTGGTTTGGTTTAACCGTACCACGCTTGATACGGCCAATCCCGATAACGCCAACATAGTTGTTGTAATCCAGCTGAGAGATTTGCATCTGGAATGAGCCATTAAGGTCAACTTTCGGTGGCTCTACATGCTCAACAATCGCCTGATATAACGGCGTCATATCTTCCGCCATATCTTCATGCTCAGTACCAGCAATTCCCATCAATGCAGATGCATAGATAATTGGAAAGTCCAGTTGTTCGTCAGTCGCACCCAAGTTAACAAACAGGTCAAATACCTGATCGACAACCCAATCAGGGCGAGCACCTGGACGGTCAACTTTGTTAATTACCACAATCGGTTTCAAACCATGAGCGAACGCTTTCTGTGTCACAAAACGGGTCTGAGGCATTGGCCCATCCATGGCATCGACCAGCAACAGTACGCTGTCAACCATAGACATAACACGTTCTACTTCACCGCCGAAATCGGCATGTCCCGGAGTGTCTACGATATTAATACGGTAGTCATTCCATTTAATGGCGGTATTTTTTGCGAGGATAGTAATTCCACGCTCTTTCTCCAGATCATTGGAGTCCATCACACGCTCTGTCGCTGTCGCACGGTCACCGAAAGTACCGGATTGTTGCAGCAGCTTGTCAACCAGGGTGGTTTTACCGTGGTCAACATGCGCGATGATGGCGATATTACGCAATTTTTCGATCACAAACTTTGCCTCAGGCATTTAGAAATGGCGCGCTATTGTACACACATTGGTCGAAGGACTAAACAGGATCACAATAATCTCTTCTTAACAACTTGGTGCCTATGGAATTGTGATCCTTTTCACGCCCATAAACAGACGCATTTTCAGCACAAACGCACTAACATGATGCGCGATAGTAACATAATTGCACCAAAATGATGCAATTTCACTAAAGATCAGAATATCCCATCATAGGCATACCCATAACACAGTATATTGCAAAGTGTTAGAAAGTTGGCACGCTTTTCGCAAAACTAGTTCACAAACACGTAATAGTTTGCAAACGAGTAAATAGCCTTGTTAAGGTAAAATGATATAACTGTGTTTTCTTTAAGTCTTATCACGACCATTTTATCAAGACCGACACAAACCAGGAGAAACCGAGTATGTCCGCTGAACATGTTTTAACCATGATTGAAGAGCATCAGGTGAAGTTTATTGATTTGCGTTTCACTGATACTAAAGGCAAAGAACAACATATGACCATTCCTGCTCATCAGGTTAATGCAGACTTCTTTGAAGATGGCAAAATGTTCGATGGCTCCTCAATTGGCGGGTGGAAAGGCATTAACGAATCTGACATGGTGCTAATGCCAGACTCAAGTACAGCCATGCTTGATCCCTTCTTTGATGATGCCACGCTGATCCTACGTTGCGATATTCTGGAACCAGGCACCATGCAAGGCTATGACCGCGACCCTCGTTGCATATCTAAACGCGCTGAAGATTTCCTACGTTCAAGCGGAATTGCAGATACCGTCCTGTGTGGACCGGAACCCGAGTTTTTCCTGTTTGATGACGTGCGCTTTGGCAGTTCCATGTCCGGTTCTTACTATCATATTGACGATATCGAAGCCGCATGGAACTCCGGGACTCAATACGAAGGTGGCAACAAAGGCCATCGACCAGCAGTAAAAGGCGGTTACGCCCCGATGCCTCCCGTTGATTCTTCTCAAGATTTGCGTTCAGCCATGTGTCTAACCATGGAAGAGATGGGGCTGGTGGTAGAAGCTCACCATCATGAAGTTGGAACAGCTGGCCAAAATGAAATCGCGACCCGCTTCAACACCATGACCAAAAAAGCTGACGAAACTCAGATTTACAAATACGTCGTGCATAATGTGGCACACAATTTTGGCAAGACCGCGACCTTTATGCCAAAACCGCTGGTTGGCGATAATGGTTCCGGTATGCATTGCCACATGTCCCTGTCCAAAAACGGCACTAACCTGTTTGCTGGGGACAAATACGGTGGCCTGTCCGAACTGGCGCTGTTCTACATCGGCGGTATTATCAAACATGCCCGTGCACTGAATGCGTTTACCAACCCGACAACCAACTCTTATAAACGTCTGGTTCCGGGCTATGAAGCTCCGGTTATGCTGGCCTATTCTGCCCGTAACCGTTCCGCATCTATCCGTATTCCTGTTGTAGCAAGCACCAAGGCTCGCCGAATTGAAATACGCTTCCCAGACCCAGCGGCTAACCCTTATCTGGCTTTTGCCGCTCAGTTGATGGCCGGCCTTGATGGTATTATCAACAAAATCCATCCGGGTGATGCAATGGATAAAAACTTATATGACCTACCACCGGAAGAAGCTAAAGAGATCCCAACTGTCGCTTCTTCTCTGGATGAAGCATTGGCAGCACTGGATACCGACCGCGAATTCTTGACTCGTGGTGGTGTATTCACCGACGACGCCATTGATGCTTATATTGAATTAAAAAACAGTGAAATGGAACGTGTCCGCCTGACACCACATCCACTAGAGTTTGAGCTGTATTACAGTGTGTAACTAACAGCCCTATTCCTGCTGATCATTTTTTGTTGCCGTGAAACCTTTAGCCCATCTTCGGATGGGCCCTTTTCCCACTTTCCAAGTTCAGGCTTTTGCTGGGTTTTACGCTCGAACATGATACAGTGCACCAAAAAGGTGCAGGAGTGTGACCAGATGAAAACGGAAAATTTACCCGATACTGGGCAAATATTAAACTCACTGATTAACAGCGTGCTGGTACTGGATACCGACCTTGTGATCCGTTATGCCAACCATTCAGCGCTGCAATTATTAGCTCAGAGTGCCCGTAAACTATTCGGTACACCTCTTCCGGTACTGTTTAGCTATTTTTCACTGGATACAGAATTAATGCGTTCCAGTCTGGTCAGTGGCCAGAGTTTTACTGACAACGAAGTGACGTTAGTGGTTGATAACCGCTCTCACATCATGTCGCTCAGTGCCCAACCGATTTCCGAGCAGTTCATCTTGCTGGAACTGGCGCCTATGGATAGTCAACGCCGGTTAAGCCAAGAGCAGGTACAACAAGCCCAACAGATAGCTGCACGGGAATTGGTTCGGGGGCTAGCACATGAAATCAAAAATCCCCTCGGCGGACTGAGGGGTGCTGCACAATTACTTTCAAGAGCGCTGCCTGACCCTGCTTTACAGGAATATACCCAAGTGATTATTGAACAAGCTGACCGGTTACGTCATCTGGTAGACAGACTACTTGGGCCACAACATCCGGGCGAACAAATTAAGCAAAGCATTCATTATGTTGCTGAGCGGGTCTACCAGTTAGTCTCACTGGAAATGCCGGATAACGTGACACTAATAAAAGATTACGATCCCAGCCTGCCAGAACTGGCCCACTACCCTGATCAGATTGAACAAGTTTTGCTGAACATCACCCGTAATGCCTTGCAAGCACTGGGAAAACAGGGAGGTTCTATTACCCTGCGTACCCGTACCGCCTTTCAAATCACCCTGCATGGTAAACGCTATCGTCTGGCTGCCAGAATTGACGTGGAAGATAACGGGCCGGGTATCCCGCCACAGATTCAGGACACCTTGTTTTACCCAATGGTCAGTGCTCATGAAGGTGGAACAGGTCTTGGTCTATCGATTGCCCGCAGCTTGATAGATCAACACTCCGGCAAAATAGAATTTACCAGTTGGCCGGGGCACACAGAATTTTCTATCTACTTACCGATCAAGAAATAGAGGATAACTATGCAACCGGGAAAAATCTGGATCGTTGATGATGATAACTCAATCCGCTGGGTACTTGAGCGGGCGTTAAGCAGTGCGGGAATGGAATGCACCAGCTTTGCAGATGCTGATAGCGTATTGACCGCACTGGCGCAAAACACGCCTGATGTCTTGATTTCGGATATCCGTATGCCGGGAATGAATGGACTAAACCTGCTGAATAATATCAAGCAGAATAACCCATTACTGCCCGTCATCATTATGACGGCCCACTCAGATCTGGATGCCGCAGTCAGTGCCTATCAGCAAGGTGCTTTTGATTACTTACCAAAACCCTTTGATATTGATGAAACAGTCGCACTACTGGAACGGGCACTTAGCCACTCCCGCGAACAGAATCAACCAACCAGAAACCCGCAGGCCCTCGCACCCGTTTCCGACATGATAGGTGAAGCGCCTGCCATGCAGGACGTTTACCGTATCATTGGCCGTCTCTCCCGTTCTTCTATCAGTGTCCTAATTAATGGCGAATCCGGTACAGGAAAAGAATTGGTGGCCCAAGCCCTTCATCGCCACAGTCCACGGGCTAATAAACCATTTATTGCGCTCAATATGGCAGCGATTCCCAAGGATTTGATTGAATCAGAACTATTTGGTCATGAAAAAGGAGCTTTTACTGGCGCCAATCAGGTACGTCACGGACGATTTGAACAGGCCAATAACGGTTCGCTGTTTCTTGATGAAATTGGTGATATGCCACTGGACATTCAGACTCGCCTGTTACGAGTATTAGCAGAAGGCCAGTTTTACCGGATTGGCGGTTACGCACCGGTAAAAGTAGATGTCCGAATTATCGCTGCAACCCATCAAGATCTAGAACGTTTGGTAGCAAAAGGCAAATTCCGTGAAGATCTGTATCACCGCCTGAATGTTATTCGTATGCAATTACCTCCCTTACGCGATAGAGTGGAAGATATCCCCCGCCTGACCCGCCATTTCCTGCAACAGACCGCTAAAGAGCTAGGCGTAGAAACAAAGATTCTGCATCCTGACGCAGAAATGGCTTTAATGCGTTTACCCTGGCCGGGTAATGTCCGCCAGTTGGAAAACATCTGCCGTTGGCTAACAGTTATGGCGGCAAGCCAGGAGGTGCTGGTACAAGATTTGCCGCCTGAATTATTTGAACCCCATCATGCCGAAACCGGCACGGCAATACCCGCAAATACAACACCTGTAAATACAATACCGGAAGACTGGCCGCAGCTACTTGCTCATTGGGCCACAAGTGCGTTGGAAAATGGTCAGCAGGATCTACTATCTGAAGCATTACCGTTATTAGAGCGTACTTTACTCAACTGTGCGCTTAAACATACCAAAGGACATAAACAAGAGGCTGCCCGGTTGCTAGGCTGGGGACGCAATACTATTGCGCGAAAATTAAAAGAACTTGGGCTGGAGTAAGGAGATAACATCTCCAGCCTTATCGCGATTTTTCAGGATTTAGTATATCAGATTCCCCATTAGCAGCATAAAAAAACCAGATTTTGATCGCATTTTATACCATCCATTCAGACAGGTAATTAATCCTGCATTAGAATGGTTTGATATTGTTATTATTTAACTATCAAGATTATTTATGGTGGGATAAACATAAAAAAGTCGAGTTCACCTCAGGTTT
>NZ_PUJW01000055.1 GCF_011189575.1 Photorhabdus cinerea
GCAAAGAAACACCGGTTCCTCCTGATGTGATTGATGCAGACAAAAGCGCGGGATGTGACCTTGGGTTAACCCACTTCCTTATCTATTCTGATGGCAGGAAACAAGCCAATCCCCGCTATTTAATCCGGGCCAGTCAAAATCTACGGCGTAGGCAGAAAGCGCTCTCCCGAAAACGAAAAGGCAGTAAAAATCGGGGTAAAGCCCGGTTAATTGTAGCCCGATGCCATGAAAAAGTGACGAATGCCCGGGCTGACTTCCAGCACAAATTGTCCCGACAACTCATTGACGAAAACCAAGCGGTGATAGTCGAGACACTGAAAACGAGCAATATGCTCAAAAATCGCAGACTGGCACGTCATATTGCCGATGCCGGGTGGCACAACTTTGTCACGAAGCTCGAATATAAAGGGAAAGAAGCGGGAAAACATCTGATCAAACTTGACCCGTGGTATGCAAGCTCGAAAACCTGTCATTGTTGCGGTCATAAAGGATCAGAAATGCCCTTAAGCCAGCGGTACTGGATGTGTCCAATGTGCCAAACGGAACATGACAGAGATATCAATGCCGCGTTGAATATCAGGGAGCAAGGGTTATTTGAATTACAGGCGGCGGGTCTCGTCGTCTCTGCCCATGGAGGCCAGCGTCAGACTTGTCGAGCACAAGCAGCGGCCTGTGAAGTGGGAAGCCTCGCCCGATAGGACGGGGAGCAGTCACAAATCAGGAGTACCCCTTTTACCGCTCAGGGGTCATCCTTTAACTCAAACACAAAATCAATAGCGAACCATCACTGATTTCAATTCTGTATAGTGCTCAATAAAAGCGCTACCGAATTCACGGCCAATACCTGAAGATTTCACGCCACCGAATGGTAATGCAGGATCGAGAAAGGTATGCATATTGACCCAAACCGTCCCTGCTTCGATACGTGGGATCATACGCATAGCTTTGCTCAGATCATTGGTCCACAAACTCGCAGCCAAACCAAATGGGGTGCTGTTCATCAACTCAATCAGCTCTTCCTCATCGTTATAGCTGAGGAAAGTTCCTACCGGGCCAAATGTCTCTTCCTTCATCAATGAATCTTCAGGGCTGTTAGCACGAATAACCGTTGGTGCCACAAATAAACCCGGACCTGCCAGAGCATGTCCCCCATACACAATCTCACTGCCTTCCTGACGAGCTTGCTCAAACAGGGACAAGATTTTGTTATAGTGCTCTTTATTTGCCAAAGGCCCCATTTCTGTTGATTCATTCAGAGGAGAGCCAATTTTCATTGCCGCAAGTCTTTCAGACAATAATTTCAACACTTCATCCATATGACTTGCAGGAATATAGAAACGTTCCGCCGCAGCACAAATCTGCCCCTGATTGAGATAACCGGCTTCCAGAACACCATCGACTATCTTTTCAACAGACATGTCCGCCAAAAACGCCGCGCCGTTCTTACCACCCAGCTCCAGCGTGGCGCGAGTTAATCCCTGTTCCATGGCTGATTTACCAACAGCAATGCCTGTTGGCACGGAACCGGTGAAAGTTACTTTGGCACACAGTGGATGGCCTATCAGTGCCGGGCCAAGCACCGAACCTGAACCATTAATCACATTAATGACACCATCAGGAATCCCCGCTTCTTTAGCTAATTCGGCCACTCTGAGCATCGTCAGTGGGGTGTATTCACTGGGTTTCAGCACAATGGTACAACCGCAGGTCAGTGCAGCTGCCATTTTCCAGATGGCAATCATGATGGAGAAATTCCACGGAATAATCCCTACCACAACACCAATCGGCTCACGCCGGGTAAATGCCGTGTATTGTTCACCCTTAAAAGAAGGCAAAGAAACATTCAGGGTTTCACCGCTGATCTTACTTGACCATCCGGCAAAATAACGCAGGAATTGAGCAGAGGAGTCAATTTCCAGCATACGGGATAATTGGATAGTTTTACCGGAACAGAGACTTTCCAGCTGCGCCAGTTCTTCCCGGTGTGCCAGTAACAGATCTGCCAGACGATTTAGGCAATGACCGCGCTCCATAGGGGAAGTCTGCGCCCATACACCATGAAATGCAGTATATGCCGCTTGCATAGCAGCATTCACTTCCCCTTCACCGCCTTGATTCACGGTTGCAACAATTTCATCAATCGCAGGGTTCACCACAGAAAACGTCTGATTCTCCTGACCATGTACTGACAGGCCATTAATATAATGACCATGATTACGTTGCAGAAAAGCCGTAACTTGCTGTAACAGGGTGATATCACTCATCATTTACCTCTGGTCAAACAGATGCTTTTTAACCTTTAATACAAGCCAGATAATGCTTCACAAAACGGTCGGTGGTCACTTCCCACAACACTTCAGTTCCCTTCGCAGCAAACCAGGAATCCCCCGGATGATATTCAACAGTTTCACCGTTCTTGACATCAGTCAGTTTCACCGAACCTTCCGAAACAGTTGCATGCTCATCAAACGGATATACCATACTGAACTTGCCACGAGTACAGGCAAAAATACCGCAAGTCAGATTATCCGTTGGTTCACCAAATACCATTGCAACACTTGCCTGTGGATCGCCTTCCACCACAGTAGACCCCAAATTGCTTACGCTACCAATGTTCAACAATTCAGGCAGTGGTTTGTTCAGTAAAAGTGATTTAATCATGATGTTCTCGTTTCAAATAAAATAATTTATAAATGGCTCAATGGATAATATTGATATCAATAAGTTAACGACGACCTTTCCAGTATCCTGACGTTTGATGCCAAATCTTGCCCGCAGACACCATAAAATGTCGCAACTTATCTTTGCCGAAAATATTCACATGAGGAATTGAACTCATCAGGTCATAACGTTCAGATCCTTCGGTCATCCCTTCAGCTAGTACCTTACAAACGATATGGCTTGGCGTTACCCCAAAACCGGAATACCCCTGAACATAGAACACATTATTGTGCTGCGGCAAAGAGCCAATCTGTGGGAACAAGTTTGCACTGCAACACAACGGCCCTCCCCATGCCAGTTCAACCTTCACGTTTTGCAGATAAGGGAAAGCTTTCAACATCAAATGGCGGTTCCAGGCTTTCAAATCAGATGGGATATGTTCAATGTAAGGAGTTGCACTACCGAACAAGAGACGGTTTTCCTTCGTCACACGGAAGTAATCAATCACCGGACGAATATCACTGTATGCACCGCGAATCGGACTGATTTTCTCAATCAAATCATCCGGCAATTTTTCCGTCATTAACTGGAAGGCATAAGTGTTAACCACCTTTTTATAAACATACGGCTCAAGGCCACTATTCAGAAAAGCGTTACAAGCCCACAGCATTTTACTAGCGCGAACAGATCCCATCGCGGTACGAACCGTTACTCTGGGACCATATTCAATATTCAGTACCTGGCTGTTCTCAAAGATTTTTACACCAAAATCTGTCGCCGCTTTTGCCTCACCTAACAACAAGTTCAGGGAGTGAACATGCCCAGCTCCCATATGCTTCAGCGCACAAGTATAAGCATCAGAGCCGATCACCTTTTTCACATCAGAGCCGGTGTAAAGCTCAATATCTTCATCAGGAGAAACCGCCTTAAAATCTTTCAGCCAACTACGTAATGTTTTTTCCTGCCTATTATTCATGCCAAGATAGCTATAACCACGGCAGAGATCAGCATCAATATTATATTTATCAATACGATCACGAATGATGCTTGCTCCCAGATTGCTGATCTTAAAGATCGTTTCCAACCCTCCATCACCAACATGGCGCTTGATCACTTCCAGATCGTGACCGATACCCGCCATAACCTGACCACCATTACGACCCGTACTCCCATAACCAAGATAACGACTTTCCAAGATCGCAATATTAGTGATACCTTTTTCTGCCAGTTCCAGCGCAGTATTGATACCAGAAAATCCACCACCGATAATGACGACATCTACATCTAGATCTTCTCTTAATGTCGGAAAACGAAGATCATATTTTTTGGTCGCAGCGTAATAAGTTAATGAATCAACATCATTGTTCATATGACACCCCAATTAACATCTGACATAATCACCGGATTATCTGTAGCGCGTAGCCATATCACCATGTCCCTTTAGGGACATTCGCAACACAGTATTAACATTTGTGACTTAGGCAAAATAACGGGAAGGCGGCGTCATGAACAGGCTAAAAAGCTCTGCTTGTGATCTAATTTGCAGTTTTTGATAAATATTTTTCCGATGATTTTTCACAGTCCCCGTACTGATAAAAAGTTTCTCAGCAATCTGCGGGGAACCTTTACCTTGCAATATTAATTCCACAACTTCACATTCTCTCGGTGTCAAGGCATAACGAATCTGAGTATCCAAACAAACCATGTCAGCAACAGGGGTTTGCAACATCATTTCATCATGTAATCGCGCTACACTGCGGATAATTTCTAGCGCTGTTCGCAGGTTTTTCTGATGCTGTTCTTGTATTAAAAACAGCCGATCTTCATTACCAAAAAATAGGCCAAGTTGTCTTTGAGGAGAGAGCCTCAGCAAAACGCCTGCTTCATCCTGCCAGCCAGTCTTACTATAAAAATTAAGATAGTAATCAGTATGATAAAATCCTACTGGAGCGAGTTCTCGCAGGGTAAACAGATCCGTTTCGGCACCATCTGTCAGGGCTTGATAGAAAGGATCTTGCAGATAAGCCCCCTGTTGATAAAGTTGGTTTACCACATCGCTATTTTTCTTCTCAGCTTTAGTCAAGCAACGTGGAGGAACGCCTTGCTCGAAGGCATAGATAATAGCGTTATCAAAGGCAATAAATTGTTCCAGCCAGATAAGTAAATTGGGATAAAATTTACTGGTTGCCACTGATTCAATCACTGCTGATAATCTATCCACATGAATATCCATTCCAGCCCTCGCAATTATTAAGAGATAAACAATAAATCCGAAGCAGATATTGTCCGCCTATTCCATAGCGAAACTATAAGAATCACAATCAAACTGGATGTACAACTCAATTGTCGTTTATATGTTAATAAAATCACAATTATCAGACATTTTATTGAGCATTTATGAGAGCGCTAACCCAAATTTAAGATTTCATCACGGAATAGATGTTTTAACTGAATTATGCTGATTTTCCGTATGGTTTTCTCTGCAAGGAGTGAAAATGACCACTAAAAAGATTATTCTTGATTGCGATCCGGGACATGACGATGCTATTGCTATTTTACTGGCGCATGGTAATCCTGATATTGAACTATTGGCAATCACAACGGTTGTCGGTAATCAGACACTGGATAAAGTCACGCGTAATGCTCTGGCGATAGCCCACGTTGCCGGTATTACTGGTGTTCCCTTTGCCGCAGGCTGTCATCGCCCACTGGTACGTGACATTGAAACTGCACCGGATATTCACGGAGAATCCGGTCTGGATGGTCCAAAACTCCCGAAACATTCTCGGACTCTTGATCCTCGCCACGCGACGGATCTGATCATTGATACCATCATGTCCCATCCTCCCAAAACAGTAACACTGGTTCCTACCGGTGGTCTGACCAATATTGCCCTCGCTGTCCGCAAAGCACCGCAGATCGTTGAACGGGTAAAAGAAGTTGTATTAATGGGGGGCGGGTACCATACCGGTAATCGCAGTGCAGTTGCAGAATTCAATATCAAAATTGATCCAGAAGCAGCGCACATTGTTTTCAATGAGAAATGGCCTCTCACTATGGTTGGGCTGGATCTGACACATCAGGCACAGGCCACGCCAGAAGTTACAGAAGCAATTTCACGTATCAATAGCAAAATCTCTCGATTTGTTATGGAAATGCTGGATGCCTATGGCGAAAACTATCGGAAGAAACGCAATTTTAACTATCCGCCAGTACATGATCCTTGTGCCGTCGCCTATGTGATTGATCCCACAGTAATGACAACGCAGAAAGTGCCAATCAATATTGAATTGAACGGTACTTTAACCGTTGGTATGACAGTCGCGGATTTCCGTTATCCACCACCAGAAGATTGCCACACTCAGGTTGCGGTAAAACTCGACCACCAGAGATTCTGGCAACTGATTATAGATGCGTTGAAAAACATCCGCGATACCTGCAATTAAGGTGGAAAATTATCGCAAGTAAGGCCCCTAATTAAAAAGCCGTTACTTTTAATATTAAACGGCTTTCAGCGCTGCCCTAAGCTGTGGATATCGGCGTGCCAAGCGCCAACGTAATCTAAATCCACGGGCATTTTTCCAAATCATTGACCAAATACCGCGCTCAAACAATTCATGAACGATTTGCTGCTTTATAGCAGAAGATTCTATCTCATTAATGGTATGCAAAATTCCTAGCCCTTCTTTCGCGATCTGCCAATGACACGCCGGCGCCAGTTTGACTTGCTGTGGATAACGCTGATTAATATTATTCAGCATCTCCAAGATTTTCATATAGTGGTGTGCAGTTCTTACCTTAATACGATCATCCGCGGGAGTATGAGATACCGAAGAGGAATGAATCAGGTAGTCATAAAAAGATTCATCAATATATTGCACTCGGTTTGCCGTCAATAATAGTTCTGTTGTCCATGGAATATCCTGATGATGTAACCTTGGCTCAAACTGATAATGATGTTTTGCCAGAAAAGCCCGTTTATAGATATTCAACCAAGTTACATGCAGGAATCTGCGTGAATTTAGTGCTTGTTGTAACCATTCCGGCCCACTCAGCACCGCGGTAGAAGATAGACGATTCGAAGGAAAAATCTTTCGGGCTGGCCGACCGTCATCATAAATATAATGACCATTGCAAGTGGCAATATCCAGATCATTATTCTGAGCAATCTCTAACAGTCGGTTATACATGCCCGGATAAATGACATCATCGATATCAGGGAAAGCCACATAATCACCACTAGCTTTAGCTAAACCGGTGTTACGAGCAACAGAAACCCCTTGATTCTTCTGCGTGATAATTTCTGTTTTTGGGAATTTCCCGGCATATTGCGCCAGAATCTGGTTACTATTATCCGTTGAACCATCATCAACCAAAATTAATTCAAAATCAGTCAGCTTTTGTCGGGATAAATTGGCAAAAAACTGTGGTAAAAACCTCTCTCCATTATAAATGGATACGACAATGCTAAGTTTCAGTGATATAGACATAAAATCAATATATTCCTTTAGCACAAAGGTGTTATTTTCCTATACTGAAACCATTTTAATATTTACCATAAAAATAGTTTCTATATATAAACAAATCAAATAACTATTTATTGATATTACATTGTACTTAACAATAAGATAATAATGATTTTTAGTGAATTTTATTTTAAATAAACTTTCATAATAGTGATACATTCATTCTTTTCATTCTCGATTGTTGCTGACAAGCCAATCCCCGCTATTTAATCCGGGCCAGTCAAAATCTACGGCGTAAGCAGAAAGCGCTCTCCCGAAAACGAAAAGGCAGTAAAAATCGGGGTAAAGCCCGGTTAATTGTAGCCCGATGCCATGAAAAAGTGACGAATGCCCGGGCTGACT
>NZ_PUJW01000056.1 GCF_011189575.1 Photorhabdus cinerea
GTGTAAATTCAACCACGGCAAAGGTTTGAGCCGGGAGGTTACCCACGGTGAGGGTAAAAATCAGTCCTGAATCTGCCATTATTTTCCTCCTGATGACATTGTCATGTGGTGTTTATTGGCTTAACGGGTTGGTTGGTTCTGGGCAGCCTGTTCAACCAATATTGACGCTGCCCCCACCAATGACCACGCCACCACAACTGACGGCATCACCGGTTCTGGCGGCGGGTTTGCCATCAATAAAGACTGTGCTGGAACCGCCTGTAATGGTTCGGGGATGAGAGGAATGCGGTGCTAAGTTATCGCCTTGGCGGGCGAGAGGGATCCCATCGGCTTTCACACTGGTGGAACCGGAAATCACCGGTGTCGCTTCACAATCATCATGTGCGGTACCGATATCCCCTATTTTTACTGCGTTTCCCATTGTGTTTTCCTTATTTAAGAGAAATTAAGTTTATTTTGAAGAATAAATTTCCTATTCATTAAATAGGGTGAAAACTTCTTTTTATTGCATGTCATTAGCGAGTTGTAATAAATCTCTCATTACCAATATAATATTGAGGGTTTATTGGAAATTTTGAATGAATCTCTTTATTAACAAGTCTTCTTTGTTATTTGTGTTCTTATGTTTTTATCGAGTTAAAATAAATCTATTTCCATCAAAATGATATCTTGGATTTATTGAGGTTCTTGAATGGTTTTCTTTATCAATAAAACTGAGTGGTGAGGGTGACATAGAGACAACTCGACCATCAAGGGATAATTCAATTCTTGATTGGCTAAATGCTAAAAGTTGGAAATCAGTCGGGTTTAAAAATGTATCTAACTCTAATATTGATAATTAAATACATTGAACACTTAGATTTACATAATAATAAGTGCAACTTCGTTATTCATGGAATTTTTACTCTCTTTAGATAACCCGGTTATGGATAATGTGAATAATAATACAGTTAGAAAAATTTTATAATTACGCATAATATATTTTCATTTAAAATCAATAAAATAAAATGGGCAAAATTCATCTTTATCACATATCATCACATCGGCTTTAATTAGGTTTATACCTGAATTTTTACTTCTTCCTTTTGTATTACTCACTGATTTACTTTCTTTTTGTATATATCCAGCTTTTACTTCCACTTCAAAATAAGCTTTTATTCCCTCATGTGAGAAATAAATCCCTAAGCCTGAATCATCACATTTTAATCCCGCTGACAGTGCTGTTTTACCTCCCCTTGTTGTGGTAAGTATACCTTTTACAGATAGTACCTTGAATCTTGCTTTAAGCTATAGAGGTAATATTATCTATTATTCAAAGAGGGATAAACCCTCTTTTTTTTCATATCATTATCGGGTTAAAATAAATCTATTTCCATCGAACCGATATTTTGGATTTAATAGTGTCTTGTTTTTTCTATTATTTTTGTTAATAAATACAAGTGGTGAGGGAGACATAAAAACAACCCGGCCATCCAGAGAAATATCAATTTTAGATTGATTAAAATCTAAAGGTAAAAGTTGAAGATCTGGTGAATTTATAATTTCATCTAATCCTATTGATGAGAAATAATCATCATTATTTCCACCATTAGCTCTGACTGATTCATCCAGGAATTCTTTATGCAGTTGCTTCAATCCTTGAAGATCCTTGCTTTTTAATAACGCCCAATATTCTTTATAAGCAGAAATAAGCGCTGATTGATATTTTTCTGGTAATGAATCTATAACGTTATTTTCTTTTGAAAATTGATAGGAATTTACCCAGTTCCATACAGGGTAATCGTTTTTTATATCAAATTGTTGTGATGATTCATAATAGTATTTTTCGTTGTTATGATTTATCTTGTTGCGTCCTAATAATCTCGCCAATTGTTCATTTTCCGATTTTATATCAAGAGATGAGTCAGAAATATTATGTTCTATATTATCATTAGGATTGTATTTTATACTCATAACTGGTTTTAGATCAGGCATTTCGAATCTATTTCTTGCTTCTAGTGTGAAGTTACATATTGAGCCTGAATCGAAAATATCCTTTTTTATATCAGATGACTGAACTGATGACTGAGCATAAAATTGTATTGTATTATTTTTAGGTTTCAGATATTCACCTATGCCGATTAGTGTATTCATCGGTTCTTTATCATAATATGAAAGGATTCTCATTCCATTAATAAATAACTCAATTGAGCATTTATTTACTTCAATTTCTAATCTGTAATCAATGGGTTCTATTTTGTTATTTATAGAATTTTCACTTTCTTTAGATAGCCCCGTGATGGGTAATATAAATAATAATACAATTGGGAGTTTTTTATTATTAAACATAATGAAGTGTTATTCAAAGTCAAGAAAAAATATCGGGTTAAATAACCCGATATGGGTTAATTAAATTACCTGGACAAATCGACCGTTAATTAATGAAAAAATGGGTGCAATAGTAGATAGAACTGTTTCGCCATCCTCATCATCAACGTAGTGGTAGGATATTGGGGAATATTCTAAAATTGACTTATTTACTAACTTGACCATTCTGCCCTGATTCATTATCTGGATTCTGTAATCATTCCAGTTAATTGGTATCATTCTGAAGCTTGTTGTTTTGATATTACGGTAAACAGATTGATCAGTGAAAATATTCTCTTCACTTTCACCGGTTGACCAGGCCCAGGCTTTAAGCGCGACTTTTTGTTGCTCACGAAGCGTATTTAAATCTTTGGCATTATAGGCTTGCCAGATAGCCATATAGGCTTGTTGCAGTTGTTGGCGTTGTTCTGGGGTATCGGTATAAGGTGTTGCTTTTACCCATTCCCAGTCAGGTAAGCCACTGATTTTCACATGACGACTAAATCGGTATAAGGTCATATTAGGTGGATATTCTGTTGGATCAAAATATTGTTTCTCGATATGTCCGGCTTCTACATTATCCGCCTGTATTACATGGCGGATAACCGGCGTACTGATAGTGGCATATTTGATTTCATCCTTCGATTTTGTTGTCACGGGCTGACCATTTTTATCAATCGCCACTTCAATCGCTGTCAGTATCTGACTGTCTTTACCATGCATGGCGGTCAGCTCCAGCTTGCATGTCGCTTCAGGGTTGAAATAGTTACGGGCTTTATCTGACATTTCATCTGGGGAGAACCAACCCAAAGCACCAAATTCCAGACTAATTTCATTTTCGCCATTGGCCAAGAATAGCATAGAGCCCGTGCTTCCAGTACCAAATCCTCGGCCTGCTAGGGCTGAATTACGGTTATCCATTCCCAGTACGTCATTAGTTTTAATGGCACAAAAGGCATATTGGATATCGAATCCGCTGCGAATATAGAGTCTGGGTTCATCTGCGTTAGCACTGGACATAACAAGCACTCCTGATAACAGTAATAACAGTTTTAATTTCATTTCTGATCCTTTTTATCTCATTCCTGGGAATCCCGAATTGATAAATGGGATATTATCCAGCTTAGGTTTAGGGTTATAGCCCATTTCCCACGGCGCGGTTTCAGCCCCTGGGACTGTCTCTGGCCGGGTAATAAGCCGTTCTTCCCCTAGCAGATTAATTCTTAACGGGGATTCGCTGGCCTTTAGTGGATCGGCAATGACCCACTTCTTCTTGACTTTAGCTATAGATTTTCTATCTTTTTCTTTCTTTGTATCCGCAGTTACCTCAATTTCAGCCGTAATCCCATCATGGTAACCGACGAGATCGATCCCCTTATCATGTTGATCGAATTTAAAACCCGCCGCCGTTTTGACAGCGCCTTTCGCATTTAGCGCAACTTCCATTATCATAATCCTGGTCTTAAAAGCGGCATTTATTTTTCCTTCCAGGCTTAATTTCAGATCATTCTTATTACCGGCATCAAAAGTCCATTGCTTGCTTTTATAGGCAGCACCCAGCTGAAAGGACAGATTGCAGGCTAAAATAAGGCAGCATTCAATCTCTAAGTAGTTTTTATCATTCGCATTCTTACGTTCTATTGCTTTCCGGAATTTGGCGGCGATTTTGTCTATCTTGCAATAAGCGGCACCCATTTGGATAAGGTCCAGTTTGGCGGTCATGCCCATAAACGGGGCGGCACTGAAACCCACAAAATGGGAACTGTCAGCGACTGAGGTGGTTCGGTTATACGCATAAGCCAGCCCGATATTGATGGGAGCAATTTTGAGGTCAAACAGTTGGTAATCATGGGTACCTTGACCTTTTGAATCAGGCGCGGGCGCCAGGTATTTTTTCGTGTATCCCAACAGCTTTTCGACCCGATTGATGGCATCTAAACTCTCCCGGGTTTTCCTGACTTTGTTGGCTTTGGCAAATTTGTTTGAATAATCCATATCCTGAACGGTCAAGGCATACTCAACGTTAAGGGCTGTCTCTCTGGTCAGGTAAAATTGGTCAGTGTGAACGGTCCACCCGCCCCGTAATTTATTGCCATCTTTAGGTTTGACATTTTCCATAGCCTGACGGGCTTTTCTCTGTTCATCACGCCGTTCTTTAATGGGCCGTTCACCATGGGAAAAATCAAAGCCAAATCCCACCGAGACCATAAAACTGACCGAGGGGTAAACCGCTATCGTCGCGTACTTTTGACGACCCGTACAGGCTTCTGTCACGAGCTTATAATATCGGGGAGCTTTGTACATATCGGTAGGGTTGGCAATATTAGACAGATAAGACCCGATGCTCTCCAGACCGTTTTCAATATCGGTATCTTCTAAATGCTCTTTGTAGAATAACGTGACCTTTTCAGGCGTATTAAATTTTAATGTTTTCTCTTTCGGTCCCCCAAGCAGTACAGCCTGATGTTTGGCGTGATCACACTTTTCTGCAATTTGTATCGTCCCGGTTTGGCCTTTCCCATCATCAACAAGGTTCATGTTAATCATAGGCTTTTTAGGCCAGACCTGAGTTTTCTTATCAAAAGTGACACTGATTTCACAGAGACAGGGATCGGGGTTGTTACAGGTCATGCAAGCAGCCCCGGCAGGGGGAGAAATGCGTTGTTGAGTCATATCAATTACCTTATTAGCCGGTTTATTTGGGGATAAACCCTAATTCGCGTTTTAATAATTTTTCCATTCGATAGTAGCCTGGCCCTTGATTATCGCTGAGTTGGGCTAACCATGTTGGCGGGATGTGTTGAAACTGCTCAATGCGTCTTTCCATCAGCAGATAGAGAAATCCCCGGATAGAACGTTCATCGGTGATTTCGTTATCCTGACAAAAATAAAAACACGCCTCTGCCAGATTTTGATGACGTATTAATGCCTCTTCATCTATATGGGTTGGAGAAGACGGAATATTAGGAAGCGGGTTGATTAATATCTTGTCTGAAAGTGCCGTAAGGACGGAGTGTGGAATATTCATTGCATCGGCTGCATGATAATAACTCACTTCATTAATAAAATGCGTCAATTTATTAATATATCTTTGCGCGAAGAGATGGTTGAAATGAGCATATTGCTCTTTGGTAATTTTCAACATTTTTTGTCTGGAACGGGCTTCGGCGGGAAATTGTTTTCTGGCGGCGTGAAAATTATCCTGTCTGTCAATGCCAGCATAATTTGTGGCAATTTTATCTATCGGCCCGAGAAAACAGTGAATTTCCCAGTCACTCAGGATGCTGAGAAAATCCCAGATATTGCGCGGGTCATAAAACCGGAAAAACACCGGCTTGGCCTGATCGGGCAATAAGACCTGAAGGTATTTACGCAGATGCTGGCGCAGTGTTTTCATGTCGGCTTGCGAGTGAAGGAGTATTCCCCAGGGCGTTCCCCATTCTGCCAGAAAAAGCCCGACTTTTTCGGTCACTTCCACCAGATACGGGGCCACCTTCAAGAGTTCAGGCTGTAAAGACTCGTCATACAGGCACGTCACCGGTGGATCAAAATGTTCCAGGACAAAAAACAGCCGGGGTTCGGCGGCACCGTCAATGACGGCATAACGTTTTTCTTCTGCCATTACTGATCATCCTTCATTGGACAGTGCGCGACGAACAGGGAGCCGGCACTGGCGGCGGCCTGTAAAATCGCCGGATTCGCCGGTTGCAATAAGTCCCCCGGGCTGCCACCGGAATTGAGATTAATGGCCGGGCCTTTGATATCAACGCCCCCGGCATGAATGACGATAAAATTACCGCCGACTCGCAGGCTGATTTTGCTGCCACTTTGCACAGTGAGGTCGCCGTTCGCGTCAACACTGAATACGCCCTGGATTTTTTGGGCCACATCACCTTTGACCTGCAAGGCGTTGTCACCGTCAATCTGGGCAAGATAGTTCCCGGTCGTTTTATGCTCCTGTTGCCCTTCTACGGTTA
>NZ_PUJW01000057.1 GCF_011189575.1 Photorhabdus cinerea
CATCCAAAGATCCTTCGCCCACCGATCACTAATGACAACTCATCACTTTTCATTGTTTCAGCGCCTTGAATTTAATGGGCATAAACGCCGGGTGAACTGGAGAGACGGCTTGGACTAGCTCATCACTGCGTTCCGCATCTTGATAAATACGATTAGCAATATTCAGCGCGGGTAATACAGAGGGTAAATTAAACTGTGTTAATCTCCCCTTGGCATCTTTCAGTGAGAAACTTTCAACAAATTCATAACGTAGCTGAACGAGAGCCTGAAAAACATCATCAGCCGCTAAATCACCGGCTTTGATAATGGCGTTATCAAGAGATTCACAAACACGACGCTGAATTGTTGCGGCTTCGTCACGATTGGCGGGAATGAGTTCACTGGCTGTTTTTGCCATTGCGCCGGCAGAAAGAACGACGATCAATAATGTCGTGGCTTCAGCTACATTCTTATCTACACTGCTTTGCTGATATTGCGTATTTTTAAAGCTGGCAAGATTTTCAAATACCCGTACTTTCTCCGTCGTACTGCCTGTTGTATTAATGATTACATTAATAACTAATTGCACTCCACCCGCCAACCCCTCAATAGAGTTAGCACTGTTGAGTTGTGAGAGGGCTTTTGATATCGCTTCTCGCCCCATCACAGCGCCGGCCATTTTTTCATTAACCACATTTTTATAATTTTCACTGTCATTATTACGCAGTACAACACCCGTTGCGCCGGATACAGAACCGCCGATTTTCCCGCGACTGTAACGTCCGTAGCGTTTACTACCAAATGTCGAATTCAACATGTCACTAAGATTTGTCACTTCATCAATTGACGATTGCACTATCTTTTCCCAAAAATTAATGGTCTGCTTGATGGTTTTGACAGCTTGGGTGACAGTGCGGATCTCGCCTTTTACCATTGAAACAAATTTAGCGACTGTCGTCGTGGCCGTTCTGAGCCAATTTGTATTTACTTTGCTGTCTGCCGCCGTGCTATTTGTGATAGCAAAGACCTTGAGACCGGATTCAATAACAGTCAAAGTGAACTCAAATACCCGGCCATTATCAGCGCTTTCATTTACACGCAGGCCCGACTCAGTGACACTAACTGTCAGTTCTCCAAGCGTGGGGTGTATCAGTGTGCCGCTAACACCCTCTTCACACGCTGCAACCAAATTATTACGCTGAGTTATAACATCCGGCGCTGAATAAACTTTGCTATCTTGAATGATGAAACCGCGAAGAGTAATTTTTCGACTACTGCGCCCTAAGTCTTCAATCCAGGCTGTATCACGGTACGGATATTCATGTACAGCCTGACGCCTACCGAAAACGCTTTCACCCGATACTATGGCAAATGGCACACCGCGGAATGAAGCCGGGTGTAAATGTTCTGACCATTTCCACTCTTGATCTTTACCCAAAAATGATGAAATGGCGTCTTTGATAAATGGCATATCACCACCTTGTGGTTATTTCCAGATGTAAAAAAACCGCAATTAAGCGGCTAGGATTGGTAGGATAAAACTTAGATTTACTTATTCCGATGAGTTTTCAGCGTGCACTTGTTCGGCGCTAATCATGCCCTTGCATAATGAATGAAACTCTTTGGTACTGATACCAGCTTGTTTCGCCATTGATTTTATCAAGTCTCTGGAAAACGGCGCGTGGTGTTTATCGACAGTGACTAGCCATTTTCCACCCTCAGTTTTCTTGATCCATTGTTCATGAGAAGTCCCCTTCTTGGGTTTCATCTCAAAACCAAGAGCAGTAAGTCCTTTAATGACTTCGGCGTATTTCAACGGCGTTAATTTCTTAAAAAACATAGCGCTACCATACATCAAGCAGGTTCGCACTGTTCATTAAAAACTTTAGCCATGCCACTGTCTTTTCTGTTCATGAAAATTCGAAAGGCAATTCGCCAATATTTAAACCACATAGATAGCGGTGCTTTTCGGCTTAACATTTGTTTGGAGTACTGAGGTTCTGATTTCACCTCACTGAGGTAATCTTCAATCTGGGCTTCGAGTTTATTTACTGCTTCATCTATATTGTCACCCTGCGCAGCCAAAGAAAGATCCAAACAGGCAGCTATATACATCCCATCTTGACGATAAGCCATGCAACGTAATCTCATTTCTCTTCTCCTCTGTATCGGGCAACTAGATCTATACAGACCGTATATAAGTAAGTGTAATACGTTTAGCATTAACTAAGCAAATCCATTTCCCAGAAAAGCAAGCTCGAAATTAGACGAAAAGTGAGGAACGAAAAACGAAGAAGATGTAACCTCATTATAAATAAACACTTTAAGTACAATGCTTATTATGATGAAGCCAAGTTGTAAAAAACATTATACATCATAGTGTTACAGCCAAAGCCAAGGCTGGCTTACAAAAAAACCGCAATTAAGTGGCGTAATAATGTTAACCATTGATCATTAATTGTGCTTCATTCAAAGTAATGAATAATTTATTAACGGAGTGAAACCGATGAAATATTTAAAAAGTTTTGCGGCATTAGTATTATCAATACCTATGATGGCGTTTTCTGCATCTCCTATTGTTTGTGAAAATGAATCCCCAGGTAACACCATTACATCTATCTGGCCTTCAATTTATTTATCAGACCCGAATACTCTTTGCTTTGATGTCAAAGGGTGGCCAGAATTTTCCGGTACAAATTGCGTTAAAAACGGTAAAAACGCGAAATGGACTGGCCTTGTCATTGTTTGGGAAGATGGGGAACCACAAGGTCGGGATTCAACCCATTTCCGTGTAGTTAATCCCGTAGTCACAGATGAACAAATACAATATCGCATAGAGTGGTCTCGTGGGGGCGAGTGGCGCACTATGCAGAACGTAGCCATCAACCGACTTACTGGTGACGCCGTGAGCTACTTTGTCAATGAGCATGGTGGAGAAAGCTACCAGTGCAGGGTTGCGAAAAAAGCAATTTAATCAAACAGGCATGGATTTTATTTATCTTCAGCAACCAATAAACCTAACTCTTGAAATAATCAACCGACTAGATCGTTTAGAGAAGCTGATAGAGTCCCAAAAATAACAGATAAAATAACCCTGCTACGATGGCGGGGCTAGCTATATCAATAAAGATGGAATTCGCAAATTTTTTTAAACTCCTTTGCCTGTTCCTCTGTCAAATGAGTCTTTATGTCAGCAACCATTGATGCCACCTTGCGTTCCGCAGAATTTCCATCCCCTCCCTTGCACTCCACCTCATCAATGTACGATAAGCACAAAGCACAAAAATCAACCACCTGTTGTTTCCGAATGTTGGAATCCTCATCTACAAAATCACAGTGATGATAGTTTTCAGCTCTCTTCAAATATTCTGAATTTATCACGAGTGTACGCGCAAGGGCCTTAGCCGAACTAGTAGCTCGAATATCACTACCACAATGTTTACATTTGATAGCATCTTTATTAATGAACTCAGCACAATAAGAGCACTTTACATCATCTGATGATCTACCGAATAAAATCATCATTAATCCACAGAATGTAACAAACGCGCCGAAAAAAACGTGATTATGTTTGGTGGCAATAGTTCCAATATCCTGAGTGTAATCACGACCATATGGCAATATTGTGGTATCAATATTAAAAGCTATAAGAAGCCATATCAAACCAAGAATCAACAGAAAATAGCCAAACCCTTTCATTGCTAACCTCTTTATTTAATTAAACTGACTAAGCATTAATCAAGTTCATCATAAATTCAAGGATATTGCATAGAGGTTGTTACTCTACCCCCAGTTTTTGCATTAAATTGCTGCCGTTCTCCAGTCTTGTTGCTGACAATCGTGATTTCTACCTGGAGTTTGTTTTCACCAATCGCTGATTGAATGGCGTCGGATATATTCTGAGCAATCTCGCTATTATCTGCTTGATTTGCAAAGATAGATGATGGCCTTTTATCCGATTCAGGCGGTACGGGTTGATTCACCATGCGTTGTTGACCTAGATAATATTTGTCACGCAAACCCTGCCATTTTGGGTCAAAGATAGCGGCAGTTATTGCGTCTGTGATCTCTTTTTGACTAAACGGCTGTTGACCATGATTTTCTTGTTTAATCATGGCTACCATTAGATTTTCAAGTACTTTCGGGTCGTGCATATCTAGCTGTTGATTGGGAAGAAAACCTGTCTCGTTTGACACGAAATTAATATATTCCTGAGTATTATTTCTATCTACACCTCCGGCCGGTGCATAAGTACTGATTGTGTTATCAACAGTGTTCTTCCCTCTGTCGCCGTAAAGCATTAGTTGACGAGCTAATGCAGAGAGGCCATCATGATTATTACCAAACTTAACAAATGTTCCATTTTTCCCTTGTACATATCCTATTCCATTAGGTGCGTCGCGTACATTTCCCGGATTTTTAATTCTCAAGCCAAACGAATCTTTTTTAATCTTGGGCTTGTTTTTAAGTTTAGGATATTGAATACCAAGAGTAGGAATATTTGGAGCTTTGTAGCCTTCACGTTTACGTTTTTCAGCTTCCCATGCCGCACCATAGCGATCATTGATTTTTTTCTCTAAGTCATCGTTTGTAGAACCCCAACTCAAAAGAAAATCTTCGTAATAAGACAAGCTTTTTCTGAAAACCTTATCTCTTAATGCCTGTTTGCGCAGGTCCTCTTTTTTGTTTCCGTGGTAAATTTCATTATTAATATTATTTTTATGATTTAATTTATCTTTGTATGCTTTTTCTTTATCTTCATAAGAAAATCCCCCATCTGATACAAAGCGCCCAATGGCAGCGAAATCATCAATTTTTCTTTTAACTATTCTACCAGCAAGATCACCGATAATATCAGTCTCTGATAATGCTAATTTAGCAAAAACAATGCTTAACCGTGTTTTTGTGCCCTCATACCACGAATTTAGATTATTATACCTGTCGTTGAATTCGTTTAATTTATCATTATCAGCTTGTGATCTGGTGTGACCCTGCCAATCTGAACCGGCCAGCAGTTTTTGATATTTTTCAGGTCCTTTACGTGCCAACGCTAATCCGTGTTCATCTAAGCCAATTTTTTCAGCAATGGTATTTTGAACATCGGACGGGTATTTCTGCATAGCCTTAACGACTTCTGGAAAAGTCTTGTATGCATCAATCGTTCCGTGCTCATTTTCATAGAGAGGAACCCCCATACTGGTTAATTGCGCTCTGGCTTCGTCCCGTCTTCCTTGTAAAGGATGATTTAAAATTCCATAAAAGCTTTCCACTGATTTTTTAGCGTCATCAGCATTAACACCAATTTGTATCAACGCACCTTGCAAGCGTGTGAAATCCGGAACACTCATTGCTGAGTTTTTAGCGGACACATCCAATTCATAGGCTTCCTTTCCCATATTTACTAAGTTTTCAAATGCTTTTGATGCTCCATAAGCCGCTACCCCAACCCCGCCCAATTTTGTTGCTATTCCACCATATTTTGTCGCCAGTTCACCGAAATTCTTAAGCGGGGGCACCATGTCGCCCAGGTATTGCACATTATCTTTGGCATAACGTGACATGTTGCGCAACTTTATGCCAAGGGTATCTACTCCTTCTGTGGATTTAGAACCGCCAAATTTCAACCATTCTTGAGTTTTTGCCAAATTGGGATTGAGTCCATTCAACTTTGCATTAATTTCATCGATAACTTTCGTGACATTTTCGTCAGCATTTAACTCAAAATCGAAAGCGTTAGCCATTGGTTCGTTCCTTACTTATCCGGTTAGCTTGTTCAACCCACCATTCAAGCCGTGATCGGGTTAAGAGCCACGTATCACGCGGCCCCCACTTGTAATAAAATGTGACATCAGCGGCTAATTGCTGCCAGATTTGGAGTTCTCCGAGTCCAAAAAACTTTCAATAAACTCCTGACACTGATGGAAGTCACTGATTGCCATTTTTTTCAGTACAGATTCGGGAATTTCTGAAACCAGAGAAATTAATAACCGAGTTGCCGCTAGCGGATTTGCTTTTTTGCTCGCCTCATAAAACTGTTCAACCTGGATCAATACGGGTTCTTTCAAATCAATCTGCTCGTAGCGGACTTTGCCGTCATTGCTCTCAATCGGCGTGCTTAATACGATAGTTTTAGTTTTTTCTAACATGTTGATTCTCCAAATTAATTTTCAGTAACCGAAGTGCCTTCCCAGCGTACTTCAAAAGTCGCATCTTCGCTTGCTACTTCCTG
>NZ_PUJW01000058.1 GCF_011189575.1 Photorhabdus cinerea
CTGAGGGAGCACTAGGCATCCCGTATTGGGCACTATGATGCCGGAAATCTGTGAGGCTCCACATCTCACTGTTCATCTTTTGTGCACCCAGTCAATGTTAGGTGGGATGCGTTCATGACATTTCCTTTTGCTTGGTTAGTAACTGCATTATTTCATAAGCGCAAAGAAAGCTAACGTCCCTTTACGCAGAAAAAATCAAAAAGCTGCTATGCACCCAGACAAAATTTGCGCCAGTAATCGGCAAGGGGAATTTACTAAGGGTTATAATCGTTTTGTAAAATCAAAGCGGGACGTATGAATAGCGCCACATCTGAACAAAAAGAATCATATCCAATATGAACAGCAATAGTATGATTATTGCAGAGATTATTGTTGAACTGGTCGGTTCTCGACATGATGAGGTGAAGCAGTCTATCGAGATGCTAGCAAAGCGCAATGTTATCCAGCTTCCCCTAATGGGGATTTTTCATAATATCAACTGGTTAGGGTTAAAGCAGAAAATGGAACAAATAGAGCAAGGCACTTCACTATATCTATTCACTTGAATTTCATGATGTTAGTGGGCTATATGGGAGTTGAGCATACCAGATCTATACAGACTATTAGCCACTCAACAGAAGTTATCAACTCTTTTTTTGATGAACCATCGCAGAGGATGTTTTCTATTAGACGCTTAAGCTGTAGAGGTGATATTAAGCGTCAACTGTTTATCGTTACTGTTGAAAATGCAGACACCTCGAGTAAGTTCCGAGTGATCCCATATGCTGAACTTACAGTTTGTAAAGACAAGGTAAGATACCTTGTAAATCCGGCATATCAATATCCTGAACTGGAGGATTGATTGTCTTCAATAAATACCAATATTGAAAAAGCCTGCGAGATAAGAGGCGCTAATTTTTGTCGATGATAGAGTTCGGTGTGATTGTTCTATCATCATTGAACGTTTTACAGGCAACACTCTCACTTACTGCATAGATATTAGGATAGAAGGCTTGAGTGTGTGATGGTCTTTGGGATACAACCTTATTTTTACCCTTTTTTTGAAGTGATTTATAACCAATTGATTTTTTTGAAAAATTAATTATCTCTTATAAAAAGGGTTTTTCACTTTTTAACAGTTGTGCTATTTAAAAATCAACAGGTTAAAGTTAATATGTAACAGTGCACTGCCGTACAGGCAGCTTAGAAATTTATCTGATTCTGCCAGTTTACCCATGTAGCGTGCACTGCCGTACAGGCAGCTTAGAAATTTACGGCTGGCCACTTGTGCCCGAAAATAACGTGCACTGCCGTACAGGCAGCTTAGAAATATATATCAGTAGGTTAAGGCTGTGTTGTTGTGTGCACTGCCGTACAGGCAGCTTAGAAACTTAGTTGACACCGTTCGTTCACTGCCGTACAGGCAGCTTAGAAAATTCTTTGTCCATTCTATTTCCTTTATTCAGAGTGCACTGCCGTACAGGCAGCTTAGAAACTTGAATTGTGAGCCTTGCGAAATATGGCCGAGTGCACTGCCGTACAGGCAGCTTAGAAACGTATTATAGCGATACTAATGCGGCCCGGTTCGTGCACTGCCGTACAGGCAGCTTAGAAATTAGATTGTGAAACACTTTGATGTAAGATTATCGTGCACTGCCGTACAGGCAGCTTAGAAACCTAAAAATCACCCTATTTTCATTCCTAATTAGTGCACTGCCGTACAGGCAGCTTAGAAAATTCGATTGCGAATATATGAAATTAAAACAGGGTGCACTGCCGTACAGGCAGCTTAGAAATTATCCCGGATATGAACGACGGGCGGTAAATATGTGCACTGCCGTACAGGCAGCTTAGAAAAATTGAGTTTTCATACCCGGTTTGTTGATGAAGTGCACTGCCGTACAGGCAGCTTAGAAAGAAATCTCATGATGAGGCCGTGTGCCGTAGTGGTGCACTGCCGTACAGGCAGCTTAGAAAAGTAATTCATTGAGCTGATGGGATGACAGATCGTGCACTGCCGTACAGGCAGCTTAGAAAGCCAGACTTGCGACGTCAGCCATTTAAAATCCGTGCACTGCCGTACAGGCAGCTTAGAAAAAAATGATTCATTAGAACAACTGACGGTAGTTGTGCACTGCCGTACAGGCAGCTTAGAAAGTTGGGGTGTCACCGTTTGGCACTATGCCGATGTGTAAAGCATAATCATTCCTGTTCAGGAAAGGTACCACGCTGCGAATTAGTAAGGAATTGTAAAGTTTTTTTAATTTGCATTCGCGATATTTTACCTTGTGTAAAATTTATGCATAATGTTTTCCATAAGTGAAATTAACTATTCGGGTAATTCTTAATTATGGATAACAGCTTTTCTCCAAGTGACCTCAAAACGATTTTGCATTCCAAACGCTCTAATATTTATTACCTGCAATATTGCAGGATATTAGTTAATGGTGGCCGTGTTGAATATGTCACTGATGAGGGAAAACAATCACTGTATTGGAATATTCCAATTGCAAATACCACGGTGATTATGTTGGGAACGGGGACTTCTATTACTCAGGCGGCAATGCGTGAATTTGCTAAAGCAGGTGTTTTGGTCGGTTTTTGTGGTGGTAGCGGTACACCGCTGTTTGCAGCCAATGAGGTTGAAGTTGATGTATCTTGGCTGACACCACAAAGCGAATATCGCCCTACTGAATATTTACAAGATTGGGTGAGCTTCTGGTTTGATGATGAAAAACGATTAGCCGCAGCGATTGCTTTTCAGAAAATTCGTATTACACAAATCCGTGAGCATTGGTTAAGTAGTCGAATGCTTCGAGACAACTCTTTTATGATTAGTAGTGAGCGTTTATTGTCATTACTCACACGTTATGAGCAGAATCTTGAAGGTTGCAGCAATAATAAAGATTTAATGGCACAAGAAGCGGTGATGACTAAAGCGTTATACAAACTGGCAGCCAATGCGGTGAGTTATGGTGACTTTGTGCGGGCAAAACGCGGTGGTGGGGTCGATTTGGCAAACCGTTTTCTTGATCACGGTAATTATCTGGCTTACGGGTTGGCAGCAGTTGCAACGTGGGTCATTGGTTTGCCACATGGTTTGGCTGTGTTACATGGAAAAACCCGTCGTGGCGGTTTGGTTTTCGATGTTGCTGATCTGATTAAAGATGCGTTGGTATTGCCACAAGCATTTATTGCTGCAATGGTTGGAGAAGATGAACAGGAATTTCGCCAACGCTGCATTAGTAGATTTCAAAAAGCTGATGCTTTAGACACCATGATTGAGGCACTACAAACAACTGCACAACAATTGAGTCAAGTAGCACGATGAATATTCTCTTAGTTTCCCAGTGTAATAAACGAGCTCTAACAGAAACCCGCCGAATTTTGGATCAATTTGCTGAACGAAAAGGTGATCGAACCTGGCAAACGGCTATCACACTGGAAGGTTTAAATACTTTACGTAAGCTATTACGTAAAACCGCGCGACGTAATACCGCAGTTGCCTGCCATTGGATAAAAAGTGGCAGCCAAACTGAATTGTTATGGATAGTTGGGAACTTGCGACGCTTTAACTCGCGGGGAATTGTACCCACTAATACGACACAGCGTGAATGACGAGTATCATTTATTAAGTCCACTATTTTCGTCATCTCTGGCTCATGCTATGCATCAGCGTATCGTTGAAGCCCGCTTTGGTGAATTATCTAAAGAAATTAATAAGGCAAAGAAAGAAGAATGTTGGCATCCTGAAACTAGAGTAATTTATCCTAATACAGCTGTACGGAATATTGGTGGTACTAAGCCACAAAATATTTCTTACCTTAATAGCGTACGAGGTGGACGAGTTTGGCTTTTATCTTGTGCTTCACCCAATTGGCTAAGTATTACCAAACCTCCTATGGGGCATAGATCCATTTTTGAAAGGCGTAGTGAGTTTGTCTCATTAGTTCGTGAAACTATCGGAAAGATGCAGCAATATTTATTTGTTGTTCAGGATATCGAAAGTAGTAGAAAAATCAGAAAACTTCGTCAGGAATTTGTCGATCAAATTATTGATATTTTATTTAGCTATGTTGCTGGTATACAAAATCTGTTTGAAATTAAAGGCTGGAGTGCCAGTGATGATTGTGAGTTAAAACGAGCTCAACAGCTTTGGCTTGATCCTTATCGCTGTCAACTGGATAAAGAATTCCGATCTGAACGTGAAAGAGGTGACTGGAAAAAAGAAATAGCCGCAGATTTTAGTTACTGGTTGAACCAGAGTTTAAAGCATGAACGGTTAGAAATGGAATTATCTGAACGTCGTGAGTGGGCTTCTGTGTTTAAAAAACGCCTACGCGAATTTGAGGATGAATTGCCAGAGGTACCGTTATGAGCCATTTAATTGTTTTACGTCACATTCGAGTAGAGAATGCTAATGCGATTACTGGTTTAACCTATGGTTTTCCGGCAATCACTCATTTTCTTGGTTTTACTCATGCACTTTCACGTAAGCTACAACAAAGCTACAATTTAAGATTGAAAAATTGTGGTGTTATTTGCCATAACCACCAACTGCATGCTTATCAGTCTGATCCGATTAGGGATAAAGTCTTTGCTTTAACTCGCAATCCATTAACTAAAGAGGCAAAGACAGCTTCTTTTAATGAAGAAGGCCGTATGCATATGACGGTTTCTTTATTAATAGAATGTTCTGGTGAAATTGCTGGCGATACAGAGGCTAACGAATTGGAACAATATTTACTGGAAATATGTCCAACTCAGAGATTAGCTGGCGGTACTATCACTGAAATTGCTAAAGTGGATGTTATTGCTTTTCCGCAAGAAGAACAGGAAACCCGTAAGTTAATGCGTCGTTTATTGCCGGGTTTTGCCTTGTTAGATCGCTCTGAATTGTTAGCTAAACACTACGAAGAATTAAAACAGGATAATCCTCAGGTAGAAATGATTGATGCCTGGCTTGATTTTTCTACTATTAAAATGCGGGCTATTCCAGCTCAGGAAGATAAGCAACCTGAAATTGGTGATCCGGCATATTGGGAATATGTTCCAAAGCCAGATTCTGGATATTTAGTTCCTCTGATGACAGGTTATCAGGCAATATCGCCGCTATATCCCGCCGGGCAAGTGGAGAAAACTCGTGATCCCAATACTCCATTTTGTTTTGTAGAAGCAATTTATGGAGTAGGTGAATGGAAAAGCCCGCACCGTATTAACGATATTCGCCAGTTACTTTGGTGTTATGACTATCAAGAGGGTGTTTACAGGTGTTGCAATCAACAGACTATTGCCCGTCAATCCAAACCAAATAAGAAAGTAAGAATAATCGACTGATTAATTTAAAGAAGGATATCTACATGTCTAAATCAACTATTAAAACGGCTTCTGTACTGGCGTTTGAACGTAAACTTTCTAATTCTGATGCTTTAATGTTTGCTGGAAACTGGGAACAAATTGACGGTGAATGGCAACCTATTGCTATTCAGGAAAAAGCTGTCCGAGGGACGATTTCCAACCGCTTGAAAAACGCTTTAACTAGCGATCCGGCCAAATTAGATGCGGAGATTCAAAAAGCAAACCTACAACGTGTTGATGTTGCTGCATTGCCTTTTGATTCTGATACCTTAAAAGTCAGTTTCACATTACGGGTCTTAGGCAATCTTTCCACACCATCGGTATGTAATGATCAGGATTATCAGGCTGAATTGGCAGACATAATCAACGGTTATATCGCTGAACATGGTTTCAAAACACTTGCTGCACGTTATGCAGAAAACCTGGCTAATGGCCGGTTTTTGTGGCGTAACCGGGTTGGAGTAGAAGAAATTAAGGTTCGTGTAAAGGGGGTCCGCTTGGAAAACGGAAAATATCCTACGCTAAGCCTATTTATTGCACAGTTCCGCATCAATACTAAAACTCATTATGTGCATTTCGGCGTTTCCGGCGTGCAATCCCACTAAATTTCTTGAT
>NZ_PUJW01000059.1 GCF_011189575.1 Photorhabdus cinerea
CTCGCTGGTGTTGCAGATTTCTGCATTGCGCGCGGCTGGGTGGCCTAAGGAAAATACAGAGGTATGTACCCGGTTTGCGGCGGATCTGGTCTCCGCAATGGGGGCTGTTGCTGAAACTTGTGAGCGGCTGTTGAACAATTTTCAGGTACTCAGGTTACAGCCTCTGCTGGGTTCTGTATTGGGGGAAAAGTTGCTGCTTAAGGTAATGGATAGGATTGGCTTTGTTGTGAAATTAGGCGGTTGGGCCGGGATAGTTGGGGTGTTATGGGACGGGTATCATGCAGTAGATGAGATATTTTTCAAAAAAAATAAAAGCCTGGGAATTGCCTATCTGGTCTCTGCAATAAGTGGAGGGCTGTTGGTTTTCTGTTCCTTGGGACCGGTAGGTATTGTTATTACCCTGCTGTTTTACTTTGGTGCCAATATCTATCTGGAAATGAAGAAGAAAAATGAGATCCAGAAATGGTTGATGGCTTGCTTGTGGCGCAAAATTCCGGCAGGTGAAGAGGATATTCCTGCTATCTGGCCCGATAGCAGAATGGAAATGGACGCTTTTAATAAATTAATGACTTCGGCGGAGGCGTAGTTATGCAATTAGATGGATTGTATATACCCTATAAATTGAATCGTTCGTTGACTCAGCAAGAGAAAGACGATCAATTTTATCAGGGAAAACCGACTAGAATAGAGGGAAAAGATGGTCGGTATATTGTTGATTACAATACAGTGATCCGTATGAACTCCACTTATATGGAAACGGTAGATAAAAACTATAGAGACAAGGGATTTATCAGTTCACTATCCGCGACGCTATTTTTTGGTTATTTAGGTATGGCCTTATTTTCTATTGGTTACACAATTTACCAATATATAAAAGGAGATCATGAAATACTGCTAAGTCTTTTGATTTTTTTACCTGCTGCTATATTTATTTTATATTTCAGTGGAAAGTTTACCTTAAAAGAGTGGTTTGCGACGACGCATTACCCAATTAGGTTTAACCGCAAAACTCAGATGATCCATGTCTACCGTTTTAATGGCACGGTATTATCGGTTCCTTGGAAAGAGGTATTTTTTACCCGGACAATAGGAAAAGGTAAGATGCAGGAATGGAGTATCTACGGTCATATTCTGGCAGACGATCAAGAAACGGTATTGGATACCTTTAGCCTTGGGCTTTCCGGCTTGAGGGAAATGATGCCGGGTTATTGGGAATTTATTCGCTGCTATATGGAAGAAGCGTGTTTACAGGAACAGGCGGATATTATCTTATTATGCCCTCCCATTGAGAAACGGAAAGAAAGCTATGTTTTTGGATTACAGTACCAAATACGGATAACTTCTCGTCTGGAATGGTTATTTGAGATTATACAATTACCTATAACCTTATTGACCAGTATCGCTCGCTATGTTGGTATGAAAACTAGCAAAATGCCGCAATGGCCTCAGGAAGTGAAAGAGGCTTGTCAGGTTGATCCTGATGATCCAATTAATGTCAGTGCCGCTAATAATCCCGTGCATTTATGGCGTTATATTTTGGCGAATCAGACGCGGGAAGAACGTCAGGCGTTATATGATCGTAAATCATCGGCACATACGCGTTTGCAAGAAAAAATTGCAATGGCTCATTCAACTTCGGCGGAGGAGTAATTATGCAATTAGATGGATTGTATATCCCTTATAAACTGAATCGTTCGTTGACTCAGCAAGAGAAAGACGATCAATTTTATCAGGGAAAACCGACTAGAATAGAGGGAAAAGATGGTCGGTATATTGTTGATTATAATACAGTGATCCGTATGAACTCCACTTATATGGAGACAGTAGATAAGAACTATAGAGAGAAGGGATTTATCAGTTCACTATCCGCGACTCTATTTTTTGGTTATTTAGGATTATCGTTATTTTTCACTGTTATTATGATTTCCCAGGGTTTCAATGGAAATTATGAGATCTTAGCTGGTTTTTTTATTTTTCAACTGGTTGCCATGTTTTTTTTATATTTCAGTGGCAAATTTATCTTGAAAGAGTGGTTTGCGACGACACACTACCCAATTCGCTTTAACCGCAAAACCCAAATGATCCATGTTTACCGTTTTAATGGCACGGTATTATCGGTTCCCTGGAAAGAGGTATTTTTTACCCGGACAATGGGGAAAGGTAAGATGCCGGAATGGAGTATCTACGGTCATATTCTGGCAGACGATCAGGTAACAGTATTAGAGACATTTAGTCTGGGGCTTTCTGGTTATTTGGAATTGATGTCGGGTTATTGGGAGTTTATTCGCTGTTATATGGAGGAGGAGTGTTTACAGGAGCAGGCGGATATTATCGCTTTATGTCCTCCCATTGAGAAACAGAAAGAAAGTTATATTTTTGGATTACAGTATCTGATGCTGATGGGTTCTCGTTTGGACTGGTTTTTTGGATGGATAATACTGCCAGTTGCTCTAATTACCAGTGTTGCCCGTTATATTGCGGTGCAGACCAGCAAAATACCGCAATGGCCTCAGGAGGTGGAAGAGGCTTGTCAGGTTGATCCTGATGACCCGATTAATGTCAGTGCCGCTAATAATCCCGTGCATTTATGGCGTTATGTGTTGGTGAATCAGACGCGGGAAGAACGTCGGGCATTATATGATCGTCAGTTATCAGCATATACCCGTTTGCAAGAGAAGATTGCAATGGCTCATTCATCTACGGATAAATAAAGGCAAGCATATGAACGAAATTATTGTTCCCGGTTTTGTTTTCAACGCGGCTATTTTTCCTGGAAAAAACCGACAAAGGTGTAATGATAGAAGAGGTTAAAGGTGAAAAGGTAAAAAACGAAAAGTAATTGTCTCATGCAGGGAGAATTGAAATTAACATTCAGTTAATCGCTCCTGCTCGCGTGAATGAAAGTATTGTGTAATACAAGAGAAACCGTAATTTTAATTAAAATGATTGATTGGAGTTCTTATGAAAAAGTTGAGTATCGTCCTTTGGTTAGGTTTGATTATTGATTTAATAGCTATCGGAGGATTTTTTTATTATTTGCAGTTACAGCAGACAGCTCTGGATAGTTTAACTTATCAGGATCAAGAGGCTCTTAAGGAGTTTTATCCTATTGCGAAACTGATAGTAATTGCTATTGCGATACAGATAGTCAGTGTATTATTGCTTTTTGTTCATAAAAAGCTGGCGCTTTTTTTGGCTATGTTGTCTGGTTGTATAACGCTTCCCTTGGGATGTATGTATGTAATCGGTTTTCTTATGAGTTATAATAACTTCCGTTTTGCTGAATTACAGACATTTGATTCAGTAAATAGAAAGCAACTTTCTCCCTACTTGTGTTTTCGTCAGGAACGTTTTTATATCACTACGGTCATATTAGGTGTGGCTGCTGTTGTGCAATTCAGTATTACCGCCTCAATGGGGATATTATTAGTTGTTGCTGCAATCGCGTCTGCCTTTAATGGTATTCGTCTGACTAATCGGCCTGTATTGGGTATTTATGGCGATCAATTGGTAATTACACCTTCTCTATTCAGTAAAACCTATCAGGTAAGTAGTAAACAGGTAACGATGAAGAGAAAAGGTAAAAATACGATTAGCTTTATTATCCAGACTGATTCATTGAAAGAAACTGTGAATATTAAGCTAAACCTTATTAAAACCACTGATGATGTTGGTGTTGAAGAAATTGAAAAGAAATTAACAAAACAAGGATCTTTATAATGAAAGGCATTATCCGTATTCACGATAAAACAACTCATGGCGGTCAGGTGCTGAGTGGTTCGCAAAAAATGAAATTCGGCGGTCTCGGTGTTGCACGTAAAACCGATCCGGTTTCCTGCCCGAAACACGGTAATACCACGATTATCGAAGGTCATCCCACGATAAAAGATAACGGCTTGCCGGTGGCCTTTCATGGTCACCGCTGTGGTTGTGGCTGCACGCTGATGACTTCTTTAAATAATGCAACAGTGAGTTAATTTATGCCTGTAGATATGAGTGCTATTCCCATACCGGCAGAGCGTAAGCCGGTGCCGATAATAAAACGTTGGCTAATTGCACTGATGATATTCATATCATTGGGTGGTTGCGCCACCGTTATGTACTGGCCCGTTGGTGTGCCAATTCACACCCCTTGGTTCTGGTGCTGTTTTCTGGTTTTCCCATTTTTGGCTTGGGCCGGTGTGTTTGGTATCAGGTGCTTGTGTTACCAGATCTGCCAGATATGGTCTGATAGTTGGGATTATGAGCGTGAGGTCTGTTTATATCAGGAGACACAACGCGGTCAGCGTTATTTAAATGTGCTGGCTCATGTGGTTGATCTTCCGCAAACAGTGATGACAGGTTCACTGGCGACTCAGTTAATGGCACAAAAGGTTGTATTACCTTCATGGGGGGATATGACTCATGGTCAAGTTGTGCGTCAGATACGTTTCGCTATGCCAGAACGTCCGAGCCGTGAGCTGCTTTACGAAAAAATGGCAGCGCTGTTAGCTGATGAGGCTCTGACCACTGCATTGCGTCAGTTATCTATTCATTATACGGTTTTCTCGTCGTTACAGATTGATGTGGGTTTAGATGCTGCGGAATATGAAGCTATCTGGCAGTCAGTCTGGGAAGCTTCGGGTATCCGTACTCCGTTATCAATATTGCCGGGCACGGGGTTAGCTATTATTGATAATTGGCTGGATACCTTCCACCATAATGCGGTTTTACTGATAGTGGCTATTCGGCTGGCGACAGAAGTGATGGACGGGCAGGGTGATACCGCCGTTGTGTTATTGCTGAATTCAACACCCGTTCGCCAATCTACTTTGTTCGTACCACAGCGTGAACCTATCTCTACGGTGCAAGCCACAATACACCGGCCCGAACTAACCCGGGGTGATGACATGAAATATGCATTGTCGCAGGCGTTACTGTGGGCTGATATTCCTTCCGAATCAATTCATCAACTGTGGTTCTCAGGTATGGGATGCGATAACCAGTCTCAGGCGATATTTACGCCATTAATTGATCAACTGCCCAATGTGGGAGAGCAGACTGAAAGGCAGTGTGATATTGACGTTCAAACCGGTTTCACCGGCATAGCTTCGCCTTGGTTAGCGGCTGCCGTCGCTATTGATGCCGTAACCAGCCAAAAGCAGGCGCAATTAGTTATGAGTACGCCTGCACTCGATAGACTTATTCCCTGGTTTATGGTGATTAAACCGGTGGAAACACAGGAGGCAGTATGAAGAAATATATGACGTTATTCTGGGGTATTTTGGGATTACCGCTGGTACTGATAACCGTCTGTAGCCTGATGATCTGGTTTAAGCCAGAGTGGTTAAACATACAAGGGCAGTCGTTATTTGAAAAGCAATTGGAATTTCAATGTTATGTATTGATTGCCAGTGTGCTGTTTTTTCTGATTTTTATTCTGATAACACGTTTGTTTATCCATGATGCACGTATCGCTTTTCGTTATTGGCGGCGCCAAAGTGAGGTTCCTGAAGCCGTATCTGCATCTCCTGAGTCTGACCCCATATTAAGAGAGCTGACCTACCATTTGCGTTGTCGTTACGGTTTTTTCTGGCGGTTTAAGGTGCGTATTTTAATGGTGATGGGCGAACCGGAACAAGTGGAAGCCATTGCCCCGGGATTGACGGCGCAACACTGGCTGGAAGGCGAGAGTCATCTGTTGCTGTGGGGGGGCAGTTTGCAGGTGACCCCCGATACCGCGCAGTTAAAGGCATTGCGTAAACTGCGTCGTCGCCGTCCACTGGATGGTGTGGTGTGGGTGATGACCGAGGAACAACTCAGCCCGCGGTCAGAAATAGATACCGCGTTGCGGATGCTGGAGAAACAGGGGCAACAGCTTGGCTGGCAGGCGCCGGTGTATGTGTGGAATGTGCAATGCAGCCGCTGGGACCAGCGCGACC
>NZ_PUJW01000060.1 GCF_011189575.1 Photorhabdus cinerea
CTCGTAGTCTGGTTTTTGCATGTAGTACAAAACACAATTACCAGCCCCCATGAAGTACGTAATCTTGCGGCTTCTCCGCTACAGAACGGACACGGCTTAAGTTTCTCTGTCATATCAAAAATCCTTCCTGCGTGATTACTTAACTTGCCGACGATAGCTATCCCACGGGAATCCAATAGCAATCGGCGATCCCATTCTCAACCTATCAATCACCCGCTCACCCAACACGTCAGCAAGCTGTTGCTGTGGCAAGTTTGTTAGTACACCAACCGGCTTTTTGTTTGCCAGCCGCCGATCCACAACCTGGAAAATTATCAGGTCTTCGTTCAAGTTATTTCTTTGCACTCCAACATCATCGAGCACCAACAAATCAACCTCACACAAATCATCAACCAAGGCAGATTCGCTGATTTTCGCGTCCCGTTGATAAGTTTCACGTACACGCATCATTAAATCCGGCAAAGTAGCAATCAGTATGCTCTTACCGTTTTTGATAAGATGATTTCCGATGGCAGCGGCCAAATGGTTCTTCCCTGTACCCGGATTGCCACTGAAAATAAATCCACCAAATGAGTGACCAAAATTTTCTGCATAACGCCTGGCTTTTGCGAGAGCCTTTTGCTGCTCAATTGTATCGGCGATATAATTTTCAAACGTGCAATCTTTGTGCAATGGACTGATGCCAGAACGACCCATGATCCTGTTTAAGCGGTTCACCCGGTTCTCTTCGACAATGCGTTTTGAATTAATCTCACCCTGCTTACGATGCCACTCCATTAAATCATCAGCATTAGTGAATTTAGGCTTGATATGCTCTGGCATCATCCGATGAAAACGAGCCAGAGTTTGTGCCATGCTCATTAGAAATCCTCCGAAATGAATTGCTCTGTACGCACCGGTTGAGCAATGCGATCACCAACCCGGCGCTGATAACGCTCGCAGGAATTCTTGTTTTGGTAGTTCAATTTCTGACTGGCAGTGATAAACCAATTCTTCGGCTTTTCAGCCTGAAACTCCAAATCCAATCTCTGTAGTTCATGCTGCAAATCGATATTCGTGTATAGATTCTCCCACGCCGAGTAGTCTTTGTGGTTTAAACGGATCATCTGCCCCTCAAACGCATACTTACTCGACATCGGGTGAACGCTTGCAGACTGATTTTGATTTTCATCAGCACAAGCCGGTTCATCGGCTTGGGTGTTTATAGGGTTAAAGGAATCAGGAATCAGGTTAAGGGAATCAGCAGGATTAGTTATATGCTCTTCTTGTGCTTGCACCATACTTGTATGGTGCTCTTCTGGTGCTTCTTTATTATCAGTATGTTGCGTTAACTGTTCTGGTATTTCACTAGCCGCTTCTTTGCAATGTGGGTTTTGGTGCTTCTTCCAGTTATTAATCTGAATAAACTCATTTCCATCTACTGCATATCTGGTGATAAAGTTTTTATTATGTAACTGAGCAAGTAATTTGTCGCAATCTGTATCGTCATACGGCAATACCATGGCTTTAATTTTACGAGGCTTATCTTCAAGCCGACCCTCACGATCGGCAATAGTCCACAAGCCAGCAAATAATAATCTCGCCAATGGTTCACATTCGGCTAAATCATCATTTGTGAAAAAGCCTGGTTTAATATTTCGTGACCTAGCCATGTCAGCTCCTTAAAGTGGTATATCAGTGATTTTGTTTATTGGCAGGTTGGGAAGATTAGGACCAATAAATGTGTCTTGCTCCTCACTCGCCGCATCTCTTAAACTCAATGACCCAAACCCAGTTATCATTGAACGAATCAGCTCCGTAAATCGATTCCCACAACTCCCGGAACGCAACACGATGCATGATATTTTCATGTCCTGGGCAAATTCCCGCTGTTACCCCCTCAGCTTTCGCATCTTCTTCACTGATTTCATTCAGGCGCTCGACACGAATATCTGTGATTTCTAGCGTGATACGTGAAGCCCAACGCGGCATGTGAATTGATGGAATCCACTTTTCATTACGAAACTCAACGCACTCAAAATCACATTCTGACATTAGTCGAATGTGATCTTTCATTTCGCTAATACTCTCGAACCCGTCAGCTCGATACGCTGCAAGCCCGTCACTTATTTCGCTAAATGAACAACCATTGGCGCAAACGCGATAATTAATAGTTTGGTAATGAGCCCAGGTCTCCCGCACCCACAGCCGATCGCCCACTTTTCCGAGTGGGCATTGAAGTTTGAGAACGCGCTCTTTCACTTCATGCCACGATAAAGTGGCCCAGAAGTGCTTAAATATTCTCCTTGTCTGAGTCTTCCGCCCGGACAAGATTGCCCGGACAATTTCCGCATTGAAAATAATTGGTTTCTCTGTCATGATTGCCTCGCTATTTAGTGGTATCGGGGAAAGTGAGAGTTCCCCCGCTTGATTCACATTGAAAGTTCGATTTGATTAGAAGCCTCAGTAACAGTTGGGGCTTTTCTTTTTGGGTATCTGATAAGCTCTAAAGCAGCCAATAATGCTTTTGCATCCTCTCCTGTGATCACAACGGATTCATCTTTCGAGTCATACTCAATTGCAACTAAGAAACGAGCCATCTTTTCGATAAGACTGATATCATCAATTCGTTGTGGTCGTTGCCAGCGTGCAATTTGGGATTCATGAAAACCGATAATTTCGGCGACATTCCTCGCGCCTTTCAGCACCAGTTTTTTAATTAATCTACTTTCCATCTCTCGAAACTTGCGTTCCATTGCGCTTTCCATATGTTAAATTCCTTAAATAAAATAATGTTAATAGCCCAGTTGTTGGGCTACTCTCCCCGATTTGTGGGGAATGCATCTTCGGTACTGAGATGTTGAAAATCGATGCAGATTTGCACTCCTCATTAAGAGGTTCGCAAATTGATGGACTTACCCTTTTGGGTCAGTTAGAAAACAGGCTCCCCACACGGGCGGGGCATTCATTGTAAATAGTGGAAGATTATTTATTTTTGACTAATTCAGTTAAAGGGATACCAAGCTGCTCATGGATTTGAGCATATCTCGCTGGGGGGATACGCCCTTTTTTAATCCATTGCCGAATAGCTTGATCTCTAACATTTAGTATTCTAGCTAACGCTGGAACACCCCCAGCTTTTCTGATCGTTGCTTCCAGTACACTCATATGAATTTCCCTTTTTCACTAATGGTCACTAAATAAAATACAAGGGAAACTTTAAAAAGTAAAGTTTTACTTGCTATGAAAATAAAAGTGTTGCTTGTATATTTGAGACATGAAAACGATGCATGAAAGAATCAAGCAAGCTCGACTTGCAAAAAAATTAACTCAAGCTGAACTGGCAGATATGCTTGGTGTCACTCCACAGTCAGTACAACAGTGGGAATCAAGCACAGAACCAAGAAAGTCAAGATTAACAGCATTAGCATCTATTCTTGATACTGATGTGAATTGGCTTTTGTTTGGTCAAGCATTAAGAAAGGATACTGGTCAAGTTCCACCAGAGAGCAAGTGGACAACCATTGCGCCATGGGATAGTAGTACGCCGTTAGACAACGACGAGGTGGAGGTACCATTTTTAAGAGATATTGAATTCGCATGCGGTGCTGGTCGGTGTATTGATGTGGATTATAACGGATATAAATTACGATTTTCCAAATCAACATTACGGCGAATAGGTGCCCCAACGGATGGTTCTACAATTGCTTGTTTTCCAGCTAAAGGCGATAGCATGGAGCCAGTTATTCCAAATGGAACAGCAATAGCAATTGATATCTCTAATAAAAAAATTATTGATGGAAAAGTATATGCAATTGAACAGGATGGATTAAAACGCCTTAAATGCCTCTATAGACGCCCAAGAGGAAAAATACTTATCAGAAGCTACAACCGTGATGAATACGAAGATGAAGTTACAGATGAGGATCAAGTGCTCATCATCGGAAGAATGTTTTGGTATTCCGTTTTAGATTATTAAGGTTATGGCATGGACAATTTTAAGATAAAAATAAAACATCATGTTGACCACGTTAAAAACGTAGGTCAACACTGCACTACCGAAGAAACAACTAAGCAAGCATTAATATTGCCTTTTTTAGATATTCTTGGGTTTAGTCCGTATGACCCACAAAAAGTTAAAGCCGAGTATGGGGCGGATTTCCCCGGAGCAAAAGCAAATGAGCGGGTTGATTATGCCTTATTCTGCCAAGATGTTCCCGTCATGTTTATTGAAGCAAAAGGGTATAGCGAAAAGCTAGATAACCACTGCCCTCAATTATCCAGATATTTTAACTCCACTCCAGAAGTGACCATTTCAGCAATTACAAATGGATTAGAATGGCGCTTCTTTACCGACTTAAAACAAAAAAACGTAATGGATTCTGCACCATTTTTACGCATAAAAATGGATGAAGTTAGTGATGCAGATGTAGGTCAGCTCTATAGATTTAGACATGATAAATTCAAGCCAGAGGCATTAAGGACGCTTGCAGAAGAAAGTGTCTACCTATCTGTCTTCACTAAAACAATCAGTACTAGCTTGAAAGATGTTGATAGTGAATTTGTAAGATATGTTGCTAGTAGATCTAATGTCGAACGCCAGTTAAATCAACGTTTCATTGAATCAATCACCCCTTTGGTAAAACAGGCTGTTGAGAAATCTGTTAGCGCAATGGTAGTTTCTGGCCTTTCAAATAGACATGTTCCAATTGATGGGGTTCAAGACGAAATAGAGCATCAAGATAATCCGAAAGAACCAGATGAGATAGTAGATCCAGATAATCCTAATATTGTTACCACCAAAAACGAATTCACTCTGTATGAAAAAGCGAAATCAATAGTTGGAGATGATGTAGATTTACAATACAAAGATACAGAATCTTATTTTGGAGTTCTTTATCAAGGAAAATCAAATAGATGGATAATACGATACTTTGATAAAAAGAATAAACCTTACATTCAGATACCCATTGAGTTAACTGAAATATTAACCAATGAAGTTAATAGGGCTGGATTATCTGTCAGCAACTCAAGAATATTTATAGAAGCTCCAGAAGATATATTGAGGATAACAGGAATTATTCTTGATGCTTTTGAATTTGTGAGAGACGACGATAACTTTAGAAAAAAAGCACAATAGGTTTTGCTAGGCCACCTAACGGTGGCTTTTTTTTCTTACATTCTTCCATCCCCCATCTAAGAATGACTAATTAGTCACATTTCCAAGAATTAGTAAAAAATAAAATACTTTAAAAACAATATAATATATGAATTTACAAGTTTTACCTTATTAAAATAACAAGTAATTCTTGTTTTTATAAAGTAATGCTTGTATAGTTTAATCATCGAAAAGGCAGGGAAAGCCCACGAAGTAGCCGCTACCGGCGCACGAACAGGTAGATGATTCGAGACTAAGTTAAATCATAGTAGTACCTACAATGAATGCTCCGCCCTTGTGGAGAGTCTATACCCAAGTGAGTTTTGAGGTGTTGTGACTGAGCCTAAAAGTAATCAGTCAACTCATTCACAGATGAGGCTGTATCAGGACTGTGGAAGGCGCAACTGTGATAGAGCCACAACA
>NZ_PUJW01000061.1 GCF_011189575.1 Photorhabdus cinerea
GGCGTGAGTCGGCGAATGACATAGGGGCTCGCAGCTGTCAGGCTGCAATAAAGCCGGATATAAAGCTGCAACCTACCAGTCAATGTCAGAACAATGGAAGCCTTGCAAACGGGATGCGTTCATATAAATTTATATGAACTTTTTCAATACCTCATCTCTGTTTGCATCTGTAACTACTGTGCTTTTGCTGACTGGCTGCGCCACAAATGTGGGCAAAACTCCCGAAACGGCTCAGTACAGTAAATTCCATGGTATTTACTGGCATAAGAATCCCGCTTACTCAGTTGCCAAGAACGCATACTCACTTGCAGGTGTTGATGTGAATTTTTCGGAAACAGAAGTTAAGCCTGGAAGCGCGGATGAAGCTGGTATTTCAAAGTACCTGATAAACGGCACGATGGGCTACGTGACAGGGGGCATTAAGGGACTAAGCATTATGACTCTTGCTTCCCTTTACTCGAAAGAAGATGCCGAGCGCATGGTAATGGAACACTTGGTTGTCTTTGTTTCTAACCCAACGAATCTCCCATTTGATGACCCAAAACTGGTTAAAGATGGGACCCGATATGCCTTCACCTTCGTAAAAGGTAGTGGCGCTAAGCGAGGCTTTGTGCTGGATAAACAACTGAAAGCGATTGATGAATGCCAGATCAGCACTTCCGCAATGGCAAAATTCGACAGTTGTGTATTAGCTACAGTACCATCAAAAGATACCGCTTTTGGTGACCGAGTATTTGATTACCAGGCGATTCGTCCGGCTACTGGACAGGAGCTGTCTCAGCTCAATTTGCCTAAAGGTAATTATTCCCTCATCCGTTATACACTGATCCCGACAACGATGGATGAGAGTTCTAAAGGATTTAATGGCTTTATTTTACGTCCTGACAATCCGAAAACCTCTCCTCGCATGCCGAGCGTATCTATTAATGGACAAGATTACTATTTGTTCTCAGGTGAAACGGGGAATAAAGGATTCCCGGAAAAAACACTAGTTGGCAAATGGTGATGCAAAATTTGAGATAAAAGAAAGAGGCCATTTCGGCCTCTTCAGACCGCTGACAAACCTCGTTGAAAATAACGAAGTTTTTTCTTTCATTAGACCCTGTAAGTAATTCTGTGTACTTGCCATTCTGCATAAATCTTTAAATGTATGCCTAAAAAAATGGAAGACCATCTTTGTGTCATCAACACCACATTCTTTTCTCAAATAACGGCCAAACCATTTCGACCAGTTTCCACTAATCTTCCCATATATATCTGGTAACAAATCTGGGAATACCCTCTCACGTTTTTGTACTGTTTTAACATAGTCTAAGAATCCAAGCTCAATTAGTGTGAGATGTATTAGCGCTCTTTAACTGTTACTCATCGGTGATGTTAAGTACCCACCTCTTTATTTCCATCCCATTAAAGTATGTTTCTTTCTTAATGTCGCAATACTTAAGTTGTGCCAATTCTTCTAACCTAGCACCGGTAAACAAAACCAATATGGGTAACCAATATCCAGCCTTTCCTCCACAACCTTTAGGGTACTCACCACGAATATACAGTGGTGAAGTGAAAATCTTAATCAGGCTTGCTTCATCATATGGTTTACGTTTGTTCTTCGCGCTTTCCTTTCTCTTAAGAGAAAGTTTTTCCGCTTTGTTATCCGTAATGTACTCAGGTCGTTTTAAGAGATTGAACTATTTCAGATTTGCTACAAACTTGCACTAAATCAGCAGGTATTCTCCGGCGGAAATAATACATGAGCCCACGACGATAAAGATGAGTACACATACGAATGAATTCTCCAGCACCGTTGGAACGGTGTGGTATACTCATGAGTAACAGCAAGGTGCGAATCTTAGGAAAATTATTTAGAAACATAAGGTTAGAAAGAAGTGGCGGAGGAGGAGAGATTCGAACTCTCGGATGGTTTCCCATCGGCGGTTTTCAAGACCGCTGCCTTAAGCCGCTCGGCCACCCCTCCGCAATGGCGTGCACTATAAACATCACCGAGACAGATGTAAAGCCTCCTCCTGTTCGATTGCCGTAAATTTATTCTTTCCCACTGCTGTTGGCTTATTTTATCCGCATACGTGCATGCCATTCTTGGGCATAAAGGTAATTTTTGCTAGATTACTACTGTCTTTCTTTGATGGTGAAATAATTATGTTGGTATTCGAAGGTCGTGAGATCGAAACCGATGCGCAAGGTTATCTGAAAAATAGCAGTGACTGGCAGGAAGCAATAGCTTTACTTCTCGCCGAGCAGGAAGTAATCGCTTTGACTGAACAGCACTGGGAAGTCATTCGTTTTGTCAGGGAATTTTATGATGAATTTAATACATCCCCAGCTATTCGTATGCTGGTAAAAGCAATCGCACAAAAGTATGGTGAAGAAAAAGGCAACAGCCGCTATCTTTACCGCTTATTTCCCAAAGGCCCAGCAAAGCAGGCAACTAAAATTGCAGGACTGCCAAAACCGGTAAAATGTATCTGATTAATAACCTAATTCAGTGGCGGACGCTAAAATCTAGAATATCCTCCACTGCGCAGGGCTGAGACGAAAAGCTATCTATTCGTGCACTTGGTGGCCCCCCTTGTTCTAACCAACAGGTTAATTTATTCAGTTGTTCAACATCACCATAAGCTACAATTTTGACACTGCCATCATGCAAATTACAGACATAGCCGGTCAGTTTATTAGATTTCGCCCAACGAAAAGTCTGATAGCGAAATCCAACCCCTTGAACCCGACCATAAGCATAAATTATTAACCCATATTTAATCATAATTAGTTCCTATCTACCCTATCACCTTGCGGTATCGCTCACATATGTAGTTAAGCACACTATTCTTGGTTGTGTTTTATATTTACTACAGCTAGCCTGAAATAATAGATGGAGCCACTCTCGCAATTAAAACAAAAAATGACTTCAACTACCGGGTATGCTCTTGTAATTCACCTTACTGCCCTTATATCAGTGTCAAGACAAGATCTCTTTGGAGGTGACTATGATTATCGCCAGCAAATTCGGTATCGGCCAACAAGTACGTCACAAGCTTCTGGGGTATTTGGGAGTGATCGTAGACATTGATGTGGAATATTCTCTGGAACAACCTCAAGAGGATGACATTGCATCCAATGCTGCTTTGCGTTCTGCTCCTTGGTATCATGTTGTGATGGAAGATGACGACGGCCAACCCGTACATACTTATTTGGCCGAAGCACAATTAGCCTACGAAACATCAGATGACCATCCAGAACAACCTTCTCTGGACGAGCTAGCAGAATCCATCCGCAATCAGTTACTGGCTCCACGACTACGCAATTAACTAACCTTTATTGTGTTTTTAAACTACTTGTACCACCTAGGCATCTGTGCCTCTTTTTGCCTATCGCTTTAAATACATTTGACAAGTTGTATCAATGAGCGCATTGAACCCGGTTCAGCAATGTTCCAATCATAATCATGATCCCGACCAACTTCGGCAATAGATGTTGCCATTACCGCAAAAATATGATGCATATCCATAATGTCTTACGGATTTCCGCCTCTAATCCGTACCCGTCGTGTTTCACCATCTTCTAAACTGCCTATACGGCAGTGCACGATTTCTTTTGTCAGGCGGGCGCGTTCTTTTTTTTCTAAGCTGCCTGTACGGCAGTGCACAGTGAAGGATCGCGAAGTTAGCCTTATTAACATTTCTAAGCTGCCTGTACGGCAGTGCACCCTATGGTCTGGCGCCGATTCAGATTATCAGGTTTCTAAGCTGCCTGTACGGCAGTGCACGAACACCCGGGGCAATTGCATAGGGAGTGATGTTTCTAAGCTGCCTGTACGGCAGTGCACCCTGTTTTAATTTCATATATTCGCTGTTATCCTTTCTAAGCTGCCTGTACGGCAGTGCACCTCAGCTTTCGCATCTTCTTCACTGATTTCATTTTCTAAGCTGCCTGTACGGCAGTGCACGTTGTATCTCCATTATCACGCTGCTGCAATAATTTCTAAGCTGCCTGTACGGCAGTGCACATAAGGTTGTTGAGGCCATGAAAGCCTACGGCGTTTCTAAGCTGCCTGTACGGCAGTGCACATTAATATTTGCCATAAATACGGAATTGGTGATTTCTAAGCTGCCTGTACGGCAGTGCACCGAATATCCAACAGAATGTTGTGTCCATCATCTTTCTAAGCTGCCTGTACGGCAGTGCACTTTTGTGCCTGTATATATACATCACATATAAATTTCTAAGCTGCCTGTACGGCAGTGCACCAAAGCAAAATATATATATCTACACATTACGCTTTCTAAGCTGCCTGTACGGCAGTGCACCAGCGCCGGTTGCCAGTTTGCCAGCTGATCACTTTCTAAGCTGCCTGTACGGCAGTGCACGTCATCCTCTTCTTCGGCGTCTTCCTCGTCGCCTTTCTAAGCTGCCTGTACGGCAGTGCACGCAGTAGCACCTTATCGTTGTTTTCACCCATGTTTCTAAGCTGCCTGTACGGCAGTGCACCAGGGGGTAAGTCGTAGTATTCAAAAATTTCAGGTTTCTAAGCTGCCTGTACGGCAGTGCACTGTTGCATATTAACCTTAACCTACTGACAGTTAAAGTATATTTTAATAAAACAACGAAAAAACCCTTTTTTACAAGAGAAATAATATTCCATTGAAAATCAATAAATTAAAATCGCCCCTTAAAAAAGGGTCAAAAACCAGGATGTGACAGAAACACTATATCTTAGTCAATGTAAGTACAAATTTAGGCAGAATTTAGAAGTCACAGAAATAATTAAATTCGTTTTAACATATTGTAATAAATATATAAATTAACCCGAATTCTGGATAAGAAATTGACGAGAAGCCTGTTCCAGGAGCAAAGTTTTGGTGCACACCAAAAACAGCTCCGAGGTGGAACAGGCTATGGACAACTTAGTTGAAATTTTCTGTCATGTCGATGATTTTTGCCGTTTTTTCATCCCTCAATGGGAACAATTTTGTCTCGATAGCGGGCATCGTTTACGCCGCCGACAAGGTCACATGTCTCCCAGTGAAATCATGACCATTTTGATCCTCTTTCACCTGTCACATTACCGTAATTTTAAAGCCTTCTATTTGGAATGCCTTTGGAAATATTACCACAACGATTTTCCAGTCTTGCTCAGTTATACCCGTTTTGTCAGTGTCGCCCCTTCCGTTTTAGTGCCACTATGCAGTTATCTGACGCAATATACGATCAAAGTGGTTGGCATTGACCTTGCCAAAAATGTTTTTCAGGTCTGCGTCTGGATGGCGGACGGTTCCGGTGCCTCTAACCGAAAGATTTCACGGCAAAAACTCCTTGATGTTGTGCGGACTTTCCCGCCATCAACCGTCATTGCCATGGAAGCCGGTGCCACTTCTCATTATTGGGGGAGAACGTTACAGGCGATGGGCTATACCGTCAGGCTCGTCCCCACCCAGCACGTCAAAGC
>NZ_PUJW01000062.1 GCF_011189575.1 Photorhabdus cinerea
AGATTACATCTGGCGTAATAATCTTAAGTTAGGAGCTGGAAAATACCGTCCGTTACGATCAGTTGATATCAATCTGTACAAAAAACAGGCTTAGCGTAGGATATTTTCCGTTTTCCAAGCGGACCCCGAGTACCACCTGCTTTTGTTCTTCATTTAATATTGGTGGGCGCCCGAAGCGTTTTCCAGCATCTCGTGCTCTTGCTATTCCTGAATAGGTACGCTCAAGCAAAAGATCACGTTCAAATTCAGCAACAGCTGAAATCACCTGCATCGTCATTTTTCCAGCGGGGCTAGTCAAATCAACGCCTCCCAACGCCAGACAATGTACCCGAATGCCTGATGCGGCCAGTTGATCCACGGTTTTCCTGATATCTATCGCATTACGTCCAAGACGATCCAGTTTTGTGACAATCAGTACATCGCCATTTTCCATGCGATCAAGCAACCGGGTGAAACCGGGTCGTTCACTGGCAGTAACTGATCCGCTGATATGTTCTTCTATCAGTCTCTGAGATCTAACGCTAAAACCGGCGGCTTCAATTTCTCGGCGCTGATTTTCGGTGGTCTGTTCCAGAGTGGAGACCCGACAATAGGCAAAAACTCGTGACATAATGAAATCTTCTGTACGAAATAGGTGTACGTATTATAATGCATATCCGAAATAAGTTTCACTGACTTTCGTACATGCTTGTTAGGTAGTGTACGAAACCGGTCGGTTTCGGTCATAGTAAATAAATAACGCATTGAAACTATACGGGAGGTAAGCATTTATGCCACGAAGACAGATACTGAGTAGCGAAGAATAGGAACGCTTACTGGTTATTCCGGACGATGAAATTATTCTGACCAGAATGTGTTTTTTGAATGAGCATGATATTGCGCTCATTAATAAACACCGACGGCCAGCAAATCGCCTGGGCTTCGCTGTATTACTTTGTTATCTGCGTGGCCCCGGGTTTCTTCCGGACAAAAACAGTGGAGATTATGTCTGGCGTAATAACTTTAAGCTGGGGTCAGGAAAATACCGCCCATTACGTGCAGTTGATACTACTCTGTAAAAAACGCCTATGTTACCTAATCTGTTCTTAAGGCGACAGAACCGTGTTTAATGAGAAACCGGTTCCATCCGTTATCAATCTGGAAGAGGTGCTTTGCGGATCTGGGAATGTTCATGCGCGAGATTATAATGAGTTAAAGTTGCTGAGAAAAGTTACATACTAACAGCGTCTTAGCTCCCGCCGCAGGCGGGCTACTGTTCTCGAGGCATTCAGATAAGCATTCGAAGGGGTGAGTATACCCATTATTTACGATGCTGACATTGGTCACAAACGACCACAGCTGTCGCTGGTGAATGGCTCACTTTGTGAACCCCAATTAAATTTTGTTGGGCAATTTTAACACAACATCGTTGACAAGAGCCCGATGAATTCGAGCTTATTCTGGATGTTAATTTATATTTTACCAACCTTTTATCTACGGCTACCTAAGTCACTATCTTCTTGAGAGCCCGATATCATCCGTGTCACTTCCTCACAGCGGATAATTTTATCATTTGAGAGCGTGAATTTAGCAAAAACTTCAAATTTGCTTTCACCTCCATCATGTTTGGTTGCGTTTATTATATGGTGAGAGAAAACAATATTTTCTTCAGAAACAATATTTATGATTGACAAATCCAATCTGGAAACGTGCTTTTTCAGCACATCTATATGCTGGACAAATCCCATGAAATCCAGGTGCTCTCCGTTGACGAATTGTTCGTATTCCTTTTCGAAGTACAAAGCAATCCTCTGAACATCATGTGGACGATTGCTTAACATCTCTTCTAATGCATAACTTACTGTATGTGTATTGTTTTTCATTTGTGCCTCCTATGTGAGAAAAGTATACAATAGAATCATTTTGGCTTAATATCCCTATATAGACATATTATACTGGTAATCAGATAAGTGTTCCGAGTAAATAAATTTGAACACAGTAGCCACTATGACACCGCCTGGCACGAACACGACTCAGGTCAGCTTTACTTGATAACGCAAGGGATTATCATGGTTGATACTGAGAATGCTCAATGGTCCGTTACAGCGGGAACGTTAGGCTGGTTTCCTCCGGGGCTCAAACATAAAGCATCGGTAAGAAACTCAGTTGAAGGGGTAAGTTATTATTTTTCCGCAACCGTTAGCAGACTGTTTCCTTTAAATGAGGGTATATACAGCGCAGATCCGTTTGTTTTGAATCTTTTGGAGAGAATATCAAGACTGAGCATGCCTGATTATTCTGAAGAATATAAATCCAGCCTATTAACCCTCCTAAGCACCGAAATCAATCATGCCCCCAGACTCGCATTAAACCTTCCGCTTCCTCATGATAAACGAGCCAGAGCTGTGGCAGATGTGTTACTGAATAAACCAGACTGTTCTCTCACTCAGAGAGAGTTAGCGTTGAACTACGGGCTAAGTACACGTCATTTAAGTCGGTTGTATCTGCAACAAACTGGTCTCTCCTTTAGTCAATGGAGGCAGCAGTCAAAAGTAATAACATCATTACAATGGTTGATAGCCAGCATGCCAATTAGTGAGGTTGCAGATCGCAGCGGTTACAGTAATGTGAGTGCTTATATCGAAGCGTTCAAAAAACGATTTGGTAAAACACCGGGACAATTTTAGCAAAAACCGCCGTAAACCCTTGCCCAGTGCGGGCGGGGATATAAGGCGAAAAGCCCAAAGAGCTTTAGGGCGGGCTACTGCAACGTATCCTGACTGAATTGGTATCTGCCGGTAAAACAGGCTAACATGAATGCACTTTATCAATGAGCGCTGAATATGTTAAGAGCGACCAAAGTCCGCCTTTACCCCACACCCGAACAGGTCGGGTATCTTAATGGCCAGTTCGGTGTGGTCCGTTTTGCGTACAACAAGGCGCTACACATTAAAAAGCAGGCTTACAAACGTCACGGCGTGAGTTTAAATCCGCGCAAAGACCTCAAGCCGCTCCTGGCGGTCGCGAAGAAATCCCGCAAGTACGCGTGGCTCAAGGCATATGACGCTATCGCGTTACAGCAGGCGGTGCTCAATCTGCATACCGCGTTTGATAATTTCTTCAATCCGAAGTTACGCGCCCAATTTCCCACGTTCAAACGCAAACAGGGCAGGCAATCGAGCTATCACTGTGTTGGGGTGAAAGTGCTGGAGGGTGCGGTGAAGCTCCCGAAATTGTCACCGATAAAGGCGCGCATCCACCGAGAAATTGAAGGGGAAGTGAAGAGCATTACGCTATCCCGAACCATTACGGGAAAATATTTCGCCGCTATCCTGTGTGACGATGGCAAAGAGGCACCGGAAAAGCCGGGTGTTATCCCCCGCGTCACCTTATCAACGCCACCCGTAACCTGCGTCGTAAGCAGAAATCGCTGTCCCGCAAACAACAGGGCAGCGCTAACCGCGGCAAGGCCCGATTACGTCTGGCGGCAGTCCATGAGCGGGTCGCCCATGCCCGCGCTATCGGGGATGCGGGCTGGCATGGTTTCATCAAGAAACTGGAATACAAAGCTGCAGCGGCGGGCGTCCATCTGGTCAAACTGGATCAGTGGTTCGCCAGTTCGAAAACTTGCCATTGCTGCGGTCACAAAATGCCGGAAATGCCGCTGCGTAAGCGGAGCTGGCAATGCCCTTGCTGTGGTGTTGAACATGACCGCGATATCAATGCGGCGCTCAACATCCAGCGCAAGGGCATACAGGAATTACAGGCGGCGGGACTCGTCGTTTCTGCCCACGGAGGCCAGCGTAAATCCGTCATAAAGACGGTGGCGGCCTGAGAAGTGGGAAGCCTCGGGCGGGGAGCAGTCACGACAACAGAAGTAACAGCGTTTAAGCCCGATTTAATTTCGGGCTATGCTGGTTGCTACTTAGGGGTTTGGGGAGCAACGGAACAGTAAACGCCTTTAAGTGGTCATTTTGAGTAGCCAAAAATCAACCAGCCAATTTACATCGCAGATTGTCATTTTTAGCCACCTCGTTTAAGATAGCCAAATTGACTATACCCAAATTGTCCACTCATCAGTCACACAATATGTTTATAAAATGCAAAAAAATGTACATGTTGTATTGATATGTCGATGCAGTAGACACATACTGTCTATATGTCGATAAAATCGGATTTTTTAAACATGCTATTTAACCCTCAAAAACCCTTTGACCTGCTCCCACTTCTTCCTCCTGACCTGGAACAGGTCGAAACGCGTGCGGTACTTAAAGCCTGCATCCCAGCCCGGGCCGCACTGGCTGAACTGAAAGCTGCTGGGCAGTTGCTCCCTGATCAGGGATTACTGGTGAATATTCTCCCGATGTTGGAAGCGAAAGATTCATCTCGTATTGAAAATATCGTGACTACCAGCGACCAGCTTTTTCAGTATGTTGACCATGCTGAACAGGCTGATCCGGCAACGAAGGAGGCTCTTCGCTATCGTACGGCGATGTATGAGGGGGTCGAATACCTGAGGACGTATCCGCTATGTGCAACGGTTGCAATGCAAATTTGTACCAAACTGCGGGCTGTTGAAACCGATGTAAGAAAGATACCTGGCACCGTTTTGCGCGATCAGCACCTGAACATTGTATATACCCCTCCGGAAGGAGAAGAGAAGATCCGAACGTTATTGTCAAACTGGGAGCAGTTTATCAATGCACAGGACGATATTGACCCGCTAATTAAGATGGCCATTGCACATTACCAGTTTGAAAGCATCCATCCGTTCCCTGATGGCAACGGGCGCACAGGGCGCATTCTGAATATTCTGTATTTGATTCAGACTGAACTGCTTTCCCTGCCTATTTTATACCTCTCCCACTTCATTCTTGAAAACAGAAATGATTATTACACTTTGCTGCGCGGTGTGACTGAACGCGGAGAGTGGGAAGCCTGGATTTTATACATGCTGAAGGCCGTGGCAGCCACAGCGATATGGACAACGAAAAAGATCGCAGCAGTCAGAGAACTGATTACTTCTACCCGAAATTATGTACAGGAAAAGCTCCCCAAAATTTACACCTACGAACTGGTTAATATGCTGTTCATGCAGCCCTACTGCAGAATAGAAAACCTAGTGGATGCAGGCATTGCACAGCGGCAGACTGCATCATTGTATCTGAAGCAACTGGTGGAAATCGGGGTACTCGAAGAAGTGAGTGTCGGGCGGGGAAAACTCTACATTAACACCCGTCTGCTGAGGGAGTTGAATGACTGATGAACATGAAGGGGTCCGCTTGGAAAACGGAAAATATCCTACGCTAAGCCTGTTTTTTGTACAGATTGATATCAACTGATCGTAACGGACGGTATTTTCCAGCTCCTAACTTAAGATTATTACGCCAGATGTAATCT
>NZ_PUJW01000063.1:0-3251 GCF_011189575.1 Photorhabdus cinerea
TAAAGCCTGGCAGTGCCCTACTCTCGCATGGGGAGTCCCCACACTACCATCGGCGCTACGGCGTTTCACTGCTGAGTTCGGCATGGGGTCAGGTGGGACCACCGCGCTATCGCCGCCAGGCATATTCTGTTGCATTCCCGTCGTTGCCTCCGCAACCACCAGAATCAATCTCCGAACAAGCTAAAATTCTCTCTCTCTCGCCAACCCCAAAACCCCTTTGGCGTTGTAAGGTTAAGCCTCTCGGTTCATTAGTACTGGTCAGCTCAATGCATCGCTGCACTTACACACCCAGCCTATCCACGTCTTCGTCTTAAACGTTCCTTCCGTGACCTTAAAGTCAGGGGAAAACTCATCTCAAGGCAAGTTTCCCGCTTAGATGCTTTCAGCGGTTATCTCTCCCGCACTTAGCTACCGGGCGATGCCATTGGCATGACAACCCGTACACCAGCGGTGCGTCCACTCCGGTCCTCTCGTACTAGGAGCAGCCCCTTTCAATCTTCCTGCGCCCACGGCAGATAGGGACCGAACTGTCTCACGACGTTCTAAACCCAGCTCGCGTACCACTTTAAATGGCGAACAGCCATACCCTTGGGACCTACTTCAGCCCCAGGATGTGATGAGCCGACATCGAGGTGCCAAACACCGCCGTCGATATGAACTCTTGGGCGGTATCAGCCTGTTATCCCCGGAGTACCTTTTATCCGTTGAGCGATGGCCCTTCCATTCAGAACCACCGGATCACTAAGACCTACTTTCGTACCTGCTCGAGCCGTCACTCTCGCAGTCAAGCTAGCTTATGCCTTTGCACTAACCTCACGATGTCCGACCGTGATTAGCTAACCTTCGTGCTCCTCCGTTACGCTTTAGGAGGAGACCGCCCCAGTCAAACTACCCACCAGACACTGTCCTCAGCCCGGATCACGGGCCCAAGTGAGAACATCGAACATTCAAGGGTGGTATTTCAAGGTCAGCTCCATGCAGACTGGCGTCCACACTTCCAAGCCTCCCACCTATCCTACACATCAAGGTTCCATGTTCAGTGTCAAGCTATAGTAAAGGTTCACGGGGTCTTTCCGTCTTGCCGCGGGGACACTGCATCTTCACAGCGAGTTCAATTTCACTGAGTCTCGGGTGGAGACAGCCTGGCCATCATTACGCCATTCGTGCAGGTCGGAACTTACCCGACAAGGAATTTCGCTACCTTAGGACCGTTATAGTTACGGCCGCCGTTTACTGGGGCTTCTGTCAAGAGCTTCGCACTTACGCGCTAACCCCATCAATTAACCTTCCAGCACCGGGCAGGCGTCACACCGTATACGTCCACTTGCGTGTTTGCACAGTGCTGTGTTTTTAATAAACAGTTGCAGCCAGCTGGTCTCTGCGACTGGCCTCAGCTCCAGGCGTGTGCCCTTCACCTAACGCCAGCGTGCCTTCTCCCGAAGTTACGGCACCATTTTGCCTAGTTCCTTCACCCGAGTTCTCTCAAGCGCCTGAGTATTCTCTACCTGACCACCTGTGTCGGTTTGGGGTACGATTCAATGTCACCTGAGGCTTAGAGGCTTTTCCTGGAAGCCGGGCATCAACCACTTCGCCGCCGTAGCAGCTCGTCATCACGCCTCAGTGTTCACAGAAGAGCGGATTTACCTGCTCCTCCCACCTACACGCTTAAACCGGGACGACCGTCGCCCGGATGGCCTAGCCTTCTCCGTCCCCCCTTCGCAGTCACATTCAGTACAGGAATATTAACCTGTTTCCCATCAGCTACGCTTTTCAGCCTCACCTTAGGGGTCGACTCACCCTGCCCCGATTAACGTTGGACAGGAACCCTTGGTCTTCCGGCGAGCGGGTTTTTCACCCGCTTTATCGTTACTTATGTCAGCATTCGCACTTCTGATACCTCCAGCAGGCCTCACAGCACCACCTTCAACGGCTTACAGAACGCTCCCCTACCCAGCAACACCTTAATGTCGCTGCCGCAGCTTCGGTGCATGGTTTAGCCCCGTTACATCTTCCGCGCAGGCCGACTCGACCAGTGAGCTATTACGCTTTCTTTCAATGATGGCTGCTTCTAAGCCAACATCCTGGCTGTCTGGGCCTTCCCACATCGTTTCCCACTTAACCATGACTTCGGGACCTTAGCTGGCGGTCTGGGTTGTTTCCCTCTTCACGACGGACGTTAGCACCCGCCGTGTGTCTCCCGTGATACCATTCTTCGGTATTCGCAGTTTGCATCGGGTTGGTAAGCCGGGATGGCCCCCTAGCCGAAACAGTGCTCTACCCCCGAAGATGAATTCACGAGGCGCTACCTAAATAGCTTTCGGGGAGAACCAGCTATCTCCCGGTTTGATTGGCCTTTCACCCCCAGCCACAAGTCATCCGCTAATTTTTCAACATTAGTCGGTTCGGTCCTCCAGTTAGTGTTACCCAACCTTCAACCTGCCCATGGCTAGCTCACCGGGTTTCGGGTCTATACCCTGCAACTACTTCGCCCAGTTAAGACTCGGTTTCCCTGCGGCTCCCCTATGCGGTTAACCTCGCTACAGAATATAAGTCGCTGACCCATTATACAAAAGGTACGCAGTCACCCTGATAATTCAAGGCTCCCACTGCTTGTACGTACACGGTTTCAGGGTCTCTTTCACTCCCCTCTCCGGGGTTCTTTTCGCCTTTCCCTCACGGTACTGGTTCACTATCGGTCAGTCAGGAGTATTTAGCCTTGGAGGATGGTCCCCCCATCTTCAGACAGGATACCTCGTGTCCCGCCCTACTCATCGAGTTCACAGTCAAAGCATGTTCGTGTACGGGACTGTCACCCTTTACTGTGCGCCTTTCCAGACGCTTCCACTCACACCTTCACTGATGCAGACTCTGGGCTCCTCCCCGTTCGCTCGCCGCTACTGGGGGAATCTCGGTTGATTTCTTTTCCTCGGGGTACTGAGATGTTTCAGTTCCCCCGGTTCGCCTCGTCTGACTATCAATTCATCAAACGATAGTGCAACGCATTGCACTGGGTTTCCCCATTCGGACATCGCCGGCTTATCTCGCTTCATATCAGCTCACCGACGCTTTTCGCAGATTAGCACGTCCTTCATCGCCTCTGACTGCCTAGGCATCCACCGTGTACGCTTCGTCGCTTAACCTCACAACCCAAAGACGTCCCGGGTTGTTCAGCTTGAGAGTTGTCAGTCATATCGCGTCGATATCACTGACAGTTTCAATTTTTCAGCTTGTTCCAGATTGTTAAAGAGCAA
>NZ_PUJW01000064.1 GCF_011189575.1 Photorhabdus cinerea
TCAAGAAATTTAGTGGGATTGCACGCCGGAAACGCCGAAATGCACATAATGAGTTTTAGTATTGATGCGGAACTGTGCAATAAATAGGCTTAGCGTAGGATATTTTCCGTTTTCCAAGCGGACCCCAAACAGCACAATTGGCTCAGGTTATCCGTGAGTTGGACAGTGCCTCCGGTCACATGACTGAAACGGTCAGAAAATCCGTGAATGCTGCCTTACATCAGGTCGAGAAAGAGCTAAAACAAACTGGATTAGCCCAGCAGAAGCCTGCGATGAGTGCTTTGAATGAAGTAGTGAATACGGCACAAGAGGCGGTTTATGTGATGCGTAGGGAAATGTCTCGTTATACATGGAAGTCAGCTATCTATATTTTCCTTACCATATTTGCTGTTCTCGGATCGAGTTTTTGGGGTTTATATTATTTTATTGAGAGTGGTTATAACCGAATTGAAACGATGCAAAAAATGGAGGTTCAATGGCAACAGAAAGCCCCATTAGCTGATATCTCGACCTGTGATGGTCAGCCTTGTGTCAAGGTAGATACTTCAAAACAATATGGAGATAAAGAAAAAACGTATTTAATAATAAAACAGTGAATATGTACTTATAGTGATTTTTCAAGATGGTTCTTTTGAAAAGTGTTATATTACCCCCAAGAAATAACTAAATTTTAGGTGATGTAAATGATTGATAAAGTTAAAGTATTGGATACTTTTTCTGGTGCGGGAGGTTTTAGTCTTGGGTTTCATCTAGCCGGAGCTAAAATTATTGGGGCTATAGAAGTAGATCAATGGGCTACGGATACTTTTAAATACAATCACCCTGATGCAAAAGTTATTAAAAAAAATATATCAGATATGACTGATGGCGAAATATTACACAGCTTTAATGATGTAAATATCGTATTAGGTGGTCCTCCATGTCAAGGGTTCTCTATTTGTAATAAAAATAATGGTGATCCTAAAGATCCAAGAAATTCTTTATTTGAAGAGTTTCTTCGTGTCGGAAGATTAACGTTACCTAATTTAATGGTTATGGAAAATGTACCTAATATAATTAAAGCAAAGACAATTGATGGTCAGTTCGTTATTGATATTATAAAAAAAGAGTTGGAAAGCTTAGGGTATCACGTGTATTCAAAGGTTTTAGAGGCTACTGATTTTGGTGTTCCTCAAATAAGAAAACGATTATTTGTTATTGCATCAAAAATAGAATTAAAAAATCCATTCCCAAAACCCACTCACTCTATTAATGGTGATGGTGGTTTACCAAAAACTCCTTCACTTTGGGACGCTATATCTGATTTGCCAAATATTAGCGCTAGAGAAGGTTCTGAGGTTATGGAGTATGATAAAGAACCATTAAATGAATATCAGGGAATGTTAAGAAATCATTCTCTTTATCTATTTAATCACAAGGCAATGAACCATTCCAAAAGGTTAGTTGAACGATTTAATAGTATGAGCTGGGGGCAATCTACAACAGATGTTCCAGAACACTTGAGACCATTAAAGAGAAATAGTAAAGAGTTTTCTGATAAAGCATATGATCAAAATAATAGGCGAATGCACCCAGATAAACAGTGTCACACAATAACAGCTTCTTTTTATGCTAATTTTGTTCATCCATATAAAGATAGGAATTTTACAGCTAGAGAAGGAGCTAGAATTCAATCATTTCCTGATTGGTATAAATTTGAAGGTAAGCCTACAGTTGTCAGCCAAAAACTCTTACAAAGAGAAGGAAGAATGGATGAAAAATATCTTTGCCAATACAATCAGATAGGAAATGCCGTACCTCCTCTCTTATCTAAGGCAATTGCTAGCCACTTAATTAATGAGGTCTTCTAAATGTTCGTTCATGGTAATAACTTAGAACAAAAAATGAACAATAATAGGAAGTATAATGATGAATTATCCATTAGATATCTTAATGAAATAAAAAGTAGGTATGAACAATGGAAAAGCGCCAATTTATCATTAAGAGGTCCATTTATTGATAATGCAGATAATGATGTATTGATTATAAATCAAAGAGTTGAACTTTTAAATGATTATAAAAACTTTCTTGATGCTCAAAATTATTCTGAACACTTTGATTCGAGATCAAATCTGCATTCGTCTGTTTTAGAAGAGTTTATGTATTTTTTATTTAGAGATATCGTTAGTGAAATAAATCCTAATGCATTAATAGGAAAATCACATTCATTCAAAGATATATTTTTTAGACCATCATCTTTTCAAAGTATGTTAAGTAAACCACACGCAGTAGTTGAAAAGAAAGACCATGATTTTTCTATTGGTATAACCGTAGATTCAGTAATGCACTGTAATGGTTCAAATGAAAATGAAGAAGAAACATGGGATATACCTGCGGTTGCTATCGAATGTAAAACCTACTTAGATAAAACAATGTTGCAAGATGTATCAACGGCAGCAGAGCAATTAAAATATAAAAACCCAAATGCTAAATATTTTGTTGTTGCTGAGTGGCTAAAATTAACTGAATCAATAAATTTAAGTAAATACAAAATAGACCAAATATATGTATTAAGAAAGCAAAGGAACACAGATAGAGAATTTCGGTTCTTAGATTCCTATGTTAAAAATCCAATATATCCAGATGTTGTTTTTCATCTTTTTAATAATGTTAGAACTTTTTTAGTTAGTGATTGGGAAGGAGGTATTAGTTTTGGTATTGATAGAGGATATCTAATCTAACTTATAATTCCATTTTCATTGAAAGCCAGTCTGTTTAACATAATCGTGCTTAAGCGACCCGCCGCTTAGGCACTCAACCAAAAAGCCCCCTCAACCGCTCGAAATCCCCTGTCTTCCAATCGTAAAAAACACCATTTTCATGTTGCTAATTTGTTATCAAGATGGCGATTTTAGTTTCAGGGGGAAAATGAAGCCAACCGGCTATTTTTTCCAGAATTGCCACGATTTTTGGGTTGATACAGGTGCAACTGGTTCAGGTGTTGTCGGCAGCTTGGATTCGATTAACAACATGGCATTTTTTAAACTATCAATATGAGCATCTTTATCTTCTAATCGTTGCTTTAAAAACTCAATTTCTTTTTTCAGTAACTCATTTTCTAATTTTGAATTGTCATTATCATGGGTGACACGATGTGACATTGTCACTATTTTTGGTGTGTCGTTGGGTGTGACTTCTTCTTTATTTATTTCACCAAAAACTCTTATAAGCTCTGATATATCAATGTTTTTTTCTGTCGTGTCATTATGTGATAATGATAGCTTTCCTGTCGCGACATAACGTTGTATTGTCCTGCGACTTTTTCCTGTTAGTCTCGCCGCTTCACTAATTGATACCTGTGCCATGAGTACCTCAGATCCGTCCGTATTTAGCTAAAATTTTCTCTAGCGTAATACGTTGTTTTTGAGTGAGCCATGAGAACGAGCCGTTTAGGTCATATTTGCTCTGCATGTCACTCAGAAATTTAGCTTCAAAGCTGGTAAGTTGAATTTTTGCTGTTAAGGCATCGTGTAATGTTATTTTTAGTCCTTCATATAGATGGTGATCAGGTGATAGTTTGACTGATTTGGTCGTTTTTTCTGGTGTTGGTATCTGGTCTTTAGCTAACTCTGTTACTAGATCAATTTGTTTATCAAGTTCTACTTGAAATATCAGTGTGTTAGTAGGTCGACCACGTTTTTCAATAGCTAGCTTCATATTACTGTAGGTATTCAGATCTTTGGCTATTGGTTTTAGAACCCATTGGTTAAGCCTTTTAAATTCGGGGTAGTTTTTTTCAATCATCAGCATAAACTTAAATTCATCAAGGCTGATTTCAATATTGGCTTTATGGGTTTTTTTCTGTGTTAATTCTTTTAGGAGCCACTCATAAATTCGCATTGAATACTTGTTTTCAAAGGCTTTGACATGCTCAAGGTTATATTTAATAAATTTCTTTAACTGAAACAAATACGGTAAAATTTCTTCACTGAAAATCAATTCTAATTTTTCACTGGAAAATTTCGCATAGTTAGTCCACTGGAAAATTTCAAAGCCTTTAATTAAAGGATCTCGCACCTCAACTGTTCTAGTCATTAAATTCCTAGTTGCTTTAGCTAATACCCCGTAAGCGTTTTCACGACTCATTCCCATCATTTGAGCATATTGGTTATAGGTAAATGAGATTGTCCGTTCTTTTCGTGTCGGATTTTTAACTGTGGGGTTGAGTAACGCCACGCAACATAAAATTAGCTTAGTTTCATGTTCAGTTAAGTCATAGCGGCTGATAGCTAATTCATTCGCTTTAAAAACCACTAATTCAGACATGTTTCACCATTCGTCTAGGAGTATGAAGTGACTATACCAAAGTAAAAAGACCTGTCAATTTCAATTACTGGTCTTTTGTTGTGGGTTGTGAACTCTTGTAAATTCTACTAGACCTTTGTGCCTAAATCTGTAAATTCCGCTAGACCCTTTGTAAATTCCGCTAGACCTTTAGTATTTTTTTTTGTTTAAAATCAATAATATAAAAACACTAGAATAAAGAAAGAATAATAAAAATAAAAAAGAATAGATCCCAGCCCTGTGGATAAATCAGAAGAATTGCAGTCGATTTGCGATAATTAAAAGGATGTCGCAAACAACGTTTGCTCCTTTTCAAAACATACCTAAAACACCTCAGTAGCTCCCTCGCCTTGCTCGGGCAACTCGCTGACCCTTTCTTTTGTCTCCGACCATCCAGCCACTACGCCGCTGTTTTTTCCGTGTCATTTAGTTCGCTTCGCTCACGGCTCACTCAGAAAGGTATTGTGTAAGCTCTTGTGCCACGTTTTCGGTATTAGGTGATACGATTCTACTATCGTAGCAATAAAACCTCGCCATGAACTTTCTGTGATGTTATAGAGGGTGTTAATAGTCTGCTTTCAATCTCATTTTTTCTGATTGAGTAATTCTTGCCCTTTCATTTTCCATTCTTCCCATTTGGGATTATCACGGGATAATTCATGCAAACTGGCTAATGGGGGTCCGCTTGGAAAACGGAAAATATCCTACGCTAAGCCTGTTTTTTGTACAGATTGATATCAACTGATCGTAACGGACGGTATTTTCCAGCTCCTAACTTAAGATTATTACGCCAGATGTAATCT
>NZ_PUJW01000065.1 GCF_011189575.1 Photorhabdus cinerea
CATCCAAAGATCCTTCGCCCACCGATCACTAATGACAACTCATCACTTTTCATTGTTTCAGCGCCTTGAATTTAATGGGCATAAACGCCGGGTGAACTGGAGAGACGGCTTGGACTAGCTCATCACTACGTTCCGCATCTTGATAAATGCGATTAGCAATATTCAGCGCGGGTAATACAGAGGGTAAATTAAACTGTGTTAATCTCCCCTTGGCATCTTTCAGTGAGAAACTTTCAACAAATTCATAACGTAGCTGAACAAGGGCTTGAAAAATATCATCAGCCGCCAGATCACCCGCTTTGATAATGGCGTTATCAAGAGACTCACAAACACGCCGCTGAATTGTTGTGGCCTCGTCACGATTGGCGGGAATGAGTTCACTTGCTGTTTTTGCCATTGCGCCGGCAGACAAAACAATGATCAACAATGTCGTGGCTTCTGCTACATTCTTATCTACACTGCTTTGCTGATATTGCGTATTTTTAAAGCTGGCAAGATTTTCAAATACACGGACTTTCTCTGTCGTACTACCCGTTGTATTAATGATTACATTGATAACTAATTGTACTCCACCAGCCACCCCCTCAATCGAGTTAGCATTGTTGAGTTGTGATAGGGCTTTTGATATTGCTTCTCGTCCCATGACCGCCCCGGCCATTTTCTCATTGACCACATTTTTGTAGTTTTCACTGTCATTATTACGCAGTACAACACCCGTTGCACCGGAGACGGAACCGCCAATCTTGCCGCGACTGTAACGACCATAACGCTTACTACCGAACGTTGAATTTAGCGTATCACTGATATTAGTGACTTCATCGATTGATGACTGCACCATCTTTTCCCAAAAATTAATGGTCTGCTTGATGGTTTTGACTGCTTGGGTGACAGTGCGGATCTCGCCTTTTACCATTGAAACAAATTTAGCGACTGTCGTTGTAGCCGTTCTGAGCCAATTGGCATTCACTTTGCTGTCTGCCGCCGTGCTATTTGTGACAGCAAAGACTTTGAGACCGGATTCAATTACTGTAAGCGTGAACTCAAACACCCGGCCATTATCCGCACTCTCATTCACGCGCAAGCCGGATTCAGTAACGCTAACTGTTAGCTCCCCAAGCGTGGGGTGTATTAATGTGCCGCTTACACCCTCTTCACACGCCGCAACCAAGTTGTTACGCTGCGTGATCACATCAGGCGCTGAATAAACTTTACTGTCTTGAATAATGAAACCGCGAAGGGTGATTTTTCGGCTACTGCGGCCTAAGTCTTCAATCCACGCGGTATCTCTATAAGGGTATTCATGTACAGCTTGTCGCCTACCGAAAACACTCTCCCCGGACACCACGGCAAATGGCACTCCACGAAATGATGCCGGGTGTAAATGTTCCTTCCATGACCATTCCTGATCTTTACCCAAAAAGGAGGAAATGGCGTCTTTGATAAATGGCATATCACCACCTTGTGCTTTGGATACAAAAAAACCGCACTTAAGCGGTGTAGCGAACAAAATACTTGCATCAGTCCCAAAATGGGACTAGTATAACTTTATGAAAATTATCTCAGTCAGTACATTAAAGCAATTCTGGGAAATCTATCCCGATGCTGAACAACAGTTGAAAGCTTGGGTTGACGAGGCAAAAAAAGCCATATGGAAAAACCCTGCTGATATTAAAGCGCAATACCGCAATGCAAGCATCCTGAAAAACAATCGCGTGGTATTTAATATTAAAGGAAATAACTATCGTCTAATAGTTTCGATCTTTTATCCCGCTGGCTGGGTGTACGTAAAATTCATCGGCACACACAAACAATACGATGCTATAGATGCCAATACAATTGAGCCGGAGTGAACAATGAATATTAAACCAATCAGAACAGAACAAGACTATCAAGAAGCATTAAAAGCCATCTCACCGCTGTTTGATAATCAGCCTGAATCTGGATCTCCAGAATTTGATTATATGGAAATCATGGTTTTGCTGATTGAAGCCTATGAGACTGAGCATTTCCCGATTGACCCACCAGATCCAATCGAAGCTATCAAATTCAGAATGGAGCAATCTGGGCTAACAGCAAAAGACCTAGTACCGGCTATCGGTAAAGTAAATCGTGTGTACGAAATACTTAATCGCAAGCGTAGCCTCACGCTACCGATGGTATGGAACTTACATAAAATGTTCGGGATACCTGCGGATAGTTTAATCAAACCTGCTAAACACGCTTAGCATGATGGCTCAAATCTGAGCCATCCTTGGCTTAGGGTTAAAATGGACTGTTAGGGATTCTCAGGTTATGCAATACCCGCCAGTCACTATAGGTAAACGATGCGCACTCAATATGCGCTGTCTCTCTTTCTAATAAGCGCCGGGCTATGTTCATGTTTCGTGGATATTCACGTGACATTGAATAATATTTACCTTCAAGTTTATGTTCTGCTGCTTTCAGAATTGGATAAACATCAGATATTGAACTAATCATCTCAACAGCATCTCGCCATAACCAGCAAAGACTACACAGCTCATCATCTGTGAATTGAATCTTCGGGGGTGCTGGTAATTCTTGCTGTTTGCCAAGATACTCACCATCTAATACAAGCTTATGAACATACTCGATAGCTTCGGGGATTCTCTCCGCTGGCAACTGATCAATGTGAGAGACGTTAAAACGCTGATGAATGAAACTGCAAGCCTCCGGGTACATCAATCCCTTTTTACCCACAAGCATATTTACAGCATCACGCAATGGGGTACGTTCGTCTGTTGTGGTTTTTGTCTTTTTGGTTACTTCACCCTTGGTCCAATATTCATAGAGAACGTCGTCGCATTCTTCTTGATATTGAATGACTTTCTCACGAATAGAGGCTTTAACTTTGTTTGGGCTAATAGTACTTAACCAGCCAGCTAACTTGCGCAAAGCTAGGCAAGTCATTGATTGTAAACCGCCTTTTGTAGGTATAACGATTTCCGTTATACCTTTTGAAAAGCGTGTTTTTAATTTCTCTAACTGAGGTTGCCAAGTTAACTCCATACCATCAACAATGGGCTTCATTGGAACGTATGGCTCACCGTTGTGATTAACAACATAAAGATCATTGCCGTGGAACGGTACATTGATAGTGTTATCGATTGCATTAATTGCTATACTTGACATGTCTAGATTCCTTCGGTTTGGATTGGACAAATTAGAGGCCCTGGCTATTACCAGTAGTTAGGGCCTCGCTGTTTCTATCTATGTATTCTTTAAGTGCTTTAACGATTACATAGTTCATAGATCTATCTTGTGTATTTGCAATACACTTCAAGCTTTCTCTTACTTCGTTTGGCATCCTAATATTTACTTGTGGTGGTCTTCCTATATTACTCATGGCTCCTCCATATAATATAGCCATTGGCTACTATTGATAGACTAATAGTGATTGGCTACTATGTCAACAATTTATTATGCCGGATTCTATTTATGCGTCGTGATCCACAGATAAACATTCGTCTACCCCAAGACCTCAAAGATGCAGTGCAAAACATGGCATCAGACAACAAGAGGTCTGTAAATGCTGAGATTGTTGCCATTTTGTTAGATGCAGTAAGAAAGCACGAACTAAGTAATCAGAGTCAATCATCATCAGAAACACAGCTAAAGACAATAAATTGCCTCTATGAGCGAGAGATCTTAGAAGAAATTGCGAAGCTTGCCGCAGAAAACGCGGTAAAACTTGAAAGAAACGAAAAGGGTAAGAAATAGCCCTATTGCGGGCCTTTTATGCACTGCTCTACAAGTGTTTAGAAAGTTACAGCCCAAGCTAGGGATGGCTTACAAAAAACCGCAATTAAGCGGCTAGATATAAATAAAATGACAGGATAGCAATTAAGAGTTGGTGATAGGGCGCTTGAGAGTCATGCTCAACAACAAGAGATGGCGGGGATGACTCCCCGCCGTTGCTCTTACTTGGTTTCGTAATCCATGAAAACAGCAACCTCGGTTTGTCCGCTTCGAATGCGAACTTCACAGAGGTCCTTTCTCGTGATAAGTACCGCCGCTAAAGCGGCAACACAGATAACGATGGCGATAAATATCGCTTTTTGCTGTTTCATGGTTAGCGTCTCCTTGCCTTTCGGCGTGTAAGAGGCTAATCTTATGTTGCTACGCATAGATGGGCCTCAAATTGATTGAAAGATCATTTGGGGCTTTCTTCTATCCGCTCCAGCACGCCAGAGACAGATAGTCTCAAGCGCCCGCCAAAAATATACCAAAGCAAAATATATATATCCATACTATTACATTACGCTACTGAATTTATTTACAGTAAGCCATCCGTGGCCTTAAGTCCTTAAGCTACTTCAACGCCGTGGATCAAATGTCTAAGTGCCTTGATGCCGTTTTCGTTATAACGAAATGCCTCAACTTGTTTGTTAGAGTGGGCGGATTTATCCAGGAAAAACTTCCCGTATTGCTCGGTTTTCAGATTGTGCTCATTAGCAATCCGCCCGATTTTGTTAGCTGACAGATCCAGCATCTTTCCTACTTCACCAGCCGTGTAATATTTCTCTTCCAATACAGGGAGAGGAATCACATCTTGACCAATCAAGGGATTAATCACCGATGCTGCCAGCGTCTGTTTAGCCAAGTGATCTAGGTTCGGCAAGAGCATATTTAGTCTTTCAATCGAAGCTATGTTTTTTTCAAGAGCAACAGACTTCAACTGCTCTGCTTTAGCAAGTCGGTATTCAGGTAATCCTGATTGACTTTTAACCGGATAAGCAGCAACCAACTTGCCAGAACGGTAATCAATAAAAGTTTGATTAACCTGCAAGCGGAACTTTGGCGAGATCCACCCTGCATACTCAACAGCTAGAAGTTCGTGGGCAAAAGTGCCACCATTACGGCCATCAAGTGAAACAGTGCAAATCTGCATAGTTTCTTTTTCTA
>NZ_PUJW01000066.1 GCF_011189575.1 Photorhabdus cinerea
AGATTACATCTGGCGTAATAATCTTAAGTTAGGAGCTGGAAAATACCGTCCGTTACGATCAGTTGATATCAATCTGTACAAAAAACAGGCTTAGCGTAGGATATTTTCCGTTTTCCAAGCGGACCCCTATAAATCCAAGGTGAAAAAGTTTTTTTCCTATCTTTATCTGATGAGCCACTATTATAGTTTGTACATATAAAGAAAAAACTATCAGACTCATGGATAGATTCAGATAGGGCATTTGATAAAATCATATAGAAATTACTACTTGTTTTCAGGCTACCATTATAGCAATATAGATCAGGGCTTATCTCATTATATTTTTTATCTATTTCCATAATAGCCGCATCAACATTTTTCCAAAAATAGCTATCAATAAAAGATTTTATTCCACATTTTAAATATAAAGCATTAGCTATTAAAGTTACTACTTCAACATCACCATGACTATGAGATAAAAATATGTGACAACCTGTTTTTGGAAACCAATTTTTGATGAACGATGAGTGATCCAGGATATTTATCTCGTTTTTTAACATGAATTTTTTTATTTCCTCCACTGGGGGATTTTTTATTTTATATAGAAGATTATTAGTAGCATTTATATCAGATTCTTTTAATTTATTTGCTTGATATTCAGTCAAGTCAATTTGATAACATTTAAGCATTAATTATGAACCTTTTTAAAATCTATGAGATAAAGTAGGAGTTAGTAGATATATTTTTTATCGGTATCAAATAATATAACTGTATATTCTGTCCAAATTATCAAATTCTACCGATCCTGAATTATCTAATAAATAATCGGTATTATTTTTAATGTTATTATTTAATATATTCTCTAACTCTAGTTGCTTCACATTGAACATATGCTTTGTTGTTACATCATATCTAACTACTAAGTTACTATCAATTGACTCTAATCCGTCCATACCAAAACGATTACTTGCTGATTTAGTTGTTATTATTGGTCTTTTTTGATGTGGATACCGTCTTACTTTTGATGTGAAATTTAGCTCTGTGTAAATCCAAGGTGAATATGTCCCAAACTCATCTTTATCACTAGCATTTAATGAATTTGTTGTATTTAAGAACCAGCAACTATCACTTTCATCAATCGCATTTGTTAGGGCATTAGATAATATCAAATAGAAATTACTGGCAACTTTCATGGACTTTTCGTAATCAAGATATTTTTGATCATTTTTACTACGGCAATGTGTATTATTTATTTTTTCGATTGCTTTATCTATAAACCCCCAAAACTGAGAATCTATAAATGTTTTTATTCTATATTGAGAGTAGAGTTTGTTAGCTATATAAATGGCAAGGTTCTTATCTTTATGGCTATGAGATAAAAATATATGACAACCAGTATTAGGGAACCAATTATTAATTATATCCTCATGCTCTATGACAACTAATTGCTCATTGTTTTTTGTTTTTACAGTTATTAATTCCTCAAGTTTTTCCTCAATATTTCCCGTCTCATAAGATAAAGTTTCATTATCAACTTCTTTTTGAAAATCAAGATTAAAGCAATGTAACATAATGCTATCTCCAAATAGGTAATAAAAAACCTAAAAACATTGTTACTAAATAAAATGGAATAATACTAATAGAAAAATACACATCACAAAAAGATATTTTGGTTTTTTTTGTCGATATGATTGTTAGATTTTCTTTGATTCCTTCATCAGTGATTTTTAATACCTTTTTGTTATATTCGTTTCTAAAAATCCGTTCTTGTTTAAGATAGAAGCAATCAAGAAGAGAAAACAAAAAATTAAAGATGAGTAAAGCTATACCAAGGAGTAAAAGATTATGACTTGCGTAATCTTTTTTCACTAACGCTATAGCTATAGTTGTTAGCGATATACTCCACCCTTTTACAAATAAAGAGTTTGCAGCCATCCTTTTTATTATCTCTTGAATATAGTTTAAACCTGCTATCAGTGATTCATGTCCCATAGATACCTCTCTTTTTGTTCATTATCCATTCCTAGTGAGGATGAAATAATTTATTCAGACAACAACAACACTCCTTTAGATGTTTTTTGCTCATCAATTCTACTTAAATAGTTCTGCATGAGTACCTATGTCAGTGAAGTAAACAATCTCTTTTTTATCATCAACACGATAGATTAGAAGAAAATCTCCACCAATATGTAACTCTCGATAACCACTCAATTCTCCAGTAAGAGCATGATCACGATATTCAGCGGGGATAGGCTGTCGGTTAGTAATTAGATTCATTGTTATAACGGCATCCTGCATATTATAGCGGCCATTTTTGTTATAGCGTTGCCATGACTTTTCAAAGTTTTTTGTACGATCTGTTCGGTAAGGTAACGGTGCTCGCTTATTACTTATCACCGTTCATGCTCATAATCAACTCACTAACGTTTTCAAAAGCTGAGCGACCTTCACTCATAAGCTCTTCCGTTTGACGCATAGACTCACACAAACGAACTGATGGCTTACGTGAAATCTCAAATGGTAAGCCTTCATTACGTACTACGTTTTCAGCAAATAAACGTAATGCAACACTAACAGTCAAACCACAGTCCTGTAGGACAGTTTCAAATTGATCTTTCAGATCATTGTTGACCCGAGAACGGATTGTAGTTTCCATTTTTTTAATACCCTCAGTAAATGAACATACCTCACTTCGAATTGTAGCCCAATATGAGCCACAAATAAAGGAATAGGCTGAAAAGAAAAAATGGCCTAAAGCAGCCTGAAAACGATTTTGGGCTGTTTTTGGATTTTATGTTGGCAGATTGGTGTTTAAAGAGAAAAAATCGCACAGTGAAGCTCTTAGGTGTCTTTTATGCCCATTAGAGCATGGGAAGCGGCACTTAAAGGTTGAAAGGATCATCATCGATCAACCCGCTGATAACAGAGGGGGACTGATCAAGGAGCAAGAATAGCCCTTCACCCTGTTAAGCAGTGAGCGAAGCGAACCCATAGGCACAGGCTGTAAAGCAATACGATAGTTAGATGGTCGAAGACGAAAGAATCTGATAGCAACAAATACTTAAATAAGACTTCATGAGTGGCTTCTAAGGAATTTTTTGTTCGAACAACGAACAACATAGAGGGAGCTATTTAAAAACGCTCGTAGGGCAATTCAGGGGAGTAGTGTTGCTGCGACATCCTTTTTTGTGATCGATCTGACAAAATTTGGCAATTTATCCACAGGGCACATCTTTTTTTAACTTGTTTTTCTTGTTTTTATCTTGTTTTCAGTTCTTTTTTATTTTTTAAATTCAAATGCTTAAATGTAGATAGGCAATGCTTTTGACGGTAATAGGCAATGCTTTTGACGGTAATAGGCAATGCTTTTGACGGTAATAGGCAATGCTTTTGACGGTAAAATTCACAAGTAAAGGCAATGTTCTTTTAAAAGATATTGCCTTTACTGTAGGTAATAACTATATTTTATACATTACCTATACGATAAAGAGATTTTTATATGAGTCATCTTGTTGCTTACAAATCCAATGCACTGATAGAAGCGAGTTATAAGCTAACATTGCAGGAGCAAAGAGTTTTATTGATGTGTATAGGAAAGCTCAATCCGCAAGATGAAGTACCAGAGAAAACTTTTAAATTAACTGCTAATGAGTTTTATCTCGCTTTCCCTGACATGGGAAGAGAAAACGCAGAACGGCGCTTACAAGAAGCAATAGATCGTCTATGGGATAGAACTATATTAATTACTAGAAAAGATGAAAAACGTGAAATAAGATGGATTCAAGAAAAAGCTAAATATTTTAGCGGAGAGGGTACAAGTGAAATAGTTTTCGCAGATTCTATTATGCCTTACCTTACCCAGTTAAAAGGACAATTTACAAAGATAGCTATCAAGAATGTAGCTGCTTTGAAAAGAACATACAGCATCCGAATTTATGAATTACTTCAACAATTTAAACAAACTGGCGATAGAATTATTTCTTTAGAAGATTTCCGTTCTATGTTGGGACTAGAAGATAAATACAAAACATTTAAGTCATTAAATCAACTGGTATTAATACCAGCCATAAAAGAACTGAACGAAAAGAGTGATTTAATTGTTTCTGTAGATACAGTAAAGAAAGGGCGTACTGTAATAGCCCTTCACTTTAGATTCAAAGAAGACAAACAAATAAAAATGGCGATTTAAATCGCCATTTTTATTTGAAATTAACTAATGCGAGTAACAAAATGAATTTTTCATCCATACTTTTTGCTTTAAATGACTATTGAAAATTTAAATTTGTATGTTAATTTATCTTTCTCATATCTAAAAGACTAGGATGGTAATTTTATGTCATATATGATTTATTTAACTTTAAACGGCAAGAAGCAAGGTTTAATCTCCGCAGGGTGTTCAACGCTTGATTCTATAGGGAATCGGTATCAAAAAGGGCACGAAGATCAAATACAGGTACTCAGCCTGAATCATGCAATTTCACGCCAGCAGAACGTGAGTCACCAGCCAGTACAGTTCATCAAACCAATTGACAAGTCATCACCACTACTAGCAATGGCAATAGACTCCAATGAATCACTGAATGGCGGTTTTATTTTTTATAGGGGTCCGCTTGGAAAACGGAAAATATCCTACGCTAAGCCTATTTATTGCACAGTTCCGCATCAATACTAAAACTCATTATGTGCATTTCGGCGTTTCCGGCGTGCAATCCCACTAAATTTCTTGATTACACCCATTCATCAACATTCTCCCAGACGGTGCGAAAAGTCCCTGTTGTAGGAACTCTGAACTCAAACCAGTTTGTTTGAAAAACTGCCTGTTGG
>NZ_PUJW01000067.1 GCF_011189575.1 Photorhabdus cinerea
CGAATGCACGAGCGTTACCACCGTAGGTTTTAGCCAGTACAGTAGTAATTGCAGCAGTCAGGGTAGTTTTACCATGGTCAACGTGGCCGATAGTACCAACGTTAACGTGCGGTTTTGTACGTTCAAACTTTTCTTTAGACATTAGATTGTCCCTCTAAGACACGGAATCGGTGGTTTCACCACATCAACCAAGCAGTCGCTTGTTGAATCGCTTACAGGAAAAAAATCAGGAGACAAGGACATTAAAAGAAGTGGTGCTGATAGGCAGATTCGAACTGCCGACCTCACCCTTACCAAGGGTGCGCTCTACCAACTGAGCTATATCAGCACATCTTGGAGCGGGCAGCGGGAATCGAACCCGCATCATCAGCTTGGAAGGCTGAGGTAATAGCCATTATACGATGCCCGCATTGAACTCGGCTACCTGACTTCAATCAGCTGTACGTTGTATCTCAATATGCTCTACTTGGAGTAACTACTCATATGCAGAACACTCAAGATTAAATCTGATTGTTTGGTGGTGGGGGAAGGATTCGAACCTTCGAAGTCTGTGACGGCAGATTTACAGTCTGCTCCCTTTGGCCGCTCGGGAACCCCACCTTATCCAAATTTTTAATGGTGCCGGCACCAAGAGTCGAACTCGGGACCTACTGATTACAAGTCAGTTGCTCTACCAACTGAGCTATGCCGGCATCAAGTGCTGCGCATTCTAGGTAGTATGAGCGTTCTATGCAACAAAAAAATTGCTTTCGCTGATCGTTCGGTCACAAAACACTCATCTTTATTCGAGTAGCTGCTTTTTTCAATAGTTTCAGCCCAAATAACCAACGAAAAATTATCTATAACTATTAAAGAATTGATCACAAGTTCTATAGAACTTAATAAACTATTTCATTTTCTTCAGTTAAACCTCCATCATTATGAAAGAAAAACTCAAGCTAACATTAAGTAAAACAACTCAATTTTTTTACAATTCTGCATTTCTTATCAAAAAAAACCGCTAAAAATATAAAAAAGCCTACGCCTACCGCCCCTCAATCGATATGATGCGGTTTATTTTTTGTCGGGTACAGATTGTTTATTACAACCTGTCCACCCGCACAAACAGGCAGATGTTGGTCTATGAATAAAAAAGAACCTTTTTTGGCTACTCCATATTTGCAATTCAATCGTGAACAATGGGCTACCTTACGTGATTCAGTCCCACTAACATTAACAAAAGAAGAATTAATTGATCTAAAAGGGATTAATGAAGAAATTTCTTTAGAAGAAGTTATTGAAATTTACCTTCCTTTATCTCGTTTACTCAATTTTTATATCAGTTCAAATTTACGGCGCCAAGCCGTGCTTGAACAATTTCTAGGTACTGATGGGCAAAAAGTCCCTTATATCATAGGGATCGCTGGTAGTGTTGCCGTTGGTAAAAGCACTACAGCGCGCCTATTACAGGCGCTGCTGAGTCGTTGGCCCGAACACAGAAGCGTAGAATTAATTACTACAGATGGTTTTCTGCATTCTAACAGTGTGCTGAATGAACGTGGATTGATGAAAAAGAAAGGGTTCCCACAATCGTATGATATGCACACCCTAGTGAAATTCGTATCAGATATTAAATCAGGCTCCAAGCAAATATCTGCACCAGTTTACTCTCATCTTACCTATGACATCGTGCCAAATGAAAAAAAACTCATTGAACAACCAGATATTTTGATTTTGGAAGGTCTGAATGTATTGCAAAGCGGTATGGATTATCCCCATGATCCACATCATGTATTTGTCTCCGATTTCGTCGACTTTTCTATCTACGTCGATGCATCAGAAAAATTACTTAAGAGCTGGTATATCAGTCGCTTTCTGAAATTCCGTCAGGGTGCTTTTTCAGATCCAGATTCTTATTTCCACAGTTATTCTAAGTTATCAGAAGAAGAAGCTATAAATACCGCATCTAATATCTGGCAAGAAATCAATGGCTTAAATTTACAACAAAATATTCTACCAACCCGAGAACGAGCTAGCCTAATCATGACAAAAGGCGCCAATCACACCATTGAAAGCGTGAGGCTGCGTAAATAAAATAATTTTAAAGCCGGAAGATATCTCTCTTCCGGTTATTAATGACAACCTCTCAAAGAAATCTCACCACCAATATATGGAGTAACAACACCATTTTGATCAAGTAACAAAGCTCCTTGCTGGTTAATACCTCTAGCTATACCATGGACTTCCTGATTACCAATAATTAATTTTACCGGTCTATCCATAAAATTATCTAACTCAAACCACCGAGAAACAAATGAAGACAAACCTTCATTTTCAAACTGAATCAGAGCCTTTCTTAACTCAAGTATTATTTCTACTGCCAACTTATTACGATCAACTTCAATACCTGCCTGCTGCAAATTAATCCATTGCTGATTAATAGATTCTTTACCCTTATGATCCATAGCAATATTTATACCCGCACCGATCACAATCTGGGCGGCATCACCAGTTTTTCCCATCAACTCGACTAGAATCCCAGCCAATTTCTTATCATCAAGATATAAATCATTTGGCCATTTTACTTTAATTCTGTCAGCACCTAATCGATGCAATACTTCAGCAATAATAATACCAACAACCAGGCTCAATCCAATCGCAGCAGCAGGCCCCTGCTCAAGACGCCAATACATAGATAAGTAAAGATTCTTACCAAAAGGAGAAACCCATTTCCGACCACGCCGACCTCTACCAGCATACTGATATTCAGCAACACAGGCATCTCCTGATTTCAGCTCAGATAAACGATCAAGTAAGAACTGATTAGTCGAATCAATAACTGGCAAAACCGCGATACGACCCTCAGGTAAATATTGTAAAATACTACACTCATCAAGTAACTGCACAGGAGCCAAAAAACTATAACCTTTACCAGGTACCGTTTCCAGTTCAATTCCCCATTCACGAATAGTCTGTATATGCTTATTAATTCCAGCCCTGCTCATCCCTAAGTTTTGCCCTAGTTGTTGCCCTGAATGAATTTCTCCATCAGACAAAATCTTAATCAATTGCAATGGTACAGTTATATCTTTCATGAAATGCATTCCACAGCATCAATTTCACCTTTAGAGCCAATAAAGCGAACCTCAGGTTCAAGTAATACACCAAATTTTCTTATCACTTCTTGGCAAACATAGGCAGCCAATGCAATTATATCCTTACCTGTAGCATTTTCCTGGTTTATTAATACCAAAGCTTGCCTAAGGTGCACAGCTGCACCACCAATACGATAGCCTTTCAAATTACATTGTTCAATGAGCCAACCTGCCGCTAATTTAAACGTTCCATTAGTATGAGGATATTGAGGACTATCAGGGTAGTTTTCTTTAATTTTAGCCGCAATTTCTGCACTAACGATTGGATTCTTAAAGAAACTACCTGCATTTCCTGCTACTGCAGGATTAGGTAGTTTACTAGTACGCATTGTACATACTAAATCGAAAATCTGACGAGGAGTTACGCTACCTTTCGATAATTTAGTTAAATCACCATAGTTCAATATCGGTTGCCAATTCTTTTCTAACAATAGACCCACAGAGATAACAAAATAGTTCTCTTTGTATTTATGCTTGAAAATACTATCCCGATATCCAAACTGACATTCATCAGCACTAAGACGCATTTTCTCTCCCGATTTCAGGTTAAGAACATCTACGTATTCACATACATCTCTAAATTCAGTGCCATATGCACCAATATTTTGAATTGGTGCTGCACCAGCACAACCAGGAATTAGAGCTAAGTTTTCTAACCCATAGATCTGATTTTGGAGAGAATAGCAAACTAAATCGTGCCAATTTTCGCCTGCTCCTACATGTAAATGCCATGATTCATCAGTTTCCTGACATTGAATCCCCATGATTCTATTCAGGATCACAGTTCCTTCAAAATCCTCAGTAAATAAGACATTACTGCCTCCACCAAGCAGTAATACAGGTTGTTTTTGGTTTTTGGCTTCCTGCCATAGAACCAATAAAGATTCAGTAGACTCAGCTACGTCTAAATGTTTAGCATAGGCTGATAACCCAAAGGTATTAAACTCTTTAAGAGAAAGCATTTACTTAATACTCAACAAAGATTTAATAAGTAGTTTATCAGCCTATAGACGTAGAAAACAGTTGGAAAGCTAAGTTAGTTTTTTCGCCAAATGCAAAAGGGCCACCCTATTGGATGGCCCTTTCGTCTTAAAATAAAGCCTGGCAGTTCCCTACTCTCGCATGGGGAGTCCCCATACTACCATCGGCGCTACGGCGTTTCACTGCTGAGTTCGGCATGGGGTCAGGTGGGACCACCGCGCTATCGCCGCCAGACAAATTCTTTATATATTCTATGTGGTGCTGATACCCAGATTCGAACTGGGGACCTCACCCTTACCAAGGGTGTGCTCTACCAACTGAGCCATATCAGCAATAGGTTTTACAGTCACTATTGGTGAAAAACCTTAATTAAAATCTTGGCAGATCACGAACGGCTCACTTGCTGTTCATCCTTCGGGCTGTCGATCTTTACAACGTTCAAACCTGTTCCCAACGGGTTTGCCCTACTCTCTGCTCACTATGCTCCATGTCACTCTGTTACCTCGACATAAAGCTTTAATTTAAAGCCTGGCAGTGCCCTACTCTCGCATGGGGAGTCCCCACACTACCATCGGCGCTACGGCGTTTCACTGCTGAGTTCGGCATGGGGTCAGGTGGGACCACCGCGCTATCGCCGCCAGGCATATTC
>NZ_PUJW01000068.1 GCF_011189575.1 Photorhabdus cinerea
CGGCATCGTTTTTAGGACGTGAAAAACTGCCGTCATCGTCCCAATCTGACATGGCATTAATCCGCGTGATGCCGAACCGGTCAGTCAGTGCGGCCATCACGACTTCAGCTTTGCGCGGATGTAATGCTAGCGGAGTATTGAATAATCGTTGTGCCAAATGGGGTAAATTCATTACTCTACCTTCGGATCTTGAATAGTTTTATCAGCAGGAGTATCCAGTTGCGCCCAACTCGGCGGAGTCAAACCCCGTTCTTTAAACGCATCGAGTTCACGCTTACGCTGATCGAGCATCTCTTCCCAGTCTTCACCGGCGTTTTCTGCGGCTTCCATCTCAAGAGTAGAAAGCCCGGCATCCATTCCGAGGATCGCCCCTTTTTTCTCCGCAACAGGATCTACCCAACCCCGGCCCGGTCCCATCCATTGGGCACGACAATAGGCTGCCCGCGCTTCCAGAAAATCTGGAGCACCAGCTGGCAACGGTAAATCTTCTATGTCGTGAATTTCTTCAATAAACGCGGTCAAGATAGGTTGAGCAAAGCCGATTGAAAAATCAGCGCGACGCCGAGTTAAGGTTTTCCACGCTTCTAACATGGCAGAACGAGCTGAACTGTAGTTCACATCAGACCAGTCTTGTGTCACTTGCTGAGTAGACAGCCCGGTTGCTGCTGCAATATTGCGTAGTGCTGCGCTTTCAAAGCCTTCAAAGTTGCTGTGTGGCCGTGCAGCATTCACTGTTGTTATCTTCTCGCCGGGATACATAATTGGGATACGCGCCCCATTCTGCAAAGACATACGACGATCATTGTGAAACTCGACGCGTCCCTGTTGATATGCGCCTAAATTCTCATCCTCACTTTCGCCCAATGCCGCTTCAACTAATGCAGGATCATACGGTGACTCAATATAAGCGCCGAAAATCGCATTCAAAATAGCGGCTTCAAGCTCTGACTGGTCATATTTAATCAGCATCTTCAGGCGCTGAACAACCGGCGTTAAGATGCCGTTACCCTTGTGTTGTGCTCCGCGCTCGTGATCAAAATCATGCACAACATGCGGGCGTCCCCACGCTGTTTCACGCGGTATACGCTCCCATGTCATCGTTTTTGCACCACTCCACCAATCGCCAATATGGGCTTCCCGGATATGGTAAAACGTAGGAGCGCCGTCAGCATCTATCTCTACACCACCTCTGATATGCGGCATATCAAAATTCTGTTGCGGGTTACTGAGTCGGTCAGGATCTACAATCTGAACTGTTGTTGCATAATGCCCACGTCCAGGACCAAGCCTATCCGGTCGATATTGCAGAATAGCCAGTGCATCCCCGTCTAATAGTTTATGTCTGAACGCTAATCGCAACATTTGGGAAACAGTTTGCTGACGCTCCACGTCACAATAACGACCGGGATCATTGGCCCAACTACGCCAGTGAGCTTCTACGACTTTCCCGTATTCGTCCGCCCAAGTAGCATCAAAAGCTTTATTACCGGTCACCAGCGCCAACATCCGGTAATCAGGCTTAATGATAGGTCGGAAATTAGCCCCAACCGCATTATCAAGAACCCGTGTGATCGTGCCACTGGCCCAGCCGTCATTACGCGCTAAGTCGCGGACACGCGAAACAATGCGGTCACGATAAATATTGATTTCATTGTCGGGTGACCACAGCGCCGGTTGCCAGTTTGCCAGCTGATCACTAGACGAATCAGCCGCGTCATAGGGCACACGACTACCGCCGACTAGCATAGACATTTTTTGTCGAGAGGGTGGCAGCGGTTGCCCGTCCGGTCCTAAAATTCTCACTGTATTCATCAGAACCTAAACCTTACCGGGCGACGTGGCCGGGCTACGATACCGAGTTGTGCCTGTAGTAATTGAATCAGCGCCATCAAATCGGCCATTGATGATTGCTGATAGGACACTGAGCGGGTGCCGTCTCCCTGTGTGTATGAAAACGAAACGCCGCGTTGCCCAGATGCCAAATCAATGTAGGCTTGCTGTGCTTTGGTTAGTGCATCTTGCAATTGCTCGCGCGTCATTGCACCCGCCAGCAAGCTAGTTTTTGGATTAAACATAGTGATCCTTATCAGGAAAGTGGCTGTCCGTATTTCAGGGACCACTACAATAGTGGTAAATATGAACCGCTTATTTAAAAAGGGGGCAATATGTCAATATTTGATGATCACGAAATCGAATTACCCGCATGCCCTGAGTGCGGCATCAAGACGAAAAAGAAAATCAGATGGCTCAAGAGTCATCGTTATTTCATTTGTCGCTGCGGTAGTCGGATTAATATCGACAGTAGCAAGATGACCGCCAAAATCAGGAGCGTTGAGAACAAACTTAATAAGCTGTTTAAATAAAGCTTTATCAATCACCATTTTGTCTAATGGTAAAACTAGCCTGTCTATATCATCAGTACAGAAAGGCCCTTGGCTTTCATCGGTAACATTAAGCTTCATATGTGGCACCCCACAACTAAGACGGTAAAAGTTGAGACAAGCTTTTTCGTTTCGGTTTTTCCGGCTCTTGAATAATAACGCCGGGATATTGCAAGCTGATTTTTTCTTCCGGTTCTGCGGGCGCTGGCAATAATCTGCCCGGATTTTCTGTGATGCTTGTAACTAACGCATTCAGTTTCAACCCCATATGCAATAGCCCGCATAACGCAGCATACGCATATACGCGGCAGTCAAGCGCCTCGTTAGCCCGGCCCGGCAATTGCTCCCACACTCGGAAGCGCTGCCCGCCTGACTCTTTTAATACGGAGCGCTCTGCCAAAAGTTGACTGAAATAATTCAGGTCCCTATCTGCCGGGAAATGCATATAACTGGCTGATGCTTCACCGGGTGGCGGGGGATCGATATGTAACCGGCCACGGATAGTATCTTTTGCCGCATTAACACCGAGAATAATGGGCTTGAAACTTGACTTGGTACGCGGTGTAGGTTTTTTGGTCGGCCAGACAGGGGAACGCTTACCGCCGCGTGCTGATTCACCTTTAATGGCCCATACCCGGCGCCCTATTCTGGCTTTTGAGAATTCGTAAACTTGCTGCGTGTGGTGTCCGCCTGAATCCATACATGCCGCCATGATAGTAAAACCCCGCCCGTCAGCCCGTCGCCAAATTTGTTTCAGGTAAGCATCCAAACGTTTCCAGGGTTCATCGGTTTCCAGATCACCTTCAATGACATCATAAGCAATTGACCAGCTTTCTTCATTGCGGCCCCACCCGACAATTTCAATTTCGAATCTGTCATCTTGCGTATCAATACCCGCCGTCAAAACAGCCACGCCATCCGGGACCTCAGCGGCAAAGACTTCACAACGTTCAAGCAGTTTTCTTTCACTCAATGCTTTCTCTCCGCGGTCTTCATAAGGTTCACCCAGCACAAGGTTAATAAATGTCTGGCGCATCAAGGGGTCATTTTTCACCCTCAGCCATTCAGCAACTAAGTATTTCCACGCGGCATTGGGGAATAAGCTGTAACCCGCCCAAATATGAAAACCGGCATGGCCTTTAAATGGCTTTGTCGCTCGCCACTCTCCGCGCTTCACAATGCCGGGTTTTTCGTTGTGATGGATCATGCAACCGTTATGACGACAAACATAGTAAGCGGTATCCGGCAAACCATTGCCGTTTTCGTCCTTGTCCCACTTGATCCCATATGGCGTATCGGGACCACCCCACTCTAATATTTGATATTCGCCGCAGTGAGGGCATGGGACATAGTAATAACGCTGGTCACTATCGCCGAACGACTTTTCAATGCGGCTAGTTCCTTTTACTGTCGGGGTTGAACCCAATACGATTTTGCGGTTCCAAAATGTTTCAGAACGCTTTGTACCCAGTGCTATCTGATCACCTTCAACCCCAGCACCGCCAGACGGGTACCCATCCACTTCATCAAACAAGATAATCCGGCAAGTAATACGACGAAACCCGCCCGGGCTGTTAGCTCCTACCAGTGTCAGATTGGCGCCATTCAAAAACGTCTTTTTCAGAATAGTCTGATTACTGTTTTTGGCTTTGGGGTCACCAGAGATTTCAGCCAACACTGGGGTATCACGCAGCATTGGCGCAATCTCGGTTTTACTGTAATCCTCCGCATCTTCAACACGAGGTTGCACGACCAGAATGGGAGAAGGGTCATGCGCCAGATAATAACCCACTACGTGATCGAGAATTTTGGTGTATCCGACACGCGCTGATTTCATGACTGATACATAGGTAACTGATGGGTCTGTGATAGCATCCATCATGCCGTCTTGATAAGCAAAAGATCGGAATCTTCCCGTTTGTGCGCTGGTTTCTTTTGACAGTACAGCGTATTTATTGGCCCATGCACTTAGCGAAAGTGGCTCAGGAGGCCGGATATCAGAACGACGTTTATATAACTCTTGTGTGAAATTTTGCCAAGCGGAGGCATTAGCTTTCTCCTCGTTGTTTACTATCATCAAGGCTTAATTCCTCCATCGCCTCGTAAACCACCTCCTGTAACGCTTGAACAAATTCCGTATCATTAGTGGTGGAGGCCAAGACACGTAGACGAGGACCGTGTTCAGGAGCAATAGCGATTAAGCGAGTGCGCATTCTTGAATACTCTTGCCCGACAGCCTCAATCATGTCTTTATACGGCA
>NZ_PUJW01000069.1 GCF_011189575.1 Photorhabdus cinerea
GCATTACATCCGCGCAAAGCTGAAGTCGTGATGGCCGCACTGACTGACCGGTTCGGCATCACGCGGATTAATGCCATGTCAGATTGGGACGATGACGGCAGTTTTTCACGTCCTAAAAACGATGCCGGTTATGACGTTGTTGAAGGCATTGCCGTGATACCGATTCAAGGAACGCTGGTACAAAAATTGGGTTCGCTACGTCCTTATAGCGGCATGACGGGTTATGACGGTATCAGGCAATCCTTTCTTACTGCGCTTTATGATCCTGAAGTTAATGGCATCTGTTTAGATATCGACTCACCGGGCGGAGAAGTGGCCGGGTGCTTTGACTTAGTGGATGAGATTTATTCAGCACGCGGAACAAAGCCGATTCACGCTATTTTATCCGAAAACGCTTACTCTGCTGCTTATGCGTTAGCAAGTGCCGCTGACAAAATCCATGTTCCCCGGACTGGCGGGGTCGGTTCAATCGGGGTGATTGTCATTCACTGCGATTGGTCGCAACGGATTAAAGAAGATGGTCTGCAAGTGACAATAATTACTTATGGAGACCGCAAAGCTGAAAGTAATCCGTATGTGCCGTTAACTGAACAGGCCCGCGGTGCAATACAGGATGACGTAGACGTGATGGGAAAACTGTTTGTGAGTACGGTTGCCCGGAACCGGGGCATTTCTGAAAAAACGATTCGTGACACTCAAGCGGCATGTTTTTTGGCTGTTGAGGGTGTTGGTCTGGGATTAGCTGACGAGGTTATCACGCCCGATGCGGCATTCCGAAAATTACTGAGTGAATCAGGAGCTTAATAGATGGCTAGTTTGAAATTCGCCCACTTGCTGGGTCTCAAAAAATCAGCGTCAGAAGAAGATGACGACAAAGAAAAAAGCAAAAAAGCGAAATCCCGTCGTGCCGAAGAAGAGGACCGCGACGAGGAAGACGCCGAAGAAGAGGATGACGATACCCAGGCTGATGAGGATAACGATGATACTGACGCTGAGGAAGATGATGATGACAAAGACACCTCATCTAAGAAAAGCAAAAAGGCTAAGTCTCGCCGGGCGGAAGAGGATGATGCCGATGCGGAAGAGGATGACGATAAAAAAGAGGGTCGCCGCGCCGAACGGAAACGTTGTGCAGCTATTTTCGGCAGTAAACACGCAGCAAATCGCCCCGACATGGCAGCGCATTTAGCGTTCAATACTCGCATGTCTGCACGCGAAGCGATTAGCACTTTGGCCGCAATGGGGAGTGTTTCAGCCCCGCGCCGCGCTTCATTAGATGAGCGCATGCAACAGGCACAGCAAGTGCGCCTCGGCCCTGATGCCCGACAACCCGCTAGCGGCTCTGTTGAGGCATTAGTTGCTAATGCGGCAAGTCTCTATAACTCTGTAAAAGGTAAAAAATAATGGAACAGATTGGACAAAACCCATTCGCCCCCGGCATGACGTCAACAATGTTCGTTCCCGATCAGCTAGTCTCAGGTCCTTTGCAACTAGTGACTGACACAGTGACAATTGCAAAAGTGGGATTATTGAAGCGCGGAACAGTTTTAGGGCTTATCACTGAATTAAAAGAGTATGTTTTGAGCGTTAAGACCGGCACAGATGGCAGAGAGAAACCTATCGCCATTCTCGCTGATGATGTCGATACAACAACAGAATCAAAATCATGCGGGGTTTATTTGCTGGGTGAGTTTAATCAGAATCGCTTGATATTCGATAAAAGCTGGACACTAGAAGATCTGAAAATCGCGCTTCGTCCTTCTGCGATTTTCATCCGCGACGCTATTCAGGCTCCGATAGCCTAATCTCATTACCCCATTATTGCATTTAATGCCATTCATCCGGCAGGGATGCGCTCGTTTTAAATTCAGTCTGGTGGCTTTGGCTACCAGTCATTGCATATAGAGAAATTGCATGAGTAATAATATTAGCATTTACGATACTAACGTATTAGTGCAAATCGTCCCGAATCTGATGACTAGTCAAAACTGGTTGTTAGACCGATTCTTTCCAAATATCGTCACTTACGACACAGAAGAGGTTTCTATCGATGTGGATATCGGTAAACGCCGAATGGCGCCGTTCGTGTCGCCACTGGTTGAAGGGAAGTTAGTCGAAAGCCGTAAATATCAGACCAACACTTTCAAGCCGGCTTATATCAAAGATAAGCGCGCCCCGGATTTACGTAAACCGATTCGTCGCCAGATTGGTGAGCGTATCGGCGGTGAGTATTCTCCTGCTGAAAAAGAATTACTGAACTTGCAGTTCGAAATGACTGACCAGATTGACATGCTAAACCGGCGTTTAGAATGGATGGCGGCAAATGCACTGGTCAAATCACAAATCACGGTAGTCGGTGATGGCTTTCCGACTACCGTGATTGATTTCGGGCGTTCAAGTGATCTGACTATCACGTTAAGTGGCTCAGATAAGTGGCCGATGAAAGTCGCTGCTGGCACAACAAACACGCAGCCTTCTGATGATATTGAGAAATGGCAAACGTTGATTCTGAAAGAGTCTGGGGCTGTACCGACTGATTTAGTCTTTACGGCTTCATCTTGGAAAGCGTTCCGTCTTGATACCAGCATCAAAGACAACGCCATCACATTCCCGGCATTGAACCCATACGGCAATCAGGTTGATATCGGGCCACGAATTGAAAAAGGCGCAGTCTACAAGGGGCGGTGGGGCAACTTTGATTTATGGTTGTACAACGACTGGTTTATTGATCCGGTTGATGGTGTTGAAAAACCGATGTTGCCGGATGGTACAGTCATAATGACTGGTGCTGACCTGATGGGGACTCGTGCGTTTGGTATTATTCTTGATCCTGCTTTCACCTATGGTGCGTTGGCTTTTGCACCCAAAAGTTGGATGACAGAAGATCCGGCGCAGCGTTATCTCATGATGCAATCGGCCCCGCTGGTCATTCCAAGCCGTGTAAATGCGGCACTGTGTGCGACGGTGGTGTGATATGGCGAAGAATAAACAGACGCAGGATGAAAATGAACTGGGCGGTTTGCCGCCCGAACTAATGGTTGACGGTCAGGAGCAAAAAACGCCACCGGTAGCTGAAGAAGAAAATCAGGATACCCTGCCAGAACAGGACATTCCGGATGACCTGATTGCCTTTGTTGTGCTGAAAGGCCAAACAGTTCATCACGATGGCAAAAAATATTCTCAGTTCGAGCAACTCATTCTAAGCTCAGAAGATGCCGATCGCTTGATTGAGCTGGGAGTGGTTGCTGACGTTAACAAATTGCGACAACAGGCGCTGATTCAACATGGCCCGACAGTAACAGTCAATGACGGCGTTAAAATCAGTCATGAGGCTTGATGATGGGAATAAATTGGGACCAGCATTTACTTGAACCGCTACACAACGTGTTTGGTGATATGGTTGAATACCGCCCCGCAAGTGGCGCTCGTTACACGATCAACGGCATATTCGACCGGGCGTATACTCAAACAGTCGAATCACTGGATGACGGCAGCACCATCAATACAACATCCCCGGTCTTGGGTGTGCGCGACATTGAGTTTCAGGCACCGCCGAAAAAAGGAGATCGGGTATTTGTTGGCGGTGCTCAGGTTAATACTTTGTTTGCCGTCGCTGATGTTCAGCCCGATAGCCACGGCGGGACAAAATTAATACTTAACAGGGTGAAATCATGAATGCGGCAGGTATCAGGGCGTTAGTCATTGATGCGCTCAAACATAAGACCGATGCAGAAGCGCGGGTTTATTCTCCCCGCGACTGGTCAACAACAGAAGATATGTACCCGATCATTCTTGTCCAGACGCCGATCGACGTTAAGCAGTCACTGGGCCGTAACGCGCCCCAGTTTAACACTGTCACAACAGTCCGTGTCACGGGTCGATTGCAAGAACTTGATAGCGAAGCGGAAGACGATGGGGCAGTTAAAGCTGAGGAATCCCTTGAGCGGTTACGCGAGCAGATAGAGCGTGCGGTAATTAACAGTTATGAACTCACTCGTCAGACTCAGCAGTTTGCCCAGGTTCGTTCAACGATTGGTATTGATGCCAGTGGTGAGGGACATACCGCTCAGTTGCTAATGGAACTTGATATTGAGTATTACCAGGGCCCGGAAGATTTCTACGAAATCGAAGCGGCAGAACTGGACGAAATCGACGTCACAATCGCTATGCCTGACGGCACCCCCGAACCTCATTTCAGAATCGATTTTCAGGAGTAATCCATGTTTGTAAAACCCGTTGCCGGGCGCAGTGTACGCGACCCGGTTAAGGGCACTCATTTGCCCGAAGGTTGTACAGAAGTACAAGACAGTCTGTTTTGGCATCGTCGCATAAAAGACGGTGACGTTGAAATATGTCAGCCTGAAAAAGCAGTTAAAAAGGCAGTCAAGGAGAATGAATAATGACCGTACCCTTTTCACGTGTACCTAACAATATTCGTGCACCGCTGTTTTACGTCGAGTTCGATAACTCAATGGCAAACAGCGCAATTGCGACACAGCGCACACTGATCATCGGTCAGGTGCTGAGTAC
>NZ_PUJW01000070.1 GCF_011189575.1 Photorhabdus cinerea
ACCCAACAGTAGACATCCGTCATGTGTATCGGGTAGAAAAAGATGGTAGTAAAACTCAAATGGCATGGGGAGAAGGTAACTATAAGCAGGGGTATCCTTTTGAGGATTTTGTTGCTACGCAGATGCCAGCAGGTTCTCGGTTACCAAAGAATGCCGAGACATTTGATTTCTACGATCCTGCTACGCGTGTAGCTATTAGTGTTAAAACTATAGACACACGCACAGCCGCACGGATAAAGGAGCCCAAGCAGATATATTCATCAATGAAAAGGAATATTGATGATGCAGCTAACTTCACGGGAGGTTCTAAAGGAACGAAAATCATTAATTCAAGTATGATATCCCAACGTGAAGTAAGGATTGCTGTACCTAAAACAACTACTCCTGACCAGTGGGAACAAATTAACAGAGCCATTACCTATGGTGCAGAAAAGAACATTAACGTTAAAATTACAGTGGTGAAATAATGAACAATAATCCTGACCAAGGGTTGAATGCCGGAGCTAAATTTAATGGTGATTTTTATTCAATACAAACCTATTCAGGCAACGGTTTATTAGGGGTAGATCCCTTAGGAAGCGAACACCTATTACAGCCAGTTGTATCTGATCAAGAGTTGGGAAAGGCTGTGCTTGATGCTTTATCAAAAAGTAGGATAATCCCACTTGATGAGTATGGGGATTATTTTGATCATGATGCAAATGACAAACAGTATAAAAACTGGATCACAGAGATGATGGGATCTTATGGTTATCGCTCAAAACGTCAGTTATTTAAGAAGATGAACAGTTGCAATATTCGCTTGTTAGATGGTGTGATAACTATTATGCCCTATGGTCACAAAAAACTTGAGCTTTGGACAGGGCAGGGTATTGTCGAGTCAGATTATGTCATTATTCCGGCAGACAGCTCCCCTGAGGAAGTGGGTGCCGCATTACGGCTGGCTTTTTCACGTTGTAGAAGTTATGTTTGACGATAAGGTAACAGTTTATTTTTGCATTGATTATTCATGATCTTTGATTCATAGAGTTAATTAAGGTGGACACGTAATCACTATTATGTGTCCGCTGATTATCTCAAAAAGTTAGCTGCCTTGCCGCTGAATTGGCAGGATGGTTGTGCATTGTTATGCTAGAGGTATATAGGGATTAGGGTTAATAAATCTGGTAGGAGCATAGTTATCATATCCTTTACCCCTGCAATATTCTTTTAACTGGCTTAATGAATTTATTCCTATTTTCTGATAAATTATCTGTAGCCGGGTTTGTACCGTTCTATATGAAATATCTAATTTTCTAGCTATACCGAATGAACTTCAAGATGCTTGAGTAGTTAGACATAAAAACATTTAAATTCAACAACATAATCGTTTTTCAAACATGCGCTTTGAAGTGTCTTGAGTATATATCTTTAGCGCTTAGTGATTGCAACGCAAAAAATACTATATCGAACTCTCTATCAGTAAATAAATCAGTTGGTGTGCCAAAAGTTAGTGAATCAGGATGCCTATTATTTTCAAAATGATACATGGAATAAAGTTCAAGTTTTTTACCATGACCAACAACCCCAATGCATTTTCCATCCTTTATGAGAAGTGTAATGTTGACCATAAATGGTTAGATTATTTTTTCTTTCCCACCATAAGTGAAAGTGTTTAGTACCGGTATCGTTTTTTTACTAATCATTACGTTTTTATCATTAGCCTGTATAATATCTTCAAACTCAGACCACGGTGCTGGACATTCACTATCACGCTTACCTTATATATTAAAACCGGGGCTGTCCTAGATAGCGATTATATTTTTCCCTTAACTATTTGTTTTAGAATATGTAATTGGTCTTTTACACCCGGTGTATTAAATCTCCACTCACATTCCTTGAGAAAGAGCTCAAAATGTTCCTTTGGTATGCCATTAAATTTACGCATATGACGTTTGGCTTGGTTCCAAAAGTTCTCTATCCCATTGATATGGTTTTGACCATTTTTAGCGTCTACAAACTCCGTGCTATGGTTAATTCGATAGTGTTTAAAATCGGACACGTCCAGCACATCATAGCTGGCAAAATTATCTGTGTAGACTAGGCTGTCAGGCTTAATTTTCGCCGTGATTATCGGAATCAAGGTATCGGATTTGGCGTTAGGTATTAGGCGGGTGTAGACCTTACCACCTCGCTTGAGAAGCCCGAAAACAGGGACTTTTCCGGCTGAACCTCGCCCGCGTTTTCCCTTGCGTTTACCCCCGAAATAGCTTTCGTCTATCTCGACTTTACCTTCAAACATGGAGTGTTCATCGACATAATCAGCGATAAGGACTCTGAGGCGGTGAAAATAGTAAGCTGAAGTCGTTTTGTTGACACCCACTAACTCTGCCGCAGTGCGGGCTGTAACCCCCGCCACAAAGAGTTCCTGAAGACGTTTTTGCTTGTATTGGCTAATCCGACTTTTTCTCATTTGGATATCCTAGATCAAATGACTTATCTAGGACAGCCCCTTAAAACCTTTAGGAAGGCCGCTGTAATAAATCATAATATCATTAGCATAGATAAATCGAGATTCGTTGTCTTTTATGATCCAAAAATCGTTGCTGTTTTCCATGTATGAAATGAAGGCATTAAAGCTTTTTGAATAAACATCCAGATCTTTGTTTACAGAGAAACTCATACTTTTATCTTTCATAATTTCACTCATCATGATTAAACTAGAATACTTCCATGTAAGGTTATCACTTTTACAATGCAATGAGTAATTATGTTTGCGGACGATTTTACAGCTTCTGTAAATATCGCTAATATACCAATATTTTATATTGGTTAAAACTTTTCTTATTGATTATGTTTTTAATGAATAATTACAATCGAGTAGTTATTTTTGCTCTTTCTTTGGGTATATTAGTTGAATCCGCCACAACAGTTTGACCTTTTCTGACATGGCTGTCTTGGTGTTCTATTTGTTCGGTTAGGAAGAGTTAGTGGGTTGATTAACGGCGGTCAATTAATCTTTTTAAAAGAGTTGTGTGTCCACCGATTATCTTGAAAAAGCTCAACTTATATACTCAAGATACTTTAAAGTGCATGTTTGAAAAACAATTATTTTGTTGAATTTAAATGCTTTTATGTCTGACCACTCAAGCATCTTGAAGTTCATTCGGTATATATATTAACCTTTGATTCCGAAAGCTGTCTTTAAATCCTTTAATGTGATCATCAACGTCATTGGGTTTAAAGGCGATTCATCAAAACCCACAGATTTATAAAATGCTTTAGCGTCTTCTGAGATAGCATGGACAATTAACCCTCTAATACCAACTAAATCTGCGGCTTGTGTGACACGTATGGCAGCATCTCTAACCAAATAGCGGCCAAACCCTTTTCCTTGATAATTTTTATCAACAGCCAGACGGCCCAAAATGATTACTGGAATGGGGTTCGGCATATTGCGTTTAAATTTGCTTATCGCTTCTTGCGACATAATTGAGCCGGTAGCCAACGAATAATAGGCAATAACATTTTTGTCTTCGCTTACAACGTATGTTCGTGAGGCATTTCCTTTTTGGTTTTTTGATGCTTTGTCTGTTAACCAATTGTCAAGGGTGTCAACTCCTGAATTAAAATTATCTAAATTGTGATCGTCTGTTAATGGGGTTGGGCCATTACTCATCATTGTATCACCAAGGTTTTTTCATATTTGCTGTTTTGATAAGACGTTCATTTGGTGCTGCCGGATCATCAAGTTTAGCGACAAAAGCATCAAAAACTTCTGGAGAAACAACCATAAATGAGTGTTCCAATAGGGTGTTTTCAGCATCACGCTTGATTGTATCAAGGACATATTCGGTGACGGTTTTGCCTTTTACTTTTGCTGCCCTATCGATTAAATCTCGATCTTCTTGCCTAATCCTCAAGTTGAGTGTCTTATTTTTACGATTCTCAATTGTTACATTCATTTTGAATCTCCTTTGGCTGTGGATGGTATAAATAATATACTAATGTAACGCTATTGACATTACATTTCAAGTGTGACATTAAACCATGTGTAAATACCATTATTAAGAAAAAGGTAGATCGTAATAGCTGATTGAATGTTCAACTGTCACATTTAATGGAATAAAACCAGCTACATTTTTTGCTGCTTGTTTAATAACAATAGCTTGACCTTTTCTGACCGCCGTTATCAGACTTTCGGAAAGGTCTGTAATATTGATTCTTGCCACAGTGCTATTACCCCAAATCAGCAATGGTGACTGGAACAAAGTGGTCCAGCGGGTCGCGGGTCAATCCATTATCAGTTCCAGCCTGAATACCACCATTAACGGCGGCAGTTTTAACGATAATTTGACTACGGCTCTGTTGGCTAATATTGGCAGCCAGATTCATGCTGAAGGTGCCAGATTGATTGGTGATAATGGCGAAGTGCTAGGAGTGCCGGGCAAAACGTTAAGCCACGCAGTTGTGGCAGGCA
>NZ_PUJW01000071.1 GCF_011189575.1 Photorhabdus cinerea
GCCCTCCAGCCAGTGCCCGGCAGTCAGGCCCGGTGCAATGGCCTCCACCTGCTCGACTTCCCCCATCACCAGTAAGATACGCACCCTGAACCCCCAGAGCCGGCCATAACGACGGTGCAGGCGGGCGGCCAAGTCTGCCAGTGCGGCAACGGATTCAGACAACGGGACATCTACAGGCTCGACTTTTTTATCATCACCGGCAATACGCTGACGCAGCTGTTCAAAACTCAGTTCGCCCGCTTGACGGCTGGCAATATAATAAATCCCCATCAACAGGAGAAAAACCACCCCACCGATAGCGATAACGATGAATCCTGTCTGCTGAGTGCTGCTGTCGCCCTTAATACCCAACACCTCGGGCATCTTCCAGACTAGGTAACTTAACGTGACCGCCATGACTAAAACAAAGGCAATCAGCGGCCAGAAAAAGGATTGTGTTCGAATACGTTTCATTGTGTAACCTCTGGAGAAATTTCATAAGGCGAGATGACGGCACACCAGCTCCCTTCATCAGGGACGGATGAACCACTGAGGGTAAGCTGACAAGCGGCAATGTGTTGTACAGCGCGGGCCGCTGCTGCGACCACAAGCCAAGGTGCGACACAACCCGCTGAACCCAATGATGAATCCAGGTCATAAATACTGTGTTCACCGATCATATTTAAAGGCGCCGTGCTGCTCAGGGCGATAAACGCCTCCCTGTCTGCCTGAGACAACCCTGACAACCAAACATGCTGTAATGATTCTGGCGTCACCGGCACCCAATCCAGAGCCTGGAGCACACTTTGCTCAAGTGTCATATGAGCAGCACATTCAGGACGATGAAGAAAAGCCAGAGGCGTTAACGTTTTTTGCGTCAGTCGATTTCCCAATATCAGCCCGACAGCGGATTCCGCGGTCTTCTCTGGCTGTCGCGGACAAACTTGCAGGGCTACGACCACTAACAACGACCGTTCACGAATACGGGTATCCAACCAGTTATCCACCACAGATAACCCAGCTCCTTCAACAAAACTGACCGGCTGACGAATACCGGACTCAGCCCAGACCCGCTGCCATATTTCACGCAATAAACTCGCCGATAACGCGGTATTAGCCTCAAAAACGACAGAAAGGGGGATATTATCAGGAAACGGTTCCAGCCCCTGAGCAAAGCTAGCAATAATAGATGACAACGTCCGCCGGACTAATTCATCAGGAGAGTCATCATCCAACGTGGGCAAACGACTGTGACGGACCGCCGCTTCACTTTGCCATGATGCCTGGGCTTTCAGCGCTTTCTCATTTTTAGTCAGTGACTCAATTTGAGTGTCCGGTGCCTTTTCATCGGCAAAGGCGGTATGCAATGCTACACTCAAAATTTGTAACGAACGCCGACCCCGCCGGGTTTCCTGCAAAATAACCTGTTGACGACGTCCGTCCCAGCCATCCGCCCCAAGATGCTGACCGGCATACAGTAACCACCGACATCCCACCATAAAGCCCCAACACAGCAAAGGAATGCCTAACGCATGTAACCCAAACATCACCGGCTGATGGTGGATTTCCACGTCACTCCACAGTATGGTGCTGACGATCCCCACTATGAAAAGAGCCCCCGGAAGTAAGACACACCAGAGCCAAAGCCGTAAAGGTTCAGGGCGGGCCGCCGGGCCGGGGAGAAGATTCAATTTAACCGACATAATAATTAACCCGCAGTAACAGCCAGCATAGAAGAGAGCAACATACCGCTGCACGTACAATCATGCCTGTGGAAGGCAACAAGTATCCCTACATCATAAAACTCAGGATTGCCCTCAATAATCACATCACCATGCCCTTTAACCAGACGGGTCACTAGAGCACCTCGACAAGCAACCCCAATCCCGCCAAATTTCATCACTAAAGAGCCTGAAATGATCTGACTACCGTGGGTAGTTTTATCTCTGATACGGATAATGCCGTTCATCATGTATTTCCTCTTTCATATTACATTTAAAAAAATCACCGTCTCCATTAGGAGAAGATTTAGCTTTTAAAGAGACGAGAGCTCTTCATCTTAACAATTAAGACCTAATGCTCACCCATTAATCTCCATTGTCATAAATAAATCTGTCACCCTCTTTCCTGCATAAGCAGAAAATGAAAGTACAGTTAATATCAATGCAAATAACATATTCAGCCTTATATGGTTCATAATCATTTTTCTCCATTCGCTTCAATAACATCTTCTTTCATCAAAACACCTTTTTTAATAACATAATTAGTATGATTCACCTCCTTTCCTTGTTTATCTTTTTTAGAATGCCAATTGATAACAAACCCGCTTTTATTCCATGAAAATGAAGAATAATCATTCATATTATTACTTAAACTTTTCATTGAGAATCCTTTATTACAACTACCAACCAATATTTTATTTATCTCTTTAGCTTTCTTATTTGATAATTCATAAATATATAACCATGTTTCTGCATTTCCGCTACATCTACCTTTAGATCCCCTTGGCTTAGAGGGTAACTTCTGGAATATAGCAAGATAACCATGACCATCGATAGAGTTTATTTGTGTATTGGCACAAGCATTATAAATGCCTTTTTTCAATGGAATGATGATCTTTGAATTATTTATATTCTCTACAACAACATTTTTGTCTTTGAGTCCTTTGCTCTGAATATAAACTGCATCATTCAATTTTCCTCCCAATTCCTCAAGAGTGGCTTCACCATAGAAGAGCTTATTACATTTTTCAGCGATTTCATCTAAATTTGTTATTCTCCCTAAGTCCCCCCATTCATAAGGAAATGTAACTCGTTTTCTCTTTTCTATATTCCATACACCTGGAGTAGAACTTGTATAATTACCTTCACAATATAATCCATTTGGAGAAACATATTTTCCATCTGGTGATATCTTTCCATATCCTTCATCAAAAATAGCAAATCCTTCTTCAAGACTATTGCTGCTTTTGTCAAAAAAACCAGGACCGATAATCAAGTTTTCATCACTACCAAAATTAGCTATAGTTGCCGCCCAACTATCTTTATCGACTAAACCAAGAGAAAGATATAAATGTTTTTCAAAATTTATATCCTGAAGCATAGAAATATCAGGATGTGGGCTATCATAAAGTTTAACCTGCCCATTCTTGCATTGTATTAACTCATTGATTAATAGATATCGACTGGATGAATAAAAAATTATCGCTCTTTTATCCGTAGTTCCCCTTATTATCCCATCACCATTGTCTGTATCATCTTTTCTCCAATTTTCAATATTGCATGTATTTAATTCACCAGATATGCTATTCTCGAAAATAACGGTAGAAAAATTATTTTTATTAAGAAAAATTTTTAGATTATCAACATTGACTACATAATCATCATTAGCAAAAGCAGATAATGAGACCAATGATGACAATATTAACAATATTTTTTTTATCTTAATCATGATAAAACCTCTTTAGCTTTCCTAGTCATTTTATTTCTATCTTTCAATCCCTTATCACCACCATTAATTAATTTGGTAACAGATTTTATAACCGTGAATTCATCTTCTTGTTCTTTCTCACTAGCATTTTCATGCCATTTATCCTTATCTACCTCTTTGACAATGTTAGGCTTTATCCCCCTGATAAAATATCCCCCAGTATCAATACAGTTATATTCATTTTCAGTCACCTTTTGGGGATCATCTATCACAGCCGGTCGCTTTTTCATTTTATTAATATTTTTCTTCTTATATTCCTCATCATCCCACCAGTAGTTATCAAAGTCTTTTTTAATAATCCAACCTCGATAAACCCAATAGGCCGCATAATTAGCTCTACCTGTCAGCATTTTAAATCCTCTACCACGAAACTTTTGTGCATCGGCATCACCGCAGTTTCCATTACTCCAACTATATGATCTAGCAATTAAATTTCCAGATTTAGTATATTTATTACCTAAAAAATAACTATCATACTCTGTTGCTACTTCACCATACCAATGCCCTAATTCTGATTCATTTTTTTCCGAATCCCTAACTATTCCTTTACCAATTTGCTTACCATGTTCAATTACTTGTTCCTGACTGTATTCTTGCATTACCCTTAATCTGGCAGATTCCACAGCTCCCTGACCTAAAAAATGAGCCTGCCGAATAGGTGTATTTATAATATATTTGAGCATGATTTTATTGATAGCCTGATAATACTTCTCCGAAGCTATCTTAATAGCATTTAGCTCACTTTCATTATTCTTTCTTATATCACATGACATGATGTCCGTTATTTTCGACTGTTCTAACCACCCGCACTTCCTGAAATGGGTAATAAACCTCCTCGGATCAAAATGCCACACCTTGCCGGATGGTAATCCTACCATATCAATACATAGCGCCTTAACATGAGCAATAAACTTATCCCAGTC
>NZ_PUJW01000072.1 GCF_011189575.1 Photorhabdus cinerea
CGGCATCGTTTTTAGGACGTGAAAAACTGCCGTCATCGTCCCAATCTGACATGGCATTAATCCGCGTGATGCCGAACCGGTCAGTCAGTGCGGCCATCACGACTTCAGCTTTGCGCGGATGTAATGCCAGCGGGGTGTTAAATAGCCGTTGCGCTAAATGTGGTAAATTCATTACTCCACCTTGGGATCTTGAATAGTTTTATCAGCGGGAACATCCAATTGCGCCCAACTCGGCGGAGTCAAACCCCGTTCTTTAAACGCATCGAGTTCACGCTTACGCTGATCGAGCATCTCTTCCCAGTCTTCACCCGCGTTCTCTGCTGCCTCCATCTCAAGAGTAGAAAGCCCGGCATCCATCCCAAGAATTGCACCTTTCTTCTCCGCAACAGGATCTACCCAACCCCGGCCCGGCCCCATCCATTGCGCACGACAATAGGCTGCCCGCGCTTCCAGAAAATCAGGTGCGCCAGTCGGTAGCGGTAAATCTTCTATGTCGTGAATTTCTTCAATAAACGCGGTCAAAATGGGTTGAGCAAAGCCGATTGAAAAATCAGCGCGACGCCGAGTTAAGGTTTTCCACGCTTCTAGCATAGCGGAACGTGCCGAACTGTAGTTCACATCAGACCAGTCTTGTGTCACTTGCTGAGTCGATAGCCCGGTTGCTGCTGCGATATTGCGCAGTGCCGCACTTTCAAAGCCTTCAAAGTTGCTGTGCGGCCGTGCAGCGTTCACTGTTGTTATCTTCTCGCCAGGATACATAATTGGGATACGCGCCCCATTCTGCAAAGACATCCGGCGATCATTGTGAAACTCGACGCGTCCCTGTTGATATGCGCCTAGATTTTCATCTTCACTTTCGCCTAATGCCGCCTCAACTAACGCAGGGTCATACGGTGACTCAATATAAGCGCCGAAAATCGCATTTAGAATAGCGGCTTCAAGCTCTGACTGGTCATATTTAATCAGCATCTTCAGGCGCTGAACAACCGGCGTTAAGATGCCGTTACCCCTGTGTTGTGCTCCGCGCTCGTGATCAAAATCATGCACAACATGCGGGCGTCCCCACGCTGTTTCACGCGGTATACGCTCCCATGTCATCGTTTTTGCACCACTCCACCAATCGCCAATATGGGCTTCCCGGATATGGTAAAACGTAGGAGCGCCGTCAGCGTCTATCTCTACACCACCTCTGATATGCGGCATATCAAAATTCTGTTGCGGGTTACTGAGTCGGTCAGGATCTACAATCTGAACTGTTGTTGCATAATGCCCGCGTCCAGGACCAAGCCTATCCGGTCGATATTGCAGAATAGCCAGTGCATCACCGTCTAATAGTTTATGTCTGAACGCTAATCGCAACATTTGGGAAACAGTTTGCTGACGCTCAACATCACAATAACGACCGGGATCATTGGCCCACGAACGCCAGTGAGCTTCTACGACTTTGCCGTATTCGTCCGCCCAGGTTGCATCAAAAGCTTTATTGCCGGTCACCAGTGCCAGCATCCGATAATCAGGTTTGATAATTGGCCGAAAATTAGCCCCAATCGCATTATCAAGAACCCGCGTGATCGCACCACTGGCCCAGCCGTCATTTCTTGCCAGATCACGGACACGCGAAACAATGCGGTCACGGTAGATATTGATTTCATTGTCGGGTGACCACAGCGCGGGTTGCCAGTTCGCCAGCTGATCACTAGACGAATCAGCCGCGTCATAGGGCACACGACTACCGCCAACCAACATAGACATTTTTTGTCGAGAGGGTGGCAGCGGCTGCCCGTTCGGTCCCAAAATTCTTACTGTCATCAGAACCTAAACCTTACCGGGCGACGCGGCCTGGCTACGATACCGAGTTGTGCCTGTAGTAATTGAATCAGCGCCATCAAATCCGCTAGTGAACTTTGTTGATATGACACTGAGCGAGTGCCGTCTCCCTGTGTGTATGAAAACGAAACGCCGCGTTGCCCAGATGCCAAATCAATGTAGGCTTGCTGTGCTTTGGTTAGTGCATCTTGCAATTGCTCGCGCGTCATTGCACCCGCCAGCAAGCTAGTTTTTGGATTAAACATAGTGATCCTTTGGAAATTTAGGACGGCAAAAGTTGAGACAAGCTTTTTCGTTTCGGCTTTTCGGGCTCTTGAATAATAACGCCGGGATATTGCAAGCTGATTTTTTCTTCCGGTTCTGCGGGCGCTGGCAACAACCTGCCCGGATTTTCTGTAATGCTGGTAACTAATGCATTCAGTTTCAGTCCCATATGCAGGAGTCCGCATAATGCAGCATAACCATAAACTCTACAGTCCAGCGCCTCGTTAGCCCGGCCCGGCAATTGCTCCCACACTCGGAAGCGCTGCCCGCCTGACTCTTTTAATACGGAGCGCTCTGCCAAAAGTTGACTGAAATAATTCAGGTCCCTATCTGCCGGGAAATGCATATAACTGGCTGACGCCTCACCGGGCAGCGGGGGATCGATATGTAACCGGCCACGGATAGTATCTTTTGCCGCATTAACACCGAGAATAATGGGCTTGAAACTTGACTTGGTGCGCGGTGTAGGTTTTTTAGTCGGCCAGACTGGGGAACGCTTACCGCCGCGTGCTGATTCACCTTTGATGGCCCATATCCGGCGACCAATTCTGGCTTTTGAGAATTCGTAAACTTGCTGCGTGTGGTGTCCGCCAGAGTCCATGCACGCCGCCATAATCGTAAAACCGCGCCCGTCAGCACGCCGCCATACCTGTTTCAGGTACATATCAAGACGCTTCCACGGCTCATCGGTTTCCAGATCACCTTCAATGACATCATAAGCAATTGACCAGCTTTCTTCATTGCGGCCCCACCCGACAATTTCAATTTCGAATCTGTCATCTTGCGTATCAATACCCGCCGTCAAAACAGCCACGCCATCCGGCACCTCAGCAGCAAAGACTTCACAACGTTCAAGCAGTTTTCTTTCACTCAATGCCTTCTCTCCGCGGTCTTCATAAGGTTCACCCAGCACAAGGTTAATAAATGTCTGGCGCATCAAGGGGTCATTTTTCACCCTCAGCCATTCAGCAACTAAGTATTTCCACGCGGCGTTCGGAAACAAACTGTAACCCGCCCAAATATGAAAACCGGCATGGCCTTTAAATGGCTTTGTCGCTCGCCACTCTCCGCGCTTCACAATGCCGGGTTTTTCGTTGTGATGGATCATGCAACCGTTATGACGACAAACATAGTAAGCCGTGTCCGGCAAACCATTGCCGTTTTCGTCCTTGTCCCACTTGATCCCATATGGCGTATCGGGACCGCCCCACTCTAATATTTGATATTCGCCGCAGTGAGGGCATGGGACATAGTAATAACGCTGGTCACTATCGCCGAATGACTTTTCAATGCGGCTAGTACCTTTCACCGTAGGAGTTGAACCCAATACGATTTTGCGGTTCCAGAACGTTTCAGAACGCTTTGTACCCAGTGCTATCTGATCACCTTCTACACCCGCACCGCCAGACGGATAACCATCGACTTCATCAAACAAGATGATCCGGCAAGTAATACGACGAAAACCGCCTGGGCTGTTAGCCCCTACCAGTGTCAGATTGGCGCCATTCAAAAACGTCTTTTTCAGAATGGTCTGATTACTGTTTTTGGCTTTGGGGTCACCAGAGATTTCAGCCAGCACTGGGGTATCACGCAGCATTGGGGCAATCTCGGTTTTACTGTAGTCTTCCGCATCTTCAACGCGGGGTTGAACAACAAGAATCGGAGACGGGTCATGCGCCAGATAATAACCCACTACGTGATCGAGAATTTTTGTATAGCCGACACGCGCTGATTTCATAACAGACACATAGGTAACAGTCGGGTCTGTGATAGCATCCATGATGCCGTCTTGATAAGCAAAAGATCGGAATCTACCCGTTTGTGCGCTAGTTTCTTTTGAAAGTACAGCGTATTTATTGGCCCATGCGCTTAATGAAAGCGGCTCAGGGGGGCGAATATCAGGGCGACGTTTATATAACTCTTGTGTAAAATTTTGCCAAGCGGAGGCGTTAGCTTTCTCCTCGTTGTTTATTATCATCAAGGCTTAATTCCTCCATCGCCTCGTAAACCACCTCCTGTAACGCTTGAACAAACTCCGTATCATTAGTGGTGGAGGCCAAGACACGTAGACGAGGACCGTGTTCAGGAGCAATAGCGATTAAGCGAGTGCGCATTCTTGAATACTCTTGCCCGACAGCCTCAATCATGTCTTTATACGGCA
>NZ_PUJW01000073.1 GCF_011189575.1 Photorhabdus cinerea
CTGGAAAACTGATGCCTTTATTCAATGATCCCGATGGACGCAAAGAAGATATTTATTTACTGCGGGCACTTGCTCACCCGCCAGCAAAATTAACAGCATTTATATCGTTATTGCAGGAGTGGCTTGCTAAGACGATTTAGTCTTGGAAGAAGGATAATTAGACCCTTTCAAGGATCATTGCGATACCTTGCCCAACACCAATGCACATGGTACATAAAGCCAATTTTCCTTGTTGCCGATGTAGTTGATAGACGGCATTTGCCAAAATTCTTCCTCCAGATGCCCCTAGTGGGTGGCCCAGAGAAATGGCTCCACCATTACAGTTAACATGAGGAGCATCCCATCGAATATTAAGTTCTTTCATTACAGCTAGAGCTTGTGCAGCAAATGCTTCATTAATTTCGATAATATCCATATCCTCAATTTTTGTTCCGGACATAGCTAAGGCTTTTTTAACGGCTGGAATTGGCCCTATCCCCATAATTTCAGGATGAACTCCTGCTGTTGCCGTGACAAGAATTTTTGCTAGAGGTTTTAGCTGATATTTATCACATGCTATCTTACTGGTAATGAGTAGGGCGCTAGCACCATCATTGATTCCAGAAGAGTTTCCCGCGGTAATTGTTCCCTCTTTTTTCACGATTGGCCGTAATGCGGTTAGTTCCTCTAATGATGTTTTCCTTGGATGTTCGTCTTTGGAAAAGATTATTGTATCACCGGCCTTGCCTGGAAGAATAATGGGGATAATCTCATCCTTGAAAAATCCATTTTCCTGTGCAAGTAATGTTCGTAGTTGACTTTGTAAAGCAAATTTGTCTTGCTCTTGTCTTGAGATAGAGTAACGTTCGGCAAGATTTTCTGCGGTTTCAGGCATTGTGTGGACACCATATATTGCTTTCATTCGAGGATTAATAAACCTCCATCCCATCGTTGTGTCTTCAATTTCCATATTTCTGGCAAAGCTTTTATGTGCTTTCCCCATGACATAAGGAGCTCTTGTCATACTTTCTACTCCTCCTGCAATTATTAAATTGGCTTCACCTGATTTGATGGTTCTTGCCGCCATAGCAACAGCATCAAGCCCAGACCCGCAGAGTCTGTTTATGGTTGTACCAGGTACTTGTTCAGACAAGCCAGCCAGTAATAATGCCATTCGTGCTACATTGCGATTATCTTCTCCAGACTGATTTGCACATCCAAGAATTACATCATTGATATGTATACTTTCTAATTGGGGATGTCTTTTCAAAAGCCCTTGAATAGTTAGTGCTGCTAGATCATCGGTCCTAACCTGAGATAATGATCCGCCATATTTTCCAAATGGGGTTCTTACTGCATCACATATATAAGCTTCTATCATAATTATTTTCTTCAATTTATATAGTTTTATGATTATATCTATAGAAAGATGGTCTATTGATTAGTTAACTAAGCATTTGATTGTATGGTCTTTAATTATTGGTGATGGGATAAACTCCTGTTCAATAAGATAATCAATATAAGTTTTTAGTAGATCGTATTTAACCCTTGGGAAATCAATAGTTTCTTTTTTACAAATTTCAGCTGTTTGTTCATAGTGAAATTTCTTAATTTCACGACCAAAACGCAAGATTTTTTCATGGGCCCCAGGAATACCATAAAGAGAAAAAAGCCTATATAGCGGGCTATCTTCACCATCTTGGAGTAATCTTTTCTGCCATTCATAGAATTCTAGAAATTCGATCCTATAACCGTAACTCTTTAACCAATTTATGATTTCGTTCCAATGGATTAATTCCTTATAGTTAAACAGGTTGAAAACATGTCCTCCTTCCGTGGTAAATATTGGCAGATTCATGAATTCAATTGTTTTATCTATTGGTGTAAGATTAATAGTACGGTTCAGAATCGGAGCATATCCCATTTGGATACAGCTTTTAATAAAGAGCATAAACTGATTGTTTTTGTATAGTGAAATCCCTGTTTTGCTATTGCCTGAAATGTAGCCTAGACGAAAAATATTTGTTTTACCACCACTGTTATGATGTTCTCTTAAAATCTTTTCAGCTTCCCATTTAGATAAAAGATATCCCATATCTGAAAGTAGTGGTTTGCTATCAGGAAAGTTCTCAACATATTTGTCATTATCGTCCTGAGCTACAGCTGATCCTAACGTGGAAACAAAATTTACTACTTTATCCTTTCCTTCTTTAGACAGCTCTACTATGTCTCTGACGCTATCAACATTAGCGCTTTTAAGAATGTCATAGGATCTGATATGGTTTACTCTTGCTGCAATATGATGGATAACATCGATTTCATTTGATAAGTATGTCCATACTTTAGGAACAAGGCCAAATTTTTGTTTTGTAATGTCTCCTTCTATTATTTCTATCTTTGATGGGTCTTTTAGGTTGTACTTATATGTTATTGAAAATTTTTCATATGCATCCTCTATCCTTTTTATCGGATTAAGTTTATCAACATCTCGAATTATGATAAAAATTTTTCCATATGCTTCAGTTTTTATTAATTCATCGAGCATATATGCACCGATGAAACCTGTTGCTCCGGTCAATAAAATATTTTTTTTCATTACTACTATACCTCATTATGCATAAAATTTTATAATCTATTTGTTTTATTCATTTTGTGAATATGTATTTTATGTATAAGTGATTTGCAAAAAATGCAAAGATATATTTCATAGACGTATCCGACTAGTAAGTTAAATTTTTCAGAAGGGTAGTCAGTTGGTATAGTAGGTATCTTTCTCTCCACAGGAAAATGCATTATGAAATACAAATAACTGACTTGATAAGAACGATATCAGATTGAAATTATAAAGAAAATCGGTAATTCTATAAAATAGTATCAACCCTATTGAGAGAAGGAATTGCATTACCACATACATTGGGATTACTGGCGCATAAAACCGTGGTAGTAACAATATTAGCCCCGAACGGTATTGAATGGGACAAAGAGAAAAAAGAGATGGCGAACGTTATTTTCCTGCTGGCGATAAGTAAAGCGGAATATGAAGAAGCAATGACAATTTATGATCTATTTGTGACTTTCTTACGCGAGAAAGCAACAAAAAGATTATTGAATAGCCAAAGCTTTTATGATTTTCAGGTTATCGCCAAAGATAGTTTGGGGCGTAGTGTGTGAGATCATGTTTGCTTGCTGTTATTTGAGCTAAACAGAACCTTCAGAGCGGCTAATAATGCGCATCCACCACCGCTGAAAGCGACACCATACCAGGAAAAATGCCAGGCTGCGACAGCGCCCAAAGAAGAACCTATTGCGCCACCGGCGAAATAACAGGTCATAAATACAGTATTTAGCCGACTGCGAGCATCAGGTAATAATGTATACAACCGTGTTTGATTTGCTACTAAACTCGCTCTGCTGCCAAGATCCAGCAAAATAATACCCACGAATAAAAACAAAATACTATGGCGAGTTCCACTAATCAGACACAAGGATAATGTCACCAATAAAGCACCGGCGGCAACAATGGCTCTTCCACCGAAGCGATCTGTCAATGAACCTATTATTGGCGAGGCTAGCATTCCTACCATGCCCGTTAAGCCAAAAAGACCGGCGATATCGCTTCCCCAACCGTAAGGCGGTTGGGAAAGCAATAAGGCCAGAGAACCCCATAGTGTATTAAAAGCGGCAAATAATAAAAAACCGGATAATGCTGCTTCACGCAGAAGGGGTTGTTGCTTTACTAACTTACCGAGTGAAATAAGGAGTTGGCTATAAGTCATAGTATGTGGTGTTTCTATTTCTGGCAGCACAAACCAGACCAGAAAAAACAGGAAGATATCAATTAAAGCTGCCAATATAAACATTTCACGCCAGCCGAAATGCTCTCCGATTGCACCACTCAATGTTCTGGCAAGCAGTGCTCCCGCGAAAAGGCCACTCATCAGATTTCCTACAGTTCGGCCCCGTTTTTCTGGTATTACCCAACCAGATACGGCGGGAATAATAATTTGTGCTGAAATAGAAGTTAGCCCTAAGGTTAAACTACCTATGAGCAACCATGTGAAATTAGCAGCTTTGGCACATAAGATAAGGCTGACTATATTGCCGATTAAGAGGCAAAAAATCAGTTTTCGACGGTTTAGCGTATCACCAAGCGGTCCAAAAAAGAGAAGTCCCGTGG
>NZ_PUJW01000074.1 GCF_011189575.1 Photorhabdus cinerea
GTTTGGTTACTATTCCAAATAACTCGCAATATATGAAATTAAAACAGGAGCAAGATAAATAATGAATGACTGGATACTCTATTTCTATGCATTTGCTGGCATTGTAGCGACATTTGTTTTTGGGCTTCTGGGGCTGGCAGCGGCAGCAAGAATATTTTGCGTGTATGCGTTGTGGCAGTTAAGACAGGGCAAAAGAGCATTACGTATCGGCAGAGAAATGAAAGAAAGGAATAAATAATGGGTGGTTAAATGTCACAGCAAACATCACAGACTCAACGAGTCATCAATAATCTGATATATAAAGTGCCATCTAATAATAAATCAAAGCCAGTTCCTGCGGAGTCAGAAGTTGAAACATTTGACTATGTTTATCATTTACTGCGAGCAAAGTGGGACAGACGGAGAAATAGAAATGAAAAAGCCATCAAGGAGAAAGTGTAAAATATGTTGTGAATGGTTTATGCCAAAATACCATAATATATGGTGGTGTAATCCAGAACATGGCGCGGAATTAGCAATTAAGAAGCGGAATAGAGACAGGGAAAAAGCAGAGCAGGCACTGAAAAAGAAACGTCAGCAAGAATTAGCAGAGAAGAAAGATAAACTCAAAGCACGCAAGTTAGCAGTAAAGCCCCGCAGTTATTTTATTCAGCAAGCCCAATGTTCAGTTAATGCATATGTTCGTTATCGAGATAAAGATAAGCCGTGTATTTCATGCGGCACTACAGAATCATCACAATGGGACGCAGGACATTACAGGACTACATCAGCAGCGCAACAATTACGATTTGATATAAGACAAATACATAAACAATGTACAGTCTGTAATCGGCATCACTCGGGGAATATTGTTCCATATCGGATTGAGCTTATTGATCGCATCGGCATTGAAGCTGTTGAAGATATCGAGAGTAATCATGAACGGCATAGATGGACTATTGAAGAATGCAAAACGATTAAAGCCGAGTTTGATGAAAAATTGAAGAAACTCAGGAGCTTAAGCAATGACAATCTTCACTGATATATCAGCTGCGATAGAAGAGGCTCGCTTCAGAAGTGGAATCACAGGCAGGTCATTTGCTGTTTTGCAATGCAAATATGGTTCACTGAAAGTTATTCATGATCGGAGAGTCAGGGGCAAAAAACACTCAGTCATGTTTTCAACTAAGTATGACAAATGTCATTCAGTTCTCCGGGGGTAAGATGATGGGAATAAGAAATTATGAACTCACTAAAGAGCAACACGACTGGATTGATAGCTGGTTAAGTTTATGGGGGGCATGGGTTTATAGTGGCCGGATTGATAAGCGCCAGATGAACATGATTTATAAATTCATGGTGAGCGTAGAACCAAGTAATAACCCGACAAGGCCAGTATGTAATGATGATGATGGAATGTTGATTTCTCAGGTCGTCGATTCTGTTATGTACATTGACATGAAAGCATATGGAATACTTCTTAGTTACTACGCTCATAGTTTATCAAGATACGCAATAGCATCTTACTATCACAAGGTTGCAAATCCCCGCAAAATGATGACTCGCTCAGGAGGCCGACTTAAGAAGCCATCACATAGAACATGCAGGAGAGAAGTTGACGAAATTCTTAGTGCCAGCGTTTACATGTTGTACCTGCCTCTGAAAAATGCATTTAAAATACGCAAACGTGTATCTAAAGTTAAAAAAGTTGCATAGAACGTGTTGACATCAATGACCAAATGGACAACAATTATAGGGTAAGATTGCCGTAAGTGTTTCTTAGGTGTCTTAGCCAAATCCCAAGCCTCGTTTCCTGCGGGGTTTTTTCATATATAAAGCACATTCACAGGCTACGCATGGCGTGGCCTTTTTTTGTATCTGGAGATTTATCATGAGCGAGAACCAACCGTACTTTTACAATCCGAATATGTCTTCTGAATATTTGGAGGATTGGTTAGATAAGCAAAGATTGCATGTCACCTACTTCAACAAACTGAAACAAGAAAGAGCCGCATTGGAACAACGGCTCTCAGAGATTGATGTGATTTTAGATAACTTTAAACATGAGTTTGAAGGTAAATTGAGTTTTCCTTGGGAACCCAGTCCTCATCTAAAATATCATCAAAACGGAACGAAATAGTCTCAGGTAGATTAATTGCATCAATGACACGCCGGGCTTCGTCAGGAAAGTTATCAAGGTGCATTTCATCCTGGATCACAAGCAAACTATCCTCTAAAGAAAGCGCCCTAATTTCCGAAGGTTTCCATTTCGTTTTCAGGAATATCAGATGATGCAATGCTTTCTCGCCCTCTAATGGCTCAAAGATAGTGCCATATTGTTGACGGTGTTTGTGAAGAATTACTTCTAATGTGAAGATTTGCGCCGCATGATTTTTCAAACAACAAATCTGATGATCACTACTATAAACATCAAAATAATTAGGGTCGATATCATGGTTGTTGCAAACCCTAGCCTTAATGGCGTGCCACAAGTTGTAAAATTTTGCCAAAATAATTCTCCTGTGTATTTGTAGGAATTAAGAGAATACCACGAGCCGGGCGTGAAATACCCGGCAACACTTCAAGGGCTGCGATCTGATACGGCCTTTTTCTTTTCACACCCGTTTAACGGGGTCTTAATCCCCAACGGGGGTGGATATGAAACTCATGGACAAGCAGCCTGACATCTGGATGCAGCTATGGTTATGGCTGTTATCAGTCAAAGAACAAGGTTTAGGGGCGATACTATCGGGAACAATGGCTTGTCTCCGGGGTCGTTATAACGGCGGGGGATGGCTGCGTGTCTCCATTGATGCCTTTATGTGTGCCATGTTTGCATGGTTCATTCGTGACATTTTAAATCTTTTTGGTCTGAATCCTGACTTAGCCTACATCGGCAGTGTTGTAATTGGCTATCTGGGTACTGATTTTATTGGTCAATTACTTCGTAGATCAGCAGAGAAAAGAGCGGGGGTATCAGATGCAAATCAGTGAGAAAGGGCTTAGTAAGCTTAAAGGCTATGAGGGTCTCAGCTTAACAGCATATCGTTGCCCTGCGGGTGTTTGGACAATCGGCTACGGTCATACTCGCGGGGTAAAGCCCGGTGACGTTATTACTGATGAGCAAGCAACGCAGTTCTTACTAGAAGACTTAGCCCCGGTTTACATCACGATTGAGTCCAATGTTAAGGTCCCGTTGACTCAAGGTCAATTTGATGCGCTGTGTTCATTCATCTTCAACTGTGGCACCGGTGCTTTCGTCCGTTCTACGTTGCTGAAAAAGCTTAACGCGGGTGATTATCGCGGGGCGGCGGATCAATTCATGAGATGGAATCAAGTGGATGGACGTACACTACCGGGTTTGGACGCCCGCAGGGCATCTGAAAAAACGATGTTTTTATCATGAAATTCAACGCTCGCTACTACACGATACTCGCACTAATCGTTATTTCACTGACAGCGTATTACTATCACTCTGCGTTACAGAGAGAACGTCATGTTACAAAGCAGCAGCAAGAAGACATTCAGCAACTCACAGACACTATCGACTATCAGAACTCACACATTACCATGTTGAACGAATTGGATGTGAAGCACACACAGGAACTTGCCAATGCCAAATCTGAAATTGATGCTCTGCGTGATGATGTTGCCGTTGGTCGTCGCCGGTTGCGTATCGCGGCAACCTGTAATCAAAGCGAAACCGGTTCCACCTCCGGCGTGGTTAATGCAGCTACCGCCCGACCTGCTGACTCCTCTATCAGAGATTATTGGACCCTCAGAGAGCGAATAGCGGTAATCAATCAGCAGGTATTAGGCTTGCAGGACTACATTAAGACTCAGTGTCAGTAACAGCCTCGGTTAATCCGGGGCTTTTTATTATCTAGCGCATTCACACGCGCCTCTATTTCTAAACGCAGAGCCTTACAGAAAGCGAACCTGAGAAATCCGTTAATGGTATTTCTGCGGGCGGCATTTCTGTGTGAACAGGTTCG
>NZ_PUJW01000075.1 GCF_011189575.1 Photorhabdus cinerea
GTTGTCGTACCGCGTCAGATCGGTGGTGAACCGGTCCATAAACGCTTTTTCTTTCTCACGGTCGATGTACTGCTCGTAATCTGACCAACATTCCTGTACCTGCCGTTTTAATGTCGAGCTGTCTAACGTGCTTTTGGTGGCCCCCACAAGCGCAGGATTATTCGGTAGATATGTTCCACCAGACAAATAGAAAGCGTATGGGGCTTGTTTTTGTGCCTCCAGAATTTCATTTTCCTTTATCTGATCCCGCTCAAACTGCCGGCACAACGTCTCTTTCAGCGTGCTCAGAGAAACCGAAAGCCCAATCCCTCGGATATAGTGCGGATTTTCATGAAACTGCGTCTTTAACCGATAATTCATCAGGGCGGTAATGTCCTGCACCATTGCAACCGGATCAGGCAGGAACAGGATAACCCCTTTGTCGGGCATTAATTCTTCAGCTGCCAACCATAGATCATTCTGATCAAATAAATATTTCCCATTCCAATGAGCGCTGGTGTAATCGGCGATACGCCGGTTGGTATCTCTTCTCGTGTGATATTCCGCGACGCTATCCGTCAGTGACGAGAACGGCAGCGCATTCTCCCCCTCTCCACGGTTCAGCCATTTTTCCATATCAAAACGTTGCATATATCGCGCACGGTAGGCCGGATCTTCGTGCTTTTTACGGACCGCATCCGTCCACGCCACCGCCGACCAGGCAAACCAAAAGGCACTGTTTGCAAAGCCTTCCGGTAACACCGGTAATGTCACCAATGAAGCACGCGCCAACTCATTGGGCTGATCAATGCAGGGCTTCATTTCACCGCTGGCTAAGCGAGGAGGCACTTTGCCATGTTCCGGCAGAGGATAGTAATACCCCTCGCAGGTCACGTAATAATTAATCCAGCCATTGACCAGCTCATCCCAGATATACACAAAGCCTTCACGTAACAGACGGGCGGTATAACCCGTTTCACCTTTGTTCTCTACCGGCATCTGCATGTTCGCAGGCAGATCCGGTACCCCATCACCCTGCGCCTTGATGGCAGGACGAACAAGTAAAACAGGCAGCCCCTTACGGGTACAAAAACTACAGCCAGGGTTTATCACAATAAAATCTCCTATTGCACACCATGTTATTTCAGGTGTTCCGGGTTAAGACGACCCAGCAGCGCTTCATTCGCGTCGCTAAAGATAATCGATAGCAGGATCTGACTTTTTAAATTGTCATCGGCTTTCCATACGCCATCCTTTTGATATATCGATATTTTATCCGTTACATCATAGTAACGGGGTATCGGTTCCCCGACTTTGACTTGTTTAACCCGCATCTTTACCGGACATAGCAAGACGTTGGCTTTGTCTTGTGAGGGTTCGCATTTACCCGTTTTTTCGACTGATTGGAAAAACAGTTGATCACTGGGATAACGATTAAATTTCTTTGATAATTCTTCGGGTTCAGCAAAGCTGGACTGAATAGCCTTTTCAATTTGGTTGGTATACGGAGCGCTGTCGCATCCGGTTAACACCATGCTGAAAACAACCAGGCTAAAAATGTGTTTCTTCGGGATCATCATGCAAAATTCCATCAATTAAAGTTGTAGATAATTAATTTTACTGGTCATTTCCCGCCACTGTTCATCAGTCCAGCGACCAGTGATACGCTGGTAATACCCCGCATTCTGTTGGCACCGGCCCAATAGCGCCTTCATTTTCGGCGCTTGATGAAACTCTTCATCCAAGGTGACACCATGTAGTGCAAAAGCCGTCAGATCCTGTTTATCGGTTAATGACCACTGCGTCATGGCGATATCAAGTAGTGCATCAATACGACGGCTAAGCGCCTGCCGCTCCTCCATATCAGAGGTCGCCGGCAACTGAGCCAGTACCTGATTAATCAGGCCAATACGTTGAATTTGGGCAAATGACACTGGTGTTTCTCCTTGCTGGTAACGGACTTTCTCAGGGAAGGCCAGCGTATGCCAGTCACCTTCCAGCCAGAATGTCCAGTGAGTAATGTCATCCGAGGCAATTCGGCGTGAGAATACCCAAGGGTCCATCATCCAGTGCAAATGAAACAGGACACGAGGATCGTAATAACGCAGGATATACCCCTGCTGTTTCTCCTTGAGATACAAGGCATTGACCAGCACATTCTTTATTGCTTCTGGAGACAAATCGCTCTTAAGCAGTAAAGTGAAAAACGGTCGAGAGCCGGGATCGGTTTTCCGGCGTGCTTCATTGAGCAGGCGAGGCCAAACGTCAGACGGTAACTCACGCAACGGTAACAGCCAGGGATAAAGATGCGCTTGCGGGGCGAGAAGCGGTGAAACAACTTCAATCACAGGCAAATCTTCCGGCAACCGTGGTATAACTACGCGATCAATCAGTACATACTGGTGTTCAGCAAACGCCAGAGGCTCGGTCAGGTAATCAGTCATCATCCATTCCTTAGCTTAATGGCATCGTAGCGTCACCCTGGTCGCTGGCTTCGGCGACCATCGTGGCACAGGCGGTAAAATTGGGATAAGTCACATCCAGCTTAGCCGGCTCGGCATAATCGAAATTAGCGCTTTTAACGTTAAAATCGCCCGGAGAACCATGTTCAATTTTGCAAGGATCAAGCGTCAGATAAGAACCACCACACTGCAAAGTGATCTTCTTTTTAGCTGAAATCAGGATTTCATCGTCGGTACTGGTGATAGTGACGTCTTTCATTGCCGTGACTTCAATACCCTCGGTTTGGGCTTGCACCTGAATCTTCCCGGCAGCCGCAACCAGCTTCATACCTAGCTCATGCACAAAAACCACCATTGATTTTTTCGCCGCCAGTACCATACGTTTCAACGATGAGATCTCGGTATTGCCGCCAGCAGTCATCATCAGATTTTTACTGGCGCTGTGCTGAATATGTTGCGGCGTTGACAGCGCAATCCCCCCTGACGCACCAGCGACAATCACCGGTTCCCGCAATTGCTCCACATTCCGTTGTAGAAAACGCTGTTGGGTATCACTATCCAGTGGATCAATCTGTGCCGTTTGCAGCAGATCAGAGAGTGATTCCGCTAATGACAACGCATTAGCAAGCTGGTGTTTAATTTCATCCATATTCAGTTGTTTGCCACTGGCTTTAGGCTGCCCCTGCGTACTCAGCAACAACCCTTTTCCCGCCCGAATAGCCCCCCAGTCGTCGGTTCGCAGCTCAAAGCCTTCACCGCGTTTATTCGGATGCGGTCTCAGCCCATCCACCAGATGACCCAGATTGAGCTGACTTTTTCCGCCGTACTCGGTACTTAACTTGATGTGTTCTTTGCCGCGCTCATCGTCCATGCGCAGTTTGTTGTTAGCCGGTGTACGCAGCACATTGCGTTTGTAGTTGTAGCGGGTCACATGATCTTCATGCCGCGAGTCATGCAACGCATGGGCGATATAGGGCCGGTCCGGGTTGCCCTGCTCAAATGCCACCGCCACCTCCGTCCCCTGAACCAAAGGCCAGTGGAAACCGTAGGTGCTGCCCGCATACGGGCGGGCTAACCGGACCCACAGGCTTTCTCCCCCCAGCGGCCATTCATCCAAATCAA
>NZ_PUJW01000076.1 GCF_011189575.1 Photorhabdus cinerea
TTAAGACCAGGATTATGATAATGGAAGTTGCGCTAAATGCGAAAGGCGCTGTCAAAACGGCGGCGGGTTTTAAATTCGATCAACATGATAAGGGGATCGATCTCGTCGGTTACCATGATGGGATTACAGCTGAAATTGAGGTAACTGCCGACACTAAAGTAGATATCAAAGAAAAAACCACTTCACAGGATATAGTGAAAGTTAAGAAGAAATGGGTTATTGCCGATCCATTAAAAGCCAGTGAATCCCCATTAAGAATTAATCTGCTAGGGGAAGAACGGCCTATTACCCGGCCAGAGACAGTCCCAGGGGCTGAAACAGCGCCGTGGGAAATGGGTTATAACCCTAAACCTAAGCTGGATAATATCCCATTTATCACAACGGGATTCCCAGGAATGAGATAAAAAAGGATAAAAAATGAAATTAAAACTGTTATTACTATTATCAGGAGTGCTTGTTATGTCCGGTGCTAACGCAGATGAATCCAGGTTGTATATTCGCAGCGTATTCGATATCCAATATGCCTTTTGTTCTATTAAAACTAATGACGTACTGGGAATGGATAACCGAAATTCAGCCCGAGCAGGCCGAGGATTTGGTACATCCAGCACAGGCTCCATGCTATTCATGGCCAATGGCGAAAATGAAATTAGTCTGGAATTTGGTGCTCTAGGTTGGTTCTCCCCAGATGAAATGCCAGATAAAGCCCGTAATCATTTCAACCCTGAGGCTAAATGTAAGTTAGAGTTAACTGCCATGCGCGGTAAAAACAGCCAGATTCTGACAGCGATTGAAGTGGCGATTAATGAAAATGGTCAGCCTGTGGCAACAAAATCGAAGGATGAACCCAAATACGCCACTATCAGTACGCCGGTTATACGCCATGTAATACAGGCGGATAATGTAGAAGCCGGACATAAAGACAAAAACTACTTTAATACTCGAAAATTCCCGCCCAATATGACCTTATACCGGTTTAGCCGGACGGTAAAAATTAGTGGCTTGCCTGATTGGGAATGGGTGAACGCAACCCCTTACACCGATACACCGGAGCAACGTCAACAACTGCAACAGGCTTATATGACCATCTGGCAGGCTTATCATGCCAAAGATGTGAATACTATTCGTGAATTGCAAAAAGTCTCGCTCAAAGCCTGGGCCTGGTCAACCGGCGAAAGTGAAGAGAGCATCTTCATTGATCAGCCTATTTACAGTGATATCAACGCAAAAAACTTCAAAATGATACCGATTAACTGGAATAACTATCGAGTTAAGATAATGAACCAAGGCAGAATGGTTAGACTGGTAAATAAATCAGACCCAGAGAACTCTCCAATATCTTACTACGTTGATGATGAAGACGGTGATACTGTTCTGGCTACTACCGCACTAACTTTCTCAATGCTTAACGGCCGTTTTGTTCGGGTGATTTAATTAATAGTATCGGGTTATCTGACCCGATATTTTTTCTTAATGGAAAATATAATAAAAATCGGTGGCATCTGTAGATCTCATAATTATTATCAATCGACACAGATGAAATCCAATATCAGTAAGCGCCAATGGTAAAAATAATGATTATCATTTTTCATCAATAGGGTTAGATGAAATTATAAATTCACCTGACATTCAACTTTTACCTTTAGATTTCAGTCAATCTAAAATTGATATTTCTCTGGATGGCCGGGTTGTTTTTATGTCTCCCTCACCACTTGTATTTATTAACAAAAATAATAGTAAAAACAAGACACTATTAAATTCAAAATATCGGTTCGATGGAAATAGATTTATTTTAACCCGATAATGATATGAAAAACAAAGAGGGTTTATCCCTCTTTGAATAATAGATAATATTACCTCTATAGCTTAAAGCAAGATTCAAGGTATTATCTGTAAAAGGTATAACTACCACAACAGGGGGAGGTAAAACAGCACTGTCAGCGGGATTAAAATATGATGATTCAGGCTTAGGGATTTATTTCTCACATGAGGGAATAAAAGCTTATTTTAAAGTGGAAGTAAAAGCTGGATATATACAAAAAGAAAGTAAATCAGTGAGTAATACAAAAGGAAGAAGCAAAAATTCAGGTATAAACCTAATTAAAGCCGATGTGATGATATGTGATAAAGATGAATTTGGCCCATTTTATTTTATTGATTTTAAATGAAAATATATTATGCGTAACTATAAAATTTTTCTAACTGCTTGGATTCACATTACCCATAACCGGGTTATCTAAAGAGAGTAAAAATTCTATGAATAACGAAGTTGAACCTATTGACTACAGACTGGAAGTCGAATTAAATAAATGTTCAGCAGATTTACTTATCAATGGCCTATTGATCTTTTCCTATTATGATAAAAAACCCATGAACACACTAATTGGTGTAGGTGAATATCTGAAATCTGAAAACAATACAATCCAGTTTTATTCATGGCCATCAAATAGAGATTCCGATATTTTCGATTCAGACTCAAAGTGCAATTTCATATTAAAAGCAAGAAATAGATTTGAGACTCCCAATCTAAAATCAGTTATAACCATAAATTATCATCCTAATGATAGCATCGCCTATAATACTTCTGTATCGGCACTTAATGTAAGGTTAGATAATGAACAATGGGGAAAATTATTAGGCCGTAATAGTATAATTCATGACAGTAAAAAAGAATATTATCACTACTCTCAAGCATTTAATATAAAAAAGGACTATCCCACGTGGAACTGTGTAAATTCATATCAATTTTCAGAAAATAAAGAAACTATAGATTCATTACCAGAAAACCATCAACTAGCCCTTATTAATGCCTACAAAGAATATTGGGAATTATTGAAAAACAAAAATCTTGAAGGGTTAAAAAATTCCATAAAGAATTATTAAATGAGTCAGTAAAAGCTAATGGTGGAGATAATGATAATTATTTTTCTTCATTGGGATTAGATACATTTTTAAACTCGGCTGATTTTCAACTTTTACCTTTAGAGTTTAGTAAATCAAAAATTGAATTATCCCTCGATAGTCGAGTTGTCTCTATGTCACCCTCACCACTCAGTTTTATTGACAAAGAAAACCATTCAAGATTTTCAATAAATCCAAAATATCATTTTGATGGGAAAAGATTTGTTATAACTCGATAACAACGTAATAATATAAATAACAAAGAGGACTTGTTAATAAATAAAGTCATTCAAATATTTCAATAACCCTCAATATCATATTGATAACAAAAAATTTATTACAACTCGCTAAGGACATGAAATAAAAAGAAGTTTTCACCCTATTTAATGAATAGGAAATTTATTCTTCAAAATAAACTTAATTTCTCTTAAATAAGGAAAACACAATGGGAAACGCAGTAAAAATAGGGGATATCGGTACCGCACA
>NZ_PUJW01000077.1 GCF_011189575.1 Photorhabdus cinerea
CTCGCTGGTGTTGCAGATTTCTGCATTGCGCGCGGCTGGGTGGCCTAAGGAAAATACAGAGGTATGTACCCGGTTTGCGGCGGATCTGGTCTCCGCAATGGGGGCTGTTGCTGAAACTTGTGAGCGGTTGTTGAATAATTTTCAGGTACTCAGATTACAGCCTCTGCTAGGTTCTGTCTTGGGGGGAAAAAACCTACTTAAGTTAATGGAAGGTCTTGAGGTAGTGAAATTCCTTGGCGCCCGGGCCGCGATCATTGGAGTGGTCTGGGATAGCTATCATGCAATAGATGAGATATTTTTCAAAAAAAATAGAAGATTGGGAATTGCCTATCTGATTTCGGCGGTGAGTGCAGGTTTGTGGATTGCTGGTGTCTTAGGTCCATTAGGTATTTTTGTTGCCTTGGTTCTATTCTTTGGTGCCAATATCTATCTGGAAATGAAGAAGAAAAATGAGATCCAGAAATGGTTGATGGCTTGTTTGTGGCGCAAGATTCCAGCGGGTGAAGAGGATATTCTTGCTATCTGGCCTGATAGCAGAATGGAAATGGACGCTTTTAATAAATTAATGACTGCGGGAGCATAACTATGATATTAAGTCGATTTTACATGTCCTACGAACTGAATCGTCCTTTGACTCAGCAAGAGAAAGATAATCAACTTTATCAAGGAAAACCGACCCGGTTAATGGGTAAAACAGGCGAATATATGATTGAGTACGATACGGTGATCCGTATGAACTCGACTTATATGGAAACTGTGGATAAGTATTATCGGAATAAAGGATTTGTTAGTTCACTATTTGCGCCGCTTTTTTTGATCTGTTTTGGATTAATATTATACGCTTATGGTGGAATGGCTTATCAGTATATTATTTATAAAAAGGTAATCCCTTCTTTATTCGATGTATCTGTGTTGACAGCAGGTTTTGCGCTATTGATCTATTTCAGTGGCAAACTGACCCTAAAAGAGTGGTTTGCTACGACACATTATCCCATTCGATTTAACCGCAAAACTCAGATGATTCATGTTTACCGTTTTAATGGCACGGTATTATCGATTCCCTGGAAAGCGGTGTTTTTTACTCTGACCAAGTACAGCGGCAAGATGTCGGAATGGTGTGTTGACGGTCATATTCTGGCAGACGATAAGGAAACTGTATTGGATACATTTAGTCTGGGATTTTCTGGATTATTTCAGGAGTTGATGCTGGGCTATTGGGAATTTATCCGTTGCTATATGGAGGAAGATGGTTTACAGGAACAGGCGGATATTATCTTATTGTGTCCGCCTATTGAGCAAAAGAAAGAAAGTTATATTTTTGGATTACAGTATCTAATGCGGATGAATTCTCGTTTGGAGTGGTTTGTTAAACTAATAAATTTTCCATTTGATCTAATTACCAGTGTTGCCCGTTATATTGCTATGCAGACTAGCAAAATACCGCAATGGCCTCAGGAAGTAGAAGAGGCTTGTCAGGTTGATCCTGATGACCCGATTAATGTCAGTGCTGCGAATAATCCTGTGCATTTATGGCGTTATGTGTTGGCGAATCAGACGAGGGAAGAACGTCAGGCATTATATGATCGCCAATTATCAGCATATACCCGTTTGCAAGAAAAAATCGCAGAAAAGTATCGGACAACATCAGAAGGTACGCAGAATGTCGGGTAACTTACTGGAAATATGGCAGACGCTTGAAAAAGCAACTTCCGAAGAAGAGCAGGAAAGATTACTTTCTGATTTTATATCAGCGCTGGAGAATTATTATATTTGGCTGGAAGAGGTTAATCCGGTAGAGGAAGGTAAAATTGGCTATGTGCTGTTTCGCCCAGAATATCCTGACGATTACCCCTCTCTTTTTGTCTATTTAAGTCAGCGACAGAATGAGTATCCAAATGCTATTTCCGCAATGCTTGATGTGCCAGGGAGTGCTTTCAAGGAGTATGACAGTGATTATCTGTATACTCTGCCTCATCTACTGGATTTTGATTTTAAATTTGTTTTCGTTGATGAGAGAAATAAAACGGGGTACATCTCTAAAAAAGGAGTGATGTTGTTAGATTTTTTCCGTAATTCAGATTCAGAAGGTATACAAGACCAACCAACACACATTCCAGAATCACGCATAGTAACCTCTGGGTCATTATCTGGATTTAAACGTGGATGTATTGTGTTTTTTGGTGCCTTATTGTTACTGGTTTTTATTTTTGTTATGTTGAAAGTGAGGTAATATAATGGCGAAGAATAGCAGAAAAGATGAACCTATGAATGAAGGGGTTATGTCTTTTGTTTTATTTTGTTTCTTAATTATGTTTTGCTTTGGAGGTTGGGTACAATTTGATAAAATACATAACGCCTTATTTACAGGGTGTTTCCCATCTAGTGATTTAATGCTTGGTAGAATGAGGCCACACCCCGCTCTATGTGTACAGGATAAACCATTCTCGTATTGGATTGATATTGCATTGTGTTATGTTTTGTTTACAAGAACAGGAGGATATTATCGCTTTATGCCCTGCCATTGAGAGACAGAAAGAAGGTTATAATTTTGGATGACAGTATAGGAGGATAAATTCTCATTTGAAATTGAGATTCATTCTTTTTTACGATAGTTTTACGTATTTAAGTTACAGGTTTGAAAATGACGTTGGTTGTACCGGGCTAAAAGATAATGATAATGAATATTATTTTATTGTATAGATTGATTGCCCTGTTATATTTGAATGAGCAACCTTTCTATGTAAATAAATGTCATCTTGTTTATGTTTTGTTTAATATTCTGGGATTTATCTTTTTGTCTCGATGATTATATTATCTCGGTATTAAGCAAATTGTGCTTTTTGATGAATGAAGACTTGATTTTTATATGCACCCATTAAGAGAATGACCTTATTCATAAACAGTGTATTCTGTTAATGCATACATTAATTGATAGCGTATATACCCTTCATCTTTCAAGCTGCTGCTTTGTTGGCTGCGTTCACTTACCCCAGTCACATCGTTATCTATGCTCCTGGGGATGCGCTCACTTGCCGCCGCCCTGCAACTTGAAATCTATTGGGTATAAAGGGTCTGCGCTGTTATTTGTATTTCGGTTAAACCGCCGGTCAGGAAATATCTGATCCGGTTTGATGTTTCCCGGATTTATTATGGACGGAACAATTGGGTTCTGCCGTACAAGGCGAAGGTGCAACGCGGCCAGTCGCCACCAATTCAACAACTGCGGGGCGTACTGCCAACCGCAGAGTTGAAATCCGTCTGGTACCTAACGCAGTCGCCTGCCAGCGACTGCAACCA
>NZ_PUJW01000078.1 GCF_011189575.1 Photorhabdus cinerea
CACATCCAGCTCAGCCTCACAGCGCCGGACCTCAAGCCGGTAACGGCAATGACCCGTCAGCTTCGTTTTATCCGCCTGACGCTGGCGGGCCAGCAGCATTTTTCTCTCCATCATGCGTTTTCTCCGCTATCAGATACGGCAGTCTGTTCAGTGAAAGCAAGGATGATTCCCTCTTCTTCATTGAAACCTAATGTCACGCCGACAGGTTTATGGTGATGTGCCAAACGTTCCAGCAGCGCCTGCGATAACACCGGTAAGATTTGTTGATTGAGCAGGCTGTCGATATTGCGCGCCCCGCTGTCCGGCAACAGGCAGGCATTGACCAGCGTGTCGCACAGGCCACTTTCCACCGTGCAGGTCAGGCCATAATGGGTGTTCAGACGTCGCGTGACTTGCCCCAGTTTGATATCCACAATCTGTCTGAGCGCTTCCGCCGGTAACGGGCGATAAATCACGGTTTGGAAACGGGCGAGCAATGCAGGCTGAAAGTGATCACGCAATATGGGGCGTAATAACTCATGCTGGGCGGCAGTCGGAGCATCAGGCTGTTGTGCCAATAACGCCATCAGTTGATCACTACCCAAATTCGAGGTCATCAAAATGACGGTATGGCGAAAATCGATCTCGCGCCCTTCACCGTCGCGCATAAAACCGCGATCAAAGACCTGATAGAACAGGTTCAGCACGTCACGGTGCGCTTTTTCTACTTCATCCAGCAGCACGACGCTGTAAGGGCGCTGACGTACCGCTTCCGTCAGGATGCCGCCCTGCCCGTAACCCACATAACCCGGCGGTGAACCTTTTAGCTGAGAAACCGTGTGCGGTTCCTGATATTCCGACAAATTGATAGTAATTAGTGACCGTTCGCCCCCAAACAGGCAGTCGGCCAGTGCCAGTGCGGTTTCGGTTTTCCCCACACCACTCGGTCCAACCAGCAGAAAAACACCCAGCGGTCCCTGTTCCGGGGTCAAACCAGTTTTAGCCGCGCGTAAACGTTGGGCAATTTCCCGCAGTGCCATATCCTGACCGATAACCCGGTCGCCTAAATGCTGCTCCAGATGTAACAGATCGGTTTGTTCGTCTTTTAGCAAACTGCTTAACGGTATCCCCGTCCAGTCGGCAACCACCGTCGCAACGGTGCGCATATCCACATTCAACGAAAGTAACGGCTCACTACCTTGTAATTCTGCCAGCTCCTCCATGTCTTTCCTGAGTTCAGGTGTTTTGGGTGAATGTTGACGTAAATCGAGAATGCGCTGAGCCAGACGCTTTTCGCGCTGATATTGTGCTGTGAGCTGTTCAGTCTGGCGGGCAACCTCTTCACGCCGAACCGCAATCTCCTTTAAGCGGGTGTTATCTTCCTCTGTCGGCAACACAAGCCAATCCGCTTCAATCGCCTGTTGCTCCATTTCAAGGGCCGTCAGTTGTGCCTGATGTTGTGTCAATGCTTCCGGCACCGTATCCAGACTCATCCGCACCCGAGCACTGGCCGTGTCCAGCAAATCCACCGCTTTATCCGGGAGCTGACGCCCGGTCAAGTAACGGCGAGATAAAGTAACCGCCGCTTTAACAGCGTCATCCTGAATATGAACGCCATGGTAACGGGCATAGCGCGCTTTCAGACCGCGCAACATCAGGCAGGCGGTTTCATCATCCGGTTCGTCTACTTTGATCATCTGGAAACGCCGTTCCAGTGCCGCATCCCGTTCAAAATATTGTTTGTATTCCGACCAGGTAGTGGCGGCAATCGTGCGTAATGCTCCCCGCGCCAGTGCAGGTTTAAGCAGGTTAGCCGCATCAGTACCGCCCGCCTGATTACCGGAGCCAATCAGCGTATGGGCTTCATCAATAAACAGTAAGATCGGGGTGGGTGACTGTTGTACTGCCTCAATCACGTTTTTCAGTCGCTGTTCAAATTCACCTTTGACCCCAGCGCCCGCCTGCAATAGCCCCAGATCCAGCGCTCGCACACTGACGGTTTTCAGGCTATCAGGCACCTGACCACCAGCAATACGCAAGGCCAATCCTTCCACCAACGCGGTTTTTCCTACCCCCGGTTCACCGACCAAAATCGGGTTGTTTTTACGCCGGCGCGATAGAATGTCGATCATCTGACGGATTTCGTTGTCACGGCCAAACACGGGATCAATATGGCCTTCGGCGGCACGCGCCGTTAAATCCTGCGTAAATTTGTCCAATACTCCCTGCAACGCCGGTGATAATGCCGGAGAATGTTGAACAGGTTTATCGGGGTGCATTTCCGCCACCACAGAATCCCCACCGCTATCAGCCAAACATGCCGCCGCCTGTACCTCCGGGCGCTCTTCTGAGTGCTTGTCCAGCAGCGGGCGCAAATGCTGTAATTGGCTCACACTCAGGCTCATCAACGGCCAGCCATCATGAATACGCAACCAAGCCGGCTGGCCGCGCAATACCTGCAACAAATGCACCGATCGAATAAATTCATTACCCTCTTCTTGAGAAGCAACAAACCAAGCGACTTGTAATAAACGACATAAGCTATCCGACAACCGAGGACGTTGATTGATGCTGTGAGGCAAGCGGTCAATAATGGTCAACAAAGATTGCCACAACGAATGCATATCCCATTCGTAACGCCGGGCAATCACAGTAATATCGCCCTCACCGTCTTCAAGGAGTTTTAGCAACCAGTGTTCCACAGTAATTTCAGCATGCGCTCGGGTCTGGCAGAGTGCCGCTGCCGCGTTTAATGCCTGTGCGCAATAGGGATTTAAGCGACACAATAATGAAGTCGATACCGTATCCATATAAAGTTCCGGTGTTAATAAGAGGTCAGGTCACATTCGAGGAATAAGCCGTTTTTCCATAGCTACCGCACGGCTGAAGCTCATCCGTGATTTTTTGCTCAAAATGTGCCCGTCCCCGGGGATTAAAATTGTTAGTCTGGGGGGATAACCCACCCAGTGCCCGCGATCAACCGGCGCAGCAATAACGCCGCACCGGTTGGATTAAATGGCTGCCATTCCTCCGACATAGCAGCCGATCAGCAATTACGCCTGGTTGCGCTCATTCCACGCATCCGAGTGAATGATGTTGCCGTCTTTGTACGTCCAGATGATTTTTTCGTAACGGAACTCAACCTGTTCCAGATGGTTGTGTTTCTCTTTGGCAGGATCTTTGATGTCAT
>NZ_PUJW01000079.1 GCF_011189575.1 Photorhabdus cinerea
ACGGCGTTCCTCTTCACTGCCTCACCCCCAATGATGATGAGTCGCAGGCAATCCGGCAGCGGTAATCCGGTGTCCCGGGCCGCCAGTTCAGACCAGAATAAGGTCGGCAGAGAGATAACCGTAATACTATGTTTCCGGGTTAAAGCAATGAATTCCGGCACCGACGCCAGCCAGCTATCATCACGGATCACCAGCGTGGCCCCGTTGCATAATGACGAGAAAAATTCTTCCACTGAAACATCAAACGCAAAAGCAGCAAATTGCAACACCCGGTCTTGAGCGGTGACATCATAAAGCTCATTAAAGCCCAGATAACGTTGATACACCGCCTGATGTTCCACCATCACGCCTTTCGGCTGCCCGGTGGAGCCGGAAGTGTAGATGACGTAAGCCAGATGCTGTGGCGTTAACGCTGGGACCAGCGGATTGCGGGCCGGCTGATCAGGCTGGATATTCGGATCAAGTACTGTCAACCCAACCAGCGCAGATTCACCCAATGCCGCCCGCCCGGTTTCATCAATCAGCACCACTGACGGGGCCGTATCATTCAGGATATACGCCAGACGTTCCGCCGGATAAGTGGCATCCAGCGGCACATAGGCGCCACCGGCTTTCAGTACCGCCAACAGCGCCACCACCATAGCCGGGGAACGGGCCACACAAATCGCTACCCGCTGGTCTGGTATAACGCCCAGGGCCATCAGTTGATGAGCCAGACGGTTAGCACGGGCATTCAGTTCCGCATAACTGAAAATCTGTTGTTGATATTCTAACGCCGTGGCTTGTGGGGCCTGCTCTGCCTGTTGCTCAAACAGCTGATGAATACATAACGGGTCTGGATAGGATGGATCAGTCGCGTTCCAGGTTTCCAGTAACAACTTGCGTTCCATTTCAGGCAGAACGTTCAGTGCCCGTACCGGTGTCTCAGGGGCCTGCTCCAATGTCTCCACCAGACTTTCCAACGCCTGCTGCATATAACCACATAGCCGATCTGGATCAAACGGCTGCACCACATTAGCAGTCAATCCCAGCGATTCACCAAAATCCTCCACCGACAACCCAAACGGATAGTTGGTCCGCTCCTGTCCCCCCAGAAATTCAATCCCGCTTATCCATTCATCTGACGTTGCCAGCAAAGCATTATGCCGATAGTTCAACAGACTGCTAAAGAGTGGCATATCCCCCTGCACCCCGCTGCAACGCTGGACCCGCGCCAGTGAAGCATGCTCATGCGCCAGCAAGCCGGCCAGTCGCAGATGCACCTCCTGCACACTGTCCCGTACCGGGGTCTCATTGATATCCAGCCGTAACGGCAGGGTATTAATAAACAACCCCATGCCACTATCAGCCCTTTCCCCTGCCGCCATGCGCCCAAACAACACCGTGCCAAACACCACTTTCTCCTGACCGCTGGTACGCGACAATACCTGCGCCCAGGCCAGATGACACAGCGCCGCCAGACTGACACCCAGATGTCTGGCCTGACTACGCAGACGGTCATTCAACCCGGCAGGCAGTATCCGGTAAGATTCCGTCTCCTGAGATCCATCAAGATGCACCTCCGCCAGCCCGAACGGCAGGGTGGGTTCATCCACCTCTGCCAGCATATCGGTGAAGAAACGGCGGTGCGCTTCCTGACTGACCCCCAACCGGACCTCCGCCACCAGATTGCGGAACGGGAACGGTGCAGACAGGCTATTTCCCTGCCCGGCAAGGCACGCCTGTACTTCACGGTGCATCACTTCCAGCGTGGTGTGGTCACCAATCAGGTGATGCAGCAGTTGCAGCACAATCCAGCGGCCATCGGTCTCCTGCGCCACCACAAAGCGCAATAACGGCGCCTGCCCCAAATCAAGGCGATAATGACGGGGATCAAAACGTTGCCTGAGTTGATCATCAACCGCCCCATCCGCCGGGTCCAGCGTCAATTCCATCACGGATAAGGCAGCCTGACGCCAGACCACCTGAGCCGGCGCAGACAATCCCTGCCAGATAAAGGCGGTCCGCAGGATATCATGGCGATCAACCACCTGTTGCACCGCCGCCAGATAACGATCCAGCAGAGACCGCTCAGCAAAAGCCATCTGACTGACGACCAGATACGTATCACCGTCGTTTGCCAGTAAATGGTGGAACAAAATCCCGTCCTGCAACGGTGACAAGGCATAGATATCCTGAATATTGGTCACCCCGCCCGGTACCTGCTCAACGATACGGTCAATCTCAGTCTGGGTCAGATCTATCAGCGGCAACATGGCGGGGGTGAGTGTCGTTGTCGCTGACGTAATGACATTCGGTGGTACCACCACTGACTGATGTTGCCCCAGTGTTTGCGCCAGTTCCGACAACCCCGGTGACTGGAACAGGTCACGCACCGCCAGCGTCAGCCCCAGGTGACGCAGGCGTTCAATCATGCGTACCGCCAGCAGTGAATGGCCACCCAACGCAAAGAAGCTGTCGTACCGGCTGATCTGGTCAATCCCCAGCAACTCATGCCAAATCGCCGCCAACGCGATTTCCGTTTCTCCCTGCGGCGCGGCGTAAACCTGACGGGCAAACGCCTCACTGTCCGGGGCCGGTAACGCCTGACGATCCAGCTTACTGTTAGGCGTCAATGGAAACGCATCCAGCCGCACAAAGGCCGACGGCACCATATAATCCGGCAACAGGGCACTCAGGTGGGTACGCAGACTATTAACCAACTCCTCATGAGCTTCCGCCACCACATAGGCCACCAGCCGTTTCTCCTGCCCTTCTCCCAGCGCCAGCACCACACAGTCACTCACCGCCGGATGTTCCGACAACTGTCCCTCAATTTCTCCCAGCTCTATCCTGAAACCACGGATTTTGACTTGATAGTCATTACGCCCCAGGAATTCCAGATTACCGTCTGGCAGATAACGGGCCAAATCCCCGGTCCGGTACATCCGCGCACCCGGTTTATCACTGAACGGATCAATCAGGAAACGTTCCGCCGTCAAATCCGGGCGATTGAGGTAGCCTCGCGTCACTCCCGCGCCACCTATGTACAATTCCCCTATCGCCCCCAGCGGCACAGGATGTCCCTCACTATCCAGTAAATACAGACGGGTATTGGTCAGCGGACGTCCGATTGTCGGAT
>NZ_PUJW01000080.1 GCF_011189575.1 Photorhabdus cinerea
GTGTCATCACCGGGGGCCTCCACGAAGATCTCCTTCGGCAACGTAAATCCCCGCAGTTTCAGCAACGCCAGCGGTCCCCCGCCCACTTCCGTGCGTAAAATCCACGTCAGCGGCAAACCATCCGGGGCCACAAACGTTAACCGATAACGGCTCTCATCCAGCCTCTCCGCTTTCGCCCCCTCCAGCCAGCGGACCAGCCCCCAGTTCCCCTCATAATCCCCAAATAAACGTGACCCCGCATTCACACTGGTCCAGGTCAGCATTACCCCCGGTCTGTACGTCTCCCCCGGCCAGCGAAAACTCTGCCAGCTTTCCATCTGGTTAAAATAACGCAGTTTCTGACCGTCTATCGTCAGGTCAGTTTCCACCACATCCCGTACCGCCCTCGCCCGCAGCTCAAACCGCAACCCCTGACTGCCCTCCGCAAACAACACATCCGATAACTGACTCAGCTGATTCACCGCCTTCAGAAAAGCCGGATTAACAGGCAATCCCTGACTGTTCACACTGTCCGGCACCCAGCGGTTGCCCTCTTTATGCAATATCCCGCCTAACTGACGATTTAGAAACTGCTCTATCCGCCCGGAATCCGACCGGATAAACTGCCCCAGCATCGGTAACGAGACGTCACTCTCCCCGCCCGCAAACGGATAACGACCGGCAAAGGCACTATTCCAGTTGTCCACTATCGCCCTCTGCCACTGGGTATTCAGATCCGCCGCCGCCGGTTTCAGCACCCCCTGCCACGCCTGCGTTAACGGCTGCACGAACAGCGTCTGACCCAGGCCCTGCCATTGTCCCCCCAGACTGGCCGCTATCAGACGCCCATAGCCCTGTGTCTCCGTCAAATCCGTGCTTTTCCCTGCAAACACCGCCCGGGCCTGCGCATTCGCCATGGCCGGCGGGTCATCACTGCGGGTCATCTGTTGCAGTTTCAGCCGCACTTCCGTGACCCGGGTCAGGAAGGTGTGTAAATTCAGGCGGCTATCCGCCTTCACACCCCCTGACCCCTGATTTTCGCCCATCAACGCCAGCAGCGGACCAAAAGTCTCGTTCATCGGTCCACCGCTTTCCGCGGACGGCGCTATCATCGGCCCGGTTTTGTTGTTTAGCCGCGTGTTGACCGATTTCACCAGCCGGTCGGATAAAGCCGGCCCCCGCTGACCCGTTTGTCCCTGATACGCCACCGTGTTCATGAGCGCTATCAGCGGGGACTGACGGGTATCCGCCATCAGGGTTAACTGGTCTGTCACCTCAGCCATATTATCGGCTTTATTCCAGCGCAGACTGTTCAGGAATGTCTGCCACGCCCCGGCAAAATCCGTCAAGTAACGTTCGGTCAGCCGGGCTTTTAACTCCGCCGGTGACACCGCCGCCGAGACAGCCTGCCGGGTATCACTCAACACCCAGTCAATCGCTTCGCGCCGGGAGGCCACCGCCTTATCAATCGCCGGCTGTATCTGCCCCTCCCATGCCTGACGGGTAAACATCCCCGGCACCACTTTATCTGTCGTCAACAACCGTTCCGCTTCCGTGTCGCCGGTCATCTGCTGTAACGTGACATCCGCATAATCCTTCGCCACCGATTGCAGCATCTGCTGGTAGAGCGTCGCATCCGCATTACGCCGGCCCAGCTGGGTCAGCAGTTTCTGACGCACCTGCCTGACCAGCTCAGTATCCGGGGTTATCCGCCAGTCCAGATGCGCCGACAAATTTTGCGCGTAAAAATCCCATAAATCGGACGCGGCACTCAGCCAGACACCCGGCGCAATGCCGGCCCGGGCGGGTTCATTGTCACTGAGTACCCGGGTTAAAAATACCGCCTCCGCTTTCTCCGGACGCGCCATCATCAGATAAGCTTTCAACAGGTCATGACCGGCGGCCAACCGACCGGCCCATAACGGACTGTTCGGCGGTAAATTCACCAGTGCACGCAGTTTTGCCTGCAACACCGCGGCGGCTTTATCCCGTATCAGACGGTTATTCATCACGGTGTAATCCGGCATCACCCTCGTCAGCAGCGTCTCATTCTGATTCAGACCAAAACGCTGATACCAGGGTGCCCCGTGCTCCACCCGGGATTGCAACCGGCCCATGTCATTACGCAGGGTTTTTAACGCCATCAGTTCACCCTCAGACCCGACCGGGTGCGTTTTCAGGTCAGTCACCGCCGCCTGTACCCCCCTTATCTGGTCACGGTTGGTGAAAAACGACAGCACACTGCCCGCGCCCCACAGCAACGCCAGCGCCATCAGAGCGTGATAAACCTGCCGTTTCTGGACCCATCCCAGCCGCCTGCCGGGCGCCCGCCGGCTGTCACAGAGTACCCCCTGCCACACCGGGTCTGGCAGCCAGCTTTGGGGCGCACCGTCTTGATTGACCCTGACCGGTAAACTGAACATCAGCCCGCGCAACACCACCACATCCGCATATTCCTTCAACACCGGGGTCAGCACATCACGCCAGTGAGTAATCCCCTTGTTTTCCAGCGTCGATGACAGGCGATACAAAAAATCATGGGCGTTCTTTGCCAGCAGTTGCTGCATGCCCTGCCGGCGCATCGGGTCAATCAGCCGCTGTAATTGTTCTGCCACCCCTTCCGGCGTACAGCGTTCAGGGAAAAAGCAGCCCACCGGCTGAGTGATGCGGTCTTCCTGCGACCAGATGCTGTGACACACCTGCCACAGATAAACCGGCGCCTGCCAGCGCAACTGTTGGGCCTGTTTCTGTAACATCCGCAGGGCGTTATCCATCAGAACCGGCTGAGCACTCTGGGCCTCGGTCATCGCCCAGACCACCCCATTCAGGGGCCGGAAACGCCGTAACCGACGCAGGGCCGCCAGCTGGGCGGCATCCGGTTCCGCCTGCAAGCTGCCGCCGTACACCAGCAGAGTCCAATGGCCCTCCAGCCAGTGCCCGGCAGTCAGGCCCGGTGCAATGGCCTCCACCTGCTCGACTTCCCCCATCACCAGTAAGATACGCACCCTGAACCCCCAGAGCCGGCCATAACGACGGTGCAGGCGGGCG
>NZ_PUJW01000081.1 GCF_011189575.1 Photorhabdus cinerea
CCGTAGTTTTCTAAGCTGGAGAACCCATCTGTACCCGTTGGGAAACCGCCCTTTCCGTTATTATCACACATAATGTAGATGCCAACGGTCCCCGCGCCCATTGCTCTACGACGAATCCATACGCGAGTAACACCCGGTACGGATAACGCCCACAACTTGTAGTCATCGTCAGAACCACCGGACAAAAGTCCTTGATAAGCAAGCAGAATCCGGGAACGAAAATCATCTTCATTTTCAATATCAGCCCCGCCGATGATGGGTGTTACTGCTTTTCCCTGAACGTCCACCCCGGCAATACTCTGATCGAGTGTTAACACTGTCCCCGCGTCAGCATTACCTGCACTTCCTCCCCCGGTAGCATCATCAGAAATATCGGGCAAAATGGCGGTTATTAATGCATTAGCAGTACCGTCTTGTGCTATGCGAACATCATAAAGTGTTTTGTATTGATAACCGTCACCGCGATTTAGTATCGTCCCTGCCGGAATAATTACGCTTTCCGTTCCTGTAAACTGGTAATCATTGCAAATTGCAGCATTGGCGGGCTTGCGAAAGACCTTTTTCATTGCCCCCCAGCCTGCCAGGTGTTCATCTGTTGCAGTAAAGGGGGTTGTTTGCAGTGCGATATAGTCAAGATAGCCGTAGTGCAAATGTGCCATGCCTGCATCCATGTCCGCAAGCACGCCCATGTTAGAAAATCGCAGCAATGTACCAACATCATCAAGTTCAGACTGTAAAAAGCTGCGGTTCTGCTCACGTAGTTCAGATAGTGTTTGTCGTTTAAATGGCATTATGTTGTTCCCATACCCAGAAAAATCTTAAGTCTTCTGCTTCACGTCCGGGGCGCTGATAACGAATGATCATGTTTAAGCGATTTGGGTAAACGATTTGAGTATTGATATTTACAGAAGCGACAACGCCATCGTCTAACATCCATTGTAGCGCCTCACGCGCATAATCTTCTGCTTTCAGAGCTACGGCGGTAGTGAGTTTTTGGCGGCGTATCAACCACAATCGCGAACCGATTTGATAATCCGAGCCAACATCACCCCACCAGCCTTTTCTGTCAACCCCATCGATTTCATCATCGCTACGTGCCTGTCTATCTGTAAATAGACTAACTATCATAGCCGTTTGCAAATCGTCCCCAGTGACCAAATCCCCGTTCCCCGCCAGCCAATCGGCATGAATCTTATTCACATCCCAGCACGAAGTAATATCACTCATTTCACTGGCTCCCCGATTTTCTGACTTGTTACTGTTGAACCGCCAGACTCCACACCGGATACTTTATGTGTATGATTATTATAGGAATCACGCAACTGTTTCATTGTTGAAGAATTGCTATTGCAGTTATCAACGATATCACCTGTCACTTTTAGAATTGGCGTGTTACAAAGTACAGACTCGCTAGCGTTGATTGTTACCTGAGTGGCGTTATTTATAGTCACTGGCTGGCCTTTGGCTTCAATAGTGATCCCTGACTCGGTTAATAAGATATGTAAGCCCCATTGGTTATAGAGCACTACTTCTCCGGGATTTAAATTCTTATGCCGATATTTTTTATTGTTGCTGGCAATCACGACAGCGCTGGAACGGTCTCCCCCCAAGTAACCAATCACAACGTCTGTCCCGGCTGGCAATGCAGAAGAGAAGCCAAATTCAGCCATCCTTGCCGTGTTGTCCCGAACCTCGATTGGCGTCTGGTACTGAACAACTTGAATGTTTCCGCTATCACGTGAAGTCTTAATTTTGCCAAGCCCTAACATCATCTCAACCCGCCGAGACAACTTTCTGATTGCATCATTCATCATCTGATCGTCTCTCTCAAAATTGCGTAAAATTCGTATGGCTGAACACTAAAAGCGGCTGGCGGCATTAAAACTAATTGCGCTTGTGTACCATTGTCGCCATTTCGGGTATATGTCACTTCCGACAACAGCCATTGCTCATTTTCAAGTCCGAAGATGGGCATGTGAATAGGGATCAATGTATTGGGTTGCCATAATTTACCGCTACTATCTCGCCAGCTATCAACCGTCACTTTCAGCACTTTTGAGCGTCCGTAGCGGCGGTTCATTTCCCAGTCAATCGACTCTTGTGCCCGCTTTGCTGATATAAGCGTGCTTTCTATGATGGTGACATAGTTCCGATAGCGCATTTTCTTAGCTTCGGGATCACTGGCTGTTGCTAACGTGACGACATCATAACCGCTGTCATTACTTGTTTCGTTGAGTCCGCTTATAGCAAAAGACAAGCCGGTATATTCAGAAAACCGTTCATTCATTGAACTATTGTAATCTGATGTTTCGACGTTCTTTCCCTGCTCAACCCCACTTGCGGCCAGCTCTGTACCTACCCTCGTCATGATTAAATTGCCGTCTGGCAAGTCGTAGTAAAGAAGAGCAGCAAAGCGGGTAACGCGATCAATAACTTCTTGCGAAGACTCACCCCAGTTTAGTGTGAACTGAGGAACAGTTGGCATATCATCAACATCAGATGTCACTTGAATGTCATACCATTGCGCGAGTTTCTGAGCAATCTGGAGTGGAGTAGCCTGGCTGATCACGTTGTTCGGCCACTTTGCTGAACAGTCTACTAAGTCTTGGCATTTACCCCGCCCAGACACTTTTATTTCGTGTTTATTCTTTGAAACTGATGGGTTCCAGCTATCGATATAGCCCGTTACTACTCGATCATCACCCAAAAATACTTCGCATTTTTCACCGGGTTCTACAAGTTGCTTCTCATCATTGCCGGGGTAATAATCCATTAACATCAAATCGAAATCTGATGGCAACCGCTCAATACCCCGCGTCACCCGCACACTATCCCATCCAAAGATCCTTCGCCCACCGATCACTAATGACAACTCATCACTTTTCATTGTTTCAGCGCCTTGAATTTAATGGGCATAAACGCCGGGTGAACTGGAGAGACGGCTTGGACTAGCTCATCACT
>NZ_PUJW01000082.1 GCF_011189575.1 Photorhabdus cinerea
CACATCCAGCTCAGCCTCACAGCGCCGGACCTCAAGCCGGTAACGGCAATGACCCGTCAGCTTCGTTTTATCCGCCTGACGCTGGCGGGCCAGCAGCATTTTTCTCTCCATCATGCGTTTTCTCCGCGATCAAATGAAACGGTCTGTTAGGCAGAAGGAGAGGGACGCCCTTGTAACCGGCACCGCAATAACGCCAGTGCCGGTCAGCCTGCCCGTCTTGTTGTCCGTCGGGATATGCAGCGTATGTTTCAGCGCCACGATTTCGAGGCGGCCTTCATCTTTCAACCACAAATAGGCGGGGATAGCCATAATATGACTCCTGTTTTTGAGTGTGTGAGGTCGCCTGCACCGGCGACGTTGTTGTTGATAAAGCGTCTGGCACCGGTTGCAGTCGCTGGCAGGCGACGGCGTCAGGTACCCGACGGATTTCAACGCGGCGGTTGGCAGTCCACCCCACCGCGGTTGAATGAGTGGCAATTGGCCGCATTGCCCCTTCACCTTGTACGGCAGAATCAAACTGTGCCGTCCATCATAAATCCGGAAAATAGCAAACCTGATCAGAGACTTCCTGACCGGCGGTTTAACCGAAATACAAATAACAGCGCAAACCCTCTATACGCTATCAATTAATGTCTGAATTAACAGGATGCGCTGTTGATGAATAAGATCATTCTCTTAATGGGTGCATAGGGAAATCAAGTCTTTATTTATTAAAAAGCACAATATGTTTCATGGCCGGCCCATATATTGGCGGATATAGAAAGATAAACCCCAGAAAATTTAATAAAACATAAACAAGATGACATTTATTTACATAAAAAGATTGAGTTTATTTTTATAACGTAAAACACCCTAATACAATAAGGTGAACAACCCACAACAGAAAACATATTTTATATTATTTTCAATGCATTACATTTCAATGCCGGATAAATAATATCCTTTTAAAAATAACCCTTCGCTCTCGTAAAAAAGAATGAATCTCAGTCAAATTATGCGAATGAGAATAAATACCCCCGCAAGATAAACGTGTTATCAATATTGCCATTACTGTCAGATAAATATAATCCCACCGCCAGATAACCCATAATTACTCAATAAGAATATCATGATGATATTCTCTAAAAATGTCCTTCATCTTATGAATAACAACATCCCGTCATATTTTGATCACTTACCAGTGATAATGCTCAGCGTGAATGTTCAGTGGGTTCAACCGGGTTTATTCCCCTTTATCACTGAATATTTGTGTCGGTAATCGGAACCCTTTCAGCCCCAACAGCACCAGCGGGCCTTTCCCCTGCGCCGTGCGTAAATCCCAGGTCAGCGGCAACCCGTCCGGCGCCATAAACCTCAGCCGGTAACGCCCCCCCTCCTGCGCTTTCACCTGTGCCTGTTCCAGCCAGCGCAGCAGCCCCCACTCCCCCGGGTAATCACCAAACACCCGCGCCCCGGTATTCACACTCGTCCACGTCAACACCACCCCAGGATTATCGCTCTCTCCCGGCCAGCGCAAACGCTGCCAGCTCTCCATCTGGTTAAAGTAACGCAACCTCTGACCGTCTATCGTCAGGTCCGTTTCCGCCACATCCCGTACCGGCTTCGCCCGCAACTCAAACCGCATTCCCTGACCCCCGTTCGTCAACAGCACATCCGATAATTCACTCAGCTGATTTATCGCCGTCAGAAACGCCGGGTTTACATGCAGCCCCTGACTCCCCTCTTCATCCACCACCCAGTGGTTGCCCTCTTTATGCAGCACGCCCCCTAACTGACTGTGCAGGAACTGCTCTATCCGTCCCGTATCGGCCTGAATAAACTGCCCCAGCACCGGCAGCGACGCCTCGTCTTCCTCGTCCACAAACGGGTAACGCCCGTTAAACGCCGCCTGCCAGTCTGCCACCACCGAGGACTGCCACTGCGCATTGATACTCGCCACTGACGGTTGCAGCACCGTCTGCCATGCCTGCATTAACGGCTGCACAAACACCGACTGACCAAATCCGTTCCATTCCGCCCCCAGACTCGCCGCCATCAGGCTGCCATATGACTGAGTATCGGTCAGGTCCACACTCTTTCCCTGAAACACCGTCTGCGCCAGTGCCTGCATTCTCTCCTGCGGATCATCGGTATTGGCGATTTGTTGCAGTTTCAGCCGTACCCGCGTTACCCGCGTCAGGTAGGTTTGCAGACTCAGAGTCCGGTCTGCCGTCATCAGGGTTTGGCCGCGGTTTTTCCCCATCAGGGTCAATAACGGACCGAAAGTGTTGTCCAGGGGATTTTGCGGGCCACTGTTCGGGTCAGTCACGGGCCGGTTCGATTGCTGGAACAGATTCCGGGCCGATTTGACTAATGAATCTGATAATCCCTGCCCCGGCTGCCCAGTTTCCCCCTGATACGCCAGCGTGTTCATCAGCGCTATCAGCGGCGACTGACGCACATCCGCCATTAAGGTTAACTGGTCTATGGTGTCGGACAGGTTATGCCCTTTATTCCACCGCACACTGTTGAGGAAGTTCAGCCACGCCCCGGCAAAATCCGTAAAGTAACGTTCAGTCAGCCGGGCTTTTAACACCGCCGGGGAAACCGCTTCCGCAATAGGCTGACGGCCATCACTCAGTACCCAGTCAATCTCTTCCCGCCGGGACGCCACCACCTCCGCAATGGCTTTCTGCACCTGACCTTCCCACGCCTGACGGGTAAACATCCCCGGCACCACTTGATTCGTGCTAAACAGCCGGCGGGCATCGGTCGCCCCGGTCATCTGTGCCAGCCCTAAATCCCCGTAACTGGGGG
>NZ_PUJW01000083.1 GCF_011189575.1 Photorhabdus cinerea
TCCGTATCATTAGTGGTGGAGGCCAAGACACGTAGACGAGGACCGTGTTCAGGAGCAATAGCGATTAAGCGAGTGCGCATTCTTGAATACTCTTGCCCGACAGCCTCAATCATGTCTTTATACGGCAGCACCTGGCCGGACTTAATTTCGTACTCTAATTGAGTGAGCAACGCGAGAAAGTTTTCTTTTAACGTCCGGGCCTCATCGAATGTCATCGTTGCGCCCTTTTCGGCGATCATCCGCTCGACAATTTTTGTCGGTGACTCCGTGCGTCCGCTGTCAGATTTGTTACCCTGGGATCTGTTACCTGACTTGTTACCCTGTTTGTTACCTGTAGTTTTTTTATCGGGCCGGGTAACAGACTTTCGATATCGTTCGACATTCGCGTTTGACGCATCTACATCAATGTCTTCACCGTTAAGAACCAGCCAGCCGCGGGCCTTCCACTGGGTTACTGTCTTGCGGCTGACGCCGTGCAATTTTGCGAATTCTGACTGATTCATTTGTTAATGTTACCTAAATTTCAAAGACTTATAACTAGTGAAACATCGGGGCGCGCAATGCCCCTGAAATATCAATCGCTTGGGAAGGACCCATTCAAATTAAATGAGAATAATTCTTGTTTGATTCGTCTGGCCTTATCGCTACGATTTCATTTCATGATTTGTTCCTGTTTAAGTGAACATGGATTGCATTAACTGATGATTGTCTCTGATTGTGTTATAGGATCTTTACTTACTTCAACCTGTACAATGCTCCTGATTCGCTTGTAAACCTCATTACACATTACCCCTCCCAACTCGTGAGTAACTTGGCATTTGCATAACTCTTCCCTCACTTCATCGACAACTCTTTGAGCATCTTGTTGGGTTGGGAGAGTAACTTTTACATTTAACTCGTACATATCAAATCACCCTAGTTATTTGGCTGTTTTAATGGCTTCATCCAATGCCTGGCTTATAGCTTGTGGCATTAATGCATCAGCCATCTTTCTTGCGCGTTCTTGATAACCCAGGATCGGAGCAACAGGCAGGGCATCACCAAACCGGATTAATAGTTTCGGCGGTCTTTGTTTTACTCTGTCTCGACGAGTGCCATTGGGGGAACGCTTCAATCGTTTTTTGCCCTTCTTAACTTTCTTGGCTTTCTTGCGCTTCCATACCCCATTCACCCCGTCTATCTCACCGATAAACGTATCCGGCTTGGCTTTCAGTTGCTGGAGCTTATTGCGGGGTAAGTTGCCATACTTGTTTAATTTAATGTTCTTCGGATTTAATAACGCACTGCTATTAAGTTTATGTACCCCGCCAATTTCAAAGGGTGTGAGATAACTTGCGGCTATATCACGAACAAATACTTTCGCTTTCAGATTGCTTTTGCTTGCACCGACTGAACCAACAGACTTAACAGTAAAAGGGGTTGGATTATCTAACTTACGCTCTATCGCCTTCTTTTCAGCTTGTTCAATCTGACGTGCAACTTTTGTTAATGCCTGAGCGGTAGCAAATGGGACTTGCTTCTTTATTTGAGCCAGTTTATTAGACAGTTCTTTTAATCCTGCCATCAGACCAACCTTAATATCCTAAGATATCTGTAACTCAGCACCAATCAACCCAATTGCAAGAAGAGCCTCTCCATCCGGGTAATCAGCCAACATTTTATGCATTACCTTTTCACAAGCACGACAGTTTTCCTGTTGCTGCTCTGGCAATGAAGCAATTAACCCTCGAAACATCAGTATTATTTGTTCACCTGTTGTCATCGTGCTATTTCCTCAAAATAAAAAAGGCCGCATTGGGCGACCTGTTATCTGGTTCTCCACCACGCCCACGCAGCAGAAACACCCCAGCACATTAAGCCGTACAGAAAACTACCCCATGTGCCGTGCAGCATGAGCAAGAAACCGCCGAGTATCGGGGTTATCCAGCAATAAAATTCAAAATCGTTCATGTTTTAATTTTCCGGTATTGCTACTGATATGCCTGCTTTGATAACCCACTCAGGCGGCGCGGGTTTCCTGCTTTCCACAGTCAAGAAAAATTGATATGTTGACTATTCCACAGTCAAATGAGGAGTAACCAAAATGGCTAACTTCATAGTTCGTATAGAGCTTCATGATGCCGATTCTGATGACTATGATTCACTTCATAAAAAGATGGAAGCCAAAGGATTTAGCAAGACTATCACCTCTGATGAAGGGATTACTTATAAGTTACCTGATGCCGAGTATGAATATGAAAGTAATGAAACAGCCAGTGATGTACTTCAAAAGGCATATTCTATTGCGGAATCTGTTCGGAAAAAACCTTCCGTTCTTGTAACTGAATCTGAAGTGATTCACTGGAAAGGTTTAAAAAGAGCTTAATCATCGTCACTATCACAACAGATTTTCGATACTTTTCCCTTGCCTTCTAAAGCAATAAAAGCATCTCTAATATTCCGGGCGATATATTTCGCCCTGTCGTTATCGATATAGCGTCGAGATTCCATCTCTATATTTAGTGCATTTATCAGAGCTTCACGGGCCGCTACTTGTGATTCGATTGTTAAATCTTCAAATTTCATTGTTAACCTCACTGAACCCTTTCCAACCCGGAAACAGTTGGAATTAGAGTTTTATGCTAAAAAGTCAGTATCCACCCGCTGGGCGCCCATAA
>NZ_PUJW01000084.1 GCF_011189575.1 Photorhabdus cinerea
TCTCGATCCGTTCAGTGATAAACCGGGCGCCCGCATGTACCGCACCGGGGATTTGGCCCGCTACCTGCCGGAGGGCAATCTGGAGTTCCTGGGCCGTAACGACCATCAGGTTAAAATCCGCGGTTTCAGAATAGAGCCGGGGGAAATTGAGATACGGTTGGTGGAGCACCCGGCGGTGAATGAAGCGGTGGTGCTGGCGCTGGGTGGCGGGCAGGAAAAACGGCTGGTGGCTTATGTGGTGGCGGAAGCCCATGAGGGGCTGGTCAATAGTCTGCGTACTCACCTGAGTGCTATTTTACCGGATTATATGGTGCCGTCCGCCTTTGTGCGGCTGGATGTGTTGCCATTGACGCCTAACGGTAAGTTGGATCGTCAGGCGCTGCCGGCCCCGGACAGTGAGGCGTTTGCCCGTCAGGTCTATGCGCCGCCGCAGGGGGAGACAGAAACTACACTGGCGGCGATTTGGTGTGAGTTGCTGGGGATTGACCGAATCAGTCGGCACGATAATTTCTTTGCTTTGGGAGGCCATTCGTTGCTGGCGGTACGGATGATGAACCGGGTAGCGGCGTTGGGTGTTGAACTGCCGCTGACCACCCTGTTTACGTCTCCTACTTTGATGGCCTTTGCTGAGGTTATGGCGGCCCGGTCTGGCCAACAGAACGCTATATTGCCGGCCATCCTGCCGATATCCCGCGAGGAAGCGCTGCCGTTGTCATTTGCTCAACAGCGTCTGTGGTTTTTGGTTCAGTTGGATGGCGTCAGCGAGACTTATCATATCCCAATGGCCCTGCGCTTGGGTGGTCAACTGGATATCGTGGCCTGGCAGCGGGCGCTGGATACCCTGTTCGCCCGTCATGAGGCGTTACGTTCTGTCTTTGTCTCGGTTGACGGTCAGCCGCAGGTACGGCTGTTGGCGGCAGATAGCGGCTTGCCTTTATCTCAACATGACCTGCGTGGACTCCCGGATGCCGATATAGTGCTTGAGCGCTTGAGCGTTGGAGAAACCTACACGTCATTTGATCTTGACCGTGGTCCGCTTATCCGTGCCTGTCTTATCCGGCTTGCCGATGACGAATACCGGTTCCTGCTCACCCAGCATCATATTATTTCTGATGGCTGGTCTGCCAGTGTGCTGATACGTGAACTGAACGCGCTCTATACAGCGTTTCTGGCCGGGCAACCGGACCCGTTGCCACCGCTGGCGATTCAATACCCGGACTACGCCGTTTGGCAGCGCCAGTGGCTGTCGGCTGAACGTACCCAGACTCAATCCGACTATTGGCGTACCATGCTGGCTGACGCGCCGGTTCTGCTGGATTTACCTACTGACCGGCCCCGTCCGCCTGAGCAGTCGTTTGCCGGACATGTCGTGCCGGTTGTCTTGGATGCAGAGTTAACGGCCGCCCTGAAACGCCTGAGTGAGCAGCACGGTGTCACGTTATTCATGACGCTGTTATCCGCTTGGGCGACGGTCCTGTCGCGCTTGTCAGGTCAGGAAGATGTGGTGATTGGCACACCGAGTGCCGGTCGCAGTCGTCAGGAAGTGGAACCGTTGATCGGATTCTTTGTGAATATGCTGGCGTTGCGCATGGATTTGTCGGGTGAACTGACCGTGACTGAATTACTGGCACGTGTACGGCAAACTGCCTTAGCGGCACAGGAGCATCAGGATTTACCGTTTGAGCAGGTGGTGGAAATCGTACAACCGCCACGCCGACTGGCGCATACGCCGTTGTTCCAGGTGATGTTTGCCTGGCAGAACAATGAGAATCCGGAATGGACGCTGCCGGGGCTGGGCGTGTCAGCGGTCGATCAAGCCTTTGATGTTGTCAAATTTGATCTTGAACTTAGCTTGTCAGAACAGGAAGGTAGGATTGTTGGTACGCTGGGTTATGCCACCGCCCTGTTTGATCAACCGACCATAGAACGGCAGGTGGGATATCTGCACACGGTACTGCAAGCAATGGTTGCTCCTGCTCAACAGCGGATCGGGGAAATCGATATTCTGTCCCCGGCAGAGCGTAGGTTGTTACTGGAAACCTGGAACGCCACAGAAACCGCCTACCCTGACCAGTTATGTGTTCATCAGTTGTTTGAACAACAGGTGGAGAAAACCCCGGACGCAACCGCGTTAGTGTATGAAGGGCAGACTCTCAGTTATGCACAATTAAATGCCCGCGCCAATCGGCTGGCTCATCAGCTGATTGCTTTGGGCGTGGAGCCGGACCAGCGGGTGGCGATTTGTGTATCACGTTCTCCGGCCATGGTGGTGGGAATATTGGCGGTACTGAAAGCGGGCGGGGCTTATGTGCCGTTGGACCCGGCTTATCCGGGGGAACGTCTGGCCCATATTCTGACTGATGCCGCTCCGGTTATTGTACTGGCGGACAGTGCTGGATGTGGCGTACTGGGTGAGAAAGCCCTTGCCAACCGGATTGTGCTGGACCCGAATTCACGGCCAGAGCAGCCGGACAACAATCCACAGATATCTGCGCTGACTGCCGGTCATTTGGCGTATGTGATTTATACCTCCGGCTCTACCGGCGTGCCCAAAGGGGTGATGATTGAGCACCGGAATACGGTGAACTTCCTGTGCTGGGCGCGGCAGGCGTTTGCGGCGGAAGAGAGCCGGGAGAC
>NZ_PUJW01000085.1 GCF_011189575.1 Photorhabdus cinerea
CAGGAAGTAGCAAGCGAAGATGCGACTTTTGAAGTACGCTGGGAAGGCACTTCGGTTACTGAAAATTAATTTGGAGAATCAACATGTTAGAAAAAACTAAAACTATCGTATTAAGCACGCCGATTGAAAGCAATGACGGTAAAGTCCGCTACGAGCAGATTGATTTGAAAGAACCCGTATTGGTCCAGGTTGAGCAGTTTTATGAAGCGCAGAACAAATCCAATCATTCAATTGCCGCTATGCGCCTATTGCTCTCTTTAGTATCGAGCATCCCGGAATCAGTATTGAAAAAAATGGCAATCAGTGATTTTCATCAGTGCCAGGAGTTTCTTTTGGGTTTTTTGGACTCGAAGCGCTCAATGGCTGGCAACGATTAGCCGCTGACGTCACATTTTATTACAAGTGGGGGCCGCGTGATGCGTGGCTCTTATCAAAAACGCGTCTTGAGTGGTGGGCTAATCAAGCTAATCGGATAAGTAAGGAGCGGTCTAATGGGTAACGCTTTCGATTTTGAGCTAAACGCTGATGAAAATGTCACGAAAGTTATCGATGAAATCAATGCAAAGTTGAACAGTCTCAATCCCAATTTAGCAAAAACTAAAGAGGGGCTGAAATTCGGTGGTTCTGAGGCTTCTGATGGCGTAGAAACCATCGGTACAAAGTTACGTGATATGTCACGTTATGCAAAAGATAACGTTCAGCATATCGGTGATATGGTGCCCCCGCTTAAGAATTTTGGCGAACTTGCAACTAAATATATGGGGATAGGAGCCAAAATTGGCGGTATAGGAATGGCGGCTAGTGGTATATCAAAAGGCTTTCAGTTAATGAATGATATGGGAAAGAAAGCCTATGATCTTGATGTGGCCGCTCAAAACTCCGCAATGAATGTTCCTGATTTCACTCGAATAGCCGGGGCAATGAGATACCTTGGTATTAGCGCTGATGATGCTAAAAAATCAGTAGAAGGTTTTTATGGGATTTTAAACCACCCACTACAGGGGAGGCGGGAAGAAGCCAGAGCGGAATTAACAAAAATGGGGGTTCCTCTCTATGAAAATGATCACGGAACGATTGATGTGTACAAGACATTTCCAGAGGTCGTCAAGGCCATGCAAAAATATCCATCCGATGTTCAAAATACCATTGCTGAAAAAATTGGCTTGGATGAGAATGGGTTGGCTTTGGCGCGTAAAGGACCAGAAACATATCAAGAACTATTGAGTAAAGCTGATAGAGATGGGTTAACTAGGTCACAAGCCGATAATGATAAATTAAACCAATATAATGATAAAAAGAATGAGTTAGACGCCCGCCTTGAAGGAATAATGAATCGAGCTGAAATTGCGTTTGCTAATTTCGCATTAGGGGATGGTTATGATTATATGAAGGAACAGGCAGAAAAGCGGGAAGCCTATTCCGATACTCTTTTTAGTGGTTACAAAAAAGGCGATTTGCGCGATAGGGCGTTAAACGATGTCAAGTTCATGAAAAGTCTTTCATTTGGAGAAAGATATTCTTTACAGTGGGGTGAACCTGATAAAGATTTAGAGAAAAAGATTAATGATCGATTTGGTGCGGAATGGGAAAAAGAAAAGCGCAGGCATAATGCTGATAAAATAAAAGATGGTATTCCCCGGCCCCAAAAAATCCCAGAACCGGCGAAAATAGAACCCCCCAAGTATCCAGATCCTTACGGAAAACCGGTAAAGGATTCATTCGGTTTGAGAAACAATAATCCGGGTAATGTACGTGATGCTCCAAATGGCGTTGGATATGTGCAGGGACAAAGTGGAACATTTGTCAAGTTTGATAATAGTCATGATGGCCTTTCTGCAATGGCTAGGCAGTTAATGCTTAACGGAGACAGGGGGAAGAATACTATTAATGGCACAATCAACACTTATGCGCCAGCCGGAGGTGTAGATAGAAATGATACTCAGGCATATATTAACTTTGTTTCAAGCGAGACAGGCTTTCTTCCCAATCAACAGTTAGATATGCACGACCCAAAAGTACTTGAAAATCTGATGGTGGCAATGATTAAACAAGAAAATCATGGTCAACAGCCATTCAGTAAGCAGGAGATCACGGATGCAATAACCGCTGCCATCTTCGACCCAAAATGGCAGGGGAAGCGTGACAAATATTATCTGAATCAACAGCGTATGATGAATCAACCCGTGCTGCCTGAATCTGATAAAAGACCTGCTTCCATTTTTGCCAATCAAACAGATAATAGTGAGCTTGCTCAGAACATGGCTGAGGCCATTCAGACAGCTATAGGGGAAAACAAGTTTCAGGTAGAGATTACACTAGTCAACAGCAAGACCGGAGAACGGCAGCAATTTAATGCAAAAACTGGAGGTAGAGTAACAACCTCCATGCAATACCCATAATCCACCCTGGCATTCGCCGGGGTTTTTTATGTGCTTCACACGCACGAATCAGATAAAACCCAGAACCTTTTCACAAATGTACCCTTGAGGACTGCCAGTGGTTGGCTGCCTTCTGGGGCTGGTATTCCTGTGTGACAAGGGTTCATTTTTGAGCAGGTAATAAGCCATGAATAATATTTTCCCAATGGAGTATGAAAAACAGTTGTTCCCATTTAGTAATGAATGT
>NZ_PUJW01000086.1 GCF_011189575.1 Photorhabdus cinerea
CATTTTATACCATCCATTCAGACAGGTAATTAATCCTGCATTAGAATGGTTTGATATTGTTATTATTTAACTATCAAGATTATTTATGGTGGGATAAACATAAAAAAGTCGAGTTCACCTCAGGTTTAATACTGATAATTCCAAACAGAAGTAGACAGATAAGTAATTACATTACAATATTATAACTTAATTATAATATTAAGTTTTTAATTATAAAAATGGCAACAGTTTCTATTTATCACTGGAATCTGACAGGGTTTATCCTACTGGCAATCTCCGCGCTGGCACAGGCTTCAACTCCTATCAGCCCGGCGGATCAAGAAACGATCACTCAACAACAAAAAGCCCTGCTGCAACAAGCCCAACAGCAACGGGAAGCACTGCGCGACAACATCACCTTACCTCCATCACCCGATGCAGCACCGAGTACAGCTGAATCTATCTGCCACACCATTCAACGGATTGAATTGGCGGGGGCAGAAAGCCTGTCAAGGTCAGTCAAACAGAACCTGATTCACCCTTACTTATCTCATTGTTTAACTTTGCAGGATATTAATGGGCTGGTGCGTAAAGTATCGAATGCCTATATCGAACGGGGTTATGTCACTTCCCATGCCAACCTCAAAGCACAGGATTTATCCTCCGGCACCCTCTTTATTACTGTCAATGAAGGCAAAATTGAGTCAATCAGTCTGGACGGTGAAACACCTCTCTCGTTGAAAATGGCTTTCCCCAAAATAGTGGGTAAAACGCTTAATCTACGCGAGATTGAACAAGGCATGGAACGTTTAAACCGCTTGCCTTCCCAACAAGTGACCATTGATATCCAGCCGAGCAAACAGCCCGGTTATTCCGCGGTTATCTTAAAACGAACATCGACGCACTTACCGGTCAGTGCCAGTTCAGGCGCAGATAACAGTGGTCAGAAAAGTACCGGCACCGGACAAATCAATGCCAATGTGAACCTGGATAATCCATTACACCTTGCTGACCAGTGGTCATTATCCACCAGCCGTAACAGTGATTTCCGCAAGAGCCATCAAAGCCGCAGCCTCTCCGCCAATGTGACAGTGCCTTATGGTTACTGGTTGTTCAGTTATCAATATGCATGGAATGACTCTTTTCAAAGTATCCCGACGGGTTCACAAACCTATCGCTACACCGGTGACAGCCAGACTCACCGACTGGCAATAAACCGGAGCGTATATCGTGATGGCAAGCAGAAGCTGGCATTGGATATGGGACTCACACGCCGTCGGACCACCAATTTACTGGCCGGAGAAACATTATCCATCAGCAGTCCGACACTCAGCACAATTAACCTTGGCGTTAATTACAGTACCGTACTGGCGGGGAGCTATATCACTTTTAACCCGGTGGTAAACCACGGTTTACAGACGCTTGGCGCCACAAAAGACGATCCACGTTTCCCCGATGCGCCACGTAGTCAATTTCGCAAATTCAGTCTGAGTGCCAGCTATTTTATGCCGGTTACCGATTCCATTTATTACCTCTCATCGATTTACGGCCAAACCACGCCAGACAACCTTTACGCCAGTGAACGCCTGTCACTGGGGGGACAATATTCCGTTCGGGGATTTAAAGAGCAATATCTTACCGGCAACCGCGGAGGATATTGGCGCAATGAGCTGAACTGGCGAGTTTCAGCACTTCCAGCCTTGGGCGAACTTGCCTTAACCGGAGCGCTGGATACTGGCTGGTTACAGAAAAAACCGGACAAATCGACGGCGGAAACGTTACCGGCGCGGCTCTGGGCTTATCACTGACTCACCGTAGATTCAATCAGACCATCACTATTGGAAAGCCCCTCATTCACCCTGCTCACTTAAAACCGGATAACTGGGTTGCTTATTGGTCAGCCTCACTCACTTTGTCACACTTATTAAATTTAGGAAAGGGATAAGCAATGAATAAACGCAACGACTCGGTGGTCAGAGCCACGAGTTATCTTTTAATTTATCTGACGGCAATCCAGCCACTACACCCGGCGATGGCTGCGGGTATCACGCCGGATAATAACCAGACACAGGTCCAAAATCAGGGCAATGTCCCGGTAGTCAATATTGCCACGCCAAATGACATGGGGATATCTCACAATACTTATAAAGAGTTCAATGTCGCCACACAAGGCGCCGTCCTCAATAACGCCACTCAGGCGGCGCAATCCCAACTGGCCGGACAACTTAACGCTAACCCTAACCTGAAAGAGAAACCGGCGGAACTGATCATCAATGAAGTGACCGGCAGTGGCCGCTCTGACCTGCAAGGCCAATTAGAAATGGTGGGTAACAAAGCCAATGTGATGATTGCCAACCCCAACGGCATAACTTGTGATGGCTGTGGTTTTATTAATACTTCGGGTACCACCCTGACCACCGGTAAACCCCAGTTTGATAAACAGGGGGCGCTGGAAGCATTGGAAGTGAAACAAGGCCAGATCACCATTGGTGACAAAGGACTGGACGGTAAGGCGACGGATTATGTCGATATCCTCAGCCGGGCAACGGAATTAAATGGCAAAATTCAGGCGAACACCCTGTCGCTGACGCAGGGCGC
>NZ_PUJW01000087.1 GCF_011189575.1 Photorhabdus cinerea
TCTCGATCCGTTCAGTGATAAACCGGGCGCCCGCATGTACCGCACCGGGGATTTGGCCCGCTACCTGCCGGAGGGCAATCTGGAGTTCCTGGGCCGTAACGACCATCAGGTTAAAATCCGCGGTTTCCGGATAGAGCCAGGGGAAATTGAAGCCCGGTTGGTAGAACATCCGGCGGTGAATGAAGCGGTGGTACTGGCGCTGGGTGGCGGGCAGGAGAAACGGCTGGTGGCTTATGTGGCGGCGGAAGCCCATGAGGGACTGGTCAATAGTCTGCGTACCCACCTGAGTGCTATTTTACCGGATTATATGGTGCCGTCGGCCTTTGTGCGGCTGGATGTGTTGCCATTGACCCCGAACGGTAAGCTGGATCGTCAGGCGCTACCGGCACCGGACAGTGAGGCGTTTGCCCGTCAGGTCTATGCGTCGCCGCAGGGGGAGACAGAAACTACACTGGCGGCCATCTGGCGTGAATTACTGGGGATTGAACAGATCAGTCGGCACGATAATTTCTTTGCTTTGGGAGGCCATTCGTTGCTGGCGGTACGGATGATGAACCGGGTAGCGGCGTTGGGTGTTGAACTGCCGCTGACCACCCTGTTTACGTCTCCTACTTTGATGGCTTTTGCTGAGGTCATGGCGGCCCGGTCTGGTCAACAGAACGCTAGCCTGCCGGCCATTCTGCCGATATCCCGCGAGGAAGCGCTGCCGTTGTCATTTGCTCAACAGCGCCTGTGGTTCCTGGCTCAGTGGGATGGTGCCAGTGAGACTTATCATATCCCGATGGCCCTGCACTTGTGTGGTCAACTGGATATCGTGGCCTGGCAGCAGGCGCTGGATACCCTGTTCGCCCGTCATGAGGCGTTACGTTCTGTCTTTGTCTCGGTTGACGGTCAGCCGCAGGTACGGCTGTTGGAAGTGGATAGTGGCTTGCCTTTATCTCAACATGACCTGCGCGGACTCCCGGATGCCGACATAGTGCTTGAGCGCTTGAGTGCCGGCGAAGTCCATACGCCATTTGATCTTGACCGTGGTCCGCTTATCCGTGCCTGCCTTATCCGGCTTGCCGATGACGAATACCGGTTCCTGCTCACCCAGCATCACATTATTTCCGATGGCTGGTCTGTCAGTGTGCTGATACGTGAACTGAACGCGCTCTATACGGCGTTTCTGGCCGGGCAACCGGACCCGTTGCCACCGCTGGCGATTCAATACCCGGATTACGCCGCCTGGCAGCGCCAGTGGCTGTCGGCTGAACGTACCCGGATTCAATCCGACTATTGGCGTACCATGCTGGCTGACGCGCCGGTTCTGCTGGATTTACCCACTGATCGGCCCCGTCCGCCTGAGCAGTCGTTTGCTGGCAATGTCGTGCCGGTTAATCTGGATGCGGAGTTAACGACCGCCCTGAAACGTCTGAGTAAGCAACACGGTGTCACGTTATTTATGACGCTGTTGTCCGCCTGGGCGATAGTCCTGTCGCGCCTGTCAGGTCAGGAAGATGTGGTGATAGGCACGCCGAGTGCTGGTCGCAGTCGTCAGGAAGTGGAGCCGTTGATCGGGTTCTTTGTGAATACGCTGGCGTTGCGCATGGATTTATCGGGTGAACTGACCGTGGCTGAATTACTGGCGCGTGTACGGCAAACCGCCTTAGCGGCACAGGAACATCAGGATTTACCGTTTGAGCAGGTGGTGGAAATCGTACAACCGCCACGCCGACTGGCGCATACGCCGTTGTTCCAGGTGATGTTTGCCTGGCAGAACAATGAGAACCCGGAATGGACGCTGCCGGGGCTGGGCGTGTCAGCGGTCGATCATACTATTGATAACGTCAAGTTTGATCTTGATCTTAGCCTGGCAGAAGAGGAGGACAGGATTGTTGGTGCTCTGGGTTATGCCACGGCCCTGTTTGATCAACAGACCATAGAACGGCAGGTGGGATATCTGCATACGGTATTGCGAGAGATGGTTGTTCCTGCTCAACAGCGGATCGGGGAAATCAATATTCTGCCCCCGGCAGAGCGCAGGTTGTTACTGGAAACCTGGAACGCGACGGAAACAGCCTACCCTGACCAGTGGTGCGTTCATCAGTTGTTTGAACAACAGGTAGAGAAAACCCCGGACGCAACTGCGTTAGAGTATGAAGCACAGACTCTCAGTTATGCGCAATTGAATGCTCGCGCCAACCGGCTGGCCCATCAGCTGATTGCTTTGGGCGTGGAGCCGGACCAGCGGGTGGCGATTTGTGTATCACGTTCCCCGGCTATGGTGGTGGGCATAT
>NZ_PUJW01000088.1 GCF_011189575.1 Photorhabdus cinerea
AAACACCTTTTTTAATAACATAATTAGTATGATTCACCTCCTTTCCTTGTTTATCTTTTTTAGAATGCCAATTGATAACAAACCCGCTTTTATTCCATGAAAATGAAGAATAATCATTCATATTATTGCTTAAACTTTTCATTGAGAATCCTTTATTACAACTACCAACCAATAATAGCCTGCCTCAAAAACATCCCCAGCTGTCAAACATACCCAAGAACTTATTGGTGATTGTTCTTTAAAATAAACTTCATCACTGCCTGAACCATAAAAAAATCTTGAAATTTAATATGACATCGACCAGAAGATATAGACGATAATTGCACACCAAGTGTATTCTCCGATAGTTCATGAGTAGTAACAGGGTGGTGTTTGCTTCTATCTGGTAACGTTATAGCCGGCGTAATCTCCGCTAAACCCGGCATAGAGAAAAACAATAAAAGATAATAATATGAGACTTTCATAATAATATTAACTCCGTCTAAATTGATACTCTTTAGGAAAATCAAAGACTTTTCCATTATTAATACCTAGATCACATACCCTATTTATCTTTGATATTATCTATAGTGTTCTCGTTTTCTTACCAGTTTTATCTATAGAAAAAACCTCATTTATAAACCATCTGTTGTTCTTATAAAATAGTTGATATTCAAAAATATCGACATCATCATCTGTTTCAGAAAACCTAGATGGCACTTTAGTAACTACAATGGCTGTATTCCTTTTAATTCTAGATGACATTATTTTTTCTCCTTCCGGATAATGCAACGGATATTGGCCATAAATACTCCCATTTCTTCCAACTTTTTCTGGAAAGCAATATTTCATTAACAGATTAGAATATTCCTTTTCAGGGGAAAAATAATTTTCACCTTCTAAACTCCTTAAAGAATTTTTATTCCAATTATAGTAATCATAAATAAAACCATTTACTAATGATTTAGGATCTTTGAAATTAATATCGTTAGCAAATGATATAGTACTTAACATACAAAGAACAAAAACAAGTAAACTTATAAATATTTTTTTCATTTAATTATTCCATATCAATACTAATGCAATTAGCAACAGAGTCAATGCTGTCATTCAATATAAACCAAGCATGCTCAAAAGCAGGCCAACGCACTGTATCAAATGCCATATGCCCTGGATTAATTCTACCAGTGACTTCTCTAGCGTCATTATAACCACTACCTTTATCGGCCCAATAATTAATACTTAACTTACCTGATTCAACTGGCTTACCATTAACTTTTATATATTTTTGCTTACTAGACCAATAATATCCAGCAGCATCAAATGCATAATAAGCATTTGTAGCAAGTAAAGTGTTGTTTGGCTCAATACAAAATGATGAAGCATTAATTCCCCCGCGGAAATCATTATATTTAGAATAATTTTCTCGCCCAGTTAAATGAATAGCACCTCTACCTTTAAATCGGGTTCCATCACCAATAACATTATTACCTAATTTATTTCCTTGAACTGTTCCTGGACCATAATTCTTATCAAAATATTGTTCTGATCCATTTTCAAGTAAGCTATCAAATCTCCCCGTTTCAGCAGCCATTTGCCCTATGAAATGCGCTATCCTTAATGGAGTATATATTCCATATTTAATCAACAACTTCGGCATAACACCTTTTATATTCTCAGGCCGCTTAATTTCTCCAGTAGCTGTCGTCCCTTCATTAGTAATTCGGTCGATTAAAACTTTTCGAGTCAATGGATGTCTCCGCTCATAAACACTCAATGGTACTTCTTGGTAACGGCGAACAACACGCACAATATCTTCTTCCCCTAACCACCCGCACTTCCTGAAATGGGTAATAAACCTCCTCGGATCAAAATGCCACACCTTGCCGGATGGTAATCCTACCATATCAATACATAGCGCCTTAACATGAGCAATAAACTTATCCCAGTC
>NZ_PUJW01000089.1 GCF_011189575.1 Photorhabdus cinerea
GCGTCAACACTGAATACGCCCTGGATTTTTTGGGCCACATCACCTTTGACCTGCAAGGCGTTGTCACCGTCAATCTGGGCAAGATAGTTCCCGGTCGTTTTATGCTCCTGTTGCCCTTCTACGGTTACTTTGCGGTTGTGGGCAATCACCAGTTCGTCATCATGGCCGATGCGGGTGGTCCGGTTGTAGTTAATCCGCTCGTCCCGGGAATTACGCACCTGAATCGCCAGATTTTTCTGGGCGTGAATAAACACTTCTTCCTGATCTTTTTCGTCTTCAAAACGCAGTTCGTTAAAGCCTTCCCCTTTGTGGGTTTTTGACCGGATTGACATCTGGGTTTTCGCCATCGGCAGGCGGTTTGGGGGGAGGTTGTTGGCATGGTAAGCGCGCCCGGTGATAATCGGCTGGTCCGGATCGCCATGTAAAAAGTCCACCAGCACTTCCTGACCCACGCGCGGGATAGCCATCATGCCCCAGCCTTTTCCGGCCCATGCCTGGCTGACCCGTATCCAGCAGGAACTCTGGTCGTTAAACTGACCATATTGATCCCAGGCAAACTGCACCCGCACCCGACCATATTTGTCACAAAAGATTTCTTCCCCTTCGGGACCGACCACGGTGGCCACCTGTAAGCCGTCAATGCGGGGTTTGGGGTAAGGGGAAGGACGCCAGGAACGGTCGCGGTCGCCAAAGGTAAAGTGGTTGGTCAGCGTGGTGCCCGTGTTACCGGAGCGGGTTTCATCGGCCTGTGGCTGCCGGCCATGGTGGTGGATGCTGATGACCTGCCACGGGACATTAAATTTCTCTTTGGGGTGATGGGCGAGGGTAAACATGAGGCCCGGCCAGAGGAAAAAGCAGTCACTTTGAGCGTGGCCGAGGAGGTCATTGCGGCGCAAGGCTTCCAGACGATAGCGGCTCATGCGTTCACCCCGTTCGTCTTTATAACGCCCGGGGAAATCATAGTGATAATAGCTGGGTAAATCGGTTCGCTGGTTGGCCGATTTAGCCTCGTAAAAGTGATATTCTGCGGTCCAGGGGGGATTTTTAAAGGTGCGGTCCCGCAGAGAAATGCCCTGAATCCCGACCTGTTCACGCCAGCGGAACTGCTGGATACTGCCCTGTATTCCCTGCGTATCTGGTGTCGGGTTATAGGGAACGGAAAAGCGGTTACCGAGAGCCAGGCAGGAGTCGGCAAAGAAAATCGTCTGGCCGTTTTTACCCTGATTAAACTCAAAGTAGTAAAAGATGCCTTCATCAGCGAATAAGCGGTGGAGAAAGGCCAGGTCACTTTCGTCGTACTGTACGCAGAATTCCCGCTCCGAATGTTCATAGCCGAAGGTATAGACCATATCCCGGATGCCATTCTCTTTCAGCAGGGTGTCAATAATATCGGTAATGGACTGATGCTGAAAAATCCGGGAATTGACGCGTAATCCCGCTCGCCACAGCGCCGGCTGGAGGGTCAGGGAGTAATGACTGCGATGGCGTCCGGTGGTGCTGTGTTCAAACTGGGTGACAATCCCGGTCACCTCGCGTTCGGGTAGTCCGTCACGGTAGACGGTCAGGGTGGCGGAGTTATCCAGGACATCCTTAAAATCGATGTCCGGGTTAGCGCTGGTGAGTGTGGCATCCAGACTGAATGGCGTTGACAGTGCTTCATTCAGTGTAAATTCAACCACGGCAAAGGTTTGAGCCGGGAGGTTACCCACGGTGAGGGTAAAAATCAGTCCTGAATCTGCCATTATTTTCCTCCTGATGACATTGTCATGTGGTGTTTATTGGCTTAACGG
>NZ_PUJW01000090.1 GCF_011189575.1 Photorhabdus cinerea
CTCGCGTATGGATTCGTCGTAGAGCAATGGGCGCGGGGACCGTTGGCATCTACATTATGTGTGATAATAACGGAAAGGGCGGTTTCCCAACGGGTACAGATGGGTTCTCCAGCTTAGAAAACTACGGTACGTCAGCGACAGGAGATCAAGCAAGAGTTGCGGATTACATCTACCCGTTGCAGCCAGTCACTGCTTTAGTGTGGGTTTGTTCCCCAATTCAGCGGAAAATTGATATCACAATCAACGGCATATCTTATGTTAGTCGTGATGTGACGAATGCCATTGCCGCCGCTATTGATAATGTATTTTTTGAAAACGGGAATCCTGACGGGACGGGGAAAGTTCTTATATCCGAACTTCAATATGCGATTGCTGATGTGCCGGGAACGGCGGGATTTGTTATTACGAATCCGACAAGCAATATTAAATTAGGGATCGGGGAATTACCGCTGAGAGGGGAGGTTATCTATACATGAGTCGATATAGCATTGATGATTATACATCAGCGTTAAACGGATTGTTGCCATCCGGTTTGGCGTGGACTCGTCAGCCCTCATCAGTTATGAACGCAATAACAAGAGCGATTGCACGTTCATATTACCGAAGCGATCGGGACGCGTGGGGATTAGTTGAGGGGGCTTTCCCTGCAACTGCGACTATCATGCTGCCTGAATGGGAGAAATCGCTAGGTTTGCCAGATGATTGCGGGATTGGGGAAGTTGATACTATCCCTTTAAGACAGAAAACAGTTGTTTCACGATTATTAAGAGATGGTGGGCAGTCAAAAGAGTTTTTTATTAATCTGGCGGCAACGATGGGTTATACCATCACGATCACTGAATATCGACAAGCACGGGCGGGACAGTCTCGCTGCGGGGAAGCCTTAAACGGTGAAGATTGGCCGTTTGTCTGGCGAATTAACGCCCCTAAAACTACCATCTTTTATGCCGTAGCTGGCGGAAGTTATTGCGGAGATCCGTTGAGGTCATGGGGTAATAAACGGTTAGAGTGCCAATTTAATCGCCTTTGTCCATCTCATACAATTTTACAGTTCGGTTACCGCAACTAAATAACCCTTTATTTATTTTCTAATCACCTTTAATGAGTGAGGTTTTGCTATGCAAAAAATCGGTGATATTACAAATACCGCAGATAAAAACGGTGAATTTACAAATGGCAATGTCGCTGCGGGTATTGCGCCGACATTATTAGATGCCGGATGGTTTAATACCGTTCAGCGTGAATTAATTAACGCTGTGCTGGGTTCGGGCTTAAAACTCGATAGTAAAAATGACAGTCAGCTTTTTGCTGCTATCAAGAAATTAATTGATAATAGCGCAGTAGAAATCCATGATGCCTCACTAACCCAAAAAGGCATCGTTCAGCTTACAGATGTAACAGGTAGTAGCAATACACTTGCAGCAACTCAGAAGTTGATTACAGACGTTAACAACAACGCCAACACTCGCCTGTCAAAATCCCAAAACGGCGCGGATATCCCAGACAAGAATGCGTTTGTGAAAAACTTGGGTTTAGCGGAAACGGTGAATAAGGCGAATAGTGCGTATCCAAAATCTGGTGGTATTGTAAACGGGTATGTGGATGCCACTGGATATATTTCCGGTAAGGGTGTGTATGAAGCACCCGGTATTCGGGTATATAGT
>NZ_PUJW01000091.1 GCF_011189575.1 Photorhabdus cinerea
CCGTACCCTTTTCACGTGTACCTAACAATATTCGTGCACCGCTGTTTTACGTCGAGTTCGATAACTCAATGGCAAACAGCGCAATTGCGACACAGCGCACACTGATCATCGGTCAGGTGCTGAGTACATCTACAGCAAAACCCGATATCCCTGAGCGTATCTCTTCCGCTGCTCAAGCTGCTAATTTATATGGCAATGGTTCAATGCTGCACGGCATGACCGAAGCTTATTTCGCCAATGATCAGGCAGCTGAAATCTGGGTTCTTCCCTTAAGTGATGCTGACAGTATGGTCGCGGCCAAAGGCGGTGTAAAAGTATCAACTCCAGCGACGGACACCGGGGTTATCTCACTGTATATCGGCGGGCAGCGTGTGCAGATCACGACTGTAGCGACGGATAAAGCCGAGCAAGTGGCTACTGCATTGTCAGACGCAATTAACAAAAAAGTGACTTTGCCGGTCACGGCTACCGTTGCGTTTGACTCCGCTGATACGGTGACTTTGACGGCTAAAAACAAAGGCGCTGCCGGTAACAGTATTGATTTGCGTCTGAACTACCGGGGACAGTCCGGGGGAGAATTTACCCCCGCGGGCATGGCTTTGAAAATAACTCAGATGGCCGGTGGGGCGGGTGCGCCTGAGCTTAAAAACGCATTAGGTAATCTCAAAGACCGTTCCTTTGATTTCATTGCCAACCCGTACACTGATACGGCGTCATTAGATGATGTGAAAGCATTTCTGTCTGATACAGTCGGTAGATGGTCGTGGGAACAGCAGCTTTACGGGCACGCATTTAGCGCAGTCAATGGGGCATACGGCGAGTTGGCTAGTTTCGGCGAACAGCGTAACTATCAGCATGAAACATTGCTCGGTGTAACCAAATCTCCGACACCAAATTATGTGTGGGCCGCTGCATTGACGGGGGCGATTGCACCCAGTTTGCGCAATGACCCCGGCAGGCCAGTGCAGACATTACCGATTAGTGGCGTTCTGGCTCCGGCATCGGAGGACCAGCTTGACTTAATCGAACGTAACAATCTGCTACACAGCGGGATTTCAACTTTTACTGTTGCTGATGACGGCACAATTCAGGTTGAAAATATCATCACGACTTATCAAAAGAATAGTTTTGGTGATAACGATGACAGCTATTTGGAAGTGGAAACCCTGTACTTGCTGATGTACGTCACACGTTATATTCGCACTCAAATCACGAGTAAGTTTGCACGCATGAAGTTAGTGAAAGACGCTACCCGGTATGCGCCCGGCTCGGCAATTGTAACCCCCAACGTCATCCGCGCCGAACTTATCGCGCAGTATCGTACTTTGGAATACAACGGCTACGTGCAAGATTCGAAAGGCTTCGCAAGTGGGCTGATTGTTGATATTAATCCGCAAAATCCGAACAGAATCGATGTTCTGTGGACCGGCACACTCATCAATCAGTTGCGTGTTTTCGCGCTACTTAATCAGTTCCGCTTACAACCGGCAGCTTAAGAGGTAAACATGGGTAATA
>NZ_PUJW01000092.1 GCF_011189575.1 Photorhabdus cinerea
CAAGATGAAATATGATCCACGGTTAAAAACATTTGTTGAAGATGATTACAGATATGAGGACCATCTTAACTTTAAGAAACAAATAGAAGATCAAAAATATAACCGTATGCTATTGGAATTGGAAAATCAATTTAAACTAAATCAGGAAGTTATCGCTTTATTGACAGAAGATGAAGCTATAGAATACTATAGAATATATGAAAACACTAGATCATAATTTCTATAACTCATGGAAGAATAATATCAAAACCATCTATTCATATACTGATCCAGTTTCATCTTTTGCTGGTAATATCTACGACTCCTTTGGAGTGGCAAGAGTAGTAAATGATTTAAGAAGCTTCGGTGTGGAAGCAACAGAGTATTTTGGTAAGGATGGAAAAAGATATATAAAGTTGTCAGGTTACCCGGGTGTAAGAAATTATTTAAACGCCACAAGATATCTTGCTAATAATCCCCGTATCGTGTCTTTTGGGGTAGGTACACTAGGTATTGAAGCTGGAATTTCCCAAGGTGCTAGATTCGGTATAGTATTCTCAGCTGCATATAGACTAGTTGAGTTAATATTTAAAGATGAATATGGATTGGTTGATTTGTTTGTTAACTTAACAATCGATGGTGCAAAATTAGCTATTTCAATAGGTGTTGCTTCGACGGCTAATACGCTCATAGTTGCCCCACTCTTAGCTGTAGGGTGGAGTCTTATGGCCGTAACCCTTGGAGTTTTTCTTCTTGGGGTTGGAGTTTCTTTTGCTTTGTATTGGTTAGATGATCACTTTAAAGTTAGTGAAACTATAATTAAAAATCTAAAGAATAGTAATAGAAAGGTAAATCCGACACCATACCATCCGGATCAACTTTTTAATATGTGGGGTAGATTTAGTCGTGGATAATACAAGCAAAACAAAACTATATTTAGGCATGTCGTTGCTTATTTTTATGTCCTTGTTATTTATATTTTTTTCATTGAGTGATTATATAGGTTTCTTTAGACGTGATAGCGTCATTACATTCTCATGGAAGAGTGCGGGTTTTATTTGGTTTAGTCCTTTGCTTATTAATCTTGCTTATGCATTATTAATGATCGCGTTAAATAGGACAAAGAATCTTAATGGCAAGATAGGCGATTATATTTCATGTGTGTCAATAGCCGGTTTTATCCTTACTCTATTTGTATCTTTATATGTTGATGATGAATTAAGGTCTGAGGGATATTTAATCTGTAGCAAATCATCATGGATGGCTCCGAATAAGTATGTTAAGGACATTTCACTTTGTTACTAAACATATTCTATTTATGTTTATTAATAATTCCTATCTTCCCATATGCTGTAAGCAGATGTGCCGGCTGTTATATGATTCCATGAGATAGATTTATAGTTGAGTGTAACTCTTTCATATGGCATGGCATCAAAATCATTTATAGAATGCGGGTATATACAAGAAACATCTGTGATAGTGGCTTCAGTG
>NZ_PUJW01000093.1 GCF_011189575.1 Photorhabdus cinerea
TAAATCTGGCTGGGGTACCAGGATTTGAACCTGGGAATGCCGGAATCAGAATCCGGTGCAAGTTCTATATAAATCAATTGGTTATAAAAATTTGAAAGAATATACAGTATGAAAACGAAAATATAAATCCTTTTATCTCGGCTATTTAACTATTTCAATTCCTCTATATTCTTTCATTTTTGTTGATTTTTGGAAGGTCTAGGGTGGGGGTTATCTTTGTTTTGCGATCATAAACTTTTACTTGAGATTCGGTTTTGTGACCACTGAATAATTGTTTGTCTTTTGAACTCCCTTCAAAATCCGAGATTGCTTTAGCTTTGATATCATGAAACGTGAAATCAACTTTTCTGCCAAGAATCTCAGAGGCTTTTATTTTTGTTTCATTCCAGTGATTATCAAATCCTGATTTTGTGAACTTGTTTTTATCAGCGTTTAAAATTACATATGATCTTTCTGATTTTGGTGGGAATAATTCGATTGCGTAATTTATTGTATCTCTGAGTCGGTTGGTCCATTGCTTGATTTGTTTAACACCAGTTTTCCCTTGTTTGATGTATATTCCTTGTTCTGATATTTGATTGTGTTTCAATTCTAATATATCCCCAATTCGGGACGCACATAGATATGATATTTCCATAGCTATTTTAACAATTGGAGAAGATACATCATAAGCAGCCCGGTATTCTTCGTCTGTGATATATTTTTCTCTGTTTTTGAGTGAGAACTTTTTTACTCCAGAGCACGGATTAATCTTGCAATAACCTCTCTCATATCCCCAGCAAAACGTTACAGACATATAAGATAGCTCATGATTAGCCTGTGTTTTACTTTGAGTTCCTCTTATGTCCATATACTGCCTGATATGCTCCGGTTTAATATTATCAGCATTAATATGACCAAAAACTTTTAGAATGTTTTTTGCTCCCTGTAGTTTATCTTTCTGAGAACGAGCTGATAATTCAGTAAATGCGGGGCTATTCAAGTGCATTCCCCACAATTTAGAGAATGTCATTACTATTTTTTGGTTTGCTATTTCTCCATCATATTTGGCCCATAACTCAGTCATGCTCATTGTTATAGGGCCAAGTGTGATTGTTTTATTATCTTTTGTTTTTAAGTAATAAGCATATTTGGTTTTTGATACGCGTGTGGGTAGTTTGTTATCATTATGATCTTTGCGCTTCCGTGCCATTAATTAATGCTCCAAAATCAGGTGTTTCAAAATCCGTATTAGCTTGATTAGTAGTATATTTGCCAGTAATAATAGTTCTAATAACAATGGGCTTACCAAGTCTATTGACATAATGATGAACGTGATTGTTTATTAGCCACTTTATTTGTTGGCTTTTTTGCTTAAATCCTGTTATGGAAAACAGTTCTCCGTCAGTCAGGTAAATAGGATCGCTCATTTGTCTATCCTTTCTTTTTGCAAATTTC
>NZ_PUJW01000094.1 GCF_011189575.1 Photorhabdus cinerea
TTATATGAACGCATCCCGTTTGCAAGGCTTCCATTGTTCTGACATTGACTGGTAGGTTGCAGCTTTATATCCGGCTTTATTGCAGCCTGACAGCTGCGAGCCCCTATGTCATTCGCCGACTCACGCCTTATTTCCTTAGCGAGCTTTAAGCTCAAGGCCATATTCAGGTTTAGCGAGTCCCGGTCTTACCTGTCTTTGTCATCACGCTGGCCGCCAGAGCAACCTTTCAGCATTCACCCTTTTTAAGAGTTAATGTTTATCGGTATCAGCGATTAATACGGTCTGATACTGACATGATTCTTATCATATTTACGGTCATGGGCTGCTATCGCCCACACTGTCCGCGCCAGCTTGTTCGCCAGCGCCACGACAGCTACACTGGTCGGGCGTCGTTTCTTCAGCTCTGTAATCCATGGACCCGGTTCCTTCACCAGTAACGCAGCCGCCCTTGCTCCGTGGATAAATAATGTCCGGAGGTAGGTATCGCCACGTTTGCTTATCCCCAGCAGGCGAACTTTTCCTCCTGAACCGGTCTGTTTCGGCACCAGGCCAACATACGCCGCGAACTCCCGCCCTGATTTGAACGCTGAGGCTTCACCCATGGTCGCAACGGCTGCCGTGGCGATGAGCGGTCCCACGCCGGGGATTTCCATCAGCCGCTTACAGGTTTCATTCTGGGGCGCCACACTGTTAAGCTGTTTTTCAAGGCCATTTATCAGTGAATCCAGCTCACTCAACCTGTTGTACTGGTCTTCCAGCACAGTGATGAGATACGGCGGCAGTTTCGTCTTCATCCGCTCCAGGGCTGCCGGTAACTCCCTGTCCATCGCTGCCCGGCCTTTGTGGATGGTTTCACCAAATTCCAGCAGTGTCCCGTGCAGGGCGTTAATCTGTGCTGTCCGGAACTTCACCAGTTGTCTGCGCGAACGGGGCAGAACTAGCACCGACTGCTGCTCTTCGGTTTTTACTGCTATCGCCTTACCGGGTTGCTGTACTGCCATCCAGATAGCACGGGCATCCATCACGTCGTTCTTGTTACCCATGACGAACGCCTTTACAAACCGCCCCTGCATCAGCCGGACTTTATGGCCCAGCTTTTCCAGTTCGCGCGCCCAGTACTGAGAGCCTCCGCAGGCTTCCATACCAATCAGGCAGGGCTCCCGGTTACTGAAGAACGCAAGAAAATCCTTGCTGCGAAGCTGCTTATCCACCACTTCACCTGTGTACTCATTGATGAAGTGAACCTGAATCAGATGTTTTGCGATATCAACGCCAATCGGTGTATATTTCATTTTGTGGAGTCTCCAGTCTGAGGGAGCACTAGGCATCCCGTATTGGGCACTATGATGCCGGAAATCTGTGAGGCTCCACATCTCACTGTTCATCTTTTGTGCACCCAGTCAATGTTAGGTGGGATGCGTTCATGACATTTCCTT
>NZ_PUJW01000095.1 GCF_011189575.1 Photorhabdus cinerea
CCATCTTTACCTCCAAAGGGTACTCCCGCCGACATCAGGCGGGAGGGGAATTTGGACGGGCTTGAAAAGCCCGTAGAATCATCAGCCACGCTGATGTTGAATGTATTGTTTCACCACTTCCAGTGGTGCTCCACCGCATGAACCCGCAAAGTAGGAGCGAGACCAGAGAACTGCCTTCCGTATGCTCCGCGTAAGTCCAGAAACTCATTACGTAAGCGACGGGAGGTGACTGCTTTCAGCGAGTTAACCAATACCGATAGCTGAATGGTCGGTGGATACTCAATCAGCATATGAACATGATCTAAATCGCCGTGACTTTCTTTAAGTTCTGCGCCGAAGTCACGGCAGATTTCACCTGCATACTGATGAAAGGCTGCAGAGTGTCGCTCGCCAAGAATCTTTCTACGGTATTTTGTCACAAACACAAGATGGACATGCAAAAGAAAGGCGGCATGTCGTGAACGATTAATTTTGTATTTTTGCATTGAAGTTAGCCGAAGGCACAGTAAAATAGAGAATAAACCTACTACACACTGAATGATAATGCTAATACTGAAAGCCTACAAGTTCAGACTAGAGCCAACTGAAGAACAGTCGCCGCGTTTGCGGCAGTTATGCGGGTGTGCTCGTTTTGTCTGGAATCACGGGCTTGAGGTAACAAAACACATTCTGGATTCTGGCGGAAAACTTCCTTCCGCGTTTGAACTAAACCGCATGCTCACGGGGTGGAAAAAAACACCGGAATACGCCTTCTTACAGGAAGCTTACACCGATAACCTTCAACAAAAACTGAAAGACTTACAGGGGGCATGGAGGCGTTGCTTTGATAAAACACTGGCGGCGAAAGCGCCTGTATGGAAACGAAAAAATGACGGCAGGGATTCAATCCGGTTCGTCAATTTTGAAAAATATTGTCTCCTTGAAAATCGCAGAGTCAGGCTGCCTTCTGGACTCGGATGGATAAAGTTCCGGCAATCGCAGGAGGTGAACGGCAAAATCAAAAACGCCACGATCAGCCAGTCAGCGGGTAAGTGGTATGTGTCGTTTCAAGTCGAGATAGAAGCCTCTGAGCCCCCCCACGAATCAACAACAATGGTGGGTCTGGATGCCGGGATATCAAAACTGGCGACGCTCTCAGACGGTACGATATACGAACCGGTCAACAGTTTTAAAACCCGCCAGCGCAAGCTGGCGAAGCGCCAGAGACAGTTAAGCCGCAAAGTTAAGTTTAGCGCCAATTGGCAGAAACAGAAGCGAAAAATTCAGCGTCTGCACGCGCATATTGCTAATATTCGCCGCGACTACCTTCATAAGACCACCACGAAAATAAGCAAAAACCACGCGATGATCGTGATTGAAGATTTGAAGGTCAGTCACATGTCGAAGTCAGCGAAAGGCACGGC
>NZ_PUJW01000096.1 GCF_011189575.1 Photorhabdus cinerea
CCACTCAGCTTGCATACACGCTTTCATGTTTCGGCGCTTTTTCGTGATGAAAGTGACACCCGTTTTGGCTAAATCGTCAGCGAGCTCCTGACTGAGATAACCCTTGTCGGCGTAAAGAGAACCCGTTAATTCTGTTGTTAATTCGCGAACAGGTTCCCGATCATCTACATTACCGGCGGTCACTTTAAGCGCCAGAATTTCGCCCTGATGGTTAACAACCAAATGTAATTTGAAACCGTAAAACCATATATGGACGCCCCGATTATGCAAGCACTAAATTGATACGGTTTGCGACCAGATATCCGGCGTCATAAAGGGCTTATTTGCTCGCGCCATGATGTCATCCGCACCCTGTTTCCTTATCATCCGTCATCGGTATGTAACGACCTCGGTTTTACTCGGGTTATCGCAGGGCCGATAGCCGTTTTTTCATCCGTGTTTGCAAACTCGGTTAAAGCGTCTCTTTCGATTCACTCAATTCAATTAATTGATAGCAAAAGCCTTCTTCATATTATAATCAACCTTATCCGTCAGAACACGCCAGATAATTCGGGTCAGCTTGTTGGCTAAAGCAACCACGGCTTTCATGGCCCCACATCGGGTAATCAGGGCTCTTAGCCACTCGCCTAAAGGGTCATCCCGTTTTTGTACGCCGCGCATCATGGCGCGGGCACCATGAATAATTAACGTTCGGAGATGACGATTACCCTGTTTGCTCAGGGAAGAGAGACGATTTTTCCCGCCCGAACTGGGTTGCGGGGGTACTAAACCACACCAGGCAGACAGTTGTCGGCCATTGGCAAATTGAGATGCGCTGACGTCACTCACGAAAGCAGCCGCAATAAGGGGACCGACACCGGGAATAGTGAGCAGAGGGTCATAACCCGGTTGCTGGCGAGACAGTGCTGCAATTGCTTTATCCATATCATGGATACGCAGGTTTAGGGCACGTAAATCTTCCCACGAGGTATAAAGTAAACGTCGCAGGACAGAAGACAAGGCATTGTTCTCATCTTCCAGAACATCAGGTAAATGGTGTTGAAGTGACAGAATGCCAACGGGAATAATCACGCCCTGTTCAGCGAGGAACGCCCGGAGTTGATTGGCAAGCGCGGTGCGTTGGTCCACCATGAGCTGTCGGGCGCTACGCAGTGCTTTAATATCCTGCTGTTCCACTGTTTTAATCGGGACAAAATGGATACCCGGACGACAGGCAGTCTCGCAGATAGCCAACGCATCATTGGCATCGTTCTTTTGATAATGGCTAAAGGCTTTGACGTGCTGGGTGGGGACGAGCCTGACGGTATAGCCCATCGCCTGTAACGTTCTCCCCCAATAATGAGAAGTGGCACCGGCTTCCATGGCAATGACGGTTGATGGCGGGAAAGTCCGCACAA
>NZ_PUJW01000097.1 GCF_011189575.1 Photorhabdus cinerea
TCAAATGCCACCGCCACCTCCGTCCCCTGAACCAAAGGCCAGTGGAAACCGTAGGTGCTGCCCGCATACGGGCGGGCTAACCGGACCCACAGGCTTTCTCCCCCCAGCGGCCATTCATCCAAATCAAAATCAAACTTGATGCGGTAACGCCCCATTTTGTCGATATGGCTGTAGGTGTCTTTCGGCCAGTCACTGGTCACCCGCGCCGGCACGGTGCCGGCAATCACCGGCCGTTCCCGCAATGCCGGCCGGTAGCTGATGCTTTCGCTGTACGGAATACCGATAAAACTGACCAGATAGTTGCTGTCCCGGCGGGCCGTGCTCTGGGTTGAAACGATCAACACCCCTTTCTTCAATAACGCCGGCACCTCGCCAGCCATTTCCAGCACCAGACCCGGCTCTAAAACCGGTGATGAGCTTTTACCACTGATCAGGTGTTGATGGCACAGGTCGCGCTCATGGTGCAACCGGGCATAGAAAGCAGCGGTTTCAACCGCCGGCGGGATCTTTTCACCCCGCGTCAGGAAATGGTCGCCATAGCGATAGATCTCACCTTCGGTCGTGCTATCCCGCTCCCGCATGACCTGAAATTGCAGATAATTCTCCGCTTCCCGGTAGTTGTAATCCCGGACCGTCACCCCCTGCGTCACCACCTGATGGGCGAAGTGTAAGTCCCACACCGAGTCACCGGTGTTGTGATTCATTCCCGCCGGGTTAAGCAGCGGCAAAGTGACGTCATACTGGTAATTGCGCTGGTTATCACCCAACCGCACCACTTCAATCCCCAGCCGGCTGTCCACCTCGAAGCGATACCAGATCCCCACCTCCGCTAAGATCCGCTGAATAAACGCCAGATCACTTTCCTGCCACTGCACCACCAGTTCCCGCCGGGGATACTCCCGCACCAGCGTGAACAGAAAATCCTGTCCGCGAAAACCGTGTCGATCACGCAGGATCTTTTCCACTACTTCCGGTACCGACTGGTTCTGGTAAATGGCACAACGTTGGGTATGGCGCAGCAATGCCAGCCGCGGCTCCAGACAAGCCTGATAGTGGGTTTCATCCACCGAGGTGGAAACCCGGTTAAACCGGGTGATCACCCCATACACTTTACGCTCCTGCGCCGGGCTTTCAGGGGCCTGCAAGATAAACGTGGCCGATTTTTTCAGCATGACTGCCGGGTCGATATCCCGGGTGGTACTGGTGAAATCAAGGGTGTAGCAATAAGGGGCGAACAGGCGTTCTTCCCCGGTGAAGCTGAACACATCCAGCTCAGCCTCACAGCGCCGGACCTCAAGCCGGTAACGGCAATGACCCGTCAGCTTCGTTTTATCCGCCTGACGCTGGCGGGCCAGCAGCATTTTTCTCTCCATCATGCGTTTTCTCCGC
>NZ_PUJW01000098.1 GCF_011189575.1 Photorhabdus cinerea
CTAACCACCCGCACTTCCTGAAATGGGTAATAAACCTCCTCGGATCAAAATGCCACACCTTGCCGGATGGTAATCCTACCATATCAATACATAGCGCCTTAACATGAGCAATAAACTTATCCCAGTCCTCTGCCGACATCGGCTCATCCAGCACATCATTGGGCAATTTCAGCCAGTTAAAACGGGTGTCCACGGTCTCAGCATCCCACTCAAACGCAAAATGACAAATCGTGTAACTCAGGTCTGCTCGTGGCTCGGTTTCTGCGTTAAGTTCGGCCAGTAACGTCGGGGAATGGCACTGACTATTGCTGTCGCTGTCATCATCTATCAACTGCCACCCCATCCAGTGAGGAAAATCCGCATCACTGAATTTCTTCACCTCGCTCACCGCCAGATTCACCCAGCCTGCTCCGCCGGGATAATTCACTTCCCGCCAGTGAGGGGCATCAGCAGGAGATAACGTTTCATGCTCCGGATTGATAATTCGCCCAAACCGCAACATTTCATAACCGGCACTTGGGCTGTCCGGGTAGAGTTTGGCCGCCTTTTTATACAAATCATACTCGTAATCTTCACTAATCTGAACTTCTCCCACCGTTTCATCATGCCCGTTCCGGTGTTGTCTTCGGGTTGTCATCGTACATTGCCCCTTATCAAAGCTCATCGTGATAAACAGCGGCTCCAGACTGGTATATTGCGCCTTTTCCCGGGTCATAGCCGGGTCTTTCTCCGGCGCTTTTGCATAGAAAGCCGTGCCTGCCGGCAGGTAGAAATGCATATCCCCATACACCACGTCCGTACGGCCATCTTGGGTGATATCCAGTGCTGACGTGGTACGACCAACTAATTTAGTCAGGTTACTATCATCACAAAATATCTGGAAATGAACCGCGTTGGCCCCGTCCACCTGTCCTACCGTACCCAGCGAGTCTTTTCGGTAAACCGTTTTTCCTACCGAGATAGCCTCATCCAACGATTTCAGATGCATATACAGTGAGAAAAACGTCACTTTGCCGTTCTCTCCACTGCCAATTTCCGTTTCATGCTTCAGCACCACGCAGCCACAATCTGTCCCACCGCTATAGTTATACGGGGGCCGGTCCCGTTTGGAAAATTCGGGTTGCCGGACAAAATGCACCGTTCCATCCGCGATAGCCCTGATTTTTTCCGGTCGGCTGGTGCTATCACTATGCGTAAGATGCACCCCGCCGTGCCAGGTATGCCAGACATTCACCGGGAAACCCCGCTGGGCGTCCACCGGGATCATTCTATTTACCCAGGCTGGATCACTTTCACTATCGGATTTATCCCGCAACAGGGGAGGACTGATAATCATTTTTT
>NZ_PUJW01000099.1 GCF_011189575.1 Photorhabdus cinerea
CCGGGAATGAAGAACCGCCGTTTATTCCGTCGCAAATAACCGTGTTGCCGATCCCGGACAAAGTGGGCAGCGATATTGAATCGCTACCGATGCCGGAAGAGAAGGATTTTCGCGATTATATTCTGGTGCTTCCCATCCCGAATATGCCACCGGTGTATGTGTATTTAAGTAAACCGCCGGTGAAACCGTTGGAAGTGGGAGAATATCAGGAGCTGGCTGGACGTAGCCGTAATGATGGAATGGATATTGATCATATTCCTTCTAAGGCGGCATTAAGAGAATTTTTAATAAAAGCATACGGAAAGAAGCTGGATGAAGATCAGATTAAATTAGCTTTAAAGAAAGGTATATCTATAGCTATCCCTCATCGGGTGCATAGAGATTACAGTGAAACTTATAAAGGTAGAAATAAGAGAGAGAAGCAGATTAAAGATGCGTTAGATATAAGGGCGGCAATAGACAGTAATTTTGATGCCCAGATTCCTGGTTTACGGGAAGAAGGCTATACTGATGAGCAGTTAAACAAGGCACGGGAAGAACTGCACCGATTGAACAAAGAACAAGGGTGGTATGAATAATGCTAGATATTGTGGCAGTTATTAAAAGTTTAGGGCAGACAGCCGAACAACTCGTTGAAAGGCGGCTTATTCCAGCGGGAAAGTTTGAGTTTCTGTTTGAGAATGCTGATACGTTCAATTGTGGACCTGATGTTGGCCTTACATTAGTGTTTCACGCTGATTCAAGAATATTAAAATCTGTACAAATTACACTTATTAACGCTTATGAAGGCAGTGGAGAATATAATGGAGAATTGCCTTACCCATTTTTACATTCAATGGATAGGGCAATTGTTAGAGCACTTATGGGAGAACCAGATTCTGCTAGTGGTCCAGAAAAAATCCCTGTCATTGGCATTGTTGGTGGATATGATTCTTATACACATAAGCTGAATGAGCAATATCCTAATACGGAAATTTGTCTTCTCTATTTAGCTGATCTAAGGGTACATGCATTAATATTTGAACGTTTTGAATAAACGTCTTTTGGAGTATTTTTTACTTTTATTGGATAGCGGTTAATAAACCGTTATCCATGTTTATATGCTATATACCCGTCATCTTTCAAGTTGCTTCTTTGTTGGCTGCACTCACTCACCCCGGTCACATAGTTATCTATGCTCCCGGGGATTCGCTCCCTTGCCGCCGCGATGCATCTTGAAATCCATAGGGTATAGGTAAATGATGAAAAGGGTTTTTCCAATCCTTTTCATCACAACCAAGTAATATCCCGTATGCAGGTATCGAGTGGCTGGTAACAATAGCTTCTGTTGTACCTATTCC
>NZ_PUJW01000100.1 GCF_011189575.1 Photorhabdus cinerea
TTCTGCACCTGACCTTCCCACGCCTGACGGGTAAACATCCCCGGCACCACTTGATTCGTGCTAAACAGCCGGCGGGCATCGGTCGCCCCGGTCATCTGTGCCAGCCCTAAATCCCCGTAACTGGGGGCCACCTGTTGCAGCATTTTCTGATAGAGCGTCGCTTCCGCATTTCGCTGACCCAGCTGAGTCAGCAATATCCGCCGCACTTCACTGACTAACCCGGCATCCGCGGTGATTTTCCAGTCCGGGTGCTGCGGCAGATGCTGCGCATAAAACCGCAGCAATGACTCCCCGGTGTTTTGCCACAACCCATCAGTCACCCCGGCCCGCTGCGGCCAGTTCTCCATCAGTACCCGGCTCATAAAAACGGCATTCGCTTTGGCCGGCTGCGCCATCATCAGATAGGCTTTCAGCTGCGCGTAAGCCGCTTTCATCCGCTGACGACGCTGCGGGCTGCCGGGCGGCAGATTCACCCATTCCGTCAGACGCTGATGCAACACCTGCGCCGCGTCGTCACGTATCAGTTGAGTATTATTGCGCTGATAAACCGGCCACAGGGCCTTAAGCAGGGCGGGATTCTGATTTAACCCGAAGCGGCTGTACCACGGTGCCCCTTCCTCCTCCCGGTACTGCAACCGGTCAAGCTCCCGTTGCAATGCATACTGACTGAGCAGACGGTCTGATAACGGACGCTGCCGGTCACTGGCCTGACTGACCCGCTCCCGGCTCAGGGTTATCTGATGACGATTGGCAAAAAACGACGTGAAACTCCCCACACCCCACACAACCGCCAGCACCATCAGCCCCCACTGGGCGCTTTTCTCCCACGGGAAGCCCACCGCGTGACCCCGAATATGGCGCACATCATCCAGTACCCCGTCCCAGCTCGACTCCACCAGCCAGCCATGCTCAGCCATCCCCGACTGAGCTGCCAGCGGTAAACTGAACATCACCCCCGCCAGCCATATGGAGGGCCGGTCTAGCAGCGGTGTCAGTTGACGAACCAGACGCTCCACCCCGCCGTCCCGCATTGACTGGGCCAGTCGTAATAAAAAATCGTGACGGATTTCGGCTAATGCCTGCGCCATGCCTCTGGCCGCCAGTTGGGACGGCAGGGTATTCAGGCCCGCGGCCAGCAACGGGGGCGTCCCTTCCTCAGGCAGGAAACAACCGACGGTCTGAGTCGGGCGGTCGCGCTGGTCCCAGCGGCTGCATTGCACATTCCACACATACACCGGCGCCTGCCAGCCAAGCTGTTGCCCCTGTTTCTCCAGCATCCGCAACGCGGTATCTATTTCTGACCGCGGGCTGAGTTG
>NZ_PUJW01000101.1 GCF_011189575.1 Photorhabdus cinerea
GCCAGAAGCATTAAAGCTGGTGGGAGAACAATTGAAAGCTGTAACAATGCTGGCTAACAGTTGTGCTGACTATAAAGATTTTGAAGCTCGTTGTATGGTGGCATTTGGGGTAAAAGGGCAGTTAAAACTGATTTATCCGGCCGCGTGATTAATATGGATATATATATTTCACTTTGGTATATTTTTGGCGGGCGCTTGAGGCTATCTGTCTCTGGCGTGCTGGAGCGGATAGAAGAAAGCCCCAAATGATCTTTCAATCAATTTGAGGCGCATCTAATGCTTAGCAACATAAGATTAGCCTCTTACACGCCGAAAGGCAAGGAGACGCTAACCATGAAACAGCAAAAAGCGATATTTATCGCCATCGTTATTTGTATTGCCGCTTTAGCGGCTGTGCTGGTCACGAGGAAGGACCTCTGTGAGGTTCGCATCCGAAGCGGTCAAACGGAGGTTGCTGTTTTCATGGATTACGAACCCAAGTAAGAGCAACGGCGGGGAGCAATCCCCGCCATCTCTTGTTGTTGAGCATGGCTCTCAAGCGCCCTTTTTTGCGTTTAATTGCGCCCTCCTGGTGATAGGATGTGATTTTGTCATTAAGTAAGGGTAAGAGATGGGAATTATAAAATTTTTCATTGTTATTATTGTGACTTCTATTAGCTTAACATGCCTTGCTAATCAAAAGTTACCAAATGAAATAAATGGCTATATCGGTCAAGAAATTATAACCGGAATGGGTAATAGGATGGGTAGCGGCATGGTCAATGTTGGAGGATTATCGGTCGGAAAGGATAGGGTAAAACTTTATTTCATTGATTATACAATCGATATATTAACCAATGAAAAGAAACCGATTTTTTTCAGAAATGGTCTTATTGATCATAGGGAAATAGTGCTAAATTGTAAGGATAAAACATATTCATCTTACACAGCAAAAGAACTTCATGAATTGGCAAATGCTCCATTGTCATATCATGAGTTAGGTCATCCTCATAAATGGGGTGATTATGATTTTAAAGATGATGGTCACTTGGGCGTTCAATATAAAGATGATCAAGAAAAAGTTACCAAGCTATTTAATTTTATGTGCGATTCTGGAATTAAATAAAAGGGCGATATTATAACAAATATCATGATCCGCCTCGCACCGTTCACTGCCGCACAGACAGCCTAAAGCCCCTTATGGGGCTTATTTGTTGGTTAATGTGATTGGTTCAGGCGGTATTGCATTTTCTATTTTTCTTATAGCTGATTTTATGAACTCAACATTTTGTTGAATAATATCGAATTTCGCCATATC
>NZ_PUJW01000102.1 GCF_011189575.1 Photorhabdus cinerea
ATCTTTGATCACAGTCGCTATAAATTAAAAGTCTGGGGCAACAAGGCACCGCTGGATGTATTAGCGTTTACCGGGCAGGAATATTTAAGCCAGCCTTTTTGCTACACCATTGAATTTACCAGCCCGGAGAAGGCGATTGCGCCGGCGCAGATGCTGATGCAGGACGCCTCATTTACCCTGACTTCCCCGCCGATGAATCCGGGCCAGCGCGGGATGCCGGTGGTCCCCCCGGCGCCATTGCGTACAGTCTATGGGGTGATCAGTGGCTTTAAACTGCTGTCTACCTCGCGGGATGAAAGCCATTACGCGGTGACCTTGGTGCCCCGGCTGGCGCTGTTGGCGAACAGCCATCAGTCGGCGATTTACCAGAATATGTCAGTGCCGGAGATTGTGGAAAAAATCTTGCGTGAACGGCACGATTTCCGGGGACAGGATTTTTTATTCACGCTGGCCTGCCCCTACCCGAAGCGGGAACAGGTGATGCAGTACGGCGAGGATGACCTGCGGTTTGTGCAGCGGCTGCTGGCGGAAGTGGGTATCTGGTACAAAGTGACGGCGGATGAGCGGCTGAACATTGACGTGGTGGAATTTTACGACGACCAGCGTTACTACCAGTTTAACGTGTACCTGCCGGCGCGCGCTCCTTCGGGGATGCACGGCGGAGAGGCGGATGCGGTGTGGGGAATGGAAACCACCCATCAGGTGGTGGAAGGGAAAATCCTGACCCGGGATTACGACTACCGCGCTGCACTGCCCCGGTACGGGATGGATATGGAGGCGGATGTGACGCGCGGGGACCCCACAACTTACGGGGAAGCTTACCACTACATCAATAACTACCGGGTACTGGGCAACCGTTACGCGATTGAACCGGAAGTGGAGAGCGGGGTGTTCTATGCCCGGCTGCACCACGAGCGCTACCTGAACCAGCAAACCCGGCTGCGGGGGCTAACCACCTCGGCCACGCTGGTACCGGGGCAGGAGCTGAAAGTGCGGGGGGAAGCGCCGGAGGTTTTTCGCAAAGGTGCGATTATCACCCGTATCACCAGCAGTGCCCGTCGGGACAGCAGTTTTGAAATGGCGTTCACTGCTATTCCGTATTCAGAAACCGTGTGTTTTCGTCCGGAATTAATTCCGAAACCGGTGATGGCGGGCACGTTACCGGCCAGAGTGACCAGTGCGGTTGTGAACGACCAGTACGGGGATATCGACAAAGACGGGTTGTATCGGGTGTCATTTGACTTTGACCGGGCGAGCTGGCCGCAGGGGAGAGAAAGCCTGTGGGT
>NZ_PUJW01000103.1 GCF_011189575.1 Photorhabdus cinerea
GTCTTTATCAACTACCCACTCTTTACCATCCCACGTATCAAAATCAGTAGGTGGCTTATTGAATGTAAGTGTATCGGGTAGTTCGCCAATTTCAGTTATCTCACGTTTTTGACGGGTTTGTGTGTCGTAAGCTGTCTTTCCGCGATAGTCAGGTAAGATTTCCCAACAGCTTTTATCTTCACTACGGCACACGGCTTCGTCTTCAGAATCGGGAAGTTCTGGAGCGTCGGGATAAGCTCCGGCTGATAGACTGACACCCAACATGACATATTCGATATCTGACGCTATGAATTCTCGCGTGATTTGATTCGAGTGATAGACCTTCATCCAGCCTGCTTGAGTGGCTAAACCATCTTTTCCAAGTACGGCTGTTTCATGTTCTAAAGAGTACTTTTGTTCTGTCATTATGCTGCTCTCACTATGTAGTTAAATGCGATATTGCGGGGGCGGGTTTCGTTGCCAACAGCACCATTGTTTGTAAATACATCAAAATCACTACCGTTGTTCGTGAACGGTAATTTTTGCTGTGAATCGTTATGATATGATCCGTTGTGCCCACGACTGCTAGTTGCGCCGAAGTCTCCTCCATATCCACCGCTACCGCTGACATGTCGGTGCCATTGAACTTGCTGTGGCTGCCACGACCCGCACACACGACCCGGATCAACACCCCGACTATCATCCCACCCACGGATAAACTCACCTCTTAAATCAGGTACTCTACCCTCAGGATAAGCCTCTGCTAACTTCGGATACAAAGATTTATCAAATGATTGTCCGTTGCATGTGAGATATCCCGGTGGCGTGTAGCGGTGGGGGTACGGAATGGGTGAACCGACTGGGATGTTGCTCGCTGCGTTAATGTCATCAAGTGTTGCTAATATTCCGTCTTTCTCTGGAAAATTAGTAACGTAAATATTTTTACCCGCTGAATTTCTATGATAGACATAAATAGATTGATAATTATCGTCGTTAAGGCTTGCTTCAATAGCAAAGTACCCTCGAGATTCTTTTCCCCGCTGCGGGAAAAAATTGATTCTCGGATATGCGCTCATTGTATTAACAACTTCAACATTACCCCGTGCAAAATTATTATCTACTTCTGTTATGGTATACGCCCCTAATTCTCCCGGGGACGGCTTATTTATTGAACTATATACCCGAATACCGGGTGCTTCATACACACCCTTACCGGAAATATATCCAGTGGCATCCACATACCCGTTTACAATACCACCAGATTTTGGATACGCATTATTCGCCTTATTCACCGTTTCC
>NZ_PUJW01000104.1 GCF_011189575.1 Photorhabdus cinerea
CCCCGGATGGTTTGCCGCTGACGTGGATTTTACGCACGGAAGTGGGCGGGGGACCGCTGGCGTTGCTGAAACTGCGGGGATTTACGTTGCCGAAGGAGATCTTCGTGGAGGCCCCCGGTGATGACACGTCAGCGCCAGTCATGGATGAGGATGGGGAGGCGGAATGAGGTGGCCCGGCGGTGAATAGCCGCAGTCTGGGAAAAAAAGGCGCGCTGATTTTACTGGCCGGCAGACCCGCCTCAATGGACAAGCGACAAGCACAAGTTTCACTATCATATTTATTATCACCATGACGCTGTTAATTACCGAGGGCTGTTATCGACAAAGCGTAAATCGGCTTAGTCGATATTGTCATAGTATTCTGATTAATTTACCGGACTTTATTCTGGCGGAGTGGACAGACGGGTAATAAAATTATTTCTGCCCTGTTTAAATAAGCAGATATTCATTTATTCTCGTTCGTATGAATTAATTGATAATCATTCTTCTTTGCGCCTGTTTTATTTGAGGTGTCGTCGGGATAAAAATAATCTGCCCTGTTTATCTTAATCAGGTAACCAATTGAAAAATAATGGTCATGATAGTTTTATTATCATTGAGTTATCCTGGTGTAATAGGATTTTTCATCCCTGTCATTTTATGAGAATAAATGCAACCTTTTTATTTGAGTAAATGTTGTGTTGTTTAAGTTAGGTTTATATATTATGTGTATTATATTGAGTTCTTCGGTTTTTATATCCGATTTAGATTAAACAAAAAGTGCTTTATGGCAAAAAATAGCTTGATTTTATGTCAAACTGTTTAGAAAATCGCCTTGGTCAAGAAATGACTCGTTTGGTCAATTTGAATATTTGTTTGAACGCACCTTGTCGGTTTCTCTTATTTTATGCCCGGCTAATGGCCTGTGTGGAAATAGCGGGTTCCGGTTTTTCATTTCTGAAATTTGTTATGGCATAACCACCCTGGCTTGCGTTCTGTTTTATTGTTGAGGAGCGGCTTGTGATACCGAGCTTTCAAAACGAAATATCTAAAGTCCGTATGAATATTAAATGGGATTTGCATACCGGTGGTGTGCAGAAAAAAACGGAGAACCCGTCATGAACTATGCAACTCCGGCAATGATCTTTGATCACAGTCGCTATAAATTAAAAGTCTGGGGCAACAAGGCACCGCTGGATGTATTAGCGTTTACCGGGCAGGAATATTTAAGCCAGCCTTTTTGCTACACCATTGAATTTACCAGCCCGG
>NZ_PUJW01000105.1 GCF_011189575.1 Photorhabdus cinerea
CAACTGAAAACTGTAGAAAGTTAATAGACCTGCTTTCACAGTAAATTTTTTCTCACACCCGACATCTGCCGGGGACTAATTCCCCGGCCGGGGGTGGAAATATGAAACTCATGGACAAGCAGCCTGATATATGGATGCAGCTATGGTTGTGGCTGCTGTCAGTCAAAGAACAGGGTTTAGGGGCGATACTATCGGGAACAATGGCTTGTCTCCGTGGTCGTTATAACGGCGGGGGATGGCTGCGTGTCTCTATTGATGCCTTTATGTGTGCCATGTTCGCCTGGTTCATTCGTGACATTTTAAATCTTTTTGGTCTGAATCCTGACTTAGCCTACATCGGCAGTGTTGTGATTGGCTATCTGGGTACTGATTTTATCGGTCAATTACTTCGTAGATCAGCAGAGAAAAGAGCGGGGGTATCTGATGCAAATCAGTGAACAGGGTTTAAAGAAGCTGAAAGGCTACGAGGGATGTAGTCTGACTGCGTATCTTTGTCCGGCGCGAATATGGACGATTGGTTATGGTCATACTCACGGAGTAAAGCCAGGTGATGTTATTGCTGATGAGCAAGCAACGCAGTTCTTACTAGAAGACCTAGCCCCGGTTTATCTCACGATTAAATCAAACGTCAAAGTGTCGCTGACTCAGGGCCAGTTTGATGCACTTTGTTCATTTATCTTCAATTGTGGTACTGGCGCTTTCGTCCGCTCAACATTGCTTAAGAAACTCAATGCTGGTGATTATCGCGGAGCGGCTGACGAGTTCATGAGATGGAACATGGCTGGTGGGCGTGTATTGCCGGGCCTAGATGTTCGCAGGGCATCTGAAAAAACGATGTTTTTATCATGAAATTCAACACTCATTACTACACGATACTCGCATTAATCATTATTTCACTGACAGCTTATTACTATCACTCTGAGTTACAGAGAGAGCAACGCGTTACAAAGCAGCAGCAAGAAGATATTCAGCAACTGACTGACACTATCAACTATCAGAACTCACACATCACGATGTTGAACGAATTGGATGTGAAGCACACAAAGGAGCTTGCCAATGCCAAATCTGAAATCGACGTTCTTCGCAATGATGTTGCCGTTGGTCGTCGCCGGTTGCGTATCGCGGCAACCTGTAGTCAGGGCGAAGCCGGTTCCCCCTCCGGCGTGGTTAATGCAGCCAGCCCCAGATTGGAAGACCCCGCTATCAGGGATTATTTCACTCTCACC
>NZ_PUJW01000106.1:0-470 GCF_011189575.1 Photorhabdus cinerea
GGGCCATACTAGTACTGGATGCATCTGCAGGATATCGCGGCCGCACGCCCATATAAACGATCGGATAAATAGCTGAATTTCCATGCCTTACGCGGTTGTCAGGACACAAGCACCATAAAGAAACAAGGGTTGGTCCGGAAGCCTTTAGCCAAGTTTAGCCACCCTGAAAGTATCTCTGGGAGGTGTGGAGGGAAAAACTGCTGTGATTTTAAACCTAAAAGTAACTTAACTCATAATAAGTTGGTAGTTAGACCACATGAAAAAATTGCTTTTGTTGGCCCAGTTCTGTTGATCTTTGAGCCATGGTGGGAAAAGTGTAGTTTTAGTCAGTCTGAAGCTGCCATGTAACCAGTGCAAATGAGATAGTGAGTTACATAAACAATATACTTTGTGCTTTTTTTACTGCGCTGGTACATTTTAATGAAAGCAACTAAAAGGGAATCCCAAAATTGCATTTAGGGGGTCAGGCC
>NZ_PUJW01000106.1:480-811 GCF_011189575.1 Photorhabdus cinerea
GACACACCTGGGGAGACTTTACAATAACTCTTTTTAAATCCATCTCCATTTAACTGGCTCTTAAAAGTTTGTACCATGATAATTTACTATCCAGGCAACAGCACAGACTAGACGAGCGCGAACCCCTTAACAGGCTAAGTGCGAGCGGATCCCCCGGGCCATACTAGTACTGGATGCATCTGCAGGATATCGCGGCCGCTCTAAACGTGGTAAATTGTTAACTCCGAGCTAGACTTCAGGTGGCCGTATTTATCAGATTTCCTCGTTGTGTCCTCAGAAAAAAATGCCAATACCACTTTCAGCTGTGAATATCCACCATGAAGGGCAAGAC
>NZ_PUJW01000106.1:821-1200 GCF_011189575.1 Photorhabdus cinerea
CTGTCAGGCAGGCCAGGCCTTCAGCTACAACGACCTTGAATTGGTTTATTCTGCTTGTCCTCTATAAGTTTGCCAGAGGGAATCACACATGAGCCAAACCTATTGAAGAAAGCATTAGGACAGTGCCAGTCTTAATCACAGTGGGGGGTATGTTATTCCCAATGAAGTCGTCCAGAAACGGACTAGGTAGTTAGCTTTTTCTAGTGCCCAACACATTAGAGGTGTGGTTTTTTTTCTCTAAAATAAGGGTGGCCATAGGCTCTTTTAACCAGAATCGGTGTAGTCAGCTGAAATTGACTTGCACGCCTGGGTCCTGTGTGTCTACTAACTTTCTCGCGAACGATAGCTAACGGATCCCCCGGGCCATACTAGTACTGGA
>NZ_PUJW01000107.1 GCF_011189575.1 Photorhabdus cinerea
CTCGCGTATGGATTCGTCGTAGAGCAATGGGCGCGGGGACCGTTGGCATCTACATTATGTGTGATAATAACGGAAAGGGCGGTTTCCCAACGGGTACAGATGGGTTCTCCAGCTTAGAAAACTACGGCACGGCGGCAACGGGAGACCAGGCAAGAGTTGCGGATTACATCTACCCATTGCAGCCAGTCACTGCTTTAGTCTGGGTTTGCTCCCCAATTCAGCGGAAAATTGATATCACAATCAACGGTATATCTTATGTTAGTCGTGATGTGACGAATGCCATTGCCGCCGCTATTGATAATGTATTTTTTGAAAGTGGGAATCCTGACGGGACGGGAAGAGTTCTTATTTCAGAATTGCAATATGTGATTGCTGATGTACCGGGAACGGCGGGATTCGTGATAACAAATCCGACAAGCAATATCAAGCTAGGGATCGGGGAGCTACCGCTACGAGGGGAGGTTATCTATACATGAGTCGATACAGTGTAGAAAACTATACGTCAGCATTGAACGGATTATTGCCGTCCGGGCTTGCATGGACTCGTCAGCACTCATCTGTTATGAATGCAGTAACGAGAGCGATTGCGTATTCATATTATCGGAGTGATCGGGATGCCTGGGGGTTAATTGAAGGCGCTTTCCCTGCAACTGCCACTATCATGCTGCCAGAGTGGGAAAAGTCGCTAGGTTTGCCAGATGATTGCGGTATCGGTGAAGTTGATACTATTCCGCTCAGACAGAAAACAGTTGTTTCGAGATTGCTGAGAGATGGCGGACAGTCAAAAGAGTTTTTTATTAATTTGGCGGCAACGATGGGTTATACCATCACAATCACTGAATATCGGCAAGCACGAGCGGGGCAATCAGTTTGTGGGGAAGCCCTGAACGGTGAAGATTGGCCGTTTACATGGCGAATTAACGCACCAAAAACAACTATTTTCTATGCCGTGGCTGGTGGCAGTTATTGCGGCGATCCGTTGAGGTCATGGGGTAATAAACGGTTAGAGTGTCAATTTAATCGTCTTTGTCCATCCCATACAATTCTGCAATTCGGTTACAGCAACGAATAACCCTTTATTTATTTTCTAATCACCTTTAATGAGTGAGGTTTTGCTATGCAAAAAATCGGTGATATTACAAATACCGCAGATAAAAACGGTGAATTTACAAATGGCAATGTCGCTGCGGGTAT
>NZ_PUJW01000108.1 GCF_011189575.1 Photorhabdus cinerea
TTAGCAAAATCCGCCGTAAACCCTAGCCCAGTGCGGGCGGGGATATAAGGCGAAAAGCCCGCAGGGCTTTAAAACACGTCACTCCGGCGTATTTTGACTGGCAACGTACGCTTTAAGCGTTTCTATCGTTGCCCCTCCAGCGCTACAAGCAAAGTACGATCTTGACCACAAAAGCCCAGTTTTGCTCTGCATTCTCAAATGCGTATTTTGCTGGCGAAGTAGCCGGGAAGAAACTGATTTTAAATTATTCACCAAAATGCTCACCGCGAGTTTAGGGGGATAAGCGACCAACAGGTGGACGTGATCTTGCTCACCATCCATCTCAATAATGTCACATTCTAGTTTTGTCGCTGCTGAAGTAAAAGCCTCCCGTAGCTGTTCAATCATACCTCCATCAAAGAGTTTACGGCGATACTTTGTCATGAATATTAAATGGACAACCCGCTTACTGACACTGTGTCGTTTTCGAAGAAAACCTTCCAGTAATTCATTGTGTTTACTCAATTGAAATATTCCTGCTACCTGTTACTATATCTGAACTATATCAATGAGCGCTGATTATGTTAAGAGCCATAAAGGTACGCATTTATCCCACTCCCGAACAGGCTGAATATCTTAATGCCCAGTTCGGTGCGGTTCGTTTTGCGTATAACAAGGCTCTGCATATTAAAAAACACGCCTACAAACGGTATGGGGTGAGTTTAAGCCCACGTAAAGATCTGAAGCCGTTACTGGCAACGGCAAAGAAATCACGTAAATATGCGTGGCTCAAGTCGTATGATTCCATTGCGTTACAGCAGGCGGTCATCAACTTAAACACGGCTTTTGAGCATTTCTTCAATCCAAAATTGCGGGCCAAATTCCCTGCCTTTAAGTGCAAACACGGAAAACAATCCAGTTATCACTGTGTTGGCGTGAAGGTGTTGAATGAAGCAATAAAAATTCCAAAGCTGACGCCGATAGAAGCGCGCATCCACCGTGAAATCAAAGGTGAAATTAAAAGTATTACCTTATCGCGTACGCCAACGGGAAAATATTTTGCCGCCATTCTCTGTGACGATGGCAAAGAAACACCGGTTCCTCCTGATGTGATTGATGCAGACAAAAGCGCGGGATGTGACCTTGGGTTAACCCACTTCCTTATCTATTCTGATGGCAGGAAACAAGCCAATCCCCGCTATTTAATCCG
>NZ_PUJW01000109.1 GCF_011189575.1 Photorhabdus cinerea
CGGGGACGGAAGTGGCGATTGCGTTTGAAGGGGGCGACCCGGACCGGCCTTATATCGCTCACGCGCTGCACGACTCGAAACACCCGGATCACGTCGCATTTTATAACTACAAACGTAACGTGCTGCGTACCCCGGCGAATAACAAACTGCGGATGGATGACGAGCGGGGCAAAGAGCACATCAAACTCAGTACTGAATATGGCGGTAAGAGCCAGCTGAATCTGGGGCATCTTGTCGATGGTCAGCGCCCGCATCCGAAGAAACGGGGCGAGGGCTTTGAACTGCGCACCGATAGCTGGGGGGTGCTCCGCGCGGGTAAGGGGTTGTTTATCAGTGCGGATGAACAGGCTAAAGCCGGGGGACCGGTGCTGGAGATGCAGGCGGCAATCAGTCAGTTGAATGTGGCGAGTGAACAGATGCAGGCCATTTCCACTGATGCACAGACGGTTAATGGGTCTGCGGCTGATATTAATGCTCAGCTGATGATGTTACGACAGAACCTTGAACAGCTGAAATCGGCTGTATTGCTGATGAGTGCGCCAAAGGGGATTTCGATGACCAGTGGTCAGCATCTGCAACTGGCGGCAACAGAAAACCTGATCGCCAATGCAGGTAAGCATGCGGATATTGGGGTGGTAAAGAATTTCTTCATCGGTGTTGGTCAGACTTTCAGCCTGTTTGTCCGCAAATTGGGCATTAAGCTGATTGCCAATCAGGGTGCGGTTTCTGTTCAGGCACAAAATGACCTGATGGAATTACTGGCTCGCAAAGTGATCAACATAACCAGCACGGAAGAGGAGATTTATATCACGGCAAAGAAAAAGATCACCCTTAATGCGGGCGGCTCTTATCTCACGCTTGATCCCTACAAAATTGAGCAGGGAACCGCAGGGGATTACCTGATTAAGTGTGCCAGTTTTGAGCGAACAGGGGCAGCCAGCCAGAAAACAGAATCGACAACTTTACCAGTTAAAGCAGAAGAACCCCAAAAACGTTGGCGATTTTCCTGAGCAATTTAACGAATTAACCTGACTAAATGATTTAAGGAGTCAAAAAATGATTATCAGTCCTCCCCTGTTGCGGGATAAATCCGATAGTGAAAGTGATCCAGCCTGGGTAAATAGAATGATCCCGGTGGACGCCCAGCGGGGTTTCCCGGTGAATGTCTGGCATACCTG
>NZ_PUJW01000110.1 GCF_011189575.1 Photorhabdus cinerea
AATTATGCGATAACTTTAGCAACAACACCAGCACCTACTGTACGACCGCCTTCACGGATAGCGAAGCGCAGACCCTGGTCCATTGCGATTGGTGCAATCAGGGTAACTACCATCTGAATGTTATCACCTGGCATCACCATTTCTACGCCTTCTGGCAGCTCAATAGTTCCGGTCACGTCAGTTGTACGGAAGTAGAACTGTGGACGGTAGCCTTTGAAAAATGGAGTATGACGGCCACCTTCGTCTTTGCTCAGAATATAAACTTCTGATTCGAAAGTGGTGTGTGGCTTGATTGAACCTGGTTTTGCCAGGACCTGACCACGTTCGATTTCGTCACGTTTTGTACCACGCAGCAGAACACCTACGTTCTCTCCCGCACGACCTTCGTCCAGCAGTTTGCGGAACATTTCTACACCAGTACAAGTGGTTTTAACGGTATCTTTGATACCCACGATTTCAACTTCTTCACCCACTTTAACGATACCGCGCTCTACACGACCGGTGACAACAGTACCACGGCCAGAGATAGAGAACACGTCTTCGATTGGCAGCAGGAATGGCTGGTCAATTGCACGCTCTGGTTCTGGGATGTAGCTGTCCAGGGCTTCTGCCAGTTCGATGATTTTCGCTTCCCACTCTGCATCACCTTCCAGTGCTTTCAGCGCAGAACCACGGATAACTGGAGTGTCATCACCTGGGAAATCGTACTGAGACAACAGTTCACGGACTTCCATCTCAACCAGTTCCAGCAGCTCTTCATCGTCTACCATGTCACATTTGTTCAGGAATACGATGATATAAGGAACGCCGACCTGACGGCCTAACAGGATGTGCTCACGAGTCTGCGGCATTGGGCCATCAGTCGCTGCAACTACCAGGATTGCGCCGTCCATCTGAGCAGCACCGGTGATCATGTTTTTGACATAGTCGGCGTGGCCTGGGCAGTCAACGTGCGCGTAGTGACGGCTTGGGGTATCGTATTCTACGTGAGAAGTAGAAATGGTGATACCACGCGCTTTTTCTTCTGGTGCGTTATCGATCTGGTCGAATGCACGAGCGTTACCACCGTAGGTTTTAGCCAGTACAGTAGTAATTGCAGCAGTCAGGGTAGTTTTACCATGGTCAACGTGGCCGATAGTACCAACGTTAACGTGCGGTTTTGTACGTTCAAA
>NZ_PUJW01000111.1 GCF_011189575.1 Photorhabdus cinerea
CCGCTCACAAGTTTCAGCAACAGCCCCCATTGCGGAGACCAGATCCGCCGCAAACCGGGTACATACCTCTGTATTTTCCTTAGGCCACCCAGCCGCGCGCAATGCAGAAATCTGCAACACCAGCGAGAAGGTACAGCCGATAAAGGGCGGAACATGTGCCAACTGCTTAGCAATATTCTCAACAGAACTGCCCTCTAACTGCGCCAGTTTTGTGCGTAACGTCCTCGGAAACAGCTCCGCACGGATCTCATCGACAGAATGCAAGGTTTTCACCACAGACTTGGCCCGTTCCGCTTCGGGTAAAACCCGGGTTTTTTCCGCTTCACCTGCGTCTGCCAGCGTAACAAAGTTGAATTCCTGATCCCCCTCCATCGGCAAGCCATCAATCTTCAAACGACGCATTTCAGCATCAACATGGTGACGCAGCTTATCTGAGGAAGCAGGCTGTTTCAGATCCGCCATCAGGCTCACTTGAGTGACCACCGCGCTGATAAAATGTTTACGTTTTCCGACAAACTTAATGACTTTTAATTCCCTGCCATGCAGCTTGGCTAATACGACCAGTGCGGGAAGCGGCACTTTTTCCACGGCTTTATTCATCACTGCAAACAAAGTGCTACTCAGTTCATTCAGGTATTTTTCTATCGTGAGGGAAGCGGGTCCATGAAAGTGCTCAGCAATATCTTTAAGCCCATCGGGGATTTTATCCCAGGCGAGAGAGCCATAGTTTCCACCGGTTTTTAGAACCCCGTGAGTTTGCTCTGTCCTTTTATCATTGTTCATCACCAGCGCACGTAACAGCAGATTATCCGGCGTGATGGTGTCGCACATCATCTGCTCTTGAAAATAATGCGAGGCCCCCAGTTTGTCCTGCATCCCGTAAACACAATCATGAACCGACTGGGTAAACAGCGCGCCGCTGTAATCGTCCGTGCTGTCAAAGTTATGGTCAAAATAGTCCAGCAGGGTCTGGCTTTTCAGCCAGTCCAGATACATCTCGGTCATTGGGGAGATAATGGTGTTGTCGTACCGCGTCAGATCGGTGGTGAACCGGTCCATAAACGCTTTTTCTTTCTCACGGTCGATGTACTGCTCGTAATCTGACCAACATTCCTGTACCTGCCGTTTTAATGTCGAGCTGTCTAAC
>NZ_PUJW01000112.1 GCF_011189575.1 Photorhabdus cinerea
TTAACCTGCAAGCGGAACTTTGGCGAGATCCACCCTGCATACTCAACAGCTAGAAGTTCGTGGGCAAAAGTGCCACCATTACGGCCATCAAGTGAAACAGTGCAAATCTGCATAGTTTCTTTTTCTACTTCCGATACAAGCTCTTACGCCTGTTTTGTGCGTAACCATTGAGCCGGGGCCTTATTGCTACCCAAACCACTCGCTTTGTGCAATGCATTTAGGTTGAAACGACCTTCTGAGTCTGTAGTGATTTCGACGCCTGCGATGACAGGAAGGTTTTTATTTGTTACATTGTTCATGTTGGTTCCCTTGATAGTTGCTAACATTAGAGACCTCAGTCGTTGGCGCGGCTGGGGTTTTGCTTTTATTGCACTGCATGCTTCCTTTGCCCTATCACCCTATTCATTCGATCCTTCAAGATTTTCACAATTTCAGCATTCAAAGAGCGACCGCTCTTATCGGATTCTTCTTCGTACCATTCCCTGATCTCTTGCGGCATCCTTAAAGGATATGGGGGTATTCTTTTGTTGTGACTCATAATGATTCCTTTTTTCTCCTTGATATCAACTTAACATAGCCAAATGATGGATCATAAGGACTCACTTGTCAAACATATATTTGCTATCTACACTGCCAAGTAGTGAGTCTAAAGGAGTCAATATAATGTCACGCATAGCACCATACCCTTTACGAATGCCGCCAGAATTAAGAAAGGCATTAGAAAAAAAAGCTGAAAAATCAATGAGAAGCCTCCAGCAAGAGGTCATCTACCATATTGAAATGTCATTACAGATAGAAAACCTTCTCGCATCTGCACCACCAGCATCAAATGATGCTTATACACGGATAGCTAAAGCATTAAGACTGGAAAAAACAGTTGAAGAAAAAGATAAAGAAATTGAAAAATTAAAAATGCAAGTCAGTCTTTTAGCTGAATCAACTAAAATCTCGGATATGGCGAAATTCGATATTATTCAACAAAATGTTGAGTTCATAAAATCAGCTATAAGAAAAATAGAAAATGCAATACCGCCTGAACCAATCACATTAACCAACAAATAAGCCCCATAAGGGGCTT
>NZ_PUJW01000113.1 GCF_011189575.1 Photorhabdus cinerea
AAAAGTCAGCCCCTGTTCGGCGCGTCCGGCTTTTTTACCCGGCTGAACTTTCTGGGCCTCGGTAAATTTACGACGGGCATGCGCCATGCACCCGGCGTGTCTGACCGATTTCAGCGTATCGTAAGCCGCGTACCCATCGGTCAACAGGTAGCCCGCATAATCGCCCAAAAAGTCAGCCACACAGCGCCCGCTGCGGCTCGGCTGGTAATCGAAAATCACCGCTGGCTGGGCGGCAAATTCGCCGCTGCGATAGACCCACATATAGGATTTGCTCTGCGCCGGACGCTCCGCTTCGTGGAGTACCTGTACCGGCGTTTCATCCGCACAAATCAGGGGTTCATTGAGCAAGTGCGTCCGCATTTGTTCGACCAGTACATGTACTTTACGGCCGAGCTGTACACACCCGCTCGCCAGCGTACTGCGGCCTCGATACCAGAACGCGCTAAAATATCTGCCTGACAGTACAGCGGCAGTGCATCGACATATTTGGCGGTCACTATCGCCGCCTGGGTATCCGGGCTGGCAATCGTCCGGGGCAACAGACTGAGCGGCGCGGGTGCCGTGATAATTTTGCTGTGCGTCTGTGTCTTTTCACACTGCCGGCAGGCATATTTCGTGCGCTCGTGACGAATAACGCTGACTTTCTGCGGCACGATTTTCAGGGTTTCAGCGGTTTCGACTCCGCAGGCATGCAACGGTTCACCGCAACAGTCACAGTGCGGCGCATTCAGGGTATGGCGCTGAGCTTCCCGCGCCAGCCCGGCGGACAAAGGCTGGCGGCCTTTTTTGTGATGCGCGGGTGCGGGTTTAGGCAGGCTATCCTGCTGTTCAGCCTCATTGAAAGTGCCTTTATCGGCTTTTTCGCTCTGTTTGCCGAAACGTTTGGATTTACTGAGGCTGAGTTGTCCAAGCAACAGGGCGATCTGCCGCTCTTTGCCCTGAATATCGGCCTGAAGTTGGTAAACGAGCGCTTTCAGTGGGTCAATATCATCGGGCAGGTCAATCATCACTCAGGCTCTCAGGGGAAAAGCCTGAGTGTGACTGCGCAACGGGATCGTGCAAGTCCAAAAA
>NZ_PUJW01000114.1 GCF_011189575.1 Photorhabdus cinerea
TGATTTATTTTATCACTCATATCTTGCAGTGATTTAATGTCATCACGACGAATCTCTAATAAAATTAACTTCTTAATTAATTGCTCCAATCTGGGATAATAGCCGATTGTTTGTAACCGCTCTTGACTAATGTTTTTACCTTCCTTACTTATTTTAATCTCGTTAAGAATGAACTGATAATCATCTGATGTGATGACATATTTATCTAATCTTATTTCCATGTTTATTCCACTTGTTCATCAAACTTACTGATGCCACAGACGATTGCATATAAACACCATACATAATGAAATTTATATTCCATGCAATCATTTTCCCAGAAATCAACAAAGATATCATACTTATCGTCATAATCTCTAATTGCTGATACTGCATCATATTCATCATGTGAGTATGAAATGATCTCTTCGATTGATTCCTTTATTTCTTCGAGAACATCATCAGAAATAGCATCGTTATCATCAATGAAATTATTAAATGCTTCATTAACAGCATCTTTGAATTTATCTGATGACCATTCTTTATATATTTCTTTGTTATATTCAACCCCCATTTTTAATTTTTCTGCCCAATAATCCGGGTTTATAGATAATTCACCGCTTGAATCTCTGAAAAAGCGAAACATATCTGTAACACGAGAGAATGTAAAACAACCCATGTCACTCGATATACACAAATATCCGGGCCACGTCACTATATCGAAACAATATGCACTGCTGTTATTTTTACTTAATTCTAAATGACGATATAAGTCATCATTATGAAATATTTTAATGCTGTGGTATCTTGTATCTTTCTTGAATCTCTCTAATATTTCTTTAATTTCCACTCTAATCACTCCAATAAGATAAAGCCTCTTTCGCGGCATCGTGCGGATGAATATATTTCCAATATCCACGCTTTTTAGAATATGTTTCAATTTCACATGCAGCAATGTCTTTTGCTTCTGATAAATTAGTGCCGCGATACACGAGAGTATTTATCATGTATCGCTTGAACATTCGTTTCCAGAT
>NZ_PUJW01000115.1 GCF_011189575.1 Photorhabdus cinerea
TATCAATAATACGGGGCTGGTAAAGCATCCAGCCAACACTGAGGCGATCAGGGAAAACCTGTTTGCCTTTTAAGGTATAGCCGTTGGTCTCAACTTGGATATAAGGAAAGTCACGGCTAGTCGCTAAGTATTTAACTAAATCAATTAATCGGGATACATTCAGTTGGTTACTGTCAATTTTTAAATTGAATTCTAGCCAAACCCAGTTGATGCCTCTTGTAGACAGTTTATTATAACTAATACCATTAGCTATCTCATCCCGCTCTCCATCCCACATATCTTCAATAAGTGAAGGAAAATCTTTTTTATAAGATTTTTCAAAATAGCTCACTGTCTTTTCTGTTGGCCCTTGTTTATCAAACACAATATGTTTTAGGGCCTCTTTTCGTGAATAGCCAGTTAAATACCATGTCTTTTCCTGCCTGAAAAAGATATCGATCTGCCGTGTAATATGAAATAAATCCATTAACGCTGTATTTACGGTAATGGTTTTCTGTTGTTCATAATACACATTGATTTTTATACGAATTATTGTCATTTAAACCTCGAATTAGATTATAGTCATTAAATCGGCACAGGGAGTATAATGGACACTGATATTTTTAAATTGACTAAATATTCCCTTAAAATAGGCATAACTGATTGGTTGTAAAAAATGCCATTCCACATGCGGGGTACCCTCTAGTGTGTCACAAACAGTTTGATGCCTTTCCGCCTGTTTTTTACCCGACTTACTCCCTTTCCACCAAATTTTTGGTTCACCTTCAATATCAAAAAACTGGTCATACCGCGCCTTAGCTTCCAGAAATAAGCAATACGCGGGTCGCCAGCCATAAAAGGTCACTTTCAGACACTGAAATTCTTGGATCATCTGTATAGTGGGATCATATTTCGTTTGGGCAATAAATCGCTGATAATTAATCGTGATGGCGCTCCAGCGGCTCACCTTGCGATATTTTTCACTCGTCACCGGAATAGCCAGGCAAGCCT
>NZ_PUJW01000116.1 GCF_011189575.1 Photorhabdus cinerea
AGGTAGCCTCGCGTCACTCCCGCGCCACCTATGTACAATTCCCCTATCGCCCCCAGCGGCACAGGATGTCCCTCACTATCCAGTAAATACAGACGGGTATTGGTCAGCGGACGTCCGATTGTCGGATAAGGATGCGCGGCCTCTATACCGGCCAGCGTCGCATCCACCGTGCATTCCGTCGGGCCGTAGACATTATAGGCCGTCAACTGCGCCATCCCCGCTATTGTCTGCCAGGTTTGGATGGATATGGGTTCTCCCCCAATCAACAGCACCAGCGCTTTGTTATATTCAGACAAACCCGCGGCCAACAACATCTCTAATTGCATTGGCGTACAGTCCAGCACATCCAGATTGGTCGTGACTAAAAACTGCAAGAAGGCCGCACTGTCCGCCCGTACATCCTGGGGCACAATGACCAGCGTATAACCATTCAACAAACCCAGTAAGTTTTGCAATGCCGCATCAAAGGCAATACTGGCGTTCAGACTAACCCGGTAAGGCGCAGATGAGGAAGGCGCAAATACGCGGGCGGTCAGCGCTCCATGCAGATTTAACAGCGAATCATGTTCAACCATGACGCCTTTCGGCATCCCCGTCGAACCGGAGGTATAAATCACATACGCCAGATGCCGTGGTGTCAGCCCGGCTATCTGCGGATTCGTCTCCCTCTGGTCAGGCAAGATATTCGGGTCCAGCACCGTCAGTCCGCCCAGCGCTTCCTCACCCAATACAACGCAGCCTGCCTCATCAGCCAGTATCACTGATGACGCGGCATCACGCAGAACGTGGGTCAGACGTTCACTCGGATAGGTCGGGTCCAGCGGCACATAAGCCCCGCCCGCTTTCAGTACCGCCAATATGCCCACCACCATAGCCGGGGAACGTGATACACAAATCGCCACCCGCTGGTCCGGCTCCACGCCCAAAGCAATCAGCTGATGGGCCAGCCGGTTGGCGCGAGCATTCAATTGCGCATAACTGAG
>NZ_PUJW01000117.1 GCF_011189575.1 Photorhabdus cinerea
GGCATCTGCGTAGCAACAAAATCCTCAAAAGGATACCCCTGCTTATAGTTACCTTCTCCCCATGCCATTTGAGTTTTACTACCATCTTTTTCTACCCGATACACATGACGGATGTCTACTGTTGGGTGCGGATCTTTTGAGATGACTTTTGATAACTTAGCCGTGGCAGATGTAGACCCTTTGACCGCACCAAAGCCACCGCCTGCCATACTGGCTATTCCAGTAACCAGTTTTCCTATCTCCAGACCCGCATTATAGGCCCCTTCTGGACCCGCTTTTTCATATTCAGCTTTGACAACATCAAGCTGCTTGAGATAGCCCTCCTTTGTCGCTTGCCAGATAAAGCCGGGCATATCCTCCTGAATCAACAGTGTTCTAAGCGATTCAATGACTTCCGAAGGATTAGATACCGCTCCAACAACTGCCATCACACTATCATAGAGTTCTGATGGAATACCGGATACGAAACCCGCAGCCAGATGGCCATCTTGTGAACCACTAATCAAGCCCCATTTAGCAAAAATCTGCGCTTTTTTAAGGTAATTGGATTCCGCCGCAAGCTCTTTTTCCATTAATTCCCGCTGGTGATGAGCCAGGTAATTATAACGGAAAGTGTTCTCCGCACCGCTTGCGCCACTATAAGCACCGTCTGCTTTACCGGTAAATACCGCACCGGCAAAGCCACCAAAAACACGGGCAATTTGCGCTTGTCGCTCCGATGTTCTCTGCCATTCTTCGGCTTTGATAAGATTATCTCCCATCATGATACCAGCCAGTTCCGCAGCCAAAGCCCCCGCCATTGCACCTTTGGCATTTCCCCGGCCAATTTCAGCACTGATGCCTGCCACAACTGCGTGGCTTAACGTTTTGCCCGGCACTCCTAGCACTTCGCCATTATCACCAATCAATCTGGCACCTTCAGCATGAATCTGGCTGCCAATATTAGCCAACAGAGCCGTAGTCAA
>NZ_PUJW01000118.1 GCF_011189575.1 Photorhabdus cinerea
GTTGTCGTACCGCGTCAGATCGGTGGTGAACCGGTCCATAAACGCTTTTTCTTTCTCACGGTCGATGTACTGCTCGTAATCTGACCAACATTCCTGTACCTGCCGTTTTAATGTCGAGCTGTCTAACTCACGCCCGGTATCCACAGTCCCGGGATTACCCGACAGATAGGCTCCGCCGGAAGTGTAGTAGCCGTATTGTATTTGTGTTTCCAGCGTTTCATATCCACTTATCTGATCCCGCTCAAACTGCCGACACAACGCCTCTTTCAACGTGCTTAGAGAAGCCGAAAGCGCAATCCCTCTGATGTAATGTGGATTTTCATGAAACTGCGTCTTTAACCGATAATTCATCAGGGCGGTAATGTCCTGCACCATTGCAACCGGATCAGGCAGGAACAGGATAACCCCTTTGTCGGGCATTAATTCTTCAGCTGCCCACCATAGGTCATTCTGATCAAATAGATATTTCCCATTCCACTGAGAGCGGGTGTAATCGGCGATACGCCGGTTGGTATCTCTTCTCGTGTGATATTCCGCGACGGTATCCGTCAGTGACGAGAACGGCAGGGCATTCTCCCCCTCTCCGCAGTTGAGCCATTTTTCCATATCAAAACGTTGCATATATCGCGCTCGATAGGCCGGATCTTCATGCTTTTTACGGACCGCATCCGTCCACGCCACCGCAGACCAGGCAAACCAAAAGGCACTGTTTGCAAAGCCTTCCGGCAACACCGGTAATGTCACCAGCGAAGCACGCACCAACTCATTGGGCTGATCAATGCAGGGTTTCATTTCACCGCTGGCTAAGAGGGGAGGCACTTTGGCATGTTCCGGCAGAGGATAGTAATACCCCTCGCAGGTCACGTAATAATTAATCCAGCCATTGACCAGCTCATCCCAGATATACACAAAGCCTTCACGTAACAGACGGGCGGTATAACCCGTTTCACC
>NZ_PUJW01000119.1 GCF_011189575.1 Photorhabdus cinerea
TCAGGCTGCTTGTCCATGAGTTTCATATTTCCACCCCCGGCCGGGGAATTAGTCCCCGGCAGATGTCGGGTGTGAGAAAAAATTTACTGTGAAAGCAGGTCTATTAACTTTCTACAGTTTTCAGTTGATAAATCAAAAGAAACAACTTCTTTGCCCATATGTGATAGCTGTAATTTCTTCCTGCTCGATCCTTCAGCTATGATATCTAGGCTATAAATTGATGGCTTACACAGTGTAATGCCTGTTTCTATCGATATTGTTTTATTAATGAGGTCATTCATGGGGATACTCTCAGAACTTAATACATTATTGGAAAAGATTCCGCTCTGGAAACGCCTACAAACCATTCCATCAGATGTTGATGATTTAAAAAGACGAGTAGCAGAACTCGAATCGAAAATTAACTCATCATCGGGAGATAAATGCCCTAAATGCAGTGAAATGAGCTACGGGCTTGACAGGACGGAGCCCGATCCGATGTTCGAAGATTTGGGTGTTCAAAGGGACGTATATAAATGCTCGAAATGTGGATATGAGACATTTCAGCAACGCTGATATTTTAGATGAGGACTGGGTTCCCAGGGAAAACTCAATTTACCTTCAAACTCATGTTTAAAGTTATCTAAAATCACATCAATCTCTGAGAGCCGTTGTTCCAATGCGGCTCTTTCTTGTTTCAGTTTGTTGAAGTAGGTGACATGCAATCTTTGCTTATCTAACCAATCTTCCAAATATTCAGAAGACATATTCGGATTGTAAAAGTACGGTTGGTTCTCGCTCATGATAAATCTCCAGATACAAAAAAAGGCCACGCCATGCGCAGCCTGGAATTGAACTACTAAGTAATCCTCGGTAGTTGAAATTGCCACACCAAGCCATTAGACAGACTGAAACTTTTATCTGAGAACGGGGGATGTGGGCTTTATATATGAAAAAGCCCCG
>NZ_PUJW01000120.1 GCF_011189575.1 Photorhabdus cinerea
GAAGGATTTTTGATATGACAGAGAAACTTAAGCCGTGTCCGTTCTGTAGCGGAGAAGCCGCAAGATTACGTACTTCATGGGGGCTGGTAATTGTGTTTTGTACTACATGCAAAAACCAGACTACGAGATGTTTATCGCAATCTGACGCTATTCAAGCCTGGAATAAGAGAGTAAATAACGATGAATAATCATAGCTATCCGGTAGACGTCAGCGTGTATTACTACCGGAATTGGTGGGTACTAAAAATATCAGTGGATTGGGATGATGATATTTTCTTATTTCCAGCTAAACCAACAAAACGCCAGATCCGTAAATTCAAGAAGAATACTGTTAAATGGCTGAAACAAGGACTGATAGAAATAAATAATGGAGGATAAATGGAAGCTGATTTTTGTTTTCACGAATCGAATAAATCACAAGCGTGGGAAATATTAAAAGAAACACTTCAAACGAAACAGCCACATAGAATTATTATTAAGCCGTGGAAAAATAAACGCTCATTATCTCAAAATTCGACAGCACATATGTGGTTCGGTGAGATAAGTCGTTATTTGCGTGCTAATGGTGCTAAATATTCACCGGAAGAGGTTAAGGAGATGTTGAAACATACATTCTTGGGCTATGAAGTTGTCGAGATAATGGATGTCACTACGCAGCTTACAGAACGAGTCAGGACACTCAGAAAGACCTCAAAATTAGATACCGGTGAGATGTTCTATTTCATGACGCAAGTTGAAAAGTGGGCTTTTGATATTGGGTGTTTGGTTACTATTCCAAATAACTCGCAATATATGAAATTAAAACAGGAGCAAGATAAATAATGAATGACTGGATACTCTATTTCTATGCATTTGCTGGCATTGTAGCGACATTTGTTTTTGGGCTT
>NZ_PUJW01000121.1 GCF_011189575.1 Photorhabdus cinerea
CATCAGGGATGAAACCTATGCGGCAGCGCTTGCCGAACTGGTGAATGCCCAGAAAAAGTACCCACTGTCAGCATTCTGGGGAGACGGTACAACATCCTCATCCGATGGCCAAAATTTCAGGGTTGGAAGCCATGGACGCTATGCCGGGCAGGTGAATTTGAAGTACGGTCAGGAACCCGGAGTACAGATTTATACCCACATATCAGATCAGTACAGTCCGTTTTATACCAAAGTGATCAGCCGGGTAAGGGATTCTACCCATGTGCTTGATGGACTGCTGTATCACGAAAGCGATCTGGAAATTACGGAGCATTACACCGATACAGCAGGTTTCACTGAACATGTTTTCGCGCTGATGCATCTGCTGGGATTTGCTTTTGCCCCCCGGATTCGGGATCTGCATGATAAACGGCTATTCATTCAGGGAAAAGCGTCAAAATATTCTGGACTCCAATCAATCATATCCTCGACAAGTCTGAGTCTCAAAGAAATTGAGAAAAACTGGCATGAAGTCCTGCGTCTGGCCACGTCTATAAAACAGGGAACAGTCACGGCATCACTGATGTTAAAAAAGCTGGCCAGCTATCCCAAACAGAATGGGCTGGCAAAAGCATTACGGGAAATTGGTCGTATCGAGCGAACGCTTTTTATGCTGGATTGGTTTCGTGATCCGGCTTTGCGTCGCCGTGTACAGGCAGGTTTAAATAAGGGAGAGGCTCGTAATGCACTTGCTCGGGCTGTTTTTATGCACCGGCTGGGTGAAATAAGGGACAGAGGACTGGAAAACCAAAGTTACCGAGCCAGTGGACTGACATTACTCACTGCGGCGATCACGTTATGGAATACC
>NZ_PUJW01000122.1 GCF_011189575.1 Photorhabdus cinerea
TGATCAGGACGCGGGATGATTTCTTTTGCAAATAAAAGTGCATCATCAATGCTAAGAGCAGCAAAAAATGAGCTGAGTCTGCTTAGTCTTTTTGCAAAATCAGGCACATTTTGTCTTACATATTCAGTGATAATCGCACCCTCGTTGAGATGACCGCCTCTATCTGCGTGAAAAAATTTATATTCTCTCATTTAAGAGCCTTTGGTTAGGGGTAGTACATTAGTTTTATTATATTATTTAATATACGAAGATATCAAAACTCAGTGTCAGTAAAAGTCAGAAAGCGAGGCATAACCTCGCTTAATTAATCAACCTACTTTGCTATATCTATAAACTTCTTTGATGTACTGATGGAAGTATTTTCCTTTGGATGGGGCGCTCATCAATCCTTGGTACACATTAGAAGGAACATTATAGTATTGATACACTCCGCTACTATGGAAAGCTATTTCCAATGTTTTCGTAGCTTGGTCATAACCAACAGAACGAAGGTTTGAAGATGAAACAGGAACTCGATTCACGTTCTAAATCTCCTATATGCGGGAAAAGTCCCAAGAAAATATTAGAACACTTTAAGAATTATAACTTTGTAGACGATCACGGGCACAAGTTAGAACTATGCCAAGATTTTATAGATCTTGTGAAGTTATCCGCAAAATAAAGAATATCTAATCAATGAGCCTCAGTTATCTGGGGCTTTTTATTATCTAGCGCATTCACACGCGCCTCTATTTCTAAACGCAGAGCCTTACAGAAAGCGAACCTGAGAAATCCGTTAATGGTATTTCTGCGGGCGGCATTTCTGTGTGAACAGGTTCG
>NZ_PUJW01000123.1 GCF_011189575.1 Photorhabdus cinerea
GGTTGGCTGCCTTCTGGGGCTGGTATTCCTGTGTGACAAGGGTTCATTTTTGAGCAGGTAATAAGCCATGAATAATATTTTCCCAATGGAGTATGAAAAACAGTTGTTCCCATTTAGTAATGAATGTTGGGCTAATGCCACAGTAGCAGCCAAGCATTTTGGTAAAAGAACAGTGGATTGGCTGAGACTGGATTCAACAAAAAGCTATGCAAGAGAAATTGGAGAAGAGCTTGATATACAAGCAATAAATATAAAAGGTGAGATTTCCCACCTTTTAGTTAACGTAGAAAAAGGCCGTAACGGTGGAACATGGATTCACCCTGAACTGGTCATTGAGTTTGCTCGTTGGCTATCTCCCAAATTTGCTCGGGCATGTGATAGACATATTAAAAACATGTTGATATCACAGAATCGAACACTGACCGAAGATCAGATTATCAATCTGCTCACCTATCAAGAGCCAACAACATGGGAAAAACGGTTCCAAGAGCCTTATTATCAGGCGTTATCGAGAATGACAGGCTTACCTTACTTTGGTCATGTAGGTGGATGTCCGTCTTTGTTTGGTGCGATCACTTCTAAGTGGGTGTATCAGGTTGTATTGCCGGATGCTGTTTATTCTGAAGCAAAAGAGGCCGCTAAAGGTAGCAGAGAGAAGATCCATCAATATCTTAAGCCAGAAGCATTAAAGCTGGTGGGAGAACAATTGAAAGCTGTAACAATGCTGGCTAACAGTTGTGCTGACTATAAAGATTTTGAAGCTCGTTGTATGGTGGCATTTGGGGTAAAAGGGCAGTTAAAA
>NZ_PUJW01000124.1 GCF_011189575.1 Photorhabdus cinerea
CATTATGAAATCTCCCACAACTAATACATGGCTGGTACTTATCTCTTTCTCTGATAAATGCATTAAACGCCTGCTGTGCCTGATTTCTAAAATAAGAGAGTGGCTTTACTGCTAACTTGCGTGCTTTGAGTTTATCTTTCTTCTCTGCTAATTCTTGCTGACGTTTCTTTTTCAGTGCCTGCTCTGCTTTTTCCCTGTCTCCATTCCGCTTCTTAATTGCTAATTCCGCGCCATGTTCTGGATTACACCACCATATATTATGGTATTTTGGCATAAACCATTCACAACATATTTTACACTTTCTCCTTGATGGCTTTTTCATTTCTATTTCTCCGTCTATCCCACTTTGCTCGCAATAGCTCATAAACGTAATTAAACGTTTTAACTTCTGACTCGGTAGGAACTGGCTTAGATTTTCTATTCGATGGGACTTTATATATCAGATTATTGATGACTCGTTGAGTCTGTGATGTTTGCTGTGACATTTGATCACCAATTATTTATTCCTTTTTTCTTCTTTCAAGAGCGGCAGTAGCAACGAGAAAGTTAGACTCTATAAGCTGTTTCGCTTCTCTCTTCATTTCTTTGCCGATGCGTAATGCTCTTTTGCCCTGCTTAAGTTGCCACAACGCATACAAGCAGAAAGTCCTCGCTGTCACCGCCAGCCATAAAAGCCCAAAAACAAATGTCGCTACAATGCCAGCAAATGCATAGAAATAGAGTATCCAGTCATTCATTATTTATCTTGCTCCTGTTTTAATTTCATATATTGCGAGTTATTTGGAATAGTAACCAAAC
>NZ_PUJW01000125.1 GCF_011189575.1 Photorhabdus cinerea
TGGTCGTCGCCGGTTGCGTATCGCGGCAACCTGTAGTCAGGGCGAAGCCGGTTCCCCCTCCGGCGTGGTTAATGCAGCCAGCCCCAGATTGGAAGACCCCGCTATCAGGGATTATTTCACTCTCACCGAAAGAGTAACAACGATGCAGGCTCAACTAGAAGGTTTGCAGGACTACATTAGAACCCAGTGTCAATAGGAACAAGTATGAATAAAACAAAAGTCGCTAACATAAAAAAAAGCAGACTACCTGAGCTTAGTGTAAGAAACAGGACTGATAAACGAACCAGTCCGTATCAAGTCGTGGTTTTAGATAGTGATGGAGACGAGCTATTCACTCATATAAGTAATGGCCGGTATGAATATGACGACATGCTGCCAGCGATACTTTGTGAAGCGGCATTGGCGGCACATAACCCGAATTTAATCGTTATTGATCAGGGGGTAGAGTTTCAACAACCTTCCCGACTCTAACGGGGGTGGATAATAAGACTTCAAGTCTTGGCGGGCGCCTTTCTCCATGAAGAGGCTTGTGATTTGTAATCTCACCCCACCAATAATATTTAGCATATTCAATTCGTTTTGTTGGATTTGCATCATAATCTAGCCAACTTGAATCTAGTGTGAGAAAGTCTTCGCTGAATACCTCATATATGTTAACTGGATGATCAGGACGCGGGATGATTTCTTTTGCAAATAAAAGTGCATCATCAATGCTAAGAGCAGCAAAAAATGAGCTGAGTCTGCTTAGTCTTTTTGCAAAATCAGGCACATTTTGTCTTACATATTCAG
>NZ_PUJW01000126.1 GCF_011189575.1 Photorhabdus cinerea
GCCAGAAGCATTAAAGCTGGTGGGAGAACAATTGAAAGCTGTAACAATGCTGGCTAACAGTTGTGCTGACTATAAAGATTTTGAAGCTCGTTGTATGGTGGCATTTGGGGTAAAAGGGCAGTTAAAATTGATTTATCCAGCCGCTTAACAGTTTAACCTTGATTTCGTCAAGCACCTGAATAATGATTGGTCATTTGATTTGGATGAGAGGTGTCTGTGTCTATTTGGCAAATTATAGTGGCTCTTGTTTTTTTATTTGCAATTGCATTTTGCTTATCTTTTCAAAGAAAGAAAACAGCGTTTCGGACAACAATGCGCGTATTAGCAATTGGTATCCCTATCAGCGTTCCTTTTGCTTTTGGTTTATTGCGTCCTGACTGTCACTTTAATATTAATGGATTTTATGAAAATAAAGGTACGCTCTGTTATAAATATACTGATTTTTTGACGCTGACTAAGAATGGAAACGGGGAGAGCATTCCTATTATGAAATTTTCCATTCTAGACCAAGACAAAGCTATTGTTTACCCTCGGGGAGAAGATGCTCACATAATTTTGGCCATAGATGGTGAATTCAAAATATATTCTTATGATATATATAAGACCGTGATCAATCTGGAAAAACGATATGGATCAGGAACTGGCTCACAGTAAGCCCCTTATGGGGCTTATTTGTTGGTTAATGTGATTGGTTCAGGCGGTATTGCATTTTCTATTTTTCTTATAGCTGATTTTATGAACTCAACATTTTGTTGAATAATATCGAATTTCGCCATATC
>NZ_PUJW01000127.1 GCF_011189575.1 Photorhabdus cinerea
AACGTGATTGTTTATTAGCCACTTTATTTGTTGGCTTTTTTGCTTAAATCCTGTTATGGAAAACAGTTCTCCGTCAGTCAGGTAAATAGGATCGCTCATTTGTCTATCCTTTCTTTTTGCAAATTTCGAACATAATAAGAAAGCCAGGCTTTTGGCGTAGACTTTCTCATCTGATGCTCATTCATAATTAATTTAAACTTTGGTGTATATTTATCAAGAATAGCTGTTGCTGCTTTATCGTCGTATTTATCGAGAGCTGTCAGTTCGCTTAAGCATTCCCTTGCTATTTTTCGGCGTCCGTTTTCAAGAACTTGGTCATTCATAGTTCGACGAGAGTTTCACGCCAGTCCATGTCTTCTAAATCGACAATCGCAACGGGCGTGTAAAAAGGATTATCTCTAGACGCAAGCCATGCACATAAGTCTTTGCGCGGGCATTCGTCATATGCACATACAAGACCATCCTCGTCAGTTGCAAGATATTCTGTAGAGCCCAGCACTGTTAATTCAATCCCAAAGTAATCGACGGTCTTTGTTTCTATCGGATATGCTTGCTTAAGTTTCATGATGATTTTATTTCCTTTAATATATTAGAGCCAATTGATATTAGTTCATCTCTATCAACTGTTGTGAATATGCAGCGCGATTTGATAAATGGACGCCAGATTAATAACAAACTCCCTTTGTTATTTCCGTTCACTGGCTTTCCATTGCCAGCATTAATAAATGAAATACGACCTCCTGTTATTAGCCTGATTTCATCTACAGAGTTC
>NZ_PUJW01000128.1 GCF_011189575.1 Photorhabdus cinerea
TGGCGTATGTGATTTATACCTCCGGCTCTACCGGCGTGCCCAAAGGGGTGATGATTGAGCACCGGAATACGGTGAACTTCCTGTGCTGGGCGCGGCAGGCGTTTGCGGCGGAAGAGAGCCGGGAGACACTTTTCTCGACATCGATGAATTTCGACCTATCGATTTTTGAATGTCTGATGCCATTGTCCCGGGGTGGGGCGATTCATCTGGTGGATGATGCCCTGTCATTGCTGCAGCAGGCTTTGCCGGTGAGTTTACTCAACTCAGTCCCGTCTGCCATGAAACCGTTATTGCAGGCACAGGCGCTGATGGCGTCGGTTCAGACGGTCAATCTGGCGGGGGAACCGCTGAAAAGGGCCTTAATTGAACAGATTTTCGCAGAAACGCAGATACAGCGGTTATGTAATCTCTATGGGCCTTCGGAAACAACAACCTATTCCACCTGGCTGTCGATACGGCGGGGAGAACGGATTGTTGAGAGTATCGGGCGTCCGATAGCCAATACCTGTCTTTACCTGCTGGATGAGTACGGTCAACCGGTGCCGTTGGGGGTGGTGGGTGAGATTTACATTGGGGGCGCGGGGGTGGTGCGCGGTTACTTCAATCGCCCGGATTTGACCGCGGAACGTTTCCTTCTCGATCCGTTCAGTGATAAACCGGGCGCCCGCATGTACCGCACCGGGGATTTGGCCCGCTACCTGCCGGAGGGCAATCTGGAGTTCCTGGGCCGTAACGACCATCAGGTTAAAATCCGCGGTTTC
>NZ_PUJW01000129.1 GCF_011189575.1 Photorhabdus cinerea
GCTGGTCATGGGAACAGCAGCTTTACGGGCACGCATTTAGCGCAGTCAATGGGGCATACGGCGAGTTGGCTAGTTTCGGCGAACAGCGTAACTATCAGCATGAAACATTGCTCGGTGTAACCAAATCACCGACACCAAATTATGTGTGGGCTGCGGCATTGACTGGCGCAATTGCGCCAAGTTTACGTAATGATCCCGGCAGGCCAGTGCAGACATTACCGATTAGTGGCGTTCTGGCTCCGGCATCGGAGGACCAGCTTGATCTGATTGAGCGTAACAATCTGCTACACAGCGGGATTTCAACTTTTACTGTTGCTGATGACGGCACAATTCAGGTTGAAAATATCATCACGACTTATCAAAAGAATAGTTTTTGTGATAACGATGACAGCTATCTTGAAGTTGAGACGCTGTACTTGCTGATGTACGTCACGCGCTATATTCGCACGCAGATAACCAGCAAATTTGCTCGCATGAAGCTAGTGAAAGACGCTACCCGGTATGCGCCCGGCTCGGCAATTGTAACCCCCAACGTCATCCGCGCCGAACTTATCGCGCAGTATCGTACTTTGGAATACAACGGCTACGTGCAGGATTCGAAAGGCTTCGCAAGTGGGCTGATTGTTGATATCAATCCGCAAAATCCGAACAGAATCGATGTTCTGTGGACCGGCACACTCATCAATCAGTTGCGTGTTTTCGCGCTACTTAATCAGTTCCGCTTACAACCGGCAGCTTAAGAGGTAAACATGGGTAATA
>NZ_PUJW01000130.1 GCF_011189575.1 Photorhabdus cinerea
AGAAATTCTGGGCCGCCATATTCACCGGCGCGGTGGCCGGATGGCTGGGCTGCTCCTGTTTTTCATAACTGTCCATCTCTGAATTAATGAATCTGGCCCGACAGGGGCACGTACTCACACTGTCCAGCGTACCCGCCAGTTTGCGCCCCATGTCAAACACATCTGAAACACCACCGACAATCATATAAGTACCGGGATGTTTACCACAGGTCACCTTATCCCCTTCACGCGCTGTTGCCCGACCATTAAATGTCATGGTGTGGTCACCGGTAATAATCTGGCCGCCACAAGTGGTCTTGTCACCAACGAGCAGGAAATATCCGATTGCCATCTATTTGCTTCTCCATTGGCTGACCCGTTGAAGGGTAAATCTGACTAAAATCATCATCATTGTTCTCACTATCTATTCGTTAACATAGATGATGAATAATTCATCAGATTTCACTTAAAAAGAATATAGGAATACTCTGAAAATTGCAGATTTTATCGCCTCAAAAGCATGTGAAAACCCATGATTTGCAACAAATAACAAACACATTGTTAACGATTGAGTCAATAAAAGGGGGGAATAGGTACAACAGAAGCTATTGTTACCAGCCACTCGATACCTGCATACGGGATATTACTTGGTTGTGATGAAAAGGATTGGAAAAACCCTTTTCATCATTTACCTATACCCTATGGATTTCAAG
>NZ_PUJW01000131.1 GCF_011189575.1 Photorhabdus cinerea
TGCCGTACAAGGCGAAGGTGCAACGCGGCCAGTCGCCACCAATTCAACAACTGCGGGGCGTACTGCCAACCGCAGAGTTGAAATCCGTCTGGTACCTAACGCAGTCGCCTGCCAGCGACTGCAACCAGTGTCAGGCTCTTTATCAACAACAACGTCGCCGGTGCAGGCGACATTACACACTCAAAAACAGGAGTCATATTATGGCTATCCCCGCTTATTTGTGGTTGAAAGATGACGGCGGTGCGGACATCAAAGGGTCTGTGGATGTACAGAACCGTGAAGGCAGCATCGAAATCGTTGCGCTGGAACATGCTTTGCATATCCCGACGGACAACAATACAGGCAAGCTGACCGGAACCCGCGTGCACGCGCCGCTAGTGTTCACTAAAGAAGTCGATTCTTCAAGCCCCTATTTGTATAAAGCGGTCACCTCCGGCCAAACCCTGAAATCAGCAGAAATCAAATGGTACAAAATTGATGATGCGGGTCAGGAGAAGGAATATTTCAACACCCGACTGGAGAACGTGAAGGTGGTGAAAGTGGCGCCGCTGATGCATGACATCAAAGATCCTGCCAAAGAGAAACACAACCATCTGGAACAGGTTGAGTTCCGTTACGAAAAAATCATCTGGACGTACAAAGACGGCAACATCATTCACTCGGATGCGTGGAATGAGCGCAA
>NZ_PUJW01000132.1 GCF_011189575.1 Photorhabdus cinerea
CCTTTCAGCTTTATTGAGAGTAACCAGGTCATCTTGTCGCTTTCTTAGTCTGCGACCTGCATCAGATGAATCTTCATCAGACGCCCTTTTTGCCAGAACAAGCATGTCTTGCAGTTGCTGGATGGTAAACCCAAATCCAGATTTCATCTCAAGTTCTGTCATGTGATCGAGCACCTGGGCTTGCAACTCATAGCTGTAGCTCATTGCCATCAAACAGGCTTCACGCTTGGGGAATCGGTAAATATCACGAACCGCTGTAGCTCCATTGGCAATGCTATATTCATCTTCGGCTAAAAATTTAGCCGATGCTTCATCTCCCAAAACTTTGGGAACTTTAACCATGAAGTTCTTGTGTGACAGCTTCTTATACTTCTTACAAGGGAATGCCAATCCTTCCGCTTCTGCTTTGGCCTTCCTGTCAGCATTAATGTAATCAACCATTTCAAGGCTGGTCATTGTTGGCGCTTCGGTTACAGATGAATGTGTTTTGACTGTTAATTGAGTCATGGTATTTACCCTATAGAAGACGAACCTGTTCACACAGAAATGCCGCCCGCAGAAATACCATTAACGGATTTCTCAGGTTCGCTTTCTGTAAGGCTCTGCGTTTAGAAATAGAGGCGCGTGTGAATGCGCTAGATAATAAAAAGCCCC
>NZ_PUJW01000133.1 GCF_011189575.1 Photorhabdus cinerea
ACCAGAATATAATCGCGAAAATCCTTCTCTTCCGGCATCGGTAGCGATTCAATATCGCTGCCCACTTTGTCCGGGATCGGCAACACGGTTATTTGCGACGGAATAAACGGCGGTTCTTCATTCCCGGTATGGGCCGGCACTTTAAATTCTTGTTCGTTCGGTGTCCATAAAATCGTCGGCCTGTTTTCTCCCGGCTCCCAGAACTCGTAATTCCCTGTAGTCCGGTTCAATCTCATCATATGAACCGGTACCCTATCCAGACCACTTTCCGGGCTGACGTGATACCCCTGAACGGTCATCTTGCCGTTTTTTTCATCTCTGATCCAGCGGAAACGCACACGTGTCGGGGCTTTACCAAACTGTTCCGCTATTTGCCTCAGTTGATACTGACTTAAGTAATCCTCCTCACCCTGATTCAGCTGTGGCGAATAAAATAGCCCCATTAGCCCAACCGTTACCGGATTCGGGGCTGCCAGCCAACGTCCGGCACTGATGGCACTGCCACCTATGTAACGCATCACCAGCGCTTCCCCTTCCGCTCCCGCGCTGCGGGCAGTCGCAGCCACAGCGGTCGCGGCGGCTTCGGCTTTATCTTTGCCATCACTAAACCACCGTTTATACCACGGCAATTTTTTATCCTGCGGTT
>NZ_PUJW01000134.1 GCF_011189575.1 Photorhabdus cinerea
CGTGGCCTTTTTTGTATGTATGTCATAGTAATTTTTCATTAAAGGTGGTAATCATGCTGGTTCGTAATCAGGAATCTATGGAGAAAGGCATGTCAATTACTTATTCTGATATTCGCTCTCAACACAAACTGTTACAAGAGAAATACAAAGCCAGAAAAGAACTTCTTCAAAGTGATGCTCAGGATTTAATGAAAGAATATTATGAATCCTTAGATCTCCCTGCATCATCATGGAAAGATAAAGAGGGTGTAGAGCAGCCATATGTACGTTCTTGCATCATAAATCAGCAAGGAGATCTTGAATATCGTCCTGCGCATGTAGTTCAATTGGATGAGGATTACAGGCTTAATTTTCAAATGGGGACGATGGTGAATGACACGCTGTGTGTGGGTGATTGGTATTATGTTGCAATATCACTATGGTATGAAAATTCACTCTTGCATGTCAGTGTGGCAAATGGCGCTCATGAGTTCACTATTCCAAAAGGCACTGTGACAGACAGGTTTTTTGAAGTGACTTCGGCAATAAAGACAGTTATCCATACAGGATTAGATGATCCTGAGTTGGATTAATAATTTTCAGAATTATCAAGGTCGCATAAGCGGCCTTTTTCTTTTCACACCCGCACTTACGGGGCTTT
>NZ_PUJW01000135.1 GCF_011189575.1 Photorhabdus cinerea
AACGTAAGCGCCCAATTAAGCAATGCAGTTTACATAATGTCGCTGATGTTGACATTCCACGGTAACAGATCGTGCAATGAATCATCAGAATGGCATTTGGGAAGTTCCGTAAAAATATGCCGAAAATAAAAATAAGGATTGATGTCATTGGCCCGGCAGGTCATCACTAGGCTGTATAAGTTGGCGCTGGCAAAGGCACCGTCAGGCGAGGTGGAAAAAATCCAATTTTTACGCCCGGTCGTGAACGGGCGGATATCCCACTCAGTGACGTTGTTATCAATACTGATATGACCGTCTTCCAGATAGACACAGCTTCAACCATTGGTTCAGGGCATACGTGATCGCCGTGCCGATGGCACTTTTCGGTAACACCGTCCGGCTGGCTTCGGTCAGCCAGTCGTAGAAGTCTTTCAGAATCGGTGTCGCTTTTTCCTGTCGTAATCGCCGTCGTTCATCCGGGCTGAATGGTTGGGCTTCCCGCTCAATGGCGTACAGTCGGGCGATAAAAGTCAGCCCCTGTTCGGCGCGTCCGGCTTTTTTACCCGGCTGAACTTTCTGGGCCTCGGTAAATTTACGACGGGCATGCGCCATGCACCCGGCGTGTCTGACCGATTTCAGCGTATCGTAAGCC
>NZ_PUJW01000136.1 GCF_011189575.1 Photorhabdus cinerea
CAGATGCTACCAGAGAGCTGCCGGCTGTTGCCGCCGCCGCTGCAATAGCAATCACCGCAGAAACCACCGGATTTAAATGCTGGCTCTTATGATCCCAACTGTTATAAGCATCCTTGACCAAATTCCACTGGATATCTTTATTGTCATTGAGTCCTTTCAGCCAGGCGGTCTCCGGTGTATTCCCCAATACGGCTAAGACATTTTGTAATGACTGACCATTTTTTGCTTTGATATCCGCGCTGACACCGTTAGCCGCTTCTACTGTCAGTTTTCCGCCAATATGAATAGCAGGAAGAACCCACGTATCTTTGGTATAACCTTTATCCCTATGTTTGATATAAAAGCCTTTTGAGTGGGTAATAGTCTGTTCAAAGGTAGTATTTTTTACTGCTTTAAAATTGACTTTACCGTGAGTGCTGGTCAATTTGGCATTTTTATTGGTGGCAATTTTGCTGGCTTCGTAAGTGCTGTCATCCCGGCTTAACAGGTTAATATCACCACCAGCGATAAATTCAGTGACTTTGTTGGTGACATCATGACGGGTGCGTTTATGGGTTTTCTTCTTGCCATACCAGTTACGACTTGTTTCTGTTTTCTCATAATGACTGGATTCT
>NZ_PUJW01000137.1 GCF_011189575.1 Photorhabdus cinerea
CCGTACCCTTTTCACGTGTACCTAACAATATTCGTGCACCGCTGTTTTACGTCGAGTTCGATAACTCAATGGCAAACAGCGCAATTGCGACACAGCGCACACTGATCATCGGTCAGGTGCTGAGTACGTCTACAGCAAAACCCGATATCCCTGAGCGTATCTCTTCCGCTGCTCAAGCTGCTAATTTATATGGCAATGGTTCAATGCTGCACGGCATGACCGAAGCTTATTTCGCCAATGACCAAGCCGCTGAAATCTGGGTTCTTCCCTTAAGCGACACTGACAGCATGGTCGCAGCCAAAGGCAGTGTAAAAGTGTCCAGTCCAGCGACGGATACCGGCGTTATCTCGCTGTATATCGGCGGTCAGCGTGTGCAGATCACGACTGTTGCAACCGATAAGGCCGAGCAAGTGGCTACTGCATTGTCAGACGCAATTAACAAAAAAGTGACTTTGCCGGTCACGGCTACCGTTGCGTTTGACTCTGCTGATACGGTGACTTTGACGGCTAAAAACAAAGGCGCTGCCGGTAACAGTATTGATTTGCGTCTGAACTACCGGGGACAGTCCGGGGGAGAATTTACCCCCGCGGGCATGGCTTTGAAAATAACTC
>NZ_PUJW01000138.1 GCF_011189575.1 Photorhabdus cinerea
CGCTTCGTCGCTTAACCTCACAACCCAAAGACGTCCCGGGTTGTTCAGCTTGAGAGTTGTCAGTCATATCGCGTCGATATCACTGACAGTTTCAATTTTTCAGCTTGTTCCAGATTGTTAAAGAGCAAAATAATTCACAGCATACTGTCGCCAATATGCTCTGAACTAGTGTTATATGGTGGAGCTAAGCGGGATCGAACCGCTGACCTCCTGCGTGCAAGGCAGGCGCTCTCCCAGCTGAGCTATAGCCCCATACAGACATATACCGTTATCGCCCATTCAATCAACTCGCTTAGCCGCCGGGTATTTCAACACGAATAACACAATGTGCGCCAGCACATGAGTCACGCAGCGTCTGAAAGACGCCAGGATAAGTAGAGTTGGTAGGCCTGAGTGGACTTGAACCACCGACCTCACCCTTATCAGGGGTGCGCTCTAACCACCTGAGCTACAAGCCTGCCGCGATAACGCCATTCTCTTCTTTCATCAGACAATCTGTGTGAGCACTGCACGCAACATGCATCTCAGGTAAGGAGGTGATCCAACCGCAGGTTCCCCTACGGTTACCTTGTTACGACTTCACCCCAGTCATGAGTCACAAA
>NZ_PUJW01000139.1 GCF_011189575.1 Photorhabdus cinerea
TGAGTGATAAAATAAATCAAGTTGCAACGGAAATTTCATTGAAAATAAAATAGGGTTAATTTATGTCAGACTTCCGAGGAAGTAATACCCCAAGAGAACTTCGTGATAAATGGCAAACCCCGATTGAAATATTCACGGCTCTAGACTTGGAATTTGGCTTTTATTTAGATGCCGCCGCCGATGCTCAAAATACTTTATGTTCTCATTATCTCACGGAGCGAGATAACGCACTGGAATGTGACTGGGAGAGTTACGGCTCTATCTGGTGCAATCCCCCCTATTCCAAGATTACGCCGTGGATAAAGAAAGCAGCTATCGAATGCAGGAAGCAATTACAGTCGGTCGTTATGTTAGTCCCAGCTGATACATCAGTCGGCTGGTTTAAATTAGCAATGAACTCTGTAGATGAAATCAGATTAATTACTGGTGGCAGGATTTCATTTATTAACGCTGGCAATGGAAAGCCAGTGAATGGAAATAACAAAGGGAGTTTGTTATTAATCTGGCGTCCATTTATCAAACCGCGCGGCATATTAACAACAGTTGATAGAGATAAATTAATATCAATTGGCTCTAATATATTAAAGGAAATAAAATCAC
>NZ_PUJW01000140.1 GCF_011189575.1 Photorhabdus cinerea
GTATTACGGTTATCTCTCTGCCGACCTTATTCTGGTCTGAACTGGCGGCCCGGGACACCGGATTACCGCTGCCGGATTGCCTGCGACTCATCATCATTGGGGGTGAGGCAGTGAAGAGGAACGCCGTTCAGGACTGGTTTAAGCAGGCAGGCCACCGGCCCCGGTTGTTGAATGGTTATGGTCCGACAGAAAATACCGTGACGACGACCTACAAAGATGTGTTATCCGTGGAGGATGCCTGTTCTATCGGGCGGCCAGCTAAAAATACCCGCATCTACCTGCTGGACAGATATGGCGAACTGGTACCCGCGGGGTGTGTGGGTGAGATGTATATTGGTGGCGTCGGGGTGGCCCGGGGTTATCTGAACAGGCCGGAATTGAGCGCGGAACGTTTTATGCCGGACCCCTTTAATCCGGTATCCGGTGAGCGGATGTATCGTAGCGGGGATTTGGCCCGCTATCTGCCGGACGGAGATCTGGAATTTCTGGGTCGTAACGACGAACAGGTTAAAATCCGGGGCTTCCGGATTGAACTGGGGGAAATTGAGGCGCGGTTGGTGGAGCATCCGGCGGTGCAAG
>NZ_PUJW01000141.1 GCF_011189575.1 Photorhabdus cinerea
ACTGAAAAACAGCAACACTGGGCGGCAGTTATTGCTTCCCAAAAGCAGAGCGGGCTAACGGTGACGGCGTTTTGCCAGCACCATGAGATTAATCCAGCCACATTTTACTATTGGACAAAAAAGCTCCGGCAACAGCACGAGCCCCAACGCCTGCATCCCGTTGTGGTTGAGGAGCATTCCGAGGCCGGATACACCGTCACGCTCTTTCTGCCCAACGGACTCCGGGCTGAGTGGCCGGCCAGGTTATCCACCGCGCAAATCCGCCACTGGATTGAGGCGCTGCGATGATACTGGTCGGCACAATTTATCTGGTATCCGGTCATACCGACAGGCGAAAATCCATCGACGGGCTGGCGTTAGCACATCCCCGTGCGCATCAGCCCCTACGGGGATTAAAAGTGTGATCGGTGACACTGATCCTGTTTTTGGACTTGCACGATCCCGTTGCGCAGTCACACTCAGGCTTTTCCCCTGAGAGCCTGAGTGATGATTGACCTGCCCGATGATATTGACCCACTGAAAGCGCTCGTTTACCAACTTCAGGCCGAT
>NZ_PUJW01000142.1 GCF_011189575.1 Photorhabdus cinerea
TCAATCGGCGTGCTTAATACGATAGTTTTAGTTTTTTCTAACATGTTGATTCTCCAAATTAATTTTCAGTAACCGAAGTGCCTTCCCAGCGTACTTCAAAAGTCGCATCTTCGCTTGCTACTTCCTGCGTGTTAACCGTCCACATGCCTTCACCAATGATCGTCTTACCGTTTGCCAGTTCAGCAACGATAGTGACATTCGTCTGGTCATTGAAATCAGCAACGGTTGTCCCGCCACTGTCACGCACTTTGCATGAGATGAAGCCCGCTTGCGGCTTCTCTTTATAGCCGTGTACGTAGTCCATACCCGTGAGGGTTTCGCGGGTGACCGTTGAAGGGCTCCAGGTGAAATCCCCCGCGACCATTATTCGGATGCCATCGACGGTGACATAAGCGGTACCCGCCAGCCTGTTTGATGTATTACCCATGTTTACCTCTTAAGCTGCCGGTTGTAAGCGGAACTGATTAAGTAGCGCGAAAACACGCAACTGATTGATGAGTGTGCCGGTCCACAGAACATCGATTCTGTTCGGATTTTGCGGATT
>NZ_PUJW01000143.1 GCF_011189575.1 Photorhabdus cinerea
TATTTCTGTCCTCATCCGTGATGTCAGGACTTATCACAAAATCCATTTTCTTACGGTGAATATGTTCATCGTCTTCGACCGGTTTTTCCTTACTTGCTTCCATGATACCGACAGCAATTAATACCCCGGCACAGGCACTGGCGACATATTCAGCCGCACCCACTGCGACAGGGGCCACTAATGGTATTGGCATATTAACGTCTCCTGTTTATCTTATTTTTTGCAATACAAAGAATATCTTTAAACTGCTGTTCCAGCTCCTGACCAGGAATTCAAATGCCCCGGATTAAATTCACATTAACTGGCTAGAGTAAACTTATGCTGACTGGCAATTAATTTTGCCCCACAAGCGGTTTGCATTCCCTCAAGCGCAATCAGTTTCCCTTTATATTTTAAAGAATCAGCACCCTGAACAATAGGAAATACACCTTTGCATTGAGGGCACTCCACCCAATCACCTTTACCCGCGATAGGAATACCCTTGTGAGTATAGTCATCAATAGCGGTAATCACCTTACCGCCATGATCTGTCGTATCACCC
>NZ_PUJW01000144.1 GCF_011189575.1 Photorhabdus cinerea
TACCATCCAGCAACTGCAAGACATGCTTGTTCTGGCAAAAAGGGCGTCTGATGAAGATTCATCTGATGCAGGTCGCAGACTAAGAAAGCGACAAGATGACCTGGTTACTCTCAATAAAGCTGAAAGGCTGATCAATGATATTGGTCAGATGGCTCTCGGGTTGGTTGGGGGAGGTGCAAAGGAGGTTGCACATGAACCACGAACAATTTATTGAGAAGAATATACAGGCCGAGTTAACCAGACTCGGCTTTTCTTCATCTATAGCAGGAATGGCAAGTGACAAGGCAGTCGATCACTATCGTCGCAGTTCGTCAGCGAGTCGGAAGGGCAAGATGTACGATGATTGTTTGCACATTGCTAAGGCGTGGGCGAGTAAATACAGCTCTGGTAAGCCGTCCCCAAAGTGACGGCCTCGGAAAAATCAATGAGATATCTATCAGAAACAGGAAAAATACAATGTTCAGATATAATTTAAAGCAAGCTGTCAAAATCAACATCAGCGGTGAAGTGGGTGAGATTAAAGGCCGGGCTGAATAT
>NZ_PUJW01000145.1 GCF_011189575.1 Photorhabdus cinerea
GTAATATCACTCATTTCACTGGCTCCCCGATTTTCTGACTTGTTACTGTTGAACCGCCAGACTCCACACCGGATACTTTATGTGTATGATTATTATAGGAATCACGCAACTGTTTCATTGTTGAAGAGTTACTATTACAGTTGTCAACAATATCACCCGTCACTTTTAGAATTGGCGTGTTACAAAGTACAGATTCGCTAGCATTAATTGTTACCTGTGTTGCATTATTCACAGTAACGGGCTGACCCTTGGCCTCTATCGTTATCCCTGATTCTGTCAGCAAGATATGCAAACCCCACTGGTTGTACAGCACCACTTCACCGGGGTTTAAATTCTTATGCCGGTATTTTTTATTGTTGCTGGCAATCACGACAGCGCTGGAACGGTCCCCGCCGAGATAACCAATCACAACGTCTGTCCCGGCTGGCAATGCAGAAGAGAAGCCAAATTCAGCCATCCTTGCCGTGTTGTCCCGAACCTCGATTGGCGTCTGGTACTGAACAACTTGAATGTTTCCGCTATCAC
>NZ_PUJW01000146.1 GCF_011189575.1 Photorhabdus cinerea
GTAATATCACTCATTTCACTGGCTCCCCGATTTTCTGACTTGTTACTGTTGAACCGCCAGACTCCACACCGGATACTTTATGTGTATGATTATTATAGGAATCACGCAACTGTTTCATTGTTGAAGAATTGCTATTGCAGTTATCAACGATATCACCTGTCACTTTTAGAATTGGCGTGTTACAAAGTACAGACTCGCTAGCGTTGATTGTTACCTGAGTGGCGTTATTTATAGTCACTGGCTGGCCTTTGGCTTCAATAGTGATCCCTGACTCGGTTAATAAGATATGTAAGCCCCATTGGTTATAGAGCACTACTTCTCCGGGATTTAAATTCTTATGCCGATATTTTTTATTGTTGCTGGCAATCACGACAGCGCTGGAACGGTCTCCCCCCAAGTAACCAATCACAACGTCTGTCCCGGCTGGCAATGCAGAAGAGAAGCCAAATTCAGCCATCCTTGCCGTGTTGTCCCGAACCTCGATTGGCGTCTGGTACTGAACAACTTGAATGTTTCCGCTATCAC
>NZ_PUJW01000147.1 GCF_011189575.1 Photorhabdus cinerea
TTAGCGACTAGCCGTGACTTTCCTTATATCCAAGTTGAGACCAACGGCTATACCTTAAAAGGCAAACAGGTTTTCCCTGATCGCCTCAGTGTTGGCTGGATGCTTTACCAGCCCCGTATTATTGATAAATCCTATCTGCCTATGGCGGAGGAGGTACTTCCCGTCCATCAAAATAATGAACAGGTAGGTACTCTGATTGTCACCAAAAAAAGCATTTTTGATGGAAGAAATCAGGATGATATTGATAAATCCAATGATGTTGAAATTCAGTTGGTGAACCTGGGATTATTGCCATTAATTACCGAGGTGTGATGGGAAATGATGCTATTTTCCAATTGAAAAACGGTGGAGAACGTTAATGTCAAAAGCAATTATTCTGCTGGGTGATACGACAGATCATGGCGGTAAGGTGATTACCGCTATTGATGACTATACTCACAAGGGTATTCCTATCGCGGGTAAAGGTGATTGGGTGGAGTGCCCTCAATGCAAAGGTGTATTTCCTATT
>NZ_PUJW01000148.1 GCF_011189575.1 Photorhabdus cinerea
AACGTGATTGTTTATTAGCCACTTTATTTGTTGGCTTTTTTGCTTAAATCCTGTTATGGAAAACAGTTCTCCGTCAGTCAGGTAAATAGGATCGCTCATTTGTCTATCCTTTCTTTTTGCAAATTTCTCACATAATAAGAAAGCCAGGCTTTTGGCGTAGACTTTCTCATCTGACGCTCATTCATAATTAATTTGAATTGCTGCGTATATTTATCGAGTATTGCTGTTACTGCTTTATCGTCATATTTATTGAGAGCTGTCAGCTCACGTAAGCATTCCTTTGCTATTTTGCGACGTCCATTCTCAAGAACTTGGTCATTCATAGCTCGATGAGGGTTTCTTTCCAGTCCATATCTTCTAAATCAACAACGGCTACAATTTCATATTGAGATCGTGGTGATTTAGAGTTCCAGTCTCCTTTTAATTGAGATGGCTTTTTGTTCCATGCCAATACAAATCCCTTGTTTTCTGTGACTATAAATTTAGTCCAATGCGGA
>NZ_PUJW01000149.1 GCF_011189575.1 Photorhabdus cinerea
TGCATCCAGTACTAGTATGGCCCGGGGGATCCTTAAGTCGTGTCCTTCTCCTACGATCTTGTGAACGATGGATATTTTCTTTCTAAACTTTAAACAAACAGTGGAGAGATGTTGTTGTGTGTGGAACGACGCTTAGCCTACCGAGGAAGATCCAGACTACAATAGAATATGTGGCCAAAACTCTCCGCAACTTCAGCAGCAAAAAGGATATTATTGACATAACCTCCTCACAAAAAGTACACAAATGGCTAAATAACAGAGCCCCTCTTTTTACTAGGGAAATGGTGGATGTGGACTTTAGAATTTAAGATAATAAAGCTCTTGATCCCAATGTTATTTCCATGTGAGGGACATTAAATTGAGTAACCTTTGCCACATACCCTCTCCCAGAGTCCATTCTCTAAAACTTGAAGCTCCGCCCCTTTTTACGCACATTAGGCTTCCAATTACGGTCAATGGTCTTGAAGATTGGGAGCTTTTGAAGAGTAATAAGAACC
>NZ_PUJW01000150.1 GCF_011189575.1 Photorhabdus cinerea
CGCTTCGTCGCTTAACCTCACAACCCAAAGACGTCCCGGGTTGTTCAGCTTGAGAGTTGTCAGTCATATCGCGTCGATATCACTGACAGTTTCAATTTTTCAGCTTGTTCCAGATTGTTAAAGAGCATTTATCGTTAAACCGACTCTATCCAAAATCCGCTTAACGATAACACGACAACGCCTTTCACCCGTCATCCGCAAGTGGCGTCCCCTAGGGGATTCGAACCCCTGTTACCGCCGTGAAAGGGCGGTGTCCTAGGCCTCTAGACGAAGGGGACCCGATAGTCAGCTTCGCAGACGCATTCTTGCTCTTCTTTCATCAGACAATCTGTGTGAGCACTGCACGCAACATGCATCTCAGGTAAGGAGGTGATCCAACCGCAGGTTCCCCTACGGTTACCTTGTTACGACTTCACCCCAGTCATGAGTCACAAA
>NZ_PUJW01000151.1 GCF_011189575.1 Photorhabdus cinerea
TCCAGTACTAGTATGGCCCGGGGGATCCTACGTTCCAAATGCAGCGAGCTCGTATAACCCTTTAAGAGTTGCTCTTTTTGTTTGGTAAGTTGCAAATCGAAGTTTTAGATTGAGTTCTACGTCGAGCGGCCGCGATATCCTGCAGATGCATCCAGTACTAGTATGGCCCGGGGGATCCTTATCTGTCAAAACCGCTAATGTCCGTTCTAAGACCGTCTGGAGAACACTTGCCCATCAGTGCTTTTGAACCTTTTTTTCACAGGTCCCTTCCGATTACACTGAGAAGCTGACCACACCTGCTAGAAGATGGAGGTATGCAGCCCGTTAGTAGGAGTAATACTACCCAGCTTATAACCCTCAAACGTAGGGCAGATGGCGGCCGCGATATCCTGCAGATGCATCCAGTACTAGTATGGCCCAGATCGGAAG
>NZ_PUJW01000152.1 GCF_011189575.1 Photorhabdus cinerea
TATAGAAAGAGCCATCGAATCACTGAAACGGAAAGGGGTTCAGATTAATGAGCAATTGCTTTCGCACCTGTCGCCGCTGGGTTGGGAGCATATCAATCTGAGTGGAGATTACATCTGGCGTAATAATCTTAAGTTAGGAGCTGGAAAATACCGTCCGTTACGATCAGTTGATATCAATCTGTACAAAAAACAGGCTTAGCGTAGGATATTTTCCGTTTTCCAAGCGGACCCCCATTAGCCAGTTTGCATGAATTATCCCGTGATAATCCCAAATGGGAAGAATGGAAAATGAAAGGGCAAGAATTACTCAATCAGAAAAAATGAGATTGAAAGCAGACTATTAACACCCTCTATAACATCACAGAAAGTTCATGGCGAGGTTTT
>NZ_PUJW01000153.1 GCF_011189575.1 Photorhabdus cinerea
GGGGTCCGCTTGGAAAACGGAAAATATCCTACGCTAAGCCTGTTTTTTGTACAGATTGATATCAACTGATCGTAACGGACGGTATTTTCCAGCTCCTAACTTAAGATTATTACGCCAGATGTAATCTCCACTCAGATTGATATGCTCCCAACCCAGCGGCGACAGGTGCGAAAGCAATTGCTCATTAATCTGAACCCCTTTCCGTTTCAGTGATTCGATGGCTCTTTCTATATACACGGTATTCCATAACGTGATCGCCGCAGTGAGTAATGTCAGTCCACTGGCTCGGTAACTTTGGTTTTCCAGTCCTCTGTCCCTTATTTCACCCAGCCGGTGCATAAAAACAGCCCGAGCAAGTGCATTA
>NZ_PUJW01000154.1 GCF_011189575.1 Photorhabdus cinerea
TGATCAGGACGCGGGATGATTTCTTTTGCAAATAAAAGTGCATCATCAATGCTAAGAGCAGCAAAAAATGAGCTGAGTCTGCTTAGTCTTTTTGCAAAATCAGGCACATTTTGTCTTACATATTCAGCGATAAACTCCCTCAGTTGAGGTTCTTTCAGATTATTGAATGGATCTTGTACGTTAAAATAGTGAGCATATTCTTGACCAAAGAGTGATAGGCATTCGTTGTTAGTGATAATCGCACCCTCGTTGAGATGACCGCCTCTATCTGCGTGAAAAAATTTATATTCTCTCATTTAAGAGCCTTTGGTTAGGGGTAGTACATTAGTTTTATTATATTATTTAATATACGAAGAT
>NZ_PUJW01000155.1 GCF_011189575.1 Photorhabdus cinerea
TTGTCCTTATTTTAAACAGCACTGGAGCACCAGCCTTATGTGGTTTTTGTCCATAATAGTTACCTGGGAGAAGAATTGCCAAGTTGAAGGACATGCACAATTAAATTCTAATAGCTAGGGCACCTGGGTGGCTCAGTGGTTGAGCATCTGCCTTCGGCTCAGGTAGTGATCCCGGGGTCCTGGGATCGAGTCCCACATCGGGCTCCCTGCATGGAGCCTGCTTCTCCCTCTGCCTATGTCTCTGCCTCTCTCTTTGTGTGTCTCTCATGAATAAATAAATAAAATCTTTAAAAAAAATAGCAAAGAATATATTAGTTAATCTCTCAAAATATTTTCCCTACTTACCTAGTTTCTT
>NZ_PUJW01000156.1 GCF_011189575.1 Photorhabdus cinerea
AGCCCGGAAGGAACGTTCGGGCTAAATCAGGCTTAAATCGCGCGATACGGGAGCAGGGCTGGTATGAAATGCGCCGTCAGCTAGAATATAAGCAGCTCTGGCGCGGCGGTCAGGTACTGGCAGTCCCACCGGCCTACACCAGCCAGCGGTGCGCATGTTGCGGTCATACAGCCAAAGAGAACCGCTTGTCGCAGAGTAAATTTATGTGCCAGGTGTGTGGATATACCGCGAACGCAGATGTCAACGGCGCTCGTAACATTTTAGCGGCAGGACATGCCGTGCTTGCCTGTGGAGGGAGGGTGCAGTCAGGCCGCCTGTCGAAGCAGGAACCAGACACTGAGCAATCAGTCGT
>NZ_PUJW01000157.1 GCF_011189575.1 Photorhabdus cinerea
GAGCCTTATTACGGCATGGCGTGAGTTTGGACATTATTGTCACCAGTACCGGGCTGAGCCGGGATAAAATTGAAGCGTTAAAGCATTAAATTAATCTTCTCTTTTACAGCAAAATGCCGATATTCAAGATCGGCATTTTTATTCTTATTTATACCCTATGGATGACCTGTCTCTTGATCATATTTCATAGATCAAGAGACAGATGGATGACGGGGATAGACAATGAGTAGTAATGACTACCTGATAAGACAGAGAAACAGATTGTGGCAAAGAAAGAAAAACGGCCTCACCATGACGCGTTATTCAAGCATTTTTTAACGCAGCCTGAAACGGCCAGAGAATTTCTC
>NZ_PUJW01000158.1 GCF_011189575.1 Photorhabdus cinerea
ATGCGCAGCCTGGAATTGAACTACTAAGTAATCCTCGGTAGTTGAAATTGCCACACCAAGCCATTAGACAGACTGAAACTTTTATCTGAGAACGGGGGATGTGGGCTTTATATATGAAAAAGCCCCGCGAACGCGAAGCCTAAAATTTAGAATCCGTCAAATTCATCACACCCATTCAAATTCGTCTTTCATATAAAGTTCCAATGAGAAAGCCCCGTAAGTGCGGGTGTGAAAAGAAAAAGGCCGCTTATGCGACCTTGATAATTCTGAAAATTATTAATCCAACTCAGGATCATCTAATCCTGTATGGATAACTGTCTTTATTGCCGAAGTCA
>NZ_PUJW01000159.1 GCF_011189575.1 Photorhabdus cinerea
AACGAACGCCACAAGAATCAGCCAGATTTGTTGTGCTTGTACATAAGGGGTCCGCTTGGAAAACGGAAAATATCCTACGCTAAGCCTGTTTTTTGTACAGATTGATATCAACTGATCGTAACGGACGGTATTTTCCAGCTCCTAACTTAAGATTATTACGCCAGATGTAATCTCCACTCAGATTGATATGCTCCCAACCCAGCGGCGACAGGTGCGAAAGCAATTGCTCATTAATCTGAACCCCTTTCCGTTTCAGTGATTCGATGGCTCTTTCTATATACACGGTATTCCATAACGTGATCGCCGCAGTGAGTA
>NZ_PUJW01000160.1 GCF_011189575.1 Photorhabdus cinerea
AAACAGGCAGCCCCTTACGGGTACAAAAACTACAGCCAGGGTTTATCACAATAAAATCTCCTATTGCACACCATGTTATTTCAGGTGTTCCGGGTTAAGACGACCCAGCAGCGCTTCATTCGCGTCGTTATGACCGCCATACCGAGGTATGGCGGCCTGTCAGCAATTACGCCTGATTGCGCTCATTCCACGCATCCGAGTGAATGATGTTGCCGTCTTTGTACGTCCAGATGATTTTTTCGTAACGGAACTCAACCTGTTCCAGATGGTTGTGTTTCTCTTTGGCAGGATCTTTGATGTCAT
>NZ_PUJW01000161.1 GCF_011189575.1 Photorhabdus cinerea
CAACTGAAAACTGTAGAAAGTTAATAGACCTGCTTTCACAGTAAATTTTTTCTCACACCCGACATCTGCCGGGGACTAATTCCCCGGCCGGGGGTGGAAATATGAAACTCATGGACAAGCAGCCTGACATCTGGATGCAGCTATGGTTGTGGCTGCTGTCAGTCAAAGAACAAGGTTTAGGGGCGGCACTGGCTGCAACAATGGCTTACCTCAGAGGCCGATATAACGGCGGTAAGTTCTGGAAGACGATGATTGACGCGCTGATGTGTGCACTTATTGCATGGT
>NZ_PUJW01000162.1 GCF_011189575.1 Photorhabdus cinerea
GCAAAGAAACACCGGTTCCTCCTGATGTGATTGATGCAGACAAAAGCACGGGATGTGACCTTGGGTTAACCCACTTCCTTATCTATTCTGATGGCAGGAAACAAGCCAATCCCCGCTATTTAATCCGGGCCAGTCAAAATCTACGGCGTAGGCAGAAAGCGCTCTCCCGAAAACGAAAAGGCAGTAAAAATCGGGGTAAAGCCCGGTTAATTGTAGCCCGATGCCATGAAAAAGTGACGAATGCCCGGGCTGACTTCCAGCACAAATTGTCCCGACAA
>NZ_PUJW01000163.1 GCF_011189575.1 Photorhabdus cinerea
AAAAGTCAGCCCCTGTTCGGCGCGTCCGGCTTTTTTACCCGGCTGAACTTTCTGGGCCTCGGTAAATTTACGACGGGCATGCGCCATGCACCCGGCGTGTCTGACCGATTTCAGCGTATCGTAAGCCACGTACCCATCGGCCTGAAGTTGGTAAACGAGCGCTTTCAGTGGGTCAATATCATCGGGCAGGTCAATCATCACTCAGGCTCTCAGGGGAAAAGCCTGAGTGTGACTGCGCAACGGGATCGTGCAAGTCCAAAAA
>NZ_PUJW01000164.1 GCF_011189575.1 Photorhabdus cinerea
TCCAACCCTGAAATTTTGGCCATCGGATGAGGATGTTGTACCGTCTCCCCAGAATGCTGACAGTGGGTACTTTTTCTGGGCATTCACCAGTTCGGCAAGCGCTGCCGCATAGGTTTCATCCCTGATGGGGTCCGCTTGGAAAACGGAAAATATCCTACGCTAAGCCTATTTATTGCACAGTTCCGCATCAATACTAAAACTCATTATGTGCATTTCGGCGTTTCCGGCGTGCAATCCCACTAAATTTCTTGA
>NZ_PUJW01000165.1 GCF_011189575.1 Photorhabdus cinerea
ATTACATCTGGCGTAATAATCTTAAGTTAGGAGCTGGAAAATACCGTCCGTTACGATCAGTTGATATCAATCTGTACAAAAAACAGGCTTAGCGTAGGATATTTTCCGTTTTCCAAGCGGACCCCTTATGTACAAGCACAACAAATCTGGCTGATTCTTGTGGCGTTCGTTGAGCATAATAAATCTAATGGTTTATCTACCATTACTTATGGCGAGTTAGCTGAACAAATGGGGCATAGCTCAAGGCAAGCA
>NZ_PUJW01000166.1 GCF_011189575.1 Photorhabdus cinerea
GGTATTCCATAACGTGATCGCCGCAGTGAGTAATGTCAGTCCACTGGCTCGGTAACTTTGGTTTTCCAGTCCTCTGTCCCTTATTTCACCCAGCCGGTGCATAAAAACAGCCCGAGCAAGTGCATTAGGGGTCCGCTTGGAAAACGGAAAATATCCTACGCTAAGCCTGTTTTTTGTACAGATTGATATCAACTGATCGTAACGGACGGTATTTTCCAGCTCCTAACTTAAGATTATTACGCCAGATGTAA
>NZ_PUJW01000167.1 GCF_011189575.1 Photorhabdus cinerea
ATGCGCAGCCTGGAATTGAACTACTAAGTAATCCTCGGTAGTTGAAATTGCCACACCAAGCCATTAGACAGACTGAAACTTTTATCTGAGAACGGGGGATGTGGGCTTTATATATGAAAAAGCCCCGTAAGTGCGGGTGTGAAAAGAAAAAGGCCGCTTATGCGACCTTGATAATTCTGAAAATTATTAATCCAACTCAGGATCATCTAATCCTGTATGGATAACTGTCTTTATTGCCGAAGTCA
>NZ_PUJW01000168.1 GCF_011189575.1 Photorhabdus cinerea
CTTTAACGCTTCAATTTTATCCCGGCTCAGCCCGGTACTGGTGACAATAATGTCCAAACTCACGCCATGCCGTAATAAGGCTCGAGCCGTTTCCACTTTACCTTTCTCTCGGCCTAGTTCAATACCTCGCTCAAGCCCTTTTTGTTCAAGCTGTTCTGCAATAGTCATCAACATCGTTTCATGCTCCGGAGATTGTTCAATCAGTTGATGGACAAATTGGGAGAGGTCCAGCGTATGTCCATT
>NZ_PUJW01000169.1 GCF_011189575.1 Photorhabdus cinerea
CAATTTGTCCATCAACTGATTGAACAATCTCCGGAGCATGAAACGATGTTGATGACTATTGCAGAACAGCTTGAACAAAAAGGGCTTGAGCGAGGTATTGAACAAGGTCGAGAGGAAGGTATTGAACAAGGTCGAGAGGAAGGTATTGAACTAGGCCGAGAGAAAGGTAAAGTGGAAACGGCTCGAGCCTTATTACGGCATGGCGTGAGTTTGGACATTATTGTCACCAGTACCGGGCTGAGC
>NZ_PUJW01000170.1 GCF_011189575.1 Photorhabdus cinerea
GAATAAAGGCATCAGTTTTCCAGAATGAATATCTGTCGATACTACCCAATTAGGCAAAAGCCCTACCCCAAATCCATTAACCGCGGCCATTCTCAATGTTTCAAAATCATCACTGCGAAAAATCCTGCTATCATTATTGAAGTTAAACGATCCCTAACGGGATCAGTCAAATATTCTGTTTGATCAAGTTCAACCTGAATTTTAGAATATCGCGTAAATAGTTCTGCCAGCAT
>NZ_PUJW01000171.1 GCF_011189575.1 Photorhabdus cinerea
GCAAGCCACTCCTGCAATAACGACATAAATGCTGTTAATTTTGCTGGCGGGTGAGCAAGTGCCCGCAGTAAATAAATATCTTCTTTGCGTCCATCGGGATCATTGAATAAAGGCATCAGTTTTCCAGAATGAATATCTGTCGATACTACCCAATTAGGCAAAAGCCCTACCCCAAATCCATTAACCGCGGCCATTCTCAATGTTTCAAAATCATCACTGCGAAAAATCCTG